>NZ_STGX01000002.1:0-34946 GCF_004912155.1 Glycomyces paridis | reverse complement strand
GGCGCCGACCCTTGGTGTGCAGGTGGCGGCGGCGGCGCACGCCCGCGGGCGCGGCGGCGGTCGCGAGGTAGAACCGGCGGCCGGCCTCCGAGCGCCAGTCGACCAGGAGCTGCTCGCCGCCTTCGGCGTGGACGCCGATGCGGCCCAGGTACATCGGGTCCTCGTCGTCGATGTAGTCGAGGCGGCCGAAGCACAGGCCCTCCTCGACGGCGTCGAGCTGGGCGATGCGGCGGTGGTGCAGGTGCGTCTCGGCGTCGCGCTGCGAGCGCTCCTGCTCGTTCTCCACGTGCCGGCGCCGGACCTCGTCGAGCCGGGCGGCGGTCTCCTCGCGGAGCCGGTCGAGCCGCGCGTACAGGCCGTCGAGCCGGGCCTGCTCGGCGCGGACCTGCGAGACCCCCTGGGCGGCGTTGATGGCAGCGGACACGGCTCTCCTCTGGTGCGGAGCGGAAGGTGTGGAAGTAGTCGACGTCGCGCCGGCCGCGGGCGCCGGTGCTCTGCCCTTCGGGCGGCATCCGGGCCGGGGCCGCGATGCGGCGCAACCGGGAAATCGTAGCGCTCGTGAGGGCCCGTCGTCTCGTGCTCGCACACGACGGTGGTCACGCCGACGCCCATGCATATCCATGTATAGAAGATTATCGATCATATTCCGACGTGTGCCGTGTGTGAACGCGGTGGTTTCGCACGGGTTCGAACGGAAATTCCGCGAGCGCCAGAATTCTGCCGCCGTTCCCCTTGTGTCACGGCCCACTTAACTGTTAGGTTACTTTCTAATTCGGTGTCTTACCTGGTCACCCCCATGGTGCACCGAAGCATTGCTGACCCACCTCCTCGATGGGAGACGACGATGCGCAACACGCGCAAGATCATCCTGTCCATCGCCGGCGCCGCGACACTCGCGGTCTCGGCCTCACTGGCGGCACTCGCCTGGGGCCACGGCTACACCTCCGACCCGCCCTCCCGCTCCGCGCTGTGCGCGAGCGGCGAGGTCACCAACTGCGGTGCCATCTCGTACGAGCCCCAGAGCGTCGAGGGCCCCAAGGGCTTCCCCGCCGCCGGTCCGGCCGACGGCGAGCTGTGCTCCGGCGGCAACGCCCCCTTCGCCGAACTCGACGACCCGCGCGGCGGCAACTGGCCCACCACCTCGGTGAACGCGGGCAACCGCTCCTTCACCTGGACGATGACGGCCCGGCACTCCACGGCGACGTTCGACTACTACATCACCAAGGACTCCTACGACCCGACGCAGCCGCTCACCCGCGACGACCTCGTCCTGACGCCCATCGCCTCCTTCGCGATGGGCGGCGCCCAACCCGACCACACCATGACCCACAACGTGAACCTGCCCCAGCGCAGCGGACAGCACCTGATCTTCAGCGTGTGGGTCATCGCCGACACGGCGAACGCCTTCTACTCGTGCATCGACGTCGACTTCGGCGGCGACGGCGGCGGGCCCGACCCGACCGACCCGCCGACCACGCCCGGCGGCGACGGCACCGGCTGCGACGCCGGCGCCTGGTCCTCCTCGGCCGTCTACAACTCCGGCGACGAGGTCACCTACGGCGGCGCGGCCTACCGCGCGAGCTGGTGGACCACCGGCGAGACGCCCGGCACGACCGGCGAATGGGGCGTGTGGCGCCAGACCTCGGCCTGTTGACGCACACCCACGGAGCACACGGCGCGCACTCGCCGTGGCGGGCCGTCCGGCGCGAAGGGCGCCGGGCGGCCCGCGTCCCATTTCCCTTGACAGTCCGTCCGGAGCCCGGCTAGCCTTGTCCCGTCCTTGTTCCCGAGGTTAGGCACTCACTTGAAGCTCTAGGTCGTAGACATCGCGCCGCCACGTCTCTGCGCACGTGCACGGTGTGTCTTCGATCAAGAGGGTGCCCACCGCCGCTCAGCGGCGCTGTAGGGAAATCTCCTTCTCGCCGTTCCGGCGCGATGTCTCTCATTCGATTCCGTTCCGCGTCGAACCTGAGAGAGGTCGCATGACCACCTACATCAACGTCCAACAGCTGCGCTTCGCCTGGCCCGAGGGCGACCGCGTCTTCGACGGCGTCGACGCCGTCTTCTCCGACGGCCGCACCGCGCTCGTCGGCGACAACGGCACCGGCAAGTCGACCCTGCTGCGCCTGGTCGCCGGGCTCCTGCGGCCCGGTTCGGGCACGATCACCGCGTCCGGGCTCATCGAGCACCTCCCGCAGGAATTGCCGCTGCGCCTGGGCGACACCGTCGCCGACCTGCTGGGCATCGCCGCCCAGCGCGAGGCGCTCCTCGCCATCGAGTCCGGGGACGCGGGCGAGGCGCACTTCGCGGCCATCGGCGACGACTGGGACTTCCTCGACCGCTCCCGCGTCGCCCTCGACGAGCTCGGCCTCGACCACATCGGCTTCGACCGGACCGTCGGGACGCTCTCGGGCGGGGAGTCCATGCTCGTCGGCCTGGCCGGGCGCCTCGCCCGCAGGCCCGACGTGCTCCTGCTCGACGAGCCGTCGAACAACCTCGACGGCTCGGCCCGCAAGCGCCTCTACCAGGCGATCCGCCGGTTCAACGGGACGCTCGTGGTCGTCAGCCACGACCGGGCGCTCCTGGAGCACGTCGACGCCGTCGCCGAGCTCTACCGGGGCCGCATCCGCGTCTTCGAAGGGAACTTCAGCGCGTACGAGCAGGTCGTGGCCGCCGAGAAGGAGGCCGCGGCCCGCGCCGTGCGCGACGCCAAGCAGGACCTGACGCGCCAGCGCCGCGAGCTCGTCGCCACCCGGATGCAGAACGACAAGGGCGCCGCCGCGTGGCGGCGCGAGCGCGAGCGCGGCGGGACGCCGAAGATCCTCCTCAACGGCAAGAAGAACGCCGGGGAGGTGTCCTCGGCGAAGATCCTGCTGGCCAAGCAGGAGGACGTGGCCGAGGCGCGCGAGCGCCTGGACGCGGCCGAGGACTCGCTGCGCGACGACGGCGCGATCAGCGTCGACCTGCCCGAGACGCACGTCTCCTCGCACCGCGAGATCGCGATCGTCAAGGGCCTCAAGGTCGGCGAATTGTACGGCGAGGGGCTGGGCCTGCACGTGCGCGGTCCCGAGCGGATCGCGGTGACCGGCGACAACGGCTCGGGCAAGACCACGCTGCTGCGGGCGCTCGCCTCGGCCTCGCGGGTCCCGCACGGGTTCCTCACGCAGCGGCTCGAACTGCTCGACGACGACGCGACGGTCCTGGAGAGCGTCCGCGCCCGGGCGCCCGAGGCCGACCAGTCGCTGCTGCGGACGCGCCTGGCGCGCTTCGGGATGCGCGGCGCCTCGGTGTTCCAGAAGGTCGCGACGCTCTCGGGCGGGCAGCGCCTGCGCGCGGCCCTGGCCACGGTGCTCTCGGCGCAGCCCGCGCCGCAGCTGCTCCTGCTCGACGAGCCGACGAACAACCTCGACATGTCCTCGACCGCGCAACTCCAGCAGGCGCTCGGCGCCTTCGAGGGCGCGCTCGTCGTCGTCAGCCACGACGAGGCGTTCCTTGAGGGCCTGGGCCTGACCCGCAGGGTCGAGCTGCGCCGCGGGGAGGGGATCGCGCTCGACGAGCCCGTGGCCGCGTAGCTCCGCGCGGCGATCCCGGATCGGCGCCGCTTCCGGGCCGATACTGGGGTCGCCCCGCCGCGGGGCGCCGACCGACCGAGGAGCGCCGATGCCGTTGATCCGAGCCGCCGCAGCCGCCGCAGCGGCAGTGCTGACCGTCGCCGCCGCCGGGTGCGGCTCCGACGCCGAGGACGACGCCGACCTGGGCGGGGCCTGGACGGCCTCGCTGGGCGTCACCGCCGCGTGGGCCGAGGCCGCGCCGCGGGCGACCGGGACCGCCGAGGTCTCCTCGGGCGACGGGACCTCCGTGCAGCTGTCGGTGACCGGGCTCGAACCGGGCCTCGAGTACACGGCGCACGTCCACGACGGCGAGTGCGACGAGGACCCGCCCGGCGGCGGGCACTGGCTCGCCGACGCCTCGGGCGAGGACGCGGCCGGGAACATCGTCCAGCTGACGTTCACGACCAGCGAGTCGGGGACCGGGGCGACCACGGCCTCCGTGCCGCTCGTGCTCGACGACCGCGCCGAGTCGGTCGTGGTCCACGCCCCCGAGCCGGCGACCGAGGCCGCGGGCCTGGACTCCGACCGGGTCCTGTGCGGGGACCTCGAAGAGAACTGAAGGCCGCCGCGGACGGCCCGGCCACACCGCGCGTAATCGCGTGGCGCTCGGCCGGGCCGTCCGCGTATCGTTGACGATCGTCATGCCCAGCTCCGCCGACTCCCGTCCCCGCCTGCACGAGCGCGTCTCCGCGCTGCGCACGGCCGATCAGCGTGCCCTCCGCAGGCGCCTTCGCGAGGCCCGCGAACTCGCCGGCCCCGCCCGCACCGAGGCCTTCGGCCGGCTCGAAGCCGAGGTCGAACGCAAGGAGGCCGCGCTGGCGGCCCGCGCCGCGTCGGTGCCGGCGATCGTCTACCCCGAGGAGCTGCCGGTCTCGCAGCGCAAGGACGACATCCTCGAAGCGATCCGCGACCACCAGGTCGTCATCATCGCCGGGGAGACCGGCTCGGGCAAGACCACGCAGATCCCGAAGATCTGCCTCGAACTGGGCCGCGGCGTGCGCGGCATGATCGGCCACACGCAGCCGCGGCGCATCGCCGCCCGCGCGGTGGCCGAGCGCATCGCCGAGGAGCTGCACTCGCCGCTGGGCGAGGCGGTCGGCTGGAAGGTCCGCTTCACCGACCAGGTCTCGGACTCCAGCTTCGTCAAGCTCATGACCGACGGCATCCTGCTCACCGAGATCCAGCACGACCGGCTCCTGAGCGCCTACGACACGATCATCATCGACGAGGCGCACGAGCGCAGCCTCAACATCGACTTCATCCTCGGGTGCCTGCGCCAGATCCTCCCCAAGCGACCGGACCTGAAGGTCATCGTCACCTCGGCGACCATCGACCCCGAGCGCTTCGCGAACCACTTCGCCTCCGAGTCCGGGCCCGCGCCGGTCCTGGAGGTCTCCGGCCGCACCTACCCGGTGGAGGTTCGCTACCGGCCGCTGCGCGGCGAGGACGGCGAGCAGGACCGCGACCAGACCGACGGCATCCTCGACGCGGTCAACGAGCTCTCCCGCATCGGGGACGGCGACGTCCTCGTCTTCCTCTCCGGCGAGCAGGAGATCCGCGACACCGCCGACGCCCTGGAGAAGGCGAAGCTGCCGCGCACCGAGGTCGTGCCGCTCTATGCGCGGCTCTCGGCCGAGGAGCAGCACCGGGTGTTCCGGCCCCACACCGGGCGCCGGATCATCCTGTCCACCAACGTCGCCGAGACCTCGCTGACGGTCCCGGGCATCCGCTACGTCGTCGACGCCGGGTTCGCGCGCATCTCCCGCTACTCGGCGCGCACCAAGGTGCAGCGCCTGCCGATCGAGGCGATCAGCCAGGCGAGCGCGAACCAGCGGGCCGGGCGCTGCGGGCGCGTCGCCGAGGGCGTGTGCATCCGCCTGTACTCCGAGGACGACTTCAACGCGCGCGACGAGTTCACCGACGCCGAGATCCTGCGCACCAACCTCGCCTCCGTCATCCTCCAGATGACCGCCGCGAAGCTCGGCCGGGTCGAGACCTTCCCGTTCGTCGACGCCCCCGACTCGCGCAACATCAAGGACGGCATGGACCTCCTGGTGGAGCTCGGCGCCCTGGAGGACGTGCGCTCGGGCGAGCGGCGCCTGACGAAGGCCGGGCGCGACATCGCGCGACTGCCGATCGACCCGCGCCTGGCGCGGATGATCCTCCAGGCCCGCGAGGAGGGCTGCGTCCACGCCGTCGCCGTCATCACCGCCGCGATGTCCATCCAGGACCCGAAGGAGCGCCCGGCCGACAAGCGCGCCCAGGCCGACCAGTCGCACGCGCGCTTCAACGACCCCGACTCCGACTTCTCGGCGTTCCTCAACCTCTGGCGCTACCTCGAAGACGAGCGCCGCTCCCGCTCTTCCAGCGCGTTCCGGCGCATGTGCAAACAGGAGTACCTGCACTACCTGCGCATCCGCGAATGGCAGGACCTCGTCCGCCAGATCCTCAGCGTCCTCAAGAGCCTCAAGATCCCGGTCGAGTCGCCCGACACCACCCCGGCCCCCAAGAGCGTCCACACCGCCCTCCTCGCCGGGCTCCTCTCCCACATCGGCGTCAAGGAGGCCGACACCCGCGAGTACCTCGGCGGCCGCAACGCCAAGTTCGCGATCTTCCCCGGCTCGGGCCTGGCCAAGAAGCAGCCCCGCTGGGTCGTCGCCGGGGAACTGGTCGAGACCAGTCGCCTGTGGGGCCGCGTCTGCGCCAAGATCGAACCCGAATGGGTCGAGCCGATCGCGCAGCACCTCGTCAAGCGCACCTACTCCGAACCGCACTGGTCCAAGCGCGCCGGCGCTGTCCTCGCCTTCGAGCGCGTGACGCTCTACGGCGTCCCGATCGTGGCCCGCCGCAGCGTCAACTTCGGGCGCATCGACGTGCCCCTCAGCCGCGAGCTGTTCATCCGCCACGCCCTCGTCCAAGGCGAATGGGACACCCACCACCGCTTCCTCGCCGGCAACCTCGCCAAGATCGGCGAGGTCGAGGAACTCGAGAGCCGGGTCCGCCGCCGCGGCCTCCTCGCCGACGAGCAGACCCTCTTCGACTTCTACGACGAGCGGCTGCCCGCCGACATCGTCTCGGGCCGCCACTTCGACTCCTGGTGGAAGAAGGAGCGCGACAAGTCCCTCCTCGACTTCGACGAGGCCCTCCTCCTGGGCGACCGCGCCGGCGACGTCGAAGCCGACGCCTACCCCGAGGTCTGGACCTCCGAGGGCGTCGACCTCGACCTCGACTACGAGTTCGAACCCGGCTCGGCCTCCGACGGCGTCACCGTCGCCGTCCCCCTCCCGGCCCTCCAGCAGCTCGACGAGGACGCCTTCACCTGGCAGGTCCCGGGCCTGCGCGCCGAGTTCGCCGAAGCGCTCATCAAGAGCCTTCCCAAGTCCCTGCGCCGCAGCTTCGTGCCCGCCCCCGACTTCGCCCGCGCCGCCGTCGCCCGCATGGCCCCCGTCGCCGGGCGCCCCATGATGGCCGCCCTCGCCGACACCCTCAAGTCCATGACCAGCGTCCACGTCCCCGAGGACGCCTTCGACCTCGCCAAGGTCCCCGGCCACCTCCTCGTCACCTTCCAGGTCAAGGACGAGGACGGCAAGATCGTCGCCGAAGGCAAGGAACTGGGCGCCCTCCAGCGCCAGCTCGCCCCCAAGACCCGCGAGGCCGCCGCCGAGGCCTTCGACCTCGAACGCACCGGCCTGAAGGCCTGGGACTTCGACGCCCTCCCGAAACTGCACGAGACCCCCCGCAAGGGCTACACCGCCAAGGCCTACCCCGCCCTGGTCGACGAGGGCGGCACCGTCGGCGTCAAGGCCTTCCCCGACCTCGGCTCCCAGGCCGCGAACATGTGGGCGGGCACCCGCCGCCTCCTGCGCCTGAACACCCCCGACCCGCACCTCAAAGAGGCCCTCACCCGCAACGAGCTGCTCGCGCTGGCGACCGGGCCCTACGCGAACGTCGATGCGCTCCTGGCCGACTGCGTGCGCACCGTGCTCGACAAGGTCCTCATCGAAGGCGGCGGACCCGTCTGGGACCGCGAGGGCTTCGAGGCGCTCCTCAAACGCGCCCGGCCCGAGGTCGCGGGCGAGTCGGCCGCCGTGGCGCGCAGGGCCGCGGCCATCCTCGCCGAAGGCCGCGAGGCCGCCCGGCGCCTCGAAGGCAAGTTCGACTTCGCGATGCTCCCTGCCATGAGCGACATGCGCCGCCAGCTCGAAGCCCTCACCGGCGCCGACGGCTTCGTGGGCGCGACCGGCTGGTGGCGCCTGGACGACGTGCACCGCTACGTCAAGGCCATCGCCTACCGGGCCGGGCGCGTGGCCGCCGACGTCGCGGGGGACAAGGGCAAGATGGAGGCCGTGCAGGCCCTGGAGGCCGAGCGGGACGCGCTCGCGCGCACCCGGCCCGCCGCGCTGCGCTCCGGCGAGGGCCGCGAGGTCCGCTGGATGCTTGAAGAGCTGCGCGTCAGCTTCTTCGCCCAGCAGCTCGGCACCCGCTACCAGGTCAGCGAGAAGCGCGTCAGGAAGCTCCTCCAGGCCCTGTAGTCCCCGCAAACCCGTGGCGCGTGTCGGACCCCGGGTGCATGATCATTCTCTGGCCCGCCGCGGCGGCACGCGCCCCGAAAATCGGCCTGCCAGAATGATGCCAACAGGGCGTCAATATGACATCATGATGAACAGCACCTTCATGCGGCGACGACCGAGACCCCGCCGCCGCACCCGCAGTGCGAACGCATCCGAAGGAGGACGACGTGTCGCCTGACAACGCCATCGAGATCGAAGGCCTCACCAAGCACTTCGGCGACCTGGTCGCCGTCGACCACATCGACCTGACCGCCCGCGCCGGCACCGTCCTCGGCGTCCTCGGCCCCAACGGCGCAGGCAAGACCACCATGGTCCGCATGCTCGCCACCCTCTCCCAACCCACCGCCGGCACGGCCCGCGTCGGCGGCTACGACATCGTCCGCCACGCCCCCGAAGTCCGCTCCCTCATCGGCCTCACCGGCCAGTTCGCCGGCATCGACGAACTGCTCACCGGCGAGGAGAACCTCCGCTTCATCGGACGCCTCCTCGGCATGCCCACCAGGGACGCCAAGGCCCGCGCCGCCGAACTCCTCGCCAAGTTCAACCTCTCCGACGCCGCCGAGAAACCCGCCAAGGCCTACTCCGGCGGCATGCGCCGCCGCCTCGACCTCGCCGCCAGCCTCGTCGGACGCCCCCGCATTCTCTTCCTCGACGAACCCACCACCGGCCTCGACCCCCGCGCCCGCGGCGAACTGTGGGAACTCGTCCGCGACCTCGTCGCCGAGGGCACCACCGTCCTCCTCACCACCCAGTACCTCGAAGAGGCCGACCAGCTCGCCCACGAGATCGTCGTCATCGACCACGGCAAGGTCATCGCCACCGGCACCCCGACCCAGCTCAAGTCCAAGATCGGCGGCCAGACCCTCCGCATCCAGCCTGAGGACCACGGCCAGCTCGACAGCCTCCGCGCCCTCGTCGCCGAACGCTTCCCCGACCTCGACCCCATCGTCGAAGCCGGCGCCATCACCCTCGGCGTCAACGACGACGCCATCATGCCGACCCTCGCCGCCGACCTCCGCGACCGCGGCATCGCCCTCACCGAGTTCCACCTCGGCCTCTCCAGCCTTGACGAGGTCTTCCTGACCCTCACCGGCCACCGCACCGAGGCCGACGCCGAACCCGAGACCGACACCGACACCCAGACCGAGGAGGCCGAGCGATGCCCGCCACCGCCGTCGAAGCCCCGGCCCTGGGCCGACCCGGCCCGGCCGACACCGTCCGCCAGACCCTCTCCATGGCCTGGCGCCAGATGGTCCGCATCAAGCACAACCCGTTCGAACTGGTCGACCTCTCCCTGAGCCCGATCATGTTTCTGCTGCTCTTCGTCTACGTCTTCGGCGGCCAGATGGCCGGCTCCACCTCCGACTACCTCCAGTACGTCCTCGGCGGCCTCATCGCCCAGAACGCCATCTTCCTGACCATGTACACCGGCACCGGCATCAACGCCGACCTCCGCAAGGGCGTCTACGACCGCTTCCGGTCCCTGCCCATCGCCCGCTCGGCCCCGCTCGCCGGGAAGATCTTCGCCGACCTGTTCAAGCAGGTCTGGTCCATCGCGATCATGGTCGGCCTCGGCCTGCTCATGGGCTTCGAGCTCCGCAGCGTCTCCGGGGCCCTCCTGGCGACGCTCACCCTCGTCGTGTTCGCGCTGGCGATCTCGTGGGTCTCGGTGCTCATGGGGGTCGTGGCCGACTCCGAGGAGAAGGTCCAGATCTACTCGTTCGTGATCATCATGCCGCTGACGTTCACCTCGCGCGCGTTCGTGGACATCAACACGATGCCGGGCTTCATGCAGGCCTGGGCGAAGGTCAACCCGGTGACGCACCTGGCCGACGCGATGCGCGGCCTGCTGTCCTTCGGGCCGATCGCCGAGCCGCTGATGTGGACGTTTGCTTGGGCGGTGGGCATCTTCGCGGTGACCGCGCCCCTGGCCATGCGCGCCTACAAGCGCAAGATGGTCTGAGACACGACGAGGGGCCCGTCCGCGGACGGGCCCCTCGTCGTGTCTCAGACGCGGGCGAGCTGCTTCTCGGGTTCGGGCGCCGGGGCGGCGGTGCGGGGCCTGGCGTGGAGTTGTGCGGCCACGGTCGCGGCGAGGGCCACGGCGAAGCCCGCGGTCTGCCAGGCCGTGAAGGTCTGGCCGAGGGCGAGCCAGCCGACGGTGGCGGCGGTGAGCGGCGAGAGCAGGCCCAGGAAGCTCAGCGGCACGACTGAGAGGCGTCCGATGCCGCGGAACCACAGCCAGTAGCCCAGGGCCGTGTTGACCAGGCCGAGATATATGTAGCCGAGCACGTTCGCGGTCGTGAGCGCGGGGATCGTGCCCTCGACGGCGAAGGCCAGCGGGACGAGCAGGACGCCGCCCGCGGTGAGCTGCCAGCCGGCCAGGGCTGCCGGTCCGGCCCCTTCGGGGAGGCCCCACTTCTTGGTGAGGACCACGGCCACGGCCATCGAGACCGCGCCGCCGATCCCGGCGAGCGCGCCGACGAGGTCGAGTTCGGCTTCGGCGGTGAGGACCACCATCGCCACGCCCGCGACGCCGGCGAGCCCGAGGAGCCAGGTGCGCAGGCGGACCTTCGTGTGCAGGATCAGCAGCGTCGCACCGGCCGTCACCAGCGGGCCGACCGCGGCGGCGACCGCGGCGACGCCGCCGGGGAGGCGGTAGGTCGCGATGAACAGCATGGCGAAGAAGACCGCGATGTTCAGCGTCCCGATCACGGCCGACCGCCACCACCACGACCCTCTCGGGAGCCTGCGCGATATCAGGACGAGCAGGAGCCCGGCGGGCAGGGCCCGGAGCATCGCGGTGAGGAACGGCCGGTCGGCCGGGAGGAACTCGGTGGTCACGACGTAGGTGGTGCCCCACATGACGGGGGCGAGGGCGGTGAGGAGGAGGTCCTTGGCGTTGCGGTTCATCGGGGCTCCCTGAGATGTCTTGTATAAGAGTAGCTTACACTCAAGCTAATCAAAGTCAAGATACTTGAGGTTGAGCAGTATCACCGCCAGGTACCGCTCTCCGGGAAGGACCGGTGGGAAAGAATGTCACCCATGACCGAGGACGCCGTGGACCGCATCGCAGCGCAGTGGCACCGCGAGCTGCCGGATCTCGAACTCGACTCGATGGCGCTCTACGGGCGTCTCCACCGCATCTCGCAGAAGCTCGGCGAGCGGCTCCACCGGCTCCGGCTCGAACAGGGCCTGGGGCGCAACGAGTTCGACGTCCTCGCGACGATCCGCCGCTCGGGGGAGCCGTACACGCTCTCGCCCAAGGAGATCAGCGCCGCGATGATGCTCAGCTCCGGCGGCCTCACCGGCCGCCTCGACAAGCTCGAAGCCGCCGGGTACGTCGAGCGGCTGCCCGACCCGGGGGACCGGCGCGGCCTCAAGGTCCGCATGACCGACCTCGGCCGCGAGGTCATCGAGGTGGCCGTGCGCACCGGCGTCGACCTCCAGCTGGAGACCCTCGCGGTGCTCTCCGAGCGCGAGCGCGCGCAGCTCGGCGCGCTCCTCAAGAAGCTCCACCTCGGCTTCGAGGACCAGCCCTTCGAGCAGTAGCTACGGGCGCAGGTCGAGCGA
Source organism: Glycomyces paridis (assembly GCF_004912155.1). Lineage (GTDB taxonomy): Bacteria > Actinomycetota > Actinomycetes > Mycobacteriales > Micromonosporaceae > Glycomyces > Glycomyces paridis. Next base: position 23,191 of record NZ_STGX01000002.1, on the reverse strand, counting down.
GTAGTCGAAGATCTCGTAGACGACCGTGGGCGGCGGCGGGCCCGCCGGTGCGGTCGCGGCGGGCGGCGCGGGTTCGGCCGGGGGCGGCGTCAGCTCGCGCCAGCGCTCGATCGCGGCCTTGGTGGTCTCGGGCCCGAAGGGGCCGTGCGCGACCGCCTCGTCCTCGGTGACGAACCCCTGCGCGACCTCGCCGCACAGGCGGGCCGTCTCGGCGAGGTCGCGGGCCTGGCCGCGAGCCCACCAGTAGTCGCCCGGCTCGCCGTGGCCCGGCACGACGATCGTGGGGCGCCAGCTGAGCAGGTACTCCACGTGCTGCGCCCACTCGATCGGAAAGGCGCCGGTGTAGCTGGGGGCCGCGCCCTCTTCGAGGAGGTCGCCCGCGAAGAGCACGCCCGCGTCGGGGACCTCGACCACCATGTCGTTGTCGCTGTGTGCGAGCCCAACCTGCCGCAGCACCACGGTCCGCCCGCCCAGGTCGAGCCCGACCGAGCCCTGGACGCGGCAGTTCGGCGGGACCAGGCGAGTGGCCCCGATCTGGCGGGCCCTCTCCTCCTTGCCGTCCCGGCGGTACGTCGCGGCCCAGGCCCTGCGCTGCTCGTCGCCGCGCGCGACGTACGACGTGCCGTCTCCGACGGCCCAGACCGCCGACTCCCCGAACGCCTGCGTCCCGAACCAGTGGTCGAAGTGGTCGTGCGTGTAGGCGACCTGCCAGGGCAGGTCGGTGAGCTCGCGGATCGCGGTCGCGAACTCGTAGCCCGCCTCGGCGCTGACGCCGGTGTCGATCACCAGCGCGCACGCGTCGCCCGTCACCAGACCGAGGGTCTGGTCGAGTTCCTCGAGCCTGCGCGCCCACACCCGGTCGGCGACTTCGATCCAGCGGTCATCCATGCCCGCAATCGTATTCGGCCCCCGCCCGGGGCCCGCTGCCCGGACGGTCCCGAGCGCCGCCGAGCGAGGTCGGTCGCTCCGGGAGGGCCCGCCGAGAGGTACTCGGGACTCACGTTCTACCTTTCGGGGCGGGAGTGTTACCAGTCAAGTCCTGTTCCGGACGGGACGAGGGGCCGCGCGGCGGCCCCGATCCGGCACCGCCGGTTTCGGACACGGATTGATCACGGTATGACCCGATTTTTGTGATTTTGGTTCGTGTAGTTTCGGGGTGCACACACCCCGCGTTCGAAGGAGTACCTCCCCATGCACCTCAGTCGTCGTGGCCTGCTCTTCGGATCGGCGGGACTCGCCGCCACCTCCCTCGCCGGATGCGGCGCCGACGGGGAGTCCGGGGCGCTCACCGGCCATACCGGCATCGCCATGCCCACCACCACCTCCGACCGATGGGTGGTCGAGGGCGCCGACCTGGAGAAGCGCCTCAAGGGCTTCGGGTACGAGACGATCCTGTCCTACGGCGAGGACAACGTCGAGATGCAGATCGAGCAGATCCGCTCCATGATCGACAAGGGCGTGGAGTTCCTCATCGTCGGCGCGATCGGCAACGACTCGCTCGGCGCGGTCCTCGCCGAGGCCAAGAACAAGGGCGTGACGGTCATCGCCTACGACCGCCTCATCCTCGACACCCCCGACGTCGACTACTACGCCTCCTTCGACAACTACGAGGTCGGCGTGCTCCAGGCCCAGCACATCATCGAGACCCTCAAGCTCGACGAGCGCGAAGGCCCCTTCAACGTCGAGCTCTTCTCCGGCGCACTCGACGACAACAACTCGCAGTACTTCTTCATGGGCGGCCTCGACACCCTGGAGAGCTACCTCTACTCCGGCGTCGTCCAGATCCCCTCCGACGAGACCGAGCAGGAGCCCACCTCCACCGAGCGCTGGGACCGCGGCGTCGCCCGCGAGCGCATGACGCAGCTCCTCGACGACCACTACGGCGAACGGAAGCTCCACGCGGTGCTCTCGCCCTACGACGGCATCAGCCGTGGCGTGGTCGAAGCGCTGGTCGCCGCCGACTACGACCCGAAGTCCGACGACTTCCCCGTGGTCACCGGCCAGGACGCCGAACCCTTGTCGCTCAAGGCGATCAAAGAGGGCACCGGCCAGTCCGAGACGGTGTTCAAGGACACGCGCAAACTCGCCGAGGTCGCCGCGAACATGGTCAAGGCGATCGTCGACGGCGGCACCCCCGAGGTCAACGACCTCGGCAGCTACGACAACGGCTTCCAGTTCATCCCCGCCTACCTCCTCCCGCCGGTCGACGTGACCGCCGAGAACTACCAGGAGGAGATCGTCGACACCGGCTACCTGTCGGAAGGCGAGATCGACGAGGCCGAACCCGACCAGGGCTGATCCACGACAACGCATACGACGGCCGGGCATTTGCCCGGCCGTTTCGCGTAGTCGTCGCGAAACGCTCACCCCATGTGCCACACGAGCATTGCGAACTGGTGTTACAAAATCGTGATGCGACCCTTCTTCGGGTTGCAACGTGTCTTGTTTGGTACGGTGCCTGAGCCGGCCGGATGCCGTCACCTCCGACCGAGCGGCCCCGAATCCCCCCAGAACATCTGTCATCTATTTAGGAGAGACATGAACCGTACCCTCAAGCGGGTGCTGGGTCTGACCGCGAGCGTCACCCTCGGCCTCGCCGGAGCGGTTGCCTTCGCCTCCGGAGCTCAAGCCCACCACACCGAGGTCGCCCCGACCACCGACTGCCTCGCGGCGGACGGCAGCTGGACCGTGACCTGGTCGGCCACCGACTGGGCCTGGAAGAGCTACGGCGACGGCAACCTCGGCGCCGGCACGATCACCAAGGTGACCTCGACGCCGGACGTCGCGCTCAACGGCGACATCGCCGTCGGCGAGACGCTGCCGTACCCCGGCGAGGGCTCCCTCACGGCCACCCAGACCTTCGGCGCCGACGTCGAGCAGGCCACCCTGGTCATCAAGGCCGAGTGGCCCAACGGCCAGAAGGGCGACAACAAGCAGTACCTGAAGACCGCTTACAAGCCCACGCAGCTCTGCGAGCCCGACGACGAGCCGAGCACGCCCGCTCCCGTCGCCGACGCCCAGCAGGAGTCCTGGAGCGACTGCTTCGGCCTGACCGTCTGGGTCGCCAACCTCAACCCGGACAAGCTCGCGACCTTCACCATCTCCCCGAGCAACGGCGACTCCTTCGAGGTCACCCCCGAAGCGGGCCAGGAAGGCGAGACCTTCGACTTCCCGGCCTCCGAGACCGGTGACCTGACCGTGGACGTCAGCGTCGACGGCGGCGAGCCGACCACGCACGCCTGGGCGCCCGCCGAGAACTGCGACTTCGGCGAGTACTTCGACACCTGCGAGGGCCTCGACTTCAACCTGATGGTCCCCGCTGACGGCGTCGAGACCACCTACACCTTCACCACCAGCGAGAACGAAGAGCCGGCCGTCTACGTCGTCGCCCCCGGCGACACGCAGGAAGTGTCCTTCGAAGGCACCCCCGGCCTGATCGTCTACCTGCTCATCGAGAACGGCAAGAACCCTTACCCGTTCGAGTTCGAGTGGACCCCCTGCGACGAGACCCCGAGCGCATCCGAGACCCCCTCGGCCGCCCCGCAGCTGCCCACCACCGGTAGCTCGCTGTCGATCATGATCGGCTCGGCCGCCGCGCTCATCGTGGCCGCCGCCGCCATCCTGCTCATCATGCGCCGCCGCCGCGCCGCGCAGGACTGGTAAGCAGCCCTTCGGGTCTGACTGACCAGCAGTAGAACGACGAGGGCCCCGCAGCCGAACGGCTGCGGGGCCCTCACCGTTGAGTCGAACGTCAGCCGAGCGTGAACGTCACCGAACCGGTGCTGGTCCCCGCGGCGTTGTCGATGTTCACTGTGAGCGTGTAGGTGACGCCCTCGACCCCGGTGAAGGTCCCCATCGTGCAGGCCCCTTCGATCGAGAACTGGGAGACCTGCCCGCTCTCGGTCTCGCCGTGGAGCTCGCGATCGTAGTTGTTCTCCGTGCCCCCGATGGTGCAGTCGGCGACGCCGCCGCCATCGTCGACGGTGGCCGACAGGTAGGCCCAGTTCGTACCCGTCCTGTCGACCGCCAACTCAAGCGAGGGAATGGCGACCGTCGTCGCCGATGCCGTGGCGGCCTCGGACTCGCCGGCCTCGTTGACCGCCGTCACCGACACCGACACCTCCTCGCCGTCGCCGAAACCCTCAAGCAGCGCATACGGTTCGGTCACCTCGACGGTGCGGCCGTTCGCCTCCACCACGTACTTCTCGATCGCCCGGCCGTTGTTCGCGGGCTGGCTCCAGGTCGCCTCGACCGTCCCGGCCGCATCGGACACCGTCGCCACCTCAAGGCCGCCGGGCGCATCGGCGGCGCTGAACGGCACCACCGTCGCCGACTGCGGGGACGGCTCCGCCGCCGCGCCACCGGCCAGCGTCCGTACCGTGAAGACGTAGTTGCTCCCGTATTCCAGCGCGCCGTCCGCGAACGTGTGCGAGGTGCCCGTGACGTCGGCGAGCGCCTGGCTCACCCCGTCGCTGTCCACCGACTCGATCCGGTAGCCCGTGATCGCCGGACCCTCCGTCTCGGCCTCGGGCCACGAGAGCGTCACGGTCCCATCGGCGTTCGCCACCGCCTCCACAGCGGTCACCGCCTCGGGGAGCGCGGAGGTCGGCACGATCGGCGAGGTGCCGACCGCCGGTCCCTCGCCGATCGCGTTGTGCGCGGTGACGGTGAAGGAGTACTCGTCGCCGTTGGTGAGCCCGCCGACTTCGAGGACGCGCTGGCCGGGCGCGATCTCCCAGGTCTTCCCCGCGCCTTCGACCACGTACTTCGTCAGGGCGGCACCGTGGTTGGGTGCGGCGTTCCAGGAGAGGCTGACGAGGCCGTCGCCGCCGACGCCGGTGAGGTCGGTGACGGCGCCGGGCGCTTCGGGGTCGACCGGCTCGTCGGGGGTCTCGCCCTCCTCGTCGCCTTCGTCGTTCCCGGTGTCGTCCTCGTCGTCGGTGGGGGGCACGTTGCCGCCGAGCACATCGTCCCGGTTCTTCTCCGCGAGTCGGGCGTTGCCGTCGGAGGAGACGACGACGGCCTGGTTGGTGTTGACGGCGTTGGCGAACAGCGTGTCGCCGGTGTGGTACAGCTCGATCGGGCCGCCCCCGGAGTCGAGTTCGATCCGATCCAGTTCCGTGCCGTCGAGGTCGTAGACCCACACCAGGCCCGCCGCGCCGTCGGGCACGTAGATCCGCTGATGGAACTCCACCGAGGCGCCCAGCAGGTTCGAGGGGGTCGCGCCGGTCGCGAACCGCTTCGAGGAGTCGTCGTCGACCGTGATCACCGATGGCGGGTCGGTCACCGTCACCGACGCGATCGTCCCCGGGCTCGTGTCCGCCGTCTCCGAAGGCCCGGCCAGCTCGACGTCGGTCACCGAACGGCGCCCGTCGGAGCGGATGGTGGTCATCTGCTTCACCGTCGAGTTCAGCACCGCCACACCGTCACCGAGGACCGTGAGGGCGAGTTCCTGGCGCGGTTCGGCCACGACCTCCGTAGCGAGCGTCTTCGCGCCCGCGTCCTCAGGCTCGATCTGCACGATGGTGCCCTCGCGCGGGACGCCGATCCACAGCTTCCCGTCCACGTCGAACGCACCGCCGGTGAGCCCGGCCGGGAACTGGAGCGGCTCCCCGATCGGCGTCAACGTCGCAGGGTGCACCTGATTCACCAGACCCTGCGTCTGATCGATGATGAACGCGCCCTCATCGGACAGCGCCACCCGCACGCCCTCGCCGGGGACGGTCTCAGCGGAGCCGGTGAGTTCGAGTGTCGAGAGGTCGATCGCCGAGACCTTCCCGGTCACGATCTCCCGAAGCAGGAGGTGCGAATCGGTCTGCTCGATCTGGACCGCGTTCCCGGCCGCGTCCGTCAAGTCGTAGCGGACGTCGGTCGCGGCGGTCAGGCCGTTCACTCGCGCGATCTCACCGGCCTGCGTCGTCCACAGCCACAGACTCGCGTCCTCGCCCTGACTCTCACGACTGAACGCACCCGTGCCCAGCAGGGTCGCGACCAGCGCTCCCACGAGGAGCACGGGCAGTCCGACGGCTATCAGCAGGCCCTTGACATTCAGTTGGCGGGTATCGGGGGTACTGGAACGGGGCATGGGGGATTCCTCGTTAGCGCTTGATGGTCCGGAAGCGTCGGCCGTATGGGGTTCGGGGGTCTTCGGCACGGGGTGGCCACATTGGAAGTGGTATGCCGACAATGGTCCTCATGGTAGCGGAGTCGATCCACTACCTCGCAGTGCTCGAATGGGCTGTTCTGGGTGATTTGCGGTGTGTCTCAGGCGATCCCGGCGAGGCGCAGGAGCGCGGTCGTGGCCGCCGCGGCGATGACGACGACCGCGAGCGGGGCCTTGCGCCACGCGAGGGCGGTGCCGACGAGGACGCCCGCGGGGAGCGCCCATCCGGCCCAGGCGCCCTCGACCAGGAGCGTGGAGGTGGCCGCGAGGGCGAGCAAGACGACGACGGCACCGGCCTTGAGCACGGCCTCCGCCCGCGGGGTGAGCGTGATCCGGTTGCGCAGGACGGCACCGGAGAGTCGGATCAGGTAGGTCCCGGCGGCGAGGGCGAGGATGGCGGCGAGCATGGTCATGCGGCCGCCGCCCGGTCGCCCGTTCCGGCGCCCTTCCACATCACGACCAGGCCCACGAGTGCGAGGAGCACCGGGATTCCCGCGGGCAGGAATGCGCTGGTCCCGAGGGCGACGGCGGTGCCCAGGAGCCCCGCCAGGAGGGTGCGGCGGTCCTTCATGCTCGGCAGGACCAGGGCGACGAGGATGACCGGGAGGGTCGCGTCCAGCCCGAACGCCTTGGGGTCGGCGATGAGCCTGCCTGCGAACGCGCCGATCACGGTGGCGGCGTTCCACATCACGAACAGGACCGCGCCCACGGTCCAGAACGCGCGCCGGGCCTTTCCGCGGTCGGCTCCCGCCGCGAGGGCGAACGCGGCGGTGTGGTCGACGAGGAGGTGCGTGCCGATGAGCTTGGCGCGCAGGCTGGTCCAGTACACATCTCCTACGGCGAGCCCGTAGGGGACGTGCCGCAGGTTGAGGATGAGCCCGGCGGCGACCCCGGCGAGGAGCCCGCCGCCGCCCGCGAGGATGCCGAGCGTGGCGAACTGCGAGGCCCCGGCGAACACGAAGAGCGACATGGCCGAGGCCTGCCACCAGGGGACGCCTTCGGCGGTGGCGACGGCGCCGAAGGACACGCCGACGATGAAGAGCCCTGCGATGAGGGCCGCGCTGTCGCGCAGCACGCCCCGGTCGAGGCGGTCGAGGATGCGGTGGGGCATCGCCAGAGTATGACCGGCGGGCCGCCGCCGGGCAAGACGGTTCCCGAGGGGCGCCCGGCCTGCGCGACTCGGCCTATGCAACCCGGCCTACGCGACTCTGCCTATGTGACCCTGCCTATGCGACTCTGCTTATGCGACCCCGGCGAGGCGCAGGAGCGCCGTGGTGGCGGCCGCGGCGATGACGACGACGAGCACCGGGGCCCGGCGCCAGGCGAGGAGGCCGCCGACGGCGACGCCCGCCGGGAGCGACCATCCGGCGAAGCCGCCGTCGACGAAGAGGGCGTTGGTGACCACGAGGGCCCCGAGCACCACGATCGCGCTGCGCTTCATGAGCGTCTCGGCGCGTTCGGAGACGGTGATGCGGCTGCGCATCACCGGGCCGGCGAGCCGCACGAGGAAGACCCCGACGGCGAGGGCGAGGACCGCTGCCATCGTCATTCGGAGGCCGCCTTCCGGCCGCGGCGCGGCCAGGTCGCCAGGAGGCCCAGGAGGGCGACCAGGACCGGCAGGCCGGTGGGCAGGAACGGCGCGGTCGCCACGGCGACGGCCGCGCCCGCCAGGACCGCCAGGAGCGTGTCGCGGTCCTTCAGCGACGGGAGCACGAGGGCGATGAGCAGGGCCGGGAAGGCCGCGTCGAGGCCGAACACGTCCGGGTCGGGGATGAAGCCGCCCGCGAGGACGCCGATGAGCGTCCCGGCGTTCCAGGCGACGAACATGATCGTGGTGGTCACCCAATAGGCGGTCTTCGCCCGACGCCGGTCGGCGCCCGCGGCGAGGGCGAACGCGGTCGACTGGTCGATGAGCATGAACGTCCCGAGCAGGCGCGTCCACCACCTGCCCCAGTACAGGTCGCCTACGGCCAGCCCGTAGGGGATGTGGCGCAGGTGCACGAGGACCCCGGCCGCGAGCCCGGCGATCAGGCCGCCTCCGGCCAGGACCACGGCGAGCATCGCGAACTGGGAGGTGGCCGCGTACGTGAGCAGCGACATGCCGACGGGAATCCACCAGGGCAGTCCGGCGGCGGTGGCGAGGGCCCCGAAGGACACGCCGACGATGCAGATGCCGATGGACATGGCGGTCGCGTCGCGATAGATGTCGCGGTCGCGTTCGGGGAGGAAGCGGGGAGACACGGGGCGAGTATGCCCCCGGTTCGGGGGCCTGAACAAACGTTCGAGGGGCGCGCCCGGCGCGGAGCACCGGACGCGCCCCTCGGCGCTACTAAGCGGGACCTTGGACTACACCTCGTAGTACAGGTCGAACTCGTGCGGGGTCGGGCGCAGGCGGATCGGGTCGATCTCGTTCTTGCGCTTGAAGTCGATCCACGTCTCGATGAGGTCGGGCGTGAACACGCCGCCCTCGGTGAGGAACTCGTGGTCGGCTTCGAGGTTGTCGATGACCTTGTCGAGCGAGCCGGGGACCTGGGCGATGTCGCCGTACTCCTCCGGGCCGAGCTCGTACAGGTCCTTGTCGACCGGCGCCGGCGGCTCGATCTTGTTGCGCACGCCGTCGAGGCCGGCCATGAGCATGGCCGAGAACGCCAGGTACGGGTTGCTCGACGGGTCCGGCACGCGGAACTCGACGCGCTTGGCCTTCGCGTTCGAACCGGTCACCGGGATGCGGGTGCACGCGGAGCGGTTGCGCTGCGAGTAGACCAGGTTCACCGGCGCCTCGAAGCCGGGCACCAGGCGGCGGTAGGAGTTCACCGACGGGTTGGTGAACGCCAGCAGGCTCGGGGCGTGCTTGAGCAGGCCGCCGATGTAGTGGCGGGCGGTGTCCGAGAGCCCGGCGTAACCGGTCTCGTCGTAGAACAGCGGGTCGCCGTTCGCCCACAGCGACTGGTGGGTGTGCATGCCCGAGCCGTTGTCGCCGAACAGCGGCTTGGGCATGAACGTCACCGTCTTGCCGGCCTGGGTCGCGGTGTTCTTGATGATGTACTTGAACTTCTGGACGTCGTCGCCGGAGTGCAGCAGCGTCGAGAAGCGGTAGTTGATCTCCGACTGGCCCGCGGTGCCGACCTCGTGGTGGGCGCGCTCGATGGTGAGGCCGCCCTCGATGAGGTTGGTGACCATGCGGTCGCGCAGGTCGGCGTAGTGGTCGACCGGCCCGACCGGGAAGTACCCGCCCTTGACGCGCGGCTTGTACCCGAGGTTCCCGCCCTCTTCGACCGCGCCGGTGTTCCAGGCGCCCTCGATCGACTCGATGTGGTAGTAGCCCTCGTGGACGTTCTGGTCGAACCGGATCGAGTCGAAGATGTAGAACTCGGCCTCGGCGCCGAAGTAGGCGGTGTCGGCGATGCCGGAGCCGGCCAGGTACTGCTCGGCCTTCTTCGCGACGTTGCGCGGGTCGCGGCTGTAGGCCTCGCGCGTGAACGGGTCGTGGATGAAGAAGTTCAGGGCGAGCGTCTTCTGCTCGCGGAACGGGTCGAGGAACGCGGTCGCCACGTCCGGCAGCAGCAGCATGTCGGACTCGTGGATCTGCTGGAACCCGCGGATGGACGAGCCGTCGAACGCGAGGCCCTCCTCCAGGAGGTCGTTGTCGAAGGACTCGGCCGGGATGTTGAAGTGCTGCATGACGCCTGGCAGGTCGCAGAACCGGACGTCGATGAACTTCACGTCGTTGTCGCGAACATATCCGAGGAGTTCTTCAGGGCTGGAGAACACGAAGTGCTTCCTCTCGGTAGGTGAGTGCCGGGTGCGGACCGGAACACGGCCCCCCGGCAGCCGGGCAGACCGTCGGGCCGCGCGGCAGGCCGCGAGCGGACTCGCGGGCCGCCGGCCGCGCCGACGGGCTCGAGCCGGCTCGCAGTGCTTCGCCGGCCGGCCGACCTCGCTGTCGACGCCTTAGCTTATTAGCCGAAACGCTAACCTCGATCAATTGCCTCATCGTAAATCAAATGTTTCGCGCGTGTTACTTGCGAAATACGATCCGTTCACGATTGACCGAAACCACTGCTCAGGCCGGTGCACATAGGGCGATTCGTGCCGAGCCGTAGACTCGCGCCATGACGAGCGAACGCGGTGCGAACACCCCCGAAACCCCCGGGTCCGGCCAGGACCTGGCGAACCTGAGCGGGCGCTTCGTCGCCCTGCTCATCGACTGGATCGCCTGCCTGGTCCTCTCCTACGGCATCGCCTGGACCACCGGCGCCACGGTCGAGGTCGCCGGCGTCAACCAAGTCCCCGCGGGCCTGTTCCTCCTGTACTACTCGATCGCGCTGGCGACCGGCACCCAGACGATCGGCATGTACCTCATGCGCATCGCCTGCGTCTCCGCGGCCGACGGCGGCCGCCTCGTCCCGTGGCGCTCGATCCTGCGCGCGCTTCTGCTCTCGCTCGTGCTCCCGGCCCTGACCGCGCTCGCCCACCCCTACCACCGGGGCCTGCACGACCTGGCCGCCGGTTCGGTCATGCTCAAGGTGCCCCCGCGCGCGAAACCTTAGCGCTGGAGCCAGCGCACCAGCAGCGGGGACGGCACCGGGTAGGCGCCCTCGCGCCGCGAGCGCATCGCGACCTCCTGGTCGGAGGAGACGACCACGACCGGCCTGCCCTCGGGTTCGGCCTCGGCGAGTTCGACCACGACGTCGTCGGCGATCTGCCCTTTGGCGCTGAACAGGACCCGCACGCCGCGCGCGAAGGGCTTGGCGCCGAAGACCGCGTCGGCGCCGTCGAAGACCACGGTGATCTCGGCGTTCGTCTGCGCGGCGACCGCGCCCAGGCCCTGCACGAGCCGGTTGCGCTGCTGCTCCAGCGTCAGCGTCTCGCCCCACGCGGAGATGGTGACGTTGTAGCCGTCGACGATGAGGTGCGGGTTCGGCAGCGCCAGGAGGTGGTCGAGGCGCTGCGGGTCGGTCTGCTCCAGGCCGCGCGAGCCCTCGAAGGGCCGCTCCTCGGGTTCGGCGCAGTACTGCTCGGCGACGTAGTCGGCGGGCCGCTCCTCGACCGGTTCGAGTCCGAGTTCGCGGCGCAGGCCCGTGGCCGTCCCCGAGAGCGTCTCCATGAGCAGCCACAGCCGCGAGGACGCGAGCCGCTCGTTGTCGCGGTCGGCCTTGCGGGCCCGCTCCAGACCCGCCCGCAGCGACTCCACTTCGGACTCCAGGCGGCGGCGCTCGGCGCGCCGCTCGGCCTCGACGTGCTTGAGCCGCCCCCGCTCGGACGCGAGGTCCCCGGCGGTCTTCGACGCCCGCTCCTCGGCGTCCTTGAGGTCCCGCCGCGCCCGGCGCACCTCCTCCTGGAGCGTCGCCGCGGCGGTGCGCTGGTCGGCCAGCGCCGACCGGAGCTTCGCGTTCTCCTTCTCCAAGGCCCCGATGCGCTTCGCCCCCGCCTCGGCCGGGGCCTCGGCGGGCGCCTCGGGCGGCTCGACGACCGCCTCCAGCGCCACTGCCAGCAGCTCCCGCCAGCCCTCGGGGCGCAGCAGGTAGGCGAGCGCGGCGACTTCGACCGGGTCGGCCATCGGCGAGACTGCTTCACCGGCGACGTGCCCGTTCACGGATCTGACCAGCGGCGACTCGGTCGCGCCGAGGATCTCGGCGAGCCCTTCGCGGAAGGCCGCGTCCGAGTCGAGCGCGGCGGCCAGGTCGCCGCGGGCGAGCTTGGCGCGCTTGACCGGACTGAACTTGAGGAACCGGCGCAGCCTCGCCGGGACGCGCCCGGGCGCCAGCCCCGGCATCGCCATCGCGGCGATCTCCACGGCCCTGCGCCGCACCGGCTCGGTGAGGAACACCACCATCGCCGCGTCGGCCGGGCGCTCGCCCGCCGCGCCGCGTTCGGCCGGGTCCTCCTCGGCGCCCTCCTCGGCGGCCCCCGCCTGCGCCGGGTCGATCCCCAGGCCAGGGCCCTCGACGCCGCTCTCGTCCCCGCTCAACATGGTCACCAGTGTGCCATCGCGGTCACAGCCCGACACTGCCGACCGTTGCCCTTCACCGGGAGGTCATCCCGGATGGCCTCCCGCGCCTTCCCTTCGTGACAGACTGGGGCGATCATGAAGGGGGTCATGATGAGCCGGACATTGCTGGTGACCAACGACTTCCCGCCCCGCCGGGGCGGCATACAGACCTTTGTGCACGGTATGGCCCTGCGGTTGCCCTCCGACGACCTGGTCGTCTACACCTCCACGTCCCCGGGTGCGGCCGAGTTCGACGCCGCGCAGCCGTTCCAGGTCGTGCGCGACCGCACCGCGATGCTCCTGCCCACCCCCCGCGTCGCCCGCGCCGTCACCGACCTCGCCCGCGAGCACCGGTGCGACCGCGTCTGGTTCGGCGCCGCCGCCCCGCTCGGGCTCCTCGCCGCCGGTCTCAAGCACGACACCGGGATCGAGCGGGCCATCGCCCTCACCCACGGCCACGAGGTCGGTTGGGCCGCGATGCCCGGCACCCGCCAGCTCCTGCGCCGCATCGCCGGTTCGCTCGACGTCATGACCTACCTCGGCGACTACACCTACCGGCGCATCGCCCCCGTCGCCGCCCCGCGCACGCGCCTCGAACAGCTCACCTTCGGCATCGACACCGCCGCCTTCCATCCCGGCGTCGACGGCGGCCCCGTGCGCGAACGCCACGGCCTGGGCGGTCGGCCCGTCATCGTCTGCGTCTCGCGCCTGGTGCCCCGCAAGGGCCAGGACAAGCTCATCGCCGCCCTCCCGCACGTGCGCGAGCAGGTCGGCGACGACGTCCGCCTCCTCGTCGTCGGCCAGGGCCCCTACGAGCCGCGACTGCGCGCCCTGGCCCGCGCCAACGGCGTCGCCGACGCCGTCGTCTTCACCGGCGGCGTGCCCGAACACGAACTCGCCATGCACTTCGCCGCGGGCGACGTCTTCGCCATGCCCTGCCGCACCCGCCGCCGCGGCCTCGACGTCGAAGGACTCGGCGCGGTCTTCCTCGAAGCCGCCGCCTGCGGCCTGCCCGTCATCGCCGGCGACTCCGGCGGCGCCCCCGACACCGTCCTGCACGACCGCTCCGGCTGGGTCGTGGACGGCCGCGACGTCGGCGAGCTCACCTACCGCCTCACGCAGGTCCTCACCGATCCGGTGCTCGCGGCACGGCTCGGCGCCGCCAGCCGCGAATGGGCCCTGAGCGAATGGACCTGGGAACGCCAGGCCGGGCGCCTCGAGGGGATGCTCTACGGCGAGACCGTCTGAGCCCGGCACGGAGAAGGACCGCCCTCGCCGAGGACGGCCCTCACGTGCGGGGGGACGGGATCAGAACTTCGGCTGGTCGGGGGCCTCCAGCAGCCCCAGCTTCAGCGCCGTCATGAGCGCCTGCGCCCGGTTGCCCGCGCCGAGCTTCTCGTACAGCTTCGAGATGTGCGTCTTCGCCGTCGACTCCGACACGTACAGCTGCTTGGCGATCCCGGCCACCGACAGCCCGTCCGCCAGGAGCTTGAGCACCTGCGACTCGCGCGGGGACAGCTGCGGGCCGGTCGGGGTCAGACGCCGCTGCATCGCCTCGGCGAGGTCGGCGGCGCTGAACGCGGTCGGGTTCGCCGCGGCGTGCCGCGCCGCCGAGACCACGTCGTTCGCCGGCGCGGACTTCGGCACGAACGCCGAGGCGCCCGCGTCGAGCGCGCCGAACAGCTGGTCGTCGCCGGCGTACATCGTCAGCACCACGATCCCCATGTTCGGGTGGGCCTTGCGGAGCTTGCGGGTCGCGTCCAGGCCCGACCCGTCGGGCAGGCGCAGGTCCATGATCACCACCGACGGCATGAGGGAGGCGGCGTGCCGCAGGGCGTCGGCCGCCGTGTCGGCCTCGCCGACCACCTCGAACTCGGGGTCCCTGTCGAAGGCATGCCGGAGACCCTTGCGGATCAGATCGTGGTCGTCGACGATGAGCACGGTCGTCTGACCGGTCGTCTCCAGCGCGTCAGCGTTCATGGCGTCTCTCTCCTCATTGGCTGCCACGGCCCCCAAGGTCGGGCCGTCGGGCCGGCTGTCCAGTTCTGGCGGCGCGGTCGGCCGCCGCCCAGGCCGCGGACCCCGGGCGGGGGGTCTCGGCCCTCGGGGTGGGCCGCGCCCCCGCGTTGAGCACCACCGCGACCGTCGTCCCGTGGGGCTGGTGCGGGCGGATCTCCAGCGAGCCGCGGATGCGCTCGGCCCGCTCGCTCATGATCGCCAGCCCGTACCGCCCCTCCGCGGCCTCGCCCGAAAGGCCCTGGCCGTCGTCGGTCACCTCGATACGGGTGTAAGGCGGGTCCACCTCGCAGGTCACCCACAGGTTCTCGGCGCGGGCGTGCTTGCGGGCGTTCGTGATCGCCTCCTGTGCGATCCGCAGCAGCTCGGCCTCGGTGCTGGCGGGCAACCGCGCCCCGCCCTCGTCCAGCGACAAGTGCACCCGCAGGCCCGCCGAGGCGCCCACAGTACGAGCATAGTCCGCGATGGCCGAGGCCAGGCCCCCCTGACGGTCGACGTTCGAGCGCAGCTCGAACAGGGAGAACCGCAGTTCGGTCACGAGCCGGGTGACCTCCGAGCGCAGGTCCGCCAGTTCGCTCTCGGCCTCGCCGGCCTCGGGCGGGAGGATCGCCATGGCGTTGTCGATGCCGTAGCCGAGCATCGCCAGTTCCTGGGCGATGCCGTCGTGGATCTCGCGGGCGAGGCGCTGGCGCTCCTCGGTGGTGGCCATCGATCTGACGTCTTCGAAGAGCAGGGCGGTCTCCAGGCGCAGGGCGGTGCCCTTGGTGTGCTCTTCGGCGGCGGCGATGGTCTCGGGTCCGAAGGCGGCGGGGTCGTCGGATTCGATGGCGATGAGGCCGACGGTGCGGCCTTCGGCGACGAGGGGGATGACGAGGGAGGCGACCGGTCCCTGCGTGGAGCGCGAGAGGGGGACCTGTCCGCCTTGGGGTTTCTGGCCGGCCCAGGCGTCGGCGAGGAGGGAGTTGAGCTGGGGGGAGGTCTCCCAGTCGACGCGTTCGTCGGCGTGTTGGGCGAGGACGACGAGGCGGCGTCCGGAGGCGGCGGAGAGGACGGCGGCGCGTTCGACGCCGGGGATGCGGGAGGCGGCGTCGACGATCTCGGTGGCGATGCCGCCGGGGTCGAGGGTGGAGCCGGGCAGTTGCCGGGCGACGACGCGCAGCTGGGTGAGGAGGGCGGCGGCCTCGGCGTAGGGGAGTTGGGAGTGGTGGAGGTCGGAGGAGCGGGAGCGGCGCAGCCACCAGGCGCCGACGGCGGAGGCGAGGCCGAAGGCGAGGGCGACGCCGACGGTGGTGACGTAGGTGCCGCGGTCGTAGGCGGGGACGCGGGGGGTCTGGGCGACCAGGCCGATCGCGGCGACGGCGACGAGCGCGGGCGGGCCCCAGGTGCGCAGTCGCGCGTAGCGGCCTTCGTCGCCGGTGGCCTGGCCGGCGGCGTCGAAGGCGGCGGCGGCGAACGGGGCGATGAGGTAGGGGAGCATCCAGGCGGGGAGGCCGTCGGTGGCGAGGGTGCCGAGGACGACGACGACGACTTCGGCGAGGCGTCCGGCGGGCGCGAGGAGGCGGTGGCGGGGGAGGACGACGCCGGGGAGGGCGGCCAGGGCGAGGATGCCGCACCAGGTGGCGGCGTCGGCGAGTCCCACCGACGCCCACCCGAACACGGCGACGAGCGCGAACAGGACGCCCCGCAGTGCGACGGCCGGCAGTCGCCATTGGCGTTCGAGTGCCGCCTCCTCGCCCACAGGGCCCCCTCGCTGTCAGCTCTTGGTGTCGCTGCGCGCCTCGTCGTAGAGCGCGTTGACCTCACTTGAGTATTTTTCCACGACGACGTGCCTTTTGACCTTGACTGACGGAGTGATTTCCCCGGCGTCCTCGGACAGTTCGACAGGAATCACCCGGAATCGCTTGATCTGCTCGGCTCGGGAGACGGTCGCGTTGGCCTCGTCAACCTTCGCCTGGAGTTCGGCGAGGAGGTCGGCGTCGCCGGTGAGGTCGGCGATGGCGGTGGCGGGGTCCTTGCCGTGGCGGGTGAGCCAGTCGGGGAGCATGTCGCCGTCGACGGAGATGAGCGCCCCGATGTAGGGGCGGGCCTCGCCGACGACGATGGCGAAGGCGATGAGCGGGTGGGCGTCGAGGATCTTCTCCATCGGGCCGGGGGCGACGTTCTTGCCGCCGGCGGTGACGATGATGTCCTTCTTGCGGCCGGTGATGGTCACGTAGCCGTCGTCGTCGATGACGGCGATGTCGCCGGTCTTGAACCAGCCGTCCGCGTCGAGGACTTCGGCGGTGGCGGCGTCGTTGTTCCAGTACCCGGGGAAGACCTGGGGGCCCTTGGCCTCCAGTTCGCCGTCGTCGGCGACGCGCAGGGCGGTGCCGGGGGTGGGGCGGCCGATGGAGCCGACCTTGATGGCGGTGGGGATGTTGAGCGACAGGACCGGGGAGGTCTCGGTGAGGCCGTAGCCCTCGAAGATGGTGATGCCCACGCCGCGGAAGAAGTGGCCCAGTTCGGGGCCGAGGGCGGCACCGCCGGAGACGGCGGTGGTGCACTCGCCGCCGACGGCGGCCCGGATCTTGCCGTAGACGAGGAGGTCGAAGAGCTTGTGGCGGAGTTTGAGGCCCAGGCCGGGCCCGCCGGGCTTGTCGAGGGCGCGGCTGTAGGCCTTGGCGGTGGCCGTCGCCTTCTCGAAGATCGCGCCCTTGCCGCCGTCGACGGCCTTCTGGTAGGCGCCGGCGTACACCTTCTCGAAGACGCGGGGGATGGCCAGGAGGGTGGTGGGCTTGACGACGGGCATGACCGCGGTGAGCCGGGTGCTCTTGGCGTGGGCCAGGGTGGTGCGCGATTCGATGCCGGCGACCTGGAGGATGCGGGCGAGGACGTGCGCGAGGGGCAGGAACATGAGCATCCGGGCGCCTTCGTAGAGCACGTTCGGCACTTCGGGGATGACGTTGCGGATGTCGGCGAGCAGGTTGTGGTGGGTGAGCATGCAGCCCTTGGGGCGCCCGGTGGTGCCGGAGGTGTAGACGATGGTCGCCAGGTCGGCGGCCTTGCGGGCGGTGCGGCGCTCCTCGATGTCGACGTCGGCGCCTTCGCCGAGCGCGCCGAGGGCCTCAACGCCGCCCTCGTCGATGGTCCACACGTTCTTGACGGCGCTGCCCAGGCCTTCGATCATGGCGGCCATCTCGGGGGTCTCGGCGATCGCGGCGACCGCGCCGGAGTCCTCGAGGATCCACCTGGCCTGCTCGGTCGAGGAGGTCTCGTAGATGGTGACGGTGACGGCGCCGGCGGCCCAGATCGCGTAGTCGAGGAGGGTCCACTCGTAGCGGGTGGAGGACATGAGGGCGACGCGGTCGCCCGGCTGCACGCCGGCGGCGGCCAGGCCCTTGGCGGCGGCCGTGACCTGGTCGCGGAACGCGGTGGCGGCGACGTCCTCCCAGGTGGCGCCGTCGTCGCGGCTGCGCAGGAAGAGGACGGAGTCGGGGTGGTGCTCGGCCGCGTCCCACAGCGCGGTGAGGGTGTTGTCGTCGTCGGGCACAGTCACCACGGGGGGGACGGCGAACTCGCGCATTGGAAAGCTCCTTCGGGACGCCATGTTCACGGCTTTGTAAAGTGGCTCACATTCATGTTACCGGCGGGTCAACTTCCGGGGGAAGAGGGCGACTTCCACGGAAAGCAGGGACTGTGAGGCGGACCATGATGCTACTGGCAGCGTAGCCGAGAGAAGCCCCTTGTGGCGATGGGCCGCCGCAGCCCGCCGCCCATTCCGGACCCTTCGCCCGCCGTGCGAGCAGGGCCGCGTCCGCGCCCGCGGTGATACCTTCGCCAAGAGGGATGGAACAGCCGATTTCCTCGGGAATTAATCGTGCCGTAAAGTCTGTCGGTGGCCCGCAGCGTCGCGTGGCAGCCACGCCTCAATACCGTGAAACCGCTGGAGGGACAGCAGTGAGTCTGACTATCGGAGTCGACATCGGGGGCACCAAGGTCGGCGGCGGGCTCGTCGACGAGAGCGGGAACGTCCTCGCCACCACCCGGCGCCCCACCCCCGCGGACGACACGGCCGGCGTCATCCAGGCGGTCAAGGAAGTCGTCGAAGAGCTGCGCGAGGGCCACGAGATCGAGGCCGTCGGCATCGGCGCCGCCGGATGGATCTCCTCGGACCGCTCCACGGTCATGCTGGCCCCCAACCTGTCCTGGAAGGACGAGCCGCTGCGCGACAAAGTCGCCGCGGTCATCGACCTCCCCGTCGTCGTCGAGAACGACGCCAACGTCGCCATCTGGGGCGAGCACCGCTTCGGCGCCGCCAAGCAGCACCGCTCCTCGGTGCTCTACACGATCGGCACCGGCGTCGGCGGCGGCATCGTCGTCAAGGACAACCTCCTGCGCGGCACCCACGGCGTCGCCGCCGAGATCGGCCACATCCGCTCGGTCATGCCCGGCGGCCGCGAATGCGGCTGCGGCCGCACCGGCTGCCTGGAGCAGTACGCCTCCGGCCGCGCCCTCACCCAGGCCGCCCGCGACGGCGCCAAGGACCACCCCGAGCGCGCCGGCGTCCTCCTCAAGCTCGCCGGCGGCGACCCCGAAGCGATCTCCGGCCGCCAGGTCACCGAGGCCGCCCGCCAGGGCGACCAGGTCGCCCTCGACGCCTTCGACACCATCGGCTTCTACCTCGGCAACTCCGCCGCCGACATGGTCAACCTCATCGACCCCGGCGTCATCCTCTTCGCCGGCGGCGTCGTCGACGCCGGCGACCTCCTCCTCGACCCCATCCGCAGGCACTACAAGGAGGCCCTCGCCAACCGCGCCGAGGTCCCCGTCGCCGAGGTCCGCGCCGCCGAACTCGGCTCCAAGGCCGGCGTCATCGGCGCGGCCGACCTCGCCCGCCACCGCGAGATCGTCCCCTAGACGCGAACGAACCGAAGGGCCGGAGCGAACGCTCCGGCCCTTCGCTCACGCCCCGGTCAGCACACGTTCCGCGAACCGTTGCCGCTGAGGTACCAGTTCACGTTGTCCCCGCACGGCGACTCCCGCACCGAGGTGTTGTTCACCGTCAACGTGATCCACACGTCCCGCGTGTTCGGGAACTCCGACCGGGCCGCGACCCGCACCTCGCCCCCGCCGTTGACCGTGCCCGACTCGATCGAGAGGTTGTAGCAGTTCTCGATGAGGATCGCGTTGTTGCCGTTGCTCGCCAGGTCCACGCTGCGGATGACCGCACCCCCGGACTGCGAGACGCAGAAGACGCCCCGGCCCCCGCCCCGCGAGACCACCTTGTCGACCCACACGTTCGTGTTGTACGAACCGTTCGCCAACTGCCCGTTGTTGTTGGCGAAGCGCAAGGTGGCGTAACCGGTCCCCGCGCCGACGTTGCTGCCGTCGACCAGGCCCACCCAGACGTTGCGCGAGTTCTGGATGAGCAGCCCCGACTCGCCCACGTCCCGGGCGACGACCTTGTACACGTCGAGCCCGTCGATGTTCCACGTCTCCACGGCGTGGCTGCCGGCGCCCGAGACGTAGATGTCGTCCATCCGCACCTCGTAGTTCCAGGCCGCGTCGCGGTCGAAGCGGATGCCCAGGCCGCCCGAGAGCGTCAGGTCGATGTCGCCCAGGCGCAGCCCGGTGGTCCCCGAGAAGCGCAGGCCGAAGTAGGGGTTGCCGGTCATCTTCAGGTAGGGGATGTAGACGTTCGTGGTGTTGATCGCCTCGATGGCGCCGCGCCCGGACCGGTTGCCCACGTTGATGGTGCCGCAGCCCTCGAAGGTCTTGCCGCTGCCGATGGTGATGGTGTTCGCGCCGATCGAGCCCGAGGCCATGACGGCGACGCGCTGGCCGCTGGAGATGGTGTCGACGCCGGCCTGGACGGCGGCGCGGTAGTCCGATCCGGAGTAGACGGTGGTGCTGCCCTCCTTCGTGGTGTAGGCGCCGCTGGAGCCGGTGACGGTCGCGTGCGGCGAGCCGGAGCCGCAGGCGGCCTGGGCGACCGCGGCGTTCTCGGCGCCGGCGTTCGGGAGGGTGACGGCCGCGATGGTGCCGGCGACGAGCGCCGCCGCCGTCGCGATCGCGAGGCGGATGCGTCTCCTGGGTGTGAGGGTCATGTCGCTCCTAGGTATGAAACGATTCAAGTTAAATATCGAAGAGTTTCGATGTAATGGATCGTAGACGACGCCCCGCCGTTTGGAAAGCGCTGCGCCAGGACAAATCATGATTTTTCCCGCCGAGCCGCGCAAGTGGCGTGACCCGGCGGGGACCGGCGCACCGGTCCCCGCCGGGCCGGCTCAGCAGACGTTCACCGACGCGTTGCCCGAGATCCTCCACGTGGAGTTGTCCGCGCACGGCGACTCGCGCACCGACGTGTTGTTCACCGTCAGCGTGATGTTCGTGTCGCGCGTGTTGGCGAACTCGGTGCGCGCCGCGATGCGCACCTCCCCGCCGCCGTTGACCGTCCCGCCCTGGATCGTGACGTTGTAGCAGTTCTCGATGAGGATCGCGTTGTTGCCGTTGCTCGCCAGATCCACATTGCGGATGTTCACCCCGCCCGACTCCGAGACGCAGAAGACGCCCCGGCCCCCGCCGCGCGAGATGACCGTGTCCACGTACACGTTCGTCGAGTACGAGCCGTTCGACAGCCGCCCGTTCTGGTTCGCCATCCGGAACGTCGCGTACCCGGTCCCGGCGCCCACGTTGTCGCCGTCGACCACGCCGATGTCGGCGTTCGTCGTGTTCTGGATGAGCAGCCCCGACTCGCCGACGTTGCGGGCGGTGACCCGGCCGACGTCGAGCCCGTTGATGTTCCACGTCTCGACCGCGTGGCTCGCCGCGCCCTCGACGTAGACGTCGTCCATCGTCACGTTGGTGCTGCCGGGCTGGTCGCGCTCGAAGCGGATGCCCATCCCGCCGGAGAGGTCCATGTCGATGTCGCCCAGGTGCAGGTTGCTGTTGCCGTAGAAGCGCATCGCGAAGTACGCCGAACCGGTCAGCTTCAGGTGCGGGATCGACACGTTCGACGTGTTCAGCGACTCGATCGCGCCCCGGCCGCTGCGCCAGCCTATGTCGATGGTGCCGCAGCCCTCGAAGGTCTTGCCCGAGCCGATCGAGATGGTGTTCGCCCCGATCGAACCGGAGGCCATCACCGAGACGCGCTGGCCGCTGCCGATCGCGTCGACGGCGGCCTGGACCGCGGCGCGGTAGTCCCCGCCGGAGTAGACGGTGCTCGACCCCCTGGTGGCGGTGTAGTTGCCGCTGGAGCCGGTGACCTTGGCGTCCGGGGTGCCCGAGCCGCAGTCGCCGGTGCCGGGGTCGGTGCCGCCGCCCACTTCGACCAGCCGGAACTGCTGGTTGACGCCGCCGGTGGCGTCGTACTGGGAGATGCGGGTGCCCGCGGTGGTGGACCACTCCCACACGTCGAGGGCCTTGCCGGAGAAGCGGTTCACGAAGGTCGCGTACCCGCCGGACTCGGTGACCCGCCACTGCTGGTTGGTGCCGTTGAGGTCGGTCCACTGCGCGATGGTGGCGCCGTTCTCGGCGTTCCACTCATAGGTTTCGAGCACGAGGTTGGAGTGGCGCGCCTGGATGCGGTAGTAGCCGCCGCCGGCGTCGATGAAGCGGAACTGCTGGTTGGCGGCGCCGGTGTCGTTCCACTGGATGAGTTCGGCGCCGGGTTCGGTGGAGAGGTCGAGGACGTCGAGGGCGAGGCCGGAGTGGCGGCTGACGATCTTGTACCAGGTGCCGGTCTCGACCGCGCCCGCCTGGGGGACCGCGAAGAACGCGATGGCGGCGGCGGTGAGCGCCGCGGTGAGGGCCGTGAGGAGGACGGCGAGTCGTCTTCGGAGAACTCTGGTCATGGCGTGCTGCTTTCGGATCGATGCGATGAAACGATTAAATTGGCGCAGGGCGCACGACCGCTGCGATCGCGGCCGGGGAGGGTGTCCGCCGCTTCGGCGCGGGACCGGCCGCCGCTCGTGGCGGCGGCTGCGGAACCGGGCTCCAATATAGTGAGACATCGAAATGAATCGATTTAATTGGATCGTAGCGGACGAACCGCCGTTTGGAAAGCGCTGCCAGGACCGAATCGGCCCCGGACGCGAAGCGGGGCCGGAGGCGTCCGCCCCCGGCCCCGCACCGCGTCACCTCAGCGCAGCGTGCACGTCGGCGTCACCCGCGACGGCGCCGTACCCGGCATCGTCGCCGTGTACCCCACCGTCGCCGAAGCACCCGGCGCCAGCGAGCCGTTCCAGCTCTCGTTCGTCACCGTCACGACCGCCCCGCTCTGCGACCACTGGCCGCCCCACAGGCTCCCGACCTGCTCACCGCCGGTGAACGTCCACGTCACCGACCAGCCCGACGCCGCCGAACCCGAATCGTTCGTCACCACGACACCGCCCTGGTAGCCCCCGGGCCACGCGTTCGACGACGCCCACGTCGCCGTGCACGACCCGCTCGGACCGCCCGTCGTCGGTTCTTCAGTCGGTTCCTCAGTGGGCTCCTCGGTCGGCTCCTCCGTGGTCGGCTCGTCCGTCGGCGAACCGGTATCGTCCGGCGAGGTCGTCGGATCGGTCGGCACGTAGTCGCTCGACTCGCCCACGATCACGCCCCGCCCGTTCGTGCCGATGTAGACGCGCCCGAACACGTTCGGGTCGCCCGTGATCGCCGAACCGGTCCAGCCCCACTGGTGCTCGTCGTCGTTGATCCGCGTCCAGCTACCGCCCTGGTCCACCGAGCGCCAGATGCCGCGCTCGCCGTCGTAGGAGGCGCTGGCGTAGATCGCCGGGTAGGACTGGCCGGGGGCCGGGGCGCCGAAGCCCACGGTGTCGGCCGCGTCGAAGCCGGCCACGGCCGACCAGGTCGCGCCGCCGTCCGTGGAGCGCCACATGCCGTAGGTGCCGTCGTCGGCCCCGCCGGCGAGCCACACGTGCCCGGCCTTGCCCGGGACGGCCCCGAACCGGACGTTCCCGGTCGCCGGGAAGCCCGAATAGGAAGCGGCCGTGAAGCTCGCGCCGCCGTCGGTCGAGTAGTAGAACTTCCCGGCCGCG
>NZ_STGX01000029.1 GCF_004912155.1 Glycomyces paridis | reverse complement strand
CTGTGGGCCTCGCGGCTCCTCACCTGCGGCGCCGTCGTCGCCGGATGCTCGGCGGGCCTGCGCGCCGCCTTCGGGCTCGACGGCCCCGTGGTGCCGCCGATCGCCGCCGCCGTCGCGCTCCTCGCCGCCGCGAACCTCTTCGGCCTGCACCTCGCCCGCCGCATCGGCGTGTCCGTCACGACGATGCTCATCGCCGCCTCCGCGGCCGGCTCACTCGTCCTGTGCGCGTGGACGCTCGCGATCCGCTCCGACGCACCCGAACTCACGGTGCCCTCGCTGGCGCTCCTCGCCGCGGGCGTCGTCGCCATAGCGGTCGGCGGCGCGGGCGGCAAGGTCACGTGGCCGCTCGCCACGGCCGCCGCCGCCGGGCTCGCCGCACTCGCCGCGTTCGCGACCGTCGCCTTCGACGCGCCCGACCTCATCGCCTACCTCGTGGTCTTCCTCGCCGCCCGCCTCATCGCGCCCCTCGTGGCCGAGCCGGTCGGCGGGGCGCTCCGCATCGCGTCGTACCTCGTGGGCTCCGGCACGGCCGCCGCCGCCGCGATCGCCGCCCTCAGCGGCTTCGCCGTCCTGCTCGACCTCGCCGAACCCGGCGGGCTCTTCACGTGGGAGGTTCCGTTCGTCCTGGCGGCGCTCGCCGTCGCCTCGGTGCTGCTCCCCCGCCGCCACCGCGTCGACGCCGCCGCCCTGGCGGTCACGTTCGCCGTCGTCGCCGGCTCGATCCTGCTGTGGAGCACCGACGAGGCCCGCTTCGACGCGCTCCCCACGGTCGGCTTCCTCGTGTGCGCCCTCATCGGGCTCGCCGCCGCGATCGGCTCCGGCACGCTCGCGGGCCGGTGCACCGGCTGGGTCGCGGTCGCCGTGTGGGCCCCGATCACCGCCGGGTCGACCGCCGGGACCGAGACGCTCGACCCCGGTGAGGGATGGATCCCGCTGTGGCTCACCGCGACCGCCGCGGCCATGCTCGTCTTCGCCGTCGGCGCGCCCCGCAAGAGCCGACCCGACCGGGTGCTCGCGGCGATCCTCGCCCACGTCCTGGCGGGCGCCTCGATCGGCTCGGCCGCGCTCTCGGAGTGGTTCGGCGACCTGTTCTCCTCCTACGACCGGACCCTGTTCCTGCCCACCCAGCTCGGGATCTACACGCTGGCGCTCACGGGCGCGGCGATCATGGCGCCGGTCCGCAAGTGGGGCTACGCCATCGCCGCCCTGTGCACCGGCACGCTCGGCTGGTGGGCGCTCCTGGCGGCCCAGGACGTCACGGTCCTGGAGGCCTACACGGCCATGCCCGCCGCGATCCTGTTCGGACTCGGACTGTGGCGCCTGGAACGTCGCCCCCAGGCCGGCTCGTGGTCGACGCTCGCCGCGCCGCTCCTCATCGGCATCGTGCCGAGCCTCCTCGCGGCCCTCGGAGACGGCAACGCGGTCCGCCGCGTCGCCCTGGGCGCGGCCGTGATCGCCGTGATCATCGCGGGCCTGCACCGGCGCTGGCAGGCGCCCCTGGTGCTCGGCTCGATCACGCTGCTCATCCTCACCGTCAACGAGCTGACCCTGCTGTGGCACCTGATCCCCGTGTGGATTCCGCCCGCCATCGGCGGCGTCATCCTCATCGGCGCGGGCGCGACCTTCGAGCGGCGCCGCCGCGACGTCGCCCGCATCAGGGACGGGTTGAAGTCGATGCGCTAGCGGTGCAACCGGACGCCGCGGTGGCGGCGTCCTCAATGTGCAGCACCCAGCGCGGCGGGTCCCCCACGGGGGCCCGCCGCGTCGCGTTCTCGGGAATCGTCAGTGGTGGTGCGCTTCGGCTTCGCCGCGGCGGTGGACCTCGCCCGCGAGGCGGTCGGCGATCGCGGTCGGTGTGAGGCCGAGGTCGGCGAGGAGCTGGGCGCGGGTGCCGTGGGGGTGCCAGCCGCGTTCGACGGCGAAGTCGACCAGGGGCACCTCCTCGCCGGCGTCGCGCAGCGACTGGGCGAGCGCGTCGCCGAAGCCGCCGGTGCGGATGCCGTCCTCGATGGTGGCGACCAGCGGGTACTGCCCGGCGAGCTTGACGAGCGGCGCGGGCACCGGGGAGATCCAGCGGGGGTCGACGACGGTGGCGCGGATGCCCTGCTCGGCGAGGAGGGTCGCGACCTCGACGCCGAGGCCGGCGAAGGAGCCGCAGGCGACGATGAGGAGCTCGTCGTCCTCGTGCTTGACGAGCACGTCGACGCCCTCGTGCGACTCGACCGCGACGAGGTCGGCCTCGGGGACCGCGCCGGTCGGGAAGCGCAGCATGGTGGGGCCGTCGTCCACCGAGAGGGCCTCGGCGAGCTCCTCGCGCAGCGAGGCGGCGTCGCGCGGGGCCGCGATGCGCAGGCCCGGGACGACGCGGAAGATCGAGGTATCCCAGATGCCGTAGTGGCTGGGCCCGTCCGGGCCGGTGATCCCGGCGCGGTCGAGGACGAAGGTCACCGGGAGGCGGTGCATGGCGACGTCGAGCACGGTCTGGTCGAAGGCGCGGTTCATGAAGGTGGAGTAGACGGCCACGACCGGGTGCATCCCGTTCATGGCGAGCCCGGCGGCCGAGGTCACGGCGTGCTGCTCGGCGATGCCGACGTCGAAGACGCGCTCGGGGTGGCGCTTCATGAGCTTGTCGACGCCGGTCGGGCCGGGCATCGCGGCGGTGATGGCGACGAGTTCGGGGCGCAGGTTCGCCTGGGCGACGAGCTCGTCGGCGAACACGCCGGTCCAGCGGCGCTTGGAGGAGCCGGTGGGCTCGCCGGTGATCGGGTCGAACGCGGGCGGGGAGTGCATCTGCTCGGCCTCGTCGGCGCGGGCGGGGGCCCAGCCGCGGCCCTTCTCGGTGAGGGCGTGGACGATGACGGGGCCGCCGAAGCGCTTGGCGCGCTCCAGCGCCTCGGTGAGCTCGGCGATGTCGTGCCCGTCGACGGGACCGACGTACTTGATGCCGAGGTCGGAGAACATGCCCTGCGGGGCGACGGCGTCCTTGATCCCGGTCTTGGCGGCGTGCAGGCCCGCGTACGCGGCGCGTCCGAACACGGGGATCTTCTCGACCAGCTCCTGGATGCGGCGCAGGGCCGGCTCGTAGCCGGGGTTCAGGCGCAGGCCCGAGAGGCGCTTGGCGAGGCCGCCGACGGTCGGCGCGTACGAGCGGCCGTTGTCGTTGACGACGATGACGAGCTTGAGGTCCTCGCGGGCGGCGATGTTGTTGAGCGCCTCCCAGCACATGCCGCCGGTGAGGGCGCCGTCGCCGACGAGGGCCACGACGTGGCGGTCGGAGCCGGAGAGCGCGTGGGCCTTGGCGAGGCCGTCTGCGTAGGAGAGCGCCGTGGAGGCGTGGGAGTTCTCGACCAGGTCGTGGGGGGACTCGGCGCGGCTGGGGTAGCCGGTGAGGCCGTCGCGGCCGCGGAGGCCGTCGAACCGCCGCGCCCGGCCGGTGAGCGCCTTGTGCACGTACGACTGGTGACCGGTGTCGAAGACGACCTGGTCGTGCGGGGAGTCGAAGACCCGGTGGATCGCCATGGTCAGCTCGACGACGCCGAGGTTGGGGCCGATGTGCCCGCCGGTGAGGGCGACGGCGCCGATGAGGAACTCGCGGAGCTCGTCGGCGAGCGGCGCGAGGTCGGCCTCGTCCAGCGACTTGAAATCGGCCAGCCTGCCGATGCCTGACAGCAGCGGGCCCATCTCGGGTGCGTCGTGCGAGTTCATGAGACGGAAGTCTAACGGTGACACCGCGGGCGCGGTACCGCCGCGAGGGCCGCTGGGACGTGTCTCATGAGGTGCCGGCGGCGGTGCGAGGGGCCCCGCGGAAGGCCTTCGGGGGCTCACGGTTCGCGCGGCGGACCGTCACGGGTGCACGTTCTCGACCGGTTTCGCAGGGCCGCACGGAAAGTTCATCCGAAGGAGGGACACCGCGGCGGGTCGGCGGTTCGCCGGGCCCGCCGGGCGGGCCCGAGTGTCGCAAAAACGTCACTCCCCGAAAGGGACACGCCGTGCGAAAGACCGCCCCCTTCGTGATCGAAATGTGATCATCCCAACATGGACCTCATCGACCTGCACCAGAACACGGAATGGCCCGCGCGCCTCGATCAGGTGCTGAGCTCCTCGCCGGTCGACTGGGCCGACCGGCGCACGACCGTCCAGACCGTCGCCCCGCCCGGCCTGGCCCGCCTCCAGCGGATGTCGGCGGTGCCGCGCTTCGACCTCGACGCGGTCGACCCCGAGGTGTACGAGGGCATCCTGGAGGACGCCCTGGCCGCCGCCGCCCGCGGCGGCGCGGTGTACACCGAGCTGCGACTGCCCCAGGAGTCGGTGGTGTACCCGCAGTTCATGGAGCGCTTCGAGGCCGCCCGCTCCAGCGTCGCCGAGCAGTACCCGGGCTTCGACGCGGGCGCGG
>NZ_STGX01000030.1 GCF_004912155.1 Glycomyces paridis | reverse complement strand
CCTCATCTGCTGGCGCCGCCTCCAAAAGAGTTAGGAACTCTTAGTGGCGACGCTGGAGGCGGCTGCGGAGTTGGTGACCGAACCTTTCTTGCTGTCGGTGCGGATGTCGGCGGAAGAGGCCGGGTCGATGCCCAGTTCGATGTTCCCGGCGCCGTTCCAGAGCTTGGCGTGGCCGTTGGTCAAGCGGCCGATACGAATCGGAGCGTCCCCGGCCTGGGCGGTGACGGAGGCGTCGGCGCGGTCGATGTCGAGACGGCCTCCGGCGCAGCTGAATTCGAGGTCGGCGGCGGCGTGGCCGATCCGGACGGCGACCTTCCCGCCGTTGATGCGGGCTTCGCCGTCAATGCGGTCGACGATGAGCGCTCCGGCGCCGAGGTCGGCTTGGAGGGCGGCGACGCGGGCGAGTGTTATCCGGCTGGTGGCGGTGTGGAGTTCGCAGTCGCCGAGCGGGCCGGCGGCGTGGATCGAGGAGTTCGCGAGGTAGGCGACCAGGGCCGAGTCGGCGGGCAGGTCGATGGTGATGTCGACCGAGCCCTGCTTCGCGCCCGAGGCGGTGGTCTTGACCGAGAGGCGGCCGGCCGTGAAGGCGACCTTGGTCTTCTCGGCCACCTTGAGATCGGTGCGACTGGTCGGGTCGACGGGTGCGACGGTGACGACCGTGTCGGCGCGGTCGGTCGCGTTGAGGTGCACGCGGGCGCCCGCGACCTGGACGGTGGCGGTGATCGGGCCGGGTGTGGTGAAGGTGGTCATGGCTGCTCCCCTGGTGCTGTGTACCGCGCTGGCCTGGTGTGGTGGTGCGCGGCGGCCGCGCGGCCGCCTCGGTATGCGACCACCTTCCGCTCGGGACCTGACACGCACCTGACACGGCCCGGTCACGGCGTTCCGGCAGGTGCGGCCGCTGGTGCCGTTGCGGCGAGCAACGGTGCGGCCGGGCCGCGGGGCCTGCGCCCGGGCGGTCCGGCCGCGGTGGTTCGGGTCGGTGTTCGCGGTCCGGTTTCGGCCGGTCCGCCTCACCGTACGGTCGCGTCGGGGGGTTTGGGTCGGGGTTCGCGGGAAGCTCCGGGGGTCAATCCTCGCGGGTCCAGAGGAGGGTGGTGCGGCCTTCGGCGAAGCGCCAGCCCTGCGGGGTGCGGACGGCGAAGTATTGGAGGCGCAGGCCGCTGGTGCGGTGGGGCGGTTCGCCTTCGCGGTAGTAGCGCACGAGGGAGTTGACGGAGGCCTTGGCGCGGTCGGCGGGCTGGTCGCCTTGGGCGCCTTCGGGTTCGAGGTCGACCAGGGGGTCGGTGTGCATGTGCTGGGTGAATTCGCCTTCGACGCGGGAGCGGCGCATGAAGTCCACGAGGGCGTCGCGGCCGTGGAGTTCGGCGCGGGGGGAGCGGGCGGTCACGTCCTCGGTGAAGACGGCGGCGGCGCCTTCGAAGGCCTGGTCGTCGAGGAGGTGGGCGAGGCGGGCGAAGAGGGCGGCGATCGCGAGGCGGTCTTCCAGGTGGTTCGCGGTTTCCATGATCGATCCTTTTCGTTGGTTGAGCCAACATTGGCTTTGCCGACTATAGAACGGTTCATTGGGATCGCCAACACTGTATGGTGGCCGACATGGAGCAGACTCCCGCGCGACTGGCCGGAAAGCCGACCTGGCTCGTCACCCAGTTGGCCGTGCACGCGCACCGGTTGTCGTCCGAGGGCTTCGCGGAGGTCGGGGCGCGGGGATACCACTACCGCATTCTGTCCACACTGGACGAATTCGGCGGGTCGAGCCAGGCCGACCTGGGGCGCCGGAGCAACATGGACCGCAGCGACGTGGTGGCCGCGGTCAACCAGCTCGCCGACCTGGGCTTCGTGGAGCGGACGCCGGACCCGGCCGATCGCCGGCGCAACATCGTGACCCTCACCGAGGCGGGCGCGCGGCAGCTGGACCGCCTGGACGAGGTGCTCGGCAGGGCTCAGGACGAACTGCTCGCACCGCTGGCGGAGGAGGAGCGGGCGACGCTGGTCCGTCTACTCACGCGGACTCTGGAGCACCACCGGAACGCTTGAGCGCGAACGCGTCAGCTTGCCGGGTCGTAGCCGAACTGGCGGACCTCTTGGGAGCAGCGGCATGCGGTGGCGAGCTTCGCGGCCCATTCGACGGCCGCTTCGCGCGTGGGCAGTTCGAGGACGGTGTAGCCGCCGTTCGGGGCCGTGCCGCGCGGGTAGGCGCCCTCGGCGAAGGTGCCGTCGGCGGCCACGAGGATCGGGGCGACCGACTCGTCGATGCCGCCGCCGAAGACGTAGACGCCGGCGGCCTTGGCCTCTTCGATGACGGCGTGCGAGTCGGCGGACACCGCCTCGAAGTCCTCCTCGGGGAACACCATCGCCTCGCTGGGGAACGAGATCAGGAACTTCGTCATCAGAGGTCTCCTCTGCTCGGTGGTCGGCGCCGCTGCGGCGCCTGGCCCGATTATTGCCCAGGAGTCCGACATGCCCCCGACGTCGAGGTTTCGGCGCGAGTTGGCGGGTGAGCGGTTCTCGGGGCGAGGATCGAGCAGCGTCGAGTGCTCGGGCTCGGCACTCCCGAGGGTCAGCGGATCGGCGGCGAGTGTTCGGGAACGGTTTCGGGGGTTCAGCCGCGCAGCCAGGTTGCCCAGGTGGGGACCGCTTCGAGCATCTCGTGCAGGGCGGTGATGGAGGCGCGGAGGTCCACGGCGTGGCGTGCGTGCAGGTCGGGGGTGCCGCCGCGGTGGCCGCAGGCCATCCACAGTTGCCAGGCGGTGGAGCCGAGGCGCCCGGCGAGCTGGCCGGTGAACGCGGTCTCGTCGGTCGGGCCGAGGGTGCCGCCGGCCCCGAGGTAGCCCTCCAGGCAGGCCGCGAAGGCGGCACGCTCCGGGCGCATGACGCCCAGGCCCGGGCTCGCGAGCTCGACGGCGACGGCCATGAGTTCCCACCAGGGCGTCT
>NZ_STGX01000031.1 GCF_004912155.1 Glycomyces paridis | reverse complement strand
CACGATCGCCTCCAGTTCGCCGGGGTCGTAGAACTCCAGCTGGCCGAGGAAGCCGAAGCGGTCGCGCAGCGGCCCGGTGAGGAGCCCGGCGCGGGTGGTGGCGCCCACGAGCGTGAACGGTTCGAGTTCGAGCGGGATCGCGGTGGCGCCGGGGCCCTTGCCGACGATGACGTCGACGCGGAAGTCCTCCATCGCGGTGTACAGGAGCTCTTCGGCGGGGCGGGCGATGCGGTGGATCTCGTCGATGAAGAGGACTTCGTTCGGGCCGAGGCTGGTGAGGATCGCGGCGAGGTCGCCGGAGCGCTCGATGGCGGGGCCGGAGGTCTGGCGCAGGCCGACGCCGAGTTCGGCGGCGACGATCATGGCGAGGGTGGTCTTGCCCAGGCCCGGGGGGCCGGACAGGAGCAGGTGGTCGGGCGAGGAGCCGCGGCGGCGGGCGCCTTCGAGGAGGAGGCTGATCTGCTCGCGGACGCGGGTCTGGCCGATGACGTCGTCGAGTTTGCCGGGCCTGATGCCCTCTTCGACGAGTCGGTCGAGCTCGGTGGCCTCGGCGGCTGTCAGGGCCGCGTCCCACTGCTCGGGGGTGAAGTCCTCGGGCTGGTCCATGCGCTACCGCTTCCCCAGGAGCCGGATGGCCTGTTTGAGGAGCGTGGGCACGTCGGTGCCGTCGGCGCCTTCGGCGTCGAGCTGCTCGATCGCGGAGTCGGCCTCCTTGGCGGTCCAGCCGAGGGCCTGGAGGCCCTGGCTGACCTGGGTGCGCCAGCCGCCGGGGCGCCCGCCGGCCTGCTTGGGGACGCCGCCGAGGTCGACGGGGCCGACCTTGTCGGCGAGGTCGAGGACGATCCGCTCGGCGCTCTTCTTGCCGACGCCGGGGATGCGCGAGAGCGTCGTGGTGTCGCCGGTGGCGATGGCGTGGCGGATGACCTCGGGGCGCAGCGACTCGATGGCGTCCCGGGCGATGCGCGGGCCGATCTTCTGGGCGCCTTGGAGCAGTTCGAACAGGTCGCGCTCCTCGGCGGTGTTGAAGCCGTGCAGGGTGATCGAGTCCTCGCGGACGATCGTGGAGATCGCCAGGACGGCCTCGGAGCCGACCTTGAGGTTCGCGAGGGTGTGCGCTCCGGCGTGGACGGCGTAGCCGACGCCGTTGACGTCGACCACCGCGTAGGCCTCCCCCACGGCGGCGACGGTTCCGGTGAGCTGGGCGATCATCGGAGGTTCCCCCTGGGTGTCGGTGCGGCCTGCGAGCGGGCGGCGGCCTCGGCGATCCGGGCCTTGACCCCGCCGCGCCACAGGTGGCAGATGGCGATGGCCAGCGCGTCGGCGGCGTCGGCGGGCTTGGGCGCCTCCTTGAGCCGCAGGATGCGGGTGACCATGCTGGTGACCTGGCGCTTGTCGGCGGTGCCGTTGCCGCACACGGCGTTCTTCACTTCGGAGGGGGTGTAGGTCTCGGTGGGCAGGCCGAGGCGGGCCCCGGCGAGCAGGGCGATGCCCGAGGCCTGGGCGGTGCCGATGACACTGGCCACATTGTGCTGGCTGAAGACGCGTTCGACGGCGACGGCCTCGGGCCGGTGGGCCTCCAGGAGGGCCCGCAGTCCGTTGTCGAGGGCCAGCAGCCGGTCGGCAAGGGGCGCTTCGGGATCGGTGCGTACGACGTCGACGGCGACCATGGTGCCCGGCGCTCCCGGGCGTCCTTCGACGACCCCGACGCCGCAGCGGGTCAGGCCCGGGTCGATCCCCATCACGCGCACGCGCTCCTCCAGTCGCTCGGTTCGCGTCAGCTTATCCGGAGGGTCCGACCTCCATCAGAGAAGCACGTCGGGGCGCGGCGGCGGGTGCGACGCCGGAGGTGGAAGAAGACTCGCGTGGCCTTGCCCATAAACCACTTGCCGGTCGGCTAGCTGCATGGTTACGTAGTAAGAGGCCGGACACTCCGCGCTCGCCGCTCATCGGCGAACAGGGCGGGCCGCGAATCCGGCGCCCCATCGACGCTCCGCACACCACCGGTTTGGACTCTCTGTG
>NZ_STGX01000032.1 GCF_004912155.1 Glycomyces paridis | reverse complement strand
GCCTCGGCTGCCTCTTCCAGGGCACCCTGACCGCGCTGCCCGCCGCGGGCGACACCATCGGACGCGGCGAGGAACTGTACTCAGTGGACGACACTCCCGTGGTGCTCCTCTACGGCACCCTCCCCGCCTACCGGACCCTCGCGAACGGCACTGAGGGCGCCGACGTGGAGCAGTTCGAGGAGAACCTCGAACGCCTCGGCTACGACGGCTTCACCGTGGACGACGAGTACACCGCGAAGACCGCAGCCGCCGTGGAGGAGTGGCAGGAGGACCTCGGCCTCGCCGAGACCGGCGCGGTCGACCTCGGCCGCGTCGCTTACGCCCCTGGCGAGATCCGCGTCGACACCGTCGAGACGAACCCCGGCGACCCCGCGCAGGGCGCCGTGTTCACCTACACCGGCCTCGACAAGCTCGTCACCGTCGAGGTCGAACTCGACAGCCAGGAGCTCGTCGTGATCGGCGGGCCCGTCACCATCACGCTCCCCGACGGCACCGAGGCCCCGGGCACCGTCACCGGCTCGGAGACCGCCGTCGTCGAAGGCGGCCAAGGGGACGAGAGCGAGACCGTCCTCAACGTCACCGTCGCCGCCGACGACCCCGCCGTCTTCGACGGCCTCGACCAGGCCTCCATCGACGTCGGCTTCCCCGGCGACACCGCCGAGGACGTCCTCACCGTCCCCGTCGAAGCCCTCCTCGGCCTCGCCGAAGGCGGCTACGGCCTCGAGATCGCCGACGGCGACGCCACGACGCTCATCGCCGTCGAGACCGGCCTGTTCGCCGACGGCTACGTTGAAGTCACCGGCGAAGGCCTCGCCGAAGGCCAGTCCGTGGTGGTGCCCTCATGACCGCCCTCGACCACGCCCCGCCGCTCACCGAGACCGCCTGGCCCGTCGTGAGCCTGGAGTCGGTCTCCAAGACCTACCCCGGCGGCGTCCACGCCCTCCGCGACGTGACACTGTCCATCGAGGACGGCGAGATGGCCGCCATCGTCGGGCCCTCCGGCTCCGGGAAGTCAACGATGCTCAACCTCATCGGCACCCTCGACCGGCCCACCACCGGGACCGTCCGCATCGACGGCTTCGACGTCGGCCGACTGCGGGACGGGCAGGTCTCAGCACTGCGCGCCACCCGCATCGGCTTCGTGTTCCAGTCCTTCCACCTCGCGATCGGCCAGCCGGTCCTCGACAACGTCGCCGACGGCCTCCTCTACTCCGGCAGGCCCGCCCCCGAACGCCGCGCGCAGGCCGCCGAGGCCCTCGCCCGTGTCGGCCTCGACCACCGCATGGACCACCTCCCCAACCAGCTCTCCGGCGGCGAACGCCAGCGCGTCGCCATCGCCCGAGCGGTGGTCGGGAACCCGGCGCTGCTGCTCGCCGACGAGCCGACCGGGAACCTCGACTCGGTCTCGGGCGCTTCGGTGATGGCGCTGCTGCACGACCTCCACGCAGCTGGAACGACGGTCGTGGTGATCACGCACGACGGCGAGATAGCCGATTCCCTGCCGCGGCAGGTGTCGATGCGCGACGGGCGGGTGGTCTGAATGGCGGGCATCGCCGTGAGCGGCGCGCCGGCGGACCGGTCGCTGCGTCCGGCGCGGATGCGCCCGGGGGACGTGGTCAGGGTCGGCGCCACTGGGCTGCGCACGCGGCCGTTGCGGGCCTGGTTGTCGGCGTTGGGGATCGCGATCGGGATCGCGGCGATGATCGCGGTGGTCGGGATCTCCTCGTCGAGCCGGGCCGAGCTGGACCGGCAGTTGGCGGCGCTGGGCACGAACCTGCTGACCGTGACGCCAGGCACGTCGATGCTGTCGGGGGAGGAGGGCGTGCTGCCGTACGAGGCGGCGGCCATGATCGCCCGGATCGGGCCGGTGGAGCAGGTGGCGTCGGTGGGTTCGGTGCCGGACGCGAAGGTGTACCGGACCGACCGGATTCCTGCGGGCCAGAGCGGCGGGATGTCGGTGCGGGCGGCGGAGCTGGGCCTGCTGGA
>NZ_STGX01000033.1 GCF_004912155.1 Glycomyces paridis | reverse complement strand
CGAGCTCGCGCACCGCCGTCTGCGTGGTCGCCGGGTCGTAGCCGTCGTCCTTGACGATGTACTCGATGCTGCGGCCGTGGATGCCCCCGCCCGCGTTCACGTACTCGAAGTAGGCCGCCGTGGCGGCCGAGATCGTCGAGTACCCGGCGGCGGCCGGGCCGGTCAGGGGCTGGTGGGTGCCGATGACGACCGTGTCGTCGGTGACGCCGGGGACCGACTCGTCGTCGCTCGGGGTGCTGCACGCGGTCAGCGCGAGGGCCGACACCGCGGCGAGGGCCGCCGCGATCCGGAAGGGGCGCTTCAGTTCTGGCATTACGATCACCTCTCTGTGCTCGTCTGTGTCTCGGTTCGAAGGGGTGGCGGGGGCCGGCGGCCGCGCCGCCGTGGCGGAGGGGTCCGGCTCACCCCCCGGTGCCCGGCGCCGCTTCGGCGGACGGGCCGGTCGCGGGGGCGGTGCGTCGGAGGGGCCGGGCGGCGCGGAGCCGGTCGAGCAGGCGGGCGGCGCCGCCCGGCCAGGCGAGGGTCAAGGCGATGAGGCCCACGCCGAAGAGCAGCACGGCGAGGTTGCCGTTGAGGCGCTGCCCGAGGTCCGCGGGGAGGGCCGCGACGAGTTCGTCCACGGCCCAGGGGAGGACGACGACCAGGACCGACCCGATCGCGGCCCCGCCGATGCTCCCGAGGCCGCCGACGACCGCGGCGACAACGAGCAGCAGCGAGAACGCCAGGCCGTAGCCGCCGGGCGTGACCTGCTGGGTCGCGATGGCGAGGACGGCGCCGCCGAGGCCGGCGGGGACCGCGCTGGCGGTGAAGGCGCCGGCCTTCACGAGCCCGGGGTCGACTCCGGACAGTCGGGAGGCGGTCTCGTCGTCGAGGACGGCGCGCATCCGCAGGCCCGCGCGTCCCGATCGCAGCATCACCATGGGGGTCACGGCGATCGCTGCGACGGCGATGGCGAGCCACGCGTGCCACTGTTCGAGCGCGATGAGGGCCGCGAGCGGTTCGGGGACGGCGAAGAACGGGGCGCGGGCGCCCTGGTCGCCGCCGAGCGGCAGCGAGTTCGCGGCCGAGGGCAGGGCGATGACGAGCGCGAGGGTGAGCCCGGCGAGGTAGGGGCCGCGCAGCCGGGCGGCGGCCAGGCCGAGCAGGAGCCCGAGCAGACCCGACACGATCGTGGCGGCCGCGAGCCCGGCGAGGAGCGCCAGCGGCCAAGGGCCGTCGACGGCGGAGGCGGTGAGCGCGAAGCCGTACCCGCCCGAGGCCATGAGGACGGCGTGGCCGAGCGAGAGCTGCCCGGTGAGTCCGACGAGGACGGTGAGCCCGGCGACGGCTGCGAAGCACGCTGCGGCCGTGGCGAGCTGGTAGTTGCGGAACGGGTCGAGGCCGAAGGTGGCCGCGAGGGCGAGGACGGTGAGGAGCAGGGCGCGCAGCGGGGTCTTCATGCGGTTCTGGCCTCCTTGGGCGAGAAGACGCCGCCGGGACGCACTAGCAGCACGAGCGTCAGCAGGCCGAGCACGGCGAGCGGCGCCGCTGCGGCGGAGGCGTAGCCGGTGACGAGGCTGACGAGCAGTCCGACGCCGATCCCGGCCAGGAGCGCGCCCACCGGGGAGTCGAGGCCGCCGATGACGGCGACGGCGAACGCGTCGACGAAGAGGAGGTCGACGGCGTGCGGGTTGAGCCCGAGTTCGGTGGGCACCAGCAGGATCGCGGCGAGCGCGGCGGTGGCGACGGCCAGCGCCCACCCGAGCGTCACCATGCGCGGCACGCGCACGCCCAGGAGCCGGGAGGTCTCCGGCGCGAACGCGGCGGCGCGCAGTTGCAGGCCGAGGGACGTGCGGGAGAAGAGCAGGGCGAGGGCGCCCATGACGGC
>NZ_STGX01000034.1 GCF_004912155.1 Glycomyces paridis | reverse complement strand
ACGGCGGCCCCGAGACCCCCGCCGCCCCGCGCGTGAACGCCGAGGTGCGGTGATGGCGAAACTCTGGGGAGGCCGCTTCTCGGGCGGCCCCGCCGCCGCCCTCGAAGCGCTCAACGCCTCGATCGGCTTCGACTGGCGCCTGGCGCCTTACGACCTCAAGGCCTCCCGCGCCCACGCGCGCGTCCTCCACCGCGCCGGGCTCCTCGACGCCGTCGAACTCGCCTCGATGATCGAGGCGCTCGACGCCCTCGAAGAGGACGTCGCCTCCGGGGCCTTCACCGGCACCGTCGCCGACGAGGACGTCCACACCGCGCTCGAACGCGGCCTCGTCGAACGCCTCGGCGACCTCGGCGGCAAGCTCCGCGCCGGACGCAGCCGCAACGACCAGATCGCCACCGACCTGCGCCTGTACTGCCGCGACCACGCCCGGGGCCTCGCCGCCGACGTGACGGCGCTGGTCGCCGCGCTGGCCGAGCAGGCGGCGACGGTGGTGGACGCGCCCGCGCCGGGCATGACCCACCTCCAGCACGCGCAGCCGATCACCTTGGGCCACCAGCTC
This sequence comes from Glycomyces paridis, assembly GCF_004912155.1. Lineage (GTDB taxonomy): Bacteria > Actinomycetota > Actinomycetes > Mycobacteriales > Micromonosporaceae > Glycomyces > Glycomyces paridis. The sequence continues at coordinate 1,166 of NZ_STGX01000034.1, read as the reverse complement.
CTCGCGCACGCGCAGGGCTTCCTGCGGGACCTGTCGCGACTGTCCGACTGGGACGCGCGCACCTCGGTCTCGCCGCTCGGTTCGGGGGCCCTCTCGGGCTCGTCGCTGCCGCTGGACCCGGTGGCCGTGGCCGAGGAGCTCGGGTTCGCGTCCGCGGCCCCGAACTCGCTCGACGCCGTGGCCGACCGCGACTTCGCGGCCGAGCTGCTGTTCATCTGCTCGATGATCGGCGTGCACCTCTCCCGCCTGGGGGAGGAGGTCATCCTCTGGTCGAGCCAGGAGTTCGGCTGGGTGACCCTGGACGACGCGTTCTCCACCGGCTCCTCGATCATGCCGCAGAAGAAGAACCCGGACGTGGCCGAGTTGGCGCGGGGCAAGGCCGGGCGCCTGGTCGGCAACCTGACGGGCCTGCTGGTGACGCTCAAGGGCCTGCCGTTCGCGTACAACAAGGACCTCCAGGAGGACAAGGAGCCGGTCTTCGACTCGCTCGACAACCTGGCGCTCCTGCTCCCGGCCGTCACCGGCATGGTCGCGACGATGGCGTTCCGGACCGAGGTGCCGCGCTCCTCGGCGCCCACGGGCTTCAGCCTCGCCACCGAGATCGCGGACTGGCTGGTGCGCAAGGGCATCCCGTTCCGTTCGGCGCACGAGATCGCGGGGGCCTGCGTGTCCCACTGCGAGTCCCGCGGCATCGAGCTGCACGAGATCGCCGACGCCGATTTGGCCGCGATCTCCGAGCACCTCGACCCGTCCGTGAAGGCCGTCCTCGACGTGGACGGCGCCCTCGCGGGCCGCACCACGCCCGGTTCCACCGGTCCGAAGGCCGTGGCCGACCAGCTCGCGCAGGTGCGCGAGCAGGTCGAGGCCTGGAACGACTGGGCCGCGGCGAAGTAGCAGTCGGCGAGGGGCCCGAGGCGTACGCCCCGGGCCCCTCGCCGTGTCTCAGGCGGCCGGGTAGACGACCACGGCCTTCGTGCACTCGGGCTGGCCGATGACGATCTCGTCGATGCAGACGGCCACGGTCACGTACTCGATCGGGTCGGTCTCGTCGGCGGTGAGCGCGAAGGCGTACTCGAACTTCGAGGCCTCGTTCGAGAGCCCCTCGGTGTGCGAGTCCACGGCGAGCCCGCCGGAGTAGGCGGTGAACTGGAGGAGGCGGGGGCGGT
>NZ_STGX01000035.1 GCF_004912155.1 Glycomyces paridis | reverse complement strand
ACCCGTCCGCGCCGCCGTTCCAGTCCGCGCAGTCGCTGCCGCCGGTCGCCGCCGCGCCCCCGGGCGCCGTCTCGCCGCCCGCGCAGGGCCAGTACACGGTCCCGCCGCCGGTGCCCGAAGCCCAGTTCACGGTGCCTCCGGCGACGGGCACGCCGTTCGGCGAGCCGCCCGCGGCCGCACCGGTCACCGGCCCGCCGTTCGCGGCCCCGCCCATGGGCGGCTTCAGCGTTCCCTCCGCCGAGGTGCCCGACGGCACCCAGATCCTGCGCCGCCAGCCCGTCGCGGCCGCACCGGCGCCCTTCGCCGACGCGCCCGCCGCCGAGCCCGCACCGGCCCCCGACCTGCCTCTCGCCGAGCCGCCCGGCATCCCGGCCCAGCCGGGCCCCGCCGCCGCGGCCCCTGAGGACGACGATGACGAGGACGGCGCCTGGGACGACCTGCCCGACCCCGAGGACGCCGACGACGACGCGGCGCTCTCCGCGGAGGACGAGTCCGCGCTCGCGGGCCTGGGCGACGACGTGCCCGGCGAGTCCCTGCCGCCCGCGCCCCCTTCGGCCCCCGGCCTCGCCGACCTCGACGACGACCCCGACGGCGAACCGGCCGCCGTGGAGCCGGAGCTCGAAGAGGCCCTCGCCGCGGTCGCCGTCGTGGACGCGCCGCGGCCCGGCGCTGAACTGGCCGAGTCGGCCCAGGCCGCCGAGGTCGTCGCCGAAGCGGTCGGCGTCCCGGTCCCCGAACCGGCGATCTCCCTCGACGCCGCCCCCGTGCCGCTCGAGCCGGAGCGCTCCGACGCAGTGGAGCCGGAAGTCGCCGATGCGGTGGAGTCTGGAGGCGCCGACGCCGTAGAGGCCGGCTCGTTGGAGTCGGGGGCGACCGTCCGCGAGCCCGCCCCGGCCGCCGACGAGTCGATCGCGCCTTCCGAGGAGCCGACCCCGCCGCGCCCGACCGAACCCGCGCCGGACCGCCAGCCGCCCCCGCCCGAGCCGGTCCCCGACCCCGCTCCCGCACCGCCGGCCCCGCAGCCCGAACCCGAGCCGGCACCCGTGCCGCAGCCGGACCCGAGCCCGGTGCCGCAGCCCGAACCCGTCCCGCACCCCGAGCCGGGCCCGCCGTTCCCGCAGGCGAACGACAGCCCGTTCTCGGACGCGGCCCCGTTCGACTACCCCGAGCCAGCGCCCGAGGAGGCCCCCGGCCCGGACCCCGAGGCCCCCGCCGAAGGCCCGAAATCCGAGGTCGAGGCCGCCCGCAAGACGATCGTGAACGCGCCCGACATCAGCCTCTTCGAGGAGCCCTCGACCAAGCGCACCGGCGCCCACCAG
>NZ_STGX01000036.1 GCF_004912155.1 Glycomyces paridis | reverse complement strand
CAAGACCTATGTGGGCGTGGCCGACGCGGACAACCCGGTGTACGTGTCGGCGGACGACGGCGCGACCTGGTCGCCGCTGGCGGGCGCCGCGCAGATCGGCTCGGTCGACGGCTACGACCAGCTGCCGAAGCAGGCGGCGATCGACGCGGTCAACGGGTACATGTACGTCATCACCTCGTGGGACCCGGGCCCGTACAACGGCAACCCCGCCGAAGGCGCGCGCGGCGGGTCGGTGTGGCGCTACGAGATCGGCACCGGCACCTGGACGGAGATCCATCCCGGGCCGAACGGCTCCTCGTACGAGGGCTTCGGCTTCGGCGGCCTGACACTGGACGCCCAGTCGCCCGGCACCTTGATGGTCACGAGCGTCAACGCGTGGTGGCCCGACGAGACCACGTACCGCTCGACCGACTCGGGCGCGACGTGGACCCAGTCGTGGACCTTCGAGGGCTGGCCGAACCGCGTGGACCGCTTCAGCATCGACCACTCCTCGGTCGGTTGGCTCGACTGGGGGATCACGAGCCCCGCGCAGGGCGAGAAGAGCCCCAAGTACGGATGGATGATCGAGTCGATGGCGATCGACCCGCACGACTCCGACCGGGTCATGTGGGGCACGGGCGCGACGATCTACGGCTCCGAGAACCTCACGAACTGGGATGCGGATGCGACCTTCGACGTGGAGCCGATGGTCCACGGCCTGGAGGAGACGGCGGTGCAGGACCTCGCGGCCCCGCCGACCGGGCCGGAGCTGTACTCGGCGCTGGGCGACATCGGCGGGTTCGCGCACACGAGCCTGACGAGCGTGCCCTCGGACTTCTTCACCGCGCCGACGATGACGACGGCGACGTCGGTGGACTTCGCCGAGCTGAGTCCGTCCACGGTGGTCCGCGTCGGGCACCTGGACAACGTCGTGAACATCGGGATCTCCTCGAACAGCGGCGGCTCGTGGTGGGCCGGGCAGGTCCCCTCGGGCGCGACCGGCGGCGGCACGGTCGCCGTCACCGCGAACGCCGGTGCGATCGTGTGGGCGCCCGACGGGATCGCCCCGCAGCGCTCGACGACGTACGGCTCCTCGTGGACGGCCGTGACCGGCCTGCCGACCGGCGCCCGCGTCGAGTCCGACCGCGCCGACACCACGAAGGTGTACGGGTTCGCGGCCGGGAAGTTCTACTACTCGACCGACGGCGGCGCGA
>NZ_STGX01000037.1 GCF_004912155.1 Glycomyces paridis | reverse complement strand
CGGGGTGACGGGTGAGCCAGCCGGTGACGGTGCGGACGGTCGGCGGGACCGCGCGGTTGATCGGGGGCAGCTGTGGCCGGTCGGGGCGGAACTGGGCGAGGTAGTCGGCGACGGTCGAGTAGCTGCCGCGGTAGCCCAAAGCGCGGATCTCGCGATCGAGTTCGACGACGTTGGTGCGCCCGGCGAGCCATTGGTCGTGGAGGTAGGGCTTGTAGGGGTCGAGTTTGGAGTCTCTTGGCCGGTGTGTGGTCACCATGTCCTGCCAGCGGTCCGCGTTCGCGTAGCGGCGGACGGTGTTGCGGCTCCATCCCAGGTGGCGGGTGATGGCGCGGAGGCTGTGTCCTTCGGCGATCAGGTCGTGGACCCGCTGGTGTCGGACGCGGCGGTTCTCTGCCATCTTCCCGGTCGGATCAGCCGGCGTCTCAGGTTGTTCAGGGAGCGGGTCGGGTTCGGTGACGGTCGCCTCGACAAGGGGTTCGGTGAATGCGCTGCGGTGGCGCATGATGCATTCCTCGACGGCGTCGATCAGGTTGTGCCAGAGGTGGAACCGGTCGGCGACCTGGATCGCGTCGGGGGCGGCGGTCCGTGCCGCCTCGGCATAGGAGCTGGAGCGGTCACGGCAGATGACCTCGACGCCGGGATGGGCGCGCAGCCAGGCCTGGAGCGGGGCCGCGTCGCGGCCGTCGAGCAGCTCGATGGGCCGGTGGGAGGCCATGTCGATCAGGATCGTGCCGTAGGTGTGGCCGCGGCGGAACGCGAAGTCGTCGACACCGAGCACCGGTGTAGCACCCACGACGGGATCGGGAAGGGCGCGGACCAGGCGCAGCATGCTGTTGCGACCCACCTGGGAACCAAGCCGCTCGGCCAGTCGTGCGCCG
>NZ_STGX01000038.1 GCF_004912155.1 Glycomyces paridis | reverse complement strand
CGGCCCAGGTCTCACCCGCGGCCAGGGTCGGGACCGCGAGCTGGTCGACCCGCGCGGCCTTGAGGGCCGCCTGGACGTCGGGGTCGGCGCGGAAGGCCCGCACCTTCGACTGCAAGATCTTGTAGTTGCGCATACAAGCGGCGGCCGAGACCCACACCCCCTCATCGTCCTCGGTGCGCGGGGGCTTGAAGTCGAAGTGCACCGGACCGGTGTACTGGCCCTTGCCGATGCCTTCCTCGACCGCGTCCACGACCCAGAACGCCCCGCCCACGTTCCCCGCCCCGAAGCGGAGGTCCTGGTCATAGCGCGGACCGGTCTGCCCGTTCAAATCGATGTGATACAGCTTCCCGTGCCACAACGCCTGGCGGATACCGGCCGCGTAGTCGAGCCCGGCCATCTCCTCATGCCCGATCTCGGGATTGATCCCCACCAGCTCGGGGCGCTCCAACTCGTTGATGAACGCCAGGGCGTGGCCCAGGGTCGGCAACAGGATGTTCCCCCGCGGCTCGTTCGGCTTCGGCTCGATCGCGAACCGCAAATCATAACCCTGGGCGGTGACGTAGTCGCCGAGGACGTCGAACGCTTCCTTCATCCGCGCCATCGCCGACTGGACGTCCTTCGACCCGCCCGACTCGGCGCCTTCGCGTCCGCCCCAGGCGACGTAGATCTCCGCGCCGAGCTCGGCGGCCAGGTCGATGTTCCGCATGACCTTCGCGAGAGCGAAGCGGCGGACGTCGCGG
>NZ_STGX01000039.1 GCF_004912155.1 Glycomyces paridis | reverse complement strand
TTCCCTGCGAGACCGAGGTGGTCGCCGTCGACGACGGCTCGCGCGACCGTTCCTGGGAAGTACTCCAGTCCTTTGAGGACAATGCTCGGGTGCGGCTGATCCGCCACGAGCGCAACAAGGGCAAGGGCGCGGCGATCCGCACCGCGGCCAAGGCCGCGACGGGCGACTTCGTGGTGGTCTTCGACGCCGACGGCGAGTACGACGCCGCCGACCTGCCGCGCCTCCTCGCGCCGGTGCTGGAGGGCAAGGCGCAGGTGGTGTACGGGTCGCGCTCGTTCGGCTCGCACTCGGCGTATTCGTTCTGGTACGTCATGGGCAACAAGGGGATCACGCTCGCCGCGAACATCCTGTTCAACTCGTACATCTCCGACCTGGAGACCTGCTACAAGCTGCTGCCGCGGCAGATGTACCTGGACATGAACATCCGCTCGGGCGGCTTCGGCATGGAGGCCGAGCTGACGGCGAAACTCCTCAAAAAGGGCATCCGTCCTTACGAAGTGCCGATCTCGTACACGGCGCGCAGCCGCGAGGAGGGCAAGAAGATCACCTGGACCGACGGTGTCCAGGCCCTCTGGCTCCTCGGCCGCGAACGCGTCCGCCGCTCACGGCGCTGACCCGCGAGCGGGGCGGCGCAGCCGCCGCGCTTTTCGGCCGCGGCCTTCGCGCGCCGTGATCCGCCGAGCGGACCGGGCCACGCGACCCGTCGCGCGTGTCTGCGGCGCCTTCTCG
>NZ_STGX01000040.1 GCF_004912155.1 Glycomyces paridis | reverse complement strand
CCACCACAACGGCTTAACCTCGCGGCATACCATAACTCGCAGGCTCATTCTTCAAAAGGCACGCCATCACCCGACTACCCAGAACAAGTTCCAGGCCAGGCTCTGACGGATTACAGGCACATGGTTTCAGGCACTCTTTCACTCCCCTCCCGGGGTACTTTTCACCATTCCCTCACGGTACTCTCCACTATCGGTCACCGGACCTCTTTAGGCTTAGCAGACGGTCCTGCCAGATTCACACGAGCCTCCACGAAACCCGCGCTACTCGGGAACACCACCCGAACACCACCAACAACCTTCACCTACGGGACTCTCACCCTCTCCGGTCGACTTTCCCACGTCGTTCGACTAGCTGCTGATGCGTGAACCTGCCTGCGGCAGCAGACAACGGTAACGTCCCACAACCCCTGACCCGCAACACCTGCCGGCTATCACACGAACCAGGTTTAGCCTCCTCCGCTTTCGCTCGCCGCTACTCACGGAATCACTCTTGTTTTCTCCACAGCAGGTACTGAGATGTTTCACTTCCCCGCCACACCACCAACCAGCCTATACATTCAGCCAGCGGCAACCG
>NZ_STGX01000042.1 GCF_004912155.1 Glycomyces paridis | reverse complement strand
CGACTTCGAGGACACCGCCGCCGGCAAGAGCACTTCGGACACCTTCATCACCCAGGGCGCCGACATCCTCTTCCCGGTCGCCGGCCCCGCCGGCATCGGCGCGCTGACCGCCGCCCAGGAGGCGGGCGACTCCGTCAGCGCCATCTGGGTCGACACCGACGGCTTCGAGTCCACCGAGTACGGCTCCGAGCTCATCACCTCCGCCGAGAAGGGCCTCGCGAACGCCGTCCAGGCCGCCGTCCTGGCCGCCTTCGAAGGCGACGCCGGCAACGGCTCCTACGTCGGCACGCTCGCCAACGGCGGCGTCGGCATCGCCCCGTTCCACGACTTCGACGCCGCCGTCTCCGACGAGACCAAGGCCGAGGTCGAGGCGCTCACGCAGGCGATCATCGACGGCACGCTCGTGGTCGAGTCCCCGGCCAGCCCGGCCGCCTCCTAACCAGCGAGTCCGACCGAGCGACAAGGGACGTGCATTGCGACTCGAACTGAAGGGCCTGACGAAGAAGTTCGGCTCGTTCACAGCGGACGACGACATCGACCTCGTGG
>NZ_STGX01000009.1:210080-237953 GCF_004912155.1 Glycomyces paridis | reverse complement strand
GCGGCGGCGGGACCGCGGGCGGGGGGACCGACGGCGGCTGCTGGTAGACGGCAGGCTGCTGCGGGTGCGGCTGCTGGTACTGCGGGCCGGGCTGCGGCGGGTACGCGGGCGGCGGGGGCTGGTAGGGCGGCACCTGCGCCGACCCGTACGGCGAGTTCGGAGGCGGCACGGGGGCCGAGCCCTGCGGCGGCATGCCCGGGGGAGCCCAGTTCGGCGGCGGCGCGCCGTAGCCCTGGGGCGGCGCGGGCGGCGGGGGCGCGGCCGGGTTCGGGTACTGCTGCGGGACCGGCGCCTGGCCGGAGGGCCCCTGGTAGGCGCCCGGCGGCGCGTAGGTCGGCTCGGGCGGCGGGGCGCCGTAGGACGGGTTCCCGGGGGGCGCGTAGGAGGGGACGGACGCGGCGCCGTACGCGGGCGGCGCATACTGGCCCTCGGCGGGGAAGCCGCCGATCGGCGGCGGCAGGGGCGCGCCGCACTGCGGGCAGCGGCGCTGGCCCGAAGTCAGTCGTTGACCGCAGGAGCTACAGCTGTTTCCGTCCACGGAGGCCTCCTCGGGGCTGGAGCGTCGTCAATCGGGCAACTCAACGACCATCGTGCCATCCGATGGCGACGTCCCGTGCGCGCCTTCCCACTACTCGGTGACGTCCTCACTGTCGGCCTCGCGGCTGAACGTGCCGGAGACACTGCTCGCCGGGTCGGGCGTAGGCGTCTCCTGCTCGTCCTCAGTGGGCGTCTCGGGCTCGGTCGAGGGCGACTCGGACGGCGAGGGGGAGGGCGTCGGCGACGGCGAGGGGGACGGGGACTCGCTCTCGGTGGGCGAGGGGGACGGCGTGGGCGAGTCGGTCTCGCTCGGCGAAGGCTCGGGGTCGCTCGTCTCGTCGTCGGTCGGCGTCTGGGTCGGGTTCTCGGCGTCGGGGTCGGTCCGGACGGCGTCGACCACGCGGTGGGCACCGGCGAAGTTCGTGAACCAGATCGAGCTGATCTTCACGACGTCGCCGGTGCGGGGGGCCTGGACCATCTTGCCGTCGCCGAGGTACATGCCGGTGTGGTAGACCGACTCCCAGTCGCCCGGGTCGTCCCACCAGTAGAGGAGGTCGCCGGGGAGGAGCTTCTCAGTGTCGACCGGCTTGTCGCGGGTCGCGTTGTACTGGTCGGCGGCCACGCGCGGCAGCGTCACGCCCGCGTAGGCGTACGCCGACTGGACCAGGCCCGAGCAGTCGAACGAGCCGGGGCCCTCGGCGCCCCACACGTAGGGCTTGCCGAGCTGGTTGAGGGCGTACTCGACGGCCTTCTTCGCCGCGGGGGCGGCGTCCCAGCCGTCGACTTCGGAGGAGAAGTCGCCGGAGTACTCGGCGGCGGCGGCCTCGCGCTCGCGTTCGAGCTGCGCGATCTCCTCGCGGTTGTCGGCGATGAGCGCGTTCAGTTCGCGCTGGAGGCGTTCGAACTCGGCGTCGAGGGCGAGGAAGCGCGCCTCGGCGGTGTCGGCCGACAGGGACGCGGCGTCGAACGCGGCGTGGGCGACCGACTCGGCGGTCGCGGCCTCCTCGCGGTCGGCGGTGAGGCCCGGGAGGTCCCATTCGCCGCCGATCGGGGTGAGCCCGGTCAGGTCGGGCAGGTCGGCGTCGGGGACGCCCGCGACATCGGCGTAGGCCTCCCCGGCGGCGAAGTCGAGCGCGAGCTGCGCGGTCTCCAGCGCGGCGGAGGCCTCGGTCCACGAGTCGCGGGCGTCGGTGAGGCGGTCCTCGCGGCCGAGCCACTCGTCCTGGGCGGCCGTGGTCTCCTCGGCGATCTGCGCGAGGTCGATCTGGGCGGCGTCGATCTGCTCGCCGAGCGGCCCGCCGGCCGTCTCGGGGTTGGTCACCGGGGCGTCGTCGGAGGCGCCGCCGAGGGGCCTGCTGCCGTCGTCGGGGACGGTGACGCCGGGCTCGGCGAGGGCGGGGAGCGCGCCGCCGAGGACGACCGCCGCCGCACCGGCGGCGGCGATGACGCGGGCGCCGAACCGTGAAACGCGCATGTGGGGTGTCCCTTGCTCGAAGGCGGGTCCGCCTGCTCACCCGCGACGCTGCAAGCGCTCGCCGCGGCCTTGCCCATTGCTTCGCCGCGGCGCGCGCACGGTCGCCGCGGTCGTGCTCAAGTACGGCTCCCCGAGCGGTTCCCGGGGTGGGGAAGCCACGGATACTGTACCGAAGACACGCAACACTCGCATCTGCGGTTGCGCGTCCCTCAGGTGAACGCGCGGTGCACGTCGCACCTCCCGCGTACCTTTCAAGCCGGGGGACCAGCGCATGTCCGTTTTGCCGGGACCCTCCGTTCACGTTCACGGCCTCACATCCCGCCACGTGCGACCGGCCCGACCCGCCGCCGCGGCGTTACGCTGGCCCCAACCGCACAGAGTCAGGAGCGCCATGGACGACAGCACCGAGTTCAAGGCCGGCATCGAGGCGAAGCTCGCGGCCGGCGAGCGGCTGACCTTCGAGGACGGCGTGGGCCTCTACGAGGTCGACGACCTCGCCTGGCTCGGGCGCCTCGCGCACGGCGTCCGCACCGCCAAGAACGGCGACCGGACGATGTTCAACGTCAACCGGCACTTGAACCTCACCAACGTCTGCTCCGCCTCCTGCGCCTACTGCTCCTTCCAGCGCAAGCCCGGCGAGACCGACGCCTACACGATGCGCGTCGAGCAGGCCGTGGCCCTCGCCGAGCAGATGAAGGGCGACGCGCCCACCGAGCTCCACATCGTCAACGGCCTCCACCCCACCCTCCCCTGGCGCTACTACCCGCGCGTCCTCAAGGCCCTCAAGGAGACCCTCCCGCAGGTCAACCTCAAGGCCTTCACCGCCACCGAGGTCCAGTGGTTCGAGAAGATCTCCGGCCTCGGCGCGAGCGAGATCCTCGACGAGCTCATCGAGGCCGGCCTCGAATCGCTCACCGGCGGCGGCGCCGAGATCTTCGACTGGGAGGTCCGCCAGCACATCGTCGACCACGCCTGCCACTGGGAGGACTGGTCGCGCATCCACCGCCTCGCCCACGAGAAGGGCCTGCGCACCCCCGCCACGATGCTCTACGGCCACATCGAGGAGCCCCGCCACCGCGTCGACCACGTCCTGCGCCTGCGCGAGCTCCAGGACGAGACCGGCGGCTTCGCCGTCTTCATCCCCCTGCGCTACCAGCACGACTTCCACGACTCCAAGGACGGCAAGGTCCGCAACAAACTCCAGGCCCGCACCACGATGGCGAGCCCGGCCGAGTCGCTCAAGGTCTTCGCCGTCTCGCGCCTCCTGCTCGACAACTTCGACCACGTCAAGTGCTTCTGGGTCATGCACGGCCTCGACGTCGCCCAGCTCTCGCTGTCCTTCGGCGCCGACGACCTCGACGGCTCAGTCGTGGAGTACAAGATCACCCACGACGCCGACGAGTACGGCACCCCCGACAAGATGACCCGCGAGGACCTCCTCGAACTCATCCGCGACGCCGGCTACCGGCCCGTCGAACGCAACACCCGCTACGAGGTCGTGCGCGAGTACGACGGCCCCCAGACCCTCGGCGAACGCCGCGCCGAACCCCAGTCGGTGCGGTTCTAGTGCCCGCCGACGAATCGCTCGAACGGCCCCGGGAGCGCCCGAAGCTCGACACGCTCGGGCAGCTCACCGGCACGGCCCTCGCGTACTTCGTCATGGGCGCGGTCGCGCTGGCCCTCATCGACCTCGTGTTCGTCCTGCCGACCGGGCGCGACTTCGGCCAGACCTCGGGGTGGATCGCGGCCCTGCCGACCGTCTGGGTGTACACCGACCAGTTCCGCCGGTACGCCGGCGGCTCGCGCTGGGCCGTGATGCTCCTGGGCGTCGTCCTCGGTCTCGGCGCGGGGCTCGCGGCCGCGATCGTCGCGCCCACGTCCTGGCCGCCCATGCTGTCGGGCGGCCTCGGCGGCCTCGCCGCCGCACTCGTCTACGGCGGCCTGTGGCACGCCGGCGTGAAGACCTTCGGAGAGGAGCGGTCCGCATGAACCCGATCGCCAAGTACTTCCTGTCCCGCGTCGGGCTGCTCGCGGCCGTCGCGGTCCCCTTGAGCCTGTTCAACGTCAACCTGCTGCTGGCGCTCGCGATCGGCCTGGTCGGCTCGATGCTGCTGGGCTTCGTGCTGCTGCGCGGCCAGCGCGAGGCGATGATCGACCACATCGACGCGGCGGCCAAGCGGCGCGGCGAAGAGAAGCGGCGCCTGCGCGAGGAGCTCGCGGGCGAGGACGCCTGAACTCTCGCTAGACGCCCTTCATGAGCTCGGTGCAGATCTGGAGGGTCTCGGCCGCGCCCGCTTCGAGGGCCTTGCCGTAGTGCTTGAGCCAGGAGCGGACGCCGTCGGGCGTGCCGGTCGACCAGGCGCGCTGCGCGCCGACGTACTCGGGCTGGCGTTCGAGGTGCCCGGCGTCGACGGTGATGAGCAGCTTCGGGTCGAGTCCCTTGCTGGCGAGGGCGAGCCGGGAGGCGGCGCGGGCGACGACGTTGTTGGACACCGGGAAGGGCCGGACGGCGAGGAGTTCGCCGTGGACGACGGCGGCGGCCATGGCGGCCGGGATCTCCTTGGTGGGGTTGGCGATGAGCGCGCACAGGGCGTTGATGCGGGCCGAGCCGGACTCGTCGACCTCGATGCGGCCGGGCTCGAACTCGGTGCCGGCGCCGGGGAGGTCGCGGGTGGCGAGGAGGTGGAGCTTCGCGAGGACGAACCGGGGCGAGATCGGCCAGACGTCGGCGAGCGAGGGCGTGGCCTCCACGACGCGGAGGGCGCCGCTCACGACGGGGTCGTCGAAGTCCTTGGCGCGCAGCCGTTCGACGTCGCAGTCGTAGCCGTCGAGGGCGAGGGTCGCCGAGGCGCTGTGCAGGGCCACTTCGGCCGCGACGAGGTCGTCACCGCTGCGCAGGGCCTCGTGCCAGAGCATCCTGTCGACGTTGGCTCTGGCGTTCTCAAGGGCGTCGGCAACCTCGGAGAGTTCGAGGAGAGGCGCGAGAGGATCCACGGGCGGAACCTTACCTTCAGGGTGGCGGACGCATACGGCGCACCGGGCGGGCTAACGGGCGGTCACAGAAGCGTAGCGGAGTTCGCGTTCGTGCACCGGTCCGACGATACCTCCCGAATCGCCGTTCCGCGGGCCGCACGCGGACCGTCCGCCGCCCGTCCGCGGGCCGTTCGGCGAAGGGCCTTCCCAGATGCCGGTGTGGCGGCGACCGCACGTTTCGTGTCGCCCGATTCGCGGTAGTGTTGCCAGCCATAGACCCGCCTCACAGTCGCGCAGTGGCGCGTAGATCTGTAAGGAGCGAATACCCGTGGCATCAACCCCGCAAGAGACGCTTGCCAATCTCCTGTCGGAGGACCGGACCTTCCCCCCGTCCCCCGAGTTCACCCGGACGGCGAACGTCACCGCGGCCGCCTACGACGAGGCCGCGGCCGACCGCCTCGCGTTCTGGGAGACCCAGGCCCACCGGCTCGACTGGTCGAAGGACTGGGACCGGGTCCTGGACTGGGACAACCCGCCGTTCGCGAAGTGGTTCACCGGGGGCGAGCTCAACGTCGCCGCCAACTGCCTGGACCGCCATGTGGCGAACGGGCTCGGCGACCGGGTCGCGATCCACTTCGAGGGCGAGCCCGGCGACACCCGCGCGGTGACGTACGCCGAGCTGCTCGACGAGGTCAAGCGCGCCGCGAACACGCTCACCGGGCTCGGCGTCGAGGCCGGCGACCGGGTCGTGATCTACATGCCGATGATCCCCGAGGCCGCCGTGGCGATGCTCGCGTGCGCGCGCATCGGCGCGCCCCACTCGGTGGTCTTCGGCGGCTTCAGCGTCGACGCGCTGTCGAGCCGCATCGAGGACGCGGGCGCCAAGCTCGTCATCTGCGCCGACGGCGGCTTCCGCAAGGGCAAGCCCCTGGCGCTCAAGCCGACCGTGGACGCGGCCTTGGAGCGGTGCCCGTCGGTCGAGAAGGTCCTGGTGGTCACCCGCACCGGCCAGGAGGTCGACTGGAACGAGCGCGACCTGCGCTGGGAGGACACCGTCGGGACGGCCTCCGCCGAGCACGAGGCGCAGCCCTTCGACGCCGAGCACCCGCTGTTCATCCTGTACACCTCGGGCACCACGGGCCGCCCCAAGGGCATCCTCCACACCTCCGGCGGGTACCTCACGCAGGCCTCGTACACGCACCACGCGGTGTTCGACCTGAAGCCGGAGACCGACGTGTACTGGTGCACCGCCGACATCGGCTGGGTCACCGGGCACTCGTACATCGTCTACGGGCCCATGTCGAACGGCGCCACGCAGGTCATGTACGAGGGCACCCCGGACACGCCGCACACGGGCCGGTTCTGGGAGATCGTCGAGAAGTACGGCGTCACGATCCTCTACACCGCGCCCACGGCGATCCGCACGTTCATGAAGTGGGGCGACGACATCCCGGCGCGCTTCGACCTGTCGAGCCTGCGGGTCCTCGGGTCGGTCGGCGAGCCGATCAACCCCGAGGCGTGGGTCTGGTACCGCGAGCACATCGGCGGCGGGAAGTGCCCGGTGGTCGACACGTGGTGGCAGACCGAGACGGGCGCGATCATGGTGTCGCCGCTGCCGGGCGTCACCGCGACGAAGCCGGGTTCGGCGCAGCGGTCGCTGCCGGGGATCTCGGTCGACGTCGTCGACGAGCAGGGCGAGTCGGTGCCGAACGGCGGCGGCGGGTTCCTGACGATCCGCGAGCCGTGGCCGTCGATGCTGCGCACCATCTGGGGCGACGACCAGCGGTTCCTCGACACGTACTGGGCGCACTTCGACGGCATGTACTTCGCCGGCGACGGCGCGAAGAAGGACGACGACGGCGACGTCTGGCTCCTGGGCCGCGTCGACGACATCATGCTCGTCAGCGGGCACAACATCTCGACCACCGAGGTCGAGAGCGCCCTCGTCGGGCACGAGACCGTGGCCGAGGCCGCGGTCGTCGGCGCCTCGGACCCGGTGACCGGCCAGGGGATCGTCGCCTTCGTGATCCTGCGCGGCGTCGCCGAGTCGAGCCCCGAGCACGTCGCCGAGCTACGCAACCACGTCGCGAAGACCCTGGGCCCCATCGCGAAGCCGCGCCAGGTGATCGTCGTGGCCGAGCTGCCCAAGACCCGCTCGGGCAAGATCATGCGTCGGCTCCTGCGCGACATCGCCGAGGACCGCGAGATCGGCGACGTCACCACCCTCGCCGACAACACGGTCATGAGCCGCATCAAGGTCGGCCTCCGCTCCGGCAGCGAGGACTAGACGGACCGAAGGGCGCCACCGTGATCGCGGTGGCGCCCTTCGCCATGTGCGCCCACGCCCCACGCCCCACGCCCCACGCCCCACGCCCCACGCCAACGGATTGTCGGCCCCGCCCGGCACCCGCTCAGTCGGGCCGCTCCCCTCCGCCACACCCGACCCCGGGACACGCACCCCACACCCCGCTGTCACACCCCCGAGCAACCCTTGAACCGGGGGACCCAGCGAACCGACACACCCGACCCCGGGGGCCGGACACCTCCCCCGCGCCACCCCATCGCACGCCGCCACACCCCGCCCCTCCCCACCCGTTCACTCCCCACCCCGCCCTCCCGCCACTCCCCCGCCGCTCCCGCGCCCGCCTCCGTGACGCGCGTGCGCCCGCGGACGCCGCCGCACCGTCGCCCAGTCGTGACCTCGTACGCTGTGCTGCGTGACCCGCAAGACCTTCGCCGACGGCGCCGCCCTCCAACCGGGCCCCTGGAACCACCGGTACATCGATGCCAACGGCTCGCGCTTCCACGTGGTCGAGTCCGGAGAAGGCCCGCTGATCCTGCTGCTGCACGGCTTCCCGGAGTTCTGGTGGGCCTGGCGCCACCAGATCCCGGCCCTGGCCGATGCCGGGTTCCGCGTCGTCGCCGTCGACCTGCGCGGGTACGGCGCCTCCGACAAGCCTCCGCAGGGCTACGACGCCTACACGATGGCCGCCGACGTCGTCGGCCTCGTCCGCGCCCTCGGCGAGCGCGAGGCCACCCTGGTCGGCCACGACCTCGGCGGCATCCTCGGCTTCGCCGCCGCCGCCTTCCACCCCCGCCAGTTCAAGTCCCTCATCGTGCTCGGCGCGGCCCACCCGCTCCGCCAGCGGGCGGCGCTCGCGGTGGACCCGAAGGGCCAGCTGTCGGCCTCGCGCCACCTCTTCGCCTTCCAGATGCCCCGCTATGAGCACAAGCTGACCGCTTGGGACGCACGCAAAGTCGCCGACCTCATGTACGCCTGGTCGGGGCCGCGCTGGCGCGGCAGCCGCGACTTCCAGGAGTACGTGCGCGCCTGCCGCGACGTCATCCAGATTCCCCAGGCGGCATTCTGCGCCCTGGAGGCGTTCCGGTGGCCCTTCCGCACCGCGATGGGCCTGGCCGGGCGGCGGTTCGTGAAACTGCTCCAGCGGCCGACGCCGGTGCCGACCCTCCAACTGCACGGCGCGCTCGACTCGTGCGTGCTCCCGAGGACCGCCCAGGGCTCGGGCAGGTACGTGCACGGGCGCTACGAGTGGAAGCTCCTGGACGGCATCGGCCACTTCCCGCAGCAGGAGTCGCCCGAGACGGTCACGAAGGAGATCATCCGCTGGGCGGCATAAGGCCGTACCAGGTACAACGTACTTAGTACAAGGTACTTAGCACGACATACCGTGTACGACGTACTGCGTACGACACCCAAGTCTCACAAGGGCACCCGACTCCGTACAAGGCACCACGTACGAAGTACACGGATCCCACAATTCCGTACGCAGTACAGAATACTTGGTACACCGAGTGGGATGCTCCACGAAACCGCGAGAGCACTAGCCGAGCGGCTAGTTCATCGGGCAGGATATCGCCGGGGCCACCGCCCCACCGACCACCCGACGAATCTGGAAGGCGGGTCCATGTCAGCGGCCACATTCGCGCTCCGCGGCGCGACGATCGTCCCCATCACCTCCGCACCCATCGAGCAGGGCACCATCATCGTCGAAGACGGCCGCATCAGCGCCGTCGGCGGCCCCGATCTGCCGGTGCCCGAATGGATCCCGGTCCAGGATGCGACAGGGAAGTGGATCATGCCGGGCCTCATCGACGCCCACACGCACCTCGGCGTCCACGAGACCGGCGAGGGCTGGGCCGGCGACGACACCAACGAGATGACCGAGCCGAACACGGCACACGTGCGGGCGCTCGACGCCGTCAACCCGGTCGAGGCGGGCTTCGCCGACGCGATCAGGGGCGGGGTCCTCACCGCCTGCATCAACCCCGGCTCGGGCAACGTGATCGGCGGCGAGTGCGTCGTGGTGAAGACCGGCGGCGGGCGCTTCGTGGACGAGCTCGTCGTCCGCTCCCCCGCGGGCATCAAGTCGGCGCTGGGCGAGAACCCGAAGCGCGTGTACGGCGAGAAGGGGCAGACGCCGAAGACGCGGATGGGCACGGCGGCCGTCCTGCGGCAGGCGTTCGTCGCGGCCGAGAAGCACCGGGCCGCCGAGAACCCCGACCGCGACCTGAAGCTCGAGAACCTGGTGAAGGTCCTCGACCGCGAGATCCCCTGGCGCCAGCACTGCCACCGGGCCGACGACATCGCCACGGCGCTGCGCGTCGCGGACGAGTTCGGGTACCGGCTCGTGCTCGACCACGGCACCGAGGCGCACCTGCTCGCCGACGTCATCGCCGAGAAGGGCGTGCCGGTCCTCTTCGGGCCCCTGCTGACCGCCCGCGCCAAAGTGGAGACCGCGAAGCGGTTCCCCGAGAACGCGGTGCGGATGGCCGAGGCCGGAGTGAAGCTGGTGATCATGACCGACCACCCGGTGGTGCCGATCCAGTATCTGATCGTGCAGGTCATGGAGTGCGTGAAGGCGGGCCTGGACCGGGAGACGGCGCTGCGGTCGGTGACGATCAACCCGGCCGAGGTCCTCGGCGTCGCCGACCGCCTCGGATCGCTCGAAGCAGGCAAGGACGCGGACCTCTGCGTGTGGTCGGGCGACCCGCTCGACTACTACTCGAAGGTGGAGCAGGCCTACATCGACGGCGTGCCGGTCTCGTAGGACCGTGGAACCCGGACGGCCCCGAAAATGTCGGGCACCGGTTCGGGAAACGCATCGACATCGCCTGAGGCAGTGACGAAACCGAGGGGCCGGGAACGTGTTCCCGGCCCCTCGGCCTCATGGGGCTCAGGCGGCCCGGCGGACCTCGGTCCGCTTCGGCAGTGCGGCTTCGGCGGGAACCCGCAGTTCACGGGCGTAGAAGCCGCGGCGGGCGGCGGCGAGGCCGTCCGCGATCCGGTCGAGCAGCGAGGGCCGGTCGGGGACGACCGGCGCGTTCGGCAGGGCCGAGGTCGCTTCGGTGTTGACGATCTGCAAGGCCAGGAGCGCGTAAGAGTCCATCGGTGTTCCTTCCGGGCGGTGATGCGAGATGCTGCCGCGCCGGTGCGGCGGTGAGGCCCTCCCGCCGTTGCGGGTGGTTCCCGGGCCTCGGGCACTACTCTGACCGGCCGTTGTCACCGGCTCATTACGCCTCAGGAAACCCTCGGACAAGCCTGATGAACACCAGGGTGCCGATAATGCCCCAGGTCACATCCGTTGCCCGGCAAATGTGTTCCGGTACCGCCGCGGGCGAGAAAGGTCCCGCGGCGGGTGCTCAGCCGTTGGCGCGGCCGTGGACGTACAGGGCCCAGGCCAGCGCGGCGAGCGAGCCGAGGGCGGCGACGCCGCGGATGGTGTTCCACTTGATCCACTTCGCTTCGATGGTCGCGCGCAGCGCGGCCGGGTCGGCGATCGCGGCGGGTTCTCCGGCGTCTTCGAGCATGTTGTTGAGGGGCACGTTCATCGCGATGGTGCCGATGAACATGACGAGGGCGAGCACGAGCCCTGCGAGAATCCAGGGGAGTGCGGCGCGGTCGTCGGCGAACCAGCCGAGGACGAGAGCCGCGCCGGTGAAGACGACCGAGCCGAGGAACGCGGTCATGAAGCGGCCGTTGAGGATCACGCGGTTGATCTGCTGCATGCCGGCGAGCCATGCCCGGTCGTCGAGGACTTTGATGCCGGGCATGACGGCGTAGGTGAACCCGGTGAAGAGCCCGGCCATGAGGCCGACGGCGACGGTCGCGGCGAGGAGCGAGAGGGTCTGGAGGAGGAGCACGGGCGGTCACGCCTTCCGGTAGGTCTGGACGGCCGCGCCAAGTTCGAGGTTGCGGTGTTCGGCGAGGGTCCACTTGGCGGTTCGGTACGGGCCTTCGAACATGCCGATGCCCTGGCCGAGACCGCCGGGTGGCGCTCGGCGACGAACACGTCGACATCGGCGGCCAGGGCTGCCGCGAGCTTACCGCCGCCGCACGGCCAGATGCCCACGCGCAGGAGGGTTCTGAAGCCACAGGCCACTGCGGACCGGGCTCGGCCCAATGGAGGAAGTGGGAAACGGCAGGGCCGCAATCGGCGCTCTCGCCGGGATGAAGTGGTGGGCCGCCTCGGACTCGAACCGAGAACCTACGGATTAAAAGTCCGCAGCTCTGCCAATTGAGCTAGCGGCCCTCGCGAAGAGGGTACCGTACCCGTCGGCCGCGCCCCCACCGCATATCGCCGAGTGCGGCCCGCCGCATCGGGTGCCGCGGGCGCGTTCGGGCGCGCTGAGGGTGCGGGGTTGTCGGTGGGTGGTGCGATGCTGGAATGAGGCCGGACTCCACCGCCGGGCCGGTGGCGGTGGAGCCTGCGGCGGACGGTGTGGGCTCGTGTCGCCGCTGGTGGACGGCGCGGCGGCAGTCGCGGAGTACCGCCGCCGCGCCTATTCGACCCGCGTCTCACGCAGCCCTCGGTGGGGTCGGGCCCGCTCCCGCTTGGTCGAACATATGTACTATAAACCATCCGGCGACGGCTGGATACACCCGGTCGGGTGATACGCCAGGCGATCCGCCGACAAGCCGCGCGCCACGGCACGGCCCCGACGGCAGCAGACGGACGGGCAGGTAGACTCGCCTGCTGTGCTCATATTGCTGCCGCCGTCAGAGGGCAAGGCCGTTCAAGGCGACGGTCCTCCCCTCGACCTTGGGCGACTCTCCTCACCGGCGCTGAACCCCATCCGCGAGCTTCTCGTCGACCGGCTGGTCGAACTGTGCGCCGACGAAACGGCCGCCGTGAAGGCGCTGAAACTCCCTGCGGCCGCACGCCATTTCGTCGAGGCGAACCGGACGCTCCGCACCGCGCCGACCCTCGCGGCGTGGGAGTTGTACAACGGCGTGCTGTACGACCGGCTCGGCCTCGGGGACCTGCCCGACGGCGACCAGGTGCTCATCGCCTCGCCGCTGTGGGGCTTCCTGCGGCCTTCCGACCGCGTGCCGCCGTACCGGATGCCGATGAGCACCAAGCTCCCCGGCGTCGACGGGCTCGCGAAACTGTGGCGCCCGGCGGTGGCCGAGGTGCTCGGCGCTCGCGACGAGCTCATCGTGGATCTGCGATCGGGCGCGTACGCGCAGGTGTGGGGCCCGAAGGATCGCGGCGTGTCGGTCCGCGTCTTCAAGCAGGACGCCGAAGGGAACCGGAGCGTGGTCACGCACATGGCGAAGGCGACCCGGGGCGAGGTCGCCCGGGCGCTCCTCGCCGGCGGCGCCCGCCCCGAGTCGGCCGCCGACCTCAGCGGTTTCCTCGCCGACCAGGGCTGGAAGGTCGAGCTCAGCGAGCCCGCCACGCGTTCGAAGCCGTGGCTCCTCGACATCGTGAACGTCTGAGCGACCCCGAGGACCGGACCGGAGTTACCCGCGCGTTCATTCCGAGCGCCCCCTGCAACAACCCTGCCTGCGGGAACCTGAAGCCAGGCTGAAGGCGGCACCGGGCTTTCGGAGTTACCCACGCGTGTCGTTCGCGCCACCCCTGACAACAACCCTGCCCGATGGAAGCTGAAGGCAGGCTGAAGAGGTTCGGGGCATGGGAATTACCCACGCGTTTTTTCGCGGGACCCCCCGGCAACAACCCTGCTCGTTGGATGCTGAAGCCAGGCTGAAGCGGTGGGGTGCGGGGTCGGCGGCGGCAGCAGTGGGTTCGTTAGACGGAAGAGGGCGGCCCGGGGGGTTCCCCGGGTCGCCCTGTTCTCGTCGTCGTGGCGGCCGCGGCGGCGGCCGGTGGGTCAGTGGTTGGAGTGGTAGCCGGCGGCTTTGGCGCGCTCGAAGGAGCGGCGGACCTCTTCCTCGGCTTCGGCTCGGCCGGTCCAGGTGGCGCCCTCGACGCTCTTGCCCGGCTCCAGGTCCTTGTAGACCGTGAAGAAGTGCTGGATCTCCAGGCGGTCGAACTCGGGGACGTCCGCGATGTCCTTGAACCGGTCCTTGCGGGGGTCCTCGGCCGGAACGCAGAGGACCTTGTCGTCCACGCCCTTCTCGTCGCGCATCCGGAACATGCCGATGGCGCGGGCGCGGATCACGCAGCCGGGGAACGTGGGCTCGACGAGCACCAGCGCGTCGAGCGGGTCGCCGTCCTGGCCCAGCGTGTCGTCGATGAAACCGTAGTCGGCCGGGTACACCGTCGCGGTGAACAGGGTCCGGTCCAGGCGGATCCGTCCGGTCTCGTGGTCGATCTCGTACTTGTTGGCGCTCCCCTTCGGGATCTCCACCGTAACGTCGAACTCCATCGGCCGACCTCCTCCAGGCTCTTCAGCAGTGCTCTTGATGGCGCGCTTCGCTCTTCATGGCCTAGTCTCTGTGCATGTCCCTCAGTGACAACGCCGACCCCAAGGTCGCGAGTAGTACGCCACACGCCCGGCCCGCCGCAACCGCCCCCGAACCGGGGAAGGCGCGTCGCCGCCGCGCGCTCACGCGCGTCCTCGCGGCTCTCGCCGTCGTCGTCACCGTAGCCGCCGTCGGCGCCCTGGTGTTGCAGATCGCCGCCGTCACCAACCCCAGGACCGGCATCCTCACCGCGCCCGAGGCCTATCCCCCGGCCACGCCCGACCCCGTCCTCGACGGCCCGAACCCGGACGCACCCCTCCCCGACCTGGCCTCCATGCTCCCGGCGCTTCTCGAAGACGAGCGCCTCAACGGCACCGTCTCCGCCTCCTTCGCCGACGCGCTCACCGGCGAAGTCCTGTTCGAACAGCTCGGCGACCAGCCGCTGGCCCCCGCCTCCTCCATGAAGGTGGTCACCGCCGTGGCCGCGTTCGAGCACCTCGGCGCCGAGTACCGCATCCCGACCACCGTGGTCGAGGGCGCCACCGAGGACAGCGTGGTGCTCGTCGGCGGCGGCGATGTGACGCTCACCATTGACGGTGAGGGCTATTACGACGACCACGCGGCGGGCGCGAGCCTGGCCGAGCTCGCCGAAGCCGTGCTCGAAGCCCGCGGCGGTGACGCACCCGCGACCGTGGTCCTCGACACCAGCCTCTTCACCGACAACGTGAAGGCCGAAGGCGCCGTCGCCGCGGACCTCATCCAGTCGACCGCGCCGATGGCCCCGATCATGGTCGACGGCGGGCGCAAGAACAACACCCTGAAGTACTCCGACCACTACTCCGACCCGGCCATGGTCGCCGCCGAGTCCTTCGCCGACCTGCTCGGCGCCGACGAGGTCACCGAAGGCACCGCCGAGGAGGGCGCCGAAGCACTCGCGACCGTCTACTCCGCGCCGGTCGCCGCGCTCGCCGACTCCTTCCTCCTCACTTCGGACAACCTGCTGGCCGACGCGGTCTCGCTCCAGACCGGACTCGTGGTCGAGGGCACGATGACCTGGGCCGCCATGTCGACCGCACACCTGTCGACCCTGGAGGAGCTCGGCGTCGACACCACCGGACTGGTGTTCAACGACGGCTCCGGCCTGTCGCTGACCGACCGGATGACGGCGAACGCGTTCACAGGGCTGCTGCTCGGCTCGTTCGACGCCGAGGCCTCCTCGGTGTTCGAGTCGCTGCCGGTGGCCGGCTACTCGGGGACGCTGCGCGGCAGGTTCAAGTCGACCGACGACGGCGACGGCATGGTCCGGGCAAAGACGGGCACGCTCAACGACGTCAAGGTCATCTCCCTGACCGGCACCCTGACGACCCTCGACGGCCGCCAGATCATCTTCTCGCTCATCAGCAACCAGCACACCGGCGAGGAGACCGTGGAAGACGCTATGGACGAGATCTCCGCGGCCGTCTCCCAATGCGGGTGCTGATCAGCCTTCGTTCCATTCGCCCTCCTCTCCGCCGGTGCTCTCCGGACATGGCAATGATGGGAGCCCGAAGCTGAACGCAGGCTTAAGACGGCTGAAGATCGCTTCAGGTCGGTGCGAGTCTGCGATGACGCGAAACCGAGCGCCTGTGAGCCTGCGCGAGTCGGCGAGTCGGCGAGTCGGCGAGTCGGCGAGACCAGGCTCGGGCCGGGGCCAGGATCAGGTCGGGGTCGGGACCGCGGCTACGGCTGGGATCGGTGGCGGCGGCTCGGCGGTCGGCGGTCGGCGGTCGGCGGTCGGCGGTCGGCGGCTCATTGTCAAGGTTGTTCGGGTCCTGTTCAGGGGCCTTTTCCGGCCGGGTGGGGAGCCTTTGTCGCGTGACTGGTGCGACGGGTGGGACTCCTCCCGGAATGGGCTGATTCCAAATCGGCGAATATTTGCATGGGTTTACCGTCTGCTCCGGTCCGGAACCGAGACGACCAGGGCGCGCGGGGGTGACGAAGACAGTGGCGAGACGACTCCGCTCTGGATAGGCTTGCCCAATGGCGCCGCCCGCAGGAAACCCGATGCTGCCGTCCGTGGACTGGCAGACCGCCGCCTCCTGCTCGCGCGCGTTCAGCCGCGGCGGCCCGCGCATCAGCCCCGAAGGCGCACTCGACGTGGTCGCCGACCTGCACCGACACGCCCGCAGCGCCATCGACCTCGTCGCCGACTACACCGGGCTCACGCCCACCGCCGACACCCCCGTCGACGTGGTCGACCGCATCCGCTGGAGCCGCGTCAACATCGCCGGGTTCCGCCGCCTCCTCACCGAGCTCGGCGCCGACACCGGCGGCCCCGACACCCCCGTCAGCGCCTCGGCCAAGCTCACCGGCGTCCAGACAGGCGCCGTGCTCGCGTTCCTCTCCTCGCGCGTCCTCGGCCAGTTCGAGACCTTCTCCACCGACACCGGCCGCCTCCTTTTCGTCGCCCCCAACATCGTCGAGGTCGAACGGCGCCTGCGCCTGCCGGCGCGCGAGTTCCGACTCTGGATCGCCATCCACGAGGCCGCGCACCTCACCCAGTTCACGGCCGTCCCCTGGATGCGCGGCCACTTCCACGACCTCATCCACACCTTCTTCGACGCCGCCGAACCCGACCAGTCCTCCGCGTCCGGACTCGCCCGCGCCGTACGCCGCGCCCTCGCGTCCGCCCGCAGCGAGGACGACGACGCGCTGCCGGAGGCGCCCGGCTCCGATGTGATGGCCGCCGTCACCAGTCCCGAGCAGCGCGCCGCGATCTCGCAGATCCAGGCGCTCATGACGCTCCTCGAAGGCCACGCCGAATCGGTCATGGACGGCGTCGGCCGCACCGCCGTCGACCACGTCGCCCTGCTGCGGCGCCGCTTCGACCGGCGCCGCGCCAACCCGACCACCCTTCAGAAGTTCATGCGCCAACTCCTCGGACTCGACGCCAAGATGCGGCAGTACGCCGCCGGGCGCCGCTTCGTGGACGAGGTCGTCGACGCGCACGGCCTCACCGGGTTCAACCGCGTCTGGGAGCGGCCCGCGAACCTGCCGACCGAGGCCGAGATCGACCGCCCCGAGCAGTGGATCGCCCGAGTCCTCGGCCCGCGGCTCGCGCTCGGGGCGCCCGGCGCCGCACGTGTCTAGACTGCCGCCTTCGGTGGCGCGGCTCCGCGTCGCCGTCCGCGACGCCCTCCATGACCTGCCGACCGGAGCCCTCGTGCTCGCGGCCTGCTCCGGCGGGCCCGATTCGCTCGCGCTCGCGGACACGCTCGCGTTCTGCGCTCCTCGGATGGGGCTGCGGGCCGGGCTCGTCAGCGTCGACCACGGCCTCCAGGACGGTTCCGCCGAGCGCGCCGCCGCGGTCGCGGCCTGGGCCGCCACGGTCGGGCTCGATCCCGCCGAGGCGGTGAGCGTCGAGGTCACGGGTCCGGGCGGGCCCGAGGGCGCCGCGCGCGCGGCCCGGTACACGGCCCTCGACGCCGCCGCCGAACGGCACGGCGCGCACGCGGTGCTGCTGGGCCACACCAGGGACGACCAGGCCGAGACCGTACTGCTCGCGCTCGTGCGCGGGGCCGGGCCGCGGGGTGTCGCGGGGATGCGGGCGGTGCGCGGGCACTACCGCCGGCCGCTGCTGGACGTCGCCAGGGCCGACACGCACGCCGCCTGCGAGGAGCGCGGCCTCAAACCGTGGACCGATCCGCACAACGCCGACCCGCGCTACCTGCGGTCGGCGCTGCGCCCGACCCTTGACTCGCTAGTCGCCGTGCTCGGCGAAGGCCTGGTGGCGAACCTCGCGCGCACGGCCGCGCTCGTCGGCGCCGACACCGACCATCTCGACGCGCTGGCCGCGGCCGCCTTGGAAGAGGTGCGCGACGGCGAGGGGCTCGACGCGGCGAAAGCCGGCGCGCTCCCTGTGGCGGTGCGCGGACGGGTGCTGCGGGCGTGGGCGCTGGAGCTGGGCGTCAACGGCGCCGAGCTCAACCACCGGCATCTCGATGCGCTCGACGCGCTGGTCGCGGACTGGCGCGGGCAAGGGCCGACGTTCCTGCCCGGCGGGATCGCGGTGCGGCGAGGCGGCGGGCGGCTCACAGGCGGCTGACAGCTTGCTGCGGCGGGACGGGCCGTGGCGGAGTGTGCGAGTTCGGCGATTCGAGAAACACGCCCGGGTGTTGGGAAGCTTGCGGGCAGGCGGTGCGGTTGTTTCGGCGCAGCACGGATGGCGGCCCGCTTCCGGGTTGAGGTTCCCCGGTTTCCACGATGCCTTCGGGGTACGACAGTTTCGGGTCGCGGGGGCTCGGGTTCCGCTTATAGCGAAATTCAGCGAAAAGCTTCGCGGCGTGATACGGCGGACGGTCGGGTGCGGGTGCGGGTGCGGGTGCGGGTGCGGGTGCGGGTGCGGGTGCGGGTGCGGGTGCGGTGCCGAGAACCCGCCGGGACTTGGGGTTTCGCGCGATGGCGGCGCTGGCGGACCTTCCTGCCTGCGGGTTTCGCGGCAGCGCCGTTGCTACGCGGTGCGGCGGGCACGAGCAGCGGTCGGCCCGAGGTCAGGGGGTCGGCACCGGCGATGGTCGGTCGGGCACAGGCGTTGTCGGGACGGCGGACGGCCGTGAACGTCGGTGCCGCGGGTGTGGGCCCTCAGAGCGGCCCGGGTACGAATCGGCCGGTCGAGGCCCCGCGGGGTTCCCGGTGGCGGCCTGCCGGACGGCGGGCGGGCTGAGAAGCAGGACGGCCCGCGCACCAACGCGGGACGGGCCAAGGGAATCGGGGCGATGATCGGTCGGGCACGGGCGTTGTCGGGAGGGCGGACGGGCCATCGATGCGAGGGCCACAAGTGCGGGCTTCCTGAGCGGTTCGGGTTCGAATGAGCTGGTCGGGGCCTCGCCAGGCTTCCGGCGGCAGCCTGCCGGACTGCGGGCGGGACCTGGAAGCAGGGCGGCCCGCGCTGGTGCGCGGCCGTAGGAGACGAATCGAGGGAGCCAGGGCGATGGCCGGTCGGACACGGGCGTTGCCGGGAGCGCGGACGAGGCATCTAGGCGAGGCCTCGGGTGCGGGCATTCGGAGCGGTCCGGGCTCGAATCGGCCGGTCGGAGCCTCACCAGGCTTCCTGCTACGACCTGCCGGACCGCAGTCAGAGCCTGGAAACAGGACGGCCCGCGCTGGTGCGCGGGCCGTGCGGGACGGGTCGAGGGAATGCAGATCGCCGGGGCGCTACTTCTGGTAGACCTCGGGTTTGAGGACGCCGACGAAGGGGAGTTCGCGGTAGCGCTCGGCGTAGTCGAGGCCGTAGCCGACGACGAACTCGTTGGGGATGTCGAAGCCGACGTACTTCACGGGGATGTCCACGCGCTGGACGCCGGGCTTGCGGAGCATCGAGACGACCGACACGGAGGCCGGGTGCAGGCCCTCCAGGTACTTCAGGAGCCAGGACAGGGTGAGCCCGGAGTCGATGATGTCCTCGACGACGAGGATGTGCTTGCCCGCCACGTCGGAGTCGATGTCCTTGAGGATGCGCACGGTCCCCGAGGAGGTCGTGGAGCTCCCGTACGAGGAGAGGGCCATGAACTCCATCTTCACCGGCACCGACAGGGCCCTCGCGAAGTCGGCCATGAACATGACCGCCCCCTTGAACACGCCCACGAGCAGCAGCTCGTCGCCGCTGTCGAGGACACCCTCGGCGAAGTCGGCCGAGACGAGGGCGCCGAGTTCGGCGACCTTCGCTCGGATCTCGTCTTCGGTGATGATGGTCCGCTCGATCTCCTCGGCGTACCACGAATCAGGATCGAACACCGCGTCCCGTGCTGCTGCGGACGGCACTGATGCTGGGCTGGCTAGCTCCGACGTCATGTAACAAGGGTGCCACCCGATCGCTCGCGCCGCAGGCTTGGGTGGGCGAACTCAACCCGCCCGTGGTACTAATTACGGACTATCAGCGGGGCGGGCAATGGGCGGTATCCAGCGCGAAGCGCCATCTTCTGGGTGCTGACGCTGCGGGACGCCGAAGCGCCGCACCGTGTACGTTCGATGTGTCAAACCCCTGCGACCCAGCAGTCCCGCAGGGGTTCGGGCCGTACATGAGCTCAGGCACTCGAAACACGCGACGAACGCAGCAGGAGGAAACGAGTGGTCGACGCCGGGAGACCCACACCTGAGCGGAAGCGGTTCTTCCGCAGGCCGCTCTTCTGGATCGTGCTCATCGCCCTCATCGCGGTCCTGATCGGGAGCTTCTGGTCCGGCGGCTCCGACTACGAGGAAGCGACCACGTCCGAGGTCCTCGCCCACATCAACGACGGCGAGGTCAAGGAGGCCAACCTGCTCGACAAGGAGCAGCTGGTCCAGCTCGACCTCGAAGACGGCGGCCAGGTCGAGGCGTACGTCCCGTCCGGGATGATGGAGCCGGTCGCGACCGAGCTCGAAGAGGCGGGCGTCGACTTCGACACCGAGGTCAACGAGACCTCCGTGTTCGTCTCGTTCCTGCTGAGCCTCCTGCCGATCGTCCTCATCGTCCTGCTGCTGCTGTTCTTCATGTCGCAGATGCAGGGCGGCGGCTCGCGCGTCCTCAACTTCGGCAAGTCCAAGGCGAAGATGGTGTCCAAGGACACCCCGAAGACCACGTTCGACGACGTGGCCGGCGCCGACGAGGCCGTCGAGGAGCTCCGGGAGGTCAAGGACTTCCTGGAGGACCCGAAGAAGTACCAGGAGCTGGGCGCGAAGATCCCCAAGGGCGTCCTCCTGTTCGGCCCTCCCGGCACCGGCAAGACCCTCCTCGCGCGCGCCGTCGCCGGCGAGGCCGGGGTCCCGTTCTACTCGATCTCCGGTTCGGACTTCGTGGAGATGTTCGTCGGCGTCGGCGCCAGCCGCGTCCGCGACCTGTTCACCCAGGCGAAGGAGAACGCACCCGCGATCGTGTTCGTCGACGAGATCGACGCCGTCGGCCGCCACAGGGGCGCCGGCATGGGCGGCGGCCACGACGAGCGCGAGCAGACGCTCAACCAGCTGCTGGTCGAGATGGACGGCTTCGACACGCGCGGCGGGGTCATCCTCATCGCCGCGACGAACCGTCCCGACATCCTCGACCCGGCCCTGCTGCGGCCCGGCCGCTTCGACCGCCAGATCCCCGTGGACGCCCCCGACAAGGAAGGGCGCCAGGCGATCCTCCAGGTCCACGCGAAGGGCAAGCCGTTCGTCCCCGACGTCGAGTTCGAGACGCTCGCCCGGCGCACCCCCGGGTTCTCCGGCGCCGACCTGGAGAACGTCATCAACGAGGCGGCGCTGCTCACCGCGCGCCACAACGAGAAGGCCATCTCGAACTACGCGCTCGAAGAGGCCATCGACCGCGTCATCGCCGGCCCCGAGCGCAAGGGCCGCCTCATGGGCGAGGCCGAGAAGAAGATGACGGCCTACCACGAGGCCGGCCACGCGCTGGTGGCCCACGCGCTGCCGCACGCCGCGCCGGTCCACAAGCTCACCATCCTGCCGCGCGGCCGCAGCCTCGGGCACACGCTGGTGCTGCCGGTCGAGGACAAGTACACGCAGACGCGCTCTGAGATGATCGACACGCTCGCCTACGCCCTCGGCGGGCGGGCCGCCGAGGAGCTGGTGTACCACGACCCGACCACGGGCGCGTCGAACGACATCGAGAAGGCCACCAAGGTCGCCCGCGCGATGGTCACCGAGTACGGCATGTCGGCCAAGCTCGGCGCCATCAAGTACGGCTCCTCGGGCTCCGAGCCGTTCCTCGGCCGCGAGTACGGCCACCAGAAGGACTACTCCGACGAGGTCGCCGCGCTGGTCGACTCCGAGGTCCGGGCGCTCATCGAGACCGCCCACGACGAGGCGTACGCGATCGTCACCGAGTACCGGGACGTGCTCGACCAGATGGTCACCGAACTGCTGGAGAAGGAGACGCTCGATACCGAGGACCTGGCGAGGATCGCCACCCGCGTCGTCAAGCGCCCGCCGATGGCGCCGTTCAACGGCACCGCGTCCCGCAAGCTCGGCAAGCCGCCGGTGTCCACGGTGAACGGCTCCAAGCCCGCCGCGGAAGAGGGCATCGAGATCGGACCGGCCACCGAGGGCCAGAGCCCCCAGTAGCGGCCGGAACGCACCGAACCGCATTCGGCCCCGCCTACCTCGTAGGCGGGGCCGTTCGCTCGCAGCGGGTGACAAAGCACACTGGAGTTGTCACCGAAAACCCGTAAGCTTGTGCGATGGCTGAACTCGACAACCTGGCCGCCCGTCTCGTCGACGGCCGTATCAACGGCAGTCCCGTCGAGGACGCGGTGGACCTGGGGCGCATCGAAGCGGCCGTCAGGGAGATCCTGGCGGCGATCGGCGAGGACCCCGAGCGGCCCGGTCTCAAGGAGACCCCGCGCCGCGTCGCCCGCGCCTACGCCGAGCTCTTCGCCGGGCTGCGGGTCGACCCCGCCGAGGTCCTGAAGACCTCCTTCGACGAGAACCACAACGAGCTGGTCCTGGTGCGCGACATCGACGTCCAGTCGTTCTGCGAGCACCACCTGCTGCCGTTCACCGGCGTCGCCCACGTCGGCTACATCCCCGGTGAGGGCGGCCAGATCGCCGGGCTCTCCAAGCTCGCGCGGCTCGTGGAGGTCTACTCGCGGCGCCCGCAGGTGCAGGAGCGCCTCACCAGCCAGATCGCCGACCAGCTGTACAAGTCGCTGGCGGCGAGCGGCGTCATCGTCGTCGTCGAGTGCGAGCACACCTGCATGTCGATGCGCGGCATCAGGAAGCAGGGTTCGGTGACGGTGACGTCGGCGGTGCGGGGGCTGCTCCAGTCCGACGCGCGCACCCGCGCCGAGGCGATGGCGCTGCTGCGCGGCACGGCGCGCTGACCCGAAGGCGGGCAGCGGAAAGGCCGGATGCAGCGCATCCGGCCTTCGCTTCGGGATGAGTGAGTCCAGGGGTGTCCGGGTCTCAAGCACCCAGGTGTCAGATGACCTGCCCGGTCTGCGACTGGAACGAGTCGCCCTCGGGGGTGGCCTCGGTGTAGGTGGTGTCGAGGAAGCCGTCGCCGTCGTTGTCGCTCAGGACGGTGTCGGTGACGCCGTCCGCGTCGGAGTCGACGGAGATCTCGTCCACGAGGCCGTCGGCGTTGTAGTCGGTGGCCACGACGTCGGCGTAGCCGTCGTTGTTGGTGTCGGTGGCGACCTGGTCGATGAAGCCGTCGGCGTTGGAGTCGTAGGACACCTGGTCGGTGTAGCCGTCGCCGTCGGTGTCGGACTCGTAGGTGTCGATCAGGCCGTCGCCGTCGGTGTCGGAGACGAGCGACTCGAAGGTGCCGTCGCCGTCGGCGTCCACGACGACCTCGTCGGAGATCCCGTCGCCGTCGTAGTCGGTGGCGATCGCGTCGGCTTCGCCGTCGTAGTCGGTGTCGACCAGGGTGACGCCGTCGGCGGAGATCGTGGAGTCCTCCAGGCCGTCGCCGTCGAGGTCGAAGGTCTCCTCGACCGTCGACAGGGAGCCGTCGTCGTAGGACTCCTCGGTGTAGGTCTCCTCCTCGGCGTATTCCTCGGTGGCGACGTCTTCTTCGACCGCGGCCTCTTCGTACTCGCTCATCGCGCTCATCCTTAGCTGTTGAGAAGTGTTCGGTGCTTGTGAAGAGAACTCTACGGCCGGGCGAAGGGGCGTGAATCCCCAGAGTGTGCCAACCCCCTATGCTTTCTCCAGTCCCCCTTGCCTCTGATCGCCCCATAAGTCAGGAGTACGCGTTGGGTGTCGACGACAGCGCCGCGGGCGCCCCCGAACCGCCTCCCGCGCTGGTCCCGGTGCCCGCCGCCAGGGCCATCGACCTGCACTCCTCGCGGGTGGTCCTGGGCGCGGCGGGGTCGGGCTGGCAGTTCGACCTGCGGGCCGACGACCCGGTCACCAGGGACGGGATGCTCATGGTGCCGTTGATAACCGAGGCCGACTACTACCGGGCGGTCGACGGGGACGGGGACGCGTACGCGAGCCTGGTCCCGGCCGGGGACGTGTACGTGCAGCGGCCCGAGCCCGGCACCGGCTCGCCGCGGCCCGGCTACCTCATCGAGCGGCTCTGCGACCCGGACGCGCCGCCGGTGCGCCGGCCCTACCCGGCCTCGGAGGTCCCCCACCTCGTCGGGCGGCGGGTCTGGTTCTGGACCGACGGGCTGTTCCGCGACGACTTCCGTTGCGTCTCGGAGGCGTTCGAGATCGACGGCGACTTCTGCGTCAGGGTCGTCGAGGAGCGCGCCTGGTACCGGTGGCGGCGCACGGGCCTGTTCCCGAAGGCGCAGGACGCCTACATCCAGCACCTGTGGACGCAGTGACGACCTAGGACTGCCAGAGGCGGGTCATCATCGCCTCGACGGCGATGCGCGGGCGCACGTTCGCGTCGATGGCCCTGCGGCACTCCAGGATCGCGTCGACGCGGCGCAGGAGCGACTCGGCGCTGAGCTTCGCGGCGGCGGCCCTGGTCGTGTCGGCCATGTCGGGGTGGACCGGGTCGACGCGGGCGCCGAACCCGGCGGCGAGCGCGTCGCGGTAGAACGCGGCGAGGTCGACCAGGGCCCGGTCGAGGGAGTCGCGCTGCGCGCGGGTGTCGCGGGTCTTCTGGCGCTTCTCCAGCTCCTTGAGCGCGGCGGCGGAGCCGCGGGCGGCCTTGGTGGCGCCTTTCCCGGTGCCGCCCTTGCCGAGTGCGGTCTCCAGGGCGTCGCGTTCGGCGGCGGAGCGGTCGGTGTAGGTGCCCGCGGCTTCGGCCTCGGCGGCCTCGATGATTTCGACGGCGGCGGTGAAGCAGGCGCCGAGTCCGGTGAGGCGGCGCGGGATCTGGAGGACGTCGTGGCGTTTGGCGCGGGCGTCGGGGTCGGTGGCGAGGCGTTTGGCGCGTCCGACGTGGCCTTGGGCGGCGGCGGCGTAGAGCTCGGCTTCGCGGCGGTCGAGGCCGTCGCGGGCGACGAGGAGGTCGGCGATGGCGCCGGCGGGCGGTTGGCGCAGGGCCATGACGCGGCAGCGGGAGCGGATGGTCACCGAGATCTCGGCGGGGTTGGTCGAGGGGGCGCACAGGAGGAACACGGTGCGTTCGGGCGGTTCCTCGACGGCTTTGAGGAGGGCGTTGGCGGCGGCCTCGGTGAGGCGGTCGGCGTCTTCGACGATGAGGATCTGCCAGTGCCCGGAGGTGGGGGCGCGGCTCGCTTCGAGGATGAGGCGGCGGACCTGGTCGACGCCGAGGGTGAGGCCTTCGGGGATGACGCGGGTGACGTCGGCGTGGGTGCCGGCGAGGGCGGTGCGGCAGGAGTGGCATTCGCCGCAGCCGCCGTCGGGGCATTGGAGGGCGGCGGCGAAGGCGACGGCGGCGGTGGAGCGGCCGGATCCGGGCGGGCCGGTGAAGAGCCAGGCGTGGGTCATGCCGGTGCCGCGGGCGGCGTCGGCGAGGACGCGCTGGGCCTCGTCCTGGCCGACGAGTTCGGCGAAGACGTCGGGGGCGTTCACGGCCGGGCCGCTTCTTCGGCGACGGTGTTCCACGCGGGGTCGTCGGGGCCGGTCTCGCGTTCGCCAGTGCCGCGTTCACCAGTGCCGCGCTCCTCGCGTTGCTCGGTGCGGGCGTTGGTGCGGTCGAGGCCGGGCCAGCCGGTCTCGGTGCGGGTGGTCTGGGTGCGGATGTCGAGGCGCTCGGCGACGGCTTCGCGGACGGCGGCGGCGATCTCGTCGGGGGTGCCGCCGGCGGGGACGACGAGGTAGCGGCGGGGGTCGGCGGCGGCGAGTTCGAGGAACGCGGCGCGCACGCGCTCGTGGTAGCGCAGCTCCTCCTGTTCGAGGCGGTCGCCGTCGCCGCCTGCCTTGGCGCGGTGGAGTCCGGCGGCGGGGTCGACGTCGAGGAGGACGGTGAGGTCGGGTTTGAGGCCGCCGGTGGCCCAGGCGGAGACCCAGGCGATGTCGGCGCGGCCGAGTTCGCGTCCGGCGCCCTGGTAGGCGACCGAGGAGTCGGTGTAGCGGTCGGAGACGACGACGGCGCCGCGTCCGAGGGCGGGGCGGATGACCTTGTCGACGTGCTGGGCGCGGTCGGCGGCGAAGAGGAGGGCCTCGGCGCGCGGCGAGGGGGCGCCTTCGGCGGAACTGTCGAGGAGGAGGGTGCGGATGCGCATGCCGATGTCGGTGGCGCCGGGCTCGCGGGTGAGGACCGCCTCGTAGCCGCGGAGTTTGAGCCACGCGGAGAGCTTGACGGCCTGGGTGGACTTGCCGGCGCCCTCGCCGCCTTCGAAGACGACGAAGTAGCCGCTGCTGGGGGTGATGACGGCCGCGGTGAGGGGCCTGCCGCGCAGGGAGGACCACAGGTCGGCGAGGACGGGGACGCCGGGCTTGTCGTCCATGGACTTGAAGGCGGTGACGCCGAGCCAGGCGACGAGGGCCGCGGCGACGAAAAGGAGGATGCGGCTCATGGAGACCTCGACCTCGGTGAAGCCGAGGTCGAGCTGCCGGGCGGCCTGCCAGCCCGCGAGGGGCGCGGAGACGGTCATGGCGAGCATGAGGATGACGCGGGCGGAGACGGCGATGAAGGCGAACATGCGGCCGCGGATCTCGTCCTCGGTCTCGCGCTGGAGGAGGGTGATGCCGGCGAGGAAGGCCATGCCGGCGCCGAGGCCGATGACGACGGAGCCGATGATCGAGAACGCCATGTGGGGGGCGACGGCGTCGACGGCGAGGCCCGCGCCGGCGAGGACGATGCTCATGCCGAACCAGCGCAGGCGCGAGAGTTCGCCGATGAGCTTGGGGCCGAAGGCGATCCCGGCGCCGAGGCCGAGGAAGAGGAACACGGCGAGGGTGTAGAACGCGGCGTCGCCGGCGCCGAGCGTGGAGGCGTAGACGGTGCCGACGCCGATGAGGATGCCCGCGCCGCTGAAAGCGCCGAGCATCCCGAGGATGAGGCCGCGCACGCGTTCGGAGGTGCGCAGGTAGGACCAGCCCTCGACGAAGTCGTGCCAGACGCTGGAGGTCTTCGCGGCGGTCTCGCCGTAGCGGCCGGAGATCTGGGGGATGAAGAAGTAGACGGTGACGGCGAGGATGCCGAACATCGCGGCGGTGAGGTAGAGGGCGAGGACCATCGGCTCGGCCCAGGGACCGAGGTTGGCCCAGACGCCGGAGCCGCGTTCGAGGACCGCGAGGACGGCGAAGGCCAGGGGCGGGGCGATGCCGTAGGTCGTGGCGAGGCTGAGCTGGTTGGCGGCCTCGTACTTCTCGGGCGGCAGGAGGTTGGGGACGGCCGCCTCCTTGGCCGGGGACCAGATGAGGACGGCGCCCTCGATGCACAGCTGGGCGACGGCGAGCCAGGTGACGGTGACGGCGGTCGAGTCGGTGACGAGGTAGACGGTGGGGACCGAGGCGATGAGGAGGAAGCGGGCGGTGTCGCAGGCGGCCATGGTCTTGCGCCGGTCGAAGCGGTCGGCGAAGACGCCCGCGACGGGGCCCAGGACCAGGGAGGGCAGGAGGCGCAGCACGATGGTCGCCGAGAACGCCGCGCCTTTGGCGGCGGGGTCGTCGAAGAGGGACTGCGCGAAGCCCGCGGTGGCGAACAGCGCGAGCCAGTCGCCGAAGGAGGCGAGGCCGAGCACGGTCCACAGCCTTCTGAACGGGCGGATCCGCAGCACCGTCTGGATGTCGGCAAGGGTGTTTGCCATGCTGCTCCTCGAAAGTCGATGACCGCACCGGGTCGACTACGAGACTAGTCGGCCCGGCGCGGCCCGGGTTCCGGCGCGGTCGGTGGAGTGGTCTAGGGGGTATTCGAGGTTCCCCGGCGAGTCGGTATCCGAGTCCATTTGTTCGCTCGCGAGGCGGAAGGGCCTTCGAATACCGGTGTTGTATTCGAAGGCCCGACAACGAAGCGAGCGGGCAAATGGGCCGGATAACGGCCGCCCGGGAACCTCGAACACCCCCTAACGCCCAGGGGGTTTCAAAGCGCTGGTCGATGCGGGTTCGGCCCCGCAGGCGGGCCTGCGGGGCCGGTGGCGGCGGTCGGGGAGCCTCCGGCTCCCGGCCCGCCTCTAGGTGAGGCGGCGGGCGAGGTAGTCGCCGACCACGCCGTTGGCCTCGGCGATGGAGGCGGCGCAGCCGTCGGGGTCGCGGCGGAAGGCCAGGCGCACGAGGGCCTGCCCGGTCTCGACGGCGACGGTCACGGTCTTGTTCAGCTCCGGGTCCCCGCCGATGCCGAAGCGCTGGGCGAGGCCCGCGAGGATCTGGTCGGCGATGACGTCGCCGCCGGTGG
>NZ_STGX01000009.1:57577-209983 GCF_004912155.1 Glycomyces paridis | reverse complement strand
CAGGGCCTCGGCGAGCGAGCGCTTGTCGCCGAAGAACTGGTAGACCGAGCCGATGGCGACGTCGGCGCGCTGGGCGATGGCCGTGGTCGAGAGCCGGTCGTAGCCGACCTCCTCGATCAGGTCGGCGGCCGCGTCGAGCATCCGGCGCACGCGCGCGGCCGAGCGCTCCTGGACGGGCAGGCGCCGCAGCGAGTGCGACGCGCCGAACTTGGACACCGGCGACATCGTGGGCTGCCTCGCGGCGGGCACGGTTGCAGTGCTCATGGTGTTGTCTCCCCCCTGGTGATGACAAGTATCCCCATCATGGACGACTTGCCCGGATTTGAGGCTCATTCCCGGTCGTGTCGCGAGAGAAATTCCGGCTTCACCTGACCGGGGGTCGCGAAACGGGCACGCACCGCAGCCGCGCCCGGAGCGCCGCGTCGCGAAACGGCTTGACGGATTGCCAAGTTGGTCACTCTCGCGCGTGCGGCGGTTGTGCGTTAACGGCGCGGCACGGAAAGATTGCGAGGGTTTTGCGCGTTGCTTCAGGGGACCTACGGCAACCGCGGGAGAGGACACCACAGTGAGCACACGGCGCACCCCGGCCTACCGGGCCCGATGCCGCAAGCAGGCCGTCAAGCGGGTCGCGATGGTCTCGGTCCACACCTCCCCCCTCGCCCAGCCGGGCACCGGCGACGCCGGCGGCATGAACGTCTACGTCCTCAACACCGCCCGCGAACTCGCGCGCTCCGGCGTCGAGGTCGAGATCTTCACCCGCGCCACCAGCTCCGAGGAGCCCCCCACCGCCGAGGCCGCCCCCGGCGTCCTCGTCCACCACCTCCCCGCCGGGCCCTTCGAAGGCCTCTCCAAGAACGACCTGCCGACCCAGCTGTGCGCCTTCACCGGCGGCCTCCTGCGCGCCGAGGCCCACAACCGGCCCGGCCACTACGACCTCATCCACGCCCACTACTGGCTCTCCGGCCAGGCCGCGTGGGTCGCCTCCGAACGCTGGGGCGTCCCGCTCGTCCAGACCTTCCACACCCTCGCGAAGGTCAAGAACGCCCGCCTCGCCGACGGCGACTCCCCCGAGCCGATCGGCCGCGTCGTCGGCGAGGAGCAGATCACCACCGAGGCCGACCTCCTCATCGCCAACACCGCCGCCGAGGCCGACGAGCTGCGCGAGTTCTACAACGCCGACACCCGCCGCGTCGAGGTCATCCACCCCGGCGTCGACCTCGGCGTCTTCCGTCCCGGCGACCGCCGCACCGCCCGCGAGTCCCTCGGCCTGCCCGCCGACGCCCTCATCGTCGCCTTCGTCGGCCGCATCCAGCCCGCCAAGGCCCCCGACGTGCTCCTGCGCGGCCTCGCCCGCCTCCGCGTCCAGCACCCCGCGCTGGCCGAGCGCATCGTGCCCGTCTTCGTCGGCGGCCCTTCGAACACCGACCTGTACTGGCTGCCGCGCCTCGCCGCCGACCTCGGCCTGGGCGACCGCGTCCAATGGCGGACCCCGCGCTCGGGCGAGGCCCTCGCGCAGGTCTACCGCGCCGCCGACGCCGTGGCCGTCCCCAGCTACAACGAGTCCTTCGGCCTCGTGGCGCTCGAAGCCCAGGCCACCGGCACGCCCGTGATCGCCGCGAAGGTCGGCGGCCTGCCCACCGCCGTCGCCGACGGCCGATCGGGCCTGCTCGTCGACTCCCACTCCGCCGACGACTGGGCCACCGCGCTCGGCCGCCTCATGGGCGAGCCGGACCTGCGCGAGCGCCTCGCCGCCGGCGCCCGCACCCACGCCGCCCTGTTCTCCTGGCAGGCCACCGCCGAAGGACTCGGCAACGCCTACCGGCGCGCGCTCCTCATGCGCTCCCAGGCCATTACGCTGAAACGGTGATCGAGCAACTCACCGCGGCCCTGGACGAGACCGGCGCCGACTACCGCGCCGACGGCCCCCGGTCGGTCGTCGTCACCCTCCCCGGTAGCCGCAAGCTCGCCATCGCCTGCGGCCTCGTCGTCGAGGACCACGCGCTGCGCGTCGAGTGCTTCGTCGCCCGCAGGCCCGAAGAGCGGCACGAAGCGGTCTGGGCGGAACTGCTGCGCCGCAACGGCAAGCTCTACGCCGTCGCGTTCGCCGTCGACGAGGCCGAGGACATCCACCTCGTCGGGCGCCTGCCGCACACCGCGATCTGCGCCGACGAACTCGACCGCGTCCTCGGCCAGGTCCTGGAAGCGGCCGACGACGCCTTCAACGCCATCCTCGAACTCGGCTTCCGCACCTCCATAGAGGACGAATGGCGCTGGCGACTCGCCCGCGGCGAGTCCACCCGGAACCTCGACGCCTTCGAGCACCTGCGCCCCACAGACTTAGAGATGGCCGTCGGCGAGGATGCGCTGGGCTCTGGCCGTCATCTCCTCGGTGCGCTCGTTGAAGTCGTAGAAGGCCGTCTCGTGGCCCGAGACGTAGGCGATGAGGTACTCCCAGTACACCTCGTCCTGCACCGCTTCGAGCCTGGACTCGGCGTGACAGGCGGCGTCGTCCTCGGCGGTGGCGAGCACCTCGGCGGCCAGTTCGGCCTCGGCGTCCTCCAAAGTGGTGGTCTGCTGGATCTGCCACGCGGCCTTGAGGTCACCGGCGAGACCCGAGAGCGAACTGCGCAGGTGGATAGGCGACTCGAAGTCGTAGCCGCGAGCGTCCATGCATGCGGCCCAGTCGAACAGGGCCTCCTGGACGCGCCGGTCGCTCGCCCAGTCGGTGCCGCCGCGGGCCCCCGCGAGCCCGGCGTGGTTGAGGTAGTCGGTGTACGCGCCGCCGGAGACCGCGTCCTCGGCCTCGCGCATGCAGCCGCCCCCGGCGCGCTCGGCCGGGCCGAGGTCCGGCAGCTGCACCGCCTCGGGCTCCATGTCGGACGAACCGTAGAGGGCGGTGAAGTAGGCGTCCCGGTCCTCCTGCGACTGCGAGTTGAACGGGTTCGGCTCGGTGTAGGCGCCCTCGTCGTTCTCGTCGACGACCACGAGGGTGATCGAGGGGTTGTCGACGCGGACGCCGTAGATCTCCGGCGGCGGCAGCGACAGGTCCGGGGCGGTGTACACCTCCTCGCCGAGCATGTACTCCAATGTGGGCGCCTCGGGGAACTCGAGTCCTCTGGGGTGCACCGTGAAGCCCAGGTCCTCCAGGCACAGTCGCGAGACGCGTTCCAGCGCGAGCTCGACCTGGTCGGCCGCGGTCATGTTCGCCAGCAGCACCGCCTCGGCGGCGGCCCGGTCGATCGGGTCGGGCGGCTCGGTGCAGCCGGTCAGCGCGGCCGCGGCGAGGACCGCGGCCAGGGGGACCCGGCCCGCGCGGCGGCGGGCCGGGCGCGCGGGCTCAGGCATAGGTCCACTCGACGTGGCAGCTCGAACCGCAGCCCGAATGCCATGACTTGTAGGTGCCGACGCGGTAGAGGCGCAGCTGTTCGGGGACCTCGTACCTCGCCTGGCCGTCCGACTGCCACTTCCCGGTCGATCCGGCGCCGGAGGAGCCGGAGTAGTAGACGTTGAGCCAGGCCCAGTGCGAGGTGCAGGTGCTGTTGTTGGCGACGCGGCGCTCGGTGTAGCCGTAGTCGTCGCCCGCCCTGGTGCTCCTGCCCTCCCAGTAGTCGTGGCAGTCCATCGTGTACCAGATGTCCTCCGCCTGCGCGGCCGAGGGGATCGCGATGTTGAAGCCGAGGACGAGCGCGCCGACGGCGGCGGCCGCGGCGAGGGCGCGGAGGGTCCGGGTTAGGGTGGTCCGAATACCACGTGTCATCGAAACTCCTTTCTGACATGCGGTTTCCGGTGCGCGGCCGTGTCGGTTGGCGCCTGCGGCCGCGCACCATGTGACACCCGACGGTAGCGATGTCGGCACTTGTCCACAAGGACCGAATCACGATCTGGCACATAGTCCCATTCTTTGGAACTGGTTGCACGCCAGTCGCTCGGGCCTCACCCGCACGGGGTCGTCGGAGCCCTTCGGGCGCCCGCTACCACTCGCCGTCGACCACGGCCTTGTACTCGTCCCTGAGCCGGTCGGTGCCGTAGCACAGGTCGAGGCGCACGACGCGCTTCGCCGCGTCGGCCCCGACCTCCTCGGCGTAGGTGCGGTAGGTCCACTCGTAGGGGCCCTCGCCGCCGGGTTCGGCGTCGTGCCACAGCCAGGTCTCCTCGCCCGCACCGGCTTCGGTGAGCACCGTGGCGAGCCGCACCGACGCGGCGTGGTTGCGCGCGGACCGCGGGTCGCCCGGCGGGAGCTCGTACCGGACCAGGTTGGCGTGCAGGAGGGTCCGGGCCCGTTCTGTCGCGCCGGCGCCGAGGCAGTGCAGCAGGTGCCCGAGGAGCCTGGTGTCGTCCATGCCTCCCGCATCCCATGTGGACTCGTGCGCGCGGTCGGCCTCGTCCCGCCGCCCGGTCCGCAGGTAGGAGGCCAGGAGGTCGTCGGCGCGGACGCCGCCGGTCCCGATCCTCGGGGCGAGGAGTTCGATCGCGGCCTCGTGGCGGCCGAGTTCGGCGAAGGCGCGCCCGGCGGCGACGGGCACGGCCTCGGTGGCCCAGGGCGCGCGGGCGGCCCTCGTCCACAGCTCGGTCACGGTCTCGGCGCGGTTCGCGTTGGCCTCCAACCGGATGCGGAGCGCGTACGCCTGGAGCGGGTCGGCGCCGGGCAGGCGCGCGCTCGCCTCCAGGAGGGCGCGGACGCGGGCGACCGGGACGAACGCGCCGAGTTCGTCGACCAGGCGGGCGTTCGCCCGGTCGAGGACGGGCCCGCAGGCCTCGCGCCGGTCGCGGTCGAGTCGCGGGGCCTGCGCGGCGAGGCCTTCGGCGACGGCGGCGAGCTGGGTGGCGACGGAGGCCGACCAGGTCCGGGCGGTCAGCGTCGTCGCGAGGGCGAGCCGCGCGTCGAAGGCGGTCGCGGTGAAGCCCGCGGCTTCGGCGGCGTTGAGGTGGCGCCAGAGCGCGTGCCCGCGGTCTGCGGGGTCCTCCAATGCGGTCGCGGCGGCGAGGGCCGCGGCGGGGTCGCCGTCGATGACGGGCGGCGCGGGCGGGTCGCGGTGCCAGCGGTCGCGGGGCGCCTCGACGGGCGTCGAGGGCGGCGCGTGGAGGATCGCGTGGACGAGGTCGATGTGGCACCGGGTGTCGTGGGACTCGTCCATCTCCACGGCGTAGGTCTGCGCGCGGTCGAGCAGCCGGTGGAAGAAGTGGTCGTAGATCCACTCCTCGCCGCCGCCGCACTTCTCAAGCGGCCCGTGCGCGCTCGCGTCCTCGGGCAGCTCCCAGGACTCGGCGCCGCGGCCCTGCTCGATGGCGCGGCGGATGAGGACGGCGGCGGCTGCCTTGAGCCGGGTGGCCTCCAGGCCGACGTAGTTGGAGCACAGGTAGTGGATGTGGCCGTGCATGAGCGCGAGGCCGCGTTCGATCGCGCCGGTCGCGGCGCAGTACATGAGGTGCACGGGCAGGAAGCCGAGCCTGATGGTGTCGCGGTCGGTGCCGGCCTCGTGGGCGGCGCGGGCCTCCGCGGTGCGGCCGAGGGCGAGGTAGCTCATGGCGAGCTGGCCGTGGGCCTCGCTCGGGTGGGCCCAGTCGAGGGAGAAGTCGTCGATGCCCTCGCCGAGCGCGTAGGTGCGCAGGACGCGGACGGCGTCCTCGTGGCGGCCCACCGTCGCCCACATGAGACCGAGGCTCACCGCCTCGTGGCTGCGGTCGATGTCGTAGGACGCGGCCGAGCGCAGCAGCCGCTCGCACCGTTCGGCCGCTTCGAGGTCGCCCGCGCGCATCTCCAGCTTCATCGTCAGGCGGTGCAGCTCATGCGTCCACTGGGGAGGGCAGTGGTCGGCCATGTCGGTGAGGAGCGCGCGGGCCTGGGCGGCCGGCACCAGCGTGGGGTCGTCTTCGAGGAATTTGAGCGCGACCCAGAAGAAGGACTTCCACAGTCGCGTGTACTGGGCGTCGTCGAAGCGCTCGCGGTGCGCCTTGTGGAGGGACACGCAGCGGGCGAACTGGGCGATGTAGCGCTGGTTGGTGTCGCGGTGGCCGGGTTCGGGGGATCCCTTGAGCGCCTCCACGAGCGAGAGGTTCGCCTCGATGGACGCGTCGGTGAGCCCCTCGGCCTCGGCCCGCCTGGTGAGCTCGCGCAGCCGCTCGACCTTCGCGAGGCTGTCGGGCAGTCCCTTGGCGGCCTTGATCTGCGCGTCGAGCTCGGCGGGGTCGCGGCTCATGTGATCGACCGCTCCAGCAGCCCGAGGAACGAGCGGTTGAGCGTCGCGGTGGCCTCGGAGGAGAGCGGGTGGCCGCCGACGAGGAGCGAGTGCGCGTAGAGCGCCTCGACGGCGAGCACGACCAGGGACGGGTCGTCGAGCGTCGCCATGCGCTTGACGAGCGGGTTGCGGTGGTTGAAGACCAGTTGCGGCCGTGAGGGTTCCTGCGGCTGCTCGAACATCGAGAGCATGGCGGCCCAGGCGCCCTCGGAGCGCTCGGCGGTTGCCGTCAGGTCGAGCGCGACGCGGTGGTCCTCGCTCTCCAGGTACAGCACCGAGAGCCCGGCCGGTTCGAAGCCGCGCAGCACCGGCTCGCACCCGTGCGGTTCCAGTGCGGCGCGGGCCATGTCGAGGAAGCCGCGGGCGGCGGCCGCGACGTCGGCATCGACTTCTTCGAAGCGGGTGACGAGGTCGTTCATGTCGAGCCGCTCGACGCCGACGTCGGGGTCCATGCGCGGCAGGCGGGAGATGATCTCGACCGCGTGCACGTACCCGCCGTTGACGAGCCCGATCCCCTGCGCCGCGGTCACCTTCGCGAGCTGGCGGTACTCGTCTACAGAGGACGTGTATCGGACTACCTGGTGGCGGCGGCGGAACTCGTCGAGGGTCATGCGGCCCATGTTGGTCTCGAAGGTGATGTGCCGGTCGACCAGCCGCAGCGCGTCGTCGTCGTGAAGGGCCAGGGCCATCACCCCGGAGCGGTGCACGCGCAGCAGCGCGGCGAGCCGCGCCGGGTCGACGGCCGCGAGCGTCATGAGCCACTGGCGGATCTGCGCGCCGAGGGCCTCGCGGGTCGCGGCCAGCAGGTCGTCGTCGAAGAACTTCTCGCGGCTCGCGGTGGGGCGCAGCTCGGTCGCGTTCACCACGCACCGCACGAAGAACCCCCACTCAGGCAGCAGGCCCTCCACGGCGTCGCCGATGAGCATCCGCTTGAGGTAGACGCGGTGCCGGGCCGCCTCGGCGGGGTTGGCCGGGTGGGCGCGCACGAACGCGACGCCGGTGAGCCCGGCCTCGGGCGCGGACAGTTCGAGCACGTCGAGCGGGTCCTCCTTGAGGATGCGCGCACCGTAGTCGACCAGGGCCCGGCGGCGGTCGGCCTCGCCGGGGTGCTCGGCCTCCCAGGGGAGCCCGCCGGTGTCGATCCGCTTCCCCGCGAACGTGATCGCGTGCGGCAGGAACTCACCGAACTCGCGGGCGAGCTCCTCGACCGTCCGCGGGTCGAGCCAGTGGTTGGACCCGGGGCGCGGGCGCAGCGTGACGGTGGTGCCCGGCTCGTCCCGGTCGGGCCCGGGGGTGAGCGTGTACTGGCCGTCGGCGTAGCCGCGCCAGGTGACGGCCTCGCCGGTCGCGGCGCTGCGGGTGTGCACCTCGATCTCGTCGGCGACCATGAAGCACGAGAGCAGGCCGATCCCGAACTGCCCGATGAGGTCGTGGCGCGAGAAGCCGAGCACGTCGCGCTTGGAGGACTGCCCGATCGTCGCCAGGAACTCGTGCACCTGCGCCTCGGTGAGGCCCACCCCGTTGTCGCGGCAGTGCAGCAGGCCGTCATCGTCCACGTCGATGGCGATGGCGCCCTTGGCGTCCGGCTCATCGGCACGGCGGGCGGCGATCGCGTCCACGGCGTTCTGGAGCAGCTCCCGCAGGTACACGCGCGGGCTGCTGTAGAGGTGGTGGCTGAGGAGGTCGACCATGCCACCGAGGTTCACCTGGAAGGAGTGCCGCATGGACACCGATGGTATTCGGCCCCACCCACCCGCGGGGGACGGGCGAGCGGGGCCCGCTCACGCCTCGATGAGCTCCTGCGCG
The DNA here is from genome assembly GCF_004912155.1 of Glycomyces paridis. GTDB lineage: Bacteria > Actinomycetota > Actinomycetes > Mycobacteriales > Micromonosporaceae > Glycomyces > Glycomyces paridis. Next base: position 201,941 of record NZ_STGX01000009.1, on the reverse strand, counting down.
GTCGTCAGCGCCTCCCGCAGCGACTCCTGGTAGGCGAACAGGTCGGTCTCGATCGACCGGTACGCCTCCAGATCGGCCTCGTCGTGCGCCGCCATGACCGCCTCGCGGTACCCCGCCTCGTCGGCGCAGGCCGCGAAGGCCACGGCCATCTCGATCTCGTACGCCTTCTTGCCCTCGAAGTCGTCGGGCAGGTCCTCGGGCGGCTCGGGCATCGACTCCTGGTCGTAGGGCTCGCCGTCGATCGAGATGCTCTCGCCGGTGTAGACGAGGTCGAAGTACGGGGTCACCGGCAGACCACCGCCCTCCACCAGCGTCCACTCGCCGAAGCCCGCGTCGGCCACGCAGGTGAGGAACGCGTCGGTCTCCGCGGCGACCGCGGCGTCGATCCCGGCCAGGTCGGTCGGCGGCGGCATCGGGGCCTCGGGGCGGTACTCCCACGTGAAGAACGACATGCCCTCCTCGACGCCCGGCTCCATCTCCTCCTCCACGAGTTCCGGTTCGCCGTAGAGGGATTCGATCATCGACAGCTCGCAGCCGCCGGGCTTGGGCTCGGTGAACTCGTCCTCGAACTCGATGTCCCCGCTCTCGTCCTCCTGCGCCGCCTCCGCCTGGCGCGCGGACACCTCGGACTCGGTCGCGTCGGGGTTGCGCAGATGCCAGGCCAAGTCCTGGGCCGCCATCTTCTCCTCGCCCATGTACGCCTCGTACCAGTCGATCCGCTCATCGACGCCGAGCGCCTCGAACGCCGAGTTGTCCGGCGCCGGCACCTCTTCGTACGAGACCTGGTCGGGGTACAGCAGCGCGTTGTACTCCTCCCTGGCCTCGAACTCATCCTCGCCGGTGTTCCACAGCCACACGCCGAAGCCCCATTCGGGCGCCATCTCGGACGTCGGCAGCCAGTACTGGAAGTCGTAGGAGTCCTCTTGCAGCCCGTACATCGGGTCCACGCCCGTCGCGTAGTCGCGGTGCAGCGCCTCCTCGTCGTGGACGGTGAAGCCCTGGTCCTCCAGGCACACCCGGATCACCGTCGACTCGGTCTCCCACAGCTCGCCGAACAGCCGCTCGTTCTCATTGAGCAGGTCCACGAGGTCGACCTTCTCGGCCTCTTGGGCCGCCGATCCGCCCGAGCCCTCGTCGGTGCAGGCGCCGACCGCGGCCAGCACCGCCAGCGCGGCGGTCGTCCCCAGTGCGGTCGTCCAGCGTCGCATGTGCGGTTCCCCTCTCGGTGCGGCTTCCCCCGCATTCCAGACGCCGCGGGCGCGCGGTGGGTTGCTCGGCCTGCCGTTTCGGTGCTGCGGCAAGGGGTCCGGGGCGGGCCTTGCGGCGATATCATCCTTTCGTGAACCCCTCCTCCTTCCTGCTGAGCGTCGATCTGGGCACCTCGCACGCGGTGGCGGTGCTGCGGTGGCCCGACGGGCGGACCCGGCCGCTGCTGTTCGACGGGCAGCCGGTGCTGCCGGTGGGGGTGTACTGCGACGAGGCGGGCGAGCTTCATGTGGGGCGGGACGCGGCGCGGTTGTCGGCGGTGTCGCCGGAGCGGTTCGAGCCGTATCCGAAGCGGCGGGTGGGGCAGGGGTCGGTGCTGCTGGCGGATCGCGAGGTGGCGGTGGCGGCGATGTTCGCGGCGGCGCTGCGGCGGATCGCGGTGGTGTGCGCGCAGGCGACGGGGACGCTGCCGGAGACGGTGCTGACGTGCCCGTCGTCGTGGAGTTCGGCGCGGCGCAAGGTCCTGGCGGGGGCGGCGGCGCTGGCGGGGTTCGGGCCGGTGCGGCTGGTGACGGAGCCGGTGGCGGCGGCGTACTACTACCGGTCGGTGCTGGGGCGGTCGGTGGCGGCGGGCGGGGCGCTGGCGGTGGTGGACTTCGGTGCGGGCACTGTGGATGTGGCGGTGGTGGCGTCGGAGGGCGGTGGGCCGTCGATCGTGGCGGAGGGCGGGGTCGAGGATTTCGGGGGCGTGGATCTCGATGCGGCCGTGGTGGATCACTTGCGGGCGGCGACGCTGGGGGACCATGCGGGGGCGTGGGGGGCGCTGGACGATCCGCGGTCGGGTTCGCAGTTGCGGGGCCGGTTGCAGTTGTGGGCGGACGTGCGGGAGACGAAGGAGATGCTGTCGCGGTTCACGGTGGCGCCGGTGAGCGTGCCGGGGATCGAGGCGGGTCTGCATCTGACGCGGCCGGAGTTGGACGCGGTGGCGCGTCCGCTGCTGGAGCGGGTGGTGGCGGAGGTCGTGCGGGTGCGGGACGCCGCGGCTGCGGCGGGGCATCCGGTGGGCGCGGTGTTCCTGGTGGGCGGTGCTTCGCGGATGCCGTTGGCGGCGACCATGATCCATGATGCGTTGGGTGTGGCGCCGGTGGTGGTCGAGCAGCCGGAGTTGGCGGTCGCGGAGGGCGCGGCGGTGGACTGGGTGGAGGCCGCAGCGGAAGCGCCGGTCGCGTACTCCCCTGTACCGGTGGAGGAGTCGACGCCGCCGACGATCGCGCTCGGCGAGGCGCCGGCCGAGCCGGCGCGGAAGGTCCGGCCGTGGACCGTGGCGGTCGCGGCGTCGGCCTTGATCGTCCTGGCCGCCGCGCTGCTCGTGGTGCGCGAGTGGCTGCCCGGCGGCGGGGGCGCCGCCGAGGAGGCGTTTGTCACCGCCGTGACGGGCACGGCCGAGCAGGCCTGCCCCGAAGGTCAGTCCACACTGGATGCACCGGGCGTCCTGGCGGGCCCGCATTTCACGCTGGCGCCCTCGTGCCTGGCGGTCCTGGAGCCCGACGCGGTCGACACGGTCGCGGGCCTGCTCGGCGAGGCCCCGGACCTCGACGCCGGGGAGCGGCTCGCGCTCGTCCACTTCCCCGCCGAGGGCGCCGTCCCGGCACTGCCCGACGGGAGCGCCTACGCGGTCGCGACGGTGGTGTCCCTCGGCGAGGCGGTCTGGGAGGTCGCGGGCGTCCCCGAGGCCGACACCGTGTACGCGGCGGTGGTCGCCGAGGACGTGGCGCTGACCGTGGCCGTGACCGACGCCGACCGCACCCAGACCCTCGATCTCGCCACGGGCGAGGTCGCCGATCCGGTCGGGGCGTACTACCACGGGGAGTTCGGCGAGCGCGAGTTCACGTTCGAGTCGCACCTGTCGATGGAGTCCCCGGGCGGCGACTGGGTCATCGAGGGCGCCGAGTTCGACGCCGGCTTCACCGTGACCAGGGCCGTGTTCGACGAGGCGGGCGGCTGGCTGTGCGAGCCGGACCAGGCCCTCGTGACGGCCGTGTTCACCATCCAGGTCGACTCCTCGGCGTATGAACAGGACTGGCCCTTCGACGCCGCCCAGCAGGTGCGGGTCGTGGCCGCGGGCGAGACGCTCATCCCCCGCACCGTCGACCACGAGGACGAGCAGCGCGACTCGGGCGCCGAGGGCGAGCAGGGCACCTGGCGCACCTTCACCGTCGAGTTCGCCGTCCCCGCCGACGCGGTCGACCTCCAGTTCGAGGTCGACCCGCACGACCGCGCCTACGACGAGACCATCGACACCTGGCTCTACACCGTCAGCGGCGGCGAGACCAAGCACTACACGGTGACCTTCGGACCCTGACCCGGCCCGCCAGCGCCGCGGCCTGGGCCGTTTCCTCCTCGACGACGCCGAGGCCCTGCTCTTCGCCGCCCACCCGGCCATCCGCCTCGAAACCTTCGCCGCCAACACCGCCGCCCGCGCCTTCTACGAGGCCCGCGGTTGGCGCCCCGGCGCCCCGCTCGAAGGCGAGCCCGCCCGCCTCGCCTACGTCAAGCACGCCGACTGACCCGCGAGCGGCGAGCCGCCGTTCCGTCCGCTCCCTCCCGGCCGCACAGGGCGCTCCGGCCCCATGTGAGAGGCGACGTCCGCCACACCGCGGCGGCGACCGGGGGGCGTCCCAGTGGTCGGGCAGGCAGGATAAGGGGCATGACCTACACTCTCGTGCTGCTTCGCCACGGCGAAAGCGAATGGAATGCCAAGAACCTGTTCACCGGGTGGGTCGACGTGAAGCTGTCGGCGTCCGGCGAGGACGAGGCGCGCCGCGGCGGGCGGCTGCTCGCCGAGGCCGGGCTGCTCCCCGACGTCGTGCACACCTCGCTGCTGCGCCGGGCGATCAACACCTCCGAGCTGGCGCTGGCCGAGGCCGGGCGCTCGTGGATCCCCGTGAAGCGCTCGTGGCGCCTCAACGAGCGCCACTACGGCGCGCTCCAGGGCAAGGACAAGGCCGCGACGCTCGCCGAGTTCGGCGAGGAGCAGTTCATGACCTGGCGCCGCTCGTACGACGTGCCGCCGCCCGCGATCGCGGCGGGCTCGGAGTTCGCCCAGGACGGCGACCCCCGCTACGCGGGCCTGGCCCCCGAGGTCCTGCCGGCCACCGAGTGCCTCAAGGACGTGCTCGAACGGATGCTCCCCTACTGGTACGACGGGGTCGTCCCGGACCTGAAGGCCGGTAAGACGGTGCTCGTGGCCGCGCACGGGAACTCGCTGCGCGCCCTGGTCAAGCACCTCGACGGGGTCGACGACGACACCATCGTGGGCCTGAACATCCCCACCGGGATGCCGCTGCGCTACGAGCTGGACGAGACCACGCTCAAGCCCGTGGTCGCCGGCGGCGAGTACCTCGACCCCGAGGCGGCCGCCGAGGCCGCGGCCGCCGTCGCGGCGCAGGGGAAGAAATAGGCGCGAACGCCCGCTTCGCGTAACGCGCAGTGACGACGTTTACGGCCCGGCGTTCGACGCCGGGCCGTTCCGCGCTTAGGCTGGGATCGTGGCCCAGAACCAATCGCAGCCCAGGCGCCTGCGCACCGGCGTCGGACGCGTCCTCACCGGGATCGCCGCGGGAGCCGCCCTCGGCGCCGCCGCCTCCGCCCTCATGCGCGTCAAGCACCGCGGCGCCCCCGAGACCCGCAACGCCCCCGTCGCCGACTCCCGCCCGTGGGAGGCCGCGACCGATCTGCTGCGCACCGGCGTGTGCCTCGTGGACGACCACAACCGCGTCCTCTACGCCAACCGGGTCGCCCGCGACCTGGGGCTCGTCGACGACCACGAGATCGTCTCGCTGACGCTGCGGGCGCTGCTGGCCCAGGCCCGCCGCTCGGGCCGGTACCGGGACGCCGAGGTCGAGGTGCCCGGCCGCGTCATGGGCGAGCCGAGCGCGGTGAGCGTGCGGATCACGCCGCTGCCCGACGGCGTCTCCGTCGCCGAGTTCCAGGACATCTCCGAGCTGCACCGCCTCGAGCGGGTGCGCCGCGACTTCGTGGCGAACATCAGCCACGAGCTGAAGACGCCCGTCGGCGCCATGCAGATCCTCGCCGAGGCGCTCAAGGACGCCTCGGAGGACCCCGACGCGTCCGCGCGGTTCGCCACCCGCATCCAATCCGAGTCCAAGCGCATGAACCACCTGGTCACAGACCTGCTGGAGCTGTCGCGGCTCCAGGGTGCGGAGAAACTGCCCGACCCCGAGCCGGTGGAGGTCGACCGGATCGTCGCCGAGGCCTTCGACCAGACGCGCATCGCCGCCGAGGAGAAGGGCATCGAGCTCAAGCACTCGGGCGTCGCCGGCACCGAGGTGCTCGGGTCGGAGCCGCAGCTGGTGACGGCCGTGAAGAACCTCGTGGGGAACGCCATCTCGTACTCGCCGGAGCAGACGGTCGTGGAGGTCTCCACGTCGGTGCGCTCGCCCAACGGGCACCTGGCGGGGGCGCGGATGGTGTGCATCGCCGTCCGCGACGAGGGCATCGGCATCCCCGCCGAGGAGCTCGACCGGATCTTCGAGCGGTTCTACCGCGTGGACTCGGCGCGTTCGCGCGCGACCGGGGGCACCGGGCTGGGCCTGGCCATCGTCAAGCACGTCGCGGTCAATCACGGCGGGCGCGTCGAAGTGTCCAGTATGCCCGAAGCCGGATCAGTGTTTACCTTGATGTTGCCTGCTCGTTCCCTACTGTCCGACGACACGGCACCGGAATCGGGTGCAATCGGAACCGATCAGCAAGCCGCCCGTTGAGGAAGGTTCACCCGTGACCCGCGTGCTCGTAGTTGAAGACGAGGAATCGTTCTCCGATGCCCTCTCCTACATGCTCCGCAAGGAGGGCTTCGAGGTGGCGGTCGCCGCGGACGGCGACGCCGCCATCAAGGAGTACGAGCGCGCCGGCGCCGACGTGGTCCTGCTCGACCTCATGCTGCCGGAGAAGTCGGGCACCGAGGTCTGCCGCGAACTGCGCGCGAACTCGAACGTGCCGATCATCATGGTCACCGCCCGTGACTCCGAAGTGGACAAGGTGGTGGGCCTGGAGCTGGGCGCCGACGACTACATCACCAAGCCCTACTCCTCCAGGGAGCTCGTCGCCCGCATCCGCGCGGTGCTGCGGCGCTCGGCCGAGCCCGACGACCCGATCGTCACGGTCCTGGAGGCCGGCCCCGTCCGCATGGACGTCGACCGCCACACCGTCACCGTCGGCGGCCAGGACGTGCAGCTGCCGCTCAAGGAGTTCGAGCTGCTGGAGATGCTGCTGCGCAACGCCGGGCGCGTGCTCACCCGCGGCCAGCTCATCGACCGCGTCTGGGGCGCCAACTACGTCGGCGACACCAAGACCCTCGACGTGCACGTCAAGCGCCTGCGCTCCAAGATCGAACCCGAACCGGGCAAACCGCGCCACCTCGTCACCGTGCGCGGCCTCGGCTACAAGTTCGACCCGCACGCCTGAAGTAGGCGGCTTCACCTCGCGTTCACCTTCGGCCGCGCCCAATCCAATCGGAAATTTCCAGTACGGAATGCGCTTACCGCCGTCGGGCGCGCGTGCGGAGATAGGCTGCATCCGTGACCTACCTTCCCGCGGGCGACCGCTACGAGACCATGCCCTACCGCCGATCGGGACGCAGCGGGCTGCGCCTGCCGGCGATCTCCCTGGGCCTGTGGCACAACTTCGGCCACACCCGCCCCCTCGAGACGCAGCGGGCGATCCTGCGCCGCGCCTTCGACCTCGGCGTCACCCACTTCGACCTCGCCAACAACTACGGCCCGCCCGCCGGGAGCGCCGAGGAGAACTTCGGCCGCATCTTCGCCGAGGACCTGCGGGCCCACCGCGACGAGATCGTCGTCTCCTCCAAGGCCGGGTACTACATGTGGCCCGGCCCGTACGGCGAGTGGGGCTCGCGGAAGTACCTCGTCTCCTCCCTCGACCAGTCCCTCCAGCGCCTGGGCCTGGACTACGTCGACGTCTTCTACCACCACCGGCCCGACCCGGACACGCCCCTCGAAGAGACCATGGGCGCCCTCGACGCGATCGTGCGCTCGGGCAAGGCCCTCTACGTCGGCGTCTCCAACTACACCTCCGAGCAGGTGCGCGCCGCCGCCGCGATCCTGAAGGACCTCGGCACGCCGCTCCTCATCGACCAGCCGTCCTACTCGATCTTCAACCGCTGGACCGAGAACGACGGCCTCCTCGACACCCTCGACGAAGTCGGCGCCGGCTGCATCGTCTTCAGCCCCCTCGCCCAGGGCCTGCTCACCGACCGCTACCTCGGGGGCATCCCCGAGGACTCGCGCGTGCGCACCAGCGTCTTCCTCAACGAGGACGCGCTCGACGAGGAGAAGATGGGCCGCATCCGCGCCCTCAACGACCTCGCCGCCGCCCGCGGCCAGTCCCTCGCGCAGACCTCCCTCGCCTGGGCCCTGCGCGACCCCAGGATGACCAGCGTCATCATCGGCGCCAGCTCCGTCGCCCAACTGGAGGACAACGTCGGCGCCGTCGCAAACCTCGACTTCACCGCCGACGAACTCGAAGCGATCGACAAGATCGCCCCGGCGTAAACCGACGACAGAGGCCGGTCCCCGCACGGGGACCGGCCTCTTCGCGTACATGCTCGGTCAGCGGAACGCTTGCAGCGCTTCGGTGTCGGCCTCGCCGCCGCGGATGAGCGCCTCGATCTCGCCGACGCGGTCCCAGGTGTTCACGGCCATGCCCGCGAGCACCCGGCCGCCGCCGACCCAGAACGCCGCGAACTCCAGCGACTCGACCGAACCGGAGACCACGACCTCGTCGTAGGCGCCCGGACCGGGCACGAAGCCGACGTACTCCATGCCCAGGTCGTACTGGTCGGTGAAGAAGTACGGGAGCTTGTCGTAGGGCGTCTCGTCGCCCAGCATCGCCTTCGCGGCGTGCACGCCGGTGTCGATCGCGGTCTGCCAGTGCTCGACCCGGATCGGGCGGCCGAAGTGCGGGGACGGGACGCTGGCGACGTCCCCCGCCGCCCACACGTCCGCCCCGCTGGTGCGGAGCGTGCCGTCCACCGCGACCCCGCCGCCGAGCTCGCGTTCGCGCAGGTTGAGCCCGCCCGCGACCGCGAGGCCCGCGTTCGGGGTCGCGCCGACCGCCAGAAGCACCACATCGGCCGCGACGCGGCGCCCGTCCGCGGTCTCCACGCCTACGGCCCGGCCGTCCTCGCCGAGAATCCGCGCGACCTGCGTGCGCCGCCACAGGTCAACGCCGTGGTCGGTGTGGAGCTTCCCGAAGACGAGCCCCATCTCGGGCCCGAGGACGCGTTCGAGCGGCTGCGCGCCGAGCCCGAACACCGTGACCTCGCGGCCCATCTGCCGCGCCGAAGCCGCGACCTCCATGCCGATCCAGCCGTCCCCGACGATCGCGACCCGGTCGGCCTCGCGGATCGCCGCCGCGAGCAGGTCGGCCTGGTCGACGGTGCGCAGCAGGTGGACCCCGCGCAGGTCGGCCCCCGGGATCGGCAGCGGCCGCGGGCTGGAGCCGGTCGCGATCAGGAGCTTCGCATAGTCCAGGGTGGACCCGTCGGCGAGCGCGAGCCGCCGCGTCTGCGGGTCGAGGCCCGTCGCGGGCTCGCCGGTGCGCAGTTCGGCGTTCTGCTCGAACCAGTCCTCGCCGATGGTGAAGGCCGCCCCGCGGTCGGCCTCGCCGCGCAGGTAGTCCTTGGACAGCGGGGGCCGCTCGTAGGGCCGGTGGGGTTCCCCGGTGACGATGACGACGTCGCCTTCGTGCCCCTGGTCGCGGAGGGTCTGCGCAGCCTTCGCGGCCGCGAGGCCGCCCCCGGCGATGACGATCGGTGCGTTGCTCATGTGCGTCTCCCCAACGGCGTGGCCGCTCCGGCTCTCGTAGGCGTCGGTTCCATTGTCGCGCCGATCGGGCCGCGGCGGGCGCATCGGCGGGCCCGAGTCGGCTTCCCGCAGAGGAGACCGGTGAACCTTGTCGGCGGGCCCGAACCGGCTCGCCGACTCGGGGCTCGCCATCCCACCCGGCCGCTGGCAGCATTGGCGTCATGGACCGCTACGAGTACCCGCCCGTCGACCGCATCGACCCTTTCGACGTGCGCCGCGGGCAGCCGCAGTTCATCGTCTTCGGCGGCGGCCGCTCCTCCTACGCCACCACCGAGCGCCCCGACCTGCTCGGCCTGAAGCTCGCCGACTGGATCCCCATGGGCTACAAGGTTCTGTCCTTCGCCCAGAAAGCGGCCGTCTTCCGGCGCGGCAAGCCCGCCCGCGAATGGCCCCTCGTGGTCGACGGCCCCGACGAGGAACCGCCCCTGGACGACCGGCCCGGCCTGCGCCAGACCCACGCCTGGAAACGCAGCTCCTGCGGCTACCGCCTCCAAGTCCCCGGCCGCGACCTCCACGTCCTCGGCTACGACCGGACCGAAGCCGACGAGGCCGCAGCCGCCGCCTCCCGCCCGAGGGGCCCCGCCGCACTGTGGTTCGTCTACGACGTGGCGAACTGGCACTGACTCACGCGCGGCGGCGGCGCAGCACGATCCAGACGGCGGCCGCCGCGACCAGCGCGGCGGCGCCGACGACCGGCCAGACCGGGAAGGGGGCCAGACCGGACTCGCCGGGTTCGGGCGCGTACGCCTCGACGTCGAAAACGATCGGACCCTCATCGAGCGCACGGGAACCGCCGCACAGCCCGGCGTGCAGTTCGCCGTCTTCGAAGTAGGCGACGACCAGGTACCGCTCGCCTTCCGGCGGACGCCACCCGCACGACGCGTCGCCGCCGATGGTCACGACCCCCTGGCGCTCCGACACTTCGCCCTTGTAAACCTCGTCCACCTCGAATTCGAGCGTCGCCGGTCCGTCGGCGACACCGAACTGGAATCCCTCCTCGTCGATGTCGTCCAGGGTGCCGGTGAACACCGCGTCGGCATCGGCGAACGCCTCGGCGTCCGTCTGCTCGACGCAACTGCACGCGCAGGCGGCACCCGGCGTGGCCGCGATGAGGAAAAGTGCGAGGACGGCGGCGAAGGCCGCCGCGAGAGAACGGCGCATCGAGCACTCCAAGGGGTCGGAGGTCCGGAAGGGACGACCCTTCGACGTCCGAAGCCCGACCGCGGTTCCCGGCGGCGGGTCGGCAGCTCAGGCGACGAAGCGGGCGACGGCGCGGATGTACTCGCGGTACCCGTTGAGCGTCATCGGAATCGCGGCGGCGAGGATCTCTGGGTCTGTCTCCAGATACTCGTGGATGAGCACGTTCCGCAGGCCGGTGCTCGGGCCGAGGTCGGCGGCGAGCTCGGGCGTGATCGCGCCGGTCTCGGCTGCGAGCTGGAACGATTCGCGGTAGTTCTGCGCCGCCCGGCCCAGACGGTCGGCCACGAGGTGCTGGTTGACCGAGACCGCGATGTCGATGACCTGGGTGACGATCCGCTCGACCGCGAGCCGGACGATATCGTCCGGCTGCATTAGCGCCAGGTCGTCGGGGGCGATCTCCTCAAGGCGGTCGAGGAGGCGACCCATGAGCTGGAGGTGCTTCGCGACGATCGCCTGCGTTCGTTCCGTCGTGCTCATCGAGCCATCAGCTTCAGGCTCAGCGCCCGCATCGGGGCGGTCTCGGCGTACTGCTTGAGCGCGGCCATGCGGACCTCGAAGAAGCGGCCGGGGGTGTGCTCGTACAACGGGATCGTGCCGAGCAGCGCCTCCTTCCGGGCGACGGGGTCGGCCCGGTCGAGGACCATCACGTCGATGTCGCAAGGGCCGGTCAACTCGGTGAACGCCTCGTACAGGTCGAGCAGGGCGAGCTTGCGCCCGCGGCGGGTCGACACGGCGAGGTCGAGGTCCCGCGGTGACGGTGCGCCCCGCGCCACCGAGCCGAACACGACCACGAGGTCGAGGTCGAACCGGTCGCAGAGCGCGTCGAGCTCACCGCTCGCGGCGGCGCGCCGCAGGCGGTCGAGCGCCTCCACCGGTGTGGTCATGCCCCCACCTTAGTTGCCGGGGGCGTCCGAGCGCATCGGAGTTCGGGTCAGGACCAGCCTCTTCGGGTGGGCCTGGCCGCCGGGGTGGGCTCGCGGTCGCGGGTGCGGTAGACGACGTAGGGGCGGAAGAGGTACCAGACGGGGGCGCTGAAGGCGTGGACGAGGCGGGTGAAGGGGAAGAGGGCGAAGAGGGCGAGGCCGATGAGGGCGTGGAGTTTGAAGGCGGCGGTGGCGGCGGACATGGCGGCGACGTCGGGTTGCAGGATGAAGACGGAGCGGAACCAGGGGGAGACGGTCTCGCGGTAGTCGACCTCGTGTTCGCCGTTGAGGCCGGCGACGGCGGAGAGGAGGGTGGTGGTGAGGCCGGCGAGGATCGCGGCGACGAGGACGAGGTACATGACCTTGTCGTTGACGGTGGTGGCGCTGAAGACCGGGCCGGTGGTGCGGCGGCGCCAGATGAGCAGGGCGATGCCGCCGAGGGTGGTGACGCCCGCGATGCCGCCGAGGGTGAGCGCGGTGACGTGGTACTGGTCGTTGGTGATGCCGACGGCGTCGGTCCAGGACTCGGGGATGAGCAGGCCCACGACGTGGCCGATGATCACGACGAGGAGTCCGAAGTGGAAGACGGGGCTGGCGATGCGCAGCAGCCGCGACTCGTACAGCTGCGAGGACCGCGTGGTCCAGCCGAAGCGGTCGTAGCGGTAGCGCCACACCGTGCCGCCCACCAGGATCGCGATGACCACGTAAGGCAGCGCGCCCCACAGCAGGTAGTCGAGGGCCGTAGGGTTCAACGCTTGCCTCCCATCGCCACGGGCATGCCCAGCGGTACCGTCGCACCGCGCCCGTAGGGGTCGAGCCCGACGTCTTCGGCGGGAGGTCCCGCGGCGGCGAGGCGGGCGGCCTCGCGGCGGGCTTCGTCGGGGGGCGGCAGGGTCGCGGCCACGGCATCGAGCACGTCGGCGTACGGGCTGGCGCACTCGTGGAGCGCCGAGCGCAGCAGTTCGACCCCCGGCTGGAAGGCCTCCAGGAGGCGCAGCCCCTGGACGCGGTCGCCGCGCGCGGCGAATTCGAGGACCACCGCGAGGTGGTCGGGCAGTTCGGCGGCATGAAGCCGCCAGCCGCAGGCGGCGTACACCTCCTTGACCCGCGCGAGCGCGTGCCCGCGCCTGCGGGTGTCGCCGTCGGTGTAGTAGGTGAGGTGCAGGGCGCGGCGGCGCTTGAGATCGAAGGTGCGGACGTAATCGGCTCCTAGGTCGAGGTCGCTGGTGGTGCGAGCGTGCGAGCAGAAACGTTGGAGCGCTTCGCGTTCGGGGGACGGGGCGAGCTCGGCGAGCGCGGCCTCGACCAGCGGCAGGCGCCCGAGCGCCTCGCGGTCGGGGTAGCACAGGAGCATCGCCGCGGCCTGGCGGACGACGTCGTGGTCGCTCATCGCGCCTCCTCCTCGTCGCGCCCCGCGGGGCGCCGCCGGTCGGGGAACAGTCCGGGCGGGCGGCCGTTGCCGTCCCAGTTGAGGAGGTTGAGGCGCCGGGCCGGGCCGGAGTGCCCGTCGCTGGTCTGCCGGTCGCGCAGGGCGTGGAAGGTCTCGACGCTGGCGGGCTGCGGCTGGCCGGAGGCCTCGCCGAACGGGACCTGGCCGCCCATGCCGCCCATGCCGGGGCCGCCCTCGAAGTCGAGCGAGCAGCCGATCTCGTCGATGACGCCGCGGTCGGCCTCGTCGACTCCGTACGCGGTCGGGATGACGTACCGGTCGTCGTACTTGGCGAGCGCCAGCAGCCGGTACATGCGCTCGATGTCGGCGCCGGTCATGCCGACCGCTTCGGCGATGGACTCGTCGGGCCGGCGTCCGAGGTTGATGCGGCGCATGTAGGAGCGCATCGCGGCGAGCTTGGCGAGGACGTCCTTGACCGGCCCGGGGTCGCCCGCGGTGAACAGCTCCGCGAGGTACTCCACGGGGATGCGGAGGGTGTCGATGGCGGCGAAGAGGTTGTCGGCGTCCTCGCCGTCGTGCCCGGTCTCCGAGAGCGCGTCCACGACCGGCGAGAGCGGCGGGATGTACCAGACCATCGGCATGGTCCGGTACTCCGGGTGGAGCGGCAGGGCGACGCGGAAGCGCTTGGCGAGCAGGTGGACCGGCGAGCGGCGGGCCGAGTCGATCCAGCGTTCGGGGATGCCGTCGCGGATCGCGGCGGCCTGCACCTCGGGGTCGTCGGGGTCGAGGAACACGTCGAGCTGGGCCTCGTAGAGGTCCTTCTCGTCCTTGACGGCGGCGGCCTTGCCGACGCGTTCGACGTCGTAGAGGACGACGCCGAGGTAGCGCAGTCGGCCCACGCAGGTCTCGGAGCACACCGTGGGCATCCCGACCTCGACGCGCGGGTAGCACAGCGTGCACTTCTCGGCCTTGCCGGTCTTGTGGTTGAAGTACACCTTCTTGTAGGGGCAGCCGGTCACGCACATGCGCCAGCCGCGGCACCTGTCCTGGTCGACCAGGACGATGCCGTCCTCGGCGCGCTTGTACATCGCGCCGGAGGGGCAGGAGGCCACGCAGGACGGGTTGAGGCAGTGCTCGCAGATCCGCGGCAGGTAGAACATGAACGCCTGCTCGTACTCGAAGCGGACCTTGTCGCCGATCTTCTGCACGATCGGGTCGTTGGAGGCGAGTTCGGCGCCGCCGGCGAGGTCGTCGTCCCAGTTGGCGCTCCACTCGATCCGCATGGGGTCGCCGGTGATGAGGGAGCGGGGCCGGGCCCCGGGGATGTCGTCGCCGAGCGGGGCGGTGACGAGGTGCTCGTAGTCGTACGTCCACGGCTCGTAGTAGTCCTGGAGGGACGGCATCTTCGGGTTGGCGAAGATCGTGGCGAGCTTCTTGAGCCGCCCGCCCGCGCGGGGCTTGAGGCGCCCGGCGGCGGTGCGCCGCCACCCGCCCTGCCAGCGCTCCTGGTCCTCGTGGCGGCGCGGGTAGCCCTGTCCGGGGCGGGTCTCGACGTTGTTGAACCACACGTACTCGACGCCGGAGCGGTTGGTCCACGCCTGCTTGCAGGTGACCGAGCAGGTGTGGCAGCCGATGCACTTGTCGAGGTTCATGACCATGGCGACCTGGGCCATGACCTTGCCGATCTTCTGCGCCATCAGTACTGGACCTCCGTCTTGCGCTTGCGCACGACGGTGACCTCGTCGCGCTGGTTGCCGGTCGGTCCGATGTAGTTGAACGCGTAGGAGAACTGGGCGTACCCGCCGATGAGGTGGGTGGGTTTGACGAGGAGGCGGGTCAGGGAGTTGTGGATGCCGCCCCTCTTGCCGGTGGTCTCGGTCTTCGGGACGTCGACCACGCGTTCCTGCGCGTGGTACATGTAGACGGTGCCCTGGGGCATCCGGTGGGAGACGACGAGGCGGGCGGCGACGACGCCGTTGCGGTTGACGGCCTCGACCCAGTCGTTGTCCTTCGCGCCGATGGCCTCGGCGTCGGCGGGGCTCATCCAGATGTTGGGGCCGCCGCGCGAGAGGGTGAGCATGAGCAGGTTGTCCTGGTATTCGGAGTGGATGGACCACTTCGAGTGCGGGGTGAGGTATCTGACGGCCACGGCCTTCTCGCCGGTGGGGCCGATCTCGGGTTCGCCGAAGAGTGCGGCCATGTTGAGCGGGGGCCGGTAGACGGGGAGGGCCTCGCCGAACTCGTGCATCCAGTCGTGGTCGACATAGAAGTGCATGCGACCGGTGAGGGTGTGCCAGGGCTTGTCGTGCTCGGTGTTGATGGTGAAGGGCGAGTAGCGGCGGTCGTGGGCCTCCTTGCCGGACCATTCGGGGCTGGCGCCGACGGGGGTGGGCGCGTGCTGGGTGTCGGAGAAGACGACGCGGCGTTCGGCGGTGCCGTGTACGAGTTCGTCGAAGTCGGTGCCGACTCTGTCGGCGAGGCGCGCGAAGCCTTGGGAGGCGAGGCGGCCGTTGCTGGTGCCGGAGAGGGCGAGAATCATCTCGCAGGCCTTGACGTCGGTGTCGAGGAGGGGGCGGCCTTCGGCGGGGCCGGGGCCGGCGGTGCCGTTGCGTTCGGCGAGCCAGCCGATCTCGACGTCGGGCGTGAAGGTGACGCCTTTGACGGGCAGTCCCTTGGTCTCGGCGAGCGGGCCGAGTGCGGCGAGTTTCGCGGCGACGGCGGGGTAGTCGCGTTCGACGGCGATGATCGCGGGCATGGTCTTGCCCGGGATCGGCTGGGCGCCTTGGGCTTTCCAGTCGGGGGCGATGCCGCCGGGCTGGGCGAGTTCGCCGGGGGTGTCGTGCTGGTGGGGGGCGGCGACGAGGTCGGTGGCGACGCCGAGGTGGTCTTCGGCGAGTTCGGAGAAGCGGCGGGCGAGCAGGTGGAAGGACTCGAAGTCGGTGCGGGCCTGCCAGGGCGGGTCGATCGCGGGCGAGAAGGCGTGCACGAAGGGGTGCATGTCGGTGGTGGAGAGGTCGTGCTTCTCGTACCAGGTGGCGGCCGGGAGCACGAGGTCGGAGAGCAGGGTCGTGCTGGTCATGCGGAAGTCCATGGAGAGCAGCAGGTCGAGCTTGCCCTGGGGGGCCCGCCCGTGCCAGACGACGTCGGCGGGCCGGTGGTCGGGCCCGGCCTCGGCGCCCTGCACCGAGTTCTGGGTGCCGAGGAGGTGCTTGAGGAAGTACTCGTCGCCTTTCGCGGAGGAGCCGAAGAGGTTGGCGCGCCAGACGGTGAGCACGCGCGGCCAGTTCTCGGGCGCGTCGGGGTCCTCGGCGGCGAAGCGCAGGTCGCCGGAGGCGAGCTCGCGGGCGACGTACGCGCCCGGTTCGAGCCCGGACTCCTTGGCCTCCTGGGCGAGCAGGAGCGGGTTGCGGTCGAACGTGGGGTAGGAGGGCATCCAGCCCATGCGGGCGGAGGCGGCGACGAGGTCGGCGGTGTGGCGGCCCGCGAGCGTGTTCGCGCCGGTGGCCGACAGGAGCGCGTCGGCGTCGTAGGTGTCGTACCGCCACTGGTCGGTGTGCAGGTACCAGTAGGGGGTCGCGGCCATGAAGCGCGCGGGCCGGGTCCAGTCCATCGCGGAGGCGTAGGCGGCCCAACCGGTCTGGGTGCGGCACTTCTCCTGGCCGACGTAGTGCGCCCAGCCGCCGCCGTTGACGCCCTGGCAGCCGGTGAGCAGCAGCAGCGTCAGGAACGCGCGGTACATGGTGTCGCCGTGGAACCACTGGTTGGTGCCCGCGCCGAGGACGATCATGGCCCGCCCGCCGGAGTCGCGGGCGGTGGCGGCGAACTCGCGGGCGATGCGGATCGTGCGCTCGGCCTTGACGGAGGTCACCGACTCGGCCCACGCAGGCGTGCACGGGTGCGAGGCGTCGGTGTAGCCGAGCGGCCAGCGGCCGGGCAGGCGCGGCCGGGCGACCCCGTACTGGGCCAGGAGCAGGTCGAACACGGTGGTGACGAGGCGGCCCTGGACGCGGCGGACGGGCACGCCGCGCAGGACCTCACCGTCCCCGCCGTCGAAGCGGGGCAGGGCGATCTCGGCGGTCTGGCAGCCGTCCTCGTACAGCGTCAATCGCGGCGTCGCCCCTTCGAGGTCGAGGTTCCAGCGGCCGGGCCGGTCGGGGTCCCAGCGGTGGCCGAGCGTCCCGTTCGGGGCGACGGCCTCGCCGGTCGCCTCGTCGAGGAACACCGGCTTCCACTCCCCGTACGGCTCCTCGCCGGGGAGGGCGCTGCGGAGCAGGAACTTCCCGGGCACGAGCCGCCCGTCCCGCTCGGCGAGCTCCACGAGGAACGGCAGGTCGGTGAACTTGCGGACGTACGCGTCGAAGGCCTCGGTGCGCTCGGCCACGAAGTGCTCGGCGAGGATCACGTGGCCCATCGCCATCGCCAGCGCCCCGTCGGTGCCCGGGTGCGGGGCCAGCCACTCGTCGGCGAACTTCGCGGCGTCGTTGTAGTCGGGGGCGACGGTGACGACCTTCTGGCCCCGGTAGCGGGCCTCGGTCATCCAGTGCGCGTCCGGGGTGCGCGTGACCGGCACGTTCGATCCCCACAGGACGAGGTAGGCGGCGTCCCACCAGTCCCCGGACTCGGGCACGTCGGTCTGGTCGCCGAAGACCTGCGGGCTCGCCACCGGCAGGTCGGCGTACCAGTCGTAGAACGACAGCATCGAGCCGCCGAGGAGGTTCACGAAGCGGGCGCCGACGCCGTGCGAGACCTGCGACATCGCCGGGATCGGGCTGAACCCGGCGATCCGGTCGGGGCCGTAGGCGCCGATGGCGTGCACGTGGGCGGCCGCCGCGATTTCGACCGCCTCGTCCCAGGTGATGCGCACGAGCCCGCCCTTGCCGCGCGCCGACTGGTAGCGGGCGCGCTTGGCGGGGTCGGTGGTGATCTCGGCCCACGCGGCGACCGGGTCGCCCAGGCGGGCCTTGGCCTCGCGGAACATCTCGACCAGGACGCCGCGCCCGTACGGGTAGCGGACCCTGGTGGGCGAGTACGTGTACCAGGAGAACGCCGCGCCCCGCGGGCAGCCGCGCGGCTCGTACTCGGGCCGGTCGGGGCCCACGGAGGGGTAGTCGGTCGCCTGGGTCTCCCAGGTGATGATGCCGTCCTTGACGTACACGTTCCACGAGCACGAGCCGGTGCAGTTGACGCCGTGCGTGGACCGGACGACCTTGTCGTGGGACCAGCGGTCGCGGTAGAAGACGTCGCCCTCGCGCCCGCCCTCCTTGAAGACCGCACGCAGGTCCCCGGTGGCGCCGGAGCGGGTGAGGAACACGCCGGTCCGCAGCAGCAGGTCGGCCGCGCCCGGGGCCTGGTCGTGCTCGGTCATCTCGCTCGCTCCCTTCGGACCGCGCGGCCGACTGCGCGGGGCCCGGTACCGCGCCCAGATTAGGCGCTTTCACCGCTCCGAAGAGGACGAATCGGCATACTGTGCGGGGGTCCGCCGCAGGCGCCCCGACCAGTGAGGATGCCTCGGCATCGGGAGGGAGTCGATATGGGCGCCAACGCGACCGCGCCTCGCGGGGCCGGGAGGAACCTGGCCCTGGCGACCGCCGCCTTCGCACTCACCTTCTGGGCGTGGAACCTCATCGGCCCGCTCTCCAAGACCTACTCCGAGGACCTCGGGCTCGACCCCACCCAGACCTCGCTCCTCGTCGCCTTCCCCGTCCTCGTCGGCGCGCTCGGCCGCATCCCCGCGGGCGTCCTCACCGACCGCTTCGGCGGCCGCGTCATGCTCACCGTCGCCTGCTTCGTCAGCACCGTCCCGGTGCTCCTGGTCGGCCTCTCCGGCGGATCGTATGCGGCCCTGCTGGTCTCGGGGTTCCTCCTCGGCCTCGCCGGGACCTCCTTCGCCGTCGGCGTCCCGTTCGTGAACGCCTGGTACCCGCCCGCGCGGCGCGGCTTCGCCACCGGCGTCTTCGGCGCCGGCATGGGCGGCACCGCCCTCTCGGCCTTCCTCACCCCCCGGCTCGTCGACGGCATGGGGCTGCTGCCGACGCACCTGCTCATGTGCGCCGCGCTCGCGGTCATGGGCCTGGTCTGCTGGACGTTCGCGCGCAACGCCCCGCAGTGGAGCCCGAGCACCGAGCCGGCGCTGCCGCGGCTCAAGGGCGTCATGAGACTCAAGGTCACCTGGCAGATGTCGCTGCTGTACGCGGTGGCGTTCGGCGGCTTCGTCGCCTTCTCGACCTACCTGCCGACGATGCTGGTCACCGCCTACGACCTCGCGCAGACCGACGCGGGCCTGCGCACGGCCGGGTTCAGCCTCGCCGCGGTCGTCGCCCGGCCCGCCGGCGGCATCCTCTCCGACCGGGTCGGGCCGCTCAAGGTCTGCCTGACCTCGTTCTTCGGCGCCGCGATCATGGCGGTGCTCCTCGCGTTCGAGCCGCCGCTGGAGGTCCCGGCCGGGACCGAGTTCGTGCTCATGGCGCTGTTCCTGGGCCTGGGCACCGGCGGCGTGTTCGCCCTCGTGGCCGAACTGGTCGAACCGGCCCGCGTCGGCGGCGTCACCGGCGTCGTCGGCGCCGCGGGCGGGCTCGGCGGCTACTTCCCGCCGCTCATCATGGGCGCCGTCTACCAGGCGCGCGGCGACTACTCGGTCGGCCTGCTGCTCCTGGCGCTCACCGCGCTCCTCGTCGGCCTGTTCACGCTCAAGGCGTTCCGGCGCACGCCTCAGCCGCGGTGATTCCTTCTCGCGAAGGAGGTCGGCCCGGCGGAATCCCCCGTGAGACGGAAGACCCGGGGTCCGCCGCGCCTCTAGGGTGAACACATGCTCGAAATCAAGGACCTGCACAAGCGGTTCGGCGACACCGTGGCGCTCGACGGCGTGTCGCTCGCGGCCGCCGCCGGCGAGGTGGTCGGCTTCGTCGGCGCCAACGGCGCCGGCAAGACCACGACCATGCGCATCGCGATGGGCGTCCTGGCCGCCGACTCCGGCCAGATCGTCTACAACGGAGCCCCGCTCGGCGTCGAACAGCGCCGCCGGTTCGGGTACATGCCCTCCGAACGGGGGCTCTACCCGAAGATGAAGACCGCCGAGCAGATCGCCTACTTCGGCGAGCTGCACGGCATGACCCGCGCCCAGGCCCGCGCCTCGGCCGCGGCCCTGCTCGAACAGCTCAACCTCTCCGACCGCGCCGGCGACTTCGTCCAGGACCTCTCGCTGGGCAACCAGCAGCGCGTCCAGCTCGCCGTCTCCCTCGTCCACGACCCCGAGGTGCTCGTCCTCGACGAGCCCTTCTCCGGACTCGACCCGATCGCCGTGGACGTCATGGGCACCGCCCTGCGCGACCGCGCCGCCGCCGGGGCGCCCGTCATCTTCTCCAGCCACCAGCTCGACCTCATCGAGCGCCTGTGCGACTCCGTCGTCATCATCGGCAACGGCAGGATCATCGCCTCCGGCACCGTCGAGGAGCTCAAGGCCAAGGAGGTCAAGCAGCTGCGCGTCTCCGTCGACACCGACGAGGACCTCACCGGCCGCCTCCCCGGCACCGTCACCCGCGACGGCGACGACTACCTCGTCGAGGACACCGACGACCAGGAGGTGCTGCGCATCGCGGCCGCGGCCGGGCGCGTCACCCACTTCGCGTACGACCAGCCCACCATCGCCGAGATCTTCCGAGAGGCCGTGACCCGATGAGCGACCAGACCTCCGAGACCTCCCGGATGCGCGGGCTCATGCTCGTGGCCGGACGCGAGATCCGCGTCCGGGGCCTGTCCAAGGCCAACATCGTCAGCATGATCGTCACCGTCGTCATCGTCGGCATCCTCGCCGCGCTGCCGAGCTTCCTCGGCGGCGACGACGCCGACGAGAAGATCGGCCTCGCCGGGACCGGCGCCGACGCGATGCAGACCCAGCTCGACGCCATGGGCGGCTTCGACGTCACCCTGTTCGACTCGGCCGCCGAGGCCGAGCGGGCCGCCGAGGACGGCGACGTCGAGGCCGCGGTCGCCGACGGCCGCGTCTACAGCGAGAACGGCCTCGACTCGGCCGTCCAGAACCAGCTCGACTCCGCCTGGCAGGCCGCCAGCGTCCAGACCAACCTCGGCGACGCCGGCCTCACCGACGCCCAGATCGCCGGGGCGCTCACCGTGCAGCCGCTGGAGTCGGTGACCTTCGGCGACGACAGCGGCACCGACTCGATCACCGGCTACTTCACCGGCCTGGTCATCTCCATCATCATGTTCATGATGCTCATGACCCCGGTGCAGTACATCGCGATGGGCGTGGTCGAGGAGAAGTCCAGCCGCATCGTCGAGATCCTCCTGACCAGCCTCAAGCCCTGGCAGCTCTTGGGCGGCAAGGTCATCGGCCTCGGCGTCATCTCCCTGGTCAACCTCGTCGCGATGGTCGCGGTCGGTCTCGGCGTCGCCTCCGCGACCGGGATGCTCTCCGACCTGCCGCCGGGCACCGCCTCCGCGGCGGTCTCCAGCATCGGCTGGTGGCTCATCGCGTTCGCGCTCTTCGGCACCCTCGCCGGCGGCGTCGGCTCGCTCGTCTCGCGCCAGGAGGAGTCCGGGTCGGTCCTGACCCCGCTCATCATGTCGCTGACGCTCTCCTACCTCGGCGCGATCTTCCTGCTCAACGCGCCCACGAGCACCTTCGCGGTGGTCCTGTCGATCGTGCCGCCGTTCTCGGGGATCGCGATGCCCACCCGCATGGCGATCGCCGAGGTCCCGGCCTGGCAGATCGGCCTCTCCGGCGTGCTCCTGGCGCTCGCCGCGGCCGGAGCGCTCGCGCTCGGCTCGCAGCTGTACAAGCGCTCGGTGCTCTACACCGGCTCGCGCATGAAGATCAGCGAGGCCCTGCGCCGCGCCGCCTAGCGCCGCAAGGAAACCGGGACGGGGTCGGACGCGATGCGCGTCCGGCCCCGCTCGTTTCAGACACCGCGCGCGAGTCGCGGCGAAGTAGCATGTGCCGGTGAATTCCGCAAAAGGAGCGCTCGGCGTCATCGCCGCGGTGATCGGCGTCGTCGCCAGCGTCGTGGGCATCATGGTCGGCGTCCAGCAGCTGCGCGGCGACGACCCCGCGAAGGACGCCGCCGAGACCGAGCAGACCGGCCAGGACGCCGCCGACGAGGCCGCCGACGAGGCCGCCGAAGAGGGCACCACGGCGGCGGCCCCCGCGCCCGAGAGCACCTGGACCCCCGAGAACCCCGGCGCCCAGCTCATACTGACCACCGTGGAGGACGCGGCGGGCGACTGCCAGTACCTCCACGTCGACTTCGACGCCGAGTTCGGGGACCCGATGCAGCCCGTCGCGAGCTCCAGCATCCGCGCCGAGGCGACCGACGACCTCATCTGGAACCCGTGCGAGAACGGCGACGGCATCTACGTCGCCTCGCTCACCAGCGCCGGCACGACCGCGGCCGCGCCCCTCGACGCCGGATCGCCCTCCCCCGAGGACTGCATGGACGCGGTCAACGCGGCCGGCGGCGCGAACGCCCTCCTGAACCTCCAGCTCAGCTTCGCCGACGACGGCCTCACCGGCCTCAGCGGCGGCACCTCGCTGTGCGTGTGGAACCCCGAGACGACCCGCCTCACCGTCGCCGTCTCGGAGAGCCTGGAGGAGAACGACTCCCAGGACCGCATCGTCACCTACTGGGTCCAGACCTACCTGCCCGCGTAAAAGACCCGAGAACGGAGGACGCCCCGGGAGTCGACTCGACTCCCGGGGCGTCCGCGTTCCGGAGGGCTGCTCCGCGAGACCGCGTTACTCGGTCAGGAACAGGAAGTACCCGATCGAGGCGAGCATGAGCACCCAGGCGATCGGGTGGACTTCCTTCCAGCGGCCCTTGGCGGCCATCATGATCGGGAAGAACACCAGGCCCAGGGCGATGCCGTTGGAGATCGAGTAGGTCAGCGGCATCGCGGCGACGATGAGGAACGCCGGAATCGCGTACTCGAGCTTCACCCATTCGATCTCGCCGAGCGCCTTCGCCATGAGCACGCCCACGACGATGAGCGCGGGCGCGGTCACCGACGGGTTGTTGGCGACCAGGCCGAACACCGGGAACGCCACCAGCGACACGAGGAACCAGAACCCGGTGGTCACGGCGGTCAAACCGGTCCGGCCGCCGACGGAGACGCCCGCGGTGGACTCGATGTAGGCCGTGGTGGTCGAGGTGCCGAGCACGGCGCCCGCCGAGGTCGCGATCGAGTCGGTGGCGAGGGCGCGCCCGGCGCGCGGGAGCTTGCCGTCCTTGACGAGCCCGGCCTGGCCGGCCACGGCGAACAGCGTCCCGGCGGTGTCGAAGAAGTCCACGAACAGCATGGTCAGGATGACCGCGATCATGTGGACGGTGAAGGCGTCCTCGAAGCCGGTGAAGGCCGCGCCCGCCGCGTCGAGGTTCGGCGTGAACCCTTCGGCCAGCTGGAGGTCGATGACGCCGGTCGCGAGGCCGAGGCCGAGCGTGGCGAGCATCCCGTAGAAGACGCCGCCCTTCCAGCCGAGGACCATGAACACGGCGGTGACGACGAGGCCGAACACCGTGAGGAGCACGGTGCCTTCCGAGAAGTCGCCGATCTTCACCAGCGTCGCGTCGGAGCCGACGACGAGCCCGCCGTTCTTGAGGCCGATGAACGCGATGAACAGTCCGATGCCCGCGCCCACGGCCAGTTTGAGCTGGGCGGGAATGGCGTTGATGATGTACTCGCGCGCGCCGGTCACGGCGAGGAGGAAGAACAGGACGCCGGACACGAGCGTGCCGGTGAGCGCGGTCTGCCACGGGATGCCGAGGGTGAGGACCACGGTGAACGCGAAGAACGCGTTCAGGCCCATGCCGGGCGCGGTGGCGATCGGGTAGCGGGCCCACAGGCCCATGACGAGGCAGCCGAGTGCCGAGGCGAGCGCGGTGGCCGTGAAGATCGCCCCCGGGTCGGGGGCGGTGCCGTTGGCGATCGCCGCCAGCGGCTCGGCCGGGTTCAGGGCCTCGGAGAGACCGAAACTGAGGATGCCGGGGTTGACGGCGAGGATGTAGGCCATTGCCAGGAACGTCGTGGTCCCGGCGAGGACCTCGCGCTTCCAGTTGGTCTTGTTCTCGGTCATCCCGAAGTACTTGTCGACGCGGCCGAGTCCGGGCTCGGGCGCGTCCTTCTTCTTGGTGGCTTCGGTGGCCATGTGGCGGGCACTCCTGTGAAGGCGCGGTGGATGCCGGGCAGCAGGCACCTCGGGAAACAGGGTAATGGGGCGGGTACTGAACCTGCGGGTAATGTACCGGGTCCGCCAACGAAAGCAAAGCGTTCGGGCGCGCGAAACATGAGTTTTACGCACGCGATATGACGCGGAGAACAGCGACGCCCCGGAGCCAAGGGGGGGACGGCTCCGGGGCGTCGATTAGGGTCGAGCCCCCGGTGGCAGGATTCCGGGGGCTCGACAAGGACCGCACCGTCAAGCAGCGGGCGGTAGTCCGTCGTCTCCGGCCCGTCGCTCGCGCGCCGGGCCTCCTGCCTTGAGACAACTGCTAAACGCGGCGGTGTCGCGCTCGGTTGCATCACAGTTCGATCACGAATCCGAGCGTGAGGACGGTACCGCCGCCGTGCGGTCCTAAGCGGTCTCGCGCCTGCGGCGCATGAAGACCAGGAGCACGACGCCCGCGGCCATGAGGACGCCGGCGGCGACCAGCACGAACGAGAGCGACGAACCCGTGGTCGGCAGGATCGACCCGGCCGGTGAGGTCGAGACCTCCGCAGGCGCCGAACTCGACGGCTCGGCCTCGGCGCTCGACTCGGCCGGGCTCGACGTCTCCTCGGCAGGACTGGAGGACTCCTCGGTCGGCGCTTCAGAGGTCGGCGCCTCGGAAGAGGGAACCTCGGACGACGGCGCGTCGCTCGTGGGCGCTTCAGAAGTCGGCGCTTCCGAGGTGGGCGCCTCGGACGTCGGTGCCTCGGACGTGGGCGCTTCGCTGGTCGGCGCTTCAGAAGTCGGAGCCTCAGAGGTCGGTGCCTCGCTGGTCGGCGCTTCGGACGTCGGGGCCTCGGAGGTCGGTGCCTCCGAAGTGGGAACCTCGGACGACGGCGCGTCGGTCGTGGGCTCCTCCGTGGTGGGCGCCTCGGTGGTCGGCTCCTCCGTGGTGGGCTCCTCGCTCGGGGTCTCCTCCCCCGGGGGCTCCTCGGTGGCCGGGCAGGTGTGCGTCAGGTTGAACCGCTTCTTCTTGTTGCCGTCCTCGTCCTTGAGCTTCACCTCGGCCGTGGCGTCGATGAGGGTGAGCCCGGCGGGCGTGATGATGTAGGCCTTGTTGTCGCCGCTCCCGGAGACGATGCCGCCGTCGTCGTCGGTGTTGAACCGCACGACGTTGCCGTCCTCGTCCTGGAAGACCGCTTCGATGTACTTGAAGTTGCCCTTGGCGCCCACCGAGGAGGGCAGCACGAACACCCAGCCGTCGAGCCAGTAGGCGGTGTCGCCGGGGATCTGGTCGCAGCTGTTCTTGAAGTCCTCGGCGGTCGTGGGCACGTTGCCGGGGTTGATGTCGATGGTGGAGAGGCCGCCCGCCATCGCGGGCACGGCGAACGCCAGCGCCGTCGCGGCGGCGAGGCCGGCCGCGGCGATCGCGCCGAGCGTCTTGTGTCTTCTGGTGAGTTTCAAGATGGTTGACTCCGTGATGGGTGGTCGAAGGGCCGAAGGGTCGAACGCACCGGATTCGACGGCGATGTCGGCCGCGCTTCGATGAGGATCGGGCGCTGGATTCACGCCGCCGGGGAACGCGAAGTTGCGTCTCATTCGGATGATCGTGTACTCGACCGAACGGCTGACCTGCCAAAACGGTCCTTAATCCCACGAAGACGACGACGCCCCCGAGGCAGTGCCTCGGGGGCGTCGCGGGGGCCTTTCGGCCTTGGGGACTACCAGTCCTGGGCCGCGCGGCGGCGGCGCATCAGGAACAGGACCGCTCCGGCGGCGGCGAGGGCCGCGGCCGAGACGAGGGTGATCGTCAGCGGCGTACCGGTGGTCGGGAGGGTCGAGCCGACCGGGGTGGTCGACTCCTCACCGGGCGCCGAGGGGCTCTCGGAGCCGGGGGCGCTGGGGCTCTCCGAACCGGGGGCCGAGGGGCTCTCCTCGGGGCTGGACGGGTTCTCGCCCGGCGAGCCGGGGCACGCGTGGGTGAGGTTGAACTTGGCGCCTTCGGCGGGGTCCTCGACCTCGGCCTCGGCGTCGGTGAGGGTCCAGCCCGCGGGGGTGATGATGTAGGCCTTGTTGTCGCCGCTGCCGGAGACGATGCCGCCGTCGGCGTCGGTGGTGAGGACGTGCTCGCCGCCGTCGCCGTCCTCGAAGGTGGCGGTGACCGAGATGAAGTTGCCTTCGGCGCCGGCGGCCGCCGGCAGCACGAAGACCCAGCCGTCGACGTCCGCGGCGAGGTCGCCGGGGAGGTTGTCGCAGGAGTTGTCCTTGAAGTCCTCGGCGGTCGTGGGCACGTTGCCGCCGTTGATGGGGATCACGGCGACCGCCGCGTGGGCGGGCGAGCCGAAGGCGAGGACGCCGGTGAGGCCCGCGGCGGCGGCCAGGCCGAGCGCGCCGCGGGAGGTGAGGGATCGATTGCGTTCCACTGTGAATGCTCTCCGTGTAGTGCTGCCTAGGGAGCGAACGTGCCGGGTTCGGGGTTGGGGCACACCATTCACGTTCACTGCGAACGTGAGGTTGCAACACGTCAGAGTGAAGCATCCTCGGAGACCGGGGCCGCGGCGGGGCGCCCTCACCCGGCGCCGAAGCGGACCGGGAATCCTATAGGATCGGGTCATGGCAGAGGCATTGAAGCTCGTCTACGACACGCCCGCAAGCGAATGGCACGACGGCCTGCCCCTCGGCGACGGCCGCGTCGGCGCGATGCTGTGGGGCCGCCGGATCGACCTGAACGAGGACGGATTCTGGTCCGGCGACGGGTCGTGGGCGATCCCCGAAGGCGCCGAAGGGCTCGCCGCCGAGGCCGCCGAACTGGTGCGCCGCGGCGAGTTCCACGCCGCCGACCAGGTGCTGACCGGTATGCGCGGCAGCAGCCCCGAGGCCTACCAGCCCGCCGGGTCCCTCGTCGCGACGCACTCCGACGACGCGGCTCCCGAGCACCGGGAGCTGGACCTGCGCGACGGCGTGGCGACGGTGGTGCGCGGCCGGGTCCGCCAGGAGGCGTTCGTTTCGGCCGCGCACGGCGTGCTCGCGGTCCGGTGGACCACCGTGGAGCCCCTGGGCGAGCCCTTCGACCTCGACCTGGAATTCGACTGGCCGCACGAGCGCGGCAGCACCCTGGCCGACTACGACGAGCTGCGCTTCACCGGGCACGCGCCGGTGAGCGTCGCCGACGGCGTCCCCGACTACTCGACCACCGAGGGCGTGCGGGGCCTGGGGCTCAACGCGCAGCTGCGCGCCGACGGGGACGTGACCCCGCGCAGCGGCGGGCACCGCTTCTCAGGCTGCCGCCTCGTGGAGGTCTACCTCTCGCTGCACTCCGGCGAGGACCGGAACGCCGCGTTCGAAGCGGCGCAAAGCGACTCGCGGAGGGCGGCGGCGAACGGCTGGGCGGCGCTGCTGGCGGCGCACGTCGCGGCGCACCGGTCCGTCATGGACCGGGTGGAACTGGACCTGCCCGCCGCCGAGACCGGGGCGTCGACCGCCGAACGGCTGCGGCGGCGCGCGTCGGGCGAGGGCGACGAGGGCCTGGCGGTGCTCGCGTTCCAGTTCGGACGCTACCTCCTGGCCGCCTCCTCGCGGCCCGGCACGCAGGCCGCGAACCTCCAGGGCATCTGGAACCGCGAGGTCACGCCGCCGTGGAACTGCGACTACACGACGAACATCAACGTCGAGATGAACTACTGGCCGGCCGAGACCTGCGGCCTGCCGGAGTTCCACGAGCCCCTGTTCGACCTCGTCGGCGAGCTCGCCGAGGCCGGCGCCGAGACCGCCCGGCGCCTGTACGGCGCGGGCGGCTGGTGCTGCCACCACAACACCGACTTCTGGCGTCTGACCACCCCTGTGGACGGCCGGGCCTGCTGGCAGTCCTGGCCGATGGCCGGCCTGTGGCTGTCGATGCACCTCGCCGAGCACTGGCGGTTCGGCCGCGACGAGGAGTTCCTGGCCGACCGGCTCCCGATCGCGCTCGGCGCGGCGCGGTTCGCGTTCGACCGGCTCACCGAGGGCTCGGACGGCACGCTCGTGACGAGCCCGGCGACGAGCCCCGAGAACGAGTTCGCCACGCCGCAAGGGAACTCGGCGGTGGACGAGACCACCGGCATGGACACGGCCCTGGTCCGGGAGCTGTTCGCGTTCGTCCTCGAAGCGGCCGACGTGGTCGCCGAGACCCTGCACGGCGCGGACCTCCAGCTCGTGGAGGGCATCAAGGAGGCCATGCCCCGCCTGGCCGTCCCGAAGGTCGGCGCCGACGGGCGCCTGCTCGAATGGGCCGCCGAGCGCGAGGAGGCCGAGCCGCACCACCGGCACGTCTCGCACCTGTACGGGGTCTTCCCCGGCGACTCGCTCGCCGACGAGCCCGAGCTGCTCGACGCCGCGCGCGCGAGCCTGGAGGCGAGAGGGGACGCGGGCACCGGCTGGTCCCTGGCGTGGAAGACCGCGCTGTGGGCGCGTCTGGGCGACGGCGACCGGGCGCACCGGCTGCTCGGGGAGTTCCTGACCCCGGTCGGGTTCCGCGGGGCCGGGGCCGAGTACGCCGACGGCGGCGTCTACTCCTCGCTGCTGTGCGCGCACCCGCCGTTCCAGATAGACGGGAACTTCGGCACCACCGCCGCGATCGCCGAGATGCTCGTGCAGTCGCACCGCGCCGTCGACGGCGTGCCCGTGGTCGAGCTGCTGCCCGCGCTGCCCTCGGCCTGGCCCGAGGGCGAGGTCCGGGGCCTGCGGGCCCGCGGCGGCGTCACCGTCGCGAGCCTGGCGTGGCGGGACGGGAGGGTCGCGGAGGTCGCGCTGCGCGCCGAGGTCGACACCGCCGTCCACGTGCAGGTGAACGGCGTCCGCCTGGGCCGCAAGGACCTCGCGGCCGGAGAGACGTGGCGCCCGGCGATCGGCGCATAGGACACAGGGGAGCGGCCGGAGTCCGAGGACTCCGGCCGCTTGGGTATGAAGGCGGCGGCGCCGGCCGGCGCCGCGTGCCGATCAGCAGGAGGTCGCCACCGCCGACTGCGCGACGGCGATGCCGCAGACGGACCACTGGAGCGCTCCGGTGACGTCCGCGTTGACCAGCGAGACCCCGCTCCCGGGACCCACCGGTTCGGTCGGGCCGGGGATCGAGTTGTCGCAGTCGAACGACTGGGTCGTCGAGGCGACCGCGATGCCGCAGACCTGCCACTTGGCGAAGTCGCGCAGGTCGACGTTCGCGACGGCCGGCATCCCGCCGTAGCCCCCGGGGGACTCCGGCAGCGGCACGCCGTTCGCGGCCAGCTCGTCCTGCGACGGGGAGCCGAGGACGGTGCCGCACGTCGACTGCGCGAGCGGGCCGAGTTCGTCGGCCTCGCACACGGCCGGCAGCACCGAGTCGTACTCGGACTCCACGTCGACGACCGTGAGCCAGTCGGGAGTCGAGGCCGACGCGGACGCTCCCGAGAGCGCCGCCGCCGCGGCTGCGGCCGCGGCGACGGCTGCAATGGTGGTGTTGCGCATGTTCCTCAACCCTTTCTCGACCAAACCGGGGAGTGCGGCGGTCTAGTAGTCGCCCTGGTCGTGACCCTTGTCGGGGTGGTCGCCGTTGTCGCCGACGTGGTCGTAGTTCAGGCACTGCTGGTTGAGCGACGGCGCGACGCCGACGTTCTGGCCGCAGATCTGCCAGTGGGCGGCGTCCGAGATGTCGAGGTTGGCGAGCGACACGTCGCCGGCCATGACGCCCGACTGGGGACCGTCGCCGATGTGGTCGCGGTTGTCGCAGACCTGGTTGAACGACGTGGTCAGGATGTTCTGACCGCAGATCTGCCAGTGCGCCGCGCTGGAGGCGTCGACGTTGACGAGGCTGACCGGACCGGCCATGACGCCCGAGTTCTGGGCCATCGCGGTTCCGGCGGAGCCGAGGGCGGCGACGGCACCGGCGGCGGCGCCGGCGACGATGAGAGCCTTACGCATGTCTGTTCCTTTCGAGAAGAGCGGGGCGGACCCGGGACCGGGCCCGCCCCCGGTCGAATTACTCGGCCGCGTGGGTGATGTGGTCGTAGTTCAGGCACTGCTGGTCGAGCGACGGCGCGACGCCGACGTTCTGGCCGCAGATCTGCCAGTGGGCCGCGTCCGAGACGTCCAGGTTGGCGAGCGACACGTCGCCGGCCATGACGCCGGACTGCGGGCCCGAGCCGATGTGGTCGCGGTTGTCGCAGACCTGGCCGAAGGACTGGGCGAGCACGTTCTGGCCGCAGATCTGCCAGTGCGCCGCGCTCGAGGCGTCGACGTTCACCAGGCTGACCGGACCGGCCCACACGCCCGAGCTCTGGGCCATGGCGGTTCCGGCGGAGCCGAGGGCGGCGACCGCACCAGCGGCGGCACCGGCGACGATGAGAGCCTTGCGCATCTTGATGTTCCCCGTTCTCTGTTGATTCTCTGGCGTTCCGCGGGAGCGCCGGCCCCGTGAGGGCCGGCCCCCCGGGAGGTCTTAGTGGTTCAGGTGGTCGGTGTTGTCGCAGACCTGCTGGAGAGACGGCGCGACGCCGACGTTCTGGCCGCAGATCTGCCAGTGGGCGGCGCTCGCGATGTCGAGGTTCGCGGCCGAGACGTCGCCGGCGTCGATCCCGGACTGCGGGCCCTGGCCGATGTGGTCGCGGTTGTCGCAGACCTGGCCGAAGGACGTGGTCAGGATGTTCTGGCCGCAGATCTGCCAGTGGGCGGCGCTGGAGGCGTCGACGTTGACGAGGCTGACGGGGCCGGCGGAGACACCGGAGCTGTTGCCGGCCATGGCGGGAGCGGCGGCACCGAGGGCGGCGACGGCACCGGCGGCGACTGCGGCGACAGTGAGAACCTTGCGCATGAGTTGCGATTTCCTTCTGAGTTGTGCGCCCGATGTGCCGGGCGGCTTGTTCGGATGACCTCCGCCTCTGTGGAGGCGGCGGCGACGGCCTGACCGCGCGTCGGCGACGGGCAGCCCCGGTCGGCGCCGTGGGCGCCGGGTTCGGGCACTGCTGCCGGTGGGAGTTTCGAAGGCGGACTTCGAGCTCCCGGCGCCGACGCGCGGAGGCGCTAGTCTGGGGCGACGGACAGCTCGGCGGCGCGGTCCAGCGGCCGCCCCAATTCCCCGATCACCGTGCGGGAGAGTGACACCTCTTCCCCCCCGGTGGACGGGGAGACGCAGACAGCGTTGTGGCCGCTGTCGACGCTGATACCGGCGGTCGAGCCAGCGGCTCCACCGGGGATGATCTTCAGGTCGGGCAGTCCGGGGCCGTCGAAAGCCCACGGCCTGGCCGCGGTGCGCGGCTCGCCGCGCACGTCCTCGACTGTGTCGGACCGGTCGGTCCTCCGCTCGTGTTCGGCGGAGCACTCGAAGGCGGCGGCCGGCCGGCCGCTGGGCACTCCGTGGAGTGCCGCCGCCACCTCGTTGGAGGCTGACGTCGCTGTGAGCGCGGTGAGGCTCGGTTGTCCTGCGTCGTCGGCGAGGACGCTCCCGGGCGTCGTCGCAGCACCGAAGCGCAGGCCATCGGTCACCAGTCGCGCCAGTGCGTCGACCTGATCGGTCGAGGGCGCGACAGTCTCGTAGACACCGGGCACCACGGGGACGGGATTGTCCGCAATGGACGTCGTTCCCTTGACAAGGGTTCCCACCAGTGGCGCCACTACTCCAGCGGCGTCGTCTCCGACAGACTCGTCGTCCAAGTCGAGCAAGCCAGGTCCGGCACCGTCCGGCAGCATGTCGCGCACGGCCCCGTCCGTCTCGTGCATCAGTGATCCCACCGGCGCTGCAAGTCCTGACACCAGCCCGGTGACCTCCTCCTGCGCCGCCTGGTCCCGATGTCCCTGCTGGTTGTGCGGGACCAGTCGCGCGGCCAGGCGCGACATGTCGGAGACCTCTGCGGCGAGAGGGTCGGTCATCGAGGCAAGGCCCTGCGATGCGGTGTCGTCTGATGCCCAAGCGGACGTCGCCATCGCGAAGGCTCCCAAGAGCAGGGAGCCGAATGCGGCGAGCGCGGCGCCGAGGAGGAACCGGAGCACGCTGAAGCGGCGAGTGTCCTCGCTGCCGCAGTCGTTGCGTCCCATCGTCTCCCCCGTCGACCCGTACCTGAGCGCGAGCGGTCTGGCCGCTCGCACCTAGAAGAACGAAACCGAACCGAGAGGGGATACGGGGTGAATCAGATTTTCTCGCCGAAAATAGGGCGAGTGCGACTCACAGCCGCTCCGGTCCCGGCCACGGCACCGGTTAACAGACTGTTTACACGGCATCAACGAGCGAGAAATTGGCTCTTGGGAGCGTGGCAGCACAGCTCCACGGCCCGCCCCGGGCCCCAGGGCTGGACCGCGTCATCGCAAGAAGGGCTCCTACCTCATGGCTATCAAGGCCGAGTACATCTGGATCGACGGCACCGAGCCGACGGCCAAGCTGCGTTCCAAGACCAAGATCCTCGGCGCCGGCGAGGAGCCGCCGATCTGGGGCTTCGACGGCTCCAGCACCAACCAGGCCGAGGGCCACTCCTCCGACTGCGTGCTGCGCCCGGTCAAGGTCGTGCCCGACCCCATCCGCGGCGGCGACTCGATCCTGGTCCTGTGCGAGGTCCTCGACACCGACTTCACCCCCCACCCGACCAACACGCGCGCCAAGACCGCCGAGGTCTCGGAGAAGTACGCGGGCCAGGAGTCCTGGTTCGGCATCGAGCAGGAGTACACCTTCATGGTGGGCGACCGGCCGCTCGGCTTCCCCGAGGGCGGCTTCCCGGCCCCCCAGGGCGGCTACTACTGCGGCGTCGGCGCCGACGAGATCTTCGGCCGCGAGATCGTCGAGAAGCACCTCGACAACTGCCTCGCCGCCGGCCTGCCCCTCTCGGGCATCAACGCCGAGGTCATGCCCGGCCAGTGGGAGTTCCAGGTCGGCCCGGCCTCCGCCCTCGAAGTGTCCGACTCCCTGTGGCTCGCCCGCTGGCTGCTCTACCGCACCGCCGAGGAGTGGAACGTCTCCGCGACCATCGACCCCAAGCCCGCCAAGGGCGACTGGAACGGCGCGGGCTGCCACACCAACTTCTCCACCAAGGCCATGCGCGAGGACTACGAGCCCATCATCGCCGCCTGCGAGGCCCTCGGCGAGAAGGCCGACGAGCACGTCAAGAACTACGGCGACGGCATCGCCGAACGCCTCACCGGCGCCCACGAGACCGCCCACTACACCCAGTTCTCCTACGGCGTCTCCAACCGCGGGGCCTCCATCCGCATCCCCTGGCAGGTCGAGAAGGACAAGAAGGGCTACCTCGAAGACCGCCGCCCCAACGCCAACATGGACCCCTACCTCGTCACCGGCCTCATCGTCGACACCGTCTGCTCCGCCCTGGAGAAGAAGGGCCTCGTCTAGGACGCCGAGCGAAGGGCACCGCGCGCCGCGCGGTGCCCTTCGCCGTGCACGGGGCCGTTCAGGCGGCGGCCCGGACGCCGAGCGACGCGACGCGGCGCAGCAGCGCCTCGCGGGAGAACCGCTCGGCGACGACCCGCTTCGCCACCGCGGTCTGCCGCGCGCAGGCGTCGGGGTCCTCGACGACCCCGCGCACCGTCGCGGCGACCTCGTCCGGTTCGCAGTACAGCGCGGCGGGCCCGAAGAGTGGCTCGAACCGGCGGTCCATCACCACGGGGACGCCCGCGGCCATGGCCTCCAGGGGAGCGATGCCGAACGCCTCCCGGCCGTCGGCGGCGATGAAGTAGACCATGGCGTCGATCGTGCCGAGGAACTCCTTGGCGCCGAGGGACCCGAACGGGTGCTCGACCCAGTTCGCGGGGAGGCCTCCGAGGAGGCGCCTGGGGGTGTCGGCGCCGCCGAGGACGTGGATCTCGAAGCCCTCGGGGTAGCACGCCAGCAGTTCGCCCGCGGTGCTCGGCCATTTGAGCTCGTGGTCGCGGGAGTGGCGCCCGATCCGGATCGGGCCGGAGCGCTCGCGCGGCCCGGGAAGCTCCCAGCGGCGCGCGTCGACGCATTCGAACCAGTGCTCGGCGGCCAGGTCGACGCCGACGAGCTGGTCGGCGTGGTGCTCGTCGAGCGCCGCCCTCACCATGGGGCCCACGGTGTACCAGGTGTGGTCGCCGACCCAGTCCCGCACGTTGCGGTGGGCGGTCCGCAGGTCCCAGGCCTCCTCGACGCCGCCGTCGGGCCCGTAGTACTTGAACGGGGTCTGGTTGGCCAGGACGACGGTCCGCGCCGCCTCGATCTCGGGCCGGTCGTCGAGGGGGGCGAGCACGACGGTCGGCAGCCGGACGATCATGAGGTCGCAGCGGACCCGGTCGAACGCGCCGAGCATGACCACCCGCTCCCCGTCGACCAGCCGTTCGATCTTGGGGTTGACCGGGCGCGAGACGTCCCACCGGAAGACGGGGTGGTGGAGGAGCCCGACCCGCAGGCCCGCCTCGGCGTAGGCGGCGATCTCCTCGGCGTTGGCGGTGGTGTTGCCGCCGGGGAGCGCCAGGTGGGAGACGATGACGATGTCGAGGTCGAGGCGCCGCCCCCCGGTCCTGGCGGCGGCCCGCCGGAACTGCCACTCCAGGAGCGCGGCGCCGGTGGCGATCCGGTACGCGGGGGCGGCGTCCGGTGCGGCGAGGACCTTCTTCATGTCGGCGGTCGCCTTGCGGGAGAACCCTACCCGCAGGCGGGCGCGGGACTGGGCGAGCCGGCGCCGCTGGTCCTCGGTCAACCCGTCGGGGCCGGTGCCACGAGTGCTCATGCGGCGGCCGCCTCCCGCCGGACGGCGCCGACGCCGAGACCGCGGACCCGCTCCAGGAGGAACTCCCTGGAGAAGTCGCGGCGCACGCGGGCGAGGGCCAGCTCGGACTGGCGGCGGTAGGCCGCCGGGTCGTCGGCCAGGGACCGGACCAGGTCGGCGACCTCCGCGGGCTCGCAGTACAGGGCGCCGTCACCGTAGAGCGGCTTGAAGCTGGGCGGCAGGATGCACGGCAGTCCGACCGCCATGGCCTCCAGCGGGGTGCGTCCGAACGCCTCCTGGCCGGCGTCGGCGATGAAGAAGACCAGGACGTCCACGTCGTGGAGGAACTCCTTGGGGGACATCGATCCGAAGTCGTGCACCACCCAGTTGGCGGGCAGGGTCCCCAGGAGGCGGCGGGCGGACCTCGCGCCGCCGAGCACGTGGATCTCGAACTCGTCGTCGTCGGGGTAGCAGGCGAGGAGGTCGCCGGTCGACTCGGGCCATTTGCGGACGTGGTCGCGGGCGTGCCTGCCGATCCGGACGGGGCCGCTCCGGGGCCTGGGGAGGTCGCGGCGCCACGCGTCGGGGTCGACGATCCCGAACCAGTAGTCGGCGGAGAGGTCGATGCCGTCGAGCTCGCCGTCGTGGTCGACCGCGAACGCGTCGCGCACGACCGGGCCCTGGGCG
This sequence comes from Glycomyces paridis, assembly GCF_004912155.1. Lineage (GTDB taxonomy): Bacteria > Actinomycetota > Actinomycetes > Mycobacteriales > Micromonosporaceae > Glycomyces > Glycomyces paridis. The sequence continues at coordinate 166,803 of NZ_STGX01000009.1, read as the reverse complement.
TACCAGGTGTGCTCGCCGAGCCAGGACGTGAGGTTGGCGTGGACGGTCCGCACGTCCCAGGTGAGGACCCGGCCCTGCTCGGGGCCGTAGTACTCGTAGGGCGGCTGGTTGACCACCAGCACCGTGCGCTCGGCGGTGATCCGCGGCAGGTCCTCCATGGGCCGCATCATGATCCGCGGGAATCGGACGATGGCGAGGTCGCAGCGGACCGAGTCGTGGGCCGAGAGGACGACCACGCCCTCGTCGTCGACGAGTTCGGCGATCTTCGGGTTGAGCGGCCGGTCGAGGGGCCAGTCGTGGACGCGGTGGTGCAGCAGCCCGACCCGGAGCCCGGCGGCGCGGAAGGCCCGGATCTCCTCGGCGTTGGAGGAGGTGGTGCCCCCGGGCATGGAGAAGTTCGAGACCAGGACGACGTCGAGGTCGAGGCGGCGCCCGCGCTGGTGGCGGTGGTGGTCCTCGTCGAGCCAGTCGGTGAGCGCGCGCAGGGCCGCGATCCGGGTGCCCTTCGGCAACGACGGGTCCTCGGCGAGAGCGGAGAGGGCGGCCGTGGCCGAGGCCGACCAGCCGCCGTGGAGCCGGGACTGCCACAGATCGAGTTCCCGGCGCTGCTCCGGCGTCGGCGCCTCGCGGTCGCGGGAACCGCGCACCACGGCGAGAGCCCGGCGCTTCGCCTTGCCCGCCAGTCGCTTGAGCGCGGCGCGCTTGCCCCGCAGGAGCCGGCGCGGCAGCCGCCGCAGCCCCGCGGGGCCGCCCTTCGCGGCGCCGCGGAGCCGCCGCAGCCCTTCGGCCCGGCGAGCCATGAAGGACGGGCCCTCCAGGACGGTCACGGACCTGCGGGGGTCGGACTCGAGTTCGATCGCGATGGCGGCGTCCATCGCCACGAACGCCGCGCCGGACGCCTCCTGCGGGTCGATCCAGTCGACCGCTTCGGCGGCCGCGAACTCGATCGCCTCGGCCGACAGGATCGTGTGCCGCTCTTCGAGGGAGAACCAGCTGGCGCAGTGGGCGACCGCGACGGTGCGCCCGCGCCGTCGCTCGGCGGCCATCGCGGCGCGCATGGCGCGCTGGGCGGGGCCGTCGTACCGCCAGTCCCCGACGTAGACCAGGTCGGGGGCCGGAGGCCGCTCGCCGTGGCGGACCAGCTGCCGGGGCGCGGGGAACGGACGGGCGCCGGCGCCCTCGGCGGGCATCGCGGGACGGGACTCCTTGCGCTGGACGGCGCGGTGCCAGTGGGTGAACGCGGACTCGTAGACGGCCCGGACCGGGTGCATCCACCCGTCGCCGACCTCGCCGCCGGACAGGGAGCCCGGGCGCTGACGCACGATGGTGTGGGCGACCTGGTCAAGGTGGCGGCGGCGCGAGCCGACGGTCTTCTGGATGCGAAGGCGCAGTTCGGAGTCGGCGCCTTTGAGGACCGCGTCGAAGCCGCCGAACCGCTCGCGGAGGAGTGCGGTCCGCACCGTCATCGACGTGGAGCGCGGTTCGGTGAACCGGCTGCGGGGGGCGGTCACCAGGCGCAGGTCGGCGTCGGCGCGGACGCCCAGGGACTGGGTCATGACCAGTTCCGGGTCGGCCAGCAGCGGTGCGACCTGCTGCTCCAGCCATCGGGGGTGGGCCCAGTCGTCGGAGTCGAGACCGGTGACGAACTCGCCGGCGGCCTCGGCGAGGCCCTGGTTGCGGGCGCGGTAGGTGCCGCCGCTCTCGGGGCGGCGCAGGAGCCGGATCCTCGGGTCGGACAAGGCCGCGGCGAGGCGGGCCCGCGCCTCGGGGTCGGTGGTGCCGTCGTCGACGAGGAGGAGTTCCCATGCGCTCCAGGTCTGGGCCGCGACCGAGCGGACGGCGGTGAGCAGCTCGGGTCCTGGGTCGCGGCAGGTCATGAGCACCGAGACGAGCGGTCCGCCCTCGACCGAGGAGGCGGGCGCGGTGCCGCGGAGGCGGTCGAGGAGCGGCGCCGAGCCGTCCGGGTCGAGTTCGAGGTCGTCCCAGCCCGCGAAGTCGCCGAACGCGGCGAGGAACGACGCGGCCTCGCCGCCGTGGTGCGGGTGGGCCAGGTCCGAGCGGAGCGCGGCGCGGGCGTGGGGGTCGGTGTCGAGGCGCTCGATCGCGGCGCGGTCGGCGGGGTCGACGAGCAGGATCAACTGCGCGTGCAGCGAGCGGTGGCGATCGGGGACCGGTTCGGGGCCTTCCATGGCCTCGGCGAGGCGGTAGAGGTCGAGGGCGTGGGCGAGGTCGAACCGGGAGCGGGGCCGCCGGGCGAGCGCTTCGGCGAGGTCGCGGAGCGCTTCGGGCCGGGCCGTGTCGGGCAACTCGCCCAGGGGGATGGCCGTCCCGAGGGCCCGGGCGGGGTCGGAGGGGTTGACCTTGGCGGCGAGGGCGAAGCGCCCCAGGTCGGAGCCGCCGCGCACGACGGCTTCGACGAGTGCCGCCGGGTCGGCGCGGAGGAGTCGGTCCCGGTGCTCGCGGAGGAAGGCGGCGAGCCGGGCTTCGCGTTCAGGGCCGGCGGTGGACCGGGCAGGGGTGCCGCCGTTGCGCAGTGGTTCCGACATGAATGGTGAATGGCCTCAATTGTGGGTGTCCGGCTGACGTGCGGCGCGCGGAGACTGCGGTTGAACTCGAGGTGAACAACTCCGGGCGCCGGGGTCGCCATTCTATCCTCATCGCGCCGGTGGCCCGGTCCCGCGCGAGTCGGCGCCACGGCGGCCCACACCGGTCCGGGGCTCGGCACCGGTCGGGGCGGGGCCCGCTCGGTATCATGGCGAATTGATGAACGCCCTCGACGCAGCCCCCGCCTCCCGGTTCTCCCGGAACGACCACCCCGCGGTCCCCCGCCCGGCGCTCGGCGCGTGGGCCCCCACTGCGACGGTGTCGGTCGTCGTCCCCGCCTACGGAGGCCAGGACCGGCTCGACCTGCTCCTGGCGGCGCTGTCGGCGCAGACCTACCCTGAGGCGCTGTTGGACGTCGTGGTCCTCGACGACGGCAGCGAACCGCCGCTGCGGCTGCCCGAGCTGCGGCCCTTGCGCACCAGGCTGGTGCGGGCGGCGGCAGGGCGCTGGGGCATTCCGTCCGCGGTCGCGGCCGCGGTCGACGCCGCGGAGGGCGAGGTCGTCCTCCGGCTGGACTCCGACCTCGTCCCTGCGCGGGACCACGTCGAGGCGCACGCCCGCTGGCACGCCGCCGCGGACTACCTGGTGGTGGTCGGCAAGCTCGCGTTCGCGGACGTGGAGGCGGGCGGCTTCGAGCCCGCGGGGGTGCGCGACGCGGTGGCGGCGGGCCGCGCGGACGCGCTCTTCGCGGACGCGGTCGCCTCGGCGGACTGGGAGATCGGCCTGGTCCGCGAGGGGGGCGGGAGAGTCCTGGACGAGCTGCGCGCCTTCACGATCGCGAACGGGGCGACGATCTCGTTCACCAGGTCGCTGTACACCGGGTGCGGCGGCATGGACGCGGCCGTGCCGCTCGGCTCGGACACCGAGCTGGGCTACCGGCTCGCGCAGGCGGGCGCCCTGTTCGTCCCCGACCCCGAGGCCCGCGCGTGGCATCTGGGCCGGTCGCAGATGAACTCGGACCGCCGGGCGGGGAAGCGGTTCCGCCACCCGTTCCTGGCCGACCGGGTGCCGTCGCTGCGCTACCTCCGCGAGGAGCCGGGGCGGTCCTGGACGGTGCCCTACGTCGAGGTCGTCGTGGACGCCCGCGGCGCAGCCTTCGAAGCGGTGCGCGCGACGGTGTCCTCCGTCCTGGGCGGAGCCGTGTCCGACGTCGCGGTCGCGCTGCTCGGCCCCTGGAGCGAGCTGTCGGCGGCCGGGCGGGTTGCACCGCTCGCCGACCCGCTGCTGGACCTGCGCCTGATCGGCGAGTGCTTCGCCGGGGAGGCGCGGGTGCGGCGGGTCGAGTCGGTCCCCGCGTCGTCCGCTCCGGTGCCGTTCCGCCTGTCGCTGCCGGCGGGGGCGGCGTTCACGTACGACGGGCTCGCCGGACTCGTCGCGTTCGCCGACGAGCGGCGCGTCGGCCGGGTCGAGGTCGGCGTGCGCGCCGACGCCGGTCCGGCGGTCGCGGTGCTCGATCGGACCGCCGCGCTCGCACGCGCGGAGCGGTGCCGCGCCGAAGGCGAGTCGGCCGCGGCGGTCCTCGACGCGGTGTGGGGCGTCGCCTCGGTCGACGGCGGCGACTGGTTCGCCGCCTCGGACGCGGAGCCGGTGCGCCGGCTCCGGCGCGAGCACGGGCGGGAGGCGACCGCCCGCGGCGCGGCGCAGCGGCGGCTGCGCAGGCGGATCGCGGCGCTCAAGCCGAAGCGGCAGCCGTTGTCGCGCCGGTTGCGCCGCGGCGCCGGGAAGGTCAGGTCGGCGCTGCGGCGGCTACGCGGGAACCGTTGAGTCCCAAAGGGACTCGGGGAAGGCCCGGCCGATGCGCTCGAGCTCGTCCCGGTCGTCGCGGAGGCGGTGCACGCCGACGTTGCCGAGGGAGTCGGCGGGCCGGTAGGCGCCCTCGCGTTCGACGACGGTGGCGGTGTCGAGTCCCAGTTCGGCGCCGAGTTCGCGACGGTAGTCCTCCGAGGTGACGAAGTCCTCGAAGCGGGCGGTGACGACGCGTTCGGGGTGGGCGAGCTTGGCGACCGCCGCGTCGAAGGCCTCCACGGCCCGCGAGTAGTGGCCGATGAAGCGGTCGGCGGGGAGCGCGAGGCGGTCGGCCTCGACCATGCGCGAGGCGTAGACGTCGCGCATGTCCCGGGTCACGACCACGATCTTCCCGTTCGGGAAGTGGTCGATGCGGTCGACGAGCTTGGCGTTGATGCCGTTGCTGAAGACGCTGACGCGCGGCTCGCGGTCGGGGAGGTTCGCGACGGCGGTGAGGAAGCGCCCGAAGCCCTCCCGGACGGCGCCCTCGCGGTAGGCCGCGGCGAGGTCGGCCACGGCGGCGGCGAGCCTGCGGCCGATCGCCTCGTCGGTGCCGACGGCCTGGACGAGCGCTTTGGAGGCGCACGACCGCGGGTTGCCGCCGGTGCTCCCCGAGAAGCCGATGACGTCCCGCTCGATCGAGGTCGTCAGCGCCTCCCACACTTCGGCGGGGTCGCCGGACCGGGCGATGGTGCGGAACTCGGCGCTGCGGAAGAACGTGATCTCGGCGGGCCCGAACGGCTCGCTCGCGCTCGCGCACTGCTTGTAGTAGTCGAAGAGCGCGCCCGATCCGGTCCAGCCGAATCCGGCGAAGAACACCTGGGAGCCGCCTTCGACGACCGGCGCGGGGGCCGGTTCGGGCGCGGGGGGCCGTGACAGAAGGCGACGCAGGCGCCCCTCGGGGCGGGGCGGCTCTTCGGGTTCGGCGGTGGGGGCCGCAGCGGCGACCGCCTCGCAGATGCCGGTGACGGAGCGGCGCTGCTCGGGGGTGTAGTCGCCGAGTTCGAGGGCCGCGGCGATGTGGTCGAGCTTGGGCGCGGGGCCCTCCCCGGCGCGGGCGGCGTCGAAGAACGCGGCGCCGAGCCGGTGGGAGAGGTAGAGGTTCTCGATCTCGGTGAGGGCCGCGAGCTCCTTGTCATAGCGGCGCTGCTCGAGGCCTTGCCGCTTGGCGGCGTTGAGCTTCATCCTGGCGTTGCCGTAGGAGCCGAGAAACCGGTAGCAGACGGCCGCGTGGTAGTGGATGAGCTTGTGGTGGCTGGAGGTGTGGTCGGGGAGGGTCTTGTCCCACAGGAGCAGGGCCTCGTCGTAACGGCCGAGCTCCATCTTGATGCGGGCCAGGTAGAAGTCGTGCTCCGGGGCGTGCTCCAGGGCCGCGAGTTCGGCGATGCGGTCCTGGTGGGCGAGGAGCCGCTGGCGGCGGGCGTAGAGGCCGGCCTCGCCCTTGTCCTTGGGGACCGAGCCGTAGATGCGGCCGATCTCCTTGTCCAGCGCCTCGCGGGTCGGCTGGAACGGGTCCGTCTGCGCGGTCATCGCCCACTCCTCAGGTGACATGAATGAGAGTCATGATTCCATACCGGACCCGGGGCGCCGCCGTGACCGGCGCCGCGTTCACACGCTCGCGGCCTCCGAGGCCGCGCGGACGCCGAGCCCGCGGACCCGGCGCAGCAGCGCCTCGTGGGAGAAGTGCTCGCTCACGAACTCCAAGGCTCTGCGGGACTGCTCGGCGTACGCCTCGGGGTCCTCCACCAGGCCCTTGACGACCACCGCGACCTCCTCGGGCTCGCAGTAGACGGCCGCGGGGCCGAAGAGCGGCTCGAAGCGCCGGTCCATCACGCACGGCAGGCCCACCGCCATCGCCTCCAGCGGCGCGCGACCGAACGCCTCGGCGCCGTCCGCGGAGATGAAGTAGACCATCACGTCGAGCCCGTGGAGGAAGTCCCTGGACTCCACGGAGTTGAACGGCTGGTCGACCCAGTTCGCGGGCAGGCCGCCGAGGATCTCCCTCGCCGCGTCGACCCCGCCGAGGACCCGGATCTCGAACTCCTCGCCCTCGGGGTAGCACCGCTTGAGCGTCAGCGGGTCGTTCGGCCACTTGAGGCGGCTGTCGCGGGAGTGGCGGCCGATCCGGATCGGCCCGTCCCCGGGGCGGCGCCCCTCGCGGCGCCACTCGGCGATGTCGATCGACTCGAACCAGAAGTCCTCCGCGAAGACGACGTCGCCGGTCTCCTCGGCGTGGTGCTCGCGCAGCGCGTCGCCGACGACCGGGCCGATCGAGTACCAGGTGTGCTCGCCGAGCCAGGCGGTCAGGTTGGTGCGGACGGTCCGCACGTCCCAGATGACCTCGACCCCGCCGAACTCGCCGTAGTAGGAGTACGGGGTCTGGTTGACCACCAGGACCTTCTCGGCCGCCTCGATCGAGGGGGCGTCGTCGAGGAGCTGCATCCCCACCCCGGGGAACCGGACGATGAGCAGGTCGCAGCGCACCCGGTCGTGGTAGCCGATGAGCACCACACGGTCGCCGTCGACCAGGTCGGTGATCTTGTCGTCGATGGTGCGGGACACGTTCCACCGGAACACCGGGTAGTTCAGCAGCCCCACGCGCAGTCCGGCGTTCCGGTAGGCGCGGATCTCCTCGGCGTTCGCGGAGGTCGTGCCGCCCGGGAGGCCGAAGAAGGAGGCGATGACGACGTCGAACTCGTGGTCGACGCCGCTCGCGCGCCACTGGGCCTCGCGGTCGTAGAAGTCGAGGAGGATCTCGGCGGTCGCGATCCGGTAGGCGACGGGCGTCCGCACCGAGGACACCGTGCCGCGCATCAGCGGCAGGGCGGTCGCCGAGAAGCCGTTCCACAGCCGCGCCTTCCAGTTGGCGAGGGTGCGGCTCTCGCTGGGGGTCATGCGCGGCGCCGGCACGACGGCGGGCCCGTCCCGGCGCAGCGAGCGGACCTGCCCGAGCCGGTTGAACACCTGCACGAGCAGGAGGACCCCGAGGGCGGCCTCGAAGACCAGGGCCGCGGCGAGCAGCGGCACGCCGAGCGACCCGGGGAGGAGGTAGACGGCCGCGGCCACGGCGGCCGCGAAGACCAGCGCGAACCCCAACCGAGTCCGGGTTCGGGTCCGCCCCAGGAGCTTTCGGAGACGCTGGATCATGCTCTGCCTTTCGAAGGAACGGCGACCGCGAGGTCGCCGCCGGGGGGCACAGCCACCCGAGGACTCGGTGTTTGATCTGCCGCGCCGCTTCGACGCCGGTCCCGGCGCCGAGAACGCAGCCGAAGGCGACCAGTGCCAGGCCGGCCGGCTCGCCGGGGCCTGCGGCCAGGCCTGCTCCCAGCGCCGCGGCGGACGCCGCGGCGGCGGCGGCGAGCAGGCGCCTGCCGTCCCGGGTGAGCATCGCGGGTCGGACGGGACCAGGCTCGGCGTCGGGCTCGGGTCCCCGCGGCGGGGCGGCGGTCTCGACCGCGGTCGAGGCCGCGTCGTGGTCGAGGCGGGGGAACTCGATCCGGGCGGCGTCCCGGGTCGGCCCGTCGGTGAAGCGCACCCGCGCGGCCGAGACGGCGCCGGCGTCCACGAAGGACCACCCGTGGTGCTCGGCGAGTGCGAGCGCCTCGGCGCTCATGGGTTCGCGTTCGGTGGAGAGCGCGTCCAGCCGCGAGTAGTGCGCGAGCGCGACGGTCCCTTCGCCGCTCGCGGCGGCCGACCGCAGGAGGCCGGTCTGCTCGGGCCCGTCGAAGCGCCAGTCGCCGACCAGGAGCAGGTCGACGTGCTCGGGGGCGCGGGCGCCGACGCGGATGGGGTCGGGCGCGAAGAATCGCCTCGGCCCGTTCTCTGCGTCGACGAAGGCGTCTCCGGTCCGGTCCTCGATGGTCTTGTGCCACTGGCGGAAGGACGATTCGTAGGCGTACCGGTCGGGGCTGAGCCAGCCCTCGCCGATCTCGCTTCTGGACAGTGAGCGGTCGTGCTTGCGGACGATGGTGTGGCGGCCGGGGACGGCCCGGACGGCGGCCTCGCCGAAGTGGCTGATCACGCGGAAGCGGAACTCGGAGTCGGCGGCCTTCCGTGTCGCGTCGAAGTAGCCGACGTGCGGGAAGACCTCGGATCGCCGGTACATGACCGAGGTGGAGCGGATCTCGGTCTGGCGGCTCCCGGGCGAGAGCACGGTCCGCAGGTCCCCGGTGGCCCTGATGCCCTCGGAGAAGGTCATGACCGTGCCCTTGTTCTGTGTCAGCGGCGCGACCTGGTATTCGAGCCACCGGGGGTGGGCCCAGTCGTCGGAGTCGAGGCCGGTGACGAACGCGCCGGTCGCGTGGCGCAGGGCGTGGTTCCGGGCGGTGTAGGTGCCGCCGTTCTCGGAGCGGCCGAGCACCCGCACGCGCGGGTCGAGCGCGGCAGCGGCCTCCAGGACCTCGCCGAAACCGGCGCCGGAGGCGTCGTCGACGAGGAGGAGCTCCCAGTTCTGCCAGGTCTGCGCCCGGACCGAGCGGACCGCGGTGAGCAGTTCGGGGCCGGGTCGGTGGCAGGACATGACGACGGAGATGCGCTGGACGCCGGTGACGGGGGCCGCGCCCCGCAGCTCGATGCGGTCCAGCAGGTCGCCTTCGCGGTCGGCGAGCACCAGGTCGAGCTCGTCCTCCCATTCGGCGAACCGCTTGAACCGGTGCAGGAACTCCTCGGTCTCGCCTCCGGAGGAGGGGTGGACGAGGTCGGCCTCGACGGCCCTGCGGACGGACCGCTCGATCCCGGTGTGCGCCTTCAGGGTGCTGCCGATGCGGCGCCGTTCGCCGAGGTGCAGCAGCAGTTGGGCGTGCATGCCCTGGTGGCGCGGGTGGAGCGGGGTCTCCTGCGCGGCGAGGAGGTCGTACAGCTCCAGGGCGCGCCGGCGGTGCCAGCCGTCGAGCGGCTGGGTGCCGAGCACCAGGGCGAGGGCCGCGGCGGCGGCGGGTTCGGCCAGGTCGGCGGCGAGGAGCGCGGGGTCGGCGTCCTCGGCGAGGGCGAGGTCGGGACGGGCGGCGAAGGCTCGGGCGGCGAGCATGAGGCGCCCGGCGCGGGACCGCTCGCCGATCGACTTCACCGTGATCGCGTCGAGGGACGCGGCGGCGGCGAATCCGGCGTAGGCGCTCGGCGGTGCCGCGGCGCGGTCGAGTGTCGGCATGGCAGTCATGGGAATCAGTGCTCTTCTACGCCTCGGGGAGCGAGGCGGCTACAGCCACCACTCGGGGAACTGGAGGTTGGCGGTGACGTCCTGGCAGCCCTGGAACGAGGCGTCGAAGTCGTCGTGCCACTGGCAGGTGACCAGGATCAGCTGGTTCTCCTTGAACAGGAAGTGGTTCTGCTGGGTGAGCTCGTTCCCGGCGCCGTCGGTGAACTCGTTGAACATCATGACGCCGTCGCGGCGGTGCACGATGGTCGCGCGGTCGTTCATCGTCGTGTACTCGTACCCGGTGGCCTCGAAGTAGGACCTGACGAACTCCAGCTGCGCCGCGTAGTCCTCCTCGACCGCGGCGTCGAGCAGGTAGGTGCTCACGTAGATCCTGGAGGTCTCCGCGCCGCCGTCGAGGGCGAACACGTAGTCGTTGAACTGCTCCGCGACGGGGAACTCGCGGGCGCCCTCGCTCGCGACGTAGCCGGCGGGCGGCGTGACCGTCAGGTCGAGCGGGCCGGTGGCCTCGGGGATCTCGACCTCCTGGACGGCGGGCGAGGTCTGGTCCCCCTTCGGCTCCTCCTTCTCGCCGCCCCCGCCCTCCGAGCAGGCGGCGACGAGGAACGCGAGCACCGCGACCGACGCCGCGACGCGGCCGAGTCGGCCCGAGACGGCGTGGGGACGCGGCGTCCAATGAGAGCGGTTCTGGGGGTAAGGCATAGCTCGATGCTAGCATGTGCGCAGCTAGACCCCCTGCCCACGAGTTCCGGTGCGACCTGGCGTACGGAGGGCTACGGCCGCGGCAGCGCCTCGGCCAGCAGCGGTTGCAGCACCGCCATGTACTGATGCGTGATGTGGTTCGAGTCGCGGTAGACGAGTGTGTCGCTCACGACCGCCGGACAGGATCCGTCGATGCAGAACCATCCGGTGGTGTCGACCGAGGCGATCCCCTCCCGCTCCCAGGCGTCCGCCTCCGCCTCGCGCCAGTCCAGGTCGAGCATCGCGGGCTCCGAGGGGAACACGCACTCGGTGGCTTCCTCGAGGTGCAGCGCGAGGCAGTCGGCCGCGTCGAACGGCGCCCTCGGGGTGTCGGTGAGGGCGACGACGTTCGGTGAGGCCGCCACCAGTCGGCGTGCGGCCCTCGACCAGCCCGCGGCCCACTCCTCCGACCCGCCCTCGTCGACGCCGCGCAGGTCGTAGGAGAGGGAGGAGCTGACGATGACCATGGCGGGCTCGAGTTCGTCGATCTCGTCGAGCACCGCCGCGCGCCAGTCGTCGCATTCGCCGTAGCGTCCGTCGACCGCGTCGTTGTCGACGGTCACCGACGCGACCGGGCACGAGCCCTTGGTGTGCACCACCAGCCGCCACCCGGCCTCGAGCGCGATGGCCTCGACGGCGGGGAACCACTGCGCAGCATGGGAGTCGCCCATCAGCACCACGGTGGTGTCCGCGTCGGTGTCGCCGAACACGCAGTCGTCCGCAGGCTCGGTCGCGTCGAAGGGCAGCAGGCACCCGTTGTCGAACACGCCGCCTCGGTCGTCCTGGATCCCGCCGAGCACCTCGACCACGTCCTCGGGGACGGTTTCGAGCGTCAGACCCTCCGTGAGGGCCAGCTCCATGGCGGAGACCTCCTCGATCGCCTCGACCGGGGGGTCGTCGTCGTCCGCGTCCCCGGCGACCGGTCCGGTCGTCACGGCGGCGACCACGACGGCGACCGACACGACCGAGCAGACGACGCCGACGACCAGCCCCCACACCTTGCCGGACTTGAACGGCTTCGCCGTGCGGACCGGCTGCTCGACGTACCGGTAGGAGAGCTGCGCCAAGGCGAACGAGCCGAGGATGAGCACGACGTTGAGCGCGATCGAGGGCTCGGCGTCGACCGCGAGCGGCACGAGGATGAGCACCGGCCAGTGCCACAGGTACAGGCTGTAGGAGATCCGGCCGACGAACTGGAACGGGCCGGTTCCCAGGAGTCGGGCGGCCGGGGTGGCGCCGGGGGCCGAGCCGGCGGTGATGACGAGCATCGTCCCCACCACCGGCAGGATCGCGGTGTAACCGGGGAACGGGGTGGCCTCCGAGTACAGCACCCCCGCACCGACGATCGCGGCGAGGCCGACGATCCCCAGGACCCAGGCCAGGTATTTCGGCGTCCGCTTCAGCACCGGCAGCGACAGGGCGAGCAGGGCTCCCGCCGCGAGCTCCCAGGCCCGGGTGTGCGCCCCGTAGTAGGCGGCCGTCGGCGCCTGCTCGGTGACGAAGACCGACGCGACCAGGCTGATGACCAGCACCGCCGCGGCGAGCGCGGCACCGGCGGCCACCAGTCGGCGCGGGTCCTTCTTGACCAGCAGCAGCAGGCCGAGCAGCAGCAGCGGCCAGACCAGGTAGAACTGCTCCTCCACGGCGAGGGACCAGTACTGCTGGAACGGCGAGGGCATCTGGTCGGCGTTGAGGTACTCCGACTCCTGGGCGATGAGCCGGTAGTTCACGACGTAGACGATGACGGTGAACGCGTCCTGCATCACCGCTTCGAGCCGGGTGATCGGAAACCACAGCCACGCGCCGGCGATCGTGGCGACGGTGACGAGGCTGGCCGCGGGGAGGATGCGGCGGGCCCGGCGGGCGTAGAACCCGGCGATGGACACCTTCCCGGTGTCGAAGACCTCCTTCACCAGCAGCGAGGTGATGAGGAATCCGGAGAGGACGAAGAACACGTCGACGCCGACGTAGCCGCCCGCGAAGAACCCGAACCCGGCGTGCGAGAGCAGGACGAGGAGCACTGCGACGGCGCGCAGCCCTTGGATGTCGGGGCGGAAGCCGACGCCCTCCCAGCGTTCGAGCGGGCGACGCGGGGCCTTCGCGGGGACCGGGGCGGCGGGCGGGGGCGGGGCGGGGGCTCTGAACGCGGGACGCGGGGGGTAGGGGTTGGGGGCGGTGCGCGGGGGGAAGGGTCCGGGGGCGGCGGCGGGCGGCGGGCCCATCGGGACGGCGGGGCCGGGGGTGGTGAGGGGTAGGTGGAGGGTCTCCTCGTTGACCGCCCCCGCGGTGGTCCGGTTCTGGGGCCTGGGGGGTTGGGGCGAGGTCATGGTGAGAAAGTCTCCGTCTACGGGGTGCCGAGGCGTCGGGTCGCCCCATCCTAGGCGCCGGTGGTTCGCCGGGCGGCTGGGTGGTGCCGGCCCGTCCGTCGAGGACTGCGGAAGGGTCCGTAGGGATCATCGTACCGAGCATTCGCGAGTCGGACCCGCCCCGACCGGTCGCGCGGGGTGCGTATTACCGCAGATCGGGCAGGGCGTCGGCGAGGAGGGTGGCGAGGGCGACCGCGTACGGGGTGGAGATGTGGTGCTTGTCGCGGTAGACGAGGAGGCCGCCGACGACGAGGGGGCAGCGTCCGTCGAGGCAGAACCACGGCTCGGTGTCGACCAGGAGCGCGTCGGAGGCTGCGACGGCGGCGAGGCCGGCGGTGCGGTTGTCCAGGTGGGACAGGGCGTAGGGGTCGCTCTGGAGGCAGTCGGCGGGGGCGTCGGGGTGGAGGGCGAGGCAGTCGGGGGCCGCTTCGCCGGTGGCCCAAGGGGTGTCGGTGAGAACGGCCACGTTCGCGGCGGCGGCGCCGACGCGGTCGAGGGCGGCGGTCCAGCCGTCGGCCCAGGCGGCGGCGGGGTCGTCGGCGCCGAGGGGGGTGGCGTTGTCGGAGGTGCCGATGACGACGAGTTCGGGCCGGAGCACGTCGATCTCGTCGTAGACGTGCTCGCGCCATTCGCGGCACTGGGTGTACTCGCCTTCGGCCTGGACGCTGCCGACGGGGACGTCGACGGGCGTGCAGGAGCTCTTCGTGCGGCTCAGCAGCCGCCAGCCCTCCTCCTCGGCGATCGCGTTGAGGGCCGGAAACCACTGGGCGGCATGGGAGTCGCCGAAGAGGACGACGTCGGTGCCCGACTCCGGGTCGCCCCACACGCAGCCCTCGGGCAGCGCGGTCGACTCGAAGTCGAGGTGGCAGTCGCCGTCGTAGGTCGCGGGCCGGTCGCCGGCGACCTCGGGCAGCGGCGGGGCGAGGTCGGCGGGCACGGACTCGAGCGCGAGGCCGTCGGCGAGGCCCTCCTGGAGCGCGGCGAGGTCGGCGGCGCGTTCGACGGCGGCGAGGTCGACCGCTTCGGCCGCAGGCGCTTTGGGGAACCACAGGGTCAGGGCCAGGACCGCGGCGACGCCGAGGAGCGAGCAGACGAGGCCGGTCGCGAGCCCGGCGAGGTCGCGCTTGAGCGGCCGCCACGTGCGCGCGGGGGTCTCGATCCACGCGTAGGACAGCTGCGCGACCCCGACGGTGGCGGTGAGCAGGATGAGGTTGAGCAGCAGCGAGGGCTCGGCGCCGAGCGCGAGCGGCGCGAGGATGAGGATCGGCCAGTGCCACAGGTACAGGCTGTAGGAGATCCGCCCGAGGAACTGGAACGGCGCGGCGGCGAGCAGCGACGCGGCGGGGTTCGGCCCGGCGGTCCCGGCGGCGATGACCGCGGCGGTGCCCAGGACCGGCGCGAGCGCGGCGTACCCCGGGAACGGTGTCGCCTCGGTGTAGAGCACCCCGGAGGCGCCGATCGCGGCGAGGCCGCCGAGGCCGAGCACGGCCGCGACCGCCCGAGGCAGGCGCCGCAACCGCGGCAGGGTCAGGGCGAGGAGCGCCCCGGCGGCGAGCTCCCAGGCGCGGGTGTGGGCGGCGTAGTAGGCGGTGGGCTGCGAGGCGGCGGTGACGGCGACCGAGAGGGCGAGGGTGGCGGCGAAGACGGCCGCCGAGGCCGCGATCCCGGCCGCGACGAGGCGTTTCGGGTTGCGGCGCACCAGCAGCAGGAGCACGAGGAGCAGCAGCGGCCAGACCAGGTAGAACTGCTCTTCGACCGCGAGGGACCAGTACTGCTGGAACGGCGAGGGCATCTGGTCGGCGTTGAGGTACTCGGTCTGCTCGGCGATGAAGCGGTAGTTGACGAGGTAGACGACGACGGCGAGCGCGTCGTGCATGACCGCTTCGAGGCGGGTGACGGGGAACCACAGCCACGCGGCGGCGACGGTCGCGATGAGGGCCGCGCTGGCGGCGGGGAGGATGCGGCGGGCGCGGCGGGCGTAGAACCCGGCGATGGAGATCCGCCCGGTGTCGAAGACCTCCTTCACCAGCAGGGAGGTGATGAGGAAGCCGGAGAGCACGAAGAACACGTCGACGCCGACGTAGCCGCCCGCGAAGCCGGGGAGTCCGGCGTGGGAGAGCAGGACGAGGCCGACCGCGACGGCGCGCAGGCCCTGCACGTCGGCCCGGAAACCCGTGCCCTTCCAGGAGGCCGGGGCGGCGATGCGCGGCAGCAGGAGCGTGTCGCGTTCGAGGGCGGTCATGAAGCGGCGCGGCGGGCGGGCATCGGCACATCCTCCGCCGCGAAGGCGAAGCGGCGGTGAACGGCGGGGGGAGCCGGGGCGAACAAAAAGCGGCCCCGACCGGGTGGTCGGGGCCGTGGTGCCTAGAGCGCCTTGAGGACGCGCGGTTCGAGCTTGTAGAAGATCCAGCGTCCGAAGAACAGCAGGAACGTCGAGACGCCGACGGCCGTGCCGAGCTGGAACCAGCTGGGCGCGAACTCGGGGATGAAGACCGCGCGGTGCATCGAGAAGATGCCGATGAGCGGGTTCACCGAGTAGAGGTCGTAGACGAGCGGGTGGTCCTTGAGCGCCGTCTCGACCTGGGTGATCGGGTAGATGATCGCCGATGCGTAGAACAGGAGGCGCATGAACAGGCTCAGGAACCGCTGCACGTCCTTGAACAGGACGTTGGCGGCGGAGAGGATGAACACCATGCCGGTGAGCAGCATGGCCTGCACGAGGATCGCGGGGATGAGCCACAGCAGGTTGAGCCCGAAGGTGCCGCCGTAGATGACGGCGATGATCAGGAGGATCGGGAAGCCGACGACGTATTCGGCGAAGCGCGCGAAGACCTTCGAGACCGGGAAGACCTCTCGGGGCACCTTCATGACGGTGATGAGGCTCGACTGCCCGCCGAGGGACTTGGCGCCCTCGCTGGTCGCGGAGCTGAACCACTGGTAGGCGAAGATGCCGGAGACGATGAAGAGGATGTAGCCGACGTTCTCGGCGCCCTCGGGCATCGCCCGGCCGCTGTCGAAGAGCAGGCCGAACACGAACCAGTAGATGAGCGCGAGGCTGACCGGCTCGATGAGCGACCACATGTAGCCCATCGCCGTCGACTGGTACTTGACGGCGAGGTCGCGGCGGACGAGGACCGACAGCGAGTAGCGGTGGCGCAGGAGCGCGGTGAAGCCGGTCGTCAGCGGGAACTTCCGCTTCAGCGGCTTGGTCTCGGCCTCGCTGCTCTCGGGCTTGGCGCCGATGGGGCGCTCGTCGCTGCGGGCGGAGTCGAGGAACGCCGGCAGTTCGGCGGTGTCGTCGAGGTTCCGGCGGATCGGGGAGGCCCCGGCCATCGGCATGTCGCGGCCCGGCTCGATGCGGGTCGCGTGCGGGGCCGGGGGGACCTGGCCGGGCGCGTGCGGCGGGCCCTGGGGGGCCGCCGCATACGGCGCGGTCGCCGGAGGCTGAGCCGCGGGAGGAGGCGTCGGGTGGCCGTAGGGCGCCGGGTTCGGCGGCGGCGCGGTCGGCTGCCCTTGGGGCGGCTGGCCGTACGGGCCGGGCTGGCCGCCCGGGTGCGGCGCCCCGCCGTAGGGCGGCGAGGGGTTGCGCGGCTGCGAGGGGCCGTACGGCTGCTGCGGGTTCGGCTGGCCCTGCGGGGCGCCGTAGGGCGCCTGCTGGGGACGGTGCGCCGGGGCGCCGTAGGCGGCCGGCTGCTGCGCGGCGGGCGCGGGGAAGGAGGCCGGACCGGCGCCGTAGCCCTGCGGCGGCTGCCCCTGGACGGGGTGGGGCGGCTGCGGGGTGATGCCCGGGGCCGCCGACGGCGGCGGGCTCGCGAAAGCCGCCGATCCCGAGCTCATGGCCCCCGGCGGGTAGCCCGCGGGGGAGCCCGAGGGCCCGGTGCCGAAACCGCCTTGGGGAGCGGCCGGGTCGAAGGTGTCCGGGCTCCCGTCGCCGCCGCCGGCTGGGCCGGAGACTCCGTCGGGGTGCGGGCTAGTCGAGCTCATGCATCATCTCCGTCAGGTGTCGCTCCAGCGCCACCGAGTCCAGTTCACGATGTTCGAGAATCGTATAACGGCCTGGGCGGGTCCTCGGCGCATAGGCCACCGCTGTGGCGAGCTCGGCCGTGTTCAGACCCAATTCATCTGCGGTGCGCGGCAACCCGTGCCGCCGCATGGCCGCCGACAGCTCCTTGAACAGGGCGAGGTCGCCGCGCAGCCAGGTGCACACGAGGGCGCCGAGCGCCCCCTCGGCGCCGTGCGTGGCGAGACCGGGGTGGAGCGCTTCGAGCGCGTGCGCGATCTCGTGGCAGCCGCCCGAGCAGGGACGGGAGGACCCGGCCATGCTGGAGGCGAGGCCACCCTGGATGAGCGCGTCGGCGAGGGTCGACAGGAACGCGTCGTCGCCGATGCCGCCGGGGTGGCGCAGGACCGCCTCGGCGCCGGTGCGGGCGATGGCCGCGGCGAGGCCGTCGACGGGCTCGCCGTTCACCTCGTGGGAGAGCTGCCAGTCGGCGACCGCCGAGAGGTTCGTCAGCGCGTCCCCGATCCCGGACCGCAGCTGGTGCGCGGGGGCCTGGCGGATGAAGTCGAGGTCGGCGAGCACCGCCAGCGGCGGGTGCACCCCGTAGGAGACCGAGACGCCGTCGCGTTCGAGCGAGGCCGTGGGGGACGCGAGGCCGTCGTGGGCGAGGCTCGTGGCGACCGAGACCATCGGCAGGCCCAGGTCGGAGGCCGCCCACTTCGCGGTGTCGAGCAGCTTGCCGCCGCCGATGCCCACGAGCGCGTCGACCCGGTGGTCGTCGCGCAGGCGCCGCGTCAGCTCCTTCGCGCTGTCGAGGCTCCCGGGCTTGACGGTGTGGACGGTCGCGTCCGGGAGGTGGTCGAGTTCGGCCGCGATCGTCTCGCCCAGGCCCGGCCCCAGCGCGACGGCGACGCGACCGCCCGAGGAGATCCGCGAGTCCGCGAGCAGCTCCGGCAGGCGCGCGACCGCGCCGGCGGAGACCTCGACGGTGATCGGCGCCAGGACGGTGCGGGCGAAGGTCGGCACTACAGGTCCTTCAGGATGGCCTTCGCCAGCGCCCAGTCGGCGTGGTCGTCGACCTCGGTCCAGGCGACGGGCCCGGTCGAGACCGTCCCGATCCGCCCGGCCTCGGCCAGCAATTGATAAGCGTCCTCGTAGTAGAGGGTCGTGTCGCGCTCGAAGGTCGCTTCGAGGGCCTTGACGAGGTCCTCGGCCACGGCGGCGGGGATGAGGCTGACGCCGATGTACTCCCCCGCGGCCGACTCGACCGGCTGGGCCTTGTGGATGAGCTCGACGCCGCCGGGGCCGGTGCGGACCTTCATGGCCTCCTCGGTGAGCGTCTTGTGGTCGTCCAGGGCCAGGAGCAGGCGCGGGTCGTCCTCGGCGGCGGCCAGGAGGGACCGCTCGACGCTGGTGGGGTGGACGGTGTCACCGTTGACGAGGATCGCGCCGTCGGCGAAGTGGCCGCGGGCCGTCCACAGCGAGTACGCGTTGTTCCAGTGGGGTTTGTCGTTGTCGACGATGGCGACGCGGGCGCCGTAGCGGTCCTCCAGGACCGGGGCGTGCTCGCGGATCTTCTCGGCCGCGTGCCCGACGGTGATCGCGAGGTCGGCCACGCCGACTTCGACGAGGCCGCGCACGATGGTGTCGAGGATCGTCTCGGTCGCGGTGACCGGCAGGAGCGTCTTGGGCAGGTGGTCGGTGTCGGGGCGAAGGCGCTGACCTTGTCCGGCGGCGAGGATGACGCCTCTCACGTGTGTCTGCCTTTCGCTCTGCGACTTGTGACCCGATCAGTTTACAAGCCGGGAAAGGGGGGAGGCCCCTGCCGACTGTGCGACTGCACACGTCGGCCGGGGCCTCCAACTGGGAAGGGACGGCCGCTGCGGCGCCGGGCCGTCGCCGGTCCGGTGCGCGCGGTGACCGCTGCTGGTGAAACGAGCCCGCGGGGGCCCGGTTACGGCCTGCTACCCGGCGATCTTCTTGGCCAGGTTCTCCGAGAGCGTGTCGAGGAACTCGTCGGTGGTCTCCCAGGGGGCGTCGCGGCCGATGAGGAGCGCGAGGTCCTTGGTCATGCGCCCGCCTTCGACGGTGTCGATGACGACGCGTTCGAGGGTGTCGGCGAAGCCGGTGACCTCGGGGGTGCCGTCGAGCTTGCCGCGGTGGGCGAGGCCCCGGGTCCAGGCGAAGATCGAGGCGATCGGGTTGGTCGAGGTCTTCTCGCCGCGCTGGTGGGCACGGTAGTGGCGGGTGACGGTGCCGTGGGCGGCCTCGGCCTCGACGGTCTTGCCGTCGGGGGTCATGAGGACGGAGGTCATGAGGCCGAGCGAGCCGAAGCCCTGGGCGACGATGTCGGACTGGACGTCGCCGTCGTAGTTCTTGCAGGCCCAGACGTAGCCGCCCTCCCACTTGAGCGCGGCGGCGACCATGTCGTCGATGAGGCGGTGCTCGTAGGTGAGGCCCTTGGCCTCGAACTCGGCCTTGAACTCCTCGTCGAAGACCTCCTGGAACACGTCCTTGAACATGCCGTCGTAGGCCTTGAGGATGGTGTTCTTGGTGGACATGTAGACGGGGTAGTTGCGCTGGAGGCCGTAGCGGAAGCTGGCGCGCGCGAAGTCCTCGATGGACTTCTTGAAGTTGTACATGGAGAGGGCGACGCCGCCGGCCTCGGGGTACTTGACCACCTCGAACTCGATGGGCTCGGAGCCGTCGTCGGGGGTGAAGGAGACGGTGAGGGTGCCGGGGCGGTCGACCTTGAAGTCGGTGGCGCGGTACTGGTCGCCGAAGGCGTGGCGGCCGATGACGATGGGCTTGGTCCAGCCGGGCACGAGGCGGGGGACGTTGCTCATGATGATGGGCTCGCGGAAGACGACGCCGCCGAGGATGTTGCGGATGGTCCCGTTGGGGGAGCGCCACATCTTCTTGAGGCCGAACTCCTCGACGCGGGCCTCGTCGGGGGTGATGGTCGCGCACTTGACGCCGACGTTGTGCTCGGCGATCGCGTTGGCGGCGTCGACGGTGACCTGGTCGTCGGTGGCGTCGCGGTGCTCGATCGAGAGGTCGTAGTAGCGCAGGTCCACGTCCAGGTAGGGGTGGATGAGCCCGTCCTTGATCTTGCTCCAGATGATGCGGGTCATCTCGTCGCCGTCGAGTTCGACGACGGGGTTCGCGACCTTGATCTTCGACATGGGTTTCGACACCTCTCCTGCGCCCTCGCGGCGCCTGGTCGGATCGCGCCCTGGTGCGGCGCGGGAGCGTACCGCTCCTAACAGTACGAGCGTACTGACCCTTGGCGGGCGTCCGTAGACCGGCCCGGGGAGTCGATGGTCACAGCCGCCGCGCGCACGCCTGCTGCGCGGGCGCGTCCGCCCGTCGGGGACGTTCAGATCACGCGGCCTCACCCGAACGGACCCATTGCCGGTCATCACAGCCCGGAATCGTTCCGTGCGCGCGCGATGACGGAATCGGCGGGCGGTCGCCCCGATACCGTCGACGGAAGGGCGTGGGATGAGACCAGGGAAAACGTTCACTGAAGTTCAACGTAACGATTCCGTCTCAAGGCTGGCGTGCCCGGGGTCACGACAGGTAGGTTCGTTAACTAGAAACAATCTTTCCAATTTGTTTCGGCTTCGGATCACCCGTCTACGGCGACGCTTGCGAGCCGTGATTTCGACTAGCGCACGAAGGAGTGCACCAAGGTGACTGCACCTACCGCACCCCCGCCGCAGCAGCGCGCGGCGGCCGCGGCGCCCCCTGGGCGCACCGCCTCAGGCGTCATGCGACGCGTCTGGACCTCCTACGCCTTCCGGCGCATCCTCCAGTCCGTGTTCGTCATCTGGCTCGTCTCGACGATCACCTTCCTGCTCATGCACTTCATGCCCGGCGACCCCATCGAGATCATGGCCGGGCGCCTCAACTCCGCGGGCATGTCGCACGACCAGGCGCTCGCCACCGCGGCGAACATCGTCAACTACGACCCCGACGCCAGCGTGTGGGCGCAGTACCTCGACTTCCTCAAGGGCCTCGTCACCCTCGACATGGGCAACTCGTTGACCAGCCCGAGCAAGACGGTCTTCGACCACGTCATGGAATACCTGCCCTGGACGCTCTTCGCCGTCGGCGCCGGCATCGTCCTCGCCACCGTCATCGGCCTCTCGATCGGCATGGCCGCCGCCTACCGCCGCGGCTCGGCCTTCGACCACGCCATGACCTCCATCGGCTCCTTCCTCACCGGCGTGCCGAACTACATCCTCATCGCCGCCGTCGTCGTCATCGGCTACACCGTCCTGGGCATCCTGCCGTTCCTGGACATGCGCGGCCGCGTCACCGCCGGCGTCGAACCGGGCTTCGACCCCGTGTTCTTCGGCGACGCGCTCTACCACGCGATCCTGCCGATCATCGCCTTCGCGTTCACCGCCACCGGCTCCTTCCTGCTCAACATGAAGGCCGCCACCACCGAGGTCCTCACCGAGGACTACGTGACCGTGGCCCGCGCCCGCGGCCTCAAGCCCGGCCGCATCTCCCGCAGCTACGTCGGCCGCAACGCGATGCTCCCTGTCATCCCCCAGGTCGCCCTCCAGATGGGCACCCTCGTCGGCGGCTCCATCGTCATCGAGCAGATCCTCGACTACCCCGGCGTCGGCCAGATGCTCATGAGCGCCATCTCCGACCGCGACTACCCGGTCGTCCAGGCCGCGGTCATCATCCTCGCCACCTCGGTCGTCATCGCGAGCCTGATCGTGGACCTGGTCCTCGTCAAGATCGACCCCCGCATCAAGACCGAAGGGCAGGACGCCTGATGACCGCCATCGACGCCGCGGCCGTCACGACGCCGCACAAGCAGCGCGGGGAGACCTTCTTCGGCCGCCTGTGGACCGGGCTCACCCGCTCCCCCGCCGGCTTCGCCGGGACCCTGCTCGTCCTGCTCATCGTCGGCTTCTCCTTCATCGGCCCGCTCGTGGTCAGCAAGGACAACCCGGTCGACGCCACCAACATCTGGGCCGAGCCCTCCGCCGAGCACTGGCTCGGCACCGAGTACCAGGGCAAGGACACGTTCATCACCCTGGTGAACTCCGGCGCCGAACCGATCTGGGTCGGCACCCTCGCCGCCCTCATGGCCGTGTTCGTCGCCGTCGCCCTCGGCTCCATCGCCGGGTACTACCGCGGCCGCATCGACGCGGTGCTGCTCCAGCTCACCGACGTCACCGTGACCATCCCGCAGTTCCTGCTCATGCTCGCCGTGGTCGCGTTCTTCGAGAACATCCCGCCGTGGGGCATCGCCATCGTCGTCGGCTCCACCATGTGGGCCTTCCTGTTCCGGTCCATCCGGGCGCAGGTCATGTCCCTCAAGGAGCGCGAGTTCGTCGAGGCCGCCCGCCTCCAGAACCTCGGCGGGGCCAGGATCGTCTTCCGCGAGATCCTCCCCAACATGGCCGGCTTCATCTTCGTCAACTTCGTGATCTCGGTGAACCAGGCGATCTACGCGATCGTCGGCCTCTTCGTCCTCGGCCTCATGCCCTCGGGCACGCCGAACTGGGGCCTGATGATCCACAACTCGTGGAGCCAGAACTTCTACCTCAACCCGGTCACGCTGCCGTACGTCATCGCGCCGCTGGTCATGATCGTGCTCTTCACGGTCGGACTGGTGACCATGGGCCGCGGCCTCGACCAGGCCCTCAACCCGCGCCTCCGGGAAAGGTGAGAATATGACCGAACCGATCCTCAGCGTCCGCGACCTCTCGATCGCGTACCGCACCGGCCGCAAGGAGTCGGTGACCGCCGTCAGCGGCATCGACCTCGACCTCTACGAGGGCCAGTCCCTGGCGCTCGTCGGCGAGTCCGGCTGCGGCAAGACCACCCTCGGGCTGGGCCTGCTGCGACTGCTGCCCAACCTCGGCGAGATCACCTCCGGCTCCCTGACCTACCGGCTCAAGGACGGCTCCACGCAGGACCTCCTCGCCATGAAGAAGGAGCAGCTGCGGCGCTTCCGCTGGAACGAGGCCGCCATGGTCTTCCAGGGCGCCATGAACGCCTTCAACCCGGTCATCCGCATCATCGACCATTTCGCCGACACCCTCCGCGACCACGACTGCGGCGACGGCAAGAAGTGGACGAAGGCCGCCGTCGAGGCCCGCGCCGGGGAACTGCTGGAGACCGTCCGGCTCGACCCCGACCGCGTCCTCCAGTCCTACCCGCACGAGCTGTCCGGCGGCATGAAGCAGCGCGCCCTCATCGCGCTCGCCATCGCCCTGGACCCGAAGGTCCTCGTCCTCGACGAGCCGACCACGGCCCTCGACCTGCTCACCCAGCGCTCGATCGTGCAGCAGCTCCACGAGCTGCGCGCGAAGTTCGGGTTCACGATGGTGTTCATCACCCACGACCTCGGCCTCGCCGCCGAGCTCGCCGACCGGGTCGCCACCATGTACGCCGGGAGCATCATCGAGACCGGTTCGGCCCGCGACATCTTCTACACGCCCAAGCACCCGTACACCGCCGGGCTCATCAACGCCGTCATGCCCGTCAAGGGCGACCGCCCCGCGCTGGAGTCCATCCCCGGGTTCCCGCCGAGCCTCAAGGCCATGCCCTCCGGCTGCGCCTTCCACCCGCGGTGCGAGTTCGCGACGGCCGCCTGCCAGGGCGAGCGCGTCCCGCTGGAGCTGCTGACCGAGCGCCCCCAGGCGATGGACCACGCCGTCGCGTGCCTCCACCACGACCGGGTCCGACTCGACCGCAAGCACAACGACTCGCCGAAGGAGACCAGCCGTGTCTGACGCCCCGCTGCTGAAGCTGTCGGGCCTGGAGCAGGTCTTCGACACCAAGAAGGGCCCCGTGGCCGCCGTCGGCGGCGTCGACCTCCAGGTGAACCCCGGCAAGGTCCTGTGCCTGGTCGGCGAGTCCGGCTGCGGCAAGACCACGACCGCCCGCGCGGCGGCCGGCCTGACGCGCCCCACCGCCGGCACCGTCGAGTTCCGCGGGAAGGCCCTGACGGCGATGAACGGGTCCGAGCGCGCGGCCTACCGCCGCTCCGTCCAGTACATCCACCAGGACCCGTACGCGGCCCTCAACCCCACGCGCACCGTCTTCTCGACGCTCAGCGCGGGCCTCAAGCGCCACGGCATGGTCAAGAACCGCACCGAGGCGCGCCTCAAGGCCGCCGAGCTGCTCCAGCTCGTCGAGCTGACCCCTCCGGAGTCCTACCTGGACTCCTACCCGCACCAGCTCTCGGGCGGGCAGCGCCAGCGCGTCAACGTCGCCCGGTCGCTCGCCATGAACCCCGAGCTGCTCATCTGCGACGAGTCGACCTCCATGCTGGACGTCTCGATCCGGGTGAGCCTGCTCAACACCCTCGGTCGGCTCCGCGACGAGCTCGACGTCGGGTTCCTGTTCATCACCCACGACCTCGCCGTCGCGAAGTACTTCGCGTGGGACGGGGAGATCGCGGTGATGTACCTGGGGAAGGTCGTCGAACACGGCCCCACCCCCGAGGTCATCGGGAACCCGCAGCACCCGTACACGAAGGCGCTCATCGGCGCCGTGTGCGAACCGGACCCGGACCTCGCGAGGGCGAACCAGTCCGCGGTGCAGCTGCGGTCGGCGGAGATCCCGTCACTGACCGACCTGCCCGCCGGATGCGCCTTCCACCCGCGGTGCCCGGCATTCGAACCGGGCCTGTGCGACTCGGCGGAGCCGTCTCTGACGCTCGCCGACCGCGCGGGCGACGGCGCCCGGCCCCAGGGCCGGCGCGTGTCCTGCCACGTGGTCGCACGCGACCTCAAGCGGGGCTCCGTCCGGCCGGCGGCCGTTGGTCAAGGGGCCGCCGACCGGACGCTGACGTTCGACGCCGTACCCGGCTCGCGGCGTCCGGCGCCCACCACTCCGGTGGACGATCCACCAACCCCTCGGGGGGCGGCATGGTCGGCCTGATCGCCCGCACGGGGCTTGCGGCGGGGGTCCTGCTGCCCCTCGCGGCGGGGCTCCTGCTGCTCTCCCTGTCCACCGGAACCGCGGAGTTCGCCGTCACCACCTTGACGGCGGGTCTCGGTCTGTTCCTCATCCTCATCTCGTTTATTGCCCTCTACATTGAAAGGAAGCGGCGATGACCTCTCAGCAATTCGAGCTCAGCCGACGTAGGCTCATGCAGGCGGTCGGCATCGGTGCCGGCGCCGTTGCGACCACGAGCGTTCTCGGTGCCTGCCAGGCGGGCGGCTCGGACGACGAAGGCGCCAGCGGCAAGTTCGTCTACGTGTACCCGTTCGACATCACCACGCAGCACTACAACGCGGCGATCAACAACGCCGCGCTGCTGACGTCGGCGCCGGTCGCGGAGCTGTTCGTGCCCCGCCCGGCGATCCTGAACTGGGACACCCAGGAGTGGATCCCGCAGCTGGCCGAGTCGGTCGAACTGGCGGAGAAGGTCCTGACGATCAAGCTGCGCTCGGGCATCAAGTGGACCGACGGCAACGCCCTCACCTCGAAGGACGTCGTCGGCACCATCTACCTGCAGAAGCTCAACGCCGCGCAGGGCACCGTGGGCTGGGACCAGCTCGTCTCGGCGACCGCCGACGACGACACCACCGTCACCGTCACCTACAGCGACGTCTTCACCGGTGTCGAGCACGGCGCGCTCAAGGCCCAGATCCTGCCGCACGCCCGCTACGGCGAGTGGATGGACGAGGCCGAGACGCTCGTGCTGGCCGGCAAGGTCCAGGGCGACCCCGAGCAGTCGGCGCTGTCGGAGAAGATCGCGGCCGAGAACTTCCTGGAGGCCGAGGGCGGGTTCATCACCTGCGGCGCCTACAAGTTCGGCGAGGTCGGCGAGACCGTCGTGACCTTCGAGGTGCACGAGGACGGCCTGTTCGCCGACAACGTGAAGTTCTCGACCATCGAGGTCCAGAAGGGCGACAACGCCGCTTCGGTGCAGTTCCTGCTGGCCAAGGAGGTCGACTACTCGACCCAGGTGCTCGGCGCGACCGACCGCTCCTCCATCGAGGGCGTCGAGGGGCTCGTCGAGCTGTCGACCCCCGGCTACGACGGCATCGGCCTCATGCTCAACCAGGACCGCTTCCCCGAGTTCGCCGACGTGCGGGTGCGCAAGGCCATCCAGTACGTCTTCGACCCCGAGGTCATCGGCGAGATCGCCAAGGGCGCGGGCGGCTACTACATCCCGGCGACCTACACCGGTCTGCCGGACCCGCACGCCGAGGGCCTGTTCGACGACGTCGAGCTCGAGTACTACTCCGCCGACCACGCCAAGGCCGAGTCGCTGCTGACCGAGGCCGGCTGGAAGAAGGAGTCCGACGGCTGGCACAAGCCGGACGGGAAGCTCGCCGAGTACACCATCATCGGCGTCGAGGGCTGGACCGACTTCACCCTCTCGGGCGAGCAGGCGGCGAACCAGCTGTCCGAGTTCGGCCTGGCCGTGAAGTACGCGAACGTGCCGGACGACAACCCGTGGGGCATCTGGACCGCGGGCGACTTCGACATCGCGGTGCGCCAGTGGGCGAACCCGTTCGTGCCCTACGTCTACGGCTCCTGGCAGATGACCTGGTTCACCGACAACGGCCTCACCGCCGACGCGATGGGCATGGGCCTGCCGGTCGACGCGGTCGAGTCCCCGAGCCAGGGCACCGTGAACATCGAGGACCTGTACTTCCAGTCCCAGAAGGGCACCGAGGAGGAGCAGGCCGCGGCGAACAAGACGCTGGGCATCGTGTTCAACGAGACCCTGCCGCGTCTGCCGCTGTTCCTGAACCAGCGCGTGTCGTACGGCATCGAGGGCGCCCGGGTCAAGTCGATCGACCCGGCCGGCTACGAGCTCAACGACATCTTCTTCGACAACCCGATCATGGTCCGCATCCTCGAAGGCGGCATCGAGCCCAAGTAGGGGCCACCTGATCGCGCCCCCTGGAGACGCTGCTCGCTCCAGGGGGCCGAAAACTCGGCGGCGGGATCCCCGATTCCGTCCCGCGGCCGCGCACGACCGAGGCGGGTCAGCGCGGCTTCCGAGAGATGAAGGGCCCCGGCCGGAGACAACGGCCGGGGCCCTTCTGCATGCCCGAGTGGGGCCCGGCGGAAATGTCGCGCTTACGCCGCTCGAACATCGTTGCGCTCCAAGAAGGTTGACCCGATCGATGTGGAGTCTGGGCCGGTGCGGCGGTCGGCGTAGCGGGTGAGGAGGAAGGCCTCGAGGGCGGTGCGGTCGCGGGCCGCCGATTCGCGGGCGGGGCAGCCGTGGCAGCCCCAACACCTGGGGAGTGGGCCTCTGACTTCGCGGATGCTCGGGCTCAAAGACGGCGGCGACAAGGGGAGGGCTGATGGCCGGGGTAGCGTTTGCGGCTTCACGGTTGCGGATGCTCGGAGTCAAGGCGGGCAGCGACAAGAGCAACGAGGCGGGCAGGCGGCGCTTGCGGCTTCACGGTTGCGATTGCTCGATGTCAAAGCGGGCGGCGACGAAAGCGGAGGGTTGGGGCGGGCAGCGCTTGTGGCTTTGGGGCGGTGGACGGTCGGCGTCCGTCCCCGGGCTCGTCGGCATCTTGACATGCTGAGGGGCCCGGCCCCGTCGGGGGCGCGGGCTGCGCGGCGTTCGATCGATCTGGTCGATCATGAAGTGCGGCGCCATCCCCCCAGCAGTCGCCCACTGGGGCAGGGTAAGAACGGCGGCTCCCCGTAGTCCACCGGTCCAGGCGGCCGCGTCATCCTCACAGGAGTCGGTGTCCATGAAGGCACCTCAGGTACCGATGTCGCCGGTGTAAGCCTGACCTCGTCAGCCTTGAATCGCTCACGCGCCCTGGCCCTGGCCGCCTTCGCAGCCTTGACCGCCCGACCGGATTCGATCAGGTCGCCGAAGCCGGTGAGATCAGGCGTCATCCGCTCCGACCATTCAGCGCGGTAGAGCCCAGTCGGGAACAGATCCCATGCGGCCTCACGGTTCTCCGCATCCATATCCGAATCGCCCCGCCAGTCCGCACACCCGCAACCCTCCGAGTCGCCACCCGCCCGGCCCTCATGGCCCCGGAGGTCGTGACCCTCATGGTGGGTGATGACCGCCCGGCCGGGACCGGTCTTCTCGACCGTCCAGCCCGCGGTGTGTACACGGCCATGATGGAAGCGGCACAGCAGGATCAGGTTGGCGGCGTCCGTCAGTCCGCCATTCGCCCAATGAACCACATGGTGCGCCTCAGTCCAAGCCACAGGCCGGTCACAACCCTCCCAAGCGCATCCCTCGGGTTGCTCAAGCTCCAGCTTGCGGCGGAGGGCGGTGTTGGGGAGGCGGAGGGCTCGGCCGAGTTCGATGGCTTCGCCGGTCTCGTAGTCGAAGACGGAGGGGATTACCCCGGCTTCGCAGGCGAGGAGACGGGCCTGAGCCACCGAGATGGGCTTGCCTTCGAGGAGGGGCAGGCGGCCGGTGTCGTCGCCGCGGAGGGTCTCGATGTCCACGGTGAGGTCGAGGGTGGCGGTGTGGCCGTGGCGGGTGGCCGCTTCGGGAGAGGAACCGTAGCCCGCGAGGAGCTGATGGAGGGCCTCGGCGTGGCGGTTCGCCTGCGGGGGCAGGACCTCGTCTGCGTCCTTCTCGTCCTGGCGGGGAGGAGGGCAGGCGGTCTTCAGGTACTTGTCGAGGAGCCTGCCGGTGGTCTCGGAGAGGTCCCCTTCGAGGTGCCACATGCCGTTGGCGGTCTCGGACAACTCCAAGCGCTGGAGGGACTGCTCGCCGAGGCCGTCGAAGAGTTCGGCCTCTTCGGCGATGGAGGCCCACAGTTCGTTCAGGTGCCGACGGAGGTCGTTGAAGGTGGCGTGCTGGGCGTACTGGGCGACCATCGCCTCAGGCGTCGCGCACAGGGTCTCGGAGTCGAAGGGCGAGGGCGCGGGAGTCCTGAAGGGGGTCTTGGCGAACAGGCGCATCGCGGGAGTCTGGTCCAGCTGCCGGATCGCGTAGGCGACCTGATCGATTCGAGCCGCCCCGGTGGTCGCCGCCTCGGTGAGGACCTGGAACTTGCGGGAGAGTCGGGCGATCACGGCGATGGAGCCCGCGGTGTTGAAGGTGAAGTCGAACTGCGAGACCAACAGGTCGCGGAGGGCGGAGAACCCGAACGCCGAGCGGTGCAGGTTCGCGTTCTTCATGTCGATCACCGAGGTGAGGACCTCGACATGGAAGGCGTTGATGCCTGCGGCGGCCGCGTCGAGGGTCGAACGGATCGCCTGGGCCTTGGCGGAGCGGTCGGGGTTGGAGGCGAATGCGGGAGCCGTCCGGGTGGGGGTGCAGGTGCTCATCGGTGGTCTCGCCTCGCTTCCATCTTCTCGAATGCTTGGGTGGTTTTCGTTTCTACGTACTAGATCAATTGTGACAGGGTGACCTCGTAGTGTCATCACCTGAAGGAGTGAATATTCCATAGAGGATAGTCAATGTCTGCCGTCGACTGCCTTGCCCCGCAATACAACGGAGGGAATCGATGGCGCACTGGACCGCAATTATGAGCGGACCTCACGGCCGCCGCCGGGCCCCGGGATGACTCCCACCTCTTCGTCGCTGCCCTCTTTGAGTCCGACCCAATGCGACCGGACAGCCACCGATCAATGACGAAGGCCCCACCGCGAGACGGTGGGGCCCTCTGTAAGGCTTCTTGTCCGAGTTCAGCAGTCTTCAGGGTTGGTGATCCCGCATTCGTCTTCTGTGGGCGTCTCGGTTTCGTCGCCGCCGCCTCCGCCGTCTTCGGCGACCGGGACGATGGTGATCTCCGAGCCCGGGGCGACCACGTCGCCGCTGGTGAGGGGGCCGTCGGGGCCGGTCACGGATTCGATCACGGTGGCTTCGGGGTCGCCGTCGACGGTGGCGGTGAGGCCCGCGGTCGACAGGGCGGTCTGGAGGTCCGTCGGGGTCGTGGCCGCGTCCCAGGTGACCGGGACGCCCTTGGCGGTGATGGTCACCGTGGAGTTCTTCTCCTCCGTGGAGTCCTTGCCGGGGCTCTGGTCGTAGACGACGCCGAGGGTGTCACCGCCGTCGCCCCAGACGACCTCGACTTCGAAACCGGAGTTCTGGAGGGTCGTGGTCGCCGTATCGACGGTCATGCCGAAGACGTCGGGCACCGTGGCCTGGCCGCCGGAGGAGACCGTGAGGACCACCTCGGTCTTGAGGTCGACCATTTCGCCGGCCTCGGGGTCCTGGCTGAGGACCGTGCCCTCGGGCTCGGTGCTGGCGACGTTCTGGCGGTCCACCGTCAGGCCCTGGTCGATCAGGGTGGCCTCGGCGTCGTCGTAGAGCTCGTTGACCACGTCCTCGACCTCGACCTTGTCGGGCGCGGTCATGATCGTGATGGTGACCTCGCTGCCCTGCTCGACCTCGTCGCTCGGGTCGGGGTTCTGGTCGATGACCTTGCCGATCGAATCGTTCTTCGGGTCGTCGGCGACCTCGGTCTCGACCTTCACTTCGAGGTCCCTCGAAGTGAGTTCGGCCGTGGCGTCCTCCTCGGACAGGCCGATCACCGTCGGCACCGTCACCAGGGCGGCCTCGTTCATCGCCTTCATGATCCCCCAGGTCGCGGCGCTGACCGCCACGAGCGCGAGGATCACGCCGAGCGCGATGAGCCAGGGGCGGCGCTTCGAAGACGAGGTCGCGATCGGGGTGATGGGGGCGGTGGAGTCGCCGTCGATGAGCTGGGTCCGGTCGGCCACGCCCATGACGGCGGGGGCCATGACGGCCTGGCCGCGGGCGGCGCGGATGAGGTCTTCCCGCATCTCACCGGCCGAGTGGTACCGGTTCTCGGGGTTCTTCGCGAGGGCCTTCATGATCACGGCGTCCACCGACGCCGGAATGTTCGGGTTCAGCTCCGAAGGCGGGCGGGCCTCCTCGCGCACATGCTGGTAGGCGACGGAGACGGGGTTGTCGCCGGTGAACGGCGGGTGCCCCACGAGGAGCTCGTAGAGGACGCAGCCGACCGCGTACACGTCGGAGCGGGCGTCGACGGTCTCGCCGCGCGCCTGCTCGGGCGAGAGGTACTGCGCGGTGCCGATGACCGCGCTGGTCTGGGTCATGGTCGCCTGGTTCGAGGCGAGGGCCCGGGCGATGCCGAAGTCCATGACCTTGACCTGGTTGGTGTCCGAGAGCATCACGTTGCCGGGTTTGACGTCCCGGTGGATGATGTGGTGCTTGTGGCTGAAGTCGAGGGCCGAGCACATGTCGGCGACGATTTCGCAGGCCGCCGCCGGGTCGAAGCGGCCCTCGGCGAGCAGGACCTCTTTGAGGGTGCGGCCGTTGACGAACTCCATCACCATGTACGGGATGCCGGCGTCCTCGCCGGTGTCGAAGACGGCGACGATGTTCGGGTGGTTGAGGGACGCCGAGTTCTGGGCCTCGCGCTGGAACCGGATGAGGAAGGACTCGTCGCGGGACAGGTCGGCCCGCAGCAGTTTCACCGCGACGTCGCGGCCGAGTCGGAGGTCGCGGCCGCGGTGGACTTCTGCCATCCCGCCGTAGCCGACGATCTCGCCGATCTCGTATCTGCCGCCGAGCAGGCGGGGCTCTGTCGTCATCGCGTTTTACGTCCTCGTGTTCCGTTCATCGCGGGTTGATTCTAGTGGCAGCGCGGGCCCGGAAAACCCGCTATCGGTCGTTGCATTCGGCCCCGGGCAGGCATTCGCCCACGCCACCGCCCTTGGTGGTCTCGGCGCCCTCGTCCGGTCCGGAGGTCTGCTCCTCGGGCGAGGTGTCCTCCTCGGCCTGCGTAGTGCTGGTGTCGGGCGTGGTGTTCTCGCCGCCCTCGGGGTCGTCGCCGCCGGGGAGGTTCATCAGCAGCACCACCATACCGCCGACCAGGACGAGCGCCCCGACGGCGATGAGCACCTTGATGAAGTTCTTGTTCGGGGCGCTGGAGCCCTGAGCGGGGGGAACGGCGCCGAGGTTGATGCTCGGCGGCGAACCGGGGTGCGAGCCCTGTCGCGGGACCAGGGAGGGCTCGGCGACGCCCGCGGGCGGGCCGCCCATGGTCACGACGCCAGCGCGCTGCGGGAGCGCGCCGACGGGGGGCATGACGGAGGTCGCGCCGGGCGCGTCGACGGCGACGCGGGCGGCGGCGGCCATGTCGGCGGCGGTCGCGAAGCGCCGGTGCGGGTCCTTGCCCATGGCGCGCTCGACGAAGGCCCGCACGCCCGGCGGGACGTCGAGCGGCAGCGGCGGGGCGGGGGTGCGCACGTGGTGGAGCGCGAGTTCGATGGGGTTCTCGGCCTGGAAGGGCCGGTGCCCGGTGAGGCCGTGGAAGGCGACGACGCCGAGGGAGTACATGTCGGAGGCGGGCAGGACGCCGGTGCCCTCGGCCTGCTCGGGCGCGATGTAGGAGGCGGTGCCCATGACGGCGCCGGTCTGGGTGAGGTCGCCGGAGGCGCCGGAGCGGGCGATGCCGAAGTCGGTGAGGACGGCCTGGCCGTCCCGGTCGCGGACGAGGATGTTCCCCGGTTTGATGTCGCGGTGGATGACGCCCCGGTCGTGGGCCTGCTGGAGGGCCTCGGCGGTGGCCGCGATGATGGGCATGAGCTCGCGGGCGTCGATGCGTCCGCGCGCGGCGATGAGGTCGGCGAGGGACTTGCCCTCGACGAACTCCATGACGAGGTACGCGGTGGTCTGGCCGTCGGGCAGGTCGGCGTTGCCGAAGTCGTGGACGTTGACGATGTGGGGATGGGTGAGGGCGGCGACGGTCTTGGCCTCGGCGGTGAACCGCTGCGCGAAGCCCGGTTCGCTCAGGAGCGAGGGGAGCATGGCCTTGACAGCGACGGTGCGCTCAAGGACGGTGTCCTCGGCCCGCCAGACCTCGCCCATACCGCCCACGGCAATGCGTTCGCGCAGGCGATAGCGTTGCCCGAGGAGCATATCGGGGCTCAACACGGCGTCTCCTCATCTCTCCGGGGGTCGACGGTTCAGTCTACTGTCAGGCCGCCTGGCGCCTGCGGCGTCGATCCGCCCTATATCCACGTCAGAGCGGGTGCCGGGGTTGCCGTGTGCGGGGATCGTGAGGGAACCGTGTCGTACCCGGTCCCTGATGTTCACCGAACGGTCAGTCCGCGGGACCGTCGAGGACCTGCTGCATGAGGTCGCCGGAGATCTCGGCGGCCTGGGCGGAGGCGCCGTCGCCGTAGGAGTCGAGGAACACGCAGACGGCGACGGCCGGTTCGCCGTCCTCGCCCATGGCCCAGCCGTGGAACCAGCCGTGCGGGGCCTCGGAGCCCTCGGCGCCCTCGGAGTGCTCGGCGGTGCCGGTCTTGCCGCCGACGGTGTAGCCGTCGATCTGGGCGTTGGAGCCGGAGCCGTAGTCGACGACGGCCTCCATGATGATGCGCAGCTGCTCGGCGGTGTCCTTGCTGATCGAGCGGCCCAGGGACTCCTCGCCGCCCTTCTGGACCGTCTCGCCGGCGGAGTCGGTGAGCTCGTCGACGAGCTGGGGGGCCATGCGCTCCCCGTCGTTGGCGATGGTCGCGGCGATGAGCGCGTTCTGGAGGACGGTCTCGCGGACCTCCTGCTGGCCGATGCAGGCCTGGGCGCGGAAGGCGTCTTCGCTGATGTCGCCCATGACGGACTCGGCCGAGTACAGCGGGGTCTCGTAGACCTCGCCGAAGCCGAAGGCCTCGGCGGTCTCCTGGATGTCCTCGACGGAGAGCTCCTCGACGCACATCCGCGAGAAGGTGGTGTTGCAGGACTTCGCGAACGCCTCTTCGAGGGTCATCTCCTCGGCAGGGCACTGGTTGCTGGAGTTGGTGATCTCGTGGTCGGTGCCCGGCGCGGTGTAGGAGTTGCCGGCCTTGACGATCGAGTCGGCGCTGCCGCCGTTCTCGATGAACGCGGCGGCGACGATGGTCTTGAACGTCGAGCCGGGCGGGTAGTGGCCCTGGCGGGAGCGGTCGAACGCCGGCTGGTCCTCGTCCTCGTTCATGACCGCCTCCCATGCGGCGGTCGCGGTGTCGCCGTCGTTGGAGGAGACCTCGGTCGGGTTCCAGCCCGGGTAGGAGGCCTGCGCGAGGATGCGGCCGGTCTGCGGGTCGAGGACGACCGCCGCGCCGTTGACGCCGGTCTCGGCGATGGCGTCGTACGCGGCCTTCTGGAGGTCGGCGTCGATCGTGGTGATGACGTCCCCGCCCGGCTTGCGCTCCTTGAGGACCGTGGCCCAGAAGTCGTCGAAGGCGAGCAGCGAGCTGGTGCCCGAGAGGAGGTCGTTCTCGGCGGCCTCCATGTTGGAGACGCCGTAGATGAGCGACTTGAACCCGGTGATGTTCCCGAAGTAGTCGCCTTCGGGGTAGTCGCGCTGGTAGCCGTAGTCGGAGTTCTCGGTGGGGACCGACTGGGCGATGAGCACGTCCCCCGCGTAGATCGACCCGCGCGGCACCCCGTACTCGTCGAGAAGGGTCCGGCCCGCGGCCTGGCCCTCGTAGTCCTCGTGGTGGAAGAAGCCCACCCAGGTGACCTGGGCGATGAGGGCGCCCAGCAGGATCAGCGCGATGACGCCCATGCGGCGCAGGGCCGGGTTCATTCGCCGCCCTCCTTCTTCTGGTCGCCGCCGGACGGCGGCGGACTGCGGTAAGGGTCGGGGGGCGGGGTGCCGAACACGGACGGCGGCGGAGGCGGGGGGCCCTGCGGCGGTCGCTGCGGCGACTGCGGGGCGGGCCGCGTCGGCAGGCCGGGGCCGCTCGCGGGCCCGTAGGAGGACTCCGGCGGCGGGGGCGGCGTCTGCGGGGCCCGCTCGGTCGTCGGGCTGCCGGTGGAGCCGGGGCCGTAGGGCGGGGAGCCGGGCGGGCTGTACGGCGGGGGCGAGCCGGGGAGCGGGCCGACCACGTCCTCCTCCACGGTCCCGGTGCCCGGGCCGCCCTGGAGATGCCCGGGGATGATGAGCTCGGTCGGCTGGTCGCCGCCGGGAATCGGCCCGGAGTCGGCCACTCCCGCCGCCTGGGCCTTCGCGGCCTCCTCGGCGGCGCGCTTGGCGGCCTGCTCGGCGAGGAACTCCGGCGGGGCCTCGGTCTTCTGGAGGCCGAAGGAGGCCTGCCAGGGCTTGCGGGCGTCGTCGGAGACGCGCACGAGCAGGCCGATGAGCAGCCAGGAGCCGACGAGCGAGGAGCCGCCCGCGGCGAGGAACTGCGTCGTCTGGCCGGTCATCGGGATGAGCCCGGTGACGCCGCCGAAGACGACGAACAGCTGGAACGCGACAAGGAACGCGAGGCCGCCGGCCATGAGCTTGCCGAACAGGTCCCGCGACATGATGCCGGTCTTGAAACCGCGCTCGACGAGGACCGCGTACAGCAGCAGGATGCCGATGAGCCCTATGAGCCCGGCCTCCTCGCCGATCGCGGCGAGGATGAAGTCCGATTCGGCGGCCGGGATGCGGTTCGGGTTGCCCGCGCCGAGGCCAGTGCCCAGCAGCCCGCCGGTGTTGATCGCGACCAGGCCCTCGACGAGCTGGTAGGAGTCGTTCACCGGGTCGCCGACGTACGCCCACGGGTCGGACCAGATCGCGACGCGAGTCTGGAGGTGCCCGAAGAACGGGTAGATCGCGATGCAGCCGCCGATGAACATCGTGAGGCCGATGAGGATCCACGAGGCCCGCCGCGTCGCCATGTACAGCATCGACAGGAAGATGCTGAACAGCAGCAGCGAGGTGCCCAGGTCGCGCTCCATGATGAGCATGAGCAGGCTCGCGGCCCAGACGATGACGATCGGGCCCAGGTCCTTCATGCGCGGCAGCTGGAGCCCGAGGATCTTCTTGCCCGCCACCGAGAGCATGTCCCGCTTGCGCACCAGGTACACCGCGAAGAAGATCAGCAGCATGAGCTTGGCGAACTCGCTGGGCTGGATCGAGAAGGAGCCGAACCGGATCCAGTTCTTCGAACCGCCCGACGAGGAGATCGAGGCCGGAAGGAAGCCCGGCAGCGCCGCCAGCGCGATGCCCGCGAACAGCAGGATGTACGCGTAGCCGCGCAGCACCCGGTGGTTGCGCACGACCGCGAGGAACACCGTGAGCAGCACGACCGCGGCCATGTAGTACATGAGCTGGCGCCCGCCCTGCCCGGCGAACACGCCCGCGTCGGCCGGGAGGGCCTCCTCGCGGATCGCGGTCCGGTCCAGGCGCCTGATGAAGACGATGCCGATGCCGGTGAGGAACGCGGCGATCGGCACGAACAGCGGGTCGGCGTTCGGGGCGAGGAACTTCACGGCGGCCCACGCGCACAGGGTGACGATGAACCACACCAGCGGCAGCAGGTAGGTGACCGACGTGGTCGTGTCGGTGAGCGCCACGTCGATCGACAGCTGGAAGAGGAACACCGCCACGCCGGCCATGAGCAGCATGGTCACTTCGCGGCCGATGCGCTTGGGCATGCCCGCCAGGGGCGTCAGCGGCGGCTCGGACGGCCCCACCGGCCGGGCGGTGGCCGACATGGGCTGGGCCATCGTTTCCCCTCGCGTCTCGGATCGACTCTGGATGGTGCGCGTCCCGGGCCCCGTGCGGAGGACCGTCGCTCAGTCGGCAACAGTGCTTGCGCGCCAGCGCGCTCGGTCCCCGGCGCCCGGCCGTCCGGTCGCAGTGAGCCTACAACGGTGACGCTCAGTCGTCGCGGCAGTCCTTCGCGGCGGCCGGGACCGACTCGGCGTCGATGCTCGCGCAGATCGGGTCGAGGCGGGTGTTCGTCGCGGCCGGGTCGACGAGGTCGTCGAGTTCGGCCTCGGCGTCGGCGAGGCTGTCGGCGGTGATGCCGTCCTGGAGGTCGGCCTCCTCGGCGTCGTTCGCGTCCTCGGCGGGGCGGGCCGACTCGACCTCCAGCCATGCGGCCTGGAGGCCGGCCACCTCAAAAGGGAGGCCCCGGTAGATGCTGATGTTGCCCGCATCCGAGACCCCGACGAAGTACTGGGTGCGGATCCACCACACGCCGCCGCCGGCGGCCAGGGCCAGGACGATGAGGCAGGCGAGGATGGTGCGCCACACGCGCCCGCGCCTGCGGCTCTTCGGGGCGGGTTCCTCTTCGGCGTCGGGGGCCTCTTCGGGCCCCTCCTCCTCGGCTTGGATCGCGCGCAGGACCGCCGTGTCGG
Organism: Glycomyces paridis; assembly: GCF_004912155.1. Classification (GTDB taxonomy): domain Bacteria; phylum Actinomycetota; class Actinomycetes; order Mycobacteriales; family Micromonosporaceae; genus Glycomyces; species Glycomyces paridis. Next base: position 130,108 of record NZ_STGX01000009.1, on the reverse strand, counting down.
ACTCGGCCAGGCGGGCGTCGGCGGCGGCGCCGCCGATGATGGGGCGCTGGTCCCCGGGGTCCTCTTCGACGACGTCGGCGATGAGCACGGTGACGTTGTCGGGGGCGCCCGCGTCCAGGGCCTGCTGGACGAGCGATTCGGCGGCCTCCTGCGGCGAGGCCGCGGTCTGGAGGGTCCGGGCGATGTCGGCGTCGGAGACCGGCCCCGAGAGGCCGTCGGAGCACAGCAGGAGCCGGTCGCCGGGCACGCCCTTGAGGGTCTGGAACGCCGGCTCGACCTCGGAGGCGCCGAGCGCGCGCAGCAGGAGCGAGCGCTGCGGGTGCCGCTCGGCCTCCTCGGCGGTGATGCGGCCCTCGTCGACGAGCATCTGCACGTACGTGTCGTCGACGGTGATCTGCTCGAACCCGCCGTCGCGCATCCGGTAGGCCCGCGAGTCCCCGATGTGCACGAGGTTGAACCACTCGCCGTCGAACCACAGGGCGGTGAGCGTGGTGCCCATGCCCTCCTTCTGCGGGTCGTCGGCCACGACGCGGCGGATCGCCCGGTTCGCGTCGGCGACGGCGTCGGCGAGCTCGTCCACGACCGAGTCGGCGGGCGGGGGCACGTCCAGCCGGGCGATCGTGTTGACGACGATCGCGGAGGCGAGGTCACCGGCGGCCATGCCGCCCATGCCGTCGGCGACCGCCACGAAGTGGGACCCGGCGAACACCGAGTCCTGGTTCCCTTGCCTCACCACCCCGCGATCGGAGATGGCCGCGTATCGCAGGTGCAAACTCATGATTCAACCGCCGTAGCGCGGGGCACGCCCGCCGTTGGATGCCGACATCGCCGTGTCACCAGCTCAAGGGCGCAACTCGAAGGAGGAACGCCCGATCCGGATGGGCACTCCGAGCGGGACAGGCGTGGGTCTGGTGACTCTAGCGCGCCCCAGGTACGTGCCGTTCGTGGAGCCCACGTCCTCGACCATCCACTGCCCGTCCACCGGCAGCACCCTGGCGTGCCGGTTCGACGCGAAGTCGTCGCGGATCACGATCGTCGAATCGGGGGCGCGCCCGATCGTGATCGGCTGACCCGAGAGCACGAAGCGACGCCCGGCCAGCTCGCCGGTGGTCACCACCAGCCACTGGGCCGTCTGCGCGGGCGCCTGGGGGCGGGCGCCGCGGCCCGAGGCCGGGGGCGCCGAGACCGGGCCCGCGGCCGGGCCGGCCGCCGCCGGGCGGCGCTGCGCGAGCAGGTCCCTGGTGATCGTCCGGGCCGCCGCGAACACGAACAGCCACAGCAGCACCAGGAACCCGAACCGGGCGACGGTCTGGACTATCTCAGGCATTCGGCGCTCCCCGCGGACGAACGATCGGTCCAGGACACGGTAGCCCACGTCGACACGGGCGAGGCGGCGAGCCGCCGGAACCGCCCGGTCATCCGACCGCTACCGGCTTGGGGCCCTGGACGTCTCGACCGCTGCGCACCGTCCCGAACCGGCCCCGGACGCGACGGCACCCCGCCCGCGGCGCGGACGGGGTGTGCCGGTCGGCCGGGAACTAGCCGGCCTGAAGCGTCAGGGAGGTCGTGCCGATCTGGATCACGTCACCGGGCTGCATGCTCACCGTCGCGATCCGCTGGCCGTTCACGAGCGTGCCGTTCGTCGAACCGAGGTCGGTCACCGACACCTGGCGGCCGTCGAAGTCCACGCGCACGTGACGGCGCGAGATGCCCACGTCCGGCAGCCGGATCTGCGCCTGCTCACCGCGGCCGATCACCGTCGCGCCGTGCGCCACCGTGAACTGGCGCCCGTCCGCGGTCACCAGCACCGGGCCCGTGGGCGCCTGCTGCTGCGCGGGACCGTAACCGCCGCCGGAGACCGGCTGGTCCACACCCTCGTTCAACGCCGCGACCTCGGCCGTCACACGGAACATGCCGGTGTCCAGGCCCTCGCCGCGCTCGATCTCGACGATCACGTCGCCGTAGACCGTCCAGCCGTTCTCGCCGATGAACTCCGCCTGCGACTGCGCGAGCTCCTGCGCCAGCGCCGCCGCGTACGGCGCGAGGCGGTCGTGGTCGGGCGGGGAGAGGTCGATGACGTACCGGTTCGGCACCAGCACGCGACCGCCGGCGAGGACCGCCTTGTGGGTCTCGGCCTCGCGCTGCATGGCGCTGGCGATCTCGACCGGGTGCACAACGCCCTTGAACATCTTGTTGAAGGTGCCCTCGAACAGGCCCTCCAGTTGTTTTTCCAAGCGTTGCAGAACGCTCACCGGTTCTCCTCCTCGTCTGACGTCAACCGAAACGGCGACGCATCCCGAAATAGCCGCGTCGACCTCCGATGGTATCGGCTGGCTTCACGCGACGGCGAGCGGTTGAGACGCAACCCTTCCGCGAGTCCGATTCGCCTCCTCTGATCGGGTGAGGGCCGTGTCGGCTGGTGGTACCGAATACCGGGACCCCCAGGCAGGGGCGGGTGGCGGACCCGGGCGAAGGCGCGTATGGTGACGCGGGTGACAGATCGCGACTTCAGCTCATTCGTCCGGGACGTGCGCAAACGCGCCCACGTCTCGTTCCGCGAGCTCTCCGACTCCGCCGGGGTCTCCAACCCCTACCTCCAGGGCGAACGCGGCGTCCGCCGCCCCAGCGGCGCCGTCCTGCGCCAGCTCGCACTCGCCCTGCGGATGACCACCCCGATCATGTACCTCCGCGCCGGGTTCACCCCCGAGAACGGCTCCGCGACGCCCCTGGCGATCGCCACCGACCGCGAACTCACCTCCAAGCAGAAGCAGACCCTCGCCGAGATGTACGAGGCCTTCTGCTCCGAGAACGAGCGCGCCGCGAAATAAGGCCCGGGCGCCCACGGCGCCCGGACCCTCGAGCACTACCTCAGCGGCCCGCCTCCACGAAGCGCCGCAACGCCTCCAGCACCGCGTCGTTCTCCTCGGGCAGACCGATCGTCACCCGCACCCCGTCACCGGCGAACGGCCGCACCAGCAGCCCCAGCCCCTCGCAGTGCGCCGCGAACTCGACCGTCCGGTCCCCCAGCGGCAGCCAGAAGAAGTTCGCCTCCGAATCCGGCACCTCCGGCACCAGCTCCCGCGCCGCCATCACCGTCCGCTTCCGCTCGGAGGCCACCAGCGCCACACGGCGCCGCATCTCCCCCTCCGCATCGAGCGCCGCCAACGCCGCCGCCTGCGCGACACCGTTGACCGCGAACGGGATCACGCACCGCCGCACCGCCTCGGCCACCTCCGGCGCCGCGACCATGTAGCCCACGCGCAGCCCCGCCAGGCCCCACGCCTTCGAGAACGTCCGGAACACCACCGCGTTCGGCCGGTCCCCGTACCGCTCCACCGCGTCCGGACAATCCGGATCGGTCACGAACTCCCGGTACGCCTCGTCGACGACCACGAGCACCGACTCGTCCACGGCTTCAAAGATCCGGTCGAGCTCCGCGGCCGTCACCGCCGGCCCCGTCGGATTGTTCGGACTGCACACGATCAGCGCCCGCGTGTCCGGGCCCACCGCGGCGATGAGCGCCTCCACGTCGTGGCGGTGGTCGGCCGTGTTCGGCACCCGCACACTCCGCAGCCCCGCCACCGTCGCCGCGATCGGATACGCCTCGAACGAGCGCCACGAATAGACGACCTCGCCCCCCGGCCCGCCGATCGCCTGGAGCAGGTGCCCGATGAGGGCCACCGAACCCGTCCCGGTCACGAGACGGTCGGCATCGACGCCGAGGCGCCGGGAGAGGGCGTCGCGCAACGCGACGACCGCGAGGTCGGGATAGCGGTGGACGTCGCCCGCCGCCGAGGCGATCGCCTCGGCCACCCCCGGCAGCGGCCCGTATGGGACCTCGTTGCTGGAGAGCTTGACGGCGTCCGGGATCGCCTTGCCGGGGACGTACAGCGGGATCTGCCGCAGCTCGTCGCGGATCGGCTTGGTCATGAGGACTCCTTATCAGGGTGCGCCTCCGCAGTGCCCGCGTCGACCGAACTCGCGTCGACGACGGCCGTGCCGGGGGATTTGTCGTGCAGGCACTGGCGGAACGGCTGGTCTCGAATGCACCATATCCCGTCCAGGATCCACAGCACCGCGCCGAACGGGAAGCAGATCAACGGCAGCGCCGCATACGCCCACCGCAGCAGCAGCCGCCCCCAGCCCAACGCCACCGGCGCCAGCGACACCACCTTGATCCCCATGAGCCGCTTGCCGAGCGTCTGCCCCGTGTTCAACGTCGCCGGCACCTCGTACGCGAACCACAGGCCCAACGCGATGAGCAGCACCACCGTCAACTGCTCGTTGAACGCCGAGGGCACCGCCACGTCCTGCGCCCCGCCCTCCCCCGCCGCCAGCACGTCGGAGAAGTACGGCAGCAGCGACTCGTTCACGAACAGGTACAGGAAATAGCCGTTCACCACGGCGTTGAGCGCCAACATGCACACCACGTCCACGATCCGCGCGACGAAGCGCTGGCCGGGGTGGGCGAGGACGCGGCCGCCGAGGATGCGGCTCACGTCGGGGCGGGAGATCCAGCCGATGGTGACGCCCAGGGACCGGATGGGGACCGTGTCGAGGGGCTGGACGGCGCCGGGCGTGCGCTGGATGACGCGCGGCGGCGGGCCGTCGCCGTAGCGGGGGTCGCGCGGCAGGGTCTGCACCGCGGGGTCCGAAGGGGACTCGGGGAGCGGTTCGGGTTCGAGCGGCTCGGGTTCGGCGGGGGGTTCGGCACCGGCGGGGACGGGCTTGCCGATCCAGGCGCCGCCGTCCCAGTAGCGTTGGGTGGCCGGGTCGGCGGGGTCCGGGTACCAGCCCGGTGCGATCGTGCTCATCGAGGCCCATTCTTGCAGCCGCCGCCGAGCATTCCCAGTCAGTTCGGACACAGGGGCCGCAGGGGCCTGCGGCGGGCAACGATACGGCCCAGTCGGTTACTGCCTCGACTGGGCCGCTCGCAACTAGCTCCACATCCAACCGAGTTACCAAGCGTGAAGTCTTGTATAGCGGTGTCCTGCTCCTAGGTGCTGGACCCGCTGTGCCTCCCGACGGCAAAGGTCGCACGTGGGTACTCGGCGGCTGTGCGCGAATCCTTCTGATCTGCGAGGACCGTGTCCTCGGGAAGTCCGTCCGGATCCGTAACTCATTTCTACTCGCGTACTGACGGGTAGTAAACCCCTAACCGCAAAAAACCGAGGAGAGTTCTCGAACCGGTGACGCGAGTGTCGCTTCGGTGCCGCTGTTTCCCCTGATTCGGCACATCGCCCACGAGATCGGACTACCTTGCGGGGCAGCGGCGCCGCGAGCCCGCGACCAGCGGCGCCGAGACACGAGGAGGTCACCATGACCACGTATCCGCCGGTCCCCGACCCGCCCGAACCCGAGCGGTCCGAACCGGACCCGCCCGGCGGCGACCCGGCCGCGGGCGGCTGGAACCCCTCCTCCCCCTCCGCCGAGAACGCGTCCGGCTCCCTGCCCGACCCCGCGCCCGAAGGCACGCCGCAGTTCCCGCCGCCCTCGCCCGCGAACCCGCCGCCCTCCTACCCGCCACCACCCGTCGGCGGCGGCTTCGACCCCTACTCCGGCGGCGCCGTCCCGCCGCCCCCGCCACCGCCGCCGCCCTACAACGGCGACGGACCGATCCAAGGCCAGCAGCCGCGCAACGGCCTCGGCACCGCGGCCCTCGTCTGCGGCATCATCGCGGTCGTCACCTCGTTCATACCCGGCCTCAACTGGTTCACCTGGCCGCTCGGCGTCCTCGCGATCGTCTTCGGCGCCATCGGCTGGAGCCGCGCGAACAAGGGGCAGGCCACCAACAAGGGCATCGCCATCACCGGCCTCGTCCTCGGCATCCTCTCCTTCTTCACGTTCTGCCTCATCTGGATCATCATCGGCGCCGGAGCCGGCTCCATGACCTACGACGCCGCGCCGTTCCTCTAACGGGCGAGCGCCGCTTCGCCGGCCCTCCAACCGGAACAGCGAAAGGGCCCGCAGTCCTCACGGACTGCGGGCCCTTGCACGTTGCCAAGCGGCGCAGCGATCACCGGCCCGTTCGGACCCACACCGCCCTCGGAACCGCCGAGGCGCAACCGCCGTGCGACACCGAAGCGGCCGACTCCGACCGGACAGCCGCTCCGACAGCGCAACCGCTCCTAAGGCGCCGACTCAGAGCGCGAGCCAGGCGCCGCGGCGCATGACCGACACCAGGTTGAGGTCGTCGTCGAGGACCACGGCGTCGGCGAACTTCCCCGTCTCGATCGCGCCGACCTCGTGCAGACCCAGCAGCTCCGCGGGCGTCGCCGAGGCCATCTGCGAGGCCGCCTCCACCGACTGCCCCGCCAGGCGCACCGCGTTGCGGAAGGCGTCCAAGAGCGTGATCGTGGACCCGGCGATGACGTCGGTCCCCGCCACCGTCGCCACCCCGTCCAAGACCTCGACCTCGTGGCGGCCCAGCATGTACGTGCCGTCGGCCAGGCCCGCGGCATCCATCGCGTCCGAGACCAGCAGCGTCCAGGCCGGCAGCGACGTGTCGAACGCGAACCGCATCGTGCCCGGGTGCAGGTGGACCGGGTCGGCGACGATCTCGGAGAAGATCCGCTCGTCGTCCAGCAGCGCCGGGATCGGGCCGGGCTCGCGGTGGTTGAAGGCGCGCATGGCGTTGAACAGGTGCGTCGCCGCCTGCGCGCCCGCGTCGATGCCCGCCGCCGTCTGCTCGTAGCTCGCGTTCGTGTGCCCGATCGCGGGCACCACCCCGCGCTGGTCGAGGAACTCGATCGCCGCCAGGGCCCCGTCGAGCTCGGGCGCGACGGTCACCATCTTCACCGCGCCGCGCCCGTCGTCGAGACGGCCGGCCTCGATGAGCTCGGTCAGCTCGGCGATGTCGGGGTCGCGCAGCACCTCGACCACGTGGGCGCCGCACTTCGCCGCCGAGATGTAGGGGCCCTCGTAGTGGACGCCCGCGAGCGTCCCGTCCGCGACCAGCGGCCGCAGCGCACGGGTGGCGCCGAGGAGGAATTCGTGGGTCGAGGAGACCAAGGAGGCAACGAGGGTCGTGGTGCCCTTCGCGGCGTGGAAGGCCGCGGCCCCGCGGGCCGAGTCGGGGTCGCCGTTCGCGAGCGAGAACCCGCCGCCGCCGTGGCAGTGCACGTCGACGAAACCGGGCAGGACCCAGCCGGTGGGCGCGCCCTCGCGTTCGAGGACCCCTTCGAACCGGTCGCCTTCGACGATGAGGGTCCCGTTGACCACGCCGTCGGGGGTGACGATCCGGCCCACGGCCGGGAGCATGACGCCGTCCACCGGCGCTCCTTCCATTCGATCCGGGGTGCGCGAGGCCACCCCGGTGCGGCAGAATGTCAATGAGCGCGCGAACATGACTTGAGCACCGTTCGAGCGCCGACAGACGTAGTTCGAACACTATCGTGCACACCGCGCGATCCCGACCCGAGGAGCGACGTGGACCGCTATGCCCGGTGGAACACCCTGCTGGAGATCCTCGCAGAGACCGGACGCATCACCGTGGAGGAGGCCGCCGAGCGCCTCGGCGTCTCCCAGGCCACGATCCGGCGCGACTTCGACCAGCTCTCCCAGCAGCAAATGATCACCCGCACCCGCGGCGGCGCCGTCGCCGGCGGTATCTCCTACGACCTGCCGCTGCGCTACAAGACCGCGCGCCACGTCGAGGAGAAGCACCGGATCGGCACGGCCGCAGCGGGTCTGGTCAGTGCGGGCCAGGTGATCGCGCTCAACGGCGGCACCACCATCACCGAGGTGGCGCGGTCGCTGGCGATGCGCACCGACCTCGTGGCGACCCCCGGCTCCACCGGGCTCACCATCGTCACCAACGCCCTGAACATCGCCAACGAGCTCATCGTGCGCCCGCACCTGAAGGTCGTGGTCGTCGGCGGCGTGGTCCGCCCCCAGTCCTACGAGCTCATCGGCCCCCTGGCCGCCCCGATCCTGCGCGAGATCACCCTCGACATCGCCTTCCTCGGCGTCGACGCGATCGACATGAAACTCGGCGCGACCAGCCACCACGAAGGCGAAGCGGCCATAAACGCCCTCATGGCCGCCCGCGCCCGCAAGGTCGTCGTCATCGCCGACGGCTCCAAGATCGGCGGCCACGCCTTCGCCCGCATCTGCCCCACCGACCGCGTCCACACCCTCGTGACCGACGGCAACGCCCCACCCGAACAACTGCGCGGCTTCGAAGAAGCCGGCATCCGAGTCATCGTCGTCTGATCCGCCTGCGGGCGTCCAACCACCCCGCCCAGCGGGCCCGGTCATCTGATCCAGCCGCCCCCGCAGGCCCGGTCGTCCGACCGAACCCGCCCCACGGGCCCAAGAACCGCGCGACCAGACCCGCCCCACGGCCCGGAAACGGCCGGCCGAAACACGACACGGCCCGTTGGCGCTCGCTCTCCCCAACCGATTCGGTCGGTCAGGGCTCGTTCGGCTCGACCAGGCGGAACATCCCCGCCATGTCCCCGTGGCCGAACCCGTGCCGCTCGTAGAGCGGCACCGCACCGTCGGTCGCGAAGAGCCCGACGAACGCGGTCGACGGCACGGTCCTCGCGATGTGGTCGAGCAGCCGACGCACCACCGCGGCCCCGATCCCGGCCCCCTGCCGGTCGGGCAGGACCGCCACGTCCTGCACGTAGAAGTACTTGGCGCCGTCGCCGACCAGCCGGCCCATCCCGACGATCTCGTCTCCCGCAAAGGCCACCACGCCCGCCAGGGACCCGTCCAAAGAGGCGGGCGTCGTGTCCCAATCGAACGCCTCGCCCCAACCGACCGCCTCGGCGAGGCGCCGATGCTCCTCGGGAGTGGGCAGTCGGTCGAACAGCGCGTAGGGCTCGGTCATGCCCCGATTCTGTACCGGCGGCGATCGGCCTACTTCCGTTTTCGCTCGACGTGGTGTCCGGTTCTTGCGGGGCGGTCGGACTGTACGGGTCCGGCCGCCCCGCGCTCCGCGGAGGAGCGGCTGCGGCGGGGACCGGGCGCGGGCGGCTTCCCGCGCCCGCTCGTGGAATGGCGACGTTCGCGAAACCCCTCTGTCGCCGCCCTCCCGCCGCAACCGGATGGCCTTCTTTTTTGATATCTACTAAACCCGGTACGCCAAGGCACGGCAACAAAAGTTTCCCGCCTGTGGATAACTTCGCGAAGGATGCTTAGATTGCCTGCTCGCATAGGGCAGAGTTATCCACAGGGTGGGTGGTCGTCGGTTCGCTCGGGGCGGTTCGGATATGCGGCTGGGGCCGCGGGCCTTCGGCCCGCGGCCCCAGCCGCATATCCATGTGATCGTCGTGTTCGGACTCCCGTCAGCGGGGCGCTCCGGTCGCGTGCGGGAGGGTCGGTTCGAAGAGGCCGCTGTCGTTGACGCCGCCCTGCAGGGAGTCGAACGGGGGCATCTCGCCGTTGAACACCGGCGTCTCGGGCTCGGGGACCTCCTTGGGTTCGCCCAGTCGGTCAAGGCCGTAGGACACCGTGAGTCCGAGCAGAAGCAGACCCACGTACAGCACGCCCGTGAGCTCCTCGATCAGCGCCGGGTTGGACGCCGGCGCTTCGAAGGTCGGCCACAGCATGATCAGGGCCCACACGGTAACGGCCGCAAGCGACGTGCCGAAGACGCCGCCGCGGCGACCCCACGGGCTCGTGCCCGCCAGGAACACCACGATGAGCGCGACCGGGCTCAGCATCACGGTGGCGACGGTGCTCACCGAGAAGGAGCCGAGCAGCAGCCACTCCGAGGTCGGCTGCACACCGGAACCGAACACCACGGGCACGAAACCCGCGAGGGCACCGAGCATGAGCGACAAGAAGGTGCCGCCCAACAGCGTGAACACCGAGGCGGCGTTCCTGGGGCCGGTGCCCTCCACGGCCGACTTGACCGCGCTGAACCGATCGCGCACCGACGGGAGCAGCCCGATGAGCCCGCCTGCCACCGAGATCGCGACGGCGCCGACGAACAGCCACAGCTCCCCCGGGTTCGTCCAGGTCGTGGCCTGGTCGGGGGCGCCCATCCGCTGCGCCAGCTCGATCACCGCAGGGTACGAGGCGCCGACCACCAGCAGCGTCGCGAGGCCGGCGATCCAGGCCGGCAGGCGGAAGAGCGCCGTCAGAACGGTGAAGAGGATGGCGAGCACCGCGACGGCCCCCGCGGTGAGGGCGAGGCCGACGAGCGGGTTGTCCCCGACGAACACCGGGGACATGGTCACGACGAGTGCCGGCAGGGCGGGAACGGCGAGGTTGACGGCGCCGAGGCGCAGCGACAGGCCGAAGCCCGAAGCGATGAGCACCAGTGAAGCGATGGTCATCAGATGCGCGTCGAGCGTTTCCATCGTCGCCTCGCCGCCGAAAACTGCGTCCCTGCTCTGGTACGCGAAGAACAGCGCGTTCAAGGTGAGCAGCAGCAGGATGCCCTCCCAGATGAACTGGAAGAGCGGCCGGTCGCGGCGGACGGGGGTCTCGACGTAGCCGACGGTGGTGGCGGCCTGGCCCGCGAAGGGGTCGACGGGCTGGGCGCTCTGGGCGTCCACGCCGTTGCCGACCGCGGGCAGGCCGGGGCCGGGGGCGACGTCGAGCTGCCGGGTCTGGTCGAGCGCGGGTTCGTCGCCGCGCTCGGGGGGTACGTAGGTCATCGTTGTCGTCCTCTTCGGGGGATAAGGAGGGGTGGACGTCAGCGCCCGTAGCGCCGGTCGTCGTCGGTGGCCGGGCCGAAACGGGTGCCGTAGCCGCCCTGGTTGTCGCGCAGGTCGTCGAAGACGCCGGAGGCGCCGAAGGGGTCGGCGGTCTTGGGGATGCCGCCGGTGGTCGACCAGGGGTCGCCGCCGCCGGAGCCGAGGTCGGCCAGGTCGTCGTCGTAGCGTTCGAAGGAGTCGGTGCGGTCGGCGGGGAGCGGGTCGTCCTCGCGCAGGTCGGCGAGGGAGCCGGCGCGGCTGGTCGAGGCGGCCTCGGCTTCGTCGACGGTGTTCATGGCCTCGACGAGGCGGGTCACGAGGAATCCGGCGACGATGGCGCTCAAGGCGATCCAGCTGGGGTCGAAGCTCCAGCCGCGCGCCTGGGCGAGCCACATGAGGGCGAGCACGAGCATGGAGGCGAAGACGGTGCCGCACACGCCGCCGCGGCGGCCCATGAGGCTGGTGCCGCCCAGCAGGGCCGCGCCGAGGGCGAGGACGGTGAGGAGGATCGGGTCGGGGAGTCCGGCGGCGCCCGCGTCGGGGACGGCGGTCCAGGCCGCGACGACGCCGGCGGCGCCGGCGAGCGAGGAGGAGAGGAGGACGCCGAGGAACACGATGCCGCCGCGGCCGTGGCGTTCGCCCGCGGGGGTCTCGCGGATGGGCGCCAGTCGGGAGCGGATGCCGGCGAACGCGCCGACGAGGCCGAGGAACAGCGACAGGCCGGCGGCGGCCGCGAGCGCGGCGAGGGCGCCGGTGGTCGGGAGCTGCTCCAGCATGAACGCGGAGGGGTCGCCCGCGGAGCCGGCCCACAGGCCGATCGCGCCGCCGACGGCGCCGCTGGCGGCCCAGCCGGGGGCGCGCAGCCAGGCGGAGAGCGTGGCGAGGACGATGCCGACGAAGGCGGCGGCGCCCAGGCCCATCGCGAGGGCGACGGCCGAGCCGGAGCCGGAGGCGTCGACGAACATCCAGGCGGCGATGAGCGCGATGGGGCCGACGGCGAGGTTGACGGCGCCGACGCGCAGGGACACGGCCATGGCGCAGGCGAGGAGGACGACGGGGGCGAGGGCGGCGGTGAAGGCCGACCAGGAGCCGTCGGCGAAGGGGCCGGAGGCGGACTGGGTGAGGGCGAACAGGACGCCGCCGCCGAGCAGCAGCAGGCCGATCTCCCAGACCACGTGGACGGCCATGCGGTCGGCCGGGCTGTCTGCTGCGCCGTCCGTGGTCGACACGCCCGGCGAGCCGAGGCTCATCGTCGCGGTCGTGTCGCGGTCGTCGCTTCGGTTGGGGGAGTCAAACTTCATGGAGCGCACCTCTAAACGCGCGGATTGTGGGGAGACGGGGATGGGGGCCGGGGCCCGGGAGCGGGGTCCGGGGACGGGTGGTCAGTTGCGGTTGGGGCGGTCGTCGTCCTGGTCGTCGTCCTGCGGGGGGATGCGGCAGGAGTGTTCGAGCCAGAGGGCGGCGGCCGTCAGGACGGCGCACGCGATGGTGCCGAGGATGGCTTCGGGGAGGTCGTCGGCGGCGGCGGTGAGCCGCCCGGACTGGACCGCGAGCCAGACGGTGAAGCCCAGGTAGGCGCCGAAGAACGCGGCGCCCGCGACCGCGGCGGCCTTCGCCAGTACGGCGAAGCGGGCGATCTGGAGTGCGTGTTCGGGGCCGTCGAGCCGGCCTGAGGGGGGTGCGGCGCCGGCCTGGTCGACCGCCGCGCGCGATCGGCCGCGGCCGGGGCGCAGCACCGTCCGGGTCGTCCAGGCCAGCCATGCGAGGAGCGCGGCGAGGGCGAGGATGACGGCGGAGTTGTACCAGTTCAGGCTGGGTGCGTGCTGGTAGTAGCGGGCGACGAGCAGCAGGGTGAGTGCGGCCCCCGCCAGCGCGGCCACCCCGATGGTGGACGGCGACGTGGGTCGCAGGCTCGGCCTCGGGCCGTGCTCGTCGTCACTCATGCTGTCTCCGATCACGGCTCGCGAGCGTCGCCGTGTCCCGACCATATCGGGTGGAGTCGGCGCAACGCGCGCGCGTCCGCCGCGACGGACTCGTCGCGTAGCAGGTCCCTCACTCGGCCGCGGCCGGGGAGTTCGGCGTCGCGGTCGATGGCGAACCAGGGGACGAGGACGAAGGCGCGGAGGTGGGCGTGGGGGTGCGGGAGGAGGAGTTGCGGGTCGTCGCCGTGGACGGGGGTGCCGTCGTCTTCGAAGACGGCGATGAGGTCGACGTCGAGGGTGCGGGGGCCGTAGCGGCGTTCGGGGTCGCGGATGCGGCCGTTGTCCTCTTCGAGGCGTTGGGCGAGGGCGAGCCAGCCTTCGGCGTCCTGGCCGGGGTCGTCGGCGATGACGGCGATGTTGTAGTAGGCGGGTTGGTCGTCGTCGCCGCCCCAGGGCGGGGTCTCGTAGACCTCGGAGACGGCGTCGGGGGCGATGTCGCGGAGTGCGGCCTTGAGGTGGGCTTCGCGGTCGCCGAGGTTGGATCCCATGCTGAAGACGACGCGGGTCATGACTGTCCTCTGGTGACGGTGACGGAGACGTCGGTGAACTGTTGGGCGATGGGTGCCTGGGGTTTGTGGACGGTGAGTTCGACGGCGTGGACGCGGTCGAATTTCAGGCAGGCGTCGGCGAGTCGTTCGGCGAGGGTCTCGATGAGGTTGACGGGTTCGCCGGCGACGATGTCGGCGAGGGTGTCGGCGAGGGCGCCGTAGTCGACGGTGCGGGTGAGGTCGTCGGTGGCGGCGGCTTCGGCGGTGTCGGTGCGCAGGGCGACGTCGACGATGAAGTCCTGTCCGGTGGCCCGTTCGTGGTCGAAGACGCCGTGGCGTCCGTGTACGCGCAGGCCGGTCAAGGTGATCAGGTCGGTGTCCACGGGCCGAGCCTACTCGAATCGGGGGGTTTGTCGAGGAAGGACGATGGGGGGTGGGTGGTCAGGGTGTTTCGGGGGTGTCGGCGGGGTCGGGGGTGAGGGGGAGTTCGGGTGCGGGGGTGCGCCTGGCGGTGCGGGTGCGGACGACGAGCCAGGTGGCGACGGCGAGGACGGCGCCGGCGAGGAGGATGGGGAGGAGTCTGAGGTTGGTGTCGAGCCAGTGGAGGAGTTCGCGGTATTCGGCGTCGGGGTCGGCGAGGAGGACGACGGCGACGGCTGCGGCGATGACGCCGGCGCCGGTGAAGAGGCCGGATTTCCACCAGATGCCGAGGCTGAAGCGGCGGACGAGTATGGCGGCGGCGTCGACGATGCGTTTGGCGCGGAGGGCGCGGATGGTGCCGACGAGGTAGGCGAGGCGGAGGACTTGGGCGCCGCCGGCGGCGGCGGCGAGGCTGAGGAGGGTGAGGGCGCAGACGAGGAGCATCCACTTGTGGCGCCAGAGCCATTCGCGTTTGTTCTCGGCGGCGAGGAGGAGGATCACCGATTCGAGCCAGAGGACGGCGCCGGCGGCCCAGCCGACGATCTTGCCGGCGAGGGCGAGGTCGCCGTCGGTCCAGACGGTGAGGAAGACGGCGGGCACGGAGGCGCAGACTGCGACGATGACGGGGACGCGCAGTTTGTACTGGACGAATCGGGCGAAGACGGTGAGTTTGTCGGGTCGCCTTGGGGGGTGGGGGCGCACCTGTCCAATTTACGAGGTGTCCGCCCGGTCGGTTGCGGGGGACGGCGGTGGTCCGCGGTGCGGGAGGGGCGGGTGGGCGGACCGGCGCAGCGCCGTCGCCGCGGGGATCGGTTAGACTCTGCTGTCGTCGCCCCAGTAGCTCAGGGGATAGAGCGTCGGTTTCCTAAACCGTGCGTCGCAGGTTCGAATCCTGCCTGGGGCACCGAACCACACCCGCAGACCAGTAAGAACGGCCCCTGACCAGGAAAGTCCCGGTCAAGGGCCGTTGTCGTCCCTGGGGCGGTGGTCCGACCGAGTCCGGCCCTGAACGGCCGATTCCGGCCCGCCGGTCAGAATGAGGTCAGATTTCTAGGCGGCCTCTCGCAGAGTGCTGCGTCCCTGCATTGTTCAGGCGATGCCGTACGAGCGGAGGGTCTGGTGTTCGACGATCGCGCCGGAGGCGTCTGCGGCGCTGAACCGGACCGAGACGAAACCGGGAACCTGGGGCAGAGCGAGTTCGGCGGTGGCCCGGTCGCCGACGCGGTCGATCGGGACCTGTTGCCAGGTGATGCCGTCGTCGAAGGAGACTTCTAAGGTCATCGCGGTGCACGCCTGGGGTTCGGTGCCGGCCTGGGGCGTGTAGGCGAGATCGATCTGCTGCGTGGTTCCGGCGGTGGCGTAGCCGTCGACGATACCGGTTGCGGCGAAATCGACGACCGAGACCGGCAGGGCCATGTTGGTGCCGGACGGGGCCATCGGGAAGGTCCATTCGGCGACCGAGAGGGTACCCAGCGGCGTCCAGGGCACGGCGCGTCCTGCTTTCGCGGTGAAGGTGTACCAGCCGTCCTCGATGAGCGTCGCGTCGAGGTCGAGTCCGCTGCCGGTCTCGGACTCGGCGACAACCTGGCCGTCCCGGGCCAAACGCGACCAGCCGTCAAGACCATTGCTGTCGATCGCCTCGCCGTCCGCGCCCGAGGAGAACATGAGCGGGGCGAACTGCGCGAACCCGTACTCGCCGTATAGGTAGAAGCCGGGGGTGAATGCCGGCGTTCCTGCTTCGAGGCCGACCGACAGCGGCGCGCGCTGCCATGCGGCAGTGGTCGTCTCGCCCGGGCTCATCTCGCCGGACCGGCGCACCACCATGTCGTTGGTGGATTCCCCTTCACCGAGGGTGCCCAGGTGAATCCAGGTCAGGCCCGGCGCGGCGGTGTAGAACTCGGTGCGCTCGGAGGGGACGTCGACGGTGCCGGCGCGCAGGTTCAGGCCCGCCGAGCCGTCTCGGACGGCGATGTCGTGGCGCACCATCGTGGTCGTCTCGACGCCGAGGCCGTGGTAGTCCGCCTCGACGCGGGCGAGTTCGGCATCGCAGATCCTGAAACCCGGGCGGTTCGGAATCCCGTTGCGGTGCTCGCCAATGAGGCTGTAACTGTACGGTTCAGCGGTACCCGCCGGGCTGACCAGCTCCTGCTGCATCTCGAGTCCGACCTCGCGACCGTCCAAGCCACCTCTGGTGGGGAGGGCAGAATACGACCACGGCTCCTGCGCGATGAGCCCGGATCCGATACCGTCCTTCGTCCCCGGTTCGAAGCTGAACATCAGGAACGTGCTGGCGGCCGGCTCGACTGGGCGGTCGACGGTGAAGGCGACCGTTCGCGCCCGGGTGCCGTCGAAGACCGCCTGGGCGCCTTCGGTGCCGACGCTGAGGTCGACCATGCCGGTGATCGAGTGGAACTCGTCCAGGTCCTGCATGAGCACCAGGAGGTGGTACTCGCCCGGCTCCATCGCCACGGTCCCGGATGACTCGGGCAGGAACTCTTCACCGATCACGCCGGTGGCAATGTTCACCCAGCTCAGGATCGCGTAGTCGGCAGTCTTGCCCGGCGGCATCACGCCGGTGAAGTCGACGGCGACCGCTTCCTCCGCGGCAGCGGTGCCAGGTGATGCAGGCGGCTCCTCGCCGCGCGACGCGGCGTCGACATTGAAACCTTCGAGTCCGTTCTCGGCCAGGCTGTCGGCCGCATCGACTGGCACGACCAGCCTGTCGCCGTTCGGTCGGGTGAGCAGCTGAAAAACGCCCTCCTCCGGAAGGGTCAGGCTCCCATCAGGCGAGATGTCGACCGTCTCGCCGGTCGGCAGCTCGACCGTTCCAGGACCGCCGGCTGTCACGGGCCCGTCGGGATCCGGTTCTTGAGCCGCGACCGACTGCGGCGGTCCGACGACGGCCACTATGCCCAGTACCGCCGCGACTGCGGCAAGACGCTTGCGCAATGTACCTCCATGGGGAAATGTTCAGGCACTTTCGTTGCCTGACAACAGGTTTCTGAAATGGAGACTCCGAAAGGAAGGTCGGGAGTTGCACGCATCCCCGGCCTCATCCGCCGATCGATAGGCGACCGTTCACGCAACTCCTCTTCGACGTCGCCGTCGCCGTCAAGCAGCTTGCCGTCGCACTCAAACGGCGTTCCAACACCTCGTGCTGGGCGACGACCTGCGTCGATGTGTTCGCATAAGCGACCAAACGGGGCACCGCACACGAGGGCCTGGCGAGTCGCGCTTGCGTCGCGCCGCCAGCCTTTTCTCTTTGCATTCCCATGTCAACAGACGCCCGGTTTGTCCATTCCGGAATGTGGCCTGAAACTTCCGGTTATCTTTGAACCGGCTGTGGCCTGAAACGGGCGCTCGTATCGATGTATCTCAATGTTATCGGATGCTCACGAGTCTGTGATCTGGGAATATTCTAACTCGTTCTCACGATGCCTGCTCCGATAAATTCCGGAAGTTCTCCGGAAGTTCTTGACACGCGAATGCCGCAACTCCATACTTATCGCATCGAAACCGATCGATGCTTCTGGAGGACGCATGTCTGAGAATCACGACGCCGAACACCACGACCGCGAGGTCCCGGCGCGCAACCCCTTCGGCCGCAGGAGCCTCCTGCTCGGCGGCGGCGCCGCGCTCGTGTTCGGCGGCGCGGGGCTGCTGGCGGGCGGCACCGCCTTCGCCCAGGACACCATCACGACGAACCAGGAGGGCACCCACAACGGCTACTACTACTCGTTCTGGACCGACTCGCAGGGCAAGGCCTCGATGACCCTCGGCTCAGGGGGGAACTACAGCTCCCAGTGGAACGGGGCCAACAACTGGGTCGGCGGCAAGGGCTGGTCGAACGGCGGGCGCCGGACGGTGAACTACAGCGGGTGGGTCAACCACGGCAGCAACGGCTACCTCGCCCTGTACGGCTGGACGTCGAACCCGCTGGTCGAGTACTACATCGTCGAATCGCACGGCCCCTACAACCCCAGCTCGGGGGCCGAGAACCGCGGCAGCGCGAACATCGACGGCGGCACCTACGCCCTGGGCCACTCGATGCGCTACAACGCGCCGTCGGTGGAGGGCACCAAGACCTTCGCGCAGTACTGGAGCGTCCGCCAGGGCGCCCGCAGCTCCGGGTCGATCAACACCGGCGCCCACTTCGACGCGTGGGCGAACGCGGGCATGAACCTCGGCTCGTTCTCCTACTACATGATCATGGCGACCGAGGGCTACCAGTCCAGCGGCAGCTCCGACATCACCGTCAGCTGACCGGGACGCGATGGCGGGCGGGGCCTCTCGGTCCCGCCCGCTTCGGTGTGTCAGCACTGTTCGCAAGTTCGTCGAGCTCTGGTGCAGAGCTCGGGGAGGCCCCCACCGGCCTCCCCGAGGCTCTATCCCACCAAACAGAACAAGGTCTCGGGGGCGCGGCGCCGCGGCGCGCGCGTGCGCGGCGTCCTCATCGGAACCGCGCGGTGTAGATGTCGCCGTCCCTGACCCAGGCGAGCTGGAGGGCGGCGAACATGTCGTCGACGATGTCCTCGTCGGGGAGTCCGTAGTGCTCGCCGAGGCTGCGCCCGCGGTAGTGCCACAGGAGTCCGTTCTGGACCTGGACGGCGTCGGCGGTGTGCTTGCCGCAGGAGCGGGCGCACCGGTAGAGGACGCGGCCGCCGCGGTCGTACTCGATCGCCATGACCTGCTGACACATCGAGCTCCGCAGCTTGCCTGCCGCGGCTGCCTGAAGCAACGTCTGCGTTTCGAGACGCTCCATGGCACCCAACCCCTCTCCGGGCATCTGTCGAACCGGGGGGCCTGGCCCCGTCCGGCACTGCGTTCCGACTGACATGTCCGGTTGTGTGATGCGGAGCGCCCGGGTGCGAGGGCGGTTGCCTTGCCGCGGCCGAAGCCTCGGTCCCGGTCTGCCCGTCGCGCACCGAACCTCGGTTAGCGCCAACGTGTCCGTGACCACGGTCGCATACCTTTCGCGGCCGTGTCTATGTGCATTGTCACATTCATCGTAACATGCATCCACACGGGGAAGATGCACGTGCATCTGCGCGGGCAGCCTCATGTGCAGTGACTGTGTGTAATGTGCGACACTTGGTCCGGCCCTCATTGGGGATGTCGGAATCGTCCGTCGTGGACACGTTCTGCTAGCGCATCGGTGCGGCTCCGGCGACTTCAAAGTCGGCCGTGGCTATACGAGTTCCGGCCGGAACGTCCGGCCAATGGTGGAAGGAATCTCTGATGGACAACGCCCGCAACGGCATCCCCGCCGGGGAACTCCCCTCGACGCTCCAGTGGCGCAAGAGCGTCCGCAGCGGCCCCAACGGCGGCAACTGCGTTGAACTGGCGGCGCTGCCGGGTGGGGACCAGATCGCCGTCCGCAACTCGCGCGACCCGCAGGGCCCGGCCCTCATCTACACGGTCGCCGAGATCAAGGCCCTCGTCGAGGGCGCCAAGGACGGCGAGTTCGACGACATGATCGCCTAGAACCCTCCGCCCGAGAGTTCTTGCGCGACACGCTCACCCTGGTGGGGCAGGCCATACGGCTACCCTGTCAGGGTGAGTCCTTTTCCAGGCCGACCGAAACCGGAGGGAGGTGAGCGATGGCCAAGGCGACACCCGAGGACCTCCCGTCGGGACCGACCACACTGCGCGTCATGATCGGCAGCAACCTGCGCCGGCTGCGCGAGGCCGCCGACATCTCCCGCGAGGAGGCGGGCGAGGAGATCCGCGGATCGGCCTCGAAGATCAGCCGTGTCGAGCTCGGCCGCGTCTCCTTCCGGCTCAGGGACGTCCGCGACCTCATGATCATGTACGGGGTCCAGGACGAGGAGGAGATCGAGCGGTACGTCGACATGGCCCGCGAGGCCAACCAGCCCAGCCGCTGGCACCGCTACACCGACTTCCTGCCCGACTGGTTCAGCAACTACCTCGACATGGAGGGCGCCGCCTCCATGATCCGCACCTACGAGGTGCAGGTCATGCCCGGACTGCTCCAGAGCGAGGCGTACGCCCGCGCGGTCATGATGCTCGGCTACGGGCACACCCCGCTCACCGAGATCGACAAGCGCATCGAAGTGCGCATGAAGCGACGCGAAGTCCTCGACCGCGAGGAGAAGCGCCCCGAGCTGTGGGCCGTGCTCGACGAGGCCGCCCTCCACCGCCCCTTCGGCGGCGCCGCCGTCATGCGCAGCCAGATCCAGTCCCTCCTGGACTTCTGCGACAAGCCGAACGTGCGCATCCAGATCGTCCCGTTCACCTCGGGCGCCCACTCCGGCGCCGGCGCGCCCTTCACGTGGCTGCGCTTCGCCTACGAGGAACTGAACGACGTCATCTACCTGGAGCACCTCACCGGCGGCCTGTACCTCGAACGCGACAACGAGATCGACGCCTACCAGGCCGCCATGGAGCACCTGTGCGTCCAGGCCACCCAGCCGAACAAGACCCAGGACTTCCTGCAACGAGTCCTGCGCGAGCATTACAGCTAGTAACCGCCGACGCCGACGGACGCGGTCCGCCGCCGCGAAGGGAATTCACCCGATCGAGTGAGCCCTGTGGTGCAACCCCGGACGAGACGGCACCGACGACAAGGCACGGGTGTCAAGGGCACAGACGAGGAGGGCGCACAGGTCACCCTGTGCGCCCTCCTCGTCGTCTCGCCGCGCTACGGCTTGCGCGCGACGCCCATCATGATGATGCGCTGGTGCTCTTCGAGGTCCTCCACGGGAATGAGCTCGCGGTCGGGCTCCTCGGGGAACCAGCGGGTGGGGTACTCGATGCCCGGCGCCACCAGCGGCAGCCCCTGGAAGTGCGCCTCGATCTCCTCGGGGGTGCGCATCCACCCGTTGCCCAGGGCCTGGATGCAGGACTTCTCCATCGCCTCCTGCTCGGGGAACCCGGTGTTCGCGAAGTCCGTGATGTGCAGGTAGGACCCGCTCGGGCAGGCGTCCAGCAGGGCCCCGATCCACTGGCCGGGGTTCTCGGCCGGGTGGAAGTGCATCATCAGGCCCACCACCATGAGACCCACGGGACGGTCGAAGTCGATCGCCTTGCGCACGTCGGGGTGGCCCAGGATGCTCGGCGGGTCCCGCAGGTCCGCGGTGGCGATCACCGTGGACTCGTCGTCCGCCAGCAGCGCCCGGCCGTGCGAGAGCACGATCGGGTCGTTGTCGACGTAGCAGACCTTCGCGTTCGGGTTGACCGCCTGGGCGACCTGGTGCGTGTTCTGCATCGTCGGCAGGCCGGCGCCGATGTCGAGGAACTGGTCGATGCCTTGGCGTGCAACGTAACGCACGCCCTTGGCGAGGCCAAGCCGGTTGTCCTGGCTCGCTTCGCGGATCTTCGGGACGTACTTCGCGATCATGGCCGCGCCCTCGCGGTCGACCGCGAAGTTGTCCTTGCCGCCGAGGGTCGCGTCGTACACGCGGGCGATCGAGGGCCTGGAGATGTCGAAAGCGTACTCTTGCTCGTCTTCGGGCAGATTCCCGTCGTTCTCTACCATCGGCTCAGCCTCTTCGTCGAAGGAACGTTGCGCACATCGTACGACCTTGATCACACTGACGGAAGTCGGGATATTCACGTCCGACCACACCAGACCCACTGTGGCCGGAGTGAATCACCAGGCGCACCAAGCACATCCGGTCCACTCCGCACCGCGACCGGGGAACGGCGAAGGGCCCGGGCGTCGCCGCCCGGGCCCTTCGCGCAAGGGTCTACTCCCCTTCGTCCTTCGGGTTCGCCTCGATCCAGGCGCCCACCTCGTCGTCGACGACGGCCTCCCACAGGGACGCGCCGGTCTCCTCGTCGTACAGCACGACGGACTCGCCGCCCTCGTCGCCCGTGCCGAGGTTCGGCGTGGTCAGGAAGACCAGGTCGTCGCTGCGCAGGTCCATGAGGTTGATCGCGGTGCCGATGACGTTGAGCTCGGTGTCCACCTTGACCGCGTCCGACGTGGACTCGATGAAGCTGGTGAGCCGGCCCCGGTCGGTGAGGACCCCGGCGCTGAGCGCGGAGTCCATGATCGCCTTGATGAGCTCCTGCTGGTGCTGCATCCGCGCGAAGTCGCCGCGGGCCCACTGCTTGCGCTGGCGCACGTAGTCGAGGGCGCGCTCGCCCGAGAGGAGGTTCGGGCCCTCGGGGAAGAAGTAGTGGTCGCCGTGGATCGAGGTGACGCCGGGCGCGTCGCCGATGTAGCCGTCGGCGTCGGCCGCCTCGATGTCCATCGTCACGCCGCCGAGGGCGTCCACGACCTGGATGAGGCCGTCGAAGTTGATCTCCACGACGTGGTCGATGCGCACGCCGGTGAGCGACTCGATGGTGAGGACCGTCAGCGGCACCCCGCCCCAGGCGTACGCGGCGTTGAACTTCGCGTCGCTGCCGGTGTACTCGGGGTAGTTCGAGGCCGCGGCGTACTCGGGGATGTGCACGTACAGGTCGCGGGGGATCGAGATGCCGTACGCCTCGGTGCCCGACTCGTTGACGTGCAGGATGATGTTCGTGTCCGAACGCGCGTCGGCCTCCTCGTTCCCCTCGCGGTGGTCGGAGCCGACCACGAGCAGGTTCATCGCCTCGTTCGTCTTCTCGGGGCGGTCCTCCTCGGGGATCGCGTCGAGGTCGAAGGGGCGGTCGAGGTCGGCGTTGGCCCGATTGGCGGTCGACCAGAGGGCGAAGCCGCCGCCCGCCGCCGCGATCGACGCCACGAGGCCGATCCCGGAGCCGATGAGGCCCCGCCGGGTCGGCCCGCCGGCCGCCGCGGCCGCGACGCGGGCGCCGCCCCCACCGCCGGCCGGAGGCACCGAGGCGCTGCCGCGGTAGTTGGAACCGGAATACGTCATGGTGCCAGCTTACGTGGTGTCCGCCTACCGGACGCGCCCGCGCACGCCCGCCCAGGCGCCCGGAGGGCAGGGGCCACAGTGAGTTCGGTCGCGCCGAGCCGCGGTCCGCGGGGTCAGCGGCCCTCGGACGCGAAGTGGTCGATGGTGGTCTTGAGACCGGCCTCATAGTGGACCTGCGGCTCGTAGCCGAGCAGCTCGCGGGCCGCGGTCAGGTCCGGGCGGCGCCGCTCGGGGTCGTCGGAGGGCCGGTCCACGTACTCGATCGTCGAGGAGGAGCCGGTCAGACGCAGGATGGTCTCGGCCATCTCCCGCACCGTCAGCTCGTACTCGGTGCCGAGGTTCACCGGCCCGTACTCCCCCGACTCCAGCAGCAGCACCAGGCCGCGCACCAGGTCGTCGACGTAGCACAGCGAACGGGTCTGCGAGCCGTCGCCGTGAACGGTCAGCGGCTCGCCCGCGAGCGCCTGGGAGATGAAGCTGGGGATGACGCGGCCGTCGTCGTGGCGCATCCGCGGGCCGTACGTGTTGAAGATCCGCACGATCGCCGCGTCCAGGCCCTTGTGCCGGTGGTAGGCCGCCACGGCCGCCTCGCTGAAGCGCTTCGCCTCGTCGTAGCACGAGCGGATGCCGATCGGGTTCACGTTGCCCCAGTACGACTCCGGCTGCGGGTGCACGAGCGGGTCGCCGTACACCTCCGAAGTGGAGGCCATGAGGAACCGGGCGCCGTCCGCCAAGGCGCGGTCGAGGGCGTGGAAGGTGCCGACGGAGTCGACGCGGAGGATCTCGATCGGGAGGGTCGCGAAGTCGACGGGGCTGGCGGGGCACGCGAAGTGCAGGACCGCGTCGAAGGGGGCGTCGCCGACGGGCAGGCCCTCGGTGACGTCGGCCTCGACGACGGTGAGGCGGGGGTGGTCGGCGAGGTTGCCGCGGGAGCCCGTGGAGAAGTTGTCGACGGCGGTCACTGCGCAGTCCTTCGCCAGGAGCGCGTCGACCAGGTGGCTGCCCACCAGGCCCGCGCCACCGGTGACGAGGATGCGGCTGCCGGTTCCGTAAGTAGTCATCAAGTTCCCACATTATCAGGGTTGGCCTGGCGTTCACCTGGACGCAAGCTGTGTGTTCGCTCAGTGCACGCCGTCGTGCCCGCTCAGTACGCACCTTTTCGGCGCAACACTACAGCGACGGTGCGGAAAAGGATCTGGAGGTCGGTCGTGAGGGACCAGTTGTCGACGTAGTAGAGGTCGAGGCGGACGGCGTCGTCCCAGGAGAGGTCGGAGCGGCCCGAGACCTGCCAGAGGCCGGTGATGCCGGGGCGCACGAGGAGGCGGCGGCGCACGTCGCCGAGGAAGTCGCCGTTCTCGGCGGGGAGGGGGCGGGGGCCGACGAGGCTCATCTCGCCGCGGACGACGTTGACGAGCTGCGGGAACTCGTCGATGGAGGTGCGGCGCAGCCAGGTGCCGACCTTGGTGATGCGGGGGTCGTCCTTCATCTTGAACAGGAGGCCGTCGGTCTCGTTGTGCATCATGAGCGCGGCCTGGCGCTCCTCGGCGTCGATGTACATGGTGCGGAACTTCCAGCACGAGAACGTCTCGCCGTCGCGGCCGACGCGGTTCTGGCGGAAGAAGACCGGGCCGGGGCTGTCGACCTTGATGGCGATGGCGACGGCGAGGAAGAGGGGGGAGAGCAGGATGAGGCCGAACACCGAGGAGGAGATGTCGAGGATGTTCTTGATGAGCCAGCCGACGCCGGAGATCTTCGGCTCCTCGACGTGGAGGAGGGGGAGGCCCTCGACGGGGCGGATGTGGACGCGAGGCCCGGCGATGTCGGTGAGCTGGGGGGCGACGACGAGGTCGCGGCCGGTGCCTTCGAGCTGCCAGGCGAGGCGGCGCAGGTCGGCGGCGTCGGCGGAGGCGGAGCCGCAGACGGCGAGGGTGTCGGCTTCGAGCTGCTCGGCGCAGGTGACGACGTCGGTCCCGGCGAAGACGGGAACGGGGGTGTCGAGGTTGCGGACCGAGGAGGCGCCCTCGGTGACGTAGATGCCGACCGGGACGAGTCCGGCGGCGGGGGCGCGGCGGACGGTCCGGTAGACCTCCAGGGCCTCGGGGTAGGCGCCGATGAGGAGGACGCGCTGGACGCCGCGGCCGGCGGCCCGGGCGCGGTGGAGGATGTAGCGGGCGGCGCCGCGGGAGGCGCACACGAAGATGGCCGCGGCCAGGAGGATGACGGCGACGGCGGCACGGGAGACGTCGGCCTTGAGGGTGAGGGCCATGAAGGAGACGAGGGCGAGCATGAACATGGAGGCGCGGATGACGCGCTTGAACTCCTCGTTGCCCATGCCGAAGTAGCGGCGGTCGTAGGAGCCGGTGCCCCAGAGGGTGAGGACCCAGGCGGCGGGCAGGAGCAGCCAGACGGTGAGGTTGAAGAAGTTCAGCTGGTCGTCGGTGCTGAAGCCGGAGTGGGGGGTGGGGGTGAGGTTGACGGCGATGACGCTGCCGAGGATCGCGGCGAGGAGGTCGCCGCCGACGAGTGCGCCCTGGTAGTAGCGGTGCCAGTTGGAGGCGCGGACGAGACGCCGCCACGCGGAGCGGGTGACGCCGTTGGTGACCAGTTGGGGGTCACGGCCTTCGCGAGCTCCGGCCACGCGCGTCCCCGTCCGTCCGAAGTTCCCGGCTGGACGCTGCGGAGCACCGCCACTGCCGTGGAGATGGTTTGCCGGGCGTTCCAGGCTCGTAGCCACTGCACATCCCTGCGGTCGTCAGCTTACGGTGGAGGTGAGTGTCCGCGGGCGGAGATCAGCGCTGCGTCTCCGTACCGGGCGGCCCGCCGACACGGTACCCGACAACCTACACCTATTCTGCCGCTGCGGTATCTTCGGCCGAGCCGGGTGCCGTTCCCGCCACCTGGAGCACGAACGAGGAATCCCTGTGAAGATCGTCATCGCCCACAACCGGTACTCCTCGGCGCAGCCCTCGGGCGAGAACGTCATCGTGGACTACGAGATCGGGGCCCTGGCGGACGCGGGCGTCGAGGTGGTGCGGTTCCTGCGCTCCTCCGACGAGATCGGCGCCCTGCCGCTGCACGAGAAGGCGGCCCTGGTCGCCTCGCCGGTCCACGCGGCCGGGACGCAGCGGGAACTGGCGGCGCTGCTGGAACGCGAGCGCCCCGACCTGCTGCACCTGCACAACCCGTACCCGCTCCTGTCGCCGTCGGTGGTGCGCACCGCGCACCGGCACGGGGTGAAGGTGGTGCAGACGATCCACAACTACCGGCACGACTGCATGAACGGGCTCTACTTCAGGGACGGGCACGACTGCCGCGACTGCCACGGGCGTCGCTGGAACGGGCCGGGGGTCGCGCACGCCTGCTACCGCGGCTCGCGCGCGCAGAGCGCCGTCATGGCCGTGGCCCTGGGGGCGCACCAGGGGACGTGGCGCAGCGTCGACCGGTTCGTCGCGTTGACCGACGCGATGGCCGAGTACTTGGAGGGCATCGGGATCGAGCCTGGGCGCATCCGGGTGAAGCCGAACGCGGTGGCCGACCCGGGCCCGGTGCCGCTCGGGGAGGGCTTCCTGTTCGGAGCGCGCCTGGTGCCCGAGAAGGGCGTGGACCTGCTGCTGGAGGCGTGGCGCCTGGCCGACCTGCCGGGCGCGACGCTCCGTGTCGCCGGGGACGGGCCGCTGCGCCCGCTCGTGGAGACGGCCGCGGCCGAACGCGACGACATCGTCTACCTGGGGCAACTGGACCCGGCCGAGCGGGACGCGGCCCTGGCCGCCTCGGCGGCGGTGGTGATCCCCTCGGTGTGGCAGGACATCCTGCCGACCACGGGCATCGAGGCGTTGGCGAGCGGCAGGGCGGTGGTCGCCACCCGCATGGGCGGGGCGCCGTTCATCGCCGGCGACGGCACCGCGGCCCCCGCGGGCGTCGCGGTCGACCCGGAGCCCGCGGCGCTCGCGCGGGGCCTGGAGGCGGTCGCGAAAGACCCGTCGTTCGCCGCGAACGCAAGGGCCCGTTACGAGTCGGTGTTCGCCCCGGCCGTGACGCTCAAGCGGCTCATCGCGATCTACGAGGAGCTCCTGGCCGGCGGCTAGGCGGCCGGGCGGCGGAGCGCGGTGCGGGCGCTGGCGGCGATGCTCGCGAGCAGGAAGAGGGCGTTGACGGCGCCGAAGCCGAGCATGACGACGACCATGAGTTCGGGCCAGATGAGCGCGAGGGCGATCACGGTGATGACGAAGGCGTAGTCGCGCACGAGTTTGACCAGGCGCACGGCGAGCCGGTCGGAGGCGACGAGGGAGGCCCCGGCGACGCCGGAGTCCTCTTTGGCCATGACGGAGGTGACGAGGTTCGTCATCCACAGGGCCGCGAACGCGGCCCCGCACCAGGCGGGGATCTCCGGCGTGTAGGCGTGGGTGACGGCGACGACGACCGAGACGACCGAGGCCTGGATGGCGATGTCGCACAGGATGTCGACGCGCGCGCCCGCGTCCGAGCCGGTGCCGGTGGCCCGCGCGAGCTGGCCGTCGGCGCAGTCGAGCATGTACGCGACCTGCCACAGCACGAGCGCGGCGAGGGCGACCGGCCACCACGGCGCGCCGTCGCGCGCGGCCGGGAGGTAGAGGAGCACTCCGGCCGAGGCGATGAGGCCGAGCACGAAGCCGGTCAGCGTCACGTGCGTGGGAGTCAGGCCCGACCGCCAAGCGGCGTAAGCGAACACGGCGCCGCCGCGCTGCTCGAACTGTGTGAGCATCCCGCCGCCGCGCATGGCGGCGAGGAAGTCGGCGGGCCGCAGGGAAGGGCGCTGGTCGGTCACCCGGCGATCCTATACACCACCGCGGGCGCCCTCGCGCGGCAGCGGCGCGTGACGCGCGATACCCGTTCGGTGACCAGGCGGTGTACGGACAGTGGCGGCCCGGAACCAGGTTGTGTCAAGATCCCGACACCGCCCGACGCGGCCGGTCCCTAATATGAGCGCGATCCGCGCCATTTGGGACGAAACTGCGACTCCCTTGGTAGCCAGCACATGACCTACCGTCCTAAAGTTGATGGACCATCGATTCCTGGGGAGGAAACATGGGCGACGAGGTGACCGGCGCTGCCTTGAAGCACTGGGATCATCCCGCGTACTCCGCGAGACTCCAGTCGGGGCGAGCGGCCCTCGCGCAGCTGCTGACCGAATCGCGGCTCGACCGCGACCGTCCGATGACCGGGCTCGAACTCGAACTCGACCTCGTCGAACCCGGCGGCGACCCGGCCTTCGCCAACGACGCCGTCCTCGAACACCTCCGCACCGACGGGGAAGAGGACGCGCTCTACAGCGCCCAGCACGAGCTGGGCGCCTTCAACATCGAACTGAACCTGCCGCCGCGGCTGCTCGACGGGGCCGGGATCTCCTGGTACGAGAGCGACCTGGCGGCGATCCTCGCGGAGGTGCGGGAGGCGGGCGACAAGGCCGGCGTCCACATCTGCCCGATCGGGACGATGCCGACGCTGTTCACCGACCACATGGGCGTGGAGGCCCTCTCGCGCGCCAAGCGCTACCGCATCCTCAACGAGGAGATCATGTCCCAGCGCGGGGAGGACCTGCGCATCGACATCGAGGGCGCCGAGTCGGTGGACTACACGTCGCCGACGATCGCGCCGGAGTCGGCGAACACCTCCGTCCAGTTCCACCTCCAGGTCGCCCCCGAGGACTTCGCGAGGTACTGGAACGCCGCCCAGGCCGTGGCCGGGGCGCAGGTCGCCACGGGCGCGAACTCGCCGTACCTGTTCGGGCGGCAGCTGTGGGCCGAGACGCGGGTGATCCTGTTCGAGCAGGGCACCGACACGCGGCGGGCGAACCAGCGGGCCGAGGGCGCGCGCCCGCGCGCGTGGTTCGGCGAGCGGTGGGTCGACTCGGTCCTGGACCTCTTCGATGAGAACTACCGGCACTTCGCGCCGCTTTTACCGCTGTGCGACGAGGAGGACCCGGCCGCGGTCATGGCCGCCGGCGGGGTCCCGGGCCTCACCGAGCTGCGGTACCACAACGGCACCGTCTACCGGTGGAACCGCCCGGTCTACGACGTGCAGGGCGGCAGACCGCATGTGCGCGTGGAGAACCGGGTGCTCGCCGCCGGTCCGACCGCGGTCGACATCTGCGCGAACATGGCGCTGTTCTACGGCCTGGTCGCGCATTACGCGAACGCCGACGAGCCGTTGAGCGCTCGCCTGGAGTTCGCGCAGGCGGCGGCGAACTTCCGGGCGGCCGCGCGCCACGGCATCCACGCCGACCAGGTGTGGCCCGGCCGCGGGCTCGTCCCGGCCCGGCGGCTCGTCCTCGACGAGCTGCTCCCGGCCGCCGCCGAGGGCCTCGCGGCCCTGGGGGTGGGCGGCAGGGACGCCGACCGGTACCTGGGGGTCGTCGAGGCGCGCTGCCGCCGCGGCGTCAACGGCGCGACCTGGCAGGTCGCGCGCGTCCAGGTCGCCGAGCACCGGCAGCGGATGGAGCGGCGGGACGCCCTGCGGGCCATGGTCCTCGACTACGCGGCCCGCTCGGCCGACGGGCGGCCCGTCCACGAATGGGAGGTGTGAGGTGGCCGCGCACGGCGCCGCGGCGCCTTTACGACACTGCACACGGCGAAGCGGCCGGGCCAGATGGCCCGGCCGCTTCGCCGTTCGGTCAGGGCCGCACGGGCGTGACGGCGCCTCCGCGCGAGTGCGGCCCGCACACGCGCCTTCCGGACACCGGTACCGCTAGGACTCGCTCGCGGGCTTGCGGCGGGTCCGGGTGGCGGTCTTCTTGGCGCGGCGGGCGGGCTTGGGCTGCTCCTCGGGCTCGGGCTCGTCCATGTCGACGGCCTTGAGCTCCTGGACCCAGTCGACGTCGGGGTTCGGCTCGTCGTCGCCTTCCTGGGGCTCCCATTCCGCCCGCTTCTGCTGCTCGATCTTGGCGGCCTTCGCCTGGCCCTGCTCCTGCTGCTTCGCCGCGCGCTTCTCGCGCCGGGAGGGCCGCTTCGCTTGGGCGGGAACGGTGTCGGCGGGCAGATCCTTGGTGTCGCCGGGGCCGTAGGCCGACACCGGCTCGGGCACGGTCCAGCCCGACACCGATTCGACCAGGCCGGTGCGGTCCGGCTCGGGCGGCGCCGACCGGTCGTCGAGCTGCCCGCCGGACTTCGGCAGAGCGCACACGATGAGCGAGCCGAGGAGCCCGGCGATCGCCGCGTACGGGCCGACGAGGATCACCGACATGGATTCGGCGTTGTCGACCCGGGACGGGCCCGCGACCAGGTGCGCGACGGTCACGATGAGGGGCCCGGCGATCCCCGAGGCGGCCGCGATCCGGTAGCCCGAGCTCGTGATGGGGCCCCGGCGCGCGAACGCGGCGACGACCGCGCCGATGAGCGCCGAGCCGATCACGAACGGCACGGCTATAGCGAAGCCGCGGCGTCCCAGGATCGTGTCGGGCCCGGCCCACGAGCCCCACACGGCGAGTTCGTGCACCGGCGAGACGCGCTCGCCGACGTCCACGAACACCGACAGGACCGCGAGCAGCCAGACCAAGGCGACCGAGGCGCCCACATTGACGGCCACCGACCGGGAGCTCATGCCGATGAGCGTGAGGGCGAAACCGACCGCCGCGCCGAGACCGGCGGCGACCAGCGGTTTCGTGGGGAAGTCGTCGAAGCCCGCGCCCTGGGTCGCCGAGAGCGACACGAGCGGGCCGACGATGAACGCGCCCGCCGCGCCCGCGAGCACGGCCGTGGCCCTGGCGGCCGGACCGAGGCCGGCGGAGGCGCGGGAGCCGATCGCGCCGGAGGCGAGGCCCCCGATCACGCACGAGGCGGCGGCGAACCAGGCCACCCAGGCCTGGTTGGCGTTCTGGCGGAAGTCGAGGACGGCGGCGGTCGCGCCGGGGGCGTCCTCGGCCCAGGAGAGGAGGCCGAAACCGTAGGCCAGCCCGAGCTGGGCGAGCGCGGCGAGCGCCGCGACCGCGAACCCGGCGCCGACGGTCTTCGCGGCGGATCTAGGTGACATACGTCGCACCGTACTGCGTGTACGCAATGGAGTCTCGCACGGCCGATCGAGTGACCGCCCGCTCAGCGCCCCGGCGGTCGCCCCGACCTGCGGCTGCGTCTCACATCCCGCAATCGCGGAGGCCCCGGCCCGCTTCGCCCCGCTATGCTCGGGACATCAAGGCCACCTGCCCGGTCGCCGTGCGAGATCATGCCGATCAGCGAGGAGCATTGCATGTCCGACGCCTACGAGGCCCTCACCGCGTCACTCGCGGCCGCCGACCCCGAGATCGAACGGCTCATCGAAGCCGAGGGACGCCGCGAATCCGAGAAGATCCGCCTCATCGCGTCCGAGAACTACGTCTCCCAGGCGGTCATGGACGCCACCGGGTCCATCCTGACCAACAAGTACTCCGAGGGGTACGCCGGGAAGCGCTACTACGAGGGCCAGCAGCTCATCGACCAGGTCGAGCAGCTCGCCGTCGACCGCGCGAAGGCCCTGTTCGGGGCCGACCACGCCAACGTCCAGCCCTACTCCGGGTCCCCGGCGAACCTGGCCGTCTACATGGCGTTCCTGTCCCCCGGCGACAAGGTCCTGGGCATGGGCCTGCCCGCGGGCGGGCACCTCACCCACGGCGCGAAGGTCTCCGCGACCGGCAAGTGGTTCGACGCCGTCCACTACGGGGTCCGCCGCGACACCGGCCGCGTCGACCTCGACGAGGTCGCCGAGATCGCGCGCGCCGAACGCCCGAAGATGATCATCTGCGGCGGCACCGCGATCCCCCGCACCGTCGACTTCGCCGGCTTCAAGGCCATCGCCGACGAGGTCGGCGCCGTCCTCATGGCCGACATCGCCCACATCGCCGGGCTCGTCGCCGGTGGGGCGCACCCGACCCCGGTCGGCCTCGCCGACGTGGTCACCACCACCACCCACAAGACGCTCCGCGGCCCGCGCGGCGCGATGATCCTCACCAACGAGGAGCACGCGAAGGCCATCGACAAGGCCGTCTTCCCCGGGCTCCAGGGCGGGCCGCACAACCACACGACCGCCGCGATCGCCGTGGCGCTGCGCGAGGCCGCGAAGGACTCCTTCAAGGCGTACGCCGCGCAGATCGTGAAGAACGCGAAGGCGCTCGCCGCGGGCCTGACCGCGCGCGGGTTCGACCTGGTCTCCGGCGGCACCGACAACCACCTCATCCTGGTGGACCTCACCAGCAAGGACATTCCCGGCAAGCCCGCGGCGAAGGCCCTGGACGCGGCCGGGATCGAGTTGAACTTCAACTCCGTCCCGTTCGACCAGCGCAAGCCCTTCGACCCGTCGGGCCTGCGCATCGGCACCTCCTCGGTGACCACCCGCGGCATGACCGAGGGCGACATGGACCTCATCGCGGGCTGGATCGACCGGGCCGTGGCCGCCGCGAAGGACGGCAAGGACGCCGAGCTCGACGTCATCGCCGGTGAGATCCGCGAGCACACGAAGTCCTTCCCGATCCCGGGGTGGAAGGCGTAACGCCAAGCGACGCAAGCGAAACGGGGGCGCCCGGCCGGTATCGGCCGGGCGCCTTCCGCGTCCCCGGAGACCTCCTCGCAAACCGTTACCGAACGGTTACGAGAAAAGTTCAACTGCTGTACACCTCGGTAGGCGTCTAGGAAATGTCACGACGCACGGCCGTCCTCTCCGGACGGTCGGATCCCACGAGGAGACCAGCCATGTCAACACCCCTGACCCGATTCGGACGCGCCCCCGCGCGCTTCGCCGCCGCGGCGGCGGCCGCGGCCCTGGGGGCGGCGGCGTTCGCCGCGCCCGCCGCCGCCCAGGCGCCCGACCCGACCGACTCCTACTACGACTTCTCCGGGCCGGTCACGGCCGGCGAGGGCACCCGCCACGGCGCCTTCGGCCTCTTCTTCGGCGACGACCTCGAACCGGGGGCGCACACCGTCGCCTTCTCGCTGGTCGTCGACGCGCACGAGTCGACGTTCGCGTTCGAGGGCTTCGACGAGCGCTGCGAGGACTTCCCGGGCTCGAACGCCCTGAACTGCGCCGAGGAGAAGGCCGACTCGGCCGTGTTCTTCGACTTCGACTACAGCGCCGCGGCCGGCACCGAGCCGGGCGTGTACCCGTACGCCGTCACGATCTTCGTCGACGACGAGGAGGTCGACGTCGTCGAAGGCGACATCGAGGTCCTCCCCGGCGAGGACCAGCCGTCCTCGGCCTGGCCGTTCCTGCACGGCGACGCGGTCTTCGAGGGCGTCGAGCCGGGTGCGACCGTGGAGGTCCAGCCCGAGTTCCTCCAGGAGCACGCCTTCCCCGAGGACGCGGCCGCGGTCATCGTGACGTTCAGCGAACCGGAGTACCCGTTCGGCGACGGCAAGGGCGCCGCCGCCCGCGCCGACTACGACAACTGCGTCGACCGGTACTTCGACTCGCCCGGCGCGACCTGCGTCGTCACCGACTTCACCGACGCGCCGGGCACGGTGTTCACGCCCACGGTCCCGGTCCACTACGACGTGAACGAGCGCGCGCCGGGACCGGTCGACGTGTGCGTCTGCTACTACAGCGCCTATGTGGTCGACGCCGCCGAGCTCGAAGCGCGGTTCGGCGACGTCGAATGGGACCCCTCGGGCGACCTGTTCGGCCTGCGGACGGTGAGCGAACCGGAGTCGGAGTTCGCCGACTCCACGGTCGGCGAGATCGTCATCCGCACCGCCGACAACCCCTGGGACCTCACCGTCGCCGACGCGAAAGCGAAGGGCGCCAAGGGCTCCGAAGTGAAGGTGACGCTGAGCCCCGGCAACGGCGGCCCGGCCGACGCGTACGACTTCTTCGACGGTCCCGGCTCCTACGCCCTGTTCGGGACGCTGCCGACGGGCCTGGCGCTCGTCGACGTCGCCGGAGAGGACTGGCACTGCCTCGCCGAGGCCGACTGGGACGACTACCTGCCCGCCGAGGACCCCGCCGACCTCGCGAAGCTCGACTTCGCGTGCCTCATCGGCGAACTCGCCGCCGACGAGACGAAGCCGCTGACGGCGACCGTCAAGGTCACCGGCTCGGTCGCGAAGGCCGACGGGACCCTTGAGATCGTCGCGCTCGACAACGACGGCTACCCCGGCGGCCTCGAAGGCGACCCGACCAACGACACCGCCGTCTTCAGCGTCGACCCCTCCGGCTCCGGCCAGCTCCCCACCACCGGCGGCTCCATGACGATGATCCTGGTCGGCGCCGCGGCCGCCATCGTCGCGGGCGTCCTCCTGTTCGTCTTCACCCGCCGCCGCAGAAGCGCCGCCGAGGAGTAGCGGACGGCGGGGCGGGCGCCGTTCGGCGCCCGCCCCGCCGCTCCCCGGGAATGCGAAACGCGCCGGGCTCTCGGTGAGAGCGCCAGCGCGTCGCGTTCTGAGGCCGTCTGGCGACGGCGGTGAGTCGTGCAGTCGTGCGGTGCGGCGCCTTGTGGGCGCGCTCGGCTCGGACCTAGCGGGCGAGACCGGCGAGGGCGCGGCCCTCGACCCGGTCGGCCACGCGGCGCAGGACGCCGGCGGTCGAGAGACGGACCTTCTCGGGACGGGTGACGCCGAAGACATACGGCTTGTCGGCCCGCCCGTCGTCAACGACCGGCGCGTTCGGCAGGGCCGAGGTGGCGACGGTGTTGGCGGCGTCGACTGCGAGGTAAGCACCTACGAACTCGTTCATGATGATTCCTTCCCGGCAGGGTGTGCCGGATGTTCGTACTGAAGGGGGACCGCTCGTCGATGACGCCTTTGTCGACGGCGGGATCCGGGCCAGCCGCTGCGGGCCGCCCGGGGCCGGTTCGCCGCCGCGGTCCGGGTTCGCCGTGCCGCGGCCGTTCTTCCGGCCTCGTGTTCAATGCTAAGACCGTTCGAGGCGGGAAATCCAGGGATTTCGCGTGGGTCACATGTATCGCGCGACACTGTCCACAAGCAACTAAACTACCGTTCGGTCGGGAATTCCGGGGGCGCGGGGGCGACCGCTGCCGGTAGTCTGTCCGGATGCGGGACTTGGGAGTTCGCGTCGGCCACTGGACCGGCGAGCACACCGGATGCACGGTGCTCGTCTTCGAGCGGGCCACGGTCGCGTCGGGCGAGGTCCGCGGGGGCGCGCCCGCAAGCCGCGAGTTCGAACTGCTCGACCCCACGCGCGCGAACGCCGGGATCGACGCCGTCCTGCTCACCGGCGGGTCCGCGTTCGGGCTCGCCGCCGCCGACGGGGTCATGCGCTGGCTGGCCGAGCACGGCCGGGGCGTGCCGACGCCGGGCGGCCTGGTCCCGATCGTGCCGACCCTGGGCCTGTACGACCTCGACGGCTCGGGGAACACGCCCGAGTCGGAGCAGGGCTACGAGGCGTGCGACGCGGCGATGGCGCCGTTCGAGCCGGCGCTGGACGGGCCGGTGGGCGCAGGGCGGGGCGCGACGGTCGGCCAGTGGCGGGGGGTCACGCTCCCTTCGGGGCTGCGGTCGGCGACCGTGACGGCCGGGCGGCTCCAGGTGCACGTCCTCGCGGCGGTCAACGCGTTCGGCGAGCCCGGCCCGATCGACCGGGGCCTGCTGCGGCCCGAGGGGTTCGCGAGCGGCTCGTTCGGGCGCAACACGACCATCGGCGTCGTGGTCACCAACGCCAGGCTCGACAAGGTCGCGTGCGCGCTCACCGCGCAGGGCGCCCACGACGGCCTCGCGAAGGCCATCAGCCCCGTGCACACCCGCATGGACGGGGACGCGTTCGTGGCCGCCGCGACCGGCGAGGTCGAGGCCTCGGTGGACGTGGTCCGGGCCCTCGCGGTGGAGGCCGTCGCCGAAGCGGTCGGCACCCCTTAGTCTCGGGCGCATGAGACGTCCCGCCGCCGCGCTCGCGGCCCTCCCGCTCCTCCTCGCCGCCTGCACCACCGGCGGCGGCGCCCCTGCGGACGGTCCGGACGGGGCGACGTGGCTGTACTGGCTCACCGGCTACCCCGCAGGCGGGTTCGACGCCGCCGAGGCCGGGGCCTTCGACTACGCGGTGGTCGACCTCGCGCGCGACGGCGGCGAGGACTACTGGAGCGCCGAGGAGGTCGGCGCGCTCCAGGCCGAGGGGACGAGCGTGTTCGCGTACTTCTCGATGGGGTCCATCGAGGACTACCGGCCCGAGAGCGAGGCGGTCGAGGACGCCGGGCTCGTGCTCAACCGGTGGGGCGACTGGCCCGACGAGCACTTCGTCGCGTACTGGGACCCGCAGTGGTGGGACCTCGTCATGGCCCCGCGCCTCGACCAGGCCGCCGCCGCGGGGTTCGACGGCGTCTACCTCGACGTCCCGAACGCCTACGAGGAGATCGACCTCGCGCTCGTCCCCGGCGAGACCCGCGAGAGCCTCGCCGCGAAGATGGCCGAACTCGTCGTCGCCGCCGCCGAGTACGCGGGCGAGGACCTCATGATCCTTCCGCAGAACTCGCCGGAACTGCGCGAGCACCCCGGCTACACCGACGCGATCGACGGCCTCGGCGTCGAGCACCTCTACTACCTCGACACCGGCGAGGCCTGCGAGGAGGACTGGTGCGCCGAGACCCTCGACCACGTCAGGGCCCTGCGCGAGGCCGGGAAGCTCATCCTCGCCGTCGACTACACCGACGACCCCGGCGAGCGGGCCGAGGCCTGCCGGCGCTACCGCGAGGAGGGCTTCGCCGGAGCGGTCGCCGGCATCGACCTCGACGCGCCCTACGAGCCCTGCCCCTGAGAGCGGCGTTAAACCGCCGTCGATCCAGGGGTGCTTCCTCGAACGTTTCATCTGATACATCGCCTGGTCGGCGGCCCATAGCGTCTGCGCCGGGTTCCCCCCGGCCGACAGGCGCGCCCACCCGATCGACACGTCCACCGGCGTGCCCGGCACCGAGTACTCCCACTGCTCGGCCGCCACCGCCACCCGGATGCGCTCGGAGACCGCGTCCGCGTCGTACTCCGTGGCGCCCGGCAGCACCAGGATGAACTCGTCGCCGCCCGTGCGCGCCAACAGGTCCCCCGAACGCACCACACTCGACAGCAGCGCCGCCACCCTTTGGAGGATCGCGTCCCCCGCCTGGTGGCCGTGCGTGTCGTTGACCGCCTTGAACCCGTCGAGGTCGAGCACCGCGATCATCCCGTCCCCCTCCACATCGGACAGGAACGCGTCGAGGCGCCGCCGGTTCGGCAGGCCCGTCAGGTCGTCGGTGTTCGCCCGGTCCGCCCAGCCCGCCGCCGCACGACGCAACTGGTCGTGGTCCACCAGCGCCGCCGCCGACGCCAGATAGATCGTGTGGAACTCGTTGATCTGCTTGTACAGCGCGTACGTCGTCGCATGGGCCGCGAGGATCGACGCCGCATGGTCGCCCTTCGCCACCAGCGCCAGCGACTTCAGGTGCTGCGGCTCCATCACCCCGAGCGTCTCGTCGCCGATGTCCCGCGCCTCCAGCACCTCCAGCGCCTCCAGGCCCCGCGCCTGCGCGATGAGCCGCGACGCCCGCGCCATCGCCCGCAGGTCCAACGCCTCCACCGACGACGTCTCCTCCGGCAGCAGGTGCTCCACCGACCACTGCTCGCTGAACCCCAGCAGGCTCAACCGCGCGATCGCGTAGTGCACCCACTCCAGCTCCCGCGTGTCCAGGTCGTGCAGGCTCGACTTCACCCGCCGCAGCTCCTGGCGCAGCTGGCCCGTGCACGCCCGCGGATCACCCGTGTAGTACCGCAGCAGCGCGTCCCGCACCCGGATCTCCACGCCCTCCACCGAGGACCGGCTCACCCCCGCCCGCTCCGCGAGCGTGTGGCACTGGTCGAGCGCCCCAGCCGCCTGCTGCTGGTAGCCGCAGTTGGACAGCACCACCGCCAGGTCGTACCACGCGTCCACCGCCGCCTGGCTCGCCTCCGTCATCGACCGCAGCGCCCGCGAGGCCAGGACCAGCCGCTGCGCCGTGAAGTCGAGCGACTTGATGTGGTGGTGGTAGTACCAGGCCGCGAGCGCGTGGTAGCGCCCGTCCAGGCGCGGGTCCCGGCAGCGGGTCACCGCCGTGCCGGCCTGGTCGATGGTCCCGGGGATCTTGTCGATGATGCGCTGGTTGATCTGGCCTTCGAGGATGAACAGCCACGCCTGGGCCCGCTGATGGGCCGTCTCGGTGTTGTAGACGATCCAAGTGGCCTCCGCGACCGCCTCCGCGACCTGCCCCGACCGCATGAGCGCACGCAGACGCCGGTACTGATCGGCATAATCACGCGCAGACGTGATCCCCCTCCGTGGCGTCACGCGCTCTATCCTGCCACCGCCGCGCCGATATATCCAGTGGCGCAGGTCGTGGCCGTTTCGTCCCGGCGTCACCGGAAGGCATGGGCCCGAACCGTTTTCCTCCACCCGGCCCGCCCGCCGCCTAGAGTGGGTGCAGCGCCCGAAATGGAAGGATGGTGCACTTTGGTCCCCGCATGTCCATGCGCCACCTGCGGCGCCGCCCTCACACCCGCCCCCGGTGCCACCGTCCTCGCCTGCGCGCACTGCGGCACCGAACTCCACGGCCGCCCCGCCCCCCGCCGCCTCGCCGACCCCGACTGGACCGCCCTGGCCCCCAAGCCGACCCTCCGCTACGCCGACGACACCCCCCAGGCACTCTGCGCCCCCGACGCCCTCGTGCCCTTCCGCGTCGAACGCGCCACCGCCCGCCGCCTCCTGCGCGAATGGTCCCGCCGCCAGTGGTTCGCGCCCCGCGCGCTGCGCCGCGTCGACGAGTCGGAGTCCTTCCGCGCCGCCTTCGTCCCCTACTGGATCTGGGAGGCCCGCACCCGCTCGCGCTTCCGCGCCGCCCGCGGCGAGTACCGCTGGAACTCGGCCGGCGGCGGCCGGGTGCGGGCGATCCGCTGGTTCCCGGCGGCCGGAACGGTCGACCGCGACTTCACCGGGGTCGCTGTCGCGGCCACGGTGCGCCTGGACTCGCGGGCGCTGGGCGAGCTCATGCGGGACTGGCGGCTGGGCGGGGCGCTGCCGTTCGAGCCGTGCCTGCTGGAGGGCTGCTGGGTGCAGCGCTACGACCTGGAGCCGGAGGTCGGCCTGGAGCTGGCGAAGGCGCGGATGGCGGCGGCGGTGGAGCGCGAGGTGCGGGCCCGGGTGGGCGGGGACGAGCAGCACGTGCCGCGGATCGAGACGGCGTACGCCGGGCTCGGGTACCGGCTGGTGCTGCTGCCGGTGTGGCTGGCGTCGTACCCGCACCGGGGGCGGCGGCGGATGGTGGCGGTGCACGGGGAGTCGGGCCGGGTGGTCGGCGAGCGTCCCCGGAGCGCCGCGAAGGTCGCGTCGGCGGCCGTGCTCGCCTTCGCAGTGGCAAGCGTCATACTGTATTTCAGCCTTTTATCCGCATTGCGCGCGCCGATCGGTCGGCGATGCGGTGCAGATGATGGTCACTCCCTGGATATGAACTATCGTCGGGTCTGCGCAACCCCCCAGTCGTACTGCGCGTGTACCCCCCAGAGCGAGCCAGCCCACCCCGGCTGCCCCGCGCACCCCACTGGAGTTTCCGGGAGAGGCAATGAGCGACCCGATCAGTCATGCCGCCAAGGCGTCGTCCCCGTGGTGGGCGAAGGCCATGGTCGTGAGCGGATCGATGGTCATGGTGATCGCGGGCGGCGGCGCGGTCGCCGCGCAGGTCGGCGTGAACCTGGTCAACGACTCGGTCAACCAGGAGAACCTCCTCGACGACCAGCGCGTCGAGGTCGAGGAGGGCGCCGACATCGAGGGCCCGTTGAACTTCCTGGTGCTCGGCACCGACGAGCGCGTGGACGCCGGCGGCGTGGCCCGCACCGACGCCGACATCATCGTGCACATCAACGAGGACCTCACCCAGGTCTCGATGATCTCGCTGCCGCGGGACCTCCTCGTCGACATCCCCTCGGGGGTCCCCGAGTCGCAGACGAAGCTGACCGAGGCGTTCGCGTACTCCGAGGACTGGGGCGAGTCGTTCCAGAACACCGCCGAGACGATCACGAACCTGACCGGCGTCAAGTTCAACGGCGGCGCCATCGCGAACTTCGAGGGCTTCCTCGACATGGTCGAGGAGCTCGGCACGATCGAGCTGTGCCCCTGGCACGACATCAAGTCCATCCATACCGACAAGGTCTTCCCCGAGGGCTGCGCCGAGTACAACAAGGAGGACGCCCTCGACCTGGTGCGCCAGCGCTACGGCTGGGACTCCGCCGAGGACGTCGAGCAGGGCATCTGGGGCGACTTCGGCCGCCAGAAGATGCAGCAGCAGGCCATCAAGAAGATCCTCGAGCGCGCCAAGGAGCAGGGGTACGCGACCAACCCGGCCAAGGCCGTGGAGCTGCTCAACAGCTTCGGCGACGCCCTGACCCTGGACGTGGGCGGGTACAACCTCATCGACATGATCACGCAGATGCGCGACGTCGACCCGGGCGAGATCCTCTCGATCGGCACGCCTTCTTCCGCCGGCAATTTCAACGGCACCTCGTACGTGCTCATCCACGAGGGCACCGAGGAGCAGACCGACGCCGAGTCGCTGTGGGCGGCGATCGCCGACGACTCGCTCAACGAGTGGGCCTGCGAGAACCCCGAGTGGCTCAGCGGCGATTCGAGCCCCGACTGCACCGTGGAGGCGCCGACGGACGGCGCCTCGGCGAGCGAGGGCGCGAGCGAGTCGGCCGAGGACGGCTCGACCACCGGCTGACGGCGCCGCGGGGGAGGCAACCGCGGGCGCGTCCCGCCGCGTCCTGTACTGGGAACTCTCCCCCCGAGCCCTTTGGAGCACGATGGCCGGCAAGAGCGGCGCGCCCTGGTGGGCGCACCTGATGTTGTACACCGGCGGCTTGACGCTGGTCGTCGCCGGCGGCACCGCGGCGGTCACGC
The DNA here is from genome assembly GCF_004912155.1 of Glycomyces paridis. Classification (GTDB taxonomy): domain Bacteria; phylum Actinomycetota; class Actinomycetes; order Mycobacteriales; family Micromonosporaceae; genus Glycomyces; species Glycomyces paridis. Next base: position 89,900 of record NZ_STGX01000009.1, on the reverse strand, counting down.
AGTACGGCCTCAACGCGGCGAACAGCGCCGTGCCTGAGGAGGACATTCTCGGCGAGCACCAGGCCGAAGTCGACGTCGACAACCTCGAGGGCCCGCTGAACATCCTGGTACTCGGCGTCGACAAGCAGGGTGCCACGACGCGCTCGGACACGATGATCATCGTTCATGTCAATGAGGAGCTCACCGAGGCGTCGATGATCTCGCTGCCGCGCGACCTGTGGGTGGAGATCCCCGACTGCGGGCCGACCATGAACAGCCCCTGCGAGTTCAAGATCAACCACGCCGCGTCGATCTCCGACGACTGGGAGGTCACGCGCCCCAACGTGGTCGAGACGATCTTCGACCTCACCGGGGTCGACTTCCATCTGGGCGCGACGGTCGACTTCAACGGATTCCTCGACCTCGTCGACCTCGTCGGCGAGATCGAGCTGTGTCCCTGGCACGAGATACAGTCGATCCACGGCGAGAAGCGCGTCTTCCCCGAGGGGTGCGCCTACTACGACAAGGACGAGTCGCTCGACCTCATCCGCCAGCGCTACGGCTGGAAGCTGGACTCTGACTGGGCGGAGGGCCGCGGCGGCGACTACGGGCGCCAGGCCATGCAGCAGCAGGCGATCCGGTCCCTGATCACCGAGCTGAAGGCCGACGGCTACCACAAGGATCCGGCCAAGTTGACCGAGATCCTCGAAGGCTTCGGCGGCTCGCTCACCATCGACAAACCCAATGAGCTGTCGATCACCGACCTGGTGGTGAACCTGCGGGACCTCGACCCCGACGCGATCACCTCGATCCAGGTGCCGTCCACGCCCGAGCGGATCCAATGGGACGACGATCCGCTCGACATCGTGCGCATTCACGAGGGCGAGGAGCAGGCCGCCGCCGACGCGCTGTGGGAGGCGCTCAAGAACGACACACTCGACCAGTGGATCGCCGCGAACCCCGGATGGGTCAAGAGCGAGACCGAGGCGACCGAGACGCCCACCGGCGAGGAGGCCACGACGCCCGCGGGGGGCACCGACTAGCGCGGGCGGGCCCTGGGGTCGGCGCGAACCTGAGGGGTATTGGATAATGCTCCCCTGACCCTTGGAGAGGCATGGCTGGCAAGAGCAACGCTCCCTGGTGGGCACATGTGATGTTGTACGCGGGCGGGGTGACCCTGGTGGTCGCCGGCGGCGCGGCGGCGGTGACCCAGTACGGCCTCAACGCCGCGAACAACGCGATCGAGCACGAGGACATCCTCGGCGACGCCCAGGCGGACATGGACGTCGAGGACATCAGCGGCCCCTTGAACATCCTGGTGCTCGGCGTCGACAAGCAGGGCGGCTCGACCCGCTCGGACACCATGATCATGGTGCACATCAACGAGGACCTGACCGACGTCTCGATGGTGTCGCTCCCCCGCGACCTGTACGTCGAGATCCCCGACTGCGGCCCCGACTGGGGCAACAACACCTGCATGCAGAAGCTCAACCACGCCGCCTCGATCTCCGACGACTGGGACGTCACGCGCGCCAACGTGGTGCAGACGATCTACAACCTCACCGGCGTCGAATTCCACATGGGAGCCACTGTGGACTTCGAGGGGTTCATGGACCTGGTCGACCTCGTCGGGACCGTCGAGCTGTGCCCCTGGCACGAGATCACCTCGATCCACGGCGACAACCGCGTCTTCCCCGAGGGCTGCAACGACTACAGCAAGGAAGAGGCCCTCGACCTCATCCGCCAGCGCTACCCGTGGGACGACCCCGAGGACTACGAGAAGGGCCTGTGGGGCGACTACGGGCGCCAAGCCATGCAGCAGCAGGCCATCAAGGCGCTCATCACCGAGCTGAAGGCCGACGGGTACCACAAGGACCCGGCGAAGCTCACCGACGTCCTCAACGGCCTGGGCTCCAAGCTCACCCTGGACCTGCCGGACGGCCTCACGGTCACCGACCTCGCCGTCAACCTGCGCGGCATCGACCCCGGCGACATCACCTCGATCCGGGTCCCGGCCACGTCCCAGGAGACCGACGTCGGCTCCTCGGAGGTCATCGCCGAGGGCGAGCAGCAGATCGCGGCCGACGCGCTGTGGACGGCGCTCCAGGAGGACACGATGAGCGAGTGGATCGCCCAGCACCCCGAGTGGGTCAAGCAGACCGGGAACGCCGCCACGGTGCCCGCGGAGACCCCGACGACCGAGGAGTCGACCGGGACCGTCGACTGACCCCGATGTGAACGGCCCGTGGGGCTCCGGCTCCCCACCGGTGGCCGATCGGGCCTAACCTGGGGTTCCCTGCTTTGTTGGAGCCCGCGATGACCCCTGCCGACGCGCCCGAGCCGCTCTACGAGACCCCCGGCCCCGTCAAGGGCGCCCAGACGATCGCCTTCCTGCAAGTGGTGACCCTGTTCGGCATCGGTACGACCTTGAGCACGGTCGGGTCGCTGGGGACGTGGCTGACGCGGCTGCTGGAGTTCTTCACCGACGCCGATGTGGCGGTGCTGCACGACGACGCGTTCGCGGTGCAGCTCGCCGGGTGGACGATGCTCGGCGCCGCCGTGATCCTCGGGGTGCTGACCTGGGGCATCGGCGCCGGGAAACGCTGGGCGCAGATCGGTCTGGCGGTCCTGGAAACCGCGCTCGGCGCGTCGATCGCGGTGGGCACGGGCCTCCTCGGCAACCAGGCCCTGGCACTGGTCACGGTGCCCTTCGCGGTGATCCCGGCGCTCGGCTCGGTGGTGCTCCTGGTGACCGGCTCCGCGAACCAGTGGTTCGCCCAGCACGGCTGGGAGCCCTGGTACCGCCGCTACTACGAGAAGCGGAACCGGGCCTGAACCGGGGCGGCTCCCTCAATCCGCAACGCCCGCCAATACCGCGCACCCAGGGCCCTGTGGATAACTCTGCCCTATGCGAGCAGGCAATCTAAGCATCCTTCGCGAAGTTATCCACAGGCTGGAAAGTTTTGTTGCCGTGCCTTGGCGTACCGGGTTTAGTAGATATCAAAAAAGAAGGCCATCCGGTTGCGGCGGGATGGCGGCGACAGAGGGGTTTCGCGAACGTCGCCATTCCACGATCGCGCGCGGGAAGCCGCCCGCGCCCGGTCCCCGCCGCAGCCGCTCCCCCGCGGAGCGCGGGGCGGCCGGACCCGTACAGTCCGACCGCCCCGCAAGAACCAGAACCGGTTTCGCTAACGCGCCTTCGGCGCGGGCCTCGTCGGCCTCGTCGACCTTGTTCCATTCGCGTTTGGAGGACTGCCAGCCGTCCTCGTTGTGGCCGAGCCGCCAGTACCCGGAGATGGACAGCCGCTCGCGCGGGATCTCGCGCTCGAACCTGAGGTACCGGCGGATCTCGCGCACGAAGCCGGCCTCGCCGTGCACGAAGGCCTGCACCGCGCCCTCGGGGAACTCGAAGCCGCGCACCGCCGCGACCAGCCGCTCGCCGACCGGGGCGTCGCCGCGGTGGATCCAGGTCACGAGCACGTCGCCCGCGGACTTGAACTGCTGCTCCTCCTCGGGGTCCTCGACCTCGATGAACACCCGCGCCCGGGCCCCGGGGGCCAGGTGCTCGACCGCCGAGGCGATCGCGGGGACCGCGCTCTCGTCGCCGATCAGCAGGTGCGAGTCGGCGCCGGAGTCGGGGGCGTAGCCGCCGCCGGGTCCGGCGAAGCGGAGCAGCGTCCCGGGCTGGGCGTTCGCGGCCCACGGGCCCGCGACGCCCTCGTCGCCGTGGTAGACGAAGTCGATCCACAGCTCCCGCGCGGCGGGGTCCCAGCGGCGCACCGTGTAGGTGCGGCTGACCGGCCATTGCTCGGGTGGGAGTTCCTCGCGGATGCGGGCGAGGTCGAACGGCTCGGGGTACTCGACGCCCTCGACCGGGAACTGGAGCTTCAGGTAGTGGTCGGTGAACTCGCCGCACTCGAAGTCCGCCAGGCCCTCGCCGCCGAGGACCACGCGGATCATGTGCGGGGTGACCCGCTCGGTCCGCACCACGGCGGCCGTCTTGATGTTCGGGGTCCTGCGTCCTCGGCGTTCCGCCATAGGGGCTCCTCAAAAGCGCGGCTCGCAGTACGGTCCGGCGAAGCCTGCGAGCCGACTGGCGGCCTCGTCGCGGAAGGCGTGGTTAGGGCTCCCTAACTATCACACCCTTCAGTTGTAGCGCGATTTCCGGGACGGCGCAGGAACCGCCACACCGAGCGGTGACACGACCCCGGACCGTATGCGGCGCGAAGCGGCCGGCGCTGATCGCCCTGTTCGGGTCCGGATCGACGGCGGGTGCGGACGACACGACGGATCGATGGTCGGTTGGAATCCCGGGCCCGGCGGGATGGTGCGGGCGGCTGATCAGAGGGAGGCGGTGGGTGGTGAGACACGGAGGTGGGTGGTGAACGCATCGACCCGTCTGGGGCACGGCACCGCAGGTGCCGTGCCCCAGACGGGTCCGCCGGGCCGGTCGTCGAGCCCCCTGATGAGGGTCTCGCGGGCCATGCGGCGCCTCCAGAACCAGGCGGGTTCGCCGCGTGGTCGGGCCGGTCGTCCGGCCCCCTGATCGTGTGCGCTGGGCTGGTTTCTCGCCCGGTTCAGTCGGGTCGGGGGCTCACGTCCAGCATCGCCGAGCGCAGCAGGGGCCGGGAGAGGCTTCCCGCGGCGATGACGGCGGTGACGCCGAGGGCGACCGTGGCGGTGAGGATGAGCAGGCCGCTCGCGTCGAAGCCCATCGCCCCGATGACGGGGAAGGTGAGGATCATGCCGGTGAGGATCGACGCGCCGCCGATGAAGGCGAGCGGCAGCACCGTCTCCTGCCTGCGGGCCCGGTCGAGAACCTGCTGCGGGGTTCCGGCCAGGTGCAGGAGCCGGTAGGTCTGGCGGCGGTCGAGGACCGAGCCGATCGCGCTGATCGCGGCCGAGACGGCGGCGGTGGCGAAGACCACGGCGAGGACGACGGTGACGCCGGTGCGGACGGAGCCGATGAGCCGGTTCGACATGATGCTGGAGTCGATCTCGCGTTCGGGCGGGTCGCCGGGGAGGACCGCGGTCATGGTCGAGCGCACCGACTCCAGGTCGGCGCCCGCGGCGGTCGCCTCGATCACCGCGGCCCCGTCGTCGGCGGTGAGGAACCCGCTCGATTCCACGACGGCGACCTCCGCGCCGGCGCCGAGCGCGGCGGTCAGGTCGGCGGCGAGGGCCTCCGCGTCGTCGGCGGGGACCATCGCGGCGATCGTCTCGGTCTCCTGGACGTCGGTGTCGGTGATGACCATCGGGAACATCGCGACCGACCCGGCGATGAAACCGGCGATCGCGACGCCCGAGACGGCCCGCCACGCCGACCGGGGGTCCTCGGCGAGGCGCCGAGCGGCCAGGAGCCGCGCCGGGGTCCTCGCCGTGCGCGCCAGGACCTTGCCGAGCCGCTGGACGATCCACGGCCCGACGAGGTTGACGGCGGCGAGCGTGCCGCCGAACAGGACCAGCATCACCGCGACCGCGACCATGCTGCCGCCCATCGCCTGCGAGCCGACCATGAACGCGAACGCGAGAACCGCGAACACGACGACGCGGATGGTCTTGAGGCCCTTGGGTTTCACACGCCGGGCGACCCCCAGCGGACTGATGACGACGCTGCGGAGGCCGATGAGCGCGGAGACGGCGACGAGGACGGGCACGGCGACCGCGACCGCGGCGGTCCAGGGCGCCCCGGCCCACAGGTCGGCGACGTACCAGCGGCCGCCGTCGATGGGTATGAGCGCGAACAGCGGCGTGCTGAGCAGCCAGGCGACCGTGCCGACGAGGGACCCGGCAGCGGCCGCAAGCGTCGTCTCGATGAGGGTGAGCCGCACGACCTGCGCGGGCGTGGCGCCGATGAGGCGCAGCGCGGCAAGGCGCTCGTCGCGGCGCGAGACGGTGAGGCGGGCGGCGGCCGCACCGAAGACCGCGGCGGGCACGGCCATGAGCACGGCGGCGAGGGCCATGAGGATCTGGTAGAAGCCGTACACGGTGTCGGGGGTGCCGCCCGTGTAGGCGTCGAAGGCGCGCGGCGAGACGGCGTCGGCGTTGTACCGGTCGGTGGTCATCGCGGGGTCGTCGTCGTCGCGGCCGACGACGGCGACGAGTTCGTTCGGGTGGGCGAGGGCCGCTTCGCCGAGCTCTCCGGCCACGTGGGCGTCGCCGTAGCGGGCGAGGAAGTCGGCGGCGGGCGCGCCGTCGAGGAGGTCGGCGGCGGCGGGCGAGAGCCACACCTCGCCGGGGGCGGGGAACGCGTCGAGGCCGGGCGGGACGGGCGCGTCGTCGGTGAGCGCGGCGAGGTCGACGCGCGTGACGGTGGCGCCGCCGAAGTGGTCGGCGGCGGTGGCGATGATCGCAGACGCGTCGGTTTCGGCGGCGACCGGCTCGCGCCACGAGGTGCGGTCGGCGCGTTCGGCGAACGCGAAGTTCCCGGCGACGGCGAACTGGAGGAGGAGCGTCGCGACGGCGACCGCGAGGGCGGTGAGGCCGGTGCTGAGGAGGGCGCGGCGACCGCCGAGGCGGGTGAGGCGCCAGGCGAGTTCGGTCATCGCCAGACCTCGGCGACCGGTTCGTGGCCGAAGCGCCCCGCCGAATCCGGGGCGGGCCCGGCCGGGGCCGTCCCGGCGAAGCCGTCGAAGCCGTCGCCGGTACGCGGGGCGCCGCTGAGGCGCCCGTCCCTGATCTCGATGGTGCGCGTGCAGCGGGCGGCGATGCGGGGGTCGTGGGTGACGACGACGAGCGCGGCGTCGAGTTCGGCGACCGTGTCGAGCAGGACGCCCATGACCTGGTCGCCGGTGGCGCGGTCGAGCGCGCCGGTCGGTTCGTCGGCGAAGACCACGGCGGGGCGCACGACGAGCGCGCGCGCGAGCGCGACACGCTGGGCCTCGCCGCCGGAGAGTTCGCCCGGCCGGCGCTGCTCCTTGCCTTCGAGGCCGAGGCGACGCAGTTCGGCGCGCGCCGGTTCGAGCGAGTCGCGGCGCGAGCGCCCGTCGAGCATGAGCGGCAGGGCGACGTTCTCCTCCGCGGGCAGTTCGGGCAGGAGCTGCCCGAACTGGAAGAGGAACGCGAAGCGGGTGCGCCGCAAATGACTGCGGCGGCGCTCCGAGAGCGAGTCGATGCGTTCGTCGAAGAGGCGGACCTCGCCGTCGTCGGGGCGCATGATCCCGGCGAGGCAGTGCAGGAGCGTGGACTTGCCGGAGCCGCTGGGCCCGGTGACGGCGACCGACTCGCCGGGCGCGGCGTGGAAGTCGACCCCGTCGAGGGCCGGGGCGGTCCCGAAGCGCTTGACGAGCGCACGGGCGGTGAGCATGGGCGGCCTCATCGGCGGTCCTTTCGCTGGGCGGGGAGGAAGGGCGCGGCGATGCCGGCGACGAGGAACACGGCCAGGAGCACGAGGCTCACGGCGGTGGTGGCGTCCAGGAATCCGTTCATGACATCAGCGTCGCCCCGGGCGGGACCCCGCCGCTTCGGCTCGCGGACGGGTTTCGGGCGGCGCGGGTCGGCCGTTCGACGGAGGGCCCGTTCACAGCGGATACGGTCGGGGGCATGACCGCGACGTCCGCCCAGTCGGCTTGGAGCAGCCGCTTCAACCGGGTCTCCATGCGCCTGCTCAAGGCCGGCATCATCGGCCTACTGCTGCTGACGCTGCTTGCCGAGATGTTCTCCCACGGCGACAATCAGAAACCGCCGGTTCACTCGTGGATCGCCTGGGTGGAGACGGCGGTCTCCCTGTTCGTCATCTTCGTGTACTACTGGTACCGCCCGGGCCGCAAGCGCTGGATCGCGGCCGCGGCGGCCGCGTCCCTCGCGGCGACGCTGCTCGATCTCATCTACGACCAGGGCATCCGGGGCGTGGGTACGGCCGAGTTGCTGGCGCTGGGTCTGCTCATGCTCTTCGCGGTCCGCCATTGGGACGCCGCGCCCGGTCGATGGGTCGCGTTCGCCACCGGCACGGCGGTGATGCTGATCGGTGTGGCGCGCCTGTACAGCAACGACCTTCAGAGCGCCGCGATCGGCGGGACGATGCTGACCGCCATGGCGATGACCACGGTGATCGGCTTCGGCGCGTACCTGCGGAGCCTGGACAAGCTGCGCCGGGAAACGCAGGAGGAGGTGCGCCGGGCCGAGCGCCTGGAGCTGGCGCGGGAGATGCACGACTTCGTGGCGCACCACGTGACGGGCATGGTGGTGCTCGCGCAGGCCGCGCAGGTGACGGACACCGATCCGCGGAAGGCGTTCGCGGACATCGAGGGCGCGGGCCTGGCGGCGCTGGCGTCGATGCGGCGGATGGTGACGGTGCTGCGCGAGGAGGACTCGGGCGGCGGCGTGGACCCGTTGGGGGACCTGTCGCAGATCGAGGACCTCGTGGAGCGGTTCAGCCGGGAGGGCACGGACGCGACCTGCTTCATCTCGCCGGAGCTGGCCGGTGCGGTGGCGCCGGAGATCGCGGCGACGGCGCACCGGGTGGTGCGGGAGGCGTTGACGAACGTGCGCAAGCACGCCCGCGGGGCCTCGCGCGTGCGCGTGGTGGTCGCGGCGGCGGGCGGGAAGGGCCTGGAGGTGTCGGTGCGCGACAACGGCCGCCCGCCGAAGGGCCGGGCGTCCGGTCCGCTCGCGCAGTCGGGTGCCGGCATGGGCCTGGTCGGTCTGGGCGAACGCGTGGACGCGGTCGGCGGCCAGCTGCGGGCGCAGCCGCGCCCTGAGGGCGGCTGGGAGACCGCGGCCTGGCTCCCGCGCGAGATCCCCGAGTCGGTCTGAGAGTCGACCGGATACGCGAGCGGCCCGTCCCGGGTTTCCCCGGGGCGGGCCGTTCGCTACTGGTGGCAGGTGCAGGATTCGAACCTGCGAAGTCGATGACGGCTGATTTACAGTCAGCTCCCTTTGGCCACTTGGGTAACCTGCCGTGGCGTGTAGCGAGAGCAAGAATAGCCTCCCGCCCGGGGGGCGGCGCAAGCGGGTTCTCCCCCGTTGAGACGGCGTTCACTGCCGTCGCGTCCGGGCGCGCGCGTCCGGGGCGGCGGGCCCGGACTAAGCTAGGCGATCGCGCCCCGGTGTCGCGGCGCGCCGCCGCGCCGACGACCGCGCGCCCCGCCTCCGCGGTCGCGGATCGGCCGGGCCCGAACCTACCGGAAGGACCGGACTGCCATGGCCGACGCCTCGTTCGACATCGTCTCCGAGATCGACCTCGCCGAGCTCGACAATGCGATCAACCAGGCCCAGCGGGAACTGGGGACCAGGTTCGACTTCCGCGGGACGGGCGCGAGCGTGGAGCGCAGCGGTGACGAGGCGGCCGTGGTGGCCGCCGAGACCGAGGACCGCGCGAAGGCGGCCCTGGAGGTCCTCAAGGAGAAGCTCATCAAGCGCGGCATCTCCCTCAAGGCCGTCGACGCCTCCGACCCGCGCCAGTCGGGCAAGGAGACGAAGATCGACGTGGCGTTCAAGCAGGGCATCGCGACCGAGGACGCGAAGAAGATCGGCAAGATCATCCGCGACGAGGGCCCCAAGGGCGTCAAGCCGCAGGTGCAGGGCGACAAGCTCCGCGTGACCGGCAAGAAGCGCGACGACCTTCAGGAGGTCATCGCGCTGCTCAAGGGCAAGGACCTCGACGTCGCCCTCCAGTTCACGAACTACCGCTAGCGGTGCCGTCATGACCTTGGTGAACGTGCTGGTCCTGGCCCTCTTCGTCGTCGGAGGGGGCCTGGTGGCGCTCATGGTGACGGTGACGCAGCGGTCGTACAAGAAGGACGAGCGCTCCGAGCACTGGGTGGTGTACCCGTCCGCGAAGGGCGAGCTGCCGGTGATCCCGTCGCAGCCGGGCGAGTGGATGCTGGTCCTCGAGGACGCGGGCGCCAAGCGCATTCAGGTGATCAAGGAGATCCGCGCCCTCACGAAGCTGGGTCTGGCCGAGGCGAAGGGCCTCACCGACCGGATGCCCTCGGTGGTCCTCGCGGGCGTCGACCACGGCACCGCGAGCACGGCCTACCGGGTGCTCGCGAACGCGGGCGCGACGGTGCGGATGACCGAGGCCCCCGCGGCGATGGCCCCTGCGGGAACGCCCGACGGGCTTGCGACCGACGCCGCCACCGGGCGTTTCACCGTGGTCATGGACGACGCGGGGTCGAAGAAGATCCAGGTGATCAAGGAGATCCGGGCGATCACGGGTTTCGGCCTGGCCGAGGCCAAGCGCTTGGCGGACGTCACGCCCTCCACGGTCCTCTCCGGCGTCGGCCACGCGGCCGCGGCCGCCGCGCACGGCAGGCTCACGGCCGCCGGCGCGGTCGTGCGAGTCGCCGAAGCGTAGACGCGCCGGACCGCCGAGCCCGCAGCGCGGGCGCGGCGGCATGTCGCATCGGCGCGGCCGGACCGTGCTCCTGAACGGTGCTCCCGGACCGCGCCGCAGAACCGCGCCGCCGACGCACGCCGTCAGATGGCGAGCCGGTGTGTCAGCCCGGTGTGGCGTTTGCCGGTCCCGGCGGTGCGCACGGCCGCTTCGAGCGCCTGCTTCGAGCCGACGAGGACCACGAGGCGCTTCGCGCGCGTGATCGCCGTGTACAGGAGATTGCGTCGCAGCATCGTCCACGCGCTCGTGGTCACCGGCACCACCACGGCCGGGTATTCGCTGCCCTGTGAGCGGTGCACGGTGATCGCGTAGGCGTGCGCGAGTTCGTCGAGTTCCCCGAAGTCGTAGGCGACGTCTTCGTCCTCGTCGGTGCGGACGGTGAGGGTCTGTTCGACCGGGTCGATGGCGCTGACGAGTCCGACGGTGCCGTTGAAGACGCCCGCGGCGCCTTTCCCGTAGTTGTTGCGGATCTGGATGACCTTGTCGCCCACGCGGAAGACGCGTCCGCCGTGGCGGCGTTCGGGGGTGGCGTCGCGTGCGGGGGTGAGGGCTTCCTGGAGGCGGGCGTTGAGGTTGCCGGCGCCGGGGCCGCCGCGGTGCATGGGGGCGAGGACTTGGACGTCGCGGACGGGGTGGAGTCCGAACTTGGCGGGGATGCGGGTCGCGACGATCTCCACGACCCGGTCGGCGACGGCTTCGTTGTCGTCGCAGGCGAACCAGAAGAAGTCCGTGTGCTCGGTCAGTTCGGGCATGGCGCCGCGGTTGACGAGGTGGGCGTTGGCGACGACGCCCGATTCGGCGGCCTGGCGGAAGATCCGGGTCAGGCGCACACGCGGAATGGTCTCGGCGGCGAGGAGGTCGCGGAGGACTTCGCCGGCGCCGACGCTGGGGAGCTGGTCGACGTCGCCGACGAGGAGGAGGTGGGCGCCGGGCGGGACGGCTTTGACGAGCCGGTTGGCGAGGATGGTGTCGAGCATGGAGGATTCGTCGACGACGAGGAGGTCGACGTCGAGGGGGTTGTCGCGGTCGTAGGCGGCGTCGCCGCCGGGCCGCAGTTCGAGCATCCGGTGGAGGGTGCGGGCCTCGAATCCGGTGAGTTCGGCGAGGCGTTTGGCGGCCCGCCCGGTGGGGGCGGCGAGCATGACCTTGGCGCCCTTGGCTTTCGCGAGGGCGACGATGGAGGCGACGGTGAAGCTCTTGCCGCAGCCGGGGCCGCCGGTGAGGACGGCGACCTTCTCGGTGAGCGCGAGTCTGACGGCTTCGGCCTGCTCGGGCGCGAGTTCGGCGTCGCCGCGGCGGTGGAGCCAGGCGAAGGCGCGGTCCCAGTCGACGCCCGCGAAGGCGCCGAGGCGGTCCTCGTCGGCGTGCAGGAGGGCGAGGAGGCCGGCGGCGAGGCCGCGTTCGGCGTGGAAGAACGGGGCGAGGTAGCGGGCGGGGACGGTGCCGCCCGAGGCGGGGACGTCTTCGGCGACGACGTGCTCTGCGGCGGCGGCGAGTTCGTCGAGGGAGCGGGCGACGAGGCCGGGGGCGAGGCCGAGGAGTTCGACGGTGTCGGCGACGAGGTTGGGGGCGGGCAGGAAGCAGTGGCCGGCGTCGGAGGCCTGCGACAGCGTGTACTGGAGGGCGGCTTTGACGCGTTCGGGGGCGTCGTGGGGGATGCCGACGGCGCGGGCGATGGCGTCGGCGGTCTTGAAGCCGATGCCCCACACGTCGTTCGCGAGGCGGTAGGGCTCGTGTTTGACCACGCCGATCGCGGCGTCGCCGTACTGCTTGTAGACGCGCACGGCCAGCGAGGTGGAGACCTCCACGGACTGGAGGAAGACCATGACCTCCTTGATGGCGCGCTGCTCGACCCAGGCGGCGCCGATCGCCTTGGTGCGCTTGGGTCCGAGGCCGGGGACTTCGACGAGGCGGGCGGCGTCGCCGTCGATGACGTCGAGGGTCGCGGTCCCGAAGTGCGCGACGATCTTCGCGGCGGTCTTGGGCCCGATGCCCTTGATGAGGCCCGAGCCGAGGTAGCGCTCGATGCCCTGGACGGTGGCGGGCAGGACGGTCCGGTAGGAATGCACTTCGAACTGGCGGCCGTACTTCGGGTGGCTCGACCAGCGGCCGGTGAGGGAGAGGGACTCGCCGACCTGGGCGCCCAGGAGCGGGCCGACGACGGTGACGAGGTCGGCGCCGCCGCGGGCGGGGCTGGCGCGGGCGATCGTGTACCCGGTCTCCTCGTCGGCGTAGGTGACGCGTTCGAGCACCGCCTCCAGGACGACGCCGGTGTCGGTGGGCGTGCGCCGGGCGGTGGCGCCGGGTCGGGGTGCGCTCATGCGGCGAGGGTAGTCCGGGGGTGCGTCATCGCCTCCGTCCCGAAGCGCCCCTGGAGGACCTCGGGCGGGCTTTCGCGGTCTTTGGCATGGTTTCGCCTGGTCGCGGTGCGCGAGGGAGGGATCGTCGTACCCGGCCGGTACGGTGTCGACATGAGCGAACAATGGTTTACGGGGCCCCTGTTGGGCTTCGACACCGAGACGACCGGCGTCGACGTCGCCGGGGACCGGATCGTGCAGGTCGCCCTGGTGACGAGTGAGGGCCCGACGACGTGGCTGATCGACCCGGGCGTGCCGATCCCGCCGGGGGCGTCCCGCGTCCACGGCATCACCGACGAACAGGTGCGGTCCGAGGGCGGGGACCCGAAGGAGGTCCTCGCGGGCGTCGCGGAGCAGATCGCGGCCGCGATCGCCGCCGAGGTGCCGCTGGTGGCCTTCCGGGCGGGCTTCGACTGCACACTGCTGTCGTACGAGCTGGAACGGCACGGCCTGCCGCAGCCGGAATGGCACCGCGCGGCGGTGGTCGACCCGTCGGTGCTCGACAAGCGGGTCGACCGCTACCGCAAGGGCAAGCGCACCCTGGGCGCGACCGCCCTGCACTACGGCGTCGCCCACGCCGAGGCGCACTCGGCGGGCGGCGACGCGGAGGCGACGGTGGCCCTGGCCCGCGCGATCGGCGCCATGTACCCCGAGGTCGGCGGCCTCACCGCCCGCGACCTCCACGACTCGCAGGTGCGCTGGCACGCCGAGGACGCCGCGAGCCTGGAGGCGTACTTCCGCCGCAAGGGCCGCGAAGAGACCGTGGAGCGCCGCTGGCCGCTGTGCAAGTAGCGAACGCCGCAGCAGGGTAGAACGACGACGGGCACGGTTGCACCGGCTCGGTCTCCCCGGGTGCCTCGACCCGCCGCCGCGACCGCGCGCGACGATGCCGGCGCCCAAATCGGCGGGCACTCCGTACCCAGTACGACGACGGGCCCCGATCCTTGTGGATCGGGGCCCGTCGTGACGCTGTCGCCTAGTGTTCGGCGGGCTCTTCGGGCTCGTAGAAGGAGCGGTCCTCGGCGTCGAGGGACTGGCCGATCGCCAGTTCGACGCCGAACTCCTGGCCGTTGGAGAAGGTGAAGGTCACCCACACGGAGCCGCCGACGGGGAGGTCCTGGGTGAGGTCTTCGAGGAGGAGGTAGTCGCCGCCTTCGACGCCGTGGTCGAGCCGGGCGTAGTCGGCCGGGGCGATCGCCACGTCGATGGCGGTCTCGCCTTCGAAGGGGTCCTCTTCGGGGGTCGCGGGGGCCTCGGTGGTCTCCTCGGCGTCCGCGGTCTCGTCGGTCGACTCCTCGTCGGCCTCCTCGGAGGCGTCCTCGCTCGCAGACTCGGCGGCTTCGGCTTCGGCCTCGGCGGCCTGGGCGGCGGGGCTGACGAAGGTCACGGTGCCGAGCAGGTCGTCGGGGGCGGTCGCCTCGTCGGCGCGGACGGTGACGCCGGTGAGGCGCACCTCCTGGTCGCCCTCGTTGCCGATCCACACGCGCAGTGCGGCGTCGGCACCGGCGGCGTAGCCCTCGGTCGAGTCGAACTCGATCTGGAGGTCGCGCAGGGCGAGGTCGTCGACATCGACGTTCACGCCCGCGACCGCCGACTGCTTGCTGTCGGTCTGGGTCTCCCGACCCGCGCCGCAGGCGGACAGGGCGACCGCCGTGGCCCCCGCGATCGCGATGGCGCCGACGCGGCGAACCGTGAACGACGAGTTGTTTCCCCTGACCACTGCTGGTCCTCCCTGAGTTCCGACAGGAATGCTGACGACAGCGTAGACGACGAGGACTCATCGCTTCCCTTGGCCGTGCGTGCGATGGGCCCTGCGTCTCACCGGAACCCGTTCGAACACCGATGCCGTTGCGCCCGAACGGATGTTGCAGACTCCGGGGCGAAAAGGGCCGGTCGCGGGCCTGCCGGACCGGCGCGCGGGAGCCGCTCGGAGCATCCCCGGAACGGCGCCGCGCGGGCCCGACACGCCGGAGCGACCCAGGCCTCATTTGCGTCCTCCGCGCGCCGCCCGGAAGCCCAAGGTGCCGTAGAGTAATCAGTCACATACCAATTGACCAGGGAATTCGTAACGATCCGCTGTCGGGGAAAACCCCGATGACGTGTTAGGCTAGACACAGCGAAAGGGGTTTCGATCCTATGGGTTTTAGTGTCGGCGAGACCGTTGTCTACCCCCACCACGGGGCCGCACTCGTTGAAGCTGTAGAGACTCGCGTCATCGGTGGTATCGAACAGGAATACCTCGTGCTGCGCGTCGAGCAGGGTGACCTCACGGTCAAGGTTCCAGCCAAGAACGTCGAGCTCGTCGGCGTCCGGGAAGTCGTCGGCGCCGAAGGCCTCGAAGAGGTCTTCGAGGTGCTGCGCGCCCCACACACCGAGGAACCCACCAACTGGTCGCGGCGTTACAAGGCCAATGTCGAGAAGCTCGCCTCCGGCTCTCCGCTGAAAATAGCAGAGGTCGTCCGCGACCTGTGGCGGCGCGACCGCGAACGCGGCCTCTCCGCCGGGGAGAAGCGGATGCTCTCCAAGGCCCGCGAAATCCTCACCGGCGAGATCGCCCTCGCCGAGGACTGCGTCAAGGCCGAGGCCGACAACATCCTCGACAAGGTCCTGCTCTCGGAGGCCCCGGTCAAGTAACCGGCCTCCGCCAGCGAACCAAGTGGACACCGACGAGAGCGAACGCTCGAATACGCCCTTCGTCATCGGGCACGGCAGCGACGTGCACCGCTTCGACGAGGACGTGCCATGCCGCCTCGCCTGCCTGGAATGGCCCGGCGAGGCGGGCCTGGCCGGGCACTCGGACGGCGACGCCGCCGCGCACGCGGCCTGCGACGCCCTCCTGGCCGCCGCCGGGCTCGGCGACCTCGGATCGAACTTCGGCACCAGCCGCCCCGAATGGGCCGGCGCCTCCGGCGAGGCCCTCCTCAACGAGACCGTCCGCCGCGTCAAGGACGCCGGATGGGCCGTGGGCAACGTGTCCGTCCAGGTCATCGGCAACCGCCCCCGCATCGGGCCCCGCCGGGCCGAGGCCGAGGCCGCCCTGTCCGCCGCGATCGGCGCCCCCGTCCGGCTCTCCGCCACCACCACCGACGGCCTGGGCTTCACCGGACGCGGCGAAGGACTCGCGGCCACCGCGGTAGCGTTGCTGTACCAGCACTGATTCCCATCCGGGAGTAGAGACCCATGGACGACCCCACCCGCGGCACCGTCGCCGAGCACCTCCAGCGCGCCGAGCTCATGTACGAGCTGGGCCAGGTCCCCGACGCGCGCGCCGAGGCCGACGCCGCCCTGCGCATCGACCCCCTCGACCCGGACGCGAACGCCATGGCCGCCGCCTGCGCGCTCGCCGACCACGACCCCGACGAGGCCCTCGTGTACGCGGGCGCCGCCCTCGCCCACCGGCCGCGGCACACGCGGGCGATGGTCACCCGCGGGTACGCGCTCGCCGACGCCGGACGCGACGACGAGGCACTCCAGGCCGCCGCGAGCCTCCTCGACCTCGACCACACCTCCTGGCGCAACCACATCCACTACGCGCTCATCACGCGCCACGCCGGGGCCGCCCAGCCGGCGCTCGACGCCGCGTGGAACGCCGTGAACCTCGCGCCCGACCAGCCGCGCACGCACCTGGTGCTCGCGGCCATCGCCGAGGACCTCGGCATGGACGACCTCGCGCGCCGCTCCCGGCAGGCCGCCGCCGACCTCGGCGACACCGGGCCCGACAGCACCGGCCCGGACAGCGCCGGCCCCGACCGTGCTGGCCTCGACCGTGCCGGCCTCGCATTCGACCTCGGCAGGCAGCTGCCGCCCGAGGCCAGGCGCACCCCGCGCCGCTGGGTCGACGCCGACGCCGACGACCCGCGCTGGCGCGAGAAGGTCTTCGGCCAGGGCCTCTTCAGAGGCGCGCTGGGACGCTCGGTCCTGCTCGGCACCGCGATCGTGTTCGCCGTCCCGGCCCTGCTCGGCTCCGAGATCGCCGCCGGTCCGCGCCTCGCGTTCGCGGCCGTCGCACTCGCCGCATGGGTGGGATGGTTCACAGTTCTGCGCCGCCACCGCGACCCCGAGTGACCTTTCGCGGGCGGCGATCGTTACTCCCTTCACACAAGTGACTGGAGGACGAACACGTGACGACCTGCTGGGTACCCGGGGCGGACGAGAGCCCGTACAACATCCACAACCTCCCCTTCGGCGTCTTCTCGACCGTCGACGAGGACCTGCCGCGCATCGGCGTGCGCATCGGGGACCAGATCCTCGACATGCACAAGGCCGTCCTCTCAGGGGACTGCCAGACCTGCGCGGCCTGCACCGCCCTGCGCGACCCGGCCCTCAACCGGCTCCTGTCGCTCGGGCGGCCCGCGTGGCGGCAGGTCCGCGCCCAGATCCAGGAGGCCCTGAGCGAACCGAGCCTCCAGGACGTCGCCTCGAACTGGCTCACGCCGGTCACCGACGCCCGGATGCACGCCCCGCTGCTGGTGACCGACTACGTCGACTTCACCCTGCGCGTCCCCGGCGCCATGAGCGTCCACCCGCGCGCCTCCAACGGCCGCGCCTCGACGCTCATCCCCTCCGGGATGGAGCTCGTGCGCCCCGCCGGGCACCGCCGCGGCGAGGACGGGCGCCCCGTCTTCGGCCCCACGGGGGCCCTCGACATCGAAGCCGAGGTCGGCTTCCTCATCGGCGGCGAGACCGAGATCGGCCGGCCCGTCTCCCCCGACGCGTTCGAAGAGCACGTGTTCGGCGCGGTCCTGCTCAACGACTGGACCGCCCGCGACTTCGCCGAACTGGAGACCGACGGCCTCGGCCCGGTCGCCTCGAAGTCCTTCGCGACCTCCATGAGCGCCTGGGTCACCCCGATCGAGGCGCTCAACGCCGCCCGCACCGCCGCGCCCCAGCCCGGGCCCGACATGGCCTCCTACCTGAAGGAGTCCGACCGGTACGGCTACGACCTGCGACTGAGCATCGAGGTCAACGGGGTCGCCGTCGCCGGCGCCGACTTCGCCGAGGCGTACTGGACGCCCGCGCAGCAACTCTCGCAGCTCACCGTCGGCGGCGCCGTCCTGCGCCCCGGCCTGCTCTACGGCTCCGGCGAGGCCGTGACCGGCCAGTGGCGGCTCGAGAACGGCGACACCGTCAAGGTCACCGCCACCGCCCCGGGCCCGCGCGGCACGACCATCGCCCTCGGCGAGGTCGAGACCCGCGTCCTCCCGTCCATCACCTGAGGACGGCACGGCGACGGCCGCTCCCGCGAGGCGGGAGCGGCCGTGCGGAAGGACTAAACGAGGACGGTCTTGGCGCCCGGCGCGAGGCGGGCGATGAGCTCGACCTCGACGGGGGCGCCCAGCGGCAGCTCGGCGACGCCGACAGCGCTGCGGGCGTGGACGCCGGCCTCGCCGAACACCTCGCCCAGCAGCTCGGAGGCGCCGTTGACCACCTTCGGCTGGCCGGTGAACCCGGGCGCCGAGGCGACGAAGCCGACGACCTTCACGATCTGCACCACCTGGTCGAGCGGGGCGACCGAGGCCACCGCCGCCAGCGCGTTCAGGCCGCAGATCCGCGCCAGCTCGTACCCCAGCTCGGGGTCGACCTCGGCGCCGACCTTGCCGGTCGCGGCCAGTGCGCCGTCGACCATCGGGAGCTGGCCCGAGGTGTAGACGAAGTCGCCGGCCCGGACGGCGGGCTGGTAGGCGGCCACCGGCGGGACGACCGCGGGGAGCTGCAAGCCCAGGCGCGCGAGCGCCTTGTCCACATCGGTCACCGCTACTGCTCCTTCTTCCGCTTGAAGTAGGCCACGAGCTGCTCGGAGTTCTGGCCGGGCAGGACGGTGACGAGTTCCCATCCGTCCTCGCCGAACGTATCGAGGATCATCTTCGTGTTGTGGATGAGCAGCGGTGCGGTGAAGTACTCCCATTTCTCCATGGGCCCACAGTACGGCGTCTTGATTCGCCCGCGCCGCACCGCTACGCTCGGAGTGCGTCGCCTCCCCACTGTGCTTTCCCGCTTCGCCGCCTCTGCCGCGGCATCAGTGAACCAGGGAGTTTCCGTGTCGTCAGACACCGCGGCCCAGCCGCAAGAGACCGCCGCCTCGCCCGCGGCCCCTTCCGTTTCCCCCGCCTCCGCGACCGGGTCCGGTCGTGGCGTGCGCGGCGCGCGCCCGCGTCGTCCGGGCCGGGGGTGGGCGCTGCTGACCGCCGCCGCGGCGCTGGCGTTCTGCGGCGCGCTCGTGTTCGGTGCGCTGCGGCTGCTGCCGGACGTCGCGGAGGTCGCCGATTCGCCCGAGCACACCGTGGAGGCGTTCTTGGCGGCGCTGCTGGACGAGCGGGACGCCGAGGCGTCGGCGGCCTGGTTGTGCGCGGACAAGGCGGACCGGGATCTGGCCGGTGCGTTGGAGCGGATGGCCGCCGCGGAGGGGCCCGGGGCGTTCGCCTGGGGTGAGGTGACGGAGACGGCGCGGTCGGTCGGGGCGGCGACGGTGACGGCCGAGATCCGGGTGGACCCGGGCGGCGGGGCGGCGCTGTCGGACCCGGCGACGTGGGTGTTCTCGCTCGTCGCCGAGGCGGGTGAGCCGCAATGGCTCATCTGCGGCGTCGCGGCGCAGTGACTAGACTCCGTTGAATGACTGCCAGCTCGCTTCCGGTGCCGCGCCTGCACATCGTCACCGGGAAGGGCGGTACGGGGAAGACCTCGGTGGCCGCGGCGTTGGCGCTGGCCCTGGCGGGGCCGGGGCGGCGGGTGCTGCTGGTGGAGGTCGAGGGCCGGCAGGGCATCGCGCCGCTGTTCGAGGTGCCGTCGCTCGGTTACGAGGAGCGGCATCTGGCGGCGGGGCCGGGCGGGGGCGAGGTGTTCGGGCAGTCGGTGGACGCCGACGAGGCGCTGCTGGACTATCTGACGATGTTCTACCGGCTCGGTTCGGCCGGGAAGGCGTTGCAGCGTTTCGGGGCGATCGACTTCGCGACGACGATCGCGCCGGGGCTGCGGGACATCCTGCTGACGGGGAAGCTCAAGGAGGCGGTGTCGCGCACCGAGTCGGGGCGGATGGCCTATGACGCGGTGGTGCTGGACGCGCCGCCGACGGGCCGGGTGGTGAAGTTCCTGAACGTGACCGTCGAGAGCGGGCGTCTGGCGAAGACCGGGCCGATCGGGAAGCACTCGCGGTCGGTGGCGCGGATGCTGCATTCGAGTCTGACGGCGGTGCATCTGGTGACGACGCCCGCGGCGATGCCGGTGCAGGAGACGTTGGACGCGTACAAGGAGCTCGCGGCGGCGGATCTGCCGGTGGGGCGGGTGGTGCTCAACAAGGTGTCGGCGGCGAAGACCGTGGAGGTCTCCGGCGAGGAGGTCGGGGCGGGTCTGGC
Source organism: Glycomyces paridis (assembly GCF_004912155.1). Lineage (GTDB taxonomy): Bacteria > Actinomycetota > Actinomycetes > Mycobacteriales > Micromonosporaceae > Glycomyces > Glycomyces paridis. The sequence goes on along the minus strand of NZ_STGX01000009.1, from coordinate 69,879 downwards.
CCGTGCGGGGCTGGGCGCGGACGCGGCGCTGGTGGAGGGCCTGATGTCGGAGTACGCGGCGGCGCGGGCCGAGATCGAGGCGGTGGGCGGGTACCGGGAGCGGTTGGAGCGGCTGGGCCGTCCGGTCGAGGAGTTGCCGCTGCTGCCCGAGGGTGTGGACTTGTCGGGGCTGTACGGGTTGGCGCGGGTGCTGCGGCAGGGTATCGAGCAGGGTGTCGAGGAGCCGCGGCGTGCGGACGGCGGCGCCGATGCGGTGTGAGGCTTGGGGCGGGTCGCGTCCCGTCGTGGAGATCGGAGCGGCGCATGGGCGTTGAGCTGGACGTCGACGGTCTGCTGGGCGATGCCGGGAAGCATGTGGTCGCGTGCTGCGGTTCGGGCGGGGTGGGGAAGACGACGACGGCGGCGGCGCTGGCGCTGCGGGCCGCGGAGGTGCACGGCCGCAGTGCGGTGGTGTTGACGATCGATCCGGCGCGGCGGTTGGCGCAGTCGCTGGGCATGGAGGCGCTGGGGAACACGCCGAAGGCGGTCGCGGGGGTGGCGGGCGGTTCGCTGGACGCGATGATGCTCGACATGAAGCGGACGTTCGACGAGGTGGTGGCGTCGCATACGAGTGCGGAGCGGGCGGCGGAGATCTTCGCGAACCCGTTCTACCAGGCGGTGTCCTCGACGTTCTCGGGGACGCAGGAGTACATGGCGATGGAGAAGCTGGGGCAGTTGCGGGCGACGGGGCGGTGGGACCTCATCGTGCTGGACACGCCGCCGTCGCGGTCGGCCCTGGATTTCCTGGACGCGCCGGCGCGGTTGGCGCGGCTGCTGGACGGGCGGGTGATCCGGCTGCTGTCGGCGTCGACGCCGGGGGCGCGGCGGTCGATGCTCTCGCTCATGGGTGCGAGTGCGGCGGTGTTCACGCGGGTGTTCAACAAGGTGCTGGGCGGGCATCTGCTGACGGATGTCGCGGAGTTCACGGCGAGTCTGGAGGACACGTTCGGCGGGTTCCGCAAGCGCGCGGAGGCGACGTTCCGTGCGTTGCAGGGGGACGAGACGTCGTTCCTGGTGGTGGCGGCGCCGGAGCCGGCGGCGGTGGGCGAGGCGGTGTACTTCACGCGGCGGCTGACCGAGGAGCGGATGCCGTTGGACGGGATGATCCTCAACCGGTTGACGCCGGTGGCGGCGGACCTGTCGGCGGAGCGGGCGCTGGGTGCGGCGGCGGCGCTTGAGGAGTCGGACGCGGAGGACCCGGTGGCGGCGGTGCTGCGGGTGCACGCGGATCTGGCGCGGCGGCGGGCGGCCGAGGAGCGGGTGGCGGTGCGGTACACGGCGGCGTGCCCGTCGGTGCCGCAGCGGTGGGTGCCGGCGTTGGGCGTGGAGGTGGTCGACCTCGACGACCTCCGCGCGTTCGGGGCCGCGGCGGCGGGGGCCTGAGCGTCCCGGTCGGGTTCGCGTTCGGCGGTCGGCTCGGCCGCGGAGGTTTCCGGGAACGCGAACGCGCCCGGACGGCGGTGCCGTCTCGGGCGCGGTGGTCTGCCTTCGCCGCTGGTGAGCGGCTCGCCGGTCAGTAGTTCACGTTCACCGGTATCCGGCGACGTCCTCCCTTGCGGGCGCCCCGCTGTTCCTCCTCCAGAGCGACATCGAAGACGGCCCTCCAGGAGCGGACGTCGGCGTGCTTGCGCAGCAGCGCCCTCCGCTCCCGTTCTGTCATGCCGCCCCAGACGCCGAACTCGATGCGGTTGTCGAGCGCGTCGGCGAGGCATTCCAGCCGCACCGGGCAGCCGCGACATACCTTCTTCGCGTTGTTCTGTTCTGCCCCTTGCACGAACAGGGCGTCAGGATCACCTTCCTGACACAGCGCCTTGGTCGTCCAGTCGATCAGCAGTCCCATCCGCATGACCTCCCCGTGAGATCTTCCCTTCAAACCCCCCGACGACTACATTCGAGTGATCTCTCGATCACTCAACGTCGCCGCCAGAACGGACCTTACACCTCTTGTAACTGTTTGACTACTCTCCGAGACGAAATTCGGACTCACCGGCACGGCTTCACCCCTACGGTTCGCTTCGCGACGGCGACTCGCGATAATAACGATTCCGATACGGGCGCAGCTTCACTCCGAACTCGCGGCGTATCACCAGAGGACGTCCGTCTCGCCTGGGCCGGTACGCGGTCCGCGAGCGGTCCCCCGCGGCGCCCGCATCGGAACCCGGCGCCGCCGGGACCGTATCCGGGCCGTCGGTTGACACAAGGATGTGGCGATGCACGCGCTTCCCGACGTCCGTTCTAATCTGAGGCGGTGGAGACCTTGAAACGCGACCGGAGTCCCCTGGGGGGCGCCCTGACCCTGCTCGTCTGCGGTGTGCTCGCCGGCGTGCTCGCGGCCGCGGCCGCATTCCCCCTCGTGGGCATCGCCGGGATGGTGGCGGAGGACGGCGTCGACTCATTCGAGTCGCTGCCGACCGAGCTCACCAAGCCGACCCTGCCGCAGACGTCCTATGTGTACGCATCGGACGGCAAGACCCTCATCACCTCCTTCTACGAGGAGAACCGCCGCGAGGTCACCCTCGACGAGGTCTCCCCCCTCATGATCGAGGCCCTCCTCGCCGCGGAGGACTCGAAGTTCTACGAGCACAAGGGCGTCGACTGGGCCGGCATCGTCCGCGCCGCGGTGGCGAACCAGGGCGGGGACTCCCAGGGGGCGTCGACCCTCACCATGCAGTTCGTACGCAATACCCTGATCTACTCCGCTTCAAGCATCGACGAGGTCATCGAAGCGTCCGAGGACACCTACGAGCGCAAGCTCCGCGAAGCCCGGTACGCCATGGCGATCGAGGAGACGATGTCCAAAGAGGACATCCTTGAGGGCTACCTCAACGTGATCTACCTCGGCAACCAGGCCTACGGCGTCCACGCCGGCTCCTACACGTACTTCAACAAGCCCCCGAGCGAACTCACCCTCGCCGAGGCCGCGACCCTCGCCTCCCTCCCGAAGTTCCCCTCCTACGCCGACGGCCTCATCGACGGCGAAGGCGACGACGGCGACATCATCGACCGCCGCAACTGGGTCCTCCAGCGCATGGTCGACCTCGACTCGATCACCCAGGCCGAGGCCGACGAGGCCGCCGAACTGCCCCTGGGCCTCGACCCCCGGCCCGTCCGCAGCGAATGCGTCGACGTCGCCACCCCCAACTGGGGCTTCTTCTGCGACTACTTCAAGGACTGGTGGAGCGACCAGGAGGCCTTCGGCGAGACCGAGCGCGACCGCATGTCCCTGCTCAAGCGCGGCGGCTACAAGATCGTCACCTCTCTCGACCCCGAGCTCCAGGACGCGGCGATGGACGCCATCCACGACGAGATCGACGACGACGACCCGCGCGCCCTCGGCTCGGTGACCATCACCCCCGGCACCGGCCACATCCGGGCCATGGCCGTCAACCGCGTCTACAGCCTCGACCTCACCGACAACGGGCCGCGCACCGACGGCGACGACGAGAAGCAGTCGAGCTACCCGAACACGACCATCCCCCTGCTCAGCGGCAACGAGCAGTCCTCGGGCTTCCCGGCCGGGTCGACCTTCAAGATGTTCACCCTGCTCGCCGCACTCGAAGAGGGCTTCCCGCTCAAGACCACCCTGCCCTCGCCGATGCGGTACACCACGATGTACCCCGCCGACGCGAAGGAGGACTCCGCCTGCGGCGGCTACATCGACGACGGCGTGAAGCACTGGTGCCCGAGCAACGACGGCTCCTACGCCTCCGGTGCGCCCCTGAACATGTGGGGCATGTTCGGCAAGTCCTCCAACACCGCCTTCGCGCAGCTCCAGCAGATGGTCGGCACCTCCAAGGCCGTCGACGTGGCCGAGCGGCTCGGCGTCACCTTCTACCCCGGCAGCGGCGTCGACCAGAACCGCGACAACCTCGACTCCTACGGCGTGTTCACCCTCGGCATGGGCGACACCACCACGCCGATGGACATGGCCGAGGCCTACGCCACCGTCGCCGCCGGCGGCAAGCACTGCGAACCGCTCCCGGTCCTCCAGATCATCGGCGCCAACGGCGAAGAACTGCCCGAAGCCGTCGAGCCCCAATGCGACCAGGCCATCAAGAAGGAAGTCGCCCTCGCCGCCGTCAGCGCCGCGCACTGCCCGGTCTACGACTCGGCCGACCGCACCCAGTGCGTCGGCGGCACCGCCCGCGAGGCCGAGGACTTCGGCCGCCCCATCATGGGCAAGACCGGCACCGCCGACTCCGACCGCGCCTACTGGTTCATCGGCGCGACCCCCAACGCCGCCACCGCCACCTTCGTCGGCGACCCCGACAACTCCTCGAACGCGGACCTCGCCGCGAACTTCCACGAGCAGGTCCGCGAGACCGGCGTCGACATCCTCAAGGCCGCCGTCAAAGGCCTCGACAAGAAGGACTGGGACGAACCCTCCGACAAGATGGTCAACGGCAAGAACCTCGTCTCCATCCCCTCCATCGAATGCATGGACGCCGACGAGGCCCGCTCGAAGGTCGCCGGCGCCGGCTTCGAAGCCTCCATCGCCCCGGGACAGTTCGACTCCGAATGCAAAGAGGGCGAAGCGTTCGCGACCTCGATGACCGGCTCGGCCCCCAAGGGCAGCCCGATCTACATCCTCGTCTCCAACGGCTCCGACTACAAGGAGGAGGACGAGGAGACGCCCGAACCGGGCGACGACGCGTCCACACCGCCGGGACCGGGCGACCGCGACTGACCGGGCGCGTCCGGGCCTTCAGAGCCCGGACGCGGACCGCGACAACGGATATGAGGGAGGGCCCGCGCCGTACGGCGCGGGCCCTCCCTCATATCCGTTGCGGCAGCGGCGGTCTCAGGCGCGCCGCTGCCGACCCGCCACCGGCTGCACCGCCGTCGGGGCCGCGCCCGGCTGTACCGCTGTGGGGGCCGCGCCCACCGAAGGCATGACCAGCGTGCCGGGGTCGGCCTCGTCGGTCGGCGTCCGGTCGGTCTCGGGCTGGTGGTCGTCGTGGAGGTGGTTGCCTTCGCGGAGCTGGCCGTCGCGGATGGTGACGGCGCGCTCGGCGCGTTCGGCCACGTCGTGGTCGTGGGTGATCATGAGGATCGTCAGGCCCTGGGAGTGCAGCTCGTCCAGGGTCGCCAGGATCGCGTCGGCGGTCTTGGAGTCGAGGTTGCCGGTCGGCTCGTCGCACAGGAGCAGGCTCGGCTCGGCCGCCAGGGCGCGGGCGATCGCCACACGCTGGCGCTCGCCGCCCGACAGCGTGGTCGGCAGCGCGTCCAGGCGGTGCGAGAGGCCGACGAGTTCGAGCTTCTCGCGGGCGATCTGGCGGCGCTTGCGGCGCGGGATGCCCTGGTAGACCAGGGCCATCGCGACGTTCTCGGTGGCGGTGCGGTGGGCCATGAGGTGGAAGGCCTGGAAGATGAACCCGATCTTGTCGGCGCGCAGCTGGGTGCGCTTGGCCTCCTTCATCGTGGAGGTGTCGTGGCCGTCGAACCAGTACGTCCCGGCGGTCGGGGCGTCCAGGAGGCCGAGGAGGTTCAGGAGCGTGGACTTGCCCGAACCGGAGGGGCCCACGATCGCGACGTACTCGCCGTCGTCCACGCGCAGCTCGACGGGCTTGAGCGCCTCCACCGGCGGCGGGCCCGGATAGGTCATCCCGACCCCGTCCAGGACGATGAGCGCTCCGCCTCGCGGCTCTGCCACGTCGGCGACCCGCGCGAACACCGCGGTGTCGTCGCGGTCGCGGTCGTCGAGGTCGCCCACGGCGGGCAGGATCACGGTGGCGTCGTCTTCGGTCACACCACCAAGACGCCCGAGCGCCCGTCCCGGGTTGCAACCCCTCAGAGCGTGAAGTCGGCGAGCACCGGCCGGTGGTCGGAGGCGGTCGCGTCCAGGACGTCCGAGCCGGTCGCCTCGAGCCCGCGGTAGAGCACCTGGTCGATGCGGGCGAGCGGGGCGTCCGCGGGCCAGGTGAACCCGAAGCCCTTCCCGGCCGAGGCGTGCGCGGATTCGAGCTGGTAGGTGATCGGGGCGAGCGAGCGGTCCTGGACGGTCCCGTTGAGGTCCCCGGCGAGGACGACCCGATCGAGCGGCTCGTCGGCGATGGCCTCGCCGAGGAGCTCGGCGGTCTCGTTGCGCTGCTCGGAGGTGAAGCCCTCGGTGTTGACGCGGACCGACAAGAGGTGGGCGACGTAGACCGCGACCGGCTCGCCGTCGATGTCGACCTCGGCGCGGAAGGCCCGGGCCCAGCCCAGGTTGAGGTCGACCTCGTTGGAGGCCGCGACAGGGTAGGCCGACCACAGCGCGACGGTGCCGTAGGCGACGGAGTACGGGTAGCGCTCGTTCAGGGCCTCGGCCCAGGAGAGGCGCTGGTCCTCGGTGAGCTCGACGAGCACGATGATGTCGGGCTCGGCGGCGGTGAGGGTCGCGGCCGTCGCCGCGGTGTCGAAGTTCTCGGCGTTGACGTTGTGGGCGACGATCCGGAAGTCCCCGGGGCCCTCGTGCTTGTCGGGGAACAGCCCCGCGTACATCTGGAGCCAGACCAGGGCCGGCAGCAGCGCGCACACGATCGCCAGCGGGCGGCGGCGGATCGCCGCGAGCACGAGCAGCACCGGCACCGCGAGCCCGAACCACGGCAGGAACGTCTCGATGAGGCTGCCGAGGTTGAACCAGCGATTCGGGATGAAGCGGTGCAGCAGCAGGATCGCGGCCAGCAGGAGCGAGGCGCCGATGACGACGCCGTTGAAGACCTTCGCGCCCGTCGAGGACCGTTTCACCCGCTGTCCGCCCTTCGCTGTGCCGCCGACCGCGCCGCTCCGGGCCGCAGTCCTTGCGCGCGATGCCGACAGACTAGCCTTCCGCCGCCACGGAATCGGGAGGCGCCTCCGGACCGACCGCATCCCCGCGAACGCGAACGCCGGGCCCCCCGATTCGGAAGGCCCGGCGTTCGTCGTGCTCTTGGCGGTGGCGGTGGGATTTGAACCCTATAGCCACTGACCAGCGGTGATGCTGCGCCGCTGGTGAACGCCCATCACTGTGCGCAATGTGGACGATGGTGGGGGGATACTGGGGGAATCGCTCTGCGGAGGTATGCGGGAAGCCGCCGCCCGACCGGGCGGCGGCTTCGGGGGGACAGGCCCGACGACCCACCAGGAGCGGGTCCCGACGCCGGAGTCACGTCCCTACTGTGAGTGTCACTCGGCATCCCGCGTCGCAGTATCGGCCGATCAGACAGAGTGCGGCCCGGCCCCTCACAGGGCCGGGCCGCTACCCCGCACGAAGCGGGGCACCCCGTCGACGGGAGCTGTGGCCGGGCGGCAGTACGGGGGGACTGCCACCCGGGGTTTGGGGCCTCCCGGCGGCCCGCCGTGGACACCGTGGTGCCGACCGGGAGGGTGCCTGCGCCATCGGGACGCGGGCGAGGCCGGCGAGTTCCATGTCCGGCCGTTCAGGGGAGGGCCGCCGCGGGTCGAGCAGTCGATGCGCGGCGGCCCTCGAAGGTGGAGCCGCCGCGTTGCCCGGCGGCTCCATCGGGGGAGGTAGGTCAGCTCTCCCGGGCGCTCATGTCCAGCTCTGCTGCTTTACGTTGTGGCGGTGGGCCCGCTTGAGCTGGTCGCCGACCCATGCCTCGCCGTACTGCTCGACGGCCTCGGCGTCGGGCGTGATGACCGGGTGGCCGCTGGCGTCCTGCTCGATCTCGCCGAGGATCGGGCCTCGCAGGATGCGGATCTGGGACCGGCGGCGGCCGCGGTTCCTCCAGTGCTCGACGGTGACCGTGTCGCCGGCGCCCGTCGGGGCCCGCCAGTCGATTTCGATCTCCATGTCCTCGGGAACGGGCGGGGAGGTGAAGGTCACGTCGTCGCCTCCCGCTCCCGCGTTGCGGAGACCTTGCCCCACTTGTGCGCCAGGCGGAACTTGGCGTGACGGAGTTGGCTGGTCACCCAGTCCTCGCCGTGCTCGGCGACGGCGACGGTGTCCAGAACCAGGTTGAGAACGAGGCTCGGACCTGCGCCCGTCGCGGTGACGGTGCCGAGCAGCGCCCCGTCGCGGAGGCGGATCTCGGCGGCGCGCGCCGACCGGTCCTCCCACAGGGGGATGTTGGCGGCGACGCCGACGGGCGTGAGTGCGGTCCACTGGGTGTCGAGGTCCATGCCCTCGGGCGGCGCGGGCGGTTGATCGGTGGAATCTACGCTAGGTGTGCGCGTCATCAGAGGCTCCAACTCTGGTCGACGTGTGAGGCGGGGCGCCGGCGATGCCAAGTCGGACCGGCGCCCCGCCGCTTGCAAGCGCCATCGGTGACGGCGCCCATACAAGGACGGTATGACGGGAACCGGACGCGGGGAAGCAGGCACGCGACAGGCATTTTGCCCGGGTCAAAATGGCGGGGGCAGACTGCCCGCGTCATGAGTTGAGGCGCCTGTCACACTCAAGGCATGTCACGAACTCCGTACATCTGCCGCGTCATTCTCGGGCGGCGCCTCGTCGAGTACCGCGAGCGCCGCGGCATGAGCGTGCCCGACGCCTACCGCAAGACCAAGGTCTCCGAGACCAAGCTCCGGAAGCTGGAGCGCGGCGTGAACGACGCCATCCGCTTGTCCGACATCTACGCCTTCTCGGCGGTCTACCGCTGTAGCCCCGAGGAGACCGACCACCTGATCGACCTCGCCGAGTCGGCCGACTCGCCGGGCTGGTATCACCCGTACGACGTCGCCCCCGAGTTCGCGCACTTCATCGAGCAGCAGGAGGCCGCCAGCGCGATCCACATCTACGAGCAGGAGTTCGTGAACGGCCTCTTCCAGTTGGAGGAGTACCTGGAGGAGCTCCGGGCGAACCGGCCTCGCCAGGGCGAGGAGCCCGATCGGGGTCTGCGGGCGCAGCGCCAGGAGAACGTGTTCGAGAAGTCGGCGCCGCCGGAGATCGTCTACGTGTCCAACGAGGCCGCGCTGCGGCGCCAGGTCGGCGGCCAGGACGTCATGCGCACGCAGCTCCGGCGCCTGATCGAGCTGGACGAGCGGGACCACATCTCGATCCTCGTCGTCCCGTTCGCCGCCGGCGCCCACCAGTCGATGTCCGGCCCGTACTCGATCCTGTACTTCGCCGACGGTGTCTTCCCGACGACGGTCTATCTAGAATCGCTTCACGGGAGCCGCTACGAGGATGAGGACGACATCGTCCTCCACCACGAGGAGGCCTTCGCAGGGACGCGGCAGATCGCCGTACCGATTAAGGAGTTCATCGATGAGCACTACCAGCTGGCGTAAGTCCAGCCGCAGCTCCGGCAACAACAACAGCGATTGCGTGGAGGCCCGTCGGCAGGACGGGACCTTCCAGGTTCGCGACTCGAAGCTCGGCGAGTCGTCGCCGATCTTCGACCTCGGAGCTGCGGAGTTCAAGAGCCTATTGGGTGGCGCCGCCCGGGTGTGACGACTGACCCCATCAGCGGCATACCGGACGACGCCTTCGACTTGGCATCTTGACCCAGAGTAGCGGCCCGCCCCGACGAATGGGGCGGGCCGCTTCGTTCGCTCTATCCGGTCATACTGAGGGCGAGCAGCGCCGACCTGCCCCTGGAGGACCTGATGTCCGATACCCGCCTGCTGTACGCGACCGACGGCGACGCCGACGAGGTCGAGCGCGCCGAGGAGATCACCGCGGCCGCGCGCGAGGGCGTCCTCGTCGACCACAGGCCGGCGCCGACGCTGCGCCCCGAGGTCGTCCTGGAGCTGCGGCGGTACACCGACCCCGTCGCCGGGGCCGAGCGGTGGGCGGTCATCGCGGTTTTCGGGTCGGAGACCGTGGTCGACGCGGGGACCGAGGCCGCGGCCCGCTGGGAGTACGAGCAGACCGGCGACGCGATCGGCGCCGCGATCTACATGGGCCGCGGCGAGCTGCGCTTACGAATCTGCCGCGCGTTGTGGATGAGCTTGTGCACCACGGGCTCGCCGAGGCCGAGGAGGGCGGCGACCTCGGCGGCGCCGCCGTAACCGCGGCGTTCGACCTCGGCGAGGACGAGCAGTGCGCGACGTTCGCCGAGGTCGCTCATGGCCCGGCGGTGCTCCTCGATCGCGGCGCGTAGGCGCGGCTCGGCCTCCTCGATCGGGAGGTCGTCATATTTATCCGGCATGGTCGTACCCTACCCTATGATGAGTTCATAGGGTAGGGTACGATCTAAGGCAGTAGCCCTTCCGAGTGGATGGAGATCCCGTGGCCCGCATCAACCTCACCGCCGAACTCACCGCCACTCTCGACGCCTACGCCGCCGCCCAGGGCATCAGCCGCGACGAGGCCGCCGGCCACCTCATCACCCAGGCCCTCGCGATCGGCGACGTGGACGGCCTTCTCGCCCGGCTCCAGGGCCAGGTGAAGGGGTCCTCGATCTGGGAGCTGTTCCCGGACCTGGAGGAGGACGAGGAGGCCCTGCACGTCGCCATCTACGATGTGGGAGACACCGACTGGGCCGAGTTCGAGATCGGCGACGAGCACGCAAACGTCGCCTACGGGCAGCACCGCGGCGCCTGGATCTACCACGACTCCCGCGACATCGTGGATCGCGAAGGCGAGTACGACATGTACTCCACCAGCTACACCATCGTCGCCGACGAGGCCACCGCCCGACAGATGATGCACGACGAGGTCATGCGCATCCAGGCCCGCTGGACCCCCGGCGACGAGCCGATCTGGGGTGACTGCGGCTATGACGGCGACATGATCGACCAGCTCGTTCAGGCCGGCGAGATCCCCCGCGCCGCCTGCTACTGCGGATAACCGACCACGGGCCCCGGTCGACCGGGGCCCGGCCCAACCCTCCCGAGAGGATCGATCCATGGACCGCATCATCGACCACGTGACCGCCGTGTGGACGTACGTCATGACCTCGCCGTTCACCACGGTCGCCCTGGTGGCGACGATCGCGGCGTGCGCCGTCATCGTGCTCGTGCAGCGCCGCCGCCCGTAGCAAGCGAGGGACCCGGCCACCTTGGACGGCCAGGCCGGGCCCCTCTATTCCCATCAGAACGAGACAGGAGAGACCAATGGTAGACGTCATCGACCGGATCGACCGGACGTGGGAGCCCGACGAGGCCGCGCGCATCGAGGTTCTGCGCCTGTACGACGAGAGCATCGCGGCGCGCGCACCGCGCACGGGTGCCGAGATCGCCCGCGAGCTGAAAGGCCTCAAGCCGCGGTGGACGCAAGGCGTCATCCGGTCGGCGGTCAGCGACCGGCGCCGCGCGGCGAAGGCGGACGCGAAGCGCACCGCCGCCACCGCCGAGGTGCCCGAGCCGGCGAAGGAGCCGAAGGCCGCCCGTGCGGATCGCGCACGGCCCGCCGCGGTAGTGACGCCCGACCCGCTGGTGCGGGCGCAGCGCACCGGGGCGGGGATCGCGTGGAGCGCGTTCGCGCTCGGCCTCGCGGTGAGCATCGCGGCGAACATCGGGCACGTGCTCATCGTCGTGCGCCCCGAGGCGGGGCTCGTGCGTATCGCGTCCATGGGCATGTCGGCGCTGTGGCCGCTGCTGCTGGCCGTCGCCGTCGAGGTGGTTTCCCGGGTGGCGTGGCCGCACTCGTGGCGGTGGTGGTTGCCGGGGTATGCGGGCACGATCATCGTGGGCCTGATCGCCTTCACCATCAGCTATCAGCACCTGCACGGCCTGCTGCTCGCGTTCGGCGAGTCGGCGTTGACCGCGCTCGTCGGGCCGATCGCCCTGGACCTGACCATCGTGGTCGCCGGCGTCGCGCTGCTGGCGATCGGTGAGGCCCGCAAGAACGCTCCGGCGACCGCAACAATCGAGCCCTAACCCCTTGGGGCCCAACCGAAAGGACGTTCCATGACGACGTGTTTCACTTGCAAGGAGCCGACCGAGGACGGCGCGGAGTTCTGCTCGCCGGCGTGTTTCTGGGAGGGCGAGGCCGAGCTGGGTGTCTCGCTCACCGGCCGCAGTATCGCCGAGGCCCTCGCCGCCAAGGAGGAGGCGGCCGCCAGCGCCGGTGACGGCGAGGCCTAGGCCTGGGCACGACGAAAGGCGCCCACCCCCGTGCGGGGGTGGGCGCCTTGGCGTTGCGGGGGTTAGGAGGTGGTGAGGGTCCAGGCGCCGTTGGCGGTGATGACGAGGAGGCCGGGGCCGTCGGTGAGGGCGACCGTGCCGTCGTAGGCGCCGATCTCGTTGACGAGCAGGGGCATCTCGAAGTCGGCGTCGGTGTAGTAGGAGACGGCGAAGTTCGCGTCGCCGTCGTGGGTGGCGGCGAGCGTGGCCGCGTCGCCCTCGTAGCGGAAGACGGCGTCGCCCTCGCCGGCGTCGGCGAGGTCGGGGGCGTC
>NZ_STGX01000009.1:25253-57523 GCF_004912155.1 Glycomyces paridis | reverse complement strand
TGGTGTTGACCAGGAGGTCGATGGTCGGCTGGTTGTCCGCGTCGAGGCCGGCGATGGAGAAGTTGGCGTCGCCGTCGTGGGTGGCGGTGACCATGGCCTGGGTGACGCCCTCGGGCAGGTCGATGACGGCGTCGCCCTCGCCGTCGTGGTCGACGGCGTCGAAGTCGCCGAAGGCCTCGTAGAACCCGGCGGCCTTGTCGCCGGCCTCGCCGTCGTTTCCGCCGCCGTCGCTGTCGGTGGAGGAGTCGGAGGTGCCGGGGCTGGTGCAGGCGAGGACGAGGGCGGTGAGGCCGGCGCCGAGCGCCCACCAGGCGCCGGTGCGGATGCGGGTGGTCATGGAGGAGTGTGCCCTTTCGATCGGGGGGTGTGGGCGGACGGGGCCAACACGCCGCCGCCGGCGCGATCGGTTGCGTCGTCTGTCCACTCTCACCCGTTCGGGTGATGGGTTGTGCCGGGTACGACGAAAGGCGCCCACCCGACCGGGTGGGCGCCGTCGCGTTGCGGGCCTTACGTAGTGGGCCGTTCGGGGGCGTTGGTGATGACGTAGGCGTTGACGAGGTGGCCGGTGTCGGGGTCGTAGACCTGGCGGGTGGCGGCCTCGGTGTGGACGGGCGGGCGGGCGACGCCGAGGAGGGGCTCGACCCACGGGAAGCGACGCGCGAGTTTGCGGACGCCGAGGTAGTACAGCGTGCCGAGGACGAACGCCACGGCAGGCGTGAGGAGCGCTTCGGCGGCGGGGTCGAGGTCGGCGCCGAGGGCGGCGAGGAGGGCGAGGAGGCCGCCGACGGCGTAGGGGACGGCGGTGCGCACGACGGCGGGCGTCGTGCTCGTGGAGGGCGGGACCGCGGGCGCGGTACTAATCGGGTCGTGCATGGTCACTCCTGGGTGGGTGGTGCGGGTTGCGCACCGTGGTCGTGGATGAGGTGGCGGTCGAGGCGGTCGCGGACGTCGACGGCGATCGCCTTCGCGCCGATCGCGAGGTCATGCGTTTCGCGCACGACCACGTCCTGGCCGTCGAGGCGGCGGTCCTGGCCGTCGAGCCGGAGCTGGATGCGGTCGAGCGCGACCGCCGTGCGCTCCACGGTCGCCGCGAGCGACGTGCCGGACGTCGTCGCCAAGTTCTCCTCGGTGCGCTCCGCGCTCGTCGCGGTCCTGCGCACCCACTTCTTGAGACCGCGCAGCGCACCGGCGGCGTAGGTGACGACCGCGCCAAGGGCGACGAGAATGCCGAGGAGGACGGGCAGGTCGATCGTCATGGCTACTCCCGGTTGGTGAGCCGGACCGCGAGCGCGTCGACGATGGCGTCGGCCTCGGGGTGGCCGGCGGCCATGGAGCGCAGTTCGGCGATCAGCTCGGCGTCGCGCTTGACGTCGGCGGCGGCGGCGGCTTTGACGGCGGCCAGGACCGCGGCGGTGTCGAGGCCCTTGACGGCGGCGAGGATCGCCTCGTCGCGCAGGCGCGCGGCCTTCTGCTCGGCCTTCACGTCGGCGACCGAGGCGTAGGTCCACTGGAGGTACGACGCGGGCGCCCAGTGCGTGTTGCGCGGGTCGGTCTTGAGGGCGGTCGCGGGGGCGGGGATGAGGCCGTCGGTCGACCACACGACCTCGGCGTCGTTCTTGTTCAGCGGCATGTCGTCGTCTCCGTTCGTGAGGGCCGCCGCGCGGGCGACGATGGCGGGTTTCTGGGCGATGATGGGGGCGCCGGGGCACTGCTTGTGGCCCCAGTCGGCGCCCATGGAGTGGTGGCCGAGGCCGCGGCCGGTGGCCGAGGAGGTCACCTGGAGGGGCACGGCGTGGGCGGTGTGGCAGCGGGCGAGGAGGCGCGCGACGGCGTCGAGCTGCGCGTCGGTGAGCCGCTCCCAGCCTCCGGGGTTCTTCTCGTCCGAGGCGATGAAGCCTTCGCACTCGACGCTCAGCCACTCGCCGTTGCCGGATCGCTGGGTCCAGGCGGCGTCGGCGGTGTCGACCATCTGCGCGACCTCGCCCTTGCGCGACACCACGAAGTGCGAGGAGACCTTCGACTTCGGGTTTTTCTGCCAGTCGATGGTGCCGTCGTACCAGCCGGCGGCGATGTGGACGACGAGGCCGCGGACCTCGGTCTGCTTGCCCGCGTTCTTGTGCGGGGTGGGGCCTCGCCAGGTGGCGAGGTCGGTCCATCGAGACATGGGGATCTCCTAGTCGGGGATGAGCAGGCAGGCGGCGAAGTGCGTGATGTTGGTGGCCGAGCCCTGGACGTTGAGCGCGGCGCCGGAGGTCTGGAACCCTTCGACGTAGACGCGGTCGCCGACGGCGAGGGCGGCCAGGGTCGAGGAGGTGTAGCGGACGTCGGCGGCGGTTGGGTTCGTGGGCTGGAGCGCGGACACGAGGCGGGTGCCGGGGGTGCGGATGTCGCAGGCGCGGCGGCCGGTGATGTGGCCGGCGTAGCAGACCGAGGCGGTCAGCATCCACCACCCGGCGTACCCGGGCGGGACGACGAGTTCGAAGGCGGCGTCGTCCCATAGGCCGCCGTCGTCCTTGACGACCGTGTCGAACTCGATCTTCGCGACGGCGCTGTCGACGATCGACTGTGCGCTCGTGCGCAGGACGCGCAGGCGGCCCTTGGCGAGGCTGTTGAGCTTGTCGGCGGTCGGGCGCTCGCCCGCGGCGAAGTAGGCCATTGCTGCTCCTTAGAGGGCGAGGACGGTGCCGGGCGTGCCGGCGGGCAGCGCGAGGCTCGCGCCGCCGGTGGTGAACTGGAAGCGGTTCAGGACGGTGTCGCGGCGCCAGGCGGTGCCGGCGATGGAGAGGTCGCCGCCCTTGTCGTCGATGCGGAGCGTCCCGAATTGGCCGCGGCCGCGGAAGTTGTTGGCAAGGCTCATGCCGCTGGCGAGGCCGACGTCGGAGGGGCCGCCGTAGATCGGGGTCGCGTCGATCGCGGCGAAGTGGAAGACCGGCACGTGCGCGGCCATGCCGTTGGAGGCGACGGCGTCGGGTGAGAAGATCGCGCAGTCGTGCGCGTCGGCCGAGACGATGACCATGTTCCCGATCCACCCGGTGTCGCCGAACATTTCGACCAGCTCCGCGCGCTCGGTCAAGAAGCTCGCCCAGCCGTCGGCGTGGGTGGGGTTCATCCACTGCGAGCCCATGACCCACACCAGAGCGCCGATGCTGTCGTCGGATGCGGCGGCGGCCAGGCGCGCGGCCATCCACGCCTTCTGGCCCGACCCGAGCATGGTCTTGGAGGCGTTGTCGGTGGCGCCGTTAGGGGACCGGTGGTAGCGGTCGTCGCTGACCATCCACAGGGTGCGGGCGATCTGCCGGTCGTGGTAGATCGGTCCGGTCGCCTCGGCCAGCGGCCCGGACGGGATGCGCTCGCGCCACTCCTGGGCAGCGAGCGCCTTGTTGACGTAGGTCCCGTCGGAGTTGTTCGCGGCGAAGTTGTGGTCGCCCCAGGTGCCGAGATAGGCGTGATTGGCGTAGAACTGGCCCGCCTTCGGCTGGGCCAGGAGGTCGTCGCGGAACCGGCGCCGGTTGGCGATGGTGTCGGTGTTGCGGGTGCCCCAGTCCGGGTACCCCCAGTCGCCGGGGTCGACGAACATCAGCCAGTCCTCGAAGATGGACCGCAGATGCATGTGGTCGTACAGGTCGGTGTTGGAGACGCGGGCGGCGTCGAGTTCGCCGCCGGCGACGCCCGGGTAGCGCGGGGAGAGGCCGACGTCGCCGGCGACGGCGGCGGTGTAGGAGGCGGGCTCGCCCAGCGGCGGGTGCGTGAAGAACGAGCCCTTCGCCGCGCCCAGGCCCGAGCCGTCCTCGGCCTGGAACCAGTACCGGGTGTACGGCTCCAGGCCGGTGATGGGGACCTGGGCGCAGCCGCCGGCGTCGCGGGCGACCGATCCGGTGTAGACGCCGCCGGTCATGGCCTGGTTGTCGGCGACGAGGAGGCGCACGGACCCGGTGGTGGCGCGGACGGCGACGGTGCCGCCGGTCGGCGAGGCGTTGCCGGGCAGCAGGTTGACGATGGTCACAGGTCACGCTCCAGGGGCGACGGGTGCGAGGCGGACGCGGGTGCCGGCGGGCCAGGCCCGCTGGTAGCCGCCGGCGCCGCGGGTGACGGTCATCGTCTGCGGCGAGTCGACCCCCGAGATGGCGTGCACGGTCACGACCTCGGAGCCGACGTAGAGCGAGAAGGGGTCGTCGATGACCGGGTCGAGGTCGACCCAGGGGGCGAAGCCGGGGTCGGTGGCGACGAGCAGCTCGGTCTCGGTCTCCCCTGCGGCGAGCGCGAGCGCGGAACCGGACGTGTCGAGTCGGCCGAGGACGTCGTGCTCGACCTCCCACACAGACCACGCTTCGCCTGGGCTGCAATTGAACTCGATGACGGTGGTGATGATGGTGCGCTCCTCGGTGATCCCCTCGATGAGGAGGTCGACCGGGCCCGGCGGCACCCACGCAGGCAGGTTGATGACGCGGACGAGGTCGCCTTCGGCGAGGGCGAGGATGTCGTCGGCGAGCGGCGCCACGTTGGGGCCGTGCAGCTCCAGACGGAGGTTGGCGTACCGGGCGCCGGGGATGGTGCCCAGGTGCAGGCGCCACCCGGCCTGGCTGTCGAGCTGCGCGTCGGTGGCGACGTTGACGTCCTCGGAGTGCGTGTAGACCCCGACGCCTTCGGGCGGGGGCAGGACCGACATGGGGCCGGTGTCGGCCTGGACGGTGACCGAGGACCCGAGCGGGCGCGTCACGGTAATGAGGTTCCGTGTGGACTGGTCGTCGGGCACGGGCAGGAACGGCGGCGTAATGACGCCGGTCGCGTAGTCGAGGATCAGCTTGGGGGTCTGGTTGTACAGGGAGCGGCGGGTGCGGTAGCGGTAGCCGATCGCGTCGGGTCGGTCGGTCAGGAACCCCAGGTCGACGATCGGGATCTCGGCGATGAGGTCGGGCAGGGTCAGGGTCCGCTGCGCGCCCATGGCCTCGGTGTCGGCGCCGGCGCCGATGACGTGGACGGCGCCCAGGCCCTCGTCGTCGGCCAGGCGCTGGAGCCGGTGCGCGGCCGACTCGCCCGACCAGGCGTCCAGCACGTTCTTCGCGATACCCCAGATGGCGTGCACGTCGCCGGTGATGACCGCGGCGTGCCCGAGCGCGGCGCCTTCGAGGCCGTTGCCCGACCCGATCGACGTCGAGGACATGCGCCCGGTCGTCTGGCCGGTGAGCGTGTTCTCCTGGACGCTCGCGGTGCCGTCGATGTTGAAGCGGGCGAGCTGCCAGAACGCATCAGGGCCGCGCTGTTCTAGCCACACCGAGAGCATGACCAGTTCGCCGGCGATGGCGAACCCGGCGAGCGCGGTGTCGACGGCGACGCCTTCGCCGTCGCGGACGGTGATGCGGACCGCGCCGCCGAAGTCGTTGTCGCAGTTGACCTCGAAGCGTTCCAGGGTGCCGCCGGTGGTGATGATGGTGAACAGGCGCCGCTCGTCGGCCAGCGGCGCCGCGGGTACGGCGGCGAGGATGATGAACCGCTGCGCGGTGTCGACGGTGAAGGCGGGGAACGTGCCGGTGACGGTGCCGGCCTGGAACTCAGGGAGCGGCTTTGAGGCGGCGAACCCTTCGAACACGCCGGGCTTGACATCGTCGTTGATGCGCAAGGTCGAGGGGTCGTTGACCAGGCCGGAGGCGAAGCGGGTCGCGCCGGTCGGCTCTTCCATCGGGTAGTAGGCGACCACGGTGGGGTTCGTGGCGAGGTCCCGCACGAGGGAGGACTGGAGCGGCTGTGTGCCCTGGCTCAGGCGCCGGGAGAACCCGGCGGCGGTGAGGTCGACCCAGCCGTCGTTGCCCGACAAGTCCCAGTCCTGCGGCCAGCTGGCGGCCTCGCCGCAGAAGCGGATCGACGGGTCGGTGAACGTCGCCCCGCCGTGCAGGGTCCAGTCGCGGGCTTCGGTGTCGACGGCGGTCCGGTCCTCGGGCTCGTAGCCGTCGAGGTACAGCCCGCACTCCAGGGTCCCGCCGATGCCCGAGCGGATCTCCAGGGCCCGCACGTCGCCGGCGAAGGCCTCGCCGGGGCCGAAGGAGGCCCCGCCGTGAGCGGCGCCGACGGTGAGGTCGGCGTCCGCGGCGAAGATCGTGATTGGGCCGGCGAGGGTGACGGGGTCGCCGAGCATCGTCCAGGACGAGGCGAGGTCGGGCGCGAGGTAGAACGTCACGGTGACCCCGCCGGCGCCGTTGTCGACGTCGACGGTGAACCGCAACGCGAGGTCGGTCGCGGCCTCGTCGACGGGGTCGGTCGAGGTGAACACCAGCATCGCGGCCGTGGTGCCGTCGGGCGAGAGGCGCACCTCCAGGCGCCCGTCGGGCAGCAGCGACCACGCCCAGGCCCGCTCGTTGACGCCGACGAAGTGCCAGCGTGCGGGCAGCAGCATCCCGCCCTCGCCGGCGACCGGGCGCCACGAGTACGGCGTGCAGTCGAAGCGGACGTCGAGGTCGCCGGTGACCGCACCCACGGTCGCCGAGGGCGTCGACAGGTACGACCCGTCCAGGCCCGGCATGGCGACCTGGTGGTTCTCCCGCTCGACCAGGCGCGCCCGGATCGGGGTGTTGCGCCCGATCAGGCCGTAGAGGTCGGAGCCGGGGTTCGCCGGCGTGTACCGCCCGACGATGCCCGGGGCGACGGTCGAGGCGCCGTTGTTGAGCGTCAGGGTCATCTCGGCGGGGTCGGGGACCTCGGCCCAGTCCGAGCGCCCACGCGTGATCGTGATCGGCGAGGACTCGCGGACGTCGTCGGTGATCGCCTGCCACGCCCCGCCGTACCGCAGTTCAACAACATGGTCGACCATCTATGCACTCCCCAGTACCTTCTGGACGTTCCCGCCCCGAGACTTGATGGCCCGCCGGAACAGCGCGACCAGCTCCTTGTCGCCGCGCAGGTCGATGACGAGTTCGGTCTGCCCGCCGCCGGCGCCGCCCCTGCCGCCGGCGTTCGCCGCGAAGTCCTTCGCTCCCTTGGGGAGGGGGACGACGGCCTCGTCGTAGCGGCCCTCGCCGATGACCGCGAGCGTGGGCCCGGTCGCGATGGCGCCGTTGGCGAGCATGGGGATGTTCGGGGTCGACAAGGTGAAGCCGCCGACCTCGCCGAGCGGGCCGAGGTCGACCGACGGGATGGTGAACGAGAGGTTGTTCCATCCTGAAATGACCGCGTTTACGGCGGATTTGAAGCCCTCTTTGATGCCGTCCCACATGCCCGACACGGCCGAGGAGATCCGATCCGGGAGGCCCTTGAAGAACGAGACGACGGCGTTGAACTTGTCGACGATCCAGTCCTTCGCGCCCGAGATCGCGGATTTCAGCACGACCATCCCGGCCTGGAAGGCGGGCACGACGGTGCCGGTCCACCAGTCCGCGACGGCCTGCGCGGCCGCCTTGATCGCGCCCCAGACGGCCTCCCATACGTCCTGGAAGAAGGTCGTTTGCGTTGCTACCCATACGATTGCGGCGATTAGTGCCACGATCGCCGTGATAATCAGAATGATGGGATTCGCGAGCAGCGCGATGTTGATCGCCCATTGCGCCAGAGTCCAGATGCCGAGCGCGATCGCGAGCGGGACGATCACCGGCGACAGCTTGAGGATGAGGTTGAGGAGCTGGCCGATGGGCACGAGCAGGGGCGCGATGATGTCGAGGAGGTCGGCGAAGGCCTTCGCGAGGGGGACGATGTCGATCTCGCCGAGGGCGTTGCCCAGCTCGGTCGCGACGTTCGCGAGGCTGGGTCCGACGGTGGTGGCGATGTCGCCGATGATGGGTGCGAGGCCGGTGCCGAGCGCGTCGACCAGGGCCAGGACGATCGGGGCGACGGCGCCGCCGAGGTCGGCGAGGCCCTGGAACAGGCCCATGAGCGCGTCCTGTCCCTCTGCGGTGGTAAGGAACTCGTTGATTTGGCCGGTGACGGTCTCCAGTGTGTCCAGAAAGGACCCGCCGGTGATGGTCGCGGCCGAAAAGATCGTCGACAGGGTGCCGGCGACGTTGGAGACGATGCCGCCGAGGGTCGAGAAGGTCGACTTCATCGAGTCGATCAGCTCGGCGAACTGGCCGGTCTCCTGCATGTGCAGGGCCCACTCGCCGAAGCGCTCGGCGAGGCCGCCGGCGGCCTCGCCTGCGTCGGTGAGCAGGGGCGAGAAGGCGCCGATGGTGGCGCCGACGCCTTCCATGAGGGGGCCGACGCCGGACGCGAAGGCCTCCATGCCGCCCTCGGTGTTCGCCAGGGCGGCGTCGAGCCCGTCGGTGAAGGTCGTCGAGCCGGCGGCGGCGATCGCCTCGGCGGCGATGTCGTTGAGGCCGTCGGCGACCCCGCCCAGGCCGGTCTCCAGGCGCGGCAGGACCGCGGTGCCGAGGGCGGTCAGGTCGTCGCTGAGGCCGACCCACATCCGTTCCTGGACGGCGTCGGTGACTGCCGACCAGGCCGGCTCCATGTCCTGGAGGGCACCGACGACGGACTGCGCGGCCGGGGTGAGGCCGGCGAGGGCCTCCTCGTCGCCGGCGATCGCCTCGCCCATCCCGGCGAAGGCGATCTGCACGGTGCCGATCGCGGCCGCGCCGCCGGCCGCGAACGCGGGCAGCGCGGCGCCCAGGCCGATGACGGCGGTCGTCAGGGGGACGATGGCGCCGGCGGCCGAGCCCGCCGCCGAGGCGATCCCCCCGATCGCCGTCGCCCCGAGCATCAGTTTCGACACGGCCTGGAAGCCGGGCATCGCTCCCTTGAGGAGCCGCGCGCCGAAGGTGTCGCCGACCTTGGCGTTCACCGCCGCGATCTTCGACATCTTCTTGTCGACGTACTTCTCGAAGCCGTCGATGCCCTTGACCGCCGCCTTGGCGTCGGCCCCGATCTTGATCATGAGCCGCTCGATGGTGCCATCAGCCACAGCGCACCCCCGTCCGGTTCGTTAGGTCATGCGCTGCGCTTGCCGCCGACGCCGAAGACCCCGCGCGCTTTCGCGAGCAGGTCACGGCCGGACTTGGGCTTGGACTGCGACCACTTGGGCAAGAAGTCGGCGATGGTGTAGCTCTTGGACTTCTTGCCCGAGTTCGCGTTCGCGATCGTGGAGGCGATGAGGGCCGCGAGCGTGTCGCCGCGGCGACCGCCCAGCGGCCCGTCGATCCGTTCGAGGGCCTTGTACTCGGTGAGTTCGGCGGCGGTGGTCGTGGCGAGCAGCTCGCGCACGGTCCGCCCCAGGGCGAGGGAGACCCTTAGGAGGTGGAGCCGGTCGGGCCGGCGCCGGAGTTTCCCTCGGCGGCCTCAACGGCGTCCTCGCCCTGGCCGGAGAGTTCCTGTGCCTTGTCGTAGAGCCGCTCGATGGCCGCGGCGGACTTCTTGCCGAGGACGCGGATCTTGTCGCGGGTGAACAGCGGCTCCATGTCGGGGCCGACGAGGCAGGCGGCGACCACGCGGATCTTCTGCTCGGCGATGATGTTGACGCGGATCGAGACGTCGCGGCCGGTGGCGACCAGGGCCGCGCCGGTCAGGTGCGCCCAGTCCTCACCGGACAGGCCGCGGATGCGGACCTTCCGCCCGCCCCACTCGGGGACGGGGATGTCGTCGTACTCGATGTCGTCGAAGGCCTCGATGTCCTCGGCCGTCATCAGGGCATCGCTGTTGTGCGTCTCGCTCATGCGAATCCTTTCGGGGGTTTAGGTGATGACCGGCTTGCCGGAGGTCTTGATGGTGATCTCCTGCTCCAGGATGTTGTCGTGCGGCGCCGCGACCCCGAGCTTGGTGATCATGGCCGAAACGGTCCAGGTCTCCTCGTCGACGTCACCGGGCAGGAACACCAGCCGGTACTTGCGGAAGTCCTTCTCCTCGAAGTCCGAGCGCAGTGCCACCTGCGTCGCCTCGCCCGGGTCGTAGTTGAGGGTGCAGTCCGCCTCGCCGCCGTCCATGAGGCCCTTGATGAACTGCCGGTGCTGGTCGGGGCTGCCGTGGTTGGTGACCTCAAGGGCCTCCCTGGTGCGCTCGGGCGCGTTGATGTCGGTGAGGTTGGCGATGGTCTCGAAGACCCCCGCGGTCACCTCCCGCTGGAACAGCGTGCCGAATGCGTCTCTACCGCCGCCGGACATGGTCAGCCCTCCAGTCGCACGACGCCGACCACGAGGTCGGTAGCGTCGTCATAGGTGATGGCCGCGCGCTCGGCCGAGCCGCGGAAGAGTCGAACGAGGGGGAACATCCCCATGTCGCCCGCGGCGACGGTGAGCGTGCCGTCGTCCACGGCGAGGCCTTGGACGGTGCGGGGGTTGGCGATCGTCGCCGTGGCCGGCGCGGCGCCGACGTTGGAGACGACCAGGACGTAGCCGGGCCCGACCTCGGCGGTGTCGCCGAGGTCGTCGGCGGGGACGAGCGCGCCGACGAGGTCGGCCAGCGGCGCCGCCACGGTCGCAGCGGTGGTTACGAGTGCGGCCATCGGCCGACCTCCTTTGTAGATGGTTAGTCGTGCTGTTTGGTCTGGATCGTGAAGGGCACCACGACGTGTCGTGCGAACGGCTCGCGCGGGTCTCTCATGCGGGTGATGGTGCCGGCGCGGACGGACACGACGGCGTGGCCTGCCACGGTGAGCGCCTGGTGGTCAAGCAGCTGCACGATCCGGCTCGTGATGCGGTTGGCCTCTTGGTAGCCGGGCTGGGTCGACCAGACGTGCATGGTGACCACGGTGAGGCGACCGAACCGATCGTGGGCGTTGTCGGGTGCCTCGGCCGATTCGCCGATGGTCACGTGCGGGTATGGCGTGTTCTTGTCGGCGTCGTCGACGATCGTGGTCACGAGGTCGGTCAGTGCGGCGTCGCCGGCCAGGCGCTCGTATACCGCCACCTGGATCGGCTCGGCCGGGGAGGAGGCGATCATCAGTCCAGCCCCAGGGCTTTGCGGACCTCGTCGGAGACGCGGTTGCGGAAGCGGGCCCGTTCCAAGGCGGCGGCGGGCCGCAGGAACGGTTGCTTCTCCATCGACTTCGTGCCGTACTCGATGAAGCGGCCGTAGAACTCGTCGACGTAGACCTGGGCGCCGAGGCCGTCGCGGTCCATGCGGTAGCGGATGGAGCGGCGCAGGTCGCCCGAGCGGACCGGGGCCCGCTTGCGGGCGTCGGCCTTGAGCTGCTTCGCGGCGGCGCGGACGGCGACGGTGAGGCCGACGAGCATGTCGTCGGGCAGCTCCTTGAGCTTGCGCTTGAGCAGGTGGGTGTTGGCGACCTTGACGGTGTAGCGGGGCATCAGGGGTCACCTCGTGTCTGAATCAACTCGCAGTCGGCCCGCAGGTACTGGGCGACCGAGGGGCGGATGAGCGCGGTCACGCGCCACGTGGCGGTGCCGTCGACGAGGACGTCGCCGACGCGGACGTCGGCGCCGGCGGCGGCGTAGATGAACTGGGTCAGGTCGGCTTCGGCGCGGTCGGCGTAGAGCCGCTCGGAGGCCGAGGGCTGGGAGGTGCGGCACGCGAGCGGGGCGAGGTCGGCCCAGGTGCGGATCGACCCGCCGGCGCCGTCGTCGACGGTGACGCCCCGCTGGTGGTTGAGGGTGCGGTTGAGGAGGTGGTCGATGCTCATGCGGCGAACCGCCGGTACCGGTTGAGGATCGTCTTGCCCATGGACCCGAAGACCCGCTCGACGGTCGCGTACGTCGCGGACCAGTCGCCGATGGACTCCTGGACCTTGCCGGCGACCGACGCGGCCGCGGCCGAGGCGACCGCGACGGTGTAGGACTTGACCTCGTCGGGCACGGTCTCGTACCCGTGCGTGTAGGAGACGGTGAGCCGCCGGAACCCCCGCGGCCAGCCGACGGCCCGCTCGACCATGCCGGCCTCGGACCAGTCGAAGTCGGTGACGGCCACGGCGTCGACGGCGATGGCGGCGACGTCGACGAGCAGCAGCGTCGGGAGCATGAGGAGCGTGCCCCCGGGGGCGTCGATGCGGGCGTCGACGATGATCTCGCGGCTGATCGACCACTCGACGTAGGTGCGGATGACGCCCGAGGCTGCGTTCAGCAGGTGCTCGGCGTTGCCCGGCACCGGCGCCGAGGTGTACTTCGACCAGTCGTCAACGCCCGCAAGCGACGCCATGGCGCTACCGGCCCTTGTTCGGGGCGGTGCGCGCCTTGTTCGCCGGGGCCGGCTTCGCCTTCGCCTCGGGCTCGGGCTCGGCCGGCTCGCCGCTGGCGCCGTCGCCGTTGTCGTCGGTGAGGGCGTCGAGGGCTTCGCGCAGCTGCGCGGCCTCGGCGGTCGCGGCGGCGAGTTCGTCCTCGAGTTCGGCGACGCGCGCGGTCTGGTCGACCGGTGCGGGGGCGGGCGGCGGGGGCGGGGGCGGCGTGTAGGGCGTGGCGCCCAGGGCCTTGGCCTTCGCCTCGTTCAGCAGCATGACGGTCTCGTGACCGTGCATGGTCACGTTGTAGCGCTTGAGGTTGCCCACTCGGGTGCTCCTTTCGATGCGGGCGTCGACGGGCGTGACGTCGCTGGGGTCGCCGCAGGCGTGGCGGGCGTCGCCGCACACCCCGCAGCGCGGCGACGTCACGCCCAGACGACTCACAGCTCGGTCAGGTCGATGGAGACGAACGCGGCGGGCCGGATGACGCCGAAGGCGAGGCGCTGCTCGCCGAGGACGGCGACCATGTTGCGAATGAAGAAGTCCGCGTGGCTGTCGCTGACGGTGATGGAGGCCTGTTCGCGGTCCCAGACGACGGCGCGGCGCCAGTCGCCGACGAGGCCGGTGCCGGCGGCGATGGCCTCGGACTCGATGACGGGCAGGCCGTGCAGGGTCGGGACCGATCCGGCGACGGCCTCGTTGGCGGGGTTCTTCGCGAGCCGGTTGAGGTGGATGGTCTCCCAGTCGGCGGGGTTGAGCATGTAGGCGTTCGCCGTCGCCCGGCCCACGGTCTTGACCTTGGTCTTGGCCTTGAACGTGGTCTCCAGGAGCGGGTCGAGGTCGGTGACGGTCGCCGAGTACGCCTGCGTCTGGATGCCGACGGTTTCGAGGATGCCGGTGAGGTTCTCGCCGGTGCCGTCGCCGTTGAGCATCTGGTCGTCTTCGAGTTCGGCGAGGTTGCCGCGCAGCTCGTCGTCGATGAGGCCGCGGATCTGCGAGGCGTCGGAGAGGGACCGCTTGGTCGCGGGAATCCACTCGGCGAGGGTGCGGACGTTCTCGGTCACGACCTCCAGGGCGAAGCCGCCCTCGGGCTTGACGCCGGAGGTGCCGGCGGTCGCGGTGGCCTCAGCGACCGGGGCCGCGGCGTTGACCCGGGAGGTCTGGCGCACGAACTCCACGGTGTCGGACCCGGTGGTCCGCGCCGAGACGAGGTTGCGCACGGTCAGCGGGGCGCGGCCCAACAGGTCGATGATGTTCGTCCGGTCGGGGGTGACCAGGGCACCGGCCGAGGTGTCCGACAGTCCGGTGACGAGGGTCTTGAACCCGACCGGCGCGGACTGCACGCGCATCTTCTCGCCGAAGCGACCGTTCGGCGCCGCGGCGACCATGGCCTTGAACGCGTCGGACTCGACGAAGTGCGCGCCGAGGGACTTGGTCGGGGTGATGAGGCCCGAGGCGTCGGCCTGGCCGGACTTGGTGCCGGGCTCGAAACCGATGTCGTCGCCGAACTCCTTGAGCGCGTCGGCGACCGCGGCGTTGTCCTTCGCCTTGGCGATCTCCTCCTTGATGGGCGCCGCGGCCTTGAGGATGGCCGCGACCTGGTCGCGCTCGTCGTCGGTGAAGTCGCGGCCCTCGGCCTCGGCCTTCGCGGCGATGTCGCGCGCGGGGGTGAGCGTCGCCTTGAGACGCTCCTGGAGCTCCTTGAGCTTGTTCATGGTGTGGCCCCTCCTTACGGGGTGTCGTACAGGTCGGTGTCGATCGACAGCACGAGTGAGGCGGGGCTGCGGCGGGCGGGCTCCTGCGACTTGCCCTGGTGGGCCTCGTCGTTGGCCGGTCCGTCGGCTCGCGTGGCCGGGTCGGTGTCGGTGGTGTCCTCGGTCTTGGCGCACTTGGCGCCGAGGCCGCAGGTCTGGTCGTGCAGCGCCTGGATGGTCGCCGCGTCGTCGGCGCCGTCGGGCCGGGTGGCCTTGGCGCGGTGGTCGAGGGCCGCCTTGGCGGCGAGGAGGTCGGTCTGCGGGTTGGCGGGGATGAGCGTCGGGCCGACCTCGTACAGGCCCAGCTCGCGCAGCTCGTAGTAGGACTCGTGCTCGGTGTCGACCCACGCGCCGGACTTGACCTCGTACGCGAAGGAGAACTTGCGGATGCGCCGGCCCTTGAGCAGGCGCCAGACCTTCACGGCGGCGGGGTCGTCCATGTCGAGCTGCGCCTTGATCCACAGGCCCTCGTCGATCTCCTTGGCGTCGACGACTTCGCCGATGTGGGCGTCGAGGTTGTTGTGCTGGTGCGACCAGATGAACGGCAGCGGGTCACCGCTCGCCTTCCATTCGGCGAGGGTGGCGGCGAACGCGCCGGGGATGATCTTGTCGCCGACGTCGTCGATGTTGTAGGCGGCGACGATCGCTTCGACCTCGCCTTCGGGCGCGCCGTCGCCCGCGGCTTTGATCTGCGCGGGCAGGGATTTGATGTGCATCAGGCGGGTCCTATCTCCATGTCGCAGGTGCACCCGGCGCGCTCGGCGGGCGGCAGTAGGGAGTCGCCCGGCCAGCGGGCGCCGTTCGAGAAGAGGTCGCCGACGGCGACGGTCTCGCCGTCGAGGGCCGCGTGCGAGGGCCGGGTGTCGTCGCCGGTGCGGTTCTTCCAGGTCTTGTTCATCGGCTTGCCGGTCTGCGCGGCCGCCTCCTTGGCGGCGAACCCCGACAGGGCGGTGATCTCGGCGGTCGCCTCGGCCTCGGCGCGGTGCTCGACGAAGGAGTCGAACAGGGCCTTGACGACGGCGGCGGTCGCCTCGGCGGCGAGCGCGACGGTGAGCTGGGCGAGGGTGCCGGCGTTGATGCGGGAGGCGACGCCGGCGGCGTGGGAGGCGAGCCAGGCCTCGGTCAGGCCCGGGTTGTAGGTGTCCTCGGCGAGGCCGAGGCCGGCCATGGTGGCACGCCCTGCGGCGGTGGCGATCTCAAGCGCGGACTCCAGGAGGGCAGCGGCGAGTTCGGTGTTCCAGCGGTCGACGTCGAACAGGTCGGCGGCGTCGACGGCGACGGAGGTAGCGGCGCCGACCGCGGAGGTCAGGACGCGGCCCTGCCGGTCGAAGAACCCGGCAAGGAGCGCGGTCAGGCCCGGGGTCGCCTCCTCGGCGCGGGCCTTGACGCGGGCGAGGCGGGCCTTGCGGCCGGGCAGCGGCCGCGTCTTCGGCGCCGGTGCGCTGTCGAGGGGGGAGGCCTGGCCGCCGACGGTGACGTTCATGGGGACGATGAGGTCGTCGCCGCCGTCGATCTCGGGGAGGTTGCGGCGGGCGCGCTGCTCGTTGACGGTCATCCACGGGGCGCCGACCGCCGCGCTCGCCGCCGACGCCTGCTCCTCGAAGGACCCGGACAGCTTCTCGTCGAGGTTGAACTCGCAGTAGATGTCGGGGTCGGTGTCCAGGTCCGGGAGGAGCTGCAGTTCGATGTCTTCCTTGAGGAACTTGAGCCAGGGCCCGAGGGTGTCCTGGTACAGGTTCTGGTGCTGCTCTTTGATGTTGGAGAACGTGGCGTGTTCGAGGATGCCGACCATGGGCGGGGGGATGTAGTACGCGGCGGCGACCTCCTCGCGGGTGAGCTTGCGCGCCGAGATGTACTCGGCGTCCTTGGGGGAGACGGCGGCGGCGACGTACTTCATGCCGTCTTCGAGGACGGGGGTGCCGCCGGTCTCGGGGCCGGTCCCGGTGTACTGGGCGCGCCACCCGGCCCGGAAGCGGTTGCGGGCGACGTCGGACCAGTCGGGGGCGTCCTTGGGGCGCTCGATGTACCCGGAGGTGCGGGCGCCGTTGCGCCACAGCTGTTCGCGGTAGGTGTTGGCCGCGTGCTCCTCGGCGAGGATGCGCCGCAGCGTCTCCAAGGGCGACGTGCCGACCCGGGGGTCGGTGGGGTGGTAGCCGAAGGAGTGCACGACCTGGTCGGCGGGGACGTCCTTGAACCCTCGGGTGCCGGTGATGCGGTAGGCCTCGGCCTGGAGCCAGTTGTCGCCGATCGGTTCGACCTGGGAGGCGGGGATGCGGATGAGGCCGGCCGTGCCTCCGGCGGCGCCGCGGACCTTGACCAGGACGCACGAGTCGTAGATGCCCAGGTCGGACATCCACCCGTAGATGAGGCGGTAGCGGGTGATCTTCGAGCCGGGCTGGGGGTTGGCGAGCAGGGCGGCGAGCGGGTGGTCGGTGAGGCGTTCGCGGTCGGTGTCGGAGACGCGCCGGAAGACGTTGATGCCGAGCTGGGCGATGTTGCGGGCGAGGAACCCGACGACGGTGCGGACGTTCGGCTGGGTGCGCCAGATTTCGTCATAGTGGGCGTAGAGGCCGTCGGCGAGCTGGAGCGTGTACGGGGCGGGGGCCTGGGCGCGGTCGAGGCTGGTGAGCGCCCCG
Source organism: Glycomyces paridis (assembly GCF_004912155.1). Taxonomy (GTDB): domain Bacteria; phylum Actinomycetota; class Actinomycetes; order Mycobacteriales; family Micromonosporaceae; genus Glycomyces; species Glycomyces paridis. Next base: position 41,054 of record NZ_STGX01000009.1, on the reverse strand, counting down.
GAGGACACGACGAACGCCATGGTCAGCCCTCGTCCGTGCCGGTGAGGACCTGAATGAACTCGACGCGGTCGACTTCGATGACGGTCTCGCCGTCGACGGCGACGGGGCCGGCGCCCGGCTCGTGCATGACGACGTCCCGCAGCACCAGCAGGCGGCCGCGGCGCGCCCACAGGATGGCGCGAAAGGCCCGCCCGGAGGCGAGGTTGACGACGACGCGGCGGCGCACGAGGGTGCGCAGGTAGGCGAACATCAGACGGTCACCAGCTCTCTGCTCTCGTAGGCGGATTCGGTCGGGGGCTCCCAGCCCTTGAGGCCGTGCAGGGCACCGATGACGGCGATGAGCGGCGCCGCGTCGTTCGGTGAGTTGCGGCGGTCGATCACCCAGTAGTCGGCGATCGGCTTCGCGACGGCGGTCGCCGCGGCGTTGTCGAGGACGGGCTGGGGCCGGTGCCACACGCCCGGCGCCGGCTCGGCCTCCTCGTCGACGTCGTCCTCGCCGGCCTCGCGGACGGCGGCGCAGACGCGGTCGTAAAAGTCGCCGGTCGCCCCGCCCAGGGCCGGGCCCTTCCATTCGGTGACGGTGACGCCGGCGGCGAGGAGGTCGGGGATCAACCCGATGACGGGGGCGCCGGCGGACTGCACGACCACGGGCGCCTCCCGGATCGCCTGGTCGCGGTCCGGTGCGGTCAGCCAGCGCGGCACCCAATCGGTGCCGGTGCGGCTCGCGATGATCTCGACGTGCGGGGCGGCGTCCTCGCGCCAGGCGGCGAGGGCGACGTAGGCGCGGGTGCGGTCCCAAGAGACGTCGACGCACAGCGACACCGGGGAGTCCTCGGCCGGTGCGGAGTCGGCGTCGGTGCCGGCTTCCCAGGCGCCGGCGGGGAACGGTCCGTCGTTGGAGCCGGAGTTCCACTGGCACAGGACCTCGGTGCGGAAGATCCACTCGGGGTCGATCTTCGCGTCGGAGGCGATGGTCCGCTCGGTGATGGTGTGCCCGAGCGCGGGGTTGGCCTGGGCCCAGCCGGTGCGGTCGGTGACCGGGCAGCCGGGGACCGCGGACCATTCGAAGATGCCCAGGCCGTCGTCGGCGTCGAACTCGTCCTCGAAGTCCTCGCCGTCGACGAACTCGATGCCGTCGAGGTCCTCGTCGTCGGTGCCCTCGTCGTCGTCGAAGTCGTCGAGGTCGTCGCCGTCGAGTTCGACGATTTCGCCGTCGGCCTCGCAGATGCCGTCGGGGTCGCCGAGGGCACGGTGGGCGATCATGCGCAGGTAGCGCAGGACGATCGAGGTGGCGTCGCCGGCGTTGGAAGCGGCGATGATCTGCGCGCGAACCATCGCGTTCGTGGTCTTGGTGACGGCGGCCCAGGCGTCCCAGGACTGGTGCTCGCGCAGCTCGTCGAGGAGGACGAGTTCGCCGGAGAGGCCGCGGCCGCCCTTGCGGTTGGCGGTGCGGACCTTGTACCGCTCCCCCGTGGTGAGCTTGAGCGTCTTCTTGCCGTTGACCTTGAGGACCTGGGCGATCTCGGCGGCCAGCTCGGGGTCGGACTGCGCCAGCTCGACGGCGCCTTCCCAGACCTCCTCGGCGGTGTCGAGGTCCTGGGCGGTGCCGATGACGAGCCGGCACCGGTCGACGTACATCCGCCACAGCGTCAGCACCTGGAGGAGCGTGGACTTCCCGTTCTGCCGCGCGACCAGGAGGATGATCTTGCGGAAGCGGAAGTTGCCGTCGGGGCGCAGCTCCAGGGCGTGGATGAGGAACCATTGCTGCCAGGGCATGAGGGTGACGCCGATCGCCTCGGCGAACTCGATGACCTCGTACCCGAGCGTGGTCTCGGGCGTCAGCTCGCGCAGGGGCGCGGTCCAGATGCGGGGGATCTCGCAGCCCCACAGCGGCGGTCGCTTACGGCGTTTCGCGCTTCTCGCGAATCTTCTGGAGGCGGCCACGCTTGCCCTCCTTGATGTCCAACGCCTTCCGGTCGTGCGGCGAGCCGCCGAGGGCCTTGAGCGTGTTCTGGAGGTTCGGGGCGAGCATGTACACGGCCTTGGTGATCTCGGCCTGGTTCGCGGTGTGCGTGACCTCGCCGCACGATCCGCACTTGACGCCGTGCTCCAGGGCGAGGGAGGCGTCGATCTGGTCGGCGTACGTGCGGGCGGTGGCGACCAGGCCCGCATCGGCCAGGGTCAGCCACGTCATCTGGTCGATCGCGGCGTCGACGCGCTCACGCATCGAGGGGACCGGCTCGGCCGGCGCCGCTGCGGCCGACCGGGCGGCGGTGCGGCAGGCCGCCGAACAGAACCGGTGCGCCGCCGTGCGGGCCTTGAACGCGGTGCCGCAGTGCTCGCAGGGGCGCATCGCGGTCCTCCGTCCTGGCCCGAACACCCCCCCGGGGGCCCCGGGGAGAGAAGGCCCATACCCCGGCGCGGTTGGCCGTCCCCCTAGCTGTAGGGATCGCGACGCCCCTACCCCTACCAGCGGCGCGAGGGCGTACCCAAACCCGATCCTGTACCGGCTTCACCAGCGGAGTTGCATGAGAGGTGTGCCGCGTCCAGGTTGGCGGGGTCCTCGCGAAGCTCGGGGAAGTCCTTCCAGGACTTGATGTGCTGCACCGAGAAGGACTGGCGGTGGGGGTGGGCGAGTGCGTAGTCGATCGGTTGGCGGCAGATGCAGCAGGGCCGGTGCTGCCTGCGTAGCTCGGCCGACAGCGCGCGGAACCGCCGCGTCGATCGGCCTGCCGTGGCGGCCATGGTCGACCACCCCCGTACACGACGAAAGCCAGCGCGGGTGGGCGCTGGCCGGATGGTTCGTAGTGGGCCCTGCACACCACATGCGGGGCCCGGTTCCGAGGTGCCACAGTCGATCAGGACGTTGCTCGGGGTGTCTCGGGCGGCGTAACTCCGTTGGCCGAGACGCCACAGGCCCGCCGAACCGAGGGTTCACGCGAGCCTATGAAGTAGATGCTTGCATGCTGGTGGGGCGCGTGTCAAGGCGGGGTGGTCCTGTTGTGGTCGATCATGCGTCCTCGGTCCTGGCGGTCGACGTGGAGACGTGCCCGCAGAGGGTGCACTGCTGGGCGTAGGCCCTGGCGCGATAGGAGTGGTGCAGGAAGAACGAGTCGGTCTGGCTGCCGGTGGTGTCGACCTCGATGGTCTCGCGGTGGGTGCACCATGCGGTGTCCCAGTGCGGGTCGTCCTCCCATATGGCGGCCAGCGCGAGGAGGGTGTCGCAGTAGCCGTGGCCGACGGTGACGCCGTCCCAGTCGTGGCAGGTGACGCACCCGAGGTCCTCGGTGCCGCTCCCGTAGTCGACGACGTGGTCGGTGAGGGAGTGGGCGGCGAGGATGGCGCGGAGGGCGGCGGCCTGGAGGAGGACGCGGCGTGGGTCGTGGCGGGCGATGTGGCGTTCGGCCACGGTGTCGGCGACGAGGGCCCGGTGCGCTGAGCGGACCTGTCGGGCTCGGGCGGCCCAGATGCCGTCTCCGATGGCTTGGGATGCTTCGCGGGCGGTGGCCTCGTCCTGGTCGATGCGGGCGTCGACGAAGGCTTTCAGGGCGTCGGTGCGGTTGAGCTGGTCGGTCATGCTGCCAGTTCCTTCTCGGGGTACATGGTGGCGGCGACGTCGCGGGCGTCGGCGAGGCGGTAGAGCGCGGTGCCGTTGGGGAGGCGGCCGCGTTGTTCGAGGTGGCCGCGGGTGGCCCAGGAGCCGATGGTGCCCTTGGGGATGCGGCGGCGGTGGACGCGGGAGAGGATCGGGGCGAGTTCGGCGGCGGTGAAGAGCCTGTCGGCGGCCCAGTCGAGGAGCATGTCGCGGATCGCGGCCACGGACCAGGGGGCGCCGCAGCCGCGGCACCGGACCTCGCGGGCGCCGACGGGGGCGCGCAGCTGCCCGTCGCAGCCGGGGGTGCCGCACAGGCCGAGGTCGGTCATGGCGGGCCGGTGCCCGCACGTGTGGGCGAGCTTGCGGGCGGTGGCGGTGATCGCGGTGTAGACGTCGCCGGCGTTCGGGTGGCCGGCGATCCAGCGGAGGTTCGCGGCGAGGTAGCGGGCGGCGGCGGCGGCCTCGGCGTCCGGGCCGGCCTTGACGGCGACGCGGGCGAGGAGGACGTGCCCGCCGTTGTCGCGGCGGGTGTTGGCGACCCATGTGGCGAGGCCGACCATGGCGGCGTGGATCTCGGTGCGGACCTCGGCGGCGCCGGCGTTGTACGGAAGCGGGACCGCGTCGCCGCCTCCGGCGTGGTGGGCGGGGCCGCGGTCGCCGCGGCGGTCGAGGCGCTGCACGGTCACCTCAAGGTCGACGGCGGTCGCGGCGATGAACGCGAGGTTCCCCTTGGCGATGCCGATGTCGCGCCCGCACAGGTACGTCGTGCCGTTGAGGGGCTCGCGGCAGATCAGGCATTCGGTCCGCATGTGCGCTCCTGGTGGTGTTGTGGGTGTCCTGGTGGTGTGGCGGCGCTGGTGGTCGGCCAGCGCCGCCGGGTCGGGCGCTCAGCTCATGTCGGCGAGGCGCGTGAACGGGTTGGGGTCGAGCACGGTGGGGCCGGCGGCGAACCGGTAGGCCCGGGGCGGGGCGGTGCGCTTCGCGTCGTCGCGGAGGCGCTCGGCGGCCTGCTTGGCGGCGCCGGGGCCCGCACCGCGGAGCGCCTGGGCGATACGCCAGGCCTGGCACTCCATGCACGCCTTCGGGTCGTGGAACTCCCCGGCCTCGTGGAGGCGCGAGGCCTCGGCGCGGGCGCTCACCTGAGACCGCCGCGGCGGTGGAGGTCGCGGAGCATGGCCGCGCGGCCGGCGGCGAAGGCCTCGTCGACCGATCCGGCGTGGGCGACCGGGTCGACGTTGATCACGATCCCGCCGGTCGCGACCTCATCGGCGCTGGCGGTGGCGAACTCGCGCTCGCCGAGGGCTTCGAGCGCGGCCATCACGATCACGCGGTGGTCGAACGCGACCGGGAGCACGCCAGCGCGGATGACGTCGCGGGTGGGCACCCAGAGGGCCTCGGCGGCGTCGTCGCCGGCGCGGAGGGCGAGACGGATGCCGTCGGTCGGTGCGCTGGAGCGGGTGGTGTAGGCGACGGAGACGACGCGGCCCCTCGGGTCGCGGCCGGGCGCGTCGAACACCTTCGGGACTTGGATGAGCTTCGCGGGGTTGAGGCCGATGCCGATCTCTTCGCCGGCTTCGCGGACGGCCGCGGCGAGGCTGGTCTCGTCGGGTTCGACGTGCCCGCCGGGCAGGGCGAGGTGCCCGGCGTACACGCCAGGGCCGCGGCGGACCATTGCCACGTGGTCGCCCCAGATCCACACGAGGTCGGCCGTGTACGCGACGGCAGGCCGGGCCTTGGCGGTGGCGGTGGCGACGGTGGCTGCGGTCTGTGCGAGCGCTTCGGGGGCGAGGCGGCTCTGGTAGCGGGTGTGCGCGGGCAGGGGCGTGACGTGGAACAGGACCTCGTCGAGCATGAGGGCGAGGTCGTCAACGGTCGAGGAGGGCGGGGCCTTGCACGGCTTGTGGGGGCGCTCGGTGCCGTCGTCGCCGAGGAGAATCTCGTCGGCGATGTCGGTGGCGGCGATCCGGCCGTGGCAGCCCGCGTCGTGGCGGGCGGCCTCCTCGCGGCCGACCGTAGCCGCGGCGACGAACGCGGCGCGCTCGATCGGGCCCCACACCGCGGCCACGACAGCGGCGGCAGCGTTGGGGTAGTCGGTGTCGAGGATCAGCGCGCGAGACTCGGGCAGCGCCTTCCGCAGCGCCTCGGCGGCGGTGCGCTCGACGAGAGCGCGGAGGTCGGTGTCGGCGTAGAACACGAGATCGCCGTCGGCCCCGGGCGCGGTGGCGGCGTCGACGTCGAGGAGCGCTTCGAGGGCGTCGCAGACGACGTGGAGGTCCTCGGCGCGGAGTTCGGCGACGCGGTCGCCGTCGGCCTTGCGCCCGCCGAGCTTCCCGGTCGGATCGCCGTAGACGGCGAGGTAGTCGGCCACGCGCGCCCACGCGGCGGGCAGTCGCTCGTCGACGGCGTGGGCGGCCGCGACGAGCGGCGGCACGGTCGGGGTCTGGTCGTTCATGGTGCTCCTATCGGCGCCGAAGCGCGTTGCGTTGCGTGGTGGCGACGGCCCGGGAACGGGCCGCCATGGCGGTGTTGGAGGCGTGGTCGCGGGGTGCACGGTGGCGGCGGACGGGCGGGCCGTGCACGACCTGGCGGGGCCCGCCGGCCTCGTCCACGGTGTCGGCCAGCGCGCGGTTGAGGGCGGCGAGCGCCTCGGCCAGGCCCTCGCCGAGGGCGTCGAAGGCGCTGCGCCAGGCGGCGGCGAACCGCGCGAAGTCGTCGGTGGCGGTCACTGGGGGCCGTCCGTGGCCCGCTCTGCGCGAAGGCGGGACGGCAGGTGTCCGATGTGGAAGAGGTCGCAGTGCTCGCACCGGTAGACGGCGAGCTGGGAGGCAGACTCGCCGGTGCGCTGGTTCGTGGCGCGGCGGTTCTGCCGCGCTCCTTTGCGGGTGAGGTAGGCACGCTTTCCGGTTGCCTCGCACGTGTTGGCGTGCCGGTACTCGTTGTTAGGGCCGGTCATGAGGTGTCCTCCGCTTCGTTTCGAGGGCCGCGTTCTGGTCGGTGTTGGGTGTGGTGCCGGTGCCGCCGCAGGCGCCGCACGGGACGGTGTGCCCGCCGTAGTGGGCCACGTAGGCCTCGCCGGTGCCCTCGCACCGCTCGCACGTGTCGGTGTCGGTCATGACGGGTCGATTCCTTCGAGGTCGTCGAGGAGGGCGGTGTCGGTGTCGTACAGGTGCGAGATCGCGATCGCGGCGAGGGAGAGCAGGACGTCGCGGGTGGTGTTCGGGGCGAGGGTGAGGACGGTGCGGATGCCGATGACGCGCTCGGGCGCGTCGAGGTCGCCGATGCCGGCCCGGTCGAGCTTCGCGCGCAGTTCGCTCAGCGCGGTGGTCATCGCGGCGTGCTGTTGGTCGAGCTGGGACTGGATGTGCGCGGGGATGCCGTAGGTGCTCATGCGGCACCGACCGTGAGGTCGAGCGCGGCGAGGCCGAGGCCTTCGAGGGTCGGCGGGCGGCGCCGGTCGGGGCCTTCGAGGACGATGCTCAGGCAGCGCTGGCGCAGCCGCGAGGTCATGCGGTCGCCGATCGCGGCCTTGAGGTCGGCGGTTTCGAGGTTGGTGGTCATGAGGACCGGGAGGTGGCGGCGGTAGCGTTCGTCGAGCACGTCGTGCGTGACCTCCTCAATCCACTCGGTGTGCTTGTTCACGCCGACGTCGTCGAGCAGCAGGAGCGGTGTGGTCTGGAGCCGGTAGCGGGCGAGGGCGGGGTTTTCGGCCGAGGGCCGCATGGCCGCGTACATCGCGGGCGCGGTGGTCGCGATCCACTCCCCGACGGGCCGCTGGCCGGTCACCACGGCCCGACCGATCGCGTACATGAGGTGGGTCTTGCCGGTGCCGGTGAGGCCGGAGATCCGCAGCCACGGGACGACGTCGCCGCCGCGGTTCCAGACGGCGACGACGGCGAGGGCCTCGCGGGGGACGTCGGCGAAGTCGGCGAGGCTCGCGGTGGCGAACTCGTCGTCGACGAGGGCTTCCCAGCGGTTGCGGGCGATCTGGCGGCGCCGGGTGAGGTTGTTGTGGGCGGCGTCGGGGTCGGCGGCGTCGGTCATGCCGTGCTCGCGGTCGAGGTTGGTGCGGCCGATCAGCTCGGACCGGCACGGCCCGCAGTGCGCGATCGGCTGGTCGGGGTGCTCGGGGCAGCGCGCCTGCTCGCGGCGGGCCGGTAGGGCGATGTTCGCGGTCATGGGTGTCACAGCTCCTCGTAGTAGCCGGCGGTGTCGGTCGGGTCGGTGTAGGCGGCGGCGCGGGCCGGTGATCGGGAGCGGTCGCCTTCGATGGCGATGCGCAGCGTGTTCGCCGTGACCGACCGGCGGTGGTCGGGGTCGGCGAGGCGGTCGAGGGCGGCGCCGATCTGCTCGTCGGTGTAGTCGCCGGAGCGGACCGCGGTGCGCACAACGCCGGCGACGGCCAGGAACGGCGAGAGCTTGACGACGTCGGTGTAGCGGCGGGCGAGCGCGTTGACCCGCTGGCCCTCACTCGGCGCCGACGACGTCGACGACTTCGGCTTCGTGGCGCGCTTGCGCTTCGGCTTCGGCTTGGTCGGCGGGGTCTGGGCGTCGACGTCGAGACCCGGAAGCGCCGGCGCCGCGGCGGCGGCGTCAGCCGTCGACGGTGGGGTCTGTTGGTCGAGGTGGGGATCTTGGGTAGAACCAACCCCCGTAGGGGGGTGGTTATTGTGGCCAACGGCTGGCCTAGGGGGGTCCAACGGCTGGCCTAGGGGTGAGCCAACGGCTGGCCTACCCTCGGCCAACGGCTGGCCTAGGTCATCTTCTGGCCTACCCTCGGCCAACGGCTGGACCAGGCCAACGGCTGGCCGGGGTGCCGGTTGCGGGCGGGTCGGGTTCGCGGGGCGCTGCGGCTTCTCGCGTTCGACGTGCTCGCCGGCCGCGAGCCGGTAGCCGGTGCGCTCGCCGCGCCCGAGCGCGTCCGCAGTCGCCGGGCGGTCGCGCTTGATCCAGCCGGTGCGCTCCAGGCGGTTCAGGCACGCCTTCACGGTCGACCGGCCCAGGCCCGTCCACTCGGTCAGGTCCGTGTGCGAGGGCGTGCGGCCCTCGGGCACGAACCAGAACTGGCCGTCGCCGTACAGCTCGGCGAGATCGATGAGGTACATCATGATCAGCCGGTCCGAGGGCAGCATCCCGGAGGCCTTGACCTGCTCGGTCAGATAGAACTTCTTCAACTGCTGGTCGTCGGTGTCGCTCAATGGGTCGCCTCCTTCGCGGCAGCGCGGCGGGCGCGGCGCAGGTCGGCGCCGCGGGCGTGGTACCGGTCCCGGTCGCACACCCGGCACCCGACCGAGAACGACCCCGACCCCGAGCGGAGTCGCGCGGTCGACTCGGTCAGCTCGTGCCCGGCGGCGCAGTGCGTCAAGCCGGTCGCGGCCAGGCGGCGCCCGAGGTGCGTCGTGCCGCCCCACACGCCGGTCGAGCCGGTTTCCACGGCCATGCGCCAGCACGCCTCGGTCACCGGGCACGTCGCGCAGACCGCCAGCGCCACGGCCTGGACCGCGGCGGCGTCGGAGAAGAACAGCGCCGTGTCGACGTCGAGGCAGGCGGCGTCGTCGAGCCATGGCGGGGCCGCGGGCAGGTCGCAGCCGATCGCGACCGCGCCCACCCGGGCCGATGTAGTTGGCAGGTCAGACACTCGCACCCCCTTGCGAGGTCCGGTCGCGGACGTGGGGTCGGTGGCCGCACACCAGGCACACGATGAGCGGTTCGCGGCCGGCGCGTTTGACCTCGCGCCAGGCATGGCCGGCCTTGGTGCACGAGGGCAGTTTGACGGAGTCGCCGCACTCGGGGCAGGCCTGCTCGGTGGCGCCGTGGTGGATGATGCGCCAGGGCTCCTCGGGGTACGCCTCGACGCTGAACGTGAAGCGCACCTGCGTGTCGCACAGGCCGCATATGACGGTGATGCGCAGGCCTTCCCCGACCTCGGGGTAGCTGATGCGCTCGGCGATGTCGCTCATGCCCGCCTCCCGGCGGTCGCGAGCGGGTTCGGGCGGCGGTCGACGACGGCTCGGATGCCGGCGTTGTCAACGTAGAACGGCGTGACGTGGCTGGCGAGTGTGACCGCGCCCCGCGCCGCCCCGGTCCAGGCGAGGACCGGGACGGTGAGCGGGTTCTGAGAGCGCCACAGGCGAAGGCCCCGGGCGCGTGCCTCGTTCGGGTGGGCGACGATCGCGCGGTGGCAGCCCGCGTTGTAGCCGCACAGCAGGATCAGGTTGGAGGGCAGCACGATCCGCGGATCAGTCGCGGGAGTGCCGCGCGGGGCCGAGGGGATGCGCCGCCCGATCGCCCAGGTCTGGTACAGGTCGCCGTCGACCCGGTCGCCGCAGCCGACGCAGCGGGAATCGTCCCTGTCGCGGATCGCGTACGCCAGCGCCGCGGGAACGCGACGCGTCGGCTTCGGGGCGCTCACAGCAGGTCCCCCGTCGTCGCCACGGTGACGGTCGCCTTCGGGTCGCACGAGCGCCGGGAGGCGGTGCCCCCGTTCGTGTCGGCGATGACCGTGGTGTTGTGGGTGCCGCACTCGCCCTGGCACTCCGGGCACGCCTTGGCCTGGTCGTAGAGCTTGATGACGTGGACGATGGCGTGGCAGGCCCACAGGTACCACCAGTCCCAGCGCGTGAAATCCCACTCCCACGTGTCGGCGAAGCGCGCAACCGAGCCGGCGACGCCGCCGACGGGGAACTCGAAGCGTTCCAGGGCGGCCCGTGCCTCGGCCTCGTCGGCGACGGTCTCGTCGTCGAGGACGCCGCGGGCCAAGCGCGTCAGCGCCTCGCCCGCGCGGTCGAGCGGGATCTCGCCGTCGACGAGGCGCTCGCTGAACTCCTCCAGGACCACGCGGCGGAAGGCGTCCTCGTCGTAATGGCGGGCCCGGTCGCGGCCGTCGGTGATCTTCTCGGCCCAGTACTGCGGGTTGATCGACCCGCCGTCGCCGCGGAAGAACGCGAACATGTCCTCGGTGCGGGCGAACGTCCAGGTGTCGCCGTCGCCGCGGAAGACCAGCGCGCCGGGCACGGTCGTGATTTCGACCCAGTAGCCCGAGGAGCCGGGCCGGGCGAACCGGAGGTGTCGGAAGGGCCCGTCGTCGTGGATGATCGTCAGCTCGTGCTGCGCGGTCTCCCGCGCGAACCGGGTACGGGAATCGTGGATCTGCTCGCTGTCGGTGTGCACCATGGCTACTCGCCGCCCATCTCGTCGCGGGACTGGTAGCAGCCGTCGCAGACGCCGGAGCGCCACTCGTCGCAGTCGAAGGGGGCGCCGCAGACGCAGTCGCCGTGGTCGGGGCAGGCGCCGCCGCGGCACAGGTCGCCAGGTGACCAGGTCGGCGCGTCCTTCTCCTCGGTGTCGGTGTCGTCGTGGGGGATGGTGACGTCGAGGTCGGCCTCGTCGGTGTTGAGCGGGGCGTCCCAGGCGGCGTCAGCCTCGGTGTACTTGGTCTTCGTCATGCTGTGCTCCAAAGGGAAGGGGCGGGGCGCGGCACCAGCCAGGGCGCGCCCCGCCGGGTGTCAGGTCTGGGCGCCGGCCGCCAGCGCGGCCAGCTCACGGGCGGGGACTGCGGGAAGGCGTGGCACGTGCCGCGGGCGGCGGTGTCGCGGGGCCGGGCGCGGGACGGCGGTGGCGCGGATGATCGCGGCCACGACGGCGAGGGGCCCGGCGGCGGTGAGCACGGCCGCGAGGATGACGGCGAGTACGGGGTCCATCAGGCGGTCCTCCGGTGCACTCGGGTCCGGGCGGCCAGGTCGTCGTCCAGGCCCGCGGGGAACCGCGAGGACTCGACGCGGGCGAGGGCGATGTACTGGGCGGTGTCGTGCGCGGTGACCTCGCGCAGCCGCACCCTCGTCGCCTGCCATGCGGCCGCGACCGCGCCGAGGGCGACGGCCAGGACCACGACGGCGAGCGCGAGCGCGGCCGCGTCGGCGAAGACGGCCAGGACCACGACGGCCCCGACTTCGCCGGTGCGGAGGGCGGTGTTGATGCGGGTCTGGGAGGTCATGACCAGCGCCTCCCGTCGAGGTCGGTCGGCGTGTCCGAGGAGGCGCCGGCGGTGAGGCCGAGGATCAGGCCGAGGGCCACGGAGGCGACGGCGAGTGCGAGGCCGAGGGCGGCGATCATCGTCGACCTCCCCCGGTCTCGGGGTGGATGCCGTACTCGCGGTCGGCGGTGAGGGCGACCCACTCGCCGGCGAGCGGCTCCGGCTCGTCCTCGTCGTCGCCGACGATGTGGGCGGCGGCGCCGCGCAGCTCCTGGGCGGCGGTGATGATCTCGTCCAGGAGGCGGACGAGGCGGGCCGCGCCGGCGGGCGTGTCGATGTCGGCGACGCGGCGGCGGACGGTCAGGCCGCCGCCGTAGATCACCTCGGCCAGGGCGGTCGGGGTCTGGGTGGCCTCCTCGGGCATGGTCGTCACAGGACCACCCCCGGGGCGCCGTCTCCGGTGACGACGGCGTCAGCGCGGACCGTGCGCGACAGCAGGCCGTGCGGGTGGGCCATCACGGTCAGCATCGGCGTGCCCGAGGCCGGCTCGGTCCACATCGTGATGATCCGGACCGTGTCGACCCCGGCCCCGTCGGGCCTGCGGACGTCGACGATCTCGCCGGCGAAGTGGGCGGCGGTCTGGTGGTCGGCCTCGGCGCGGAGCGCGGCCCAGCGGGCGCGCTGCGCGCGGTGGTTCGGGTTGCGGTGGTTGAACATCAGAGCGCACCGCCCTGCTCGGCGATGGCCTCGGCCAGCGCCGCCGCGGCATCGTCGATCTCGTCAAGGTCGACGGTGGTCTCTGCCCGGTAGTAGACGGCGTCGCTGAACTTCCGCTCGACGTAGTAGTAGGCGCGGGGCACGGAGGCCAGGTCGGTGCGCTGGATCTCGGCGCCGCCGAGGGCCCGCCCGATCGCGGCGAGCTGGTCGAGGCGCTCGATCGTGGAGCCGTCGAGGCCGCGCGTGATCGACATGGTGACGTAGCCCGAGGTGTAGCGGCCGGTGAGGCCGGACATGGGGCCGTGGTCGGCGAGGAAGTCGGCGAGGTCTTGGAGGCCGTCGACGAGGGCGGCGTGGGTCGCGCGGACCTCGCGGTCCTCCTCCGCGGCAAGGGTGGTGGCGTAGTCGACCTCGGAGTCGGTAGGCTGATCGGTACTGATCATGAGGACTTTCCTTTCAAGGGTCTTGGTCCTCGAGATCCGCCCCGGCCGGTGCAATCGGCTGGGGCTTTTCTCGTCTGTCGTAGCGGCGGGAGGATTTGAACCTCCGACCTCCCGGGTATGAGCCGGGCGAGCTGCCGTGCTGCTCTACGCCGCGTCGAGGAGAGCGGGCCCGCCCCCCGTTCCCCCGGGCGGGCCCTGACCTGATCGGCGACTCCTCAAGCGCCGACCAGGACGTTTCAGCCGACGGCGCGAAGGCCTCGGCGAGCGGTGGCGGTGGGCTGCCAGACCTGGACCTCGTTCGCTTCGACGATCGCCCGGAGGTGATCGGGGCTCCACCGCAGTTGGTTGGCAACCTTGGTGTGCGGGACCTCGCGGGCGGCGGCGGCCTTCTCCAGCCAGGAGACCGAAACGCCGAGCCATGCCGCCGCCTCGTGCTTGTCGGAGAGGCCGGCCGGATACGTCGTCAGGGATTCAGCGCGGTTCATAGGTCAGCTCCTCCCACGGGGTCGCGGCTGCGGTTTCGGCTTCGGGGCGGGTGGTGACCCCTCGGGTCGGCTGCTGCCTGCGTTCGGGTCGCTCACGGCCGTCCTTCGCGAATTGGTTCAGCGCCTCGGCGGGGACCAGAGTCACCCCGTGCCACTTGAACTTGGGGATGTCGCCGTCGGCGATCACCCGATCGACTTCGCGGCGCGAAGTCGTGGCGATCTGGGCGAAGTCCTCGATGTGGTACATCAGGACCTCGGTCGTCTGACCCGGCGGACAGAAGAGAACCTTCGCTGTCTGATGCATAGGACAGACCTTACGCCTCGTCCGAAGCATCGGACCATACATTGTCGATGTGACGCTAGTCACATTGACTGCGTCCTACCATGTCCGAGGGTTTGGACATACCATCAAGGTATGCGTCTCACGACAATCGCCCCTAGTGCGCATCGTCCGCAGCTTCAGACCAGGTCCGCACCGTCGAACCGTGGCTCATCTTGGCGGCGGCGACAGCGCGCCAAGTCGTATCCTGGTCCTATGGTTCGGACAGGCCCTGATCTGGCGGCGTTCTCACGGTGGGTGCGGCTCGTCCTCAAGACCATGAAGTCTCAGCACGGCTGGGGCATCACACGAGTCGCCACCGAGTCGGGCGTTGCCCGGTCGACGATCACGTTGTGGCGCGATGCCGACTGGTCAAAAGGGCCGCCGACACGGTCATCCGTCGAGCGGTTCTGCAAGAACCTCAAGCTCAAGCCCGAGGCGCCGTTCGCGTTCATGGGCTGGGTTCTGGCCCCTCGTGAAACGACAGCCGCCGCCGGCGCCGCGGCCGTCACCGAAGAATCCGAGTTGGTCCGACGCATTCGCCTGATGGAACTCGCCCTCGATCAGCCCCGCATCACACCGGAGCGGCGGCGCGATCTTGAGCGCACCCTGAACCAACTTCACGGGCTGCTCGACGTCACCTGGGACACCGAACTCGAGGACGAACTTCGTCGCGAAGCCTGACACCGATCGGGTGATAGGACGTTTGCCCCCGGTTGCGCTCCACGTAGACGATTGTCGATACCCGATCGGGTGATATCCACATCACACCACAAGGGGTAACGTCACCGTCACCCGTATCACGGGACCCGGCATCCGCTCTGTCCACTCCCGACCCGTAGGGAGCCCTCCAGATGTCTATACCGACCGATCCCAAATCGTCACTTCGGCACTTCTGGGCTGGTTTTGTGCCCGCCGCCGCTGCCATTCTCCTTCTCCTCGTACAGTCCTTGCGGCCCTTCGTCCCTCACGAGCAGCAGGGCATCCTACTCACCCTCACCGGGTGGCTCGTCTGCGTCACCCTTGCCGTGTGGACCTGGTGCGTAGTCCAGGACACCGCTGGGCGATTCGAGCGCCGGAACGAAACCGCCGACACCCGTCAACAACTGCTGCTACAGCAGATCGCCGACAACCACCAGGAAAGCCAGCGCGAGTTGAAGCGGCAGTCCGCGGCCATTCAGGCGCTCCACGGTCGTCTGGAGGCCATCGAACGTCGCCTCGGAAGGATGGAGAAGCACGACACCGAAACCGACGAGGACATCGAGCACCTCCGCAGCATGGTGCTCCGCGAGAATCTCGCGGACTTCGGCGAACGGCGCCTCGGCCCGCGGCCTCTCAGTTAGCCGCACACGATCTCGGCGGCCCGCGGGTGGTGGGGACCAACCCGCGGGCCGCCGTTTACCCCCTGGTCCCATGTGAGGAGGAGCCGTGTGGGTCGAACCCCATGGCGCTAAGTGGAGAATCCGCGACACCGTGGCGGGCAAGAAGGTCACCGTGGAGTCGGGGTTCCCGACGAAGACCGTAGCCAAGCAGCGCAAGCAGCGCCTGGAGATTGAGAAGATCGACCTCGGACCGGTCAAGGCCGGCGCCGACCGCACGAACTTCGGCGAGTGGGCGGCCGCCTGGTGGAAAGGCCATGCAAGGACGTTCGGGTCCGAGCAGACCCGGAAGACCGAGACCAGCAGGTTCAAGCGGCACGTCGTCGACCGGCTCGGGCACCTCGCATTCCGCGAGGTCGAGCACGCCGTCATCAGGGCGTGGCTCGACGACCTCGCCGACCCCGAGGACGGGGATTACGACCCGCTCGCGCCGAAGTCCATCCTCAACGTGCACGGCTACCTGTACATGTGCCTCGCCACCGCCGTCAAAGAGCGGGTGATCAGGTCGAACCCGTGCGGGGAGTCGGAGCTGCCGAAGTGGGAGCCGTCGCCGCCGCGGTTCCTGACCGAGCAGGAACTCGCCGAGGTGATCGGGGCGCTGCCGCCGAAGTGGCGCCCGCTCGCCGCGTTCATCGCGGGCACGGGCTGCCGCGCCGGCGAGGCCCTCGGGCTGCGGCAGCGGCGCGTCGACCTCCTCGCCGGCCGCGTCCGGTTCGAAGCGCAGATGCGGGTGGTCGCCGGCGCGTACGTCGACGTGCCGCTGAAGACGAAGGCCTCGCGGCGAACGGTCGGGGTCGGGCCGTCGCTGACGCGGATGCTGCTCGCCGAAATCTCCCCCGACGAGGACGCGTTCATGTTCCGCAACGAGGCGGGGAAGCCGATCCCCTACTCGAC
>NZ_STGX01000009.1:0-25117 GCF_004912155.1 Glycomyces paridis | reverse complement strand
CTACCTGGGGCCCTTTGGCGGTGGCGGTGGGATTTGAACCCACGGTTGAGGGTTACCCAACACTCGCTTTCGAGGCGAGCTCCTTCGGCCGCTCGGACACGCCACCGGCGAGAACTCTACCGGACGGCCGGAGGGCACGGTGAGGCGGTACCGGGCGATCCGGCTCACAGCCGGTCGCCGCCGATACATGGGATGTTTATGAGAGGCTGGCGGCATGACAGCACACATCTCCGCCGAGCCGGGCGACATCGCCGAGAGCGTCCTCCTGCCCGGGGACCCGCTGCGGGCGAAGTGGATCGCCGAGCGTTTCCTGACCGACGCCGCGTGTTACACCGAGGTCCGGAACATGTACGGCTACACCGGCACGTACAAGGGCCGGCGGGTGTCGGTGCAGGGCACCGGGATGGGGCAGCCGTCGGCGTCGATCTACGTGCACGAGCTGCTCGACGTGTACGGCGTCAAGACCGTGGTGCGGGTCGGGTCGGCCGGGGCGATCCACGACGACATCGAGCTGCGCGACGTCGTGGCCGGGATCGGGGCGTCCACGAACTCGTCGATGAACCGCATCCGCTTCGACGGCGTGGTCGACTACGCGCCGGTGGCCGACTTCGGGCTGCTGCGCGCCTCGGTGGACGCGGCCGCCGCACGCGGGATCGACCTGCGGGTGGGCCAGCTGTACTCCTCCGACACGTTCTACACCGACGCGCCCGAGGTCGAGGCGAAGCTCGCCGACTACGGCATCCTCGCGATCGAGATGGAGGCGGCGGCGATCTACACGCTCGCCGCAAAGTTCAAGGCGCGCGCGCTCGCGCTGTGCACGATCTCCGACCACATCCTCAAGGGCACCGAGCTGCCGGCGGCCGACCGACAGGAGTCGTTCTCGGAGATGGTCGAGATCGCGCTGGACGCGGTCACGGCCGAATAGGTCGCGAACGAAGGGCCCGGCTCGGCGAGCCGGGCCCTTCGGCTACCCGGCGTGGCCGGGGTCGTGCAGGGCGGCGACGAGCTCGCGTCCGAGGTAGGGCGCGAGGGTGCGCGCGTACGTGTTGGTCAGGTGCGCGTCGTCGCGGTAGACGAGGACGTTGCCGACCACGGGCGGGCAGGTCGCGGCCGCGCAGATGTAGTCGGTGAGGTCGGCCTTGTGGACGCCTTCGGGGACGCGGTGCTCGGCGAACGCGTTGGCCTCGAAGTAGTCGTAGCGGTCCACCGTGCACTCGCCCGCGTCCTGGCCGTGCAGGTCGACGCACATGGGGATGTCGAAGCGCGGGCTCGGGGTGTCGCGCAGGGCGACGACGGCGGCGCCGGTGGCGAGCAGCTGCTCGTAGCGCTCGTCGTAGTCGGGGAAGGTCTCGCGGGCCTCGTAGCCGACGCGGGAGCCGTAGGTGAGGACGAGGTCGGGCGCGAGGTCGCCGATCTCGGCGACGACGGCGTCGTTCCAGGCCGCGCAGGACGCGTAGCGCTCCCCCGCGCGGCGCTCCTGGCCGGTCTCGACGGTGCAGGCGTTCTTCGTGTAGGCCACGACGTGCCAGCCGCGCTCGGCGGCGGTGTCGAGCACCGCCGGGAGCCACTGCCAGATCTTGGAGCCGCCGTAGAGAACGACGGTGGCGGTCGCGCCCGCGGCGTCGCCGGGCTCGGCCAGGTGTCCGTCGGCGAAGTCGCAGCGGATCGGCTCGGTGCCGGTCATCGACTGGTTGCACCGGTCGGAGAGCTCGGGGTCGCGGTCCTCGGCGGCGTCGAGCGTCGAGGGCGCGAAGTCGGCCTCGGCGACGGTGAGGCCCTCGCCGAGGGCCAGCGCGCCGGGGTAGAGGGACTCGTTCTCGACCGCTTCGGCGAGGGCGTCCCGCTCGTAGGCGATGAGTCCGGCGAGGGCGAGGCAGGAGGCGAGGGCGAGGGCGAGGCAGGCGGCGCCGAGGGCGTAGGCGCCGCGGAGGGTCTTCTGGCCGAGGCCGGTGGCGGGGAGGCGCTGTTCGACGGCCCAGTGGGTGAGGGCGGCGAGGGCGGTGGCGCCGGTGAGGATGGCGAGGCCGGCGGGGAGGGTGGCGGTGTCGCGGCCGGTGGCGGTGAGGTAGCAGACGAGGATCGGCCAGTGCCAGAGGTAGAGGGTGTAGGAGAGGGTGCCGAGGTGTTGGAGGGGGCGGGGGTTGAGGAGGCGTCCGGCGCCGGTGCCGGGTGCGGCGGTGGCGGCGAGGATGACGGCGCAGGCGCCGGCGACGGGGGCGAGGGCGGCCCAGCCGGGGAAGTCGGTGGAGCGCAGGACCGAGCCGGCGAAGACGAGGACGGCGACGCCGCTCCAGCCGAGGATCGCGGGGGCGGGGCCGGTGATGCGGGCGGTCCAGGCGCGGGAGGCGGGTCTGAGGGCGAGGGCGAGGAGGCCGCCGGCGGCGAACTGCCAGAGGCGGGCGCGGGTGTCGAAGTAGGCGTAGGCCTGGTTGTGGGCGGTCTCCCAGAGGGCGAAGGCGAAGGAGGCGGCGAAGACGGTGAGGAGGGCGGCCGCGATGGGGCCGGCGTGGCCGCGTCCGGTGCGGCGGGCGGCCCAGAGGACGGCGGCGATGAGGAGGGGCCAGAGGACGTAGAACTGGGTCTGGACGCCGAGGGACCAGTAGTGCTGGACGATGCTGGCGCCGTTGTTGGAGGAGAGGTAGTCGACGGAGTTGGCGGCGAGGTGCCAGTTGCCGGTGTAGAGGGCGGCGGCGGTGACGTCGTCGATCTGCTGGTTCCAGGTGGCGGCGGGGAGCCAGAGGTAGGTCATGAGGACGGTGGCGGCGGCGACGATGAGGGCGGGCGGGAAGATGCGGCGGACGATGCGGGCGGCGTAGGCGGCGAGGCCGAGTCCTCGTCCGGCGTCGGCGGAGCGGAGGAATCCGGCGGTGATGAAGAAGCCGGACATGAGGAGGAAGATGTCGACGCCGCCGGAGACGCGGTCGAACCAGATGTGGTAGACGGCGATGACGGCGATGGCGAGGCCGCGGAGGCCGTCGATCTCGCGGAGGCGCGGCGGTCTTGCGGCCGGTTGCGGTGCCGGGGGCGCGGTGACGGGTCGGCCGGGGTCGGCCGGGGTGGCGGTGGCGCTCATGTGTCTCCGGAGGAGAGGCTTGTGGGTGGGGTGGCGGGGGACCGCGTGCGACCGAGCTTAGAAGGTGCTGCGCCGCAGGTCAATTACCTACTGAGGATGCTCTGGGGGGTTGTTTCGGGGGTGGCGGGAGGGGTGGGGGTGCAGGGGCGGCGCTTCGTCGCAGGAGGGCGGTTATCGGTCTCATGGGCGGGGGTTCCGAAGTGGTGCGGGCGGGGGTCGCGGATGCGTTGACAGCGGGGGTTCCCACATGCCAGGATTGCATTGCCTTAACGATCGTTAAGGGCTGTGAGGAGGGCGGCACGGTGGACTTCAGCGGGGACTACCCGGTCGAGCGCGCGCGGATCGAACGCGGCGGGGCCGAGAAGTACCACCAGGCCGCCGCCGCGGCCGGCAAGTACCACGCCCGCGAGCGCATCAGGCGCCTGTGCGACCCCGACTCCTTCCGCGAGGACGCCCTGTGGGCCAACCCCGACCCGACGCTGCCCGCCGACGGCGTCGTCGTCGGCACCGCCACGGTGCAGGGGCGCCCGATCCGCCTGGTCGCCAACGACTCCACCGTCAAGGCCGGGTCCTGGGGCGCGCGCACCGTCGAGAAGATCATCCGCACCGTCGAGGCCGCGCAGCTCGAACAGCACCCCATCGTGTACCTCGTCGACTCCGCGGGCGCCCGCATCACCGACCAGGTCCAGCTGTTCCCCGGGCGCCGCGGCGCCGGGCGCATCTTCCACGAGCAGGTCCGCGCCTCCGGGAAGATCCCCCAGGCCTGCGCGCTCTTCGGGCCCAGCGCCGCGGGCGGCGCCTACATCCCCGCGTTCTGCGACATCGTCGCCATGGTCGACGGCAACGCCTCCATGTACCTCGGCAGCCCCCGCATGGTCGAGATGGTCACCGGGGAGAAGACCACGTTGGAGGACATGGGCGGCGCGAGGGTCCACTGCGAGCAGTCCGGCGTCGGGCACTTCCTGTGCCGCAACGAGGACGAGGCCATCGCCGACGTCCGCCGCTGGCTCTCCTACCTGCCCTCGAACTGGACGCAGCCCGCGCCGGTGCGCGCGGCCCGCCCGCCCCTGCCGGTGGACCTCGCCGCGGTCGTGCCGCCGAGCGAGTCCGCGCCGTTCGACATGCACGGCTTCCTCGACGGCCTGGTCGACCGCGACTCGCTCCTGGAAGTCCAGGCCCGGTGGGCCGGCGAGCTCATCACCGCGTTCGCGCGCCTCGACGGCAGGCCGGTCGGCGTGGTCGCCAACAACTCCGCGGTGCGCGGCGGCGTCCTGTTCTCCGACTCCGCCGACAAGGCCGCCCGGTTCGTCAACACCTGCGACGCCTTCAACGTGCCGCTGCTCTTCCTCGCCGACGTCCCCGGCTTCATGGTCGGCTCCGCCGTCGAGCACGGCGGCATCATCCGCCACGGCGCCAAGATGATCGCCGCCGTCGCCGAGGCCACCGTCCCCAAGCTCTGCGTCGTCGTCCGCAAGGCGTACGGCGCGGGCCTCTACGCGATGGCCGGACCCGCCTTCGGCTCCGACGCCGTCCTCGCCCTGCCCACCGCGCGCATCGCCGTCATGGGCGCCGAGGCGGCCGTCAACGCCGTGTACGCCAACAAGATCGCCGCGATCGAGGACCCCGCGCTGCGCGAGCAGTTCGTGGCCGACCGCCGCGCCGAATACGAAGCCGACGTCGACCTGCGAAGGCTCGCAGGGGAACTCGTCGTCGACGACGTCCTCGCGCCCGAGGAACTCCGCGATGACCTCATCGCCCGATACCGCCGGCTGACCCACAAGGACCGCCGGTTCGCCGACCGCAGGCACCCGATCACTCCGGTCTAGACCGCGGCCGTTCATCACAAGGGAGCAGCAATGAGACTCGACGTCGAGCAGACCGACTTCGCCAAAGCCGTGCGCGAATTCGCCGAGGAGCAGATCAAGCCGGTCATCGGCGACTACTACGAGCGGGGCGAGTTCCCCGCCGGCCTCGTCCGCGAGCTCGGCAAGCTCGGCGTCCTCGGCGTCACGCTCCCCGAGGAGTACGGCGGCTCCGGCCAGGGCCTGTTCATGCTCGGCCTCGCCATCGAGGAGATCGCCCGCATCGACGCCTCCGTCGCCGTCACCGTCGAGGCCTCCGTGACCCTCGGCGCCGAAGGCCTCGCCCGCTACGGCTCCCGCGAGCAGAAGGACCGCTGGCTCCCGCGCCTCGCCGCCGGCGAAGGCCTCGTCGCCTTCGCCCTCACCGAACCCGGCGGCGGCACCGACGCCGGGCACACCGACACCCGCGCCCGCCTCGAAGACGGCGAATGGGTCATCGACGGCGCCAAGTGCTTCATCACCAACGCCGGCACCGAGATGACCGACCTCATCATCACCACCGCGCAGACCGGCCCCGGCGAGGTCTCCTGCATCGCAGTCGAACCCGGCACGCCCGGACTCCAGATCGGACCCGAGTACTCCAAGGTCGGCTGGCGGGCCTCGGACACCAGGCCGGTCTACTTCGACTCCTGCCGCGTCCCCGAGGCCAACCTCGTCGGCCAGCGCGGCCGGGGCTTCGTGCAGTTCCTGGAGCTCCTGGACGCCGGGCGGGTCGCCATCGCCGCGCTCGCTACCGGTTCGGCCCAGGGCTGCCTGGACGAGTCGGTGGCGCACGCGAAGGAGCGCGAGGCCTTCGGGCGCCCGATCTTCGAGAACCAGGCGATCGCGTTCATGCTGGCGGACATGCGCCTTCGCGCCCACACCTCGCGCCTGGCCTGGCACGACGCGGCGCTGAAGGCCGATTCGGGCGAGCCGTTCGGGACCGACGCGGCCCTGGCGAAGCTCCACGCCTCGCAGGCGGCGGTGGACAACGCGCGGGACGCGACGCAGATCTTCGGCGGGTACGGGTTCATGAACGAGACGCCGGTGGCGCGGGCCTGGCGCGACTGCAAGGTGCTGGAGATCGGGGAGGGCACCAACGAGGTCCAGCGGATGCTCATCGCGCGGTCGCTCGGGGTGTAGCGCCTGAGAGTTTTATGAAAACTTCAACTAAATCTATTGAACCAGAGGTGCGAAGCGTGACAAGCTCGGCTATCCGGCAGTAGCGTTGCCGGCGCGGCGCCCACACCTCAATAGCGGTCGACGGCGCGCAGGCTCGCCGCGGCCGGACCGGCGCCGCTCCTCGAACGCAAGGAGTGCTGATGAGCGATTTGAAGACCGGCAGTGAAGAGGCCCGACGGGTCCTGGCATCCCGGCGCGGACTGATGTGCGGACTGGCGGGCCTGGGGGCCGCGGGGGCGCTGACCGCCTGCGGCACCGCCGAAAGCCCGTCCGAGAACGACGATCCGACTACCGGCGCGGACGACGGGGCCACCACCGGCGGGGACGACTCGGGCGCGGGGACGCCGATCGCGGCGACCGCGGACGTGCCCGAGGGCGGCGGGATCGTCGTCGAGGACACGGTCCTGGTGCAGCCCAGCGCGGACGAGTTCCTGGCGTTCTCGGCCGCGTGCCCGCACATGGGCACGCCGGTGAACCCGCCCGACGCGGACGGGACCATCATCTGCCCCAACCACGGCTCGGCGTTCTCCCTTGAGGGCGAACTGGAGCAGGGCCCGGCCGAGACGGGACTGACCGAAGTGGGCATCACCGTCGAGGACGGCCAGATCTACCTCGCATAGCAGCATGACGGAAGCGGCCCGGGAGCATCGCTCCCGGGCCGCTTCGCGTCTTGCCAAGTGAGGGCGTCGGCTGAGGGATCAGGGGCGCGGTCAGCGGTGCTCGCCGAGCACTTCGACGTGCGGGGCGATGACGTGGATCACGGCCGCAAGCGCATCGAGGTCAAAGCGTCTCAGTCCGTCGATCGGCAGAAGCAGGTCGGATCCGGGTCTGGCCCCGGGGACCAGCCGAGCCGCAACCTCCTCAGAGAACGCGACGCGACGTGCGGGGGCCTCCGCACTCGCGCGGATGACGAGCCAGCGGCCTCGTGCCGCCGAGGTGTCGCTTGCGATCTCCAACCCTGAGACGGAACGCCAGGGCACGGTCGCGGCCCGAGAGGCGGGTCCCATAGGCCGCAGGGTGAGCCCGGAACCGTCGGCGCGAAGCGCCACGGGCCTGGCGAAGAACGTCGCGATCCGGAACACCGCGCCGCCGAGAAAGAACACGGCGCCGAGGATGCCGATCACGTTGAGCAGCAACGGCGGGTGCCGATCGCCGTCGAACCAGTCGGTGACGGCGAAGGCGAGGCTCAGCAGACCCATCAGCGTGATGCCCGAAAGGAGTTTGAAGTCGCCGGGGTTGGCGCCGAAGCGGACGATGTAGCGGGTCGGGTCGACGGAGGAGCGCATCGGTCGAAGTTAACGTCGGGCCGATGGTCGCGGTAGCGGCCGAACGGCCGAGATGCGGTCGCGGCCGGGAGCGGTGCTCCCGGCCGTTTTCGCGTCGATCAGGTCAGGGCGTCGGCGGCGGCCGGGTCGGAGTCGCGGAGGAACTGGGCGCAGCGGGCGGCCTCGTCGGATTCGCCGATGGCGGCGGCGGAGCGGGAGAGCTGGTGGAGCGACTTGAGGAACCCGCGGTTGGGCTTGTGCTCCCAGGGGATCGGGCCGTGGCCCTTCCAGCCCGAGCGGCGCAGCTGGTCGAGGCCGCGGTGGTAGCCGGTGCGGGCGAAGGCGTAGGCGGTGACGTCGTCGCCCGACTCCAGGGCGTTCTTCGCCAGCCGCGCCCAGGCGGCGCAGAACCACGGGTACCGGCGGACGGTGTCCTCAGGCGTGTGCTCGTCGAGGTAGGTGCGTGCCTCGTCGTCCTCGGGCATGAGCGTCGCCGGAGGCTGGGACATCAGATTCTGCGGAGCCAAGGCGGCGTCCCTCCAAGAATAGGGTCTCACTGTGGGTTCGGATCGCTCGTGAGAGCAGTCCGACAAGCCTAACGCCGCTGCGGCGCGGCCCTCCACGGCGTCGTCCCCGGTGTCGGTTTCGTCGTCGTGCGCCCGCTTCGGGGCGGTGAGGTGCACGGCGAGGGAGCCGAGGAGCGCGGCGAGGAGGGAGGCGACCAGGACGCCGATCTTGCCCTCGTCGGTGAGCAGGGCGGCGTCGCCGCCGCGGAAGGCGAGCTCGGTGATGAACAGGGCCACGGTGAAGCCGATCCCGGCGACGAGCGCGACGGCGGCCAGCAGCGGCCACGTGGTGCCGGTGGGCAGACGTCCGAGGCCGAGCTTGACGACGAGCCAGGTCGCGGCGGTGATGCCGAGGAGTTTGCCGACGACCAGGCCCAGGACGATGCCGAGGGTGACCGCGGAGGTCAGCGCGGTCGCGAAGAGGTCGCCCGAGAGCGCGACGCCGGCGTTGGCGAGGGCGAACAGGGGCAGGACCACGAAGGAGGAGAAGCGGTGGTTCTGGTGCTGGAGCCGCTCGGCGGGCGCCACGGCGTCGCGGGTGAGTTTGACGAGCCGTTCGGTCTCCTCGGCGGTGAGGCCGCCTTTCGCCATCTCCTGCGCCTCGGCGTGGGCGATCTCGGGGTCGAGGAGGGGCCGGGCGGAGATGATGAGGCCCATGGCGACGCCGGCGATGGTGGCGTGGACGCCCGACTCGAGCATCGCCACCCACAGGGCCACGCCGACGACGAGGTACACCGGTGCGGACCAGACGTTGAGCAGGCGCAGCCCGATCGCCAGGAGCACGATCGCTCCGGCGGCGACGAGCCAGGGCATGGCGATCTGCTCGGTGTAGAACACGGCGATGACGGCGATGGCGCCGAGGTCGTCGACGATGGCGAGCGTCAGCAGGAACACCCGCGCGCCTGAAGGGATGCGGGAGCCGAAGAGCGCGAGGACGCCCACGGCGAAGGCGATGTCGGTCGCCATCGGGATGCCCCAGCCGCCCGCGCCGGGCCCGCCCGCGTTGAACGCGGTGTAGATGAGGGCGGGGACGGCCATGCCGCCGATCGCCCCGGCGATGGGCGGGACGGCGTTGCGCAGGCTGCGCAGCTCGCCGGTGACGATCTCGCTCTTGATCTCCACGCCCACGACGAAGAAGAAGACGGCCATGAGGCCGTCGTTGATCCAGTCCTTGAGGGTGTGGTGGAGGGTGAAGTCGCCGAACTGGAACGTGATGTCGAGGCCCCACACGGCGTCGTAGGAGGCGGCCCACGGCGAGTTGGCCCAGAGCATCGCGAGGGCGGCGCAGACGACGAGGACGACGCCGGCGGCCGGTTCGATCTTGAGGAACTCGGCGGTGGGGCGGGCGACGAAGCGGGCGATGGGGCGCTTGGAGTACAGGAACGCGGGCTCGGTCCGCCAGATCGGGGACTTCCAGGGTTCGTTGCTGCGCGGCATGGGCTCGGGCTCCGATCGGGTCGCTGGAGGACTGCCGACCAGACTTCCCGGCGCACCGCGTCACACCCTACCGGATCAGGGGCGCCGACGCGAGGGTTCGTGTTCACACCGTCGCAGGTGGACGGTGGGTTCAGGCGCCCTGGCAGTCGGGGCACAGGCCCCGGAAGGTGATGGAGGAGCGGGCGACGGTGAAGCCGTGGCGCTCGTCGCCGGGGAGCCACTCGACGGGGTCGGCGACGGTGTGGACGTCCTTCATGAGCCCGCAGCCGTCGCAGATGAGGTGGTGGTGCTCGTGGTCGGCGTTGGGGTCGTAGCGCTTGGAGCGCCCGTCGAGGGCGAGTTCGAGGACCTCGCCGAGGGCGACCATCTCGTTGAGGGTGTTGTAGACCGTGGCGCGCGAGAGCTCGGGCATGCGCGCGCAGGCGCGTTCGAGGATCTGCTCGGCGGTGAAGTGCACGTGCGAGCCCTCGAGCGTCTCGGCGATGACGCGTCGCTGCGGCGTGATGCGCCAGTTGTGGCGTCGGAGGCGGGTAACGAGGTCGCTCATGCTGTTCTCTCACACGGTTGGGGAGTTGAATACCACCCTAGCAGGACAAACAGTGTGGTACCACTGACTCGGGACTGGATCTTTGTTTAGACAGAGTCTAAGCTAGGATCGAGTCGACACGATCCCAAGCACCGAGAACGAATGCGGCGACCGGTCAGGAGCCGACCGGTCGGCGCGAGAGAGGGCCGAACCATGAGCGAGCCGTTCGACAACACCGCCGGACCGCTGACCACCGAGTCCGGTGCGCCGGTCTCCAACAACAACCAGAGCGAGGCCGCCGGCGTCGGCGGGCCCCTGCTCATCCAGGACCAGGTCCTCCTGGAGAAGCTCGCCCACTTCAACCGCGAGCGCATCCCCGAGCGCGTCGTCCACGCGCGCGGCGCCGGCGCCTACGGCACCTTCACCGTCACCGCCGACGTCACCAAGTACACGCGGGCCAAGTTCCTGTCCCAGGTGGGCAAGGAGACCGAGACGTTCCTGCGCTTCTCCACCGTCGCGGGCAACCTCGGCTCCGCCGACGCGGTGCGCGACCCCCGCGGCTTCGCGCTGAAGTTCTACACCGAGGACGGCAACTACGACCTCGTCGGCAACAACACGCCGGTGTTCTTCATCCGCGACACGATCAAGTTCCCCGACTTCATCCACACCCAGAAGCGCGACCCGTACACCGGCTCGCAGGAGGCCGACAACGTGTGGGACTTCTGGGGGCTCTCCCCCGAGTCCACCCACCAGGTCACCTGGCTCTTCGGCGACCGCGGCATCCCCGCCTCGCTGCGCCACATGGACGGCTTCGGCTCGCACACCTACCAGTGGGTCAACGAGGCCGGCGAGCAGTTCTGGGTCAAGTACCACTTCAAGACCGACCAGGGCATCAAGAACCTCACCTCCGAGGAGGCCGCGGTCCTCGCCGGGCAGGACCCCGACTCCCACCAGCGGGACCTGCGCGAATCGATCGAGCGCGGCGACTTCCCGTCCTGGACCGTGCAGGTGCAGATCATGCCCGCCGCCGAGGCCGCCTCGTACAAGTTCAACCCGTTCGACCTCACGAAGGTGTGGCTCAACGCGGACTACCCGCGCATCACCATCGGCAAGCTCGAACTCAACCGCAACCCCGAGAACGTCTTCGCCGAGGTCGAGCAGTCGATCTTCTCCCCCGCGCACTTCGTGCCGGGCATCGGGCCGAGCCCCGACAAGATGCTCCAGGGCCGCCTGTTCGCCTACGGCGACGCCCACCGCTACCGCGTCGGCGCCAACGCCGACCACCTTCCGGTGAACCGCCCGCACGCCACCGAGTCGCGCAACGGCAACCGCGACGGGTACTACTACGACGGGCGCCACGGCGGCCAGAAGAACTACGAGCCGAACTCCTTCGGCGGGCCCTACGAGACCGGGCAGCCCCTGTGGGCCCCGGTCCAGGTCAACGGCGCCACCGGCGAGTGGGAGACGCCCAAGCACAGCCTCGACGACGACTACGTCCAGGCCGGGTACCTCTACAACCTCATGACCGAGCCCGAGAAGGAGCGCCTCATCGCCAACCTCGCCGGGTTCATCGCCAAGGTCAGCCGCGACGACATCGCCGAGCGCGCCATCGCGAACTTCGCGAAGGCCGACGAGGACTACGGCAAGCGCCTCGCCGCGGCCGTGGCCGAACTGCGCGCATAAGGCCAATATCCTATAGGATTCGGCCCTTAGACGCCGGATGCCGACCGGGCCCAGCCAGCCGCCGGGGCCCGGCCGGCACCGGACGACGGCTCTGCCGCATCGGCCCCCTGTCCAGGGCACCGATGGGAGCCGAGCGTCCGGACGGACCGCGAGGTCCGGCCGGACGCGAACGACGACCGGCCCCGCACCTGCGATGGTGCGGGGCCGGTCGTCTGCGTCAGAGGCTTACCTGGCCGTGCCTGCTCGGCCTTACTCGGGTCCGTTCGGCCTTACCCGGCCTTACTCGTCCAGGAGCCGCCCGCACTCGCCGCACTCCGGGGGCTTCTGACGCGGGACCTCGATGAACTCCTCCGCCACGATCCACAGCCGCCACGAGGACGCCGCCTCCCGGATCACCGTGATCGACGTGATGTCGTCCCGGCTCGGGCGCTCCAGCCCCCAGGCGATGTCCAACGGCGCCTTGTGCTTCGCCAACTTCACGTCGCGGCCCTTGAGGTAGTAGCCGGCCCGCGAGTACACCAGCCGCTCCTGCTCGCCGTGCTCGCGCGGCAGCGGCTCGCTCCCGCGGCCGTTCGCGAACGCGTGGTACTCGGTGTGCAGCTGCCGCGCGATCTGCTGGAGCGGCACCGACGAATAGGCCTTGACCCACCGGTTCCCCGACTGGTTCTTCCACTTGGTCAGCCGCGCCGAGATCTCGGCGTAGGAGATCTTCTCCTCCCGGCCGCTCCACTCGCTCCTGAACACCGAAAGCGACCAGTTGTACACGGCCCGAACCGCTTCGAGGGTCTCCTCCAGGTTCCGCAGCTGCTGCTCGTCGGGGTCGAACGTATACTCGTACCCGCGTTTCACCAAGTGCGTCATGGGCTTCGTCAGATCCATGACCTGTTGATATCAGACGATTACGCACCGCCACGTGTTCCTCACCTCATCGGCGTGTCGGCTAACCGTGCGGCAAGTAACTTGGCCTGGTGCCCTTCGACATCGATCCCGGTCTGTTCGCGCTGCTCATCGTGGCGGCGGTGTTCGCCGGATGGGTCGACGCCGTCGTGGGCGGCGGCGGGCTGATCCAGCTCCCGGCGCTCCTGGTGGCCTTCCCCACAGCGCCGCCCGCGCTGATGCTGGGCACCAACAAGCTCGCCTCGGTGTTCGGCACCACCACCTCCGCGATCACCTACGCCCGCAAGATCAAGCTCGACCACCGGCTCCTGTGGCCCACGGTCGGACTCGCGCTCGTCGGCTCCGGCGGCGGCGCCGTCGCGGCCCTCGCCGTCTCGGCGGGCGCCCTCAAGCCCATCATCATCGCGGTCCTGCTCGCGGTGCTCGTGCTCGTCGTCGCCAAGCCCCAGCTCGGGCTCGAACCGCAGCCGCGGCTGCGCACGCCGCTGCGCGGCGCCGCCGTCATACTCGTGTGCGGCGTCGCGATCGCCTTCTACGACGGCATCATCGGCCCCGGCACCGGCATCTTCCTGTCGGTCGCCTTCACCACGATCATCGGCCTCGACTACGTCACGGCCGCCGCCCACACCAAGGTCGTCAACGCCGCCACCAACTTCGGGGCGCTCGTCGTGTTCGGCCTCCAGGGGAACATCTGGTGGATCCTCGGCGCGACGCTCGGCCTGGGCTGCATGGCGGGCGCCTGGTTCGGCGCCCGCACCGCGATGGCCCGCGGCACCCGGTTCGTGCGCGTCGTCCTCGTCGTGGTGGTGCTCGCGCTCCTCGCCCGCCTCAGCTGGGACGTCTGGAACGCCTGAATCCTATAGGATATATCCTGTCGGATCGGGGCGCGCGAGACCTTAGGGGTTGATCGCCAGGAACAGGAACGCGGCCAGCAGCACCAGGTGCACGCCGCCCTGGAGGCGGGTCGCGCGGCCCGGCACGATCGTCAGGACGCTGACGACCATCGTCAGGCCCAGCAGCACGATCTCGGTCGAGGACAGGCCCAGCATGAGCGGGCCCTCCATCCAGAACGAGGCCACCGCGATCACCGGGATCGTCAGGCCGATCGAGGCCATCGCCGAGCCGTAGCCGAGATTGATCGAGGTCTGGATGCGCTCGCGCGAGGCCGCGCGGACCGCCGCGATCGACTCCGGCAGCAGCACCAGCAGCGCGATGGCGACGCCGACCGCGGAGGGCGGGAAGCCCGCCGCGTCCACGCCGGCCTTGATCGCCGGGGACTCGACCTTCGCGAGGCCGACCACGCCCACCAGCGCGACCATGAGCATGACCAGGCTCAGCAGCGCGGTCTTCCCGCTCGGCGGGTCGGCGTGCTCCTCCTCGGTGACCACACCCGTGGGCGTCACCGGCAGGAAGAAGTCGCGATGGCGCCGCGTCTGCGTGAACACGAACAGGCCGTAGAGCACGAGCGAGGCCAGGGCGGCGAACATGAGCTGCGAGGTCGAGTACTCCGGGCCCGACTCGCTGGTGGTGAAGGTCGGCAGGACGAGGCCGAGGGTCGCGAGGGTGGCGACGGTGGCGAGGGCGGCGCCGGAGCCCTCGGGATTGAACAGGGTGGTGCCGTACTTGAGGGCGCCGACGAGCAGGGCGATGCCGACGATGCCGTTGGTGGTGATCATGACCGCGGCGAAGACGGTGTCGCGCGCGAGGGTGCTGGCGTCGTGGCCGCCCGAGGCCATGACGGTGACGATGAGCGCCACTTCGATGACGGTGACGGCGACGGCGAGGACGAGCGAGCCGTAGGGTTCGCCGACGCGGTGGGCGACCACCTCGGCGTGGTGGACGGCGGCGAGGACGGTCGCGCCGAGCGCGATCGCCGCGATGATCACCATGAGGGAGGAGGACTCGCGGCCCCAGGTGGCGGCGAGCACCGCGATGCCGAGTATCGGCGCGATGACGGTCCAGGACAGCAGCGGGGATCGTTTCGCGGTGGTCATGGTCGAAATCCTGTCACGAGGCGGTGGCGGTGTCTCAGGGACCACACCCCGGGCATGTGCCATAACACACTTGTACTGTCCCTTGTGCGCGGTTCATGTTCCGGGTGCGCTACGGCGGCGGGGCGGGCGGGGAGTCGATAGAGTTCGGGGCATGGCCAACGAGAGCGTCCCCGAGACCGTCGCCCGCCTGCGGGCCCACTTCGCGACCGGGCGGACCAAGCCCGTCCCGTGGCGCCTCGAACAGCTGCGCGGCCTCGACCGGATGCTCCGCGAGGCCGGGGACGAACTGGCCGGGGCGCTGCGCCTGGACCTGGGCAAGGCGGCGCCGGAGTCGTTCCTCGCCGAGATCGACTTCGTGGCCGCCGAGGTGCGGTCGCTGCGCAAGCACCTGCGGTCCTGGCTGCGGCCCAAGCGGGTGTACACGCCGCCGCACCTCCAGCCCGCGCGCGCCTACGTGCTGCGCGAGCCGCTCGGGGTGGTGACGGTGATCGGGCCGTTCAACTACCCGGTGCAACTGCTGCTGGCGCCGCTCGCAGGAGCTCTGGCCTGCGGGAACGCGGTGGTCGTGAAGCCCAGCGAGGCGGCGGGGGCGACCGCGGCGCTCCTGGAGCGGCTCATCGGGAAGTACCTCGACCCCGAAGCGGTGGCGGTGGTCCAGGGCGGGCCGTCGGCGACCTCGGCGCTGCTGGCCGAGCGGGTCGACCACATCTTCTTCACCGGTTCGGCGCGCGTCGGGCGGATCGTCGCGAAGGCCGCGGCCGAGCACCTGACGCCGGTGACGCTCGAACTGGGCGGGAAGAGCCCTGCGATCGTCGAGCCGGGCGCCGACCTGGCGACCGCGGCGCGGCGCATCGCCTGGGGCAAGTTCATGAACGCGGGCCAGACCTGCATCGCGCCCGACTACGTGCTGGCGGTCGGCGGGGTCGGGCCCGAGCTCGAACGGCACCTGGCCGAGGCGATCCGGGAGATGTACGGGCACGCCCCGGCCGAGAGCCCGGACCTGGGCCGGATCATCGACGAACACGCGTTCGACCGGCTCGCGCGCTTCCTCGGCGAGGGCCGCCTGGTGTGCGGGGGCGGGCACAACCGCGAGGACCGCTACATCGCGCCGACGGTGCTCGCCGACGTCTCGCCCGAGGACGCGGTCATGGGCGAGGAGGTCTTCGGGCCGATCCTGCCGATTCTGGCCGTGGAAACCCTGGACGAGGCGATCGCGCACGTGAACGCGGGCGAGAAGCCGCTGGCGCTGTACGCCTTCACCGACTCGGAGACGACGCGCCGGAAGCTGTTGACGCGCACGGCCTCCGGGGCGGTGGGCTTCAACGTCCCGATGGCGCACATCGACGTGCCGGGGCTGCCGTTCGGCGGCGTCGGGCACTCGGGGCTCGGCGCCTACCACGGGAAGGCCTCGATCGAGACGTTCAGCCATGCGAAGTCGGTGCTGGACAAGCCGCTCGCGCCGGACACGATGCGGGTCATCTACCCGCCGTTCACGGCGCTCAAGGAGCAGGTGATGCGCCGCCTGCGGTGACCGGCGGCCAGGGACGAAAGTAGGCCCCGGCCGACGGTGAAGGCGGCCGGGGCCCATACCCCTCGAAGACAAGCTTGCGCCCAGCGTACCAAACCGCTTGCGCGCGCTATACCGCGGAGGTTGGCGGTCTGATGCCAACGCTCCCAAGGAGATCGATCGCAACAGGAGCGAGTGCGAATCCATTGGGGACTCAAGGCTTCCGGGGGTCCGATTGGTGCTGTTGCATTCGGGTCTGTACAGAATATTCGCCGGTGGGTATTATAGTGCGACCTGGCAGACACAATCTGCTCCTTTAAGGACTTCGTTCCCAAGGACGCCCTCCATGCGACGTTTGGTGCTCAACGCGACCCTCGGCCCGGCCACGAGGGCCAGGCGCGACCCCGAGCGGGCGCTCGCGGCCTGGCTCGCCAGGGCCGGCGCGATCGCCGAGGCGGCCGACGCCGAGCCCGACGCCGAGGACTACGCGTTCGTCGACGACCTCGGGGTCCTGTTGCGCGCCTTCGCGGGCGTCCCCGGGCTCACCCCGGTCGGCTGGACCGCGCAGCTGCGCGAGGCCGAGCAGCGGTTGGAGAACCGCCTGCGCGTCAAGTGGATCCACGCCCGCAACCCCCGTGTGGGCGCCGAGGCGATCGAGCGGCCGGTGTTCATCGTCGGGCTCCCGCGCACCGCCGCGGGCCTGGTGCACCGCATCCTCGCCCGCTCCGAGCCGCACCGCGCGCCGATGCTGTGGGAGCTGCTGCGCACCGGCGCCGACGGCGACGATACCGCCGCGCAGCGCAGCCTCGACACCGTCTCGCGCCAGCTGGAGGCCCTCGACGGGCTCGGCTCGGCCGGGCGATCGGCCGAGCCGCAGCGCGCCGACTGGCCCGGCGAGTCGACCGCGGTCCTGTGGCGCACTTGGCGACCGCTGCGCTGCGCCCACCTGCCCGAGTACCGCGCGTGGCTCGACCAGGCCGACGCGACCGGCGACTACGTCCACCTCAAGCAGGTGCTCCAGGTGCTCCAGTACGGGCGGACCCCGCGGCGGTGGATCCTGCGCTTCCCCGGGGACGTGGCGCGCCTCGACCTGGTGCGGCGGGTCTTCCCCGACGCGGTCTTCGTGTGGACCAAGCGCGACCCGGCCACCGCCCTCGCCTCGTTCTGCTCCGTGGTCGAGGCCCTGACCGTCATGCACTGCAAGGAGGTCGACCCCGAGCGCATCGGCCGCACCTGGCTCGGCCTCCTCGCCGAGGGGTACCAGCGCGGGCGCAAGCTCCGCCGGTCCCTGCCCGCGGACGCGGTGGCCGACCTCAACTACCACCGCCTGGTCTTCGACCCGCACCGCTACGCGCCCGACCTGTACGACCGCATCGGCGCCGAGTGGACCCACCGGGACGCGATGGGGCTCAACGAGATCACCGGTCCCGCGAACCGGCCCGCCCGCCGGGTCGACCTGGGGCGGTACGGCCTCACCGAGGCGGCGGTGGCCGAGGCCTTCGCCGACACCGACCCGGCGTTAGAGGTGTTCACAATCCAGCAATGGGGCCCGCCTCCCCATTGAGTCCACGTCTCAGCCACCGCATCGGTGCGAGGCTCCCGGGGACGATGCGGTACTTGGATTCTCGGATGTCGCAGAGCAGACAGCGACGAGAGGATGGGGGTCGCCTGGGCACGATGATCGGCCCCGAGGCTCGGTGAGGTCGCGGTCAAAGACGGCAACGATACGAGGGTGGATGTCGCCTGGGCACGGTGATCGGCCCCGAGGCTCGGTGCTGGTCACGGTGAGGGATGGCAGCGATGAGCAGGTTGCCTTCGCCTGGGCTCGGTGTTCGACCTCGGGGTTCGGTGATGGCCGAGGTCAGGGATCGCAGCGACGAGTAGGCGGTTGTCGTTTGGACTGGCTTTCGGGCCTTGGGGTTCGGTGATGCTGGCGCTCAGGAACCGCAGCGACGAAGGTCTGGTAGTCGCTTGGGCCGGGTACTCGGCCCTGGGGTCGGACATGGTGAGGGGCCCGGCCCTGTCGGGCTCAGGCGGCGCTTCCACTATTGGGTGGCGCTTCCCCTCAACGGCTGCCCGTTGAGGGCCGGGTAAGCCCGGCGGCCCACCCGTATCGGCCGGGCTCTTCCTCGGATCGCTCGTCTGACTCGGTACGAGAGCCGATCCCGATTCACCTGCTGCCACTCGGTCTTTGATGGCGAACCGTGCTCGGGCTCGGGCTTTGGCGTCGTTCATGGCTTTGATGGTCCGGGTGCGGTCGGCCATGTCGGCCCAGCCGCGCAGTTCGGGCTTCAGGGACTCGGACCATTCGCTCGGATACAAGCCCAGTGGGAGGAGGTCCTCACCGGCGGCGGTGTGGGCGGCGTCGAGGTCGGTGTCGGTGCGCCAGTCCGCGCATCCGCACCCGCCCGAACCAACACCAGCAGTAGCGTCTGCGGCGGCTGCGCCCGAGTCGGTGGTGCCCTCGTGGTCGGGGTGGACGATCAACGCCTTGCCCGGGCCGGTCTTGGTGATGCTCCAGCCTTGGGTGTGTATGCGGCCGTGGTGGAAGCGGCACAGCAGGATCAGGTTCTCGGCGATCGTGGCGCCGCCGTCGGCCCAATGCTCGATGTGGTGGGCCTCGGTCCAGGAGATGGGGCGTTCGCAGCCCTGCCAGGCGCAGCCGCCGGGTTGTTCGAGTTCGAGCTTGCGGCGCAGGGCCACATTCGGCAGTCGCAGGGCGCGGCCGAGTTCGACCGCTTCGCCGGTCGCGTAGTTGAAGACGGAGGGGATGATGCCGGCTTCGCAGGCGAGGAGGCGGGCCTGGGCGACGGAGATGGGCTTGCCTTCGAGGAGGGGCAGGCGGCCGGTGTCCTTGCCTTGGAGGGTCTGGCGGTCGACGGTGAGGTCGAGGGTCGCGGTGTGGCCGTGCCGGTTCGCCTGGGGGGCAAGGTCGCCGTCGGTGTCGGTCTCGTCCTGGCGGGGCGGCGGGCAGGCGGTCTTCAAGTACTTGTCGAGCAGGCGGCCCGTGGTCTCGGTCAACGTGGCTTCGAGGGACCACATGCTGTTGTCCTGCTCGGTCAGCTCCAGGCGCTGGAGGGCCTGCTCGCCGAGGCCGTCGAGGAGTTCGGCCTCCTCGGCGAGGGAGGCGGCAAGACCGTCGAGGTGGGTGCGGAGTTCGGTGAAGGTGGCGGGGGCGCAGTACTCGCTGATCACGGCTTCGGGTGTGGCGCAGGAGCGGTCGGGGTTGAAGGGAGAGGCGACAGGGGTGCGGAAAGGGGTGCGGGCGAACAGGCGCATCGCGGGGGTCTTGTCGAGCTGGCGGACGGCGTAGGCGACCCGGTCGATCCTGGCGGCGCCGGTGGTCGCCGCCTGGGCGAGGAGTGCGAACTTGCGGGAGAGGCGGGCGATCGCCGCGACCTGCCCTGCGGTGTCGAAGGTGAAGGCGAACTCGGCGAGCAACAGGTCACGCAGGGCGGAGAAACCGAACTGGTCGCGGTGCAGGTGCTGGTCGTGCATCGCGATCACGGCTTCGAGGACTTGTGCGTGCTGGGTGTTGATGAGGTCGGCGGCCTGATCGAGGGCAGAGCGGATCTCGGCTGCCCGGGTACGGCGGTCGGTCACGAGTGCGGGCGGTGGGGCGAAGCGAGAAGGGGCGGGGGTGTGGGTGGCTTCGGGGGTGTTCATTGGTGTCGCCTCCTTCCGGCCGTCTCGGTTGTTCGTGCTGTTTTCGGTTCTTTGTGCGTGATTCAATGATGACATGGTGTAGTGGCGGTGTCATCACTCGAACGGGTGGATATTCCATGAGGGACATTCACGCCACGAACGAGAGTTGTTGCGCGGCAACCGAATCCGGCTGCGATGGCGGCGTCCGGCCCTGACCGGGTCGGACCGCTCGCCGTCGCTGCCTTCAGTAACCGGTGTCGAGGCGGCGATTGGACGCTCCGAGACACCCGGACCCAACTCCTGCCCCTTGTCGCCGCCGGAAGTAACCGCAACCGCAGCGGCGCCCGGACACGCCACGCACCCGAACTCATCCCCACCCCTTGTCGCCGTCGGAAGTAACCGCAACGACGGCGGAGCCGCACCAACGAATCCGACCCCCATCCCCATCCCCCACCATCGCCTCTGACACCAATTGAAATGGCGCGGGATTAAGCGTTCGACCCCGCGCCATGCTCTGCCCTCGCCCTGGCTCTAGAGCCAGCCCCAGCAGACGGTGTAGCCCAGTTCGGGGAAGTCGGGGATCTCCTGGTAGTGCCAGCCCCAGCCGTTGCACCAGCCTTCGGGGTCGTCGAAGATCTCGTTCGAGCGCCCCGTGATGTACACGTTCCCGTCGGAGCAGTCGGAGACGAACTCGAAGTAGGTGTAGTCGCTGTTCATCGACATGCAGTCGTCGACACTGGCGTAGCCGGCGTCGCCGCCGGGGTAGATCATCGTCAGGCACAGCGTGACGTCCAGATAGGTCTGGCTCGTGGTGTAGGCGAGTCCGTAGATGTAGTACGTGGAGTCGGTGCACGAACTCGTGCTCGACTCGTCCTCAAGGCGTTCGATGACGCGGAACGCGCCGTCCTGGCATTCGATGACGTTCCACGCCGAGTCGGGCGTGGAGGTCCCGTAGATGCACTCGTCCACTTGGGCGTGGTAGGCGTCGTCGCCGTCGATCGCGGTGTAGCTCAGGCACATCACGAGGTCGTAGGAGGAGTACGAGACGCTCTTGTCGGTACGGGGCGTGGAGTCGCAGGAGTCGAGGTCGGTGGTGCCGTGGAAGACGTCTACGACCTCGAAGACCCCGGCGCCGCAGTAGGCGGTCTCCAGGTCGGCCTCGTCCGCGTCGCCGTAGTCGTAGAAGCAGTCGCCGACCGCGACGTCCCGGATCGGGTCGGGCTCGGGTTCGGACTCGGTGGTCTCCTCGTCCCAGTCGTCCCCGTAGTCCTCGTCGCCGTAGTCCTCGTCGTCCTCCCAGCCGGTCGTCTCCGCTCCCGTGGTCGAATCGCCGGAGGTCGGGTCCTCCTCGTCGCGGTCGAGGAGCACCAGGAACAGGGCGATCGCCACCACCGCGACGATCGCGGCCACCGCGTAGACGCCGCCGCGGTCCTGCTTCGGCCGCTGCGGGGTCGCGTACGAGGGGATGTAGGTCGGACGCGGCGGGGGCGGCGGTGTCGGGGTCGGGGGCGAGGTCGGGGGCGGGGTCTGCGGCGGCGGGGTCGCGGTGTGCGGCGTCTCGCCCTCGGGGTACTTGCGGGTGTTCCCGTCCGAGGCGGGGCCGTACCGGAAGGTCGCGTCCTCCGAGCCGGCGTCCTCGGCGGCGACGAAGCCGGGGCCGTACATGAACGCGGTCCGGTCCGAGCGCACCCGCGTGTCCCAGCCGTTGCGGCGCGCCAGGTCGGCGACCTCCTCGCGCTGCCGGGCGTCGAGGGCGGCGACGGCCGGGGGCCACGGGCCCGCGAGCGGTTCGCCGATGCGCGCGAGGAGCCCGGCGGCGGTGAGGCGGGCCTCGGGGGCCTTGCGGACGCAGTCGGCGGCCAAGGGGCGCAGGGCGTCCGGGAGCGCGGTGAGGTCGGGTTCGCCGTGCACGACCTTGCTCATGATGTCGAAGAGGATCTCGGAGTCGAACGGGCTCGCGCCGGTCCCGGCGTGGATCACGGTGGTGCCCAGGGAGAACATGTCGGACTCGGGTCCGATGGCGCCCCTGGTGATCTGCTCGGGCGACATGTACGCGGGCGCGCCGATGAGCGCGCCGGTCTCGGTGATCGTGGTGTCGCCGCCTGCGCCGGGCACGCGGGCGATGCCGAAGTCGATGAGCCGCACCCCGTCCTCGGTGAGAATCACATTGGACGGTTTGAGGTCGCGGTGGACGACGCCGTGCACGTGGATCTCGGCCAGTGCCGAGGCGAGGCCGTGCATGAGGCGGCGCACGGCGGACTCGTCGAGGGCCCCCGCGGCGGCGATGGCCTCGGCGAGGGTGGGGCCGTGGAAGAACTCGGAGGCGAGCCAGGGCTCGGGGGCGTGCTCGTCGGCGTCGAGCACGGCCGCGGTCCAGCGACTCGCGGCCACCTCGCGGGAGGTGAGGACCTCGCGGCGGAACCGGAAGCGGAACTGCGCGTCGTGCAGCAGGTGCGAGCGCATCACCTTGAGCGCCACCAGCCTCCCGTCCCCGGCCGCGGCCAGCAGCACCCTGCCCATCCCGCCCTCGCCGAGCTCGGCGAGCACGCGGTAGGGCCCGATCGTCCTCGGCTCGTCCTCGCGCAGCGGTCTCATCGGCGGCTCCCGTCCCCTCGCTTTTCCCGGTGGACCGGAACGATAGGAAGACCCGTCACGACTCCGTCATGACCGCGGACCGGCCGTCATGAGACGGCGAACGCCCCGCCGAGCGGCGGGGCGTTCGCGGTGTCGTCAGTGCTCGGTGCGGGTGCGGCGGGCGCGCACGGCCCACAGCGCGGCCGCGCCGGCGGCCAGGGCCGCCGCGGCGATCCCGGCGACGGTGAGCGTGGAGGCGCCGGTGACGGGGAGGGCCGTGTCGTCGCCGGGGGTGGCCGAGCCGCTCTCGGTCGGGGTCTCGCCGCCGGGGACCGTCTCGCCGCCTTCGCATTCGAAGGTGCCGGTGAAGGGCTCGTGGTGGACCTCGCCGCCGTTGGCGGCGGCGGTGCCGAGGCTGAGGGTCTCGGCGACGATCGCGCCTTCGACGTTGGAGGCCGACTCGTCGGTGAAGGCCGCGCGCGGGGCGTAGATCGAGCCTTCGACGGTGTCGCCGCCGGTGAGGGTCAGCTCGGTGGCGTCGGGGAAGTTCCAGATGACGTACGGCGCGAGCGCGGCGCCGATACCGGGGAGGTTCGGGGTGCTCCAGTCGAAGACGCCGCCGGTCCCGGTGGTGTCCACATTGATCACGACGGGTGCCTCGGCGCTCGGGGCGGTCGGGAAGGCGAACTCGCCGACGGCGTTGAGCTCCTCGCCGGTCACGTTGAGGACGCCTGCGCCCGTGCAGGAGGCGAGCAGGTCGGAGCGGTCGCGGAAGTCGGCGAAGAGCGCTTCGAAGTCCAGGCCGGTGCCTGCGCCGACGGACGCGGCGCTCTGGTCGAGGGTGGTTTCCACGCGCAGGTCGGCGTCGTAGCCGCCCGCGCTGGGGACGGCGCGGGTCGAGCGCACGGCCTGGTTGGCGTCCTCGGTGAGGACCTCGGTGCCGGTGAGGTCGCCGATCTTGACGTAGCCGTCGAGGACCCGGGCGTAGCCGTCGCTCGCGGCCCAGTCGACGCCGCCGGCGACCACGAGGGCGCTGGGGACCTCGTCGCCGGGTGCGGTGAAGGCGCCGGGGGTGTGGGCGGCGATGTTGTACCCGCCGAGGAGGGTGAGGTCGCCGCCGACGGCGAGCGGGCCGTCCATCTCGGTGGAGGCGAGGGCGGTGCCGTAGCGGGAGACGGCGTTGAAGCCCTCGGCGCCCGCGAGCGGGTCGACGGTGGCGGGCGCGGCGGCGGCGCCGCCCGCCAGGACGGTGCCCAGGGCGAGTGCCCCGACGGCGCCGCCGGCGCCGATCCGGGCGAACAGGGTGGAGGAGGGGGACAGGCTCATATGACGCTCCGTGCCGGTCGAGTCGCTGATGTGCGGGATTTCGCGAATCATATACGCGTTCCCCACCGGCCCCACCAGTGCGTGGGCACCCTCCCACGCCTCGGTCGCCCCTCCGGCCGCACGGCTCCCGTTCCGCTGTGCGGCCGTCGCCGTTGCGACGCAGGGGCGCCCCGGAGGCCGAAGCCTCCGGGGCGCCTGGTGCCGATTCGCCTGCGGGTCAGGCGAGGTCGAGCGTCAGGTCCGCCTGTCCGGCGGTGTCGAGGGTGAACGCGGCGCCGGTGTCCTCGCAGGTGACGGTGTAGTCGCCGAGGAAGCCGTTGAACCGCACGCGCCCTTCGGCGTCGGTGGCGACGGTGGTGCGGGTGCCCCACTCGTCGTTGACGAGGCGGTGCAGCCGTTCGTAGGAGGGCTTCGGGGAGCCGTCGGCGCGCAGGAACCCGCCGGGGGCGCCGAGCCAGCCGCCGTCGGACATGCCCCAGTAGGTCATCGCCTCGACCGAGGGGTGTGAGAGCAGCGTCGTGTAGTGGCGTTCGATCTCGTCGGCCTGGCGGGCCTCGCCTTCGGGCGTGGTGGGCCAGGAGTCGACCTGGTGGTCGTTGAGGTCCTCGATCTCGGGCGGCATGATCGCGCCGGAGACGATCGTGGTCTCGGTGAAGTGGATCGGCAGTCCGTAGCGGGCGAACCGGTCGAGGATCGCGAGGGTCTTCTCTTCGCCCCAGTAGCCCTGGTGCATGTGGCTCTGGAGGCCGAGCGCGTCGATGCGGATGCCCGCTTCGAGGACGCCCTCGATGAGGCATTCGTAGGCCGAGGACATGTCGAAGTCGTTGAGCAGCAGCACCGCTCCGGGGTTCGCCTCGCGGGCGGCGTCGAAGACCATGCGCACCATCGGGATGCGGCCGATGTCGCGGCACAGGCGGGTGATGCCGTTGTCGTACTTGTCGAAGATCGGCATGATGACGACCTCGTTGATGACGTCCCACATGTCGATGACGCCTTCGAAGTCGGTCATCTCGCGCTTGATGCGGTCGACCTGCGCGGCGGCGATCGCCTCGTTGTCGAGGTCGAGGAGCCAGTCCGCGGTGACGGTGTGCCAGGCGAGCGGGTGGCCCTTGACGGGGTGGCCGCGCTCGGCGAACCAGCGGGCGGTGTTGAGCAGCCGCTCAGTGGCGGGGCGCCCGCGCTCGGGTTCGAAACGGCCCCAGTAGAACGGGAGGGTCGCGAAGTTGAACAGGCCCTCCCAGTGCTCGGCCAGGGCGGTGTCGCGTTCGACGGCCTTGGAGTCGCCGTTGGCGAGGGCGTCGAATTCGAAGCCGGTGCAGCCGAAGAGGAACTTGTGGCGGGTCTGTTCGAGGCGGACCTCGCGGCCCGCGAGCGGCTCGCCGCCGCGGGTGAGGGTGAGGACGGCGTCGGCGGCGCGGTGGGCGCGCAGGTCGGTCGTTGACATCGGAGGAGTGCCTTCCATCGAGGTGCTTATGTATGTCGATTGAAGCGGTTCGGGGGAGCGAACGGTAGGGAATACGGGTGAGGCGGCCCCGGCCGGAGCCGGGACCGCCTGCGGCGCTAGCGGACGCCGTAGAGGTGTTCGAGGGCGAGTTGGTCGA
>NZ_STGX01000008.1:116033-255090 GCF_004912155.1 Glycomyces paridis | reverse complement strand
GGCGTTCACGCGCGGGGCGGCGGGGGTCTCGGGGCCGCCGTAGCGGGCGGGCGCTGCTTGCTCGGTCACTGCTGGTTCTCCTCGGCTGGGTTCACAACGGGTCGGGTGGTCGTGAAGGGGTCCGGCGCCTTGCCCGCCCAGTGGAGCATCCGGTCGGCGACCTCGGCGCCGGTGACGCCGTCGCGGGCGATGACCGCGATGGTGTCGTCTCCGGCGATGGTGCCGATCACTTCGGACAGTCCGGAGCGGTCGATGGCGCTGGCGAGGTACTGGGCCGCGCCGGGCGGGACGCGGAGGACGGCCATGTTGGCGGAGTGGTCGGCGCCGACGAGGAGTTCGCGCAGGAGCCGCTGGAGGCGGTCGGGTGCGGCCTCGGCGTCGCGCAGGGGCCGTTCGCCTTCGGGGAAGATCGAGTAGACGGCGCCGCCGCCGTCGGTGCCGCGGACTTTGACGGCGCCGAGTTCTTCGAGGTCGCGCGAGAGCGTGGCCTGGGTGGCGTCGATGCCGTCGGCGGCGAGGAGCGCGGCGAGCTCGGTCTGGGAGCGGATGGCGTTCGAGGAGATGTGCTCGACGATGCGGGCCTGCCTGGCGGCCTTGGTGGTCGGCTGGTTCATCGGCGTCCGCTCCGCTGCGGCGAGGGGTTCATCGGCGGCGCTCCGCGTTGAGCCAGGCGAGGAGGGCCTTTTGGGCGTGGAGGCGGTTCTCGGCCTGGTCGAAGACGCGCGAGTGGGGGCCGTCCATGACGCCGTCGGTGATCTCCTCGCCGCGGTGGGCGGGGAGGCAGTGGAGGACGATGGCGTCGTCGGCGGCGTGGGCGAGGAGTTCCTCGTTGAGCTGGTGGCGGTGGAGGTCGCCGAAGCGTTTGGCGCTGTCGGCCTGGCCCATGGAGACCCAGGCGTCGGTGGAGACGACGTCGGCGCCGGCGACGGCTTCGACGGGGTCGGCGGTGACGGTGACCGAGCCGCCGGTGGCGGCGTTGATCTGGGCGGCGCGTTCGAGGATCGCTTCGGCGGGCTGGTAGCCCTCGGGGGCGCCGATGCGCACGTGCATCCCGGCCATGGAGCAGGCGATGACGGTGGAGTTGCCCATGTTGAAGGCGGCGTCGCCGAGGTAGGCGATGCTGGCGCCCTTGAGCGGCTTGTGCTCGGCGATGGTCTGGAGGTCGGCGAGGAGCTGGCAGGGGTGCCAGCCGTCGGTGAGCGCGTTGACGACCGGGACGGTGGCGTGCTCGGCGAGTTCGGCGATGCGGTCGTCGCCGAAGGTGCGGATGACGATCGCGTCGACGTAGCGGGAGAGGACGCGGGCGGTGTCGGCGATGGTCTCGCCGCGGCCGAGCTGGGTGGACTGGGAGTCCAGGACGAGCGGGTGGCCGCCGAGTTCGCGGACGGCGATGTCGAAGGAGAGCCGGGTCCGGGTGGAGGGCTTCTCGAAGATCACGGCGACGGATTTGGCGGTCAGGTCGGCGACGCCCGCGGGGACGGTGCGGCGGTCGCGTTTGAGGGTCGCGGCGAGCGCGAGGACCTCGGCCTGCTCGGCGGGCGTGAGGTCGTCGTCCTTGAGGAAGTGCTTGAAGGTCACGGTCGGCCTCCGGGGGCGGGGCTGACGGCGTCGAGGGCTTCGACGAGCTTGTCGCAGAAGACGTCGATCTCGGCCCGGGTGATGGTCAGGGGCGGGGCGATGCGGATGGTGTCGGGCCGGGGGGCGTTGGCGAGCACGCCGAGGCCGATGAGGTGGGCGACGGTCTCGGCGGCGACGGGCTCGGCGAGGTTGATGCCGCGC
The DNA here is from genome assembly GCF_004912155.1 of Glycomyces paridis. GTDB lineage: Bacteria > Actinomycetota > Actinomycetes > Mycobacteriales > Micromonosporaceae > Glycomyces > Glycomyces paridis. The sequence goes on along the minus strand of NZ_STGX01000008.1, from coordinate 253,311 downwards.
CACAGGGCCTGGCCGCGGATCTCGGTGACGCGGGGGTCGCCGAGGAGGCGGGCGTCGAGGTGCTCGCCGAGGTCGAGGACGTTCGCGAAGAGGTGCTCGCGTTCGATGGTGTCGATGACGGCGAGGGAGGCGGCGCACGCGATCGGGTTGCCGCCGAAGGTGGAGCCGTGGACGCCCTTGGTGAACAGGGCGGCGGCGGGGTCGAGGGCGAGGACGGCGCCGATGGGGACGCCGCCGCCGAGGCCCTTGGCGAGGGTCACGACGTCGGGGGCGATGCCTTCGGCGTGGTGGGCGAACCAGGCGCCGGTCCGTCCGAACCCGGACTGGATCTCGTCGAGGACCAGGAGCGCGCCGTGCGCGCTGGTGAGTTCGCGGGCGGTCTTGAGGTAGCCCTCGGGGGCGGTGACGACGCCGGTCTCGCCTTGGGTGGGTTCGAGGAAGACCGCGGCGACGGTGTCGTCGACGGCGGCCTTGAGCGCGTCGGGGTCGCCGTAGGGCACGAACACGACGTCGCGGCCGAGCGGCTCGAACGGTTCGCGGATCGCGGCCTTGCCGGTGATCGACAGGGCGCCGAGGGAGCGGCCGTGGAAGCCGTTCTCGGTGGCGACGATGCGGGTGCGGCCCAGGGCTTTGCCGTGGAGGAGCGCGAGTTTGAGCGCGGCCTCGTTCGCCTCGGTGCCGGAGTTGCACAGGAACACCTTGCCGGGGTTGCCCCACAGGTCCAGGAGCTTCTCGGCGAGTTCGACCTCCTTCTCGTGCAGGAAGAGGTTCGAGGTGTGGGCGAGGCGCGCGGCCTGGCCGCTGACGGCCTCCACGAGCGCGGGGTGGCTGTGGCCGAGGCTGGAGACGGCGATGCCGCCGATCATGTCGAGGTAGGCGTTGCCGTCCACGTCGGTCACGGTGCTGCCGCTGCCCTCGCGGATCGCCACGGGCGGCAGCCCGTAGTTGCCCATGAGGGCGGCCTCGTACCGGGCCTTGATCTGCTCCGAATAGGTCACTTCGCCTCCTGGACCATGGTGCCGACCCCTTCGGAGGTGAAGACCTCCAGGAGGGTCGAGTGGGGAACGCGCCCGTCGATGACGTGGGCCTGGGGGACGCCGCCCTTGACCGCCCGCAGGCAGGCCTCCATCTTCGGGACCATGCCCGCCTGGAGGGAGGGCAGCATCTCGGCGAGCCGGTCGGTGGAGACCTGCCGCAGCAGCGAGTCCTTGTCCGGCCAGTTCTCGTAGAGCCCCTCGACGTCGGTGAGGACGATGAGCTTCTGCGCGCCGAGGGCCTCGGCCAGCGCGGCGGCGGCGGTGTCGGCGTTGAGGTTGTAGAGGATGCCGTCGTGGTCGAGGGCCACGGTGGACACGACGGGGATGCGTCCGGCGGCGATGAGGTCGTCCACGGCGGCGGTGTTGACGGAGGCGACGTCGCCGACGCGGCCGACGTCGACGCGTTCGCCGTCCACGTCCGCCCAGCGGCGCTTGGCGGTGAACAGGCGGGCGTCCTCGCCGGACATGCCGACGGCGAAGGGGCCGTGGTTGTTGATGAGGCCGACCAGTTGGCGTCCGACCTGGCCGACGAGGACCATGCGGACCACGTCGGCGGCCTCGGGGGTGGTGACCCGCAGGCCGCCCTTGAACTCCGAGGCGATGTCGAGCTTGGCGAGCATGGAGGAGATCTGCGGGCCGCCGCCGTGCACGACGACGGGCTTGATGCCCACGTAGTGCAGGAAGACCATGTCGGCGGCGAACGCGGCCTGGAGCTCGGGGTTGATCATGGCGTTGCCGCCGTACTTGACCACCACGATGGAGCCGGTGAAGCGCTGGAGCCACGGGAGCGCCTCGATGAGCGTCTCGGCCTTCCCGAGGGCGGACTTCAGGTTCGGTGCGAGGTCGTCGAGACCGTTGTCTGCGAAGCTCATGTGCTGTACGCCGAATTCTCGTGGACGTAGTCGTGGGACAGGTCGTTGGTCCAGATCGTGGCGGCGGCCGCGCCGTGGTGGAGGTCGATGTCGATCGCGACGTCGCGGCCCTTGAGGTCGACGAGGTCGCGCGGCTCGCCCGCGGCGCCGGCCTTGCAGATCCACACGCCGTTGACGGCGACGTCGACCTGGTCGGCGTCGAAGGGCGCCTTGGCGGTGCCGACGGCGGCGAGGATGCGGCCCCAGTTCGGGTCGGAGCCGAACAGGGCGGTCTTGACGAGGCTGTCGCGGGCGACGATCCGGGCGACCTCGACGGCGTCGTCCTCGGTGCCCGCGCCGGTCACGGTGATCGCGACGTCCTTGGTGGAGCCTTCGGCGTCCGAGAGGAGCTGGTGGGCGAGGTCCTTGCACAGGGCGGTGAGCGCGGAGATGAACTCGTCGGCTTCGGCCTCGACGCCGGAGGCGCCGGAGGCGAGGAGGAGCACGGTGTCGTTGGTGGACATCGAGCCGTCGGAGTCGAGCCGGTCGAAGGAGTACCGGCAGGCGGTGCCCAGAGCGGTGTCCGCGAGCGGCGCGTCCACGACGGCGTCGGTGGTGAGGACGACGAGCATGGTCGCCAGGCCGGGCGCGAGCATCCCCGCGCCCTTGGCGATGCCGCCGAGCGTCCAGCCGTTGGGGCTGGCGACGACGGCGTTCTTCGCGACGGTGTCGGTGGTCATGATCGCGGCGGCGGCGGCCTCGCCGCCGTCGGAGGCGAGCGCGGCGGCGGCGGCTTCGACGCCGGGCAGGAGCTTGTCCATCGGGAGGCGCTCGCCGATGAGGCCCGTGGAGCACACGGCGATCTCGGCGGCGCCGCAGCCGAGGAGCGCGGCGGTCTTCTCGGCGGTGGCGTGCGTGTCCTGGAAGCCCTCGGCGCCGGTGCAGGCGTTCGCGCCGCCGGAGTTGAGGACGACGCCCTTGAGGCGCCCGTACGTCAGGACCTGCTGCGACCACTTGACCGGGGCGGCCTTGACGCGGTTGCCGGTGAACCGGCCCGCGGCGACCTGGAGCGGGCCCTCGTTGACGACCAGCGCCATGTCGGGCCTCCCGGAGGCCTTGAGTCCGGCGGTGACGCCGGAGGCCTTGAAGCCCTTGGGGGTCGTGATGGTCACGGTGCCACTCCGTTCACGGTGAGGCCCGCGGCCTCGGGGAGGCCGAGCATGAGGTTGGCGCACTGGACGACCTGCGCGGCCGCGCCCTTGCCGAGGTTGTCGATCGCGCAGGTGACGATGATCCGTCCCGAGTCGACGTCGACGGTGCCCTGCAGGAGCGCGAGGTTGGTGCCGAAGGTCACGCCGGTCGAGGGCCACTGGCCTTCGCGCAGGACCTGCACGAAGGTCTCGCCGTCGTAGGACTTCTCGAGGGCCGCGCGCACGTCGGCGGCGGTGACCTCGGCGGTCGCCTTCGCGGTGACGGTGGCGATGATGCCGCGCGGCATGGGCGCCAGGAGCGGGGTCATCGAGAGGGTGGCGGCGCCGGAGGCCTGCTTGATCTCCGGGACGTGCTGGTGGGCGCCGACTTTGTAGGCGCTCATCGAGCCCATGACCTCGGAGGCGAGCAGGTGCTTCTTGGGGGCGTTGCCCGCGCCGGTGGTGCCGGAGGCGGCGACGGCCACGACGTCCTCGGGGGAGGCGATGCCGGCGTCCAGGAGCGGCCGCAGGCCGAGGATGGTGGCGACGGCGTAGCAGCCGGTCGCGGCGACGCGGGTGGCCGCGGCGATCCTCTCGCGCTGGCCGGGCAGCTCGGGGAGGCCGTAGGTCCAGGTCCCGGCGTGGGGGCCGGGGTAGTAGGCCTCCCAGGCGGCGGCGTCTTCGAGCCGGTGGTCGGCGCCGAGGTCGACGATCTTCTGGTCGGCCGGGAGCTGCGCGGCGAGCGCGGCGGACTGGCCGTGCGGGAGGGTCATGATCACGAGGTCGGCGCCCGCGAAGGCCTCCGGGGTGGTCGGGGTGAATCGTCGCGAGCCGTACGAGGTGAGGTGGGGGTGGACCGCGGTGATGAACTCACCGGCGTTGCTGTGCGCGCCCGCGGCGACGACGTCGAGCTGCGGGTGGTCGGCGAGCAGCCGCAGCACCTCGCCCCCGGCGTAGCCGCTGGCGCCTGCCACGGCGACCTGGTACGTCACTGGAAACCTCCGTTGTGAATGACTATGCAGAGAACTGTATCAGCATTCAATGCTTCGGCGAAAGCGTCTTTCCGTTGTGTGGGATGTGACTAGCACCCCTGCACGCGAGATCCGCCCGGCCGCCGGCAGCCCTGCCGGGACCTCGGCGCACCCGCTCGCGCGGACGATCCGACCGTCGGCCGCCGGAAGCCCCGCCCCGACCTCAACGCGCCTGCTCGCGGGCACGATCCGACCGCTGGCCGCCAGCAGCCCCGCCCCGACCTCAACGTGCCTGCTCGCGCGCAAAGATTGCGGCCTGGACGCGGTTGGCGAGGCCGAGCTTCGCCAGCACCCGTGTCACGTGCGACTTCACCGTCGCCTCGGCCATGCCGAGTTCGGCGGCGATGTCGGCGTTGGCCATGCCCTCTCCGATGAGTCCCAAAACCTCACGCTCGCGAGGAGTCAGCGCCGCCTCGCCCGCGCCGTCGACCGCGATCGGCGTGTACGCGGGCCGCGAGCGCGCGAACTCGGCGATGATCCCGCGCGTCACGGCCGGGGAGATGAGGCCGTCCCCGCGCGCGACGGTGCGCACCGCCTCCACGAGGGTCTCGGCGTCGGCGTCCTTGAGCAGGAACCCGCTCGCGCCCGCCCGCAGCGCGTCGAACACGTTCGCGTCGTCGCCGTAGCTGGTGAGCACCAGGACGTCGGCGACGCCGCGCAGCTCGGCCGCAGCCGCGATCCCGTCCTTGCGCGGCATCCGGATGTCCATGACCACCACGTCCGGCCGCAGCTCGCGGGCCAGGGCGACCGCCTCGACCCCGTCGGCGGCCTCGCCGACCACGGTGATGCCCTCCGCGCCGTCGGCGCTCTCCAGCAGCATCCGCAGACCCGCGCGCACGGCGGCGTGGTCGTCGGCGAGCAGGACCCTGGTCATCGCGGACTCCTCACGGCCTCTACGGTACGGCGCCGCGCTCACAGCACGCCGCCGGTCGGGATCTCGGCGCGCACGCGCCAGCGGTCCCCCTCGGGCCCGACCTGGACCCGCCCGCCCAGGAGCCTGACGCGCTCGGTCATGCCCAGCAGGCCCGCGCCCCCGCCCGGGACCTCCCCGGGCCGCCCGCTCACGGCGTTCACCACCGTCACGGTCACGTCCTCGCATTCGAACGCGACCTCCACGGCCGCGTCCGAACCGTATTTGAGCGCGTTCGTCAACGCCTCCTGCACCACCCGGTACGCCGTCAGCTCGACCTCGCCGGGCAGCTCCCGCTGGGGGCCGACGATCGCGAAGTCCACCTTCAGGCCCACCGCGCGCATCCGCTCCACCAGTTCCGGCAGCTGGTCGAGCCGGTAGGAGGCCAGCTCCTCCCCCTCGTCGCCCGCCCGCAGCAGCCCGATGATCCGCCGCAGCTCCGCGAGCCCCTCCACGCTGGAGGAGCGGATCGCCGCCACCGAATCGCGCACCGTGGCCGCGTCCAAGTCCCGGCGGGCCTGGAGCGCCGTGGACTGCAACGCGATCGCCGACAGGTAGTTCGCGACCGTGTCGTGCAGCTCCCGGGCCATGAGGGTGCGCTCGCGCAGCACCGCTTCGCGGCGGCGCACGTCCGCAAGCCGGTTCGCCTGCTCGGCGCGCTCGGCCTCCAGGCTCGCCCGGTCGTGGGCCTGGCGCACGATGACACCCGTGGCGACCGGGGAGACGAGCACGATCGCGGCGATCGCGGCGGTGCTCAGCGTCCCGGCCGCGCTGTGGCTCTCGATCGCGACCCAGACGGCCGCCGTGAGGGTCAGGGCCCCGGCCGCGACGGCGAGCGGGCGCACCCGGTCGCGGCGCCCGTACCGCGCGAACGAGTACAGGTTGTCGGTGAAGATGCAGGCCGTGCCGAGCGAGAAGCCGATGACGACCTCGATGCCGAGCCCGACGGTGCCGAGCGCCAGGCACCAGCCCGGGGCCGCCCGGCGGATCACCACGCCCGCGCAGGTGAGCGCCAGGGGCACGAAGCGCAGCGCGAGCGGGGCCTCCGAGTAGTGCTCGAAGCTGCCGAGCCCAATGAGGACCGCCCCCAGGGCGAACAGGACGGCGGCGGCGACGGCGTCGCCGCGCCGGACGCGGCCGGGCGCGCGGGGCGGGCTGGTCATGCCCCCATCTCATCACGCCGAAGGCTCGCGGGCCTCGGCCCGGATGCGGAACCGGCCCTCCGACTTTGGTCGCACCCGCCGCGACCGCGCCGCACGCGGCGGTCCATCATGTTCCGGTGTACGAACCGAAGCACCCCTCGAAGAACGGCGCCCCCGACCGGCCCGAATGGTACCGGTACTCCGGAATCCTCCGCACTTTCGTCATGTGCAACGCCCTCCTGGCGTTCGCCCTCGAACTCGCGATGCTCGCCTTCGTCGCGTGGTGGGCCCTCGCACTCGACCTCGACCTGTGGGCGCGCGCGGCGGTCGCCGTCGGCGCCCTCGCCGTCCTCATCGCCCTGTGGGGCACCTTCGCCGCCCCGAAGGCCCGCGTGCGACTGCCGACCGCCGGAATCGTCGCGGTCAAGGCCGTCGCGTTCGGCTCGGGCGCGCTGGCGCTGTGGGGCCTGGGGTTCGGCCTGGCGGCCATCGCGTTCGCGGTGCTCGCGGCGGCGAACACCGCGGTGACCACGTACGTCAGGCGGCCGCGCTGAACAGTGCCGTCACGAGGTCGATCGCCCAGGTCGGGTCCTCGGTGGGCCACTCGTCCACGTCGATCTGATTGACGGCCGTGGTGAACACGCCGACCACGAAGACGATGTAGAGCACCCAGAACACGACCGAGGCGACGCCGATCCATCCGAGCACGATCCCGGCGGTCGCCATGCCCTCGCCCTGCTCGCCGCGCTCCTGGATCTGGCGCTTGGCGATCATCCCGAAGACGAGCCCGAGGATCGAGATCGGGTTGCACACGCCGACCACGCCCAGGACCAGGGCGGCGATCGCCATCCCGTTCGTGGGGCGGGCCGGGGCGTAGCCGTACCCGTAGCCGTACGGCGGATAGGGCGCGTACGGGTTCGGCGGCGGCACGTAGGCGGGCGGCCCGGGAGCCGGGTCGGGGGCCGGGTCTGATGAAGGATCGGGTGTGGTCATGGCGGGCACCTCTCGGACGGGTCGGGCCCCACCAGTCTAAGTTCGCGGCGCCCGCCCCATCGGCCCGCGCCGCCGCGTCCGAGCGCAGGGCGCGTTCGCGGTCGAGCAGGGGCGCGCAGGTGCGCCACGCCAGGACCGCGACGGCGAACCCGGTGGCCGCCCCGCCGATCGTGTCGGTGAGCCAGTGGGCGTGCTGCCAGTTGCGGGCGAGCATCATCGCGAGCGTCAGGACCGCCGCGACCGGCCACCAGTACCGAAGGCGCCGTGCGGGAACGGCCACGACAGCGACGACCACGACGAACGCGGCCATCCTCGCGCTGTGGCCCGAGGGGAACGCCCAGGTGGCGGTCTCGACCATGATGTCCGCCGGGCGGGGCCGCTCGGCGACGTGCTTGATCAGGTCGACCGCGATCGAGGCGGCGGCGACCGCCGCGCACGTGAAGACCGCCGAGCGCCAGCGCCGCGTCAGGAGCAGGGCCAGGACGCCGAGCGCGAGGACCACGAGCCCGGCCTTGCCGCCGAAGCGGTCGAACCACACGGCGGCCTGCCAGGCGGCCCCGCTGTCGGGGCCGCCGACGAGGCCGTTCCACCAGTCGTCGAGGCCCTGCCAGGGCGGGCCGGTCGGGTCGGCGCGCACCCAGGCCGCGTCGGCGAGGACGGCGAGCGGGACGAGGGCGGCGAGGACGAGGAGGGTCCGGGAGCGCGGGAAGGCGTTCGGGGTCATCTAGTAGGTCGTGGAGACGGCGGTCGCGGCGGTGAAGAAGAGGGTCATGGCGAGCACGACGTACAGGGCCCAGAAGATGGTGAAGCCGACCGAGACCCAGCCGAGGACGCGCCCGGCCTTGGCGAGGGGCCTGCCGATGCCCATCCCGGCGTCGATCTGGCGCTGGGCGGTCTTGCCGAAGGCGAGGCCCATGATGCCGAGCGGGGAGGCGAGGAAGACGAGGCCGCAGACGAGCGCGGCGACGGCCTTGCCGTTGATCTCGACGCCGCCCGCGTAGGGGGCGTACTGGCCCGGCAGGGGCGGCTGGGGCGCGTAGGGCGCGGCGGGCGGCTGGACCTGGTAGGGATCGGACATGCTGGTCCTCCTTGGCGGGGGCGTTGGGAAGGGATGGTAGCCCGTGGCCTTGTCGGGCCTCAGCACCAGATCCAGGGACAGTCCTCGCTGGTGCTCTCCTCGGGCGCTTCGGAGGTGGTCGGTTCGGGTTCGGGCTCGTCACTGGTCGGCTCGGGTTCGGGCTCCTCGCTCGTCTCGTCGGGGCTGGGCGAGTCGGATTCGCTCGGGGAGTCCGAGGGGGTCGCGGCGCACGCGGGCTCGTCGGGGTTGGCCTGGCAGTACGCGCTGTCGGGGTCGATGTTGCCGTCCTCGTCGGCGATGCCCTCGGTGAGGTCCTCGCCTTCGCCCGAGGCGCCCGGCAGCTCCTCGGCCTCGTAGCCGTTGACCTCGATGGCGGTGTCCAAGACGGAGCGCCACAGGGGGATGCCGCCGTCGGCGGCGGCCGAGCCGTTGGCCCAGGCGGCGACGCTCAGCTGCGGGATGGCGCCGACGAACCAGGACTGGGTGGTCTCGCCGTAGTGCTCGGCGGCGACGGCGAAGAAGTCGCGGCCCTCGATGGCCTCGCTCTCGCCGAGGCCTACGAACTGGAGGTCCTGGGCGGTGGTCTCGGCGACGGCCTGGTTGGTGCGGATGCCCTGCGTCGCTTCGACGGTGCGGTCCTCGCCGTCCACGACGCGGTCGATGAAGTGGGTCTCGGCGTGGACGCCGCCCGCGGCGATGGTGGCGTAGACGGCGGCCATGTCGACGACGCTGACGGGGTAGGCGCCGAAGTCGGCGGCGTCGAGGCCCTCGTAGTCGCCTTCGGCGAGGTCGCGGAGGTTCCCCTCCTCGTCGGCGATCGCGGTCAGGCCCATGCCGGCGGCGGTGTCGAGCACGCCCTCGGCGCCGTACTCGGCGGCGACGGCGTCCATGGCCTCGCCGCGGGACTCGCGCACGGCCTCGGTGAGGGTCACGGCCTCCTCGCCGTCGGTCCACCACGAGTCGATCGAGGCGCCCCCTTCGAGCGCGGTCGCGGCGGTGATCATGTCGAACACGGAGGAGGGCGGATGCGGTGCGGCCGAGCCGATCTGGTCAGCGCCGGTCTCGGACTCGGCGCCGTAGTAGCACAGGACCGCGCCGGTGCCGGGTTCGACGGCGACGACCCCGGCCTCCCCGGAGGCGGCCTCGGCGGTCTCCTGGAGGGTCCGGTCGAGGGTGAGGACCACGCGGGGGGCGTCGGGGCGCGACCCGGCGTCGTAGAGGTCTTCGGGGGTGAGCCCGTAGCGGGCTTCGAGTTCGGCCGCGATGGTGTCCATGAGGGCCGGGTGCTCCTCGGCGAAACCGGCCGGGAGGGCCTGCCCGCCGGTGTAGAGGAACGCGGCGTTCTCGGGCGCGGCGCCGCCGGTGGCGGCCCCGGGGAGGTTCCACAGGACGATCGCGACGCCGAGGGCGGCCACGAGGGCCACCGCCCCGGCGACCTTGAGGCGCATCCTGGTGAAGTCGAGGCCGAGCCGGCCGGGGAGGGGCAGCGAGAAGACGATGGTCGGATCGGCGCGCCGCCGCCCGCTGTAGCCGGGGCCGGTGGCGGCGCGGTGGCTGCCGGCCGGGGCCCCTTCGGGCCCGGTCCGCTCCCGACGCCTGCCAACGTGAGAGGGGTTCCCGTAATTCACACCACGTACCTTAAAAGGCGCGGACCATACGACAAGCCCCGGCTCCGGGCCTACGGCGTAAACCCATGTGACACGGACAAGCCGAAGGGGCGCAGCGGCGACGTTGTGCCCCTGCGCCCCTTCGGAAAACGCTCCTACTCGCGGATCGCCGCGCCGAAACGGCCCGCCGCGACCGCCACGGCGGCGTCGCGCACGGCCACGCCCTCCTCGTTGGTCAGCGTCCGGTCGGCCGCCCGCAACTCCAGCTTGAACGCCAGGGACTTGCGGTCCTCGCCGAGCTTCGCGTCGCGGTAGACGTCGAACAGCCGCAGCGAGTCGAGCAGTTCGCCCGCGCCTTCGCGCAGCGCCGCCTCGACCTCCCCGGCGGGCACCGGCTCCGCCACCACGACGGCCACGTCGATGAGCGTCGCCGGGAAGTGCGAGACCACCGGCGCGGGGGCCAGGTCCGGCAGCGGCAGCGCCGAGAGGTCCAGCTCCATCGCGACGGTGCGCTTGGGCAGGCCCAGGCGCTCGCAGACCTCGGGGTGCAGTTCGCCCGCGTGCCCGACGGGGATGCCGTCGACCCGCAGTTCGGCGCACCGGCCCGGGTGCCACGGCGCGGCCTCCCCTTGGGCCGTTTCGAGTTTCACATCCGACGCCTCGGCCACGACCTCGGCGGCCTCGACCGCGTCGGCCCAGTCCACGGTCCGGCCCGGCCCGTCCACCCCGGCGGGGGCGGCAAGGCCGCACAGGACGGCGGCCACGTGGCGCGGCTGCACCGGCAGGCGCCGGATCGCGGCCGCGATCGCCTCGTCCTCGGGGCGCTTGGAGACCGGCAGCACGACCGATTCGAGCTCGGCCCAGTCCTCGGCGGGCTGGAAGACCAGGCCCTCCTCGAAGACCGCGAGGTCCTTCGCTCCGCGCGCGAGGTTCACGCGCACCGCGTTCACCAGGCTCGCGAGCACGGTGGTCCGCAGCAGCGGCGCGGCGTCGTCGAGCGGGTTGAGCACGGCCACGGCCTCGCGCTGCGGGTCGTTCTCCCCCAGCCCGAGCTCGTCGGCGCGCTCGCGCGAGACGAACGGGAACGTGTAGGTCTCCACGAACCCGTTGTCCGCCAAGGCCCGAGCCACGCGGCGGCGGCGCCGCTGCGCCGAGGTCAGACCGGTCCCGGCGATCGCGCGCGGCGTCGCCGAGGGGACGTGCGCGTACCCGTGCAGGCGCACGACCTCCTCGACCAGGTCGACCGGGTCGGTCAGGTCGGGGCGCCACGGCGCGGGGCAGACGTACAACTCGTCCTCGCCCACCGGCGTGTCGCTCGGCGGCAGCTCCACCCCGGCGGATTCGAGCTTCGACTCCAGGTCCGCCATCTCGGGCCCGGTGATCACGGTGCACCCGGCGGCCCGGAGCATCGCGACCACGGTCTCACGGTCGTAGTCGACGCCGACCACCTTCGAAGGCAGGTCGACCGGGATCGTCATCGCCGTGAGCGGACTGCGATCGTCCACGTCGGCGACCTCGGGGGCGAGCGTGCCGCCGCCGTACTCCACCAGCAGGTCCGCGGCGCGCTGCGCGGCGAGCAGCGAGATCGAGCCGTCCACGCCGCGCTCGTAGCGCTTGGAGGCCTCGGAGGTGAGCTTGTGCCGCCGCGAGGTGCGCGCGATCGACACCGGGTCCCAGTGCGCCGCTTCAATGAGCACGTTGCGGGTCGCGGCCCCGACCTCGGAGGTCTGGCCGCCCATGACCCCGGCCAGCGAGAGCGGGCCGGTCGCGTCGCAGATGACCATGTCCTCGGCGTCGAGCGTCCGCTCCACGTCGTCCAGGGTCCGCAGCTTCTCGCCCGGCGCCGCCCGGCGCACCGTCAGGCCCTCGTTCAACGCGTCGAGGTCGAAGGCGTGCAACGGGTGCCCCAGTTCGAGCATGAGGTAGTTCGTGACGTCCACGGCCAGCCCCAGCGGGCGCATCCCGGCCTGGACGAGCCGCTTCGCCATCCACTCCGGGGACTCCGCGTTCGCGTCCACGCCGTGCACGGCGCGCAGCGTGAAGCGGTCGCAGCCGTCGGTCTCGACCGACAGCGGGAACGGCCCCGTCGCGGTCGCGGTCGGCTCGGCGGCCTTCGCGACCGGGTCGGTGAACGCCACGCCGAGACGGTGCGCCACCTCGCGGGCGATGCCGCGCACCGAGAAGCAGTAGCCCATGTCGGGGGTGATCGCCAGTTCGAACACGACGTCGTCGAGCCCGACGAGCGGGCGCGCGTCGGTGCCGACCTCGCCCTCCGGCAGGATCAGGATGCCGTCGTGGTCGTCGGAGGTCCCCAGCTCGCGGCCCGAGCAGATCATGCCGTCCGACAGGCGCCCGTAGGTCTTGCGGGAGGCGATCTTGAAACCGCCGGGCAGCTCCGCGCCCGGCAGCGCGACCACGACGAGGTCGCCCTCGGCGAAGTTCCGCGCGCCGCAGATGATCGAGCGCGGCTCGGCCTCGCCGACCTCCACCTGGCAGTGGCGGATCGGCTTCTTGAACTCCGTCAGCTCCTCGATGGAGGCGACACGGCCCACCACGAGCGGCCCGGAGACGCGCCCGCGCAGGTCGTCGACCTCCTCGACCTCCAGCCCGGCCTCGACCAGCGCGGCGTCGAGCGCCTCGGTGGTCAGGTCCGCGGGCAGGTCGGCGTACTCGGCGAGCCAGGAAACGGGAATCCTCATCGTCTACTCCTCCACTCGCAGGCCGGCCGGGAACCGGACGTCGCCGTCGATGATGTCGCGCAGGTCGGTGATGCCGTGGCGCAGCATGAGCGCGCGCTCCACGCCCATGCCGAACGCGAAGCCCGAGTACTCCTCGGGGTCGATCCCGCAGGCGCGCAGCACGCGCGGGTTGACCATCCCGCAGCCGCCCCACTCGATCCAGCGCGCGCCGTCCTTGTGCGCGGCGAACCACACGTCGACCTCGGCGCTCGGCTCGGTGAACGGGAAGTACGAGGGCCGCAGGCGCGTCCTCGCGTCCGGCCCGAACACCGACTTCGCGAAGTGGTCGAGGGTGCCCTTGAGGTCGGCCATGGTGATGCCGCGGTCGACCACGAGGCCCTCGGTCTGGTGGAACACCGGCGAGTGCGTCGCATCGACCTCGTCGGTGCGGTACACGCGCCCGGGCGCCACCGTGTAGATCGGCGGCTCCTGCGTGAGCATCGTGTGGATCTGCACCGTCGAGGTGTGCGTGCGCAGCACCATGTTCGATCCGAACCCGCCCTTGCCGTCGGCGATGTGGAACGTGTCCATCATGGTCCGGGCCGGGTGGTCGGGGTGGATGTTGAGCGCGTCGAAGTTGAACCACTCCAGCTCGACCTCGGGGCCCTCGCCGATGGAGTAGCCCATCGCGACGAACAGGTCCGCGATCCGGTCGATCTGGACGTTGATCGGGTGCCGGGCCCCCTCGCGGCGCCGCGGCGTGCGGGCCGTGACGTCCACGGTCTCCTCGCGGAGCACCCGGGCCGCCTCGGCGGCCTTGAGGATCTCCTCGCGGGCCTCGTACACGGCCGTGATCTCGGTGCGGGCGGCGTTCACGTTCCGCCCCGCCTCCCCGCGCTCCTTGCCCGGGATCGAGCCGATGGCCCTGCGGGCCAGCGAGACCGGGGACTTGTCGCCGAGCGTGGCGGTCTTGGCGGCGGCGAGCGCCTCAAGGCTCCCGGCCGACTCGATGGCGGCGGCGGCGTCTTTCACGGCCCTCGCGAGGGCCTCGGGCTGGAGCAGGCCAGCCTCGTTCTCTGTGCTCATCTGTCTTTTCTCCTGGCTTGACCAAGTGGAGTCTAGGAAAGGCACGCGGCGCCGCCGCAGCCCGCCAGGAGAGAAGGGGAAGTGGACGCCTAACGCCACGGCCCGCACCCGGCGGGCTGGATAAATTCGCGGCGTCCGTACGACATGAGGCCATTCTAACTTCCTGCGCTGCGCGGCCGCGCTGGCATAAAGGCAGACGCCCGCGGCGACGGCGAGGTTGAGGCTCTCGGCCTTCCCCCAGATGGGGACGCCGACCTTGCGGTGCGCGAGCGCGGCGGTCGCCTCGTCGAGGCCGTGGGCCTCGGAGCCGAAGAGCCAGACGGTCGGCGCGGCCAGGTCGCCCGCGGCGTCGAGCGCGTACAGGTCCTCCCCGCCGGCGGCGGCCGCGAGGATCTGGGCGTTCGCGAACACGTCGAGCAGGTCGGCCGTGTCGGCGGCGCGGACCACCGGCAGGTGGAACAGGCTCCCGGCGGAGGAGCGCACGCACTTGCCGTTGTACGGGTCGACCGAGTCGGTGCCGAACACCACGCAGTCGGCGCCCGCGGCGTCGGCCGCGCGCAGCACGGTCCCGGCGTTGCCGGGGTCGGTGATGCCGTGGAGCACCGCGACGAGCGTCGCGTCCTCGGGAAGGCGCTGGTCGAGGAAGCGGCAGACGGCGACGAGCCCCTGCGGGGTCACGGTCTCCGCGAGCGCGGCCAGGCCGTCGTCGGTGCAGGGGTGGACGTGGGCGCCCGCCGCGACGGCGGTGTCGACCAGGTCCGAGTGCTTGACGTCGGCTTCGAGGTCGTAGAACAGGTCGGTGACGACGCCCGCGGCGATCGCCTCGCGGACGGCCTGGGGCCCTTCGGCGAGGAACCGCTCGGCCTTGTCGCGGCCGCGGCGGCGCTGGAGCTTGTGGGCGGCGACAACCCGGGACGATCGCGCCGTCAGCACGTCCGTCCCGGGTTCGTCGGCGGTCATTACTCCGCGACCGGAGCGTTGACGTCCTCGGGGAGGGCCTTGCGGGCGACCTCGACCAGGGCGGTGAACGCCGCCGGGTCGGAGACGGCGAGCTCGGCGAGGATCTTGCGGTCCACCTCGACCTCGGCCAGGGCCAGGCCCTGGATGAAGCGGTTGTAGGTGATGCCGTTCTGGCGGGCCGCGGCGTTGATGCGGGTGATCCACAGCTTGCGGAACTCGCGCTTGCGGGCCTTGCGGTCGCGGTAGGCGTAGGTGTACGAGTGGAGCAGCTGCTCCTTGGCCTTGCGGTACAGGCGCGAGCGCTGCCCGCGGTACCCCTTGGCCTCTTCGAGTACGACGCGGCGCTTCTTCTTGGCGTTCATCGAACGCTTGACGCGTGCCACAGTAAGTCTCCTTGCTTTGAAACCGGATGAAAGTCAGACGGGGGCGCTACTGGCCGAGCAGCTTCTTGACCTGCTTGACGTCGGCCGGGGCCACCTGCACGCGGCCGTCCTTGCCGCGCTTGAGCTTGGAGGACTTGTGCTCCAGCAGGTGGTTCTTGCCGGCCTTGCGGCGCATGAGCTTGCCCGAGCCGGTCACCTTGAACCGCTTCTTGGCACCACTGTGGGTCTTCATCTTCGGCATCGTGCTTCTCCTATGTGTTCAATGCCGGCCAGGGCGGGCGCGCGGGCGCCCGCTTCCGGCCGGTACGTGCAGGGTCTAGGACTCCGGCGTCTCGGCGGGGGTCTCCGCGGGCGCTTCGGCGGGGGCCTCGGCCGCTTCGGCCGGCTCTTCCGCCTCGGCGTCGCGGTCGCGTCCGCTCTTCGAGCGCCCGGTGCCCTTGATCTCGCTCTTGGGGCGGATCGGGGCGACGACCATGATCATGTTGCGGCCGTCCTGCTTGGCGGCCGACTCGATGATGGCGAGGTCCGAGATCTCCTCCGCGAGCTTGTCCAGCAGGCGGCGGCCCAGTTCGGGGCGCGACTGCTCGCGACCGCGGAACATGATGGTGATCTTGACCTTGTCTCCGGCCGTGAGGAACCGCACGATGTGACCCTTTTTGGTCTCGTAGTCGTGCTTGTCGATCTTCGGCCGGAGCTTCATCTCTTTGATGACGGTCTGCTGCTGGTTGCGGCGCGAGGCACGGGCCTTCTGGGCGGACTCGTACTTGTACTTGCCGTAGTCCATGAGCTTGCAGACCGGCGGACGGGCGGTGGGTGCGACTTCGACCAGGTCCAGGTCGACGTCGGCGGCCAGTTGCAGGGCCTTGTCGATCGACACGATGCCGACCTGCTCGCCCTGCGGGCCGACCAGTCGCACTTCCTTGGTCCGAATCTGGTCGTTAACGCGCAAATCGCTGATGGGGCCTCCTTGGTTCGCGATTCTCGCCGATGCGTGCATCGGCGCCCCTGTGGCTGTTCCGGGCGTCGCCGGCGCGGGCGCGCCGACGGCTTGTCGCAAGCGTGACCCAGCAGGCCTCACAGGTAGAGGTCCCCAAAAGAAAAGACCCCAGCCTAGGCCGGGGTCCACTCCAAAGTACGGCGAACGTGTTCGCCGTCTTGTGACCCGTTCGCCAGTCGGTCCCGTGAAGGACCCGGCTGAGGGTGGGAGCTGGACTCCGCTTGCGGGTGCGTCGCGTAAAGCGCGCACAGCTAATGACTATAGCAAGCTATATGCTACAGGAGGCCCGGCGTTACCCACTATGACGTGCGCGACTGCTCCAGGAGCGCCCGCAGGTGCTTGATGGCGGCGACGGCGCGCTCCTTGTCGCTGACCTGGATCGCCATGATCGACATCTCGTCGTCGTCGGCGAGTTCGACCGTGGCCCACGTCATCTTGTCGGTGAAGTTGATCGCGGTGACGACCTGCCATGGGAAGTAGCGCTTGGAGGCGACGTTGACGACCTCGATGCCCTTGGCGTCGGCGCGCACGCCCAAGCGCAGGAAGCTGAGGATGATGCCGGCGCCGATGACGCCGAGGCCGATCATGCCGACCTGGTCGGCCCAGGTGACGGTGCCGCCGCCGGCGGTGGTCGCGCCGAGGGTGAAGGAGAGGGCGGTGAAGCCGCCGAGGCAGACGCTGGCGCCGATCCACGCTCCGATGCGGGACTTGCGCGGCCGGTACTCGAGCGGGCCGGTCTCGGTCATGGTCTGCTCCTGTACGGCTTCCACGCTACTCCCCTTGGGTGTCGTCGCCCGGTTCACGGCAACTGGTCGATCTCGAGTCCTGAGTCGAATGCAAGCAGGGTCTTCGGCTCTCCGGTGACGATGGGCCAGCCGGGGCGGTTCAGGCCACACCAGGCGACGTGCCCGGCCGCGATGTTGCCGTGCTGGCGCGAGCGGGAGAGCATGAGGCCCACGTCGCGGGCGGACTTCTGGTCGAGGTCCATGACGACGGTGACGGGCAGGCCGAGCAGGACCAGGAGGGCGTCCCGGTCGCGGCGGCGGGCCTGGGACCAGGCCTCGGCGAGGGCGCCGGAGGGGATCGCGAGGACCACGTTCTGCTCCAGGGCCGTGAAGACCACCGCCTGCGGGTAGGGCATGGAGGTGGCGAACCCGACGATGGCGGACACGTCCAGGATGCGGCCGCCGATCACGTGGGGGCCTCGCCTTCTTTGTCGTCCACGCCGAGGACCTCGCGGGCCCAGGCCAGGTGCTCGGCGCCGGGGGCCTGACCCTTGCGCTCGAAGAGGTCCTGGAGCTCGGTCAGCGAGCGGTCGCGTTCGAGGCGCTCGGCGACGGCGGCGGCGACGTACTCGTCGACGGAGCCGGCCCGGCCGACCGCGACGAGGCGGCGGATCTGTTCGAGCTGGCCTTCGGGAAGCGTGACGGACGGGCGCGCGCCGCCCGCCCCCGCCGAGGGGGGAGGGTTCGGCGAATCGGCGCGGTCGGTCACGGTCCTCAGGGTAGCCGGGCGCCGGTCACGCGGGGTAGCCGCCTCCGCCGGGCGGTGAGGGCGGCGACGGGCTGACCTGGCGCCCGGAGTCGAAGACGGGAAGAGGCCTCGCGTCGGTGGAGGCGCTTGCGGGGCACGGGGGGAGCCGGGGAGGTACGGTCATGGAGGTGAGGCCCTCGGCCTCGTCTCGGCGCGGCCCGCGATCCGGCCCGCCGTCCCTCGGCGGGTCCCGCGCACCGCGGGCGCGCCGGGTCTCCGCCGCCAGTTGTTGGGAAGGACCAGTCATGGCTGAGAAGAAGTCCGGCGAACGGCCCCACGACCCCCAGTTCCCCGAGAAGTTCCTGAACTTCATGCGCTCCGGTTGGGGCCCCTCGGAACTGGACGTGACCGAGTCCGATCAGGCGGCCTTCACCGCCCGGCGCCGCGAGGCGGTCTCCGCGGCCTTCCCGGGGGAGACGGTCGTCGTCCCGACCGGCGCCGAGAAGACCCGTTCGAACGACACCTTCTTCCGCTTCCGCGCCGGCTCGGACTTCGCGTGGCTGACCGGCGACCTCGACCCCGAGGGCGTGCTCGTCCTGCACCCGAACGGCTCGGGGCACGACGCGGTCCTGTACCGGCGCCCGCGCAAGGGCACCGACTCCGACGAGTTCTTCCGCTCCGCGAAGTACGGCGAGCTGTGGATCGGGCGCAAGCACTCCCTGGAGGAGACGAGCGTGCGCCTGGGGATCGAGGTCCGCGACGTCGAGCGCCTCGAAGGCGAGCTCACGGGCGTCGAGCGCGGCAAGGTCCGCGTCCTGCGCGGCTTCGACGACGCCGTCGACTCGCGGTTCGCCGCCGAGGAGGCCGTCAAGGACGCCGAGGGCAAGCCGCAGATCACCCGCGACGCCGAACTGGCCGCCGTGCTCTCGGAGCTGCGTCTGGTCAAGGACTCCTGGGAGCTGGCGCAGCTCCAGAACGCCGTCGACATCACCGTGCGCGGCTTCGAGGACGTCGCGCGGGTCCTCCCGTCGAGCGGCTCGATCCCCGAGCGGACCCTGGAAGGCGTGTTCGGTCTGCGCTCGCGCGTCGAGGGCAACGGCCTGGGCTACGACTCGATCGTGGGCGCCGGCTCGCACGCCACGACGCTCCACTGGATCACCAACGACGGGCGCACCACGCCCGGCGAGCTCATCCTCATGGACATGGGCGTCGAGAACGACCACCTGTACACCGCCGACGTGACCCGCACGCTGCCGGTGGGCGGGACCTTCACGCCGCTCCAGCGGCAGGTCTACGACATCGTGCACGCCTCGCAGCAGGCCGGCATGGACGCGATCCGGCCGGGCGCGCTGTTCCAGGACATCCACAAGACCTGCATGCGGGTCCTCGCCGAGGGCCTCAAGGACCTCGGGGTGCTCCCCGGTTCGGTCGACGAGGCCCTAGACAAGGACTCGCTGGTCTACCGCCGCTGGACCCTGCACGGCTTCGGCCACATGCTCGGCCTCGACGTGCACGACTGCGCCAACTCGCGCCCCGAGCACTACTACAAGGGCGCGGTCCAGGAGGACTACGTCCTCACCGTCGAGCCCGGCCTGTACTTCCAGGCCAACGACGAACTCGTGCCCGAGGAGCTGCGCGGCGTCGGCATCCGCATCGAGGACGACGTGCGCGTCACCGCCGACGGCTGCGAGAACCTCTCCGCGGGCCTGCCCCGCACGGCCGACGAGGTCGAGACCTGGCTTGCGGCCCAGCGGGAAGCAGGACCCCGCTTGGCTGTTCGCGCCGACTAGTGATCGGGCGGTCCCGGTCGGCTTTCGGGCCTTCCACGGGGCCCCTGAAAAGCTCGAACACCCGAAGCGTATAGTCCGGATTTGAGACTTATATCCACCGCACCGGGCCGGCGGCGGCGAACATCACCGCACTCAACCGCCAGCCGCCGCCGGCCTTCTAAGCCCCGGCCCGGATGCGAATCCCCTGCAAGGACACACGGCCGGAAGGCCGCTCCTTAGGTTCGGCTGCGCATCCCGCCCGGAACGCCGGATGATACAGTTGGTCCCGTTAAATAAGACGGACGTACTGTTTAAGAGTCGGTCGCTCTGCCCAACCGCGATCCCCGCCCTTCAGGTTGCGGCAGACTGAGACCGATCTTCAGTTCTGAAACCAAGGAGCTCTCATGGTGAGCACGGACTCCTTCGGCGCCCGCGAGACGCTGCGGGTCGGCGAACACGACTACGACATCTACCGCATCGACCGGGTCGAAGGACACCAGCGGCTGCCCTACGGCCTCAAGGTCCTCCTCGAGAACCTGCTGCGCAACGAGGACGGCGCGGACATCACCGCCGACCACATCCGCGCCCTCGGCTCCTGGGACCCCGCCGCCAAGCCCAGCACCGAGATCCAGTTCACGCCCGCGCGCGTGATCATGCAGGACTTCACCGGCGTCCCCTGCGTCGTCGACCTCGCCACCATGCGCGAGGCGGTTCGCGACCTCGGCGGCGACCCGGACAAGGTCAACCCGCTCGCGCCCGCCGAGATGGTCATCGACCACTCGGTCATCGTCGACTTCTTCGGCAACCCCGACTCCTTCCAGCGCAACGTCGAGCGCGAGTACGAGCGCAACCGCGAGCGCTACCAGTTCCTGCGCTGGGGCCAGACCGCCTTCGACGAGTTCAAGGTCGTCCCGCCCGGCACCGGCATCGTCCACCAGGTCAACATCGAGCACCTGGCCCGCGTCGTCATGACCCGCGACGGCCTCGCCTACCCCGACACCTGCGTCGGCACCGACTCGCACACCACCATGGAGAACGGCATCGGCGTCCTCGGATGGGGCGTCGGCGGCATCGAGGCCGAGGCCGCGATGCTCGGCCAGCCCATCTCGATGCTCATCCCGCGCGTCGTCGGCTTCAAGCTCTCCGGCGACCTCCCGCCCGGGACCACCGCCACCGACCTCGTGCTCACCATCACCGAGATGCTCCGCGACCACGGTGTGGTCGGCAAGTTCGTCGAGTTCTACGGCGAGGGCGTCGCCTCGGTCCCCGTGGCCGACCGCTCCACCCTCGGCAACATGGCCCCCGAGTTCGGGTCCACCTGCGGCATCTTCCCAATCGACGAGCGCACCGTGGACTACCTGCGCCTCACCGGCCGCACCGAGGAGCAGATCGCCCTCGTCGAGGCCTACGCCAAGGCCCAGGGCATGTGGCACGACCCGGCCCAGGAGGCCGAGTACTCCGAGTACCTCGAACTCGACCTCTCCACCGTGGTGCCCTCCATCGCCGGGCCCAAGCGCCCGCAGGACCGCATCCAGCTCGACCAGGCCGGGCACCAGTGGCGCCGCGACGTGGCCAACTACGTGGCCGACGAGGCCGGCATCGAGTCCTTCCCGGGCTCCGACTCGCCCGCCGAGACGCCCAACGGCGCCCGCCCGCACAACCCGCAGGCCGTCAAGTCCGAGGCAGGCGAGTACGAGCTCGACCACGGCGCCGTCGTCATCGCCGCGATCACCTCGTGCACCAACACCTCGAACCCGTACGTCATGGTCGGCGCCGGTCTCCTCGCCAAGAACGCCGTCGAGGCGGGCCTGGTCTCCAAGCCGTGGGTCAAGACCTCCCTCGCACCGGGCTCCCAGGTCGTCACCGGCTACCTCACGCGCGCCGGGCTCTCGCCGTACCTCGACAAGCTCGGGTTCAACCTGGTCGGCTACGGCTGCACCACCTGCATCGGCAACTCCGGCCCGCTCCCCGAGGAGACCTCGGCGGCCGTCCAGGCCGGAGACCTCGCCGTCGCGGCCGTCCTGTCGGGCAACCGCAACTTCGAGGGGCGCATCAACCCCGACGTCAAGATGAACTACCTCGCCAGCCCGCCGCTGGTCGTCGCCTACGCGCTCGCCGGGACCATGGACGTGAACCTCACGACCGACCCGATCGGCAAGGGCAAGGACGGCCAGGACGTGTACCTGCGCGACATCTGGCCCTCCCCCGAGGAGGTCCGCGAGGTCGTCGACGGCAACATCGGCCGCGACATGTTCCTCAAGGAGTACGCCTCGGTCTTCGACGGCGACGAGACCTGGCAGTCCCTGCCGATCCCCACCGGGAACACCTTCGAGTGGGACGAGGCCTCGACCTACGTGCGCAAGGCCCCCTACTTCGAGGGGATGCCGGCGACCCCGGCGCCCGTCGAGGACATCGCGGGCGCGCGCGTCATGGCGAAGCTGGGCGACTCGGTCACGACCGACCACATCTCCCCCGCCGGGTCCATCAAGGCCGACTCGCCCGCCGGCGAGTACCTCAAGGGCCAGGGCGTCTCCCCGGCCGACTTCAACTCCTACGGCTCGCGCCGCGGGAACCACGAGGTCATGGTCCGCGGCACCTTCGCGAACATCCGCCTGCGCAACCAGCTCGCGCCGGGCACCGAGGGCGGCTGGACCCGCGACTTCACCCAGGCCGGCGGCCCCGTGTCGACCATCTACGACGCCTGCCAGAACTACGCCGCCGAAGGCACCCCGCTGGTCGTCTTCGCGGGCAAGGAGTACGGCACCGGCTCCAGCCGCGACTGGGCCGCCAAGGGCACGCGCCTGCTGGGCGTCAAGGCCGTCGTCGCCGAGTCCTACGAGCGCATCCACCGCTCGAACCTCATCGGCATGGGCGTCCTGCCGCTCCAGTACCCCGAGGGCGAGTCGCACCAGAGCCTCGGGCTCACCGGCGAGGAGACCGTCTCGATCACGGGCGTCACCGCGATCAACGAGGGCATCCCCGCCACGGTCACCGTGACCGCCGTCGCCCCCGACGGGTCCGAGAAGACCTTCGAGGCCGTGGTCCGCCTGGACACCCCGGGCGAGGCCGAGTACTACCGCAACGGCGGCATCCTCCAGTACGTGCTGCGGGGCCTGCTCGCCGGATAAGGCGTACGAACACCGAGGGGGCGGGCGTCTGCCCGCCCCCTTCTCTCTCCCCCGTCCCGAAGGACCCCCGTGCTCGCCCTCCTCGGCGTCTTCGCCGTCCTCGCCCTCGCCTCCACGATCCGGACCACCGCCGGATTCGGCTTCTCCCTCGTCGCCGTCCCGCCGCTGGCGTTCCTCCTCGACCCGGTCACCGCGGTCGTGGTCGCCAGCGTCATCGCCGCGCCCGTCAGCGTCTCGATCGCCGTCCGCGACCGCGCGCACATCGACCGGCGGCTCCTCGCGGTGATCCTCGGCTTCGGCGTGCCCGCCGTGCCGCTCGGCGTGTGGGCGCTGACGGCCCTGCCAGAGACGGCGCTCATGTTCGTCATCGCCGGCGTGATCGTGCTCGGCACCGTCCTGGTGTGGTGCAGGATCGCGCTGCCCGGCGGCACCGCCACGCTCGCCGGAGTGAGCTTCTTCGCCGGGGCCTCCTACGGCGCCACCGGCGTCGACGGCCCGCCGATGGTCGCCGCCGCGCAGGGCCTCGGGCTCGAACCCCGCGTCCAGCGCGCCACCCTCGCCGTGTCCTTCGCGTCCACGAGCATCGCCGCCGTCGCCGGGTACGCCGTGGCCGGGGAGCTCACCGCCGAGGTCGGGCGGGCGCTGCTCGTCGGCGTCCCGGGCCTCGTCATCGGCGTGGTCGCGGGCGAGCGCCTCTTCAAGTTCCTCGACGCCGCCCGGTTCCGCCGCGTCGTCCTCGCACTGCTCGTCGTCAGCTCCGTCTCGGTGCTCACGCGCGCGCTCGCCGTCGCCTGATCCGATCGCAAGGGAGCGAACCATGACCGATGCCGCCGACTACCGCGACCCGCGCGGCGCCTCGCCGTTCGGCTACGGCCTGCACCACGTGCAGCTCGCCATCCGGCCCGAATCGGAGGACACCGCGCGCGAGTTCTACGTCGATGTCCTCGGCATGACGGAGGTGCCCAAGCCGCCCGAGCTCGCCAAGCGCGGCGGCCTGTGGCTGCGCACCGACGCGCTGGAGATCCACCTCGGCGTCGAACCCGGCCTCGTGCCCTCGAAGAAGGCCCACCCGGGCATCCTCGTCGCCGACCTCGACGGTCTCGCCGCCGCGCTCGAAGCGGCCGGGCACGCCGTCGAATGGGACGGCCTGTTCATCGGGTTCCGCCGCTGCTACGCCCGCGACCCGTTCGGCAACCGCCTGGAGTTCCTCTCCCCCGCGTGACCGGGCGAATCCCAGTCGACTGGGATTCGCCCGCGGCCGTTGACTACCCGGGCGCGCCTTGGCAGGCTCAGGACATGACAGGCGCTTATGAACTGGCCCAAGTGAACATCGCGCGGATGCGCGCGCCCCTGGACTCCCCGGTGATGAAGGACTTCGTCGGCGGCCTCGACGAGGTCAACGCGGCGGCCGAGGCCTCCGAGGGCTTCGTCTGGCGACTGGTCGACACGGAGGGCGACAACGCCACCGGACTGCGGTTCTACGGCGACGAGTGGCTCATCGTGAACATGTCGGTGTGGGCCTCGCCCGAGGCGCTCCGGGCGTACGTGTACGGCTCGGACCACCGGCCGTTCCTCCAGCGTCGCCGCGAGTGGTTCGAGCACCTGGCCGAGGCGGTCACCGCCCTGTGGTGGGTGCCCGCCGGGACGCGGCCCACCGTGGCCGAGGCCGAGGCGCGCCTGACGATCCTGCGCGAGCAGGGGCCGACGCCCGAGGCGTTCACGCTGAAGGGCGGGTTCGCCGAGCCGGAGGCGCGCGCGGCCGGGTGAGGGCCCTCACCGGGCGGAATCGGCGCCCCCGCGGGGCCGTTCCACCTGGTGTGATCCGCGAAGTGGAAGTCGTCGTCATCGGGGCAGGGCAGGCCGGGCTGTCGAGCGCGTACTTCCTGCGCAGGCACTTCGAACCGGAGACCGGCTTCGCGGTCCTCGACCACGCCCCGCACGCGGGCGGCGCGTGGCAGTTCCGCTGGCCGACCCTCACGTTCGCCACCGTCAACGGCGTCTACCAGCTCCCCGGCACGACCGTGCCGACCCCCGACCCGTCCACTCCGGTCGCCGGGGTCATCGCGGAGTACTTCGCCGACTACGAGCGCGAGTTCGACCTGCGGGTGCGCCGCCCCGTCTCGGTCCGCTCGGTCCGGTCGCTGCCGGACAAGCGGCTCGAAGTCGCCACCGACCGGGGCACTTGGATCGCGAAGGCCCTGATCAACGCCACCGGCACCTGGGAGCGCCCGTTCTGGCCGCGCTACCGGGGCCAGGAGTCGTTCGCGGGCCGCCAACTCCACACCGCGCAGTACCGCGGGCCCGGGGAGTTCGCGGGCGAGCGCGTCCTCGTCGTCGGCGGCGGCATCTCGGCGATCCAGCACCTCATGGAGATCCACCCGCACGCGGCCTCGACCGCGTGGTTCACGCGGCGCGAGCCGCAGTGGCGCTCGGGCGACTTCAACCCCGACCGCGGCCGCGAGGCCGTCGCGATGGTCGAGGAGCGCGTCCGCATGGGGCTGCGCCCGCAGTCGGTCATCAGCGTCACCGGCGTGCCGCTGACCCCGCAGGTCCGGGCCGCGCGCGAGGCCGGCGTCCTCGACCGGGCCCCGATATTCGACCGGATCGAGCCCGGCGGGGTCGTCCACGACCCGGGCCCGGCGTTCCCCGGCGGCCGGTTCACGCCCGCCGACGTCATCCTGTGGGCCACCGGGTTCCGCGCCGCGCTCGACCACCTCGCGCCACTCGGGCTCCGCGGGCCCGGCGGCGGGATCGCGATGGACGGCACCAGAGTCGCCGCGGACCCGCGCGTCCACCTCGTCGGCTACGGGCCCTCGGCGAGCACGGTCGGCGCGAACCGCGCCGGGCGCGCGGCCGTGCGCGAGATCCGGGACCTCATCGGCGCCTGAGTCAGCGGTCCTCGCCGACGGCGAGCACCGCCTGGACGGGCCAGTGGTCGGAGGGCGCCAGGCCGTCTCCCGAGCGCGGGTTGACGCCCGCGGCGGTCACGCGGACGCGGTCGCCGTCGCCGCCGGGCTTGACGAAGATCCAGTCGATGCGCCTGCCGCCGACCACCGGTTCGGTGCGCCAGGCGTTGAACGTGGCCCAGTCCGGGGTCAGGTGCCGCTCGGCCACGTCCCAGGCGTCGACCAGGCCGCCGCCGGTGAGGACGCGGTGCGCGGGCGTGCCCGGGTCGCAGTTGAAGTCCCCGGCCAGGACCGCCGCGCCCGGGAAGCGGCGCATCACGTCGAGGCACATGCGCGCGCCCTTGACGCGGGCCCGCTCGGAGCGGTGGTCGAGGTGCACGTTCGCCACGTGGAAGTCGCGGCCGGTGGCCCTGTCCTGGAAGCGGACCCAGGTGAGCATCCGGACCACGGCCGAGCCCCAGCTCTTGGAGCCGATCGCGCGCGGGCGCCGGGAGAGCCAGAGGTGGTCGTACTCGACCGGGAGCAGGCGCGAGGCGTCCCAGAACACCGCGGTCGCCTCCGAGCGCGAGCCGCCTTCGCGGCCGAGGTGGATCCAGTCGTAGCCGGGGAGGTCGTCGCGCAGTTCGAGGAGCTGGCGGAACCGGCCCTCCTGGGTGCACAGGACCGCGGGGCGCTCGTCGCGCACGATCCGGGCGACCAGCGGGCGGCGGCGCCACCAGGAGCGCGGGGCGCGGCCGGAGGCCGACTTGAGGTTGTAGGTCATGACGTGGAGGAGCGGCGGCTCGACCGGACCGATCAGCGGCGAGCCTCGCAGCGGGGCTTCGGCCGGCGGATCGGTGCGCGCGGCCGGTGCGTCGTTCACATTCGCGACGATATCTTTCCGGGCGGTCCCCGGCGGTCCGTTCACCGACTTTGCGCGCGGAGGCGCCCTCCCCGGCGGTGCCGGGAAGGGCGCCGGATGCGCTACCGCCGCAACGCTAAAGCGGCAGCGCTCCCGAGGCGAGGATCGCGGTCGCGGCGAGCAGACCGGTCCATGCCAGGGCCGCCGACCACGGCAAACGGTTCGGTGACGGGCTGATCTTGGGGCGCATGGCCTTCTCCTTCGTTCGGTGCGGGTTCGGGGCGCGCGCGGCCGCGTCGACGCAGCGAGCCCCAGGCGGCGGCCACCACGGGCGCCGCCAGGTAGGTGTGGACGCCGATGAGCACGGCGGCGCCCCACAGGCGCTCCCAGCCGTGCACGGCGACGTCGTAGGCGAGAAGCGCCCACATGGCCGCGAGCGTGGTCCCCGTCCAGCCGATGATCCAGGCGACGGCGGTCCGCACCAGCGGGTTCGCGCGGCGGCGGGCACCGGTGGGGACCCATTCGGCGGCCCGGCCGCGCAGGAGGTCCCGGAGGGCGACGAGGTGGGCGAAGCTGGCGAGCATGCTCGCGCGGAGGGTCTCCAGGCGGGTGCGGGAGCGGTGGAGCAGCGGCAGCAGGACCGCCCAGGTCCAGATGGGGACCAGGAACGGCAGGAGGTGGACCGGGCTGATCCGGTCGGGCTGCCAGGCGAGGACGATGAGCATCGGCAGCGGCACCGCGACGATGTTGACCACGCCCATGAGGTAGCCGCCGATGCCCGCCCAGAAGCCGATCTGGCCGCGCGCGGGCAGGCCCATGCTCGGCAGGGCGCGGGGCCGGGCGAGTTCGAGGTTGCCCAGGCACCAGCGGTACTGCTGGTTGAGGAAGGCCTCCAGGGTGTCGGGGCTGAGGCCCTTGGCGACGGCGACGGGCACGTAGACGGTGCGCAGGCCCAGGCGGTAGAGGGCGAGGCCGGTGTAGAGGTCCTCGGAGTGGTCGCGCACGACGAAGCCGCCGATGCGGTCGAGGGCGGCGCGGCGGTAGACGGCGTTGGAGCCGCAGCAGACGGCGACGTCGTCGGCGTCGCGGGCGGGCTGGAGCCAGCGGTAGAACTGCTCCTGGGCGGCGGCGCCGGTGCGCTGGAGCCAGTTCATGGAGCGCGCGGTGTCGAAGACCTGCGGGGACTGCACGATCGCGACGCTCGCGTCGGCGGTGTAGGGCATGAGGTGGCGCAGGAAGTCCGGGCGCGGGCAGAAGTCGGCGTCGAAGACGGTCACGTACTCGGCGGCCGACAGGCTCAGGCCGTGGTTGAGGTTCCCGGCCTTCTTGCCGGCGCCGGGGTCGGCGCGGTGGCTGTAGGCGAAGCCGTGCCGTTCGGCGAGTTCGCGGACCTCCTCGCGGCCGGTCTCGTCGAGGACGAGGACGCCGAGCGGGCCGTCCCATTCGAGGGCCGCCACATGCCGGTAGGTGTTGGCGAGCACGTCGAGGGTCTCGCCGCAGGTCGGCAGGAAGACATCCACTGTGGGCGGTGTTTCCGGCTTGTACGCGCTCCGCAATAGGCGGTGTCCGGCTGCCGTGAAACGCCTTTCGCGCAGTCCGTCGACGGCGGAGAGCCCCACCATCACCGTGTTGAGGATCAGCACCACTCCGAAAGGCCACAAGAGAGGGTTGGTGATCGCCAGTGCCACCGTCGCGCCGGCGGGGAATAGGCAGGAGGCGAACATGACCGCCATGACCCAGCGGCGCTGGGGGCCGAAGTAGCCGTAGAGCTCTGCATCCGTTGGTGGAGAAGGAAGTTCATCATATGCGGCCATGGCGAGGGTCGACTCCAAGGATCGGCAGGCGAGGGTCGCGTCCGACTCGCCGACCCCCCGGTTCCGACGCGGACACTACGAGAACGGTAGCGCTCCCATGATTCTTGCACAACAACCCGCGGTAAATTTCTCGGTCAATATGCCAAGCGCCACAATGCAATTCATCGATGATCTTCAGCGTTTCGCTTAAAGAAATAGACGATCACTTATGCCAGGTCGGACGCTGCCTGCGGGTGCGCCCATTGGGGACGGCGGCACGAGTGCGGCGGCGGGCCTTCGGCCCGCCGCCGCGGTTTCCCGGTTCAGCTTCGGCCCGCGTGGCTCGCGAGGTAGGCCCGGATCGCGTCCGGGTCGTCGGCCCCGGCCCAGCCGATGTAGGCGTCGGGCCGCACGATCTTGACCTCGCCGTCGGGCGCGGCCGAGGCGGCGTTCGCGGTGAAGCGGCCCTCGTAGGCCTCCTCGCTGTCGAGGACGACGAAGCGGCCGCCGCGCAGCGCCTCGTACAGGCGGGTTCCGTCGGCCAGCGCGATGTCGTTGGCGCGGTGGCCGACCAGTGCGTCCTCGCCCTTCTCGTGCCCGTAGTGGATGCCGACGCCGGAGATCATGCCCATGGCCTTGGCCTCGATCGGCTTGATGTGGAGGGCGGTGGCGGCGGCCATGCCGCCGATGGCGGCCTTGAGCTTGGAGCGTTCGGCGGCGAGTCGGATGATGGCGCCGCTGGAGCGGAGCACGGCCTTGCCGACGGGGTGGCGTTCGGAGTGGTAGGTGTCGAGCAGGGCGGGGTCGGCGCCGCGGAGGACGGCGGCGAGTTTCCAGGAGAGGTTGGCCGCGTCCTGGAGGCCGGTGTTCATGCCCTGGCCGCCGGCGGGCGAGTGGCAGTGGGCGGCGTCGCCGGCGAGGAACACGCCGCCGTCGCGGTAGGCGGGGACCTGGCGCTCGTCGGAGTGGAAGCGGGAGATCCAGCGGGGGTCGTGCATGCCGAAGTCGGTGCCGAAGGCGAGCTTGGCGGCGGCTTTGACCTCGTCGAGTTCGATGGGTTCGTCGTCGCTCTTCTGTTCGGCGGCGTTCCAGGCGAAGACGCGCCAGTAGCCGTCGCCGAAGGTGGCGACGAAGCAGAAGGCGCCGTTGACGCCTTGGATGGCGGGGCTCTCGGCGGGCGGTTCGGCGAGTTTGACGTCGGCGAGCATGATCGATTTGAGGACCGATTCGCCCGGGTAGGGCATGCCGATGGCGCGGCGGACGGCGCTGCCGACGCCGTCGGCGCCCACGACGTAGGGGGCGGTCCAGTCGCCGCGGTCGGTGCGGACGGTGACGGTGCCGTCGGCCTGGTCGATTCCGGTGACCTTGTGGTCGTAGAGGATCGCGGCTCCGGCGGCGACCGCGCGGCGGCGCAGGACCTCTTCGACCGTGTACTGCGGGGTCATGAGCAGGAACGGGAAGCGGGTTTCGAGGTCGGCGAGGTGGAGGGTGACGCGGTTGAACAGTCGGATGCCGGGCAGTTGCGCGCCGCCGTGCGAGAGGAGTTCCTCGGCGAGGCCGCGGGCGTCGAACTCTTCGAGGGTGCGGGCGTGGACGCCGAAGGCGCGGGAGAGGTTGGAGAGTTCGGCGCCGCGGCGTTCCAGGACGGTCACCTGGACGCCGGCCTCGGCGAGGTCGCCCGCGAGCAGGAGGCCGGTGGGGCCGGCGCCGACGACGATGACCTCGGCGTGCTGTGGGTCGGACATGGCTGTCTCCCTTGGGGTGTGTCGGCGAATCTGTAATTCATCGACTGATGAATTAAAAATAGACCCGGAACCCCTCGGAGGGAAGACTTTCGCAAGTGGATGTGACGCACCTCAATCCGGTGCCCGGACGGCCAACAGGGCCGCGGGAGGTGAGTGCCCGCGGCCCTGGTGTCGTGCTGCCGAAGATAGGTTAGCATAACCTAACTTCTTGTCAAGCGGTCACCAGCGCAGCATCGCGCCGACGCCCCCGATCTTCTCTCCGAGTCCGCCGCTGAGGATCGAGACCCGCGCGTCCGAGGACAGCGCCATCTCGATCATCGCCTCGCCCAGCTGGGCGTCGGCGATCGCGGTCGCGAGCTCCGGCTCCCCCGGCGCCATCGCGTCGGCGAGCACCGAGCCCTCCGGGATCAGCCTGCCGCTCCACACCGAGTCGCGCTCGATGAGCAGGCGGTCGACCCGCCCCTCTTGGAGCGCGTCGAGCACCTCCTCCGAACCGAGCGCGGTCCGGGGCCTGCCTTCGGCGAACTCGGCGGCGAGCTTCCCGTCCCGCTGCGCCCTGGCGGCGCCGATCTCGGGGGCCAGCGCCTCCTCGATCTGCGCGGGCGTGGCCTGGCTCAGCACCAGCTTCGAGGCCACGACCTCGGCCTTGAACCCGTTGCGCAGCTCCTTGGTGGCGGCCTCGACCAGGTCGGGGTCGCCGGTGACGACCAGCAGCTCCCACCCGAACGTCGACACGTGGTCGGTCAGGGTGGTGTGCGCGGCGGCGAGGAACTTCTGGAGGTGCTCGGCGACGCGGAAGTCGAACAGGTCGTGCTGGGTGTAGGAGTTCGCGCCGCCGTGGCTGCCGGGGCCCTTCATGACGCGCCATTCGGAGGTGTCGAGCTCGAAGGCGAGCCCGGAGATCTCCTCGCAGCGGCCGAAGCGGCTGTCGAGCAGGCGCATCCCCTTGCGGTCGACGACGGCGATGCCGACGGGCGAGCCCTCGGCCCACGCGCCGAACATCGGCGAGATGTGCGAGCGGGGGGCGAGGGCGACGCGGTCGACCAGGGGCGTCTGCATGGCGACGCGGTAGGACCGGCCGCTTTCGAGCGCCACGAACAGGGCGCGCCCGACGCCGGGCTCACCGGGCCGGACGAGTTGCTCGATGTCGAGCTTCATCTCCTCGACGCGGCGGCCGAGCAGCGAGCGGGTGCCGTTGTCGACGGCCTCCAGCAGCTGCTTGACCCCCAGTTCGAGGCGGGTCTTCCAGGGCGGGGTGGAACCTTCCTGCCTGGGGTCGGCGTTGACGTAGAGCGAGAGCACGCCGGTGTCGTCGCGCAGGTTCACCAGCTTCAGTTGCGTCTCGCGGTCCATCGGCATGGCTATCGCCTCCTCGTTGAGCGGAATTCGCCTCAGGATATTCCCGGAGGTGTCCGTTCGTGAAGGTTTGGCCACTTATGCCCGAGGGCTCGGTCAGATCGGGCAACCGTCGGGCCCGCACGCCTCCGCGTCCTCCGCGCCGGTGATCGTGGTGATCACCGGTCGCTTTTCGCCCCAAGCCTTTTCGAGGACCTCGGCGAACAGCTCGGTGGGCTGGGCGCCCGAGATCCCGTACTTCTCGTCGATCACGAAGAACGGCACGCCCGTCGCCCCGAGCGCGGCGGCCTCGGCCTCGTCGGCGCGCACGGCCTCCCGGTACGCCTCCGGGTCGTCGAGCACCCCGACGACCTCGTCCCTGTCGAGCCCGGCGCCCACCGCGACCTCGACCACCCGGTCGCGCTCGAAGACCGAGGCCTCGTCGGCGAAGTTCGCGGCGTAGAACGCACTCCAGACCTCGGCCTCCAGGCCCCGGTCCGAGGCCAGGTGCAGCAGGCGGTGGAGATCGAAGGTGTTGCCGTGATCCCTTCCCTCGGTCCGGTACTCCAGGCCCTCGGCCTTGGCGAGGTCGCCGAGCTTGTACTCGTTGGCCTGCGCCTGCGCCGGGCTGATCCCGTACTTCTTCGCGATCATGGGCACCACGGCGGCCACGTCCCCGACCTCCCGGTCCGGGTCGAGCTCGAAGGACCGGTGGCGCACGCTCACCGCCACCTTCCCGTCGAGCAGCTGCACGGCCTTATCGAACCGGGCCTTCCCGACATAGCACCACGGGCAGGCGATATCAGACCAGATGTCCACGCGAAGTTCAGTCACACCGTCCCTAACACTTGAACCTTCATCTGAATTCCGCCCTGTGCCCCACGCCTCCCGCCCCCCGAGACCCCCGCGCCCCCTCACTCGCGCCCAAACCCCCGTTCAGGTACCCTGTCTCAGGCCCGGCCCCCACCCGAGCCCACCCCGGGTGCTTAGCTCAGCGGTAGAGCACCTCCCTTACAAGGAGGTGGTCACAGGTTCGATCCCTGTAGCACCCACCGCATATCGATTGCCGTGGGTCCGTTGGCGGCCGACGCCCCGGCGGCGTGAGGGTCGACGCGTTCGGCAGACTGGCTCCATGCGCTCATCTGACGGTGACTCGTACGCGGCGGCGTTCCGATGGGTCGCAGGCGATCGGAGTGCAGATGGAGCGGCGTGATCGCTACTCGACGGGACCGTGGCACTACCTGTGGTGGCTCGTCCGCAGTCAGTGGAGGCGGGTGCTGCTGGGCGCGCTTCTCGGAAGTACGTGGATGGTCGGGCTGACCGTTCCTCCGCTGGTGCTGTCGCTCGCCATCGACGAGGGACTTGAGTACGGCCTCGGGGCGAAGGTGTGGGGGTGGGCGGGCATCCTGGGCGGGGTCGGGATCGGAATCGCGGTCCTGGCGATACTCCGCCATCGGACGATGACGAAGGTCCGGATCTACGCCGCGCAGCAGACCATTCGCGCCGTGGCGACGCAGTCGATCGGGTTGGGCTCGTCGCTGCAACGCCAGGCCGCGGCCGGCGAGGTCGCGGCCATCGGCGTCAGCGACGCTTGGACCATGGCGCGGAGCCTCACGGTGACGGGACCGGGCGTGGGCGCAGTCGTCGCGTACGTCGTCATCGCGGCGGCGCTGCTGCGCATCTCGCCGCTGCTCGCGGTCGTCATCCTGATCGGAGCACCCGCGCTCCTCCTACTGCTCGGGCCCGTCCTGAACCGCTTCCGCATCCACGGCACGGCGTACCGAAAGGCGGAAGGGGAGCTTTCCGGCCGCATCGTGGACATCGTCTCGGGCCTGCGCGTGCTGACCACGCTGGGAGGAAAGTCGCTGTTCGCCGAACGATGGGAAGTCGAGTCCGACCTCGTTCGACGCACCGGGTACCGCCTGGCGAGGACCGAAAGCTGGATCAGGGGAGTCGCAGTCGGCCTGCCGGCGCTCTTCCTCGCGATCGTCATGTGG
Organism: Glycomyces paridis; assembly: GCF_004912155.1. GTDB lineage: Bacteria > Actinomycetota > Actinomycetes > Mycobacteriales > Micromonosporaceae > Glycomyces > Glycomyces paridis. The sequence continues at coordinate 220,381 of NZ_STGX01000008.1, read as the reverse complement.
CTCACCGCCCGCATGACCGTGCAGGGCGACATGTCCGTGGGCGAATTCGTCGCGGTGTTCGGGTACGTGGCGGTCGTCGTCGTGCCGGTCTCCTTCTTCATCGAGGCCGCGATCGACATCAACCGGGCGCTCGTCTCCGCGCAGCGGACCAGCCGCTTCCTCTCGATCGAGCCCCTGGCGCGCGGTACCGCACCGGTGAACGACGCGACCGCGGCCCTGTCCGATCCCGGGTCGGGGCTTCGCCTCGAGATCGGAGCGTTCGCCGTCGTCGCGACCGACGACCGCCACCAAGCGAAAGCGATCATGGAACGACTCGCCGGGATCGAGACGTCCGATGCCCGCTGGGGCGACCAGCCTCTCGCCGAGATCGATCCGACGGTGCTGCGGCGGGCGGTCCTTCCCCTGGACGACGGCGATTACCTGTTCGCCGGCCCGCTGCGAGACGTCGTCTTCACGAACGGGGATCAAGGCGACGCCGAGCGGGAGCGCGTCGCCTACGCGAGCGGCATCGACGAGATGCTGCGCGGCTTCGACGACGGATGGGCCACCCCGATCGCCGAACGAGGCGTCAACCTGTCCGCCGGCCAACGACAGCGACTGCGACTCGCTCGCGCACTCGCGGCCGGGCCGGCCGTGCTGCTGGCCCTGGACCCGCTCTCCGCCGTCGACGCCGTCACCGAGAGCCAGGTCGTCGAACGTGTGAGAGACGCGAGGCGCGGGCTGACGACACTCGTCTTCAGCAGCTCGGCCACCGTTCTCGCCGCGGCCGACGTCGTCCATCTGGTCGAGGAAGGACGCACGGTGGCATCGGGGACCCACGCGAGTCTCGTCGCGTCGAACGGTCGCTATCGAAAGCTGGTGTCGCGCAATACGAGCGAAGAAGACGAGACGAGCCGATGAGCCACCAGTCGGAGTCGGGATTCCCCATCGCCTCACGAAGCGAGCTGGGCCGTGCCGCAGGGCGCCTGGTCCGCGCCGATCCGTGGATGTTCGTCTTCACCATCGGGTTCGGGACCGTCACCGCCGCCCTGGCGCTGGCGCCGCCGTGGCTGGCCGGCGTCGTGATCGACGAGATCACGGGCGGAGCGAGCCTCGCCGAGGTCGATCGATACGGTGCCGTGCTCGTCCTGCTCGCGGTCCTGCAACTGCTGATCTCGCGGTACTCGTTCCTGGTGACGGCGCGGTTCGGCCTACGCCTGTCGCAACGGCTCCGCCGCTCGATCGTCGATCGTGTCCTCAATCTTCCGGCCAGGATCGTCGACAAGGCGGACACCGGCGACCTGATGGTCCGGACCACCGGCGACACGCGCCGCGTCACGGGGATCTTCAGCAGCGCGGCCCCGGAGATGCTGGTCTCGATCGTGCAGGTCGTCCTGACCTTCGTCTTCGTCGCGGTCCTCAGCGTCCCGCTCGCCATCGTCACGATCATCGGCATGCTCGGCATTCCCTTGGTCACCCGCTGGTACCTGCGCCGCGCGGCAGCCGGGTACCTCGCCGAGGCCGACGGACACGGCCGGCTCGCCGAGAGCCTCTCGGGGACCGTCAACGGGGCCCGAGCCGTCGAACTCTACGGCCTCCAGCGCCGAAGGCAGGACGACATCGTGCGCCGCGCTGCGACCGCGCGCGCCGCGCAGTTCGCCACGCTGCGCCTTCGCAGCGTCCTGTTCCCCGCGGTGGACTCCTCCTACGCCCTCGCCCTGGTGCTAGTCCTGCTCGCCGGCGCGTGGATGTATCAGGCGAACGCGGTCGCGCTCGGCTCGCTCATCGCGATCCTCCTCTACGTGCGGCAGATGAGCGGCCCGCTCGACGTCGTCCTCCTATGGCTCGAATCCCTGCAAAGCGCCATCGCGTCGTTCGCGCGAGTCGAAGGTCTCGCAGGCGCCGACGTCGCGAACCCGACGCCGTCGACCGCGACCCCTTCCGGGCCGCGCCTCGCCGTCGCCGACGTGTCCTTCGCCTACGAGCAGGGCCCGACCGTCCTCCACGGCATCGACCTCGAGATCCGCCCCGGCGAGAACCTGGTGATCGTCGGCGCCTCGGGCGCCGGGAAATCCACGCTCGCCCGCCTCCTGGTCGGCATCGAAGCGCCGACCTCCGGGTCCATCACGCTCGGCGGAGTCGAGGTGTCCGCACTGCCATTGGAAGTGCGCCGATCGCATATCGCACTCGTCACCCAGGAACAGCACCTGTTCCACGACACGATCCGCACCAACCTTCTCCTGGCCCGCCCGGATGCCGAAGACGGCGAACTCCACGCGGCGATGAGCGCCGTCGGCGCGCACTGGCTCGACGGCCTTCCGGCCGGCCTCGACACGATCGTCAGCCAGCACGACAGTCTCTCCGGCGCCCACGCCCAACAGATCGCGCTCGCACGCGTCCTGCTCAGCGACCCGCAGACCGTCGTCCTCGACGAGGCGACGTCGCTCCTCACACCCGGATCAGCGAGCACCGTGGAACGGTCCCTGTGGTCGGTGCTGGAAGACCGCACAGTGATCACGATCGCGCACCGCCTGGCCACCGCGCGCGTAGCGGATCGCATCGCCGTGATCGACGGCGGCCGCATACGCGAACTCGGGAATCACGAAGAGCTTCTTCGCAGACGAGGTCTCTACATGCGACTCTGGAACGCCTGGCAGGGCGGACCGCACTGAACGAATCCCCACGGAGGAGGAAACGCGCCCCGGTCCCCGCTACGGCCAGACCGGCCTGACGCCTTGCGGCAACAGGCCACCTGCCAACGAGGTGGGGCGCCAATGCCATGCTGGTGGACATCATTCAACCCACCACGTGGAGGCCGCCATCGAACTCCCTTTGCGACAGCGGTCGGCCTCCTTCGCCAGGTACTTCAAGGACTCCGCGAAAGGTGTGCTGCTGGGTGTGCTCTCGCTCGGGTTCTCAGCGGGCTTCACAGTCGGATTGTCCTTCAGCGATGTCCGCTACGCAGTGGTGACGTTCGCCGCCGTGTGCCTGTTTTGGATGGTGCTGTGGCTGGCGGTCGGGGCCGTGCGGCACTCCGCAAACATGCGCCGGCTCAGGCACTCGCAACGCTCACGCTGAGCGGTTGCTCCAGGTGGCTCCTACGTATTCCTCGGCGGTGTAGACGCTGAAGGCGAGCACGCGGACCGCTGAGGACTCGTGGGCGCGCAGGCGCTGGAGCAGGTGGCGCCAGGGTTCGTCCCATTCGCTGGCGGTCGCGGCGCTGTCGATGATCGAGGCGGCGACGATGGCGGCGTTGGTGTCGGTCGAGTCGACCAGGGCCGTCAGGAAGGGCAGGGCGTCCGGCGGGTTGTCGTAGAGCATCCGGTCGTCGATGGCTTCGCCGACGAGCCTGGCCTCCACCTGGTCCTGGAGGCGGTCGATCAGGGTCTGCACGGTCTCGGGCGCCGCGTCCCAGGCGATCGTGCGGGCCAGGAGGCGCGTGCCCAGGTCGGTCGGGAGCCGCTGCGCCACGGCGGCGATGACGCCGGGCGGGGCGGTCGCGAACGCGTAGTCCGGGGCCAGGTTGCCGAGGATCCGTTGGAAACGTTGGCGCACGGGAAGGTCGCGGTCCGCTTCGGCGTTCGGCGCGTCGGTCTTGTCGTTGAGGAGGTCGGCGGCGCGCAGGAGCGGCGCGGGGTCGCCCCCGGCGGCGGCGATCGAGCAGAGGGCGTTCATCGCGGCGGCCCAGACGTCGGTCGCGTCGAGGTCGGTCGCGAGCGCCACCAGGGCGTCGGCGGCCTCGGGAGCCTGGCCGGCCCAGCGGGCGAGGCCGTCCGCTCCGGCGACCTGGAGCCGGTCGTCGTCCTTGCCCGCGGCCGTGACCAGCAGTTCGATGTAGCGGCTGCGGAAGTCGGCGGGGATCAGTTCGGGGGCGAGCGCAAGCACTGCGATCTGGACGTCGGGACCGAAGGCGTCGACGCCTTCGACCACCGCCCGCGCCCAGGGTTCGGCGAGGCGTTCGGCCGCGGAGGCCGCGACGGCCTCGCGGACGCTCCCGTGGAGGGCCGGGTCGTGCCACAGTCCTGTGAGGAGCGCTCCTGCTTCGGGGACGCGGAACCGGGCCAGGACCCGGACGGCCTGCTTCCGGGCGGTGACCTTGGGCGAGTGCAGCAGCGGTGCGACGGCGGCGGCGATGACGGCGGGGCGGGAGCGTTGCGCGAGGCGGTCCATGGCCGCGGCCGCGAGGGCCGCGTCCGGTGAGGCGAGGAACGGCGGCAGCGCCGCCCAGGCGTCCTCGACGGGCGCGACGCGGTGCAGTTCGCTCACGGCGACGGCGCGGAGCGCCGGGTCCTCGCCTTCGAGCAGCGGCGCGAGATCGGCGAGGGCGACACCGGGGACGCGCGCGAGGGCGCGGGCCGCGGCCTGTCGGAGGCGCGGGTTGCGGCGGTGGTCGGTGGCGTTGGCGCGCAGCGTCTTCTGGTAGGCGGCGCGGACCGCGGGCGGCCACTGTTCGAGGACGGACTCGCTCATGTGGCCGGTGAGCTGGTGCAGGACCGCGGTCGGGGAGTCTTCGCGGATCGTCGCGAACCAGGCCGGCAGGAGGTCGCACCGGTGCGCGGCGAGGGCCTGGAACCATCCGGACCGGCCCGGAAAGGCATCGGTGAGTTCGGCGATGCGGGCGTGCGCGCCGTTCCCGATGCGCAGGAGGCATTGCGCCGCTTGGTGGCGGTTGCCGGTGTTCTTCGAGTCGAGGGCCCGGCGCAGGACCGGTTCGAGCGCGGGCGCCCGCCCGAGTCGTCGGCCGAGGACGGCGGCGAGCGCCAGCGCGGCGGCGTACTCGTTGGCGGCGGCGCGTTCCGCGAGGTCGGGCGCGGCCCGCTGCGCGAGGTCGGCGACGAAGCGCTGCGGGAGCGACCGCAGTGCGACGGTGAGCTCCCAGTTCACCGGTTCGGCGAGGAGGCGGGTGAGCAGGCGTCGGCCCGCTTCGGTCGGCTCGGGACGGCCCTGCGCGGTCCGGACCAGGCGGGCGGCGAGGGCCGTCAAGCGGCCCACGGTGTTCGAGGACCGCGCGGGTGCGCTCAGGAAACCGGCGGCGAGCGCTTCGAGTGCGGCGAGGTTCGCGGCGGTCCAGTCGTGCGGGCGTACGGCGAGGAGTCCGGTGAGGATCTTGTCGTGGATCAGGCCCTGGTCCTTGACGGCGCGGTCGAGGCGCCCGAGGAGGTCCGTGAGCGCGGCGTCCCCGCTGAACGCCGCGGCGTGCACGAGCCCCTGGTAGGACCGGGCTCGTTCGTGGACGTCGGAGCGGCGGGTCCCGGCGGTGAGGTCGTCGCGGACCTCCTCGTAGGGGAGGTGCGACCGCACGACTTCGCGACGTGAAGGGTCGGCGGCGACGTGGCGGTCGGTCAGCAGCCGCCGGGCGGTCGCCGTGCGGGCTTCGGCGGGAAGGCGCGCGAGCACGGCCGCCTCGTCAACGGCGACTCCGGCCCGGCGGACGGCGTCGAGCACTTCGATCCGGCGTGACGGGGCCACATGCTTGAGCAGGCTCCGCAGGTCGGCGCGGCTGCGGCCGACGACGAGCGCGATCCTGGCGGGCGGCTCGGCGACCAGCCGTCGCATGACTGCTCGGCGCCGCACGGCCGCGGCGAGGAGGCTGCCGCGGCGAGGGTCGAGGAGATAGTTCCAGGTGCGGTCGGCGTCGGCGGCGAGCAGCGTCGGCAGCGCCGCTCGGACGGCCTCGTCGGTCGTCTCGGCCGGGTGGCGTTCGAGCAGGTCGATCCAGGCGTGCGGGGCGCGTTCGAGGGCCGCGGTGAGCCCGCGGAGGTGGTGACGCCACCAGTTCGCGTGCAGCTCGGGGGAACGTGCGGCGAGCGCCGCGGTCGCGTACTGGGTGAAGACCGCGGTGTGGTGCTTCGCGAGTTGCGACCAGGCGAGGTCGTACGGGGCGAACTCGTCGAGGTGCGCGGCGACGACCGCGGCAGAGCACGCAGGGAGGAGCCGGGCGGCCTCGGCCGGCCCGCAGTGCTCGACCACGACCGGGAGGAGCCGGTCGGCGAGCGGTTCGTTGCGGTGTTTGCGCAGGGCCCGGTAGGCGGCGAGGCGGGCGGTGCGGGACTGGGACGGGATCGCGGCCTCGACCGCCGCGGCCATCGCCGGGTGCTCGACCGCGGCGGTGATCGCGGCCGCCGCGGTGGCGGCGTCGGGATGGTCGAGAAGGGTCCGCAGATGTCCCGTGTGCCCCGAGAAGGAGGCGAGATGCAGGGACAGCCGGGAGCCGAAGACGCTGTGGCGGGCGAGATCGGTCAGGAGCGCGGGGAAACGCTCGTGGCCGCGGCAGTCCTGGGCGATCCTGTACAGCTCGCGCGTCCGGTCCTGGTAGGACCGGCTGTCGGCCGCCGCCAGCAGCTCCGCGGCGTCGGGAGGGGTCGCGTTTCGCATCGGCACTCCAGCAAGGGGAATCGGCTACCGGGCGATGGTGCCACACCGCTTCCACAGGCCATGATCCCCTCGGCGACGCCGTTTTCGCTGTGGGCTCCGACAGGCCGTCGGGTCCGGTCGTGTCGCACCGGACCCGAACCGGTCGTCAGACGCGTCCGAGGAAGAAGGCGCGGAGGTCGTCGGCGAGCAGTTTCGGCTCTTCCATCGCAGGGTAGTGGCCTCCTGCGGCGAATTCGCTCCAGTGGCCGACCGCGCCGTGGGGATCGAACGCGCGGCGCATGAGCGGGTGGGTGTCGAACACGGCCCATCCGGTGGGCACTTCGGATTCCGTCGACGGCGGGGGGCCGGCGTGCGCGGTCTCGTAGTAGAACTGCGCGCTCGAAGGGCCGCTGCGGGTGAACCAGTACAGGCTGACGTTCGCGAGGAGGTGGTCGCGGTCGACCGTCTCGTCCGGCGTCCGGTGGGCGCCTTCGGTCCCGGTCTTGTACTTCTCGGCGATCCACGCGAGCTGGCCGACCGGTGAATCGGCGAGTGCGGCACCGATCGTGTCGGGCCGGTGGTGCTGCATCTCCAGGTACCCGCGCTCGGCCGCGGCATCGGCACGGATCGCCGCGATCTGGGCGGTCTCGTCGTCGGACAGCCCTTCGGGGTAGGGGAACACGTCGCCGATCAGTCCGAGCCATCGGCGTTCGGCGCCAAGGTGGGTGGCGATGACCCGTTCGGGGTGGTCCGCGGCGAGGCGGCCGACCGTGGCGGTGCCGATGTCGGTGCCGTGGGACGCGAACCGCTCGTAGCCCAGGCGGGTCATGATCTCGGCGAAGGCCGCCGCGGTCCGCGCGAACTCCCAGCCGGTCCCCGACAGCGGGGTGGAGAACCCGAATCCGGGCGGCGAGAGCACGACCACGTGGAAATCGTCGGTCAGCAGCGGGATGAGCCGCTGGTACTCGACGAAGGAGCCCGGCCAGCCGTGGTTCAGCAGCAGCGGGACGGCTGCCGGCCTCGCCGATCGCGCGTGGACGCCGTGGAAGGTCTGGCCGTCGACGACCGTGGTGAACTGCTCGTGCCGGTTGAGTTCGGCTTCCTGCGCGCGCCAGTCGAAACCGTCGCGCCAGTGTTCGGCGAGGTCCTTCAGGTACGCGAGCGGGATGCCTCGACTGAAGTCGGCGGGGTCGTCGCGGCCCGGCACGGGGTCCGGCCAGCGCGTGTGCGCCAGTCGGCCGCGAAGGTCGTCGAGGTCGGCCTGCGGGACGTGGATGCGAAACGGGATGAGTGCGTTGTTCTCGTTCATGGCTCCCACGGTTTCAGGGAATGCGGCAGGTTCGCTTCCGCGATTGCTGGAATGATCGAGACCATGTTGGGAACTTCGGCCCGCCTGCTCGAAATGCTGTCGTTGTTGCAGCTCAAACGCGACTGGACGAGCGCTGAGCTCGCGGGGCGCCTGGGGGTGAGCGCGCGGACGGTGCGCGCCGACATCGGCAGGCTGCGGTCGCTGGGCTATCCGGTGACCGCGAGGCCCGGTGTGGCGGGCGGGTACCGGCTGGCGGCAGGGTCGGCGATGCCGCCGCTGCTGCTGGACGACGACGAGGCGGTCGCCGTCGCGGTCGGGCTGGGCGCGGTCGCGACGTGGAGGCTCGGCGTCGAAGCGACCTCGCTGACCGCGCTCGCGAAGCTGGAGCAGGTGCTGCCCTCGCGCCTGCGGCGGCGCGTCGACGCGATCCGGGAGGCGACGAGCGTCGTTCCGGGTGCGGGACCGGCACCCGATCCGGCGATGCTCGGCGCGGTGGCCGCGGCGATCCGCGGCCGCGAGCGGCTCCGCTTCGGGTACGTCAAGCCCGAGGGCGGCGAGGTGCCGCGACATGTCGAACCACAACGGCTGGTGAGCTGGGGGCCGCTGTGGTACCTCCTCGGATGGGACCTCGAACGCGAGGACTGGCGGGTCTTCCGCGTCGACCGCATGGTCCCCCGAGCGCCGACCGGCGCGCGGTTCCGGCCGCACGCGATCGGGGACGACGAGGCGGTGCGGTTCGTCGTCGAACGCATCGTCAAGGCGTCCTGGCGGTACCGGGCCCGTGTGCTCGTGCGGGCGCCGGCCGACGAGGTGGCCGCGAAGCTCCGACTCCCGGTCGACGTCGAGGCGGTCGACGAGTCCTCGTGCCGCGTCGAGCTGGGCGCCGAGGACCCCGACCGGCTCGCGCTGTGGCTGACGCAGCTCGGCGCCGACATCGAGGTGGTCGAGGGCGAGGAGCTCACGGAGGCGTTCGAGCGCCTCGCGGCGAGATTCCGACGCGCGGCCGGTGCGTCGACCGGAGCCGTCACTTGACGCCGAGCAGGGTCCCGTCCGCCTCGGCGTGCCGCCGCGCTCACGGTGCGAATCTCGGCGTTGGCGCCGGGGTCACGCGGATTCGAGGCGGGCGAGTTCGGTTCGGGCGAAGCGGACGCGGTCGGTGTCGGCGCCGTCGGCGGTGGCGAGTTGGTCGGCGAGGTCGTGGGCGGCTTCGAGGCGGTGGCGGCGGGCGCGTTTTTCGGCTCGGCCCTTGCCTGACCGGCGGTAGGCGCGGCGTCGGCGCCAGCCGCCGGAGACGGCGTCGAGTTCCTCGGCGGTGATCACGCCGGTTTCGGCCTCGGGGGTCATGACCGCGCGCATCGCGTCCCGCTCGGCCCTGACGGTCAGGTGGAAGACGCCGATCACGATCGCCAACGAGATGAGTACCTCGCCGATGAGCAGCACGATCATGAGGGTCTCGTTGCCGCCGGAGAGTCCGCCGTTGGCGTCCCACACGCCGTGGAGGAGCATCGCGGTGGCCATGAGCCCCAGTCCCAGGCCGGCCCGGCGGCGCTGGGCGGGGGTGCCGACGAGGTAGAGGATGCCGGCGCCGAAGAGGGCGGAGTAGAGGATGTGGGAGGAGAAGCCGGTGAGCAGTCGCAGGGCGACGGTGCTCAGGCTGGCGTGGAGCTGGTCGGAGCCGAACTGCTGCGCGGCGGCGTTCAGTCCGTAGGAGATGTCCTCGATGATCTCGAAGCCCAGGCCGACGAACGCGCCGAGGATGAACCCGTCGTAGGCGGTCCGGACCACGCGCGGGGCGATGAACAGCAGGAGCAGCACTCCCGAGCCCTTCGCCAGTTCCTCGGTGAACGGCGCGGTCAGACCGGCGCCGAAGTCGGACTGGAAGGCGCTGCCGAACAGTTTGCCGTACAGGTTCAGCACGGCGTCGTTGGCGGACAGGGCGATCCCCCAGGCCGCCGCGAACCCGCCCCAGACGAAGGCCGCGACGACCAGGACGAGCGGCTGGCGGGCGTACCGGTCGATCCGGGCGGTGAACCACCAGAACAGGACGCAGTAGAGCGAGAAGATCACGGCGCTGACGGCCAGGGCCGGCGCGTAGAGGCGGATGCCCTGGTTGACGGTGCCGAACAGGATCCAGACCCCGTAGCCGACGCCGAGCACGTAGACCCAGAAGCAGGCGTTCCGCGGCTGCCACAGCCGGGCCGTCCTCCCCCAACCGGTCTGCTCGATCGCGTCGCGCCGGGCGGCCAGCGCCGTTGCCGTCGCCTCCGTCATGATCCGCTCCCCTCGACCGGCTGCACCGACCGCAGCATCGCGGCGACCTCGCGCGTCACGTCCGGTGATCCCTGAGCCGGCCCGAGGACCTGGATCTCCACACCGGTGCCGCCGAAGACGAAGGCCGCGACGAGGCCGGTCTGGTCCACGCTGTCGTAGTGCGCGGCCACGCCCTGGTCGCCGGCCGCGTTGGCGACGGTCTCCTGCGGGCCCGTGACCTGGAAGCCCGAGCCGGGCCCGCGCAGGCCCCTGCTGGTCTTGTCGATCTGGGCCAGCAGCTCGGCGGGCGTGCCCCGGTAGTCGTCGGTGATCACCTCGAAGACGGTGCCGCGGTAGGTGACCGCGGCCGTGTCGGGATAGGAGCCGCTCGCGTCGGACTGCCCTTGGCGGGCACCCGCGACGAGGTTCGCGCCGACCGCGGGGGTGAAGACCACGTGCTCGCCGACCTGGACCACGTCGCCGGCCCGGATCGGGTCGTCGACGGCGACCGCCCGGTCGATCTGCGGCAGCGCCCAGTTGGCGACCAGGAACAGCAGCACGACCAGCCCGGCGGGCACCAGGGTCCGCCGGTCGACGCCGAGGAGCCTCCGGTCCACCGGCACCCAGTCCGCGCGCCAGTCGGGCTCCGCGACCGCTCCCCGCTCAGACATCCGCCACCTCCGCACCGCGGCGCGGACCAGGCAAGGACCGCCGCCTCATTCACGCACACATCGAGGCGTGGCGCGACGAATCGAGCGAAACGTCCTCAGTCGACGTTGCCCGGGAGCATCACGTTTCGCGGTGGCGGTCCTCGCGGATCCGCCTGCGGTAGCGAGGCGCCCGGGGCGCGGGTCAGTCGGTTCCGTTGAGGCGCACCAGCATCTTGCCGGTGTTCTCGCCGCGGAGCATGCCGAGGAAGGCCGAGACGGTGTGCTCGAAACCGTCGGCGATCGTCTCGTCGCTGACGATCTCGCCGCGTTGGAGGCGGGGCACCAGGAAGGACTCCATCTCGTCGCGGGCGTCGAGGTGGTGGCGGACCATGAAGCCCTGGAGGCGCAGGCTCATGCCCATGACCTCCTCGACGTTGCGCACGGGCGGGGGTGCGCCGTGGTAGCCGGAGATGGCGCCGCACCAGGCGATGCGGCCGAATTCGCGCATGTTCGCGATCGCGCCTTCGAGGTGGTCGCCGCCGACGTTGTCGAGGTGGACGTCGACGCCGTCAGGGGCGGCCTTCGCCAGCTGCTCGGCGACCGGCCCGTCGTGGTAGTCGAAGGCGGCGTCGAAGCCGAGGTCCTCGACGAGGTGGCGGGCCTTCTCGGGGGTGCCGGTGGAGCCGATGACGCGGCCGGCGCCGAGGAGGCGGGCGATCTGGCCTGCGGCGGTGCCGACGCCGCCCGCGGCGGCCGAGACGTACACGGTCTCGCCGGGCCGCAGGTTCGCGATGCGGGTGAGGCCGACGTACGCGGTCAGGCCGGTGCCGTTGCCGAGCAGGGCGAGGTGGGCGCTGAGCGGGACGCCCGGGTGGGAGGGCACGAGTTGGACTTCGTCGGGGCGGACCAGTGCGTGGGTGCGCCAGGCGTGGCGGTGCCGGACGACGTCGCCGGGCGCCAGGCGGTCGTCGGCGGAGGCGACGACCCGGCCGAGGGCTCGGCCTTCCAAGGGCGCGTGCAGGTCCCAGAACTCGTCCATGAGCTGGCGCATGTACGGGTCGACGGAGAGGTAGAGGTTCTCCACGAGGGCGGTGCCCGGTTCGGGCACGGGCATGGGGGCGTCCGCGAAGGCGAAGTCGTCGGCCGAGGGGAAGCCGTCGGGCCGGCCGACGAGGTGGACGTAGGTCATGCGTTCGGTCATGTGGCATGTCTACCTGCGGTTCCGGCCTGTATACAGGGGCTCGCGCGGATGGAACCAGCACTTCCATGAATGCTGTTCATGGAAGCGGCGGGTTGCCGCGGCGGGGCGGGCGGGGCTAGGTTCGCTCGGTGAGCGACCTTTCCCCCAGCGAACTGCGCGTCCTGGTCGCCGTGGCCGAGGAGCGAAGCTTCACCGGCGCGGCCGCGAGTCTGGGCATGACCCAGTCGGCGGTGTCGCACGCCGTCCGCACCGTCGAGCGCAAGCTCGGGGCGGTGCTGTTCGATCGCGGCCGCCGGGGCGCCCGCGCCACCGAGGCCGGGACGAGGGCAGTGACGCAGGCGCGGCACATCCTGCGCCTCCTCGACTCGATGGGGTCGGAGACCCGCGGCGCCGCCGAGGGGATCGTCGCCGGGCCGGTGCGGATCGCCGCGTTCCGCTCCGCCGCGGCCGGGCTGCTGCCCGCGGTCCTGGACCGGCTCGCCGCGGCGCACCCGGGGCTCCACCCGCAGGTGAGCATCGTCCGCGACGTCGGCCGCGGCAGTGCCGGGGAGGTGCTCGACGCCAAGGCGGACTTGGGGATCACCACCGTCCCGCCGACCTCGCCGGTGCCGGACGGCCTCATCTTCAACCGGCTCTACGAGGAGCGGTACCTGCTCGCCGCGCCCGCCGGGGCGCCCGACCCGCACCGGCTGCCGCTGCTGGACTGGTCCGAGAACTGCTCAAGCTACACCCGGCGGTGGTGGGAGGAGCAGGACTGGCTTCCCGAGCGCCGCATCATGGTCGAGGACGACAGCGTCGTGCTGTCCATGGTGGCCGCCGGTGTCGGCGTGGCCGTGATGCCGCACCTGACGCTCGCCGCACCGCCCGAGGGCGTGCGGGTCACCGACCTCGGCCCGACCGCGCCGACCCGGCACCTCGGCTACGTGACGACGCCCGCGCTCGCCCAGACGCTGCCGGTCCGCACGCTCATCCGCGAGCTCCGGGCCGCGCACGCGCGCTGACCCGGAGGTTCAGCGCAGTTCCTGCACCAGGCCGATGATGACCCCGGCGGGGCCTCTGACGTTGCAGTACAGGTAGATGTCCTCGTACTGTGCGACCTCGCCGACGGGTTCGGTGCCGTGGACGGCGCGCAGGTGTGCGATGAGCGCGCGGACGTCGTCGACGACGAAGGTGAGTCGCGGGATGCCCGGGACGTTCAGCGGCGCGCTCGGCGCGGGGACCTCCGACACCGGGTTGCGGAAGGTGGAGAGCTCGACCCGGCCGCTGCCGTCCGGGGTCCGCACGAAGGCGACGTCGGCGCGGACGTCCGCGAGGCCGATGAGCTGGTCGACCCATTCGCCGCCGACCTCGGTCTCGCCCTCGAGCTCCAGGCCGATGTCGATGAAGAACGCGACGGCCGCGGCCAGGTCCTCCACCACGATGCCGACGTGATCGAATCGCACGCCCATGTCCGGGTCACCTCGTTCCCTGCTCGTCGCGCATCCAGGGTAGCGGTGCGCGGCTCACTCCGGTACGTCCCCCGCGGCACGGTCGGCGTTGGCACGCACCTTCTCGGCGACGACCGGCCACAGGGGCGCCGGGAGGTCGTGGCCGACCCCCGGGAACGTCACCAGGCGCGCCCCGGCGATCGCGGCGGCGGTCGCCTTCGCGGCGCTCACCCGCAGGATCGGGTCCTCCTCGCCGTGCAGCACGAGCGTGGGGCGGCGCAGTTCGCTCAGGCGCGCCCCGCTCCACTGCGCCCCGATCTGGCGGCTCTGCGCCTTCGCGTCGCGCGGGCCGGTGTCGACATCCGCTTCGACCCACTTGCGCACGGCCGCTTCGTCGAACGGGTAGCCCGGGGAGGCGACGCCGCGCGCGACGGCCATCGAGGCCGCGATGTCGCCTTCGCGGCCCTCGGGGAACTTCATGCGCGCGAGCCGCGCGAGCAGCCCGAAGCGCATGAACCGCAGCACGCCCAGGCCCGCCACGTCGCTCGGGCCCGCGCCCGAGGAGGTGAGGCTGAGGACCCGCTCGGGGTGGCGCAGCGCGAGGCGCTGGGCGACGGTGCCGCCCATGGAGTGGCCGAAGACGTGCGCGCGTTCCCAGCCGAGGGCGTCGAGGACCGCGGCGGCGTCGTCGGCCAGGTCCTCGGCGGTGTAGGGCGAGCCGCTCCGGGCGAAGAGCGCCCGGAACGGGTTGCCGACGGGCGTCTCCGGCATCCGGGTCGACTCGCCGGAGTCGCGGTTGTCGAAGCGGGCCACCGCGAAGCCCTCCCGGGCGAAGGCCTCGCACAGGCCGTCGGGCCACCAGAGGCGCGAGGCCCCGAGACCCATGACGAGCAGCAGCGGTTCGCCGCGCGAGCCGTCGAGACGGTCGAAGGCCAGGTCGGCGTCGCCGTTGCGGGCGTACTCGGTCGCCGACCATTTCAGCTGGTCCATGGCGGTTCCCTCCTGTTATTGCGATCATTGTTCGCAGTTGAGGAGGGCAACTATACTGCAAACGTCGTTCGCAGAAAAGGGGGCACCGTGGACCGAGCCGACAGCCCGAGCGGAGCCCGGCGCCGGGGCCCCGCGCCTGAGTACAGCCTCGCGCGGATCGCGGACGCCGCGGTCGCGCTGGCCGACGCCGAGGGCCTCGGGGCGGTGACGATGCGGGCGGTCGCCGCCGACCTCGGCACGGGCCCCGCCTCGCTCTACCGCTACGTCGGGAACCGCGACGAGCTCGTCGAGGCCATGATCGACCGGGTCCACGGCGAGCTCGACCACCGCGGCGTCCCCAGCGGCGACTGGAGGGCCGACATGCTCGCCCTCGCCCGCGGGAACCGGGTCCTGTACCTCCGGCACCCGTGGCTGCTGGACACGGTCGAGTCGGCGACGCACTCGGGCCCCAACGCCATCGCGTACCTCGAACGCGCCCTCGGGGCGCTGTCCGTCGTGGACGCCGACCCGACCGCCAAGTTCGAGGCGATCGGCGTCCTCAACGCCCTCGTCGTGATGCTCACCAGGTCCGAGACCGCCACCGCCTCCGACGCCGCGACCGCCCTGCTGCACGCCCGCTTCGCCGAGGCCGCCGCCGACGGCGCCCACCCGCACCTGGCCGCGGCCCTGACCGACCGCTCCCCCGACCAGACCCCCGAAGACCGATTCGAGCGCATCGTGCTGCGAGTCCTCGACGGACTCATCGCGCCGCGCGCCTGACCTCAGGACCCGATCAGCCGGGCCAGCGCGGCCTCGTACTGGTCGGCGCTGAGAGCGCCGCGGTCGCGCAGGCCGACGAGGTTCGCGATCTGCTGATCGAGGGTGGGCACCGCGACGGCGCCGGCGGCCGCGCCCGGCGGCGCCTGGCCGACACGGGGGTGTACGACCCGGGCGAAATGGTCGACGTTGCCGCTCGCATAGCGCAGGTGGTACCGGCGCCCGGCGGTGAGCCACTTGAAGTGCCGTGTGCCGATCTGCGAGAGCGCCTCGAAGGCGCCCATCGTCGCGTAGGCGTGGACGTCGAGGGTCTGGCCGTTGAGGACGCTCTGGCCGTAGAACAGCATCCGGTGGGTGGTGGCGACGAGGATGCCCTTGCGGGGGCCGGTGTTCGTGAAGATGCCGACGAGGTAGCTGCCGCGGACGTGCGTGTCGACGCGCTCGTCCGGCATGAGGTGCGGGGTGAGGTCGGCGAGGAGCTGCTGTTCGTCCATCGATCGAGGTTAGCGGCTCGGAGCTTTGTGGACCTCCACCGATCGGGTCGGCGGCGGTCGCCGAAGCGGTGTTGTCGCCCCGCGGCTCAGGCGGGGGCCTGGTCCGCGTAGGGGACCGTGAAGACGGCGGCGAAGTCGTCGAGGAGGGCGGGGTCGCCTTCGAGGGCGACGACGCCTTCGGCGAGGGCGCGGGCCGGGGTGAGGGTGCCGGCGAGGAGGTCGCGGAAGCCGGGGCCGTCGGTGAGGCGGAGGTCGGGGGCGGGGTGGTCGCCGGGGGCGGCGGTGACGGTGCCGCCGCGGAGGAGGACGTGGGCGGTGGCGTCGCCGATGTGGACGGTGACGACCGCGTCCCGGGAGGGCGGGGCGCCCGCTCCGGCGGCGACGCGCAGGGCGGTGACGAGGGAGGCCTCGGTGACGGTCTCGCCTTCGCGGGGTTCGCGCAGTTCCCCTGCGCCCCAGAGCGAGAGCGCGTCTAGGGCGGGCATGAGGGCGGTGCCGCGGACGGTGAGGGCGTAGACGACCGAGCGGTCGGCGCCGCGGCGGGCCTCGCGCACGGCCAGGCCGTCGGCTTCGAGTTCCTTCAGCCGCGTCGTCAGCAGGCTCGACGGGATGCCCGGCAGACCCGCGGCCAGGTCGGAGAACCGGCGCGGGCCGACCATGAGGTCGCGGAGGATGAGGAGCGTCCAGCGCTGGCCGACCACTTCGGCGGCGCGCGCGAGGCCGCAGTACTGGTGGTACTCCCGATTCGCCATGTCGTCGACCCTACCACTTGACTTCATATTTTGAAGTATGGTTCAGTGAGTGAAGTCCAACTACCACGAGAGGACCGCATCATGGCGACCACGCTGAGCGCCGATCTCTTCATCTCCGTCGACGGCTGGGCCGGGAGCGACGGACTGCCCGGGTACTTCGGCTATTTCGGCCCCGACCTCGGCGCATGGACCGAGGCCGAGGGCGCGCTCCCCCAGCGCGTCGTCATGGGCCGGCGCACCTACGAGGCCTTCGCGGCGCTGCCCGCCGCGGCCTGGGGCGACACCTACGAGTCGACGATGGCCTTGGACAAGACCGTCGTCTCCACGACCCTCACCGAGGTCCCCTGGCCGAACACGGCGATCGCCGCCGACCTGGTGGCCGACGTCGCGGCGATGAAGGCCGACGGCGGCGCCCCGATCCGCACCTGGGGCAGCCTCTCGCTCGTCGGCCAGCTCCTCGGCGCGGGCCTGGTCGACCGCCTCCGCGTCCTCACCTTCCCGCTCTTCGCGGGCGACGCGGGGCGCGACCGCGCCTTCGCCGACGTCGCCGCCGCCGACCTCGAACTGGTCGACCACCGCGTCCTGGACGGCCGCATCGTCCTCGCCGAGTACCGCCCCACCGGCAAGGACATCCCGCGCGGCTGAGCCGTTAAGAGATCGCCGTCAGGGGGTCGCGGTCAGGAGGATCAGGGAGCCCTTGTAGTGGGGGGTGGTGCGCAGGTGGCCGTGGCGGTCGTCCCAGGTGCCGTCGGCGAGGTCGGCGCGGAGGCGGGCCACGGCGCGGTCGGCGGCGGGTTCGGTGATGAAGCTCCACGAGGACATGGCTTTTCGCACCGCGGGGTCGAGGAACTTCTCGGGGCGGCCGTAGTAGGCCTCGCCGAAGCCGTCGGTGCAGGCGAGGGGGATCGGCAGGGGCGTGACGTCGACGGTGCCGCCCAGGCCCGCGGCGAGGCGGTCGACCGAGGGGTAGCGGCGGGCGCCGCCGGCGAGGACTTCGGGCGCGTACTCGGCGAGCCAGTACCGCTCCATGAGCTCGGGGTCGCAGGTGAGGACGACGACGGGGCCGCGGGCTACACGCCGCAGTTCGGCGAGGCCCGCTTCGAGGTCGCGCCACTGGTGGGCCGAGAAGGAGGTCATCGCGGCGTCGAAGGCGTCGTCGGGGAACGGCAGGGCCTCGGCGGTCGCGTCGACCGCGGGCGCGAGGTGCGCGGGCCGTTGGGCGCGCATCGACGCGGAGGGCTCGACGGGGGTGACCTCGCGGTCGGCGGGCTCGTAGGAGCCGGCGCCCGCGCCGACGTTGACGACGGTGCGCGCGGGGCCGAGCGCGGTGAGGATCGCCCGCGCGAACTCGGGTTCGGGGAGGCGGTGGTCGCGGTAGCCCGCGCCGATGCGTCCGTAGTCGGCGTCGCCGGCGGAACCGTCGGCTGCTCGTGGTCCCATCGGCCCCACCCTATCCGGCCCGCCGGAGCGGGGCGGGCCCCTCGGCCCGCCCCGACCGGTCGCTACGGGGTGTGGATGTCGGGCCAGGGGTAGGCCGTGACGTCCGAGCCGATGTAGAAGCTCGGGTGCGGCGGCTGGTTGTAAGCGGTGTTCTGCCAGGCGATGGCGACCCGGTACTGGATGTCGTGCATCAGGGTCGGGATGCGCAGGTTCGTCTGGTGCGGGGTGGCGTAGATCCTGAGCGCGGAGCTGTCGCTGGTGCGCCAGACGACCTCTTCGCGCCAGTCGCCGAACAGGTCGGCCGACAGGCCCGGCGTGGATTTCGTGCCGTTGTTCGAGGCGACGCCGGAGCCCGAGAGCAGCGTCCCGGACGGGTAGTTGGTGATCTGCGTGCCGTCGAGCAGCTCGCGCTCGCCGTCGCCGTCCCACCAGGAGAGGAAGTTCGCCGAGGCGGGCTTGGAGCCGACGTTGGCGCCGGAGGCGTTGAGCAGGCCCGAGACGGCCGAGGACCAGTACTCCGCGCCGGGGTTGCTCGCCAGGACGTTCGCGGCCACGCCGCGCCCGTTGTCGCCGCTGGGGCTCGTCTGGAACAGGATCGATCCGTTGGAGCCGTTCAGGCTCGACGAGGGCTTGCTGCCGTCCTCGTGGACCATGAACACCTCCTGCCCGGCGCGACTGGGCACGAAGTCCGAGACGTGCAGGGCGTCGCCGTGGCCGAAGCCGGTGTTCCACAGCGCCTGGCCGTTGGAGCCGACCGCCATCGCACCGTAGACGACGTCCTGGTTGCCGTCGCCGTTGAGGTCGGCGATCGAGAGGCTGTGCGCGCCCTGTCCGGTGTACTGCGAACCGGCGCTGTTGGAGTCGAAGGTCCACCGCGAGGTGAGGTCGGAGCCGTTCCAGTCGACGGCCCAGATCACCGAGCGCGTGTAGTAGCCGCGCGCGAAGATCATCGACGGCGTAGCGCCGTCGAGGTAGGCCGTTCCGGCGAGGAAGCGGTCCACGCGGTTGCCGTAGCTGTCGCCCCACGAGGAGACCGTGCCGCGGGCCGGGTTGTAGTTGACGGTGTCCATCGCGGCGCCGGTGCGGCCGTTGAAGATCGTCAGGTACTCGGGTCCGGAGAGGATGTAGCCCGAGGAGTTGCGGTAGTCGGCGCTGGAGGAGCCGATGACGGTGTTCTGGCCGTCGCGGGTGCCGTCGGCGGTCTTCATGGCGATCTCCGCCTCGCCGTCGCCGTCGTAGTCGAAGGCCTGGAACTGGGTGTAGTGCGCGCCGGCCCTGATGTTGCGGCCCAGGTCGATCCGCCACAGACGTGTGCCGTCGAGCCGGTAGGCGTCGACGTACACGTTCCCGGTGTAGCCGGACTGCGAGTTGTCCTTCGCGTTCGAGGGGTCCCACTTGACGATGAGCTCGTAGTCGCCGTCGCCGTCGAGGTCGGCGGTGCTCATGTCGTTGGCCGAGTAGGTGTAGGCCTCGCCCGAGGGCGTGGTGCCGCCCGCGGGCCGCTGGATCGGGACGTCGAGGTAGCCGCTGGAGTTGAAGGTCGCCTCGACGCCCGAGGCGGCGCCCTCGGTGCCGTTGACGACCGACCGCACCGTGTAGGTGCCGTTGCCGCCGGTGTCGAGGTAGTTGGTGGCGCCGGTGATCGGCGAGGAGTTGAGCTTCGTGCCGTCGCGGTAGACGTTGAAGGCGACGTTCTCGGGGTCGGTGCCGAGCAGGCGCCAGGAGACGAGGCGGCCCGAGCCGGAGGGGACGACGGTGACGCCGCGCGTGAGCGCCTCGACCTCGTAGCGTCCGTCGCCGCCCTGGCCGGGTTCGCCTGTCGGGTCGTCGGTGGGCTCGTCGGAGGTCGGGTCGTCGGAGCTGGGCTCGCCGGAGGAGCCGTCGCAGGCGACGCCGTTGAGGCTGAAGGCGCCCGGGACCGGGTTCGAGGCGGTGAAGGTGCCGTTGAACCCGAACTCGACGGAGGCGCCGGAGGCGAGGCTCGCGTTGTAGCTGACGTTGGAGGCGGTGACCGAGGTGCCTGACTGGTCGATCTCGGCGTTCCAGTAGTTGGTGACCTGCTGTCCGGTCGCGAACTGCCAGTCGACCTCCCACGAGGAGAGGGCGTCGCCGAGGTTGGTGGCCTTGACGCTCGCGGTGTAGCCGCCGGGCCATTCGTTCACGACGGTGTAGGCGACTTCGCAGCCGGTGGCCGCCTGGGCGGCGACGTTGGCCGCGAGGGGGACGGCGACGGCCGTGAGGCATGCCGCCGTGAGGACCGACAGGCTTCGCAGCCGCCGGTTTCGGGTAGTGCGCATGATCGCTCCGCTGGTGTGGATCGTGAGGGTGGAGTCCGCCGGGGCCGGCGGAGGGCGGCACCGTGAGCATGCCGGGTCGACACGGTGCGCTGGCATTGACAGATCGAAATGAATCGATTCAATTGTGAGTAGAAGTATATACAGCGCACGTCGTGAAGGCAATACCGGAAGTCCATTTCGCATTTGTTCTTCCGGTTCGCGAAACCCCGAACGGGGCCTCGCGGACCGTCCCCTTCGGCCGGAGCGCCCGCGCCGCGGGCCCGGTCAGGAGCGCTCGGAGCGGCGCTGAACCTCACCCTTGTCGTGCGACACGAGCTTGAGTCCGATCACGGCCGCGACGATCCCCGCGAGGAACACGGCCTTGCCCGCCGAGACCTCCTCGGCGCCCGTCGCCATCGCGTAGACGACGGTGAGCGCCGCCCCGACGCCGACCCACACCGCGTACGCGGTGCCGATCGGCAGGTGCTTGACGACCCAGCCGAGCCCGGCCATGCTCGCGGCCAGCGCGAGGAGGAACACGGCGGTCGGCAGGGGGCGCGTGAGGCCCTCGGAGGCGCCGAGGGCGGTGGCCCAGACCGCTTCGAGGACGGCGCTGGCGAGCAGGACGATCCACGGCATGTCAGCTCACCGCCTTGAGGCCGATGACCGAGCCGATGAGGAGGATCAGGAGGAGGGAGCGGGCGACGGTGGGGCGCTCCTCGCCGGTGGCGAAGCCCCACAGGAGGGTGAGGGAGGCGCCGACGCCCACCCACACCGCGTAGGCGGTGCCGGTGGGCAGGTCGGACATGGCCCAGGCGAGGCCGGCCATGCTCAGGGCCATGGCGGCGAAGAAGATGATGGTGGGCTTGGGGCGTTTGAAGCCCTTGGAGGCGGACAGCGCGGCGGCCCAGACGGCCTCCAACGCTCCCGCGGCGACGAGTACGACCCATGCCATGACGACTGCCTCGATTCCGTTGGCAGTCTTGTCGTGGTGCGGGTACTGCTCCCTCGTCCGCGGTCCCGATCGCGGGGACCCGCCTTCGATGGTAGCCCGGCGGCGTCCCGGGGACCGGTGCGGTCCCCGGGGCGCCTCGGCGGCGTCGGGTCAGCCGGCGACGGTGCGCGCGGCCTGCTGGGCCCGGAGCGCGGCGAACATCGGCTTGCGGGAAGGCGATTCGGCGAGGCCGCTGTGCAGGACGGCGGTGATCGCGGCCGAGGCGGCGGCGTCGTCGGCGGCGGCGACGCCGGCCGCGACGATGTCGAGGATCTCGTCGGCGGCGGCGGTCACGAGGTCGGGATCGGCGGTCTTGGCGGCCTTGGAGAAGCCGAAGGCGAGGTCCTTGTCACCGGTGACGTTCCAGGCGGCGCAGGTGTGCAGGCGCCGGCCGTAGCCCATGCCGTCGATCCACGAGTCGACGACGTACACCAGCGTCCGGGCCGGCTGGTCCCACAGCAGGTCGCCCTCGAGCAGGTCCGACAGGGCGGGCAGTCGCCGCGCCTGGGGGTGCTTCGATTCGAGGACGGCGTCGGCGTCGTCGGTGGAGAGATAGCGGTAGTTCATCCTTGAACGGTATCCCTCCGGAAGGGCGAAGCCGCAACGCCCGGACCGTGCGACGCGTGACTCCGGCGAGTTTCACTCCGAACGGTCGGTCGGAGGCGACGTTCGTTCGGATTCCGGAGCCGGTCGGAGGGTCCTGTCGCAGGGGCGCTGACGAGCGCTTTCGGTGGTTCAGGGCACGTTTTCGGGCCCGAGGGCGAGGGCGCCGCCGCGGTGGGCGGCGCCCTCGGATTCTCAGGCGGCGCGGCGGGTGGAGCGGAGCAGCGCGAGGCCC
Organism: Glycomyces paridis; assembly: GCF_004912155.1. Taxonomy (GTDB): domain Bacteria; phylum Actinomycetota; class Actinomycetes; order Mycobacteriales; family Micromonosporaceae; genus Glycomyces; species Glycomyces paridis. Next base: position 198,671 of record NZ_STGX01000008.1, on the reverse strand, counting down.
GCGGCGGCGAGCGCGAGGGCGAGCAGGGCCGCGGCGGCGGGCGAGGGGCCCGTCTCGGCCAGGCCCGGCTCCTCCCCCGGTTCGCCCGGTTCGCCTCCGGGCGCGACGGCGACGGTCACGCTCGCGGCGTTGGAGACGACGCGGCCGCCGTCGCCGGTCGCCTCGGCGGTGTTGGTGACCTCGCCCGCCTCGGCGTCGGCGTCGGTCACCGGGTAGGCGCCGGTGCAGGTGACGGTGTCGCCTTCGGCGCCGGCCGGGGCGAGGGTCGTCGCCTCGCAGTCGAGGTCGGCGATGCGGTCGTCGACGACTGCGACGTCGGGCACGGTGACGCCGGTGGTGTTGCGGAGCGTGTACGTGTACTCGACGGTCTCGCCGGGCGCGTAGGCGCGTTCGGCGCCGGCCTCCTTGACGAGTTCGAGCATCGGCAGGGGCCGCTCGGAGCGGACGGTGAGGCCGCCGATGAGGTGCACATCGGTGAAGAGGCCGGTGGAGGCCGCGAACCCGAACTTGTAGGTCTCGGGCACCGGTTCGGGCGCGGGGAAGTCGATGACCTGGACGGGCCCGGCGCCGTCGTGGAAGTCGACGTCGACGGTCACGTGCGGTGCGGGCGCGGGGCTGATGCGCACGGTCACGGTCCGCTTGGAGGGCTCCAGCAGCGCCGCGGCCTCCTCGGCGTCGGCGCCGGGCGGGAGGGCGGTGAGCGGGCCGTGGAGCTCGCCGGGGAGCGTGGAGTTCCACGGGCCGGTGCTCGTGAGGTTGTCGGTGGTGGCGGTGAGGAAGCAGTAGCCTTCGGTGCCGTCGCCGGGGCCGCGGACGGTCACCATGTTCTCGCCGGGGGCGGGCACGTAAAAGGCGGTGCCGGAGGGGGAGGGCGTCGCGCAGCCGTCGCCGCGCCGCTCCCAGTCGCCGAAGTAGTTGCCGAGCACGTCGAGGCCGATGCCGAGGTAGCCGTTGTCGACGCCGGGGATGAAGGGCGGGTCGGCGGTGAAGCCGGGTTCCTTCTGGGCGTAGCCGAGGCTGCCGCCGAACGCGCCGGGCGCGGAGAGGCCGCCGGCGCCGTCGACGAGGAAGAACGAGATCCCGTCGGCGGGCGCGTCGGGCGTGGTGGAGCCGTACTGGTACTGGTCGAAGGTGACCTCCAGCCCCTCGACGGCCGGGAGGGCCTGGTCGAAGAGGACGGCGCCCGCCTGGTCGTTCGCGGCGTCGGTGAGTTCGAGGAACCCGAACGGCGCGCCGCCTGCGGGCGGGACGGGGCCGACCCGGTCGGCCCCGCAGGCCGCCAGCGGGTGCAGCCCGTCGCCGAGGCCTCCGGCGGCGGGCGCGCCCGTGAGGCACGCCGACCCGAACCCCTGGAAGCGCGGATCGGCGGCGGCGCCGGTGAACGGTTCGGCGACCAGGAGCGTCCCGCCCCCGGCCGCTTGGGCGGCGACCGGCGCGGGCGGCGGACCGAGTGCCGCGAACGCGGCGAGGAGCACGACCGGCACACCGAACCGAAGCCTCGATATCTGCATGAACCGGACATTACCGGCTTCGGTGGGCCGCGGCGGCGGTCTGCGGCGAGGGGGACGGCATGTCGGTGGCGGGGCGTACCGTTCCGGCGAAGCACGAACCACCCGGAAGGTCAGTCATGGGATCGAAGTCCGCCGTCGTCTACCTCGGCGAGGGCCTGCCCGCCGACGCGCTGCGGGCACTGCCCGAGCCCGACATGGAGCGGTCGACGCTGCTGGCCGCCGAGCTTCTCGGCGGCCCGGTGGCCGCGCTCGAACCGCGCCCGCTGAGCGAGGCGGTCTGGCCCGAGAGGGGAACGGTCGTCGCGGGGTGCTTCCCCGGGTTCGACCTGGTCGCCCACCAGGACCTCGCGCTGGACCGGCCGTCCGACCTGTCGGCGTGGATCGCGGACCTCTCGCCGAGCGGCGACGCGTACGGGGTGTTCATGCACAGCGTGGTCGACTTCGGCGCGTTCGCGGTGTGGGAGGGCGGGGAGCTGCGGCGGTCGCTGAGCCTGTCCCCGGACTCGGGGGTCATGGACGACCTCGGCGAGCACTTCCCGTTCGAGGCGCCGTTCTGGGCCGGGTACCGCGCGATGGACCACGCCCCCGAGTACCCGCTGCCGTTCCATCCGCTCGACCTCGGCAACGAGGCCCTGGCGAGCTGCTTCGGGTTCACCGTCGAGGGCGTGCCCCCGGTCGGCGGGGTCGACGCCGAGAAGCTGCTCGTGCCGGCGTTCCGACTGGCGCCGTAGGCGGTTGGCCCCCACCGCGCGGCGGGGGCCAACCGGTCAGCGTCGTTCGGGCCAGGTGTAGCCGAGCGCTTCGGCGTGCTCGCGGCTGCCGCCCGCGACGCGGAAGAACGTCTTCGGATCGGTGGTGCGCAGGCGATCGGTGAGGCCGTCCACGAACGCGTCGATCGATTCGTCGTCGGTGTCGACGTCGTCGGGGACCGTGAACTCCTTGACGAACTGGAGCCACGGCTCGGTGGAGGTGTAGGGCCGGTCGGGGTGGGTGAAAGTGACCCGGAGCGTCGAGCGCTCCCGGTTCCACGCCCCGATCCATCCGGCTCGGTCGTCCCACCGGGTCAGCAGGTCCGGTTCGGACCGCAGGCGTTCGCGCAGCACCCGGGCGGCGCGGCGGGCGGGCCATTCCCACGAGCGATCAGCCTGTGCGCGTGCGACCTCGGCGTCGTACGCGGCGGCCGGGAAGGCGAGGAGTTCGAGGGTCCCCTCCGGGTTGTTGGTGTTCCAGACCTCCCATTCGACCAGGCCTGAGGCGTCGTCGCGGCGGATGCGGGCCCGCAGGGAGCCGCAGCAGGCCTCGTCGCAGTCGGCCACGGCCAGGCGGACTTCGTGGGACTCGACCGCGGCGGCCAGTCCGGTGTCCTCGCCCAACAGCCGTTCGGGCTCCTCGGCGCCGCCGCGGCGGAAGCGCTGTGCGGCGACCGGGACGCCGTCCACGAGCGCATGGAGGCGCACGCCGTCGAAGCCGTTCGGCCCCGCGACGGTGACTCGGAGCGCGAAGCCGGGGACGAAGTCGGGGAGGTCGGTCCGGCGCGCGGTCTCGATCTCGCGGTGGAGCCAGATGAGTTCGGCGTCGTCCGGGTCGGCCGCCAGGCCCTCGCGGACGGCGGCCAGCGCCGCGTCCGAGGCGAGCGCCGACCGCAGCCGCGCCACGGTCGCCTCGCGCTCGCCGGGCGCGAAGCCGAGCAGGGCGCACGGTCCATACCGGATCGCGTCGAGCGCCTTGACGGTGCGGATCAGGGCCCCGCGCCGCGCCGCCATGTCGGGGACGCGGCGCGCGACTTCGGCGAGGGCGGCGGCGAAGCGCCGGTGCCCGGGGAACCAGGACGGGCGCCGGGTGTGCTCGGTGAGGTCGAGTGCGAGGAGGGCGGTCTCGACGGGCACGAGTGTGTCGAGGAGGTCTTCGATCGCCTCGATCGGCAGGTCGCCCAGGACGTGGCAGAACCAGCGGCCGCGTGAGCCTGCTGCCCGCTTCGAGGCCCAGTAGAGGTGGATGGCGGCATTGGGGAGCCGGGAGAGGGCGGTGACCGCCTCGCCTTGGAGATTCATGCCGACGAGGGCCACCTCCCGGATCGCCTCGGCGTGGCGCGCGGCCGGGGTGGTAAGGCCGAGTCCGACCTGGACCTCGGTGAGACCGACACCGTTGCGCACCAGGTACTCCGCGATCGTGTCGCGTTCGTCGGAGGTGAGGTCGAGGTCGCCGAGGGCGCGAGGGACGCCCGGGAAAGGTGTGGCCTCGCGCAGGCGCTCGCCGAGGCGGCGCAGGTCGTCGGGCGCGAAGGGGGCGGCGGCATGGATGATCGCGGCGAGTTCGGCCTGGGATTCAGCGAAGGCCCGTTGGCGGGCCGCGCCGCTCAGCGACCGGCGCTCGCGGTCCGGGACGCCTTCGGGAAGCGGGCCGCGGTTCGGGCGTTGAGCCTTCGAAGCGAGGGATTCGCCGAGGGCCTTGACTTCGCCGTCGGGAAGCGGGCCTTTGGGGAAGCGTGCGAGAAGTTCGCGGACGCGGTGATGGACGGGGACGGTTCGGGCTTCGAGCGCACTGCGCTCGTCGGCCGCCGTCATGAACCTGAGGTGCTCGTTTCGTTGAACATCATGCGTCCAGGTTACCGCGGGCGAGCAAGTGAGGGTGGCTCGGATCGGCTTGAGTCCGTATGCTTTTCACCTGAAATCGCCTGTTTCGCGGGGCGGGCTCGGCCTGACCGGAGGCCGTCGGGAGGCACCGGCGACGGCGCATGTGATGTATCCGAGTACTCCTATAGATTTAATTGACTTTCCTGTGCGAGAGGGCTACCGTCTGGTTCGTGCCCATCAGGCACCCCCCAAACCATTGCGAAAGGCACGAGCCATGCCCGAGACCAAGGCGCCCCACCACGGCGCCCTGACGAAGACCCTCGTCGCGATCGCGGCCGCCCTCACCCTGGCGGTCACCGCGTGCGGCGGCGGCGAGGAGGGGACCGAGACCGGCGTCGGTTTCGAGGACTGCCAGACCGAGCCCACCACCTGCAACTCCGGCCCCCGCAAGGACGGCGGCGACCTCGTGTGGGCCGTCGACGGCAGGTGGGAGGCCTGGGGACAGGCCGACATCTACGGCTCCAGCCTCGCCACCTCGATCATCAACCAGCCCCTGCGCCCCTCGGTGTTCACCTTCGACCAGGCCGGCGAGATCCACTACAACGACGGCATCTACGCCGAAGGCCCCGAACTCCTCTCCGAAGCGCCCCTCACCGTCGCCTACCACCTCAAAGACGGCGCGACCTGGGGCGAGGGCACCCCGATCGGCATCGACGACTTCCTGTGGCAGCAGCGGGCCACCTCCACCGACGACGCCCAGTGCGCCGCGTGCGTGCCCGCCACCGACTGGGGCTCGAACGTCGCCTCCATCGAGACGGCCGAGGACGGCGCCATCGTCGTGACCTACGAGGACGGCTACCTCGACGCCGAGTGGTACGCCGCCGGCGTCATCACCCACCCCGCCCACATCGCCGAGGCCCGCGGCTACCCGAACTGGCGCACCGACCCCGAGGAGATGGCCGCCTCCGTGCGCGACTTCTCCGAGAACCCGCCGCTCGACTACAGCGCCGGACCGTTCCGCATGGTCGAGGGCGTCCTCGGCGACTACGCCAAGTACGTGCCCAACGAGGAGTGGACCGGCTCCCAGCAGTCCACGCTCGACTCCCTGACCCTCAAGTACATCGAGGGCGCCGACGCGATGGTCACCGAACTGCGCCAGGGCACCGTCGACGGGGCCGCGCCCTCCAGCTTCGACCCCGAGGTGCTCGACCTCCTCGCGGGAGAGGAAGGCCTCAAGTTCACCGTCGCCCCGCAGTCGGGCTGGTCCCACATCGACGCGAACCTCGACAACCCGTTCCTGTCCGACGAGGCCCTGCGCCGCGCCGTCTTCACCGCCCTCGACGCCGACGAGATCAACCAGCGCGCCTACGGCACCGCCTACGAGGACGTCGAGACCATGCGGAACGTCCTCTTCCGACCCGACTCGGAGTACTTCACCGACCAGATCGGCGACTCGGGACTCGGCTCGGGCGACCTCGACGCCGCCCGCGCCCTCCTCGAAGAGGCGGGGTACACCTGGGACGGCGACCAGCTCCTCACCCCCGAAGGCGAGGCCGTCTCGCTGCGCTACCGCACCGGCATCGAAGGCAACGCGTTCACGCCGATCATCCAGGACCTCGTCATCACCTACCTGGGCGAACTCGGCATCGAGGTGAACACCGACCCGATCCCCGCCGGCGAGCTCAACACCGTCCTGGAGGAGAAGGACTGGGACCTCATCCAGTTCTCCTGGATCGAGACCCCGCTCTTCGCCTCCTCCGCCGCCGACTACTGGGGCGAGGGCAACCACACCGGGTTCCAGAACGACGAAGTCGACGCCATCGCCGCCGAACTCGCCACCACCCTCGACCGCGACCGGGCCGCCGAACTCAACAACCAGGCCGCGCAGATCTCCCTCGACGAGGCCGTGCAGCTGCCGCTCGCGTGGACACCCGCGCTGGTCATGGTCGATGAGGACGTGGTGAACGTCCGCGACAACTGGGCAACCACCATGCGGGTCTTCTCCAACGTCGGCGAGTGGGGATTCCTCGAAGGGTCCTGACCGCCGCAGCGCCCGCCGCCCGCGATCCGGGCGGCGGGTGCTGCTCGAACCCGCCCGCCCGAAGGCCCACGCTCGCATAGGCTCGCAGAGTGAACGAAGCGGTCGAGGTCAAGTCGGAGAGCGTCCTGACGGTGCTCGTGGCGGCACTGATGAACTTCGCCATCGCCGCCGCCAAACTCGTCGCCGGCGTCGTCTCCGGCTCGGCCGCGATGGTCTCCGAGGCCGCCCACTCCGCCGCCGACACCGTCACCGAACTCATGCTCTACGTCGCGCTGCGCAACAGCGCCAAGCCCGCCGACGAGGCGCACCCCTTCGGGTACGGCAACACCGCGTACCTGTGGGCTGCGCTGGCGGCCGCGTTCACGTTCGTGGCCGGCGGCCTGTTCTCCATCACGCACGGCGTGCACTCGATGAACAGCGGCGGCGAGGCGGACTTCCTGGTCTCCTACATCGTCCTGGCGATCTCGTTCGTCCTTGAGGGCGTCTCGTTCGGGCGCACCATCGTGCAACTGCGCGACGAGTCCCGCCACTGGGAGGTCCGCCCGACGCTGTTCCTGCGCCACACCCCGGACACGACGCTCAAGGCCGTGTTCCTCGAAGACCTCGCGGCGCTCATCGGCCTCCTCCTGGCCGCGCTCGGGCTCATGTTCACCGAGATCACCGGGGACCCGGTCTACGACGGCACCGCCTCGGTCCTCATCGGCGTGCTGCTCCTGGTCGTCGCGGTCCTGCTCGGGCACGCCAACGTCTCGCTCCTGGTCGGACGGAGCCTGCCGCCGCGCTTCCGCCGCGAGGTCCGGGCCGAACTGGAGACCGCCGAGGACATAGCATCGGTCCAGGAGCTATTGACACTCCAACTGGGACCGACGTCGGTCCTGGTCGCGGCCAGGGTCGACTTCCGCGACAGCGCCACCGGCGAGGCGATCGAGCGGACCTGCCGGGACGCTGAGGCGCGCCTGCGCGAGCGCTATCCGATGATCCAGTACGTGTTCCTGAGCCCCTGGGGCGCGGCCGCGACGCCGCCGGACCTCACGCCGCGATGACCTCCTGGGCCCGCTCAAGGAGGCCCTGCATGGTCTCCTGCCAGGCGTAGGTCTCCTCCTCGATCTGGAGGTAGTACGCGAGCTGCGCCTGCTTCCACGCCTCCTCGGCGGCCTCCCGGTAGCCCGAGGACTCCCCGCAGGCGACCACGTCGAGCGCGAACCCGCGCTCGAACTCGAGCCAGCCTTCGAAGTCGCCCTCGTCCGGCACGTCCTCGGGCGGCTCGGGCCACGAGCCCGGCGAGCCCTCGTAGGCCCACCTGGCCTGGTCGCCCTCGCCGGCCTCGACCAGGTACTCATTCACCGCCAGATAGCCCTTACGGAATTCCCAAACGCCCCAACCGGAGTCGTAGAGGCAGTCGAGGAAGTCACCTTCGTATTCGGCCACGGCTTCGAGGTAGTAAGGCTCGATTTCGGAGCCGTCCCCAACGGGCGGTTCGGGCTCCCAGGTCCAGTCGGTGAAGTCCTCGCCTTCGACCTCATGGGCCTCCGCGCCGCCGTAGACCGCCTCGATCATCTCGCCCCAGCAGCCGCCAGGCGGGGTCTCGTCGTATTGCACGACGCCGTCGCCGTCCGGGTCGGGATCGGCGCCGATCAGGTCGGCGTGTATCACGGAGGCCCGCTCCTCGCCCATGTAGGCGACGTACCAGGCGTACTGGTCCTCGGCGTCGAGTTCGAGGAACACCCTGACCGCCGATTCGGCCTCGGAGTCGAACAATCCCATCGAGTCCGCCTCGCTCGCCTCCCAGAGTTCGGGGTCGGCCGACGCCTGCGCGTCGGGCAGGTTCGTCCACTGCCAGTACGCGCCGGACGCGGCCTGGTCCTCGCCGACCAGGAACCGCTCATGCGGCGCCCCGTCGAGGAGGCTCCCGTCCATGACACCGCCGCCCTGCATTGCCAGTTCCGCCTCCAAGTGGACGGCGAACCCCTGGTCCTCAAGGCAGTCGCGAATGATCCGGGCTTCGGCCGCGTTGAGTTCTTCGATCAGGCGCGCACTCTCGTTGAACATGTCACTCAGCCGCACCTCGTGCTCCGAGAGGTCCTCCGGTTCCGAGGCGAACCAGGAACATCCGGAGGCGGCGAGGATCAGAACGGCCAGGGAGGCGATGCGCTTGAGCGGCATGAGGGGTCCGATCACTTGGGGTGACCCCATTGTCGCGCATGGAGCGTCCGGGGACGCGAAAGGGCCGCCGGTCCCCCGGCGGCCCTCGGCGGTGTCGCTAGGCCTGGACCTCGTCCAGGGCCTTCTGCCAGGCGGCGAGATCGCGGCCCTCGCCGGGGAAGTTCATCTCGGCGAAGCGCACGACGCCGGACTTGTCGATGACGAAGGTGCCGCGGTTCGCCATGCCCTTCTCGTCGTTGAACACGCCGTAGGCCTGGGCGACGGCGCCGTGCGGCCAGAAGTCGCTCAGCAGCGGGAACTCGAAGCCCTCGCGCTGGGCCCAGACCTTGTGGGCGAACGGGGAGTCGACGGAGACGCTGAGGACCTGCACGTCGTCGGTCTGGAACGAGTCGAGGTTGTCGCGGATGCCGCACAGCTCGCCCTCGCACGTACCGGTGAACGCGAACGGGTAGAAGACCAGCAGGACGTGCTTCTCGCCGACGAAGTCAGCGAGCGAGACCTCCTGGTTGTTCTGGTCCTTCAAGGTGAAGCCGGGGGCCTGGGTTCCGGTCTCGATCGGCATGGGCGCTCCTTGCACAGCGGCCCTCGCGGCGAGGGCCTTCGGTGGTCTGACGCGCTCGACGTTAGCCCCAGGGGCGCGCGCACGGCACCGGACCCGCCGGGGACGGGACCTCGGCGACAAGCCCTAGTGGCGGGCGACGACCATGCGGGAGGCGACCCAGTCGGGCGAGGCGTTCAGGGTCTTGGTGGACTTCAGGCCCGCCAGCGCGGCCGACTCCTCGATGTCGGCCGGCTCGATGTGGCCGCGGCGCCCCGCCTTGGGGGTGAGGAGCCAGACGACGCCGTCGTCGGCGAGCGGGTCGCGGGCGTCGAGGAGGACGTCGACGAGGTCGCCGTCCTCGCTGCGGCACCACAGGAGGACGGCACCGACGATCTCGTCGGAGTCCTCGTCGAGCAGTTCCCCGACTGCTTCGATGACGGCGGTGCGCAGTGCTGCGTCGACATCGGTGTCGAACCCGATCTCCATGACGGCTTCGACGCCGTCGAGACCGAGTCGCTGCACGACGCTCGGGACGTCCACCGGGCTGCTCGGAGCGTTCACTTCGTCCCCTCCATGGGTCGGCTGCCAGAGCGTGGCGCTCTGCTGTCCACAGGATATGAACTAGAGCATATGAGGTGCGGCATATTCGGCACTCGCGCGCCCGCCGGGCGCGGGTCGCGGCAAGCGGTCGCACGGCGCGGGGCCCGTGCGGTGCGGGTTCGTTCACGTGCCCGTGATCTCACCGGGACGGGTGCTCTACGCAGCGGCGCAGGTCGGGGAGGTTCGCGGCGGCGGGGAGTGTGGGCGCGGTCGCATCAACCCGGGTGGGCGGGGGAGGCTCGCGGTAGATTCAGGGGAGGATGGTAGAGAACGATGACACTCTGCTGCCAAGAGCAACCCTGCAAAGCCGCAGTCTTAGAACGAGGGATCGCCCGTGACCACGGAACAGAACCGGCCGCCCATCAGTGACGGATTGCCGACCCAAGTACCGGACACTGACCCCGGGGAGACCAGCGAATGGCTGGACTCCCTCGACGGCCTCCTCGACGCGGGCGGGCGCACGCGCGCCCGCTATGTCATGCAGCGGCTGGTCGAGCACGCCCGCAAGCGCCAGATCGGCGTTCCGGCGTCCACGAGCACCGACTACGTGAACACCATTCCCGTCGAGGCCGAGCCGCACTACCCCGGTGACGAGGCCGTCGAGCACCGCATCCGCGCGTTCGTGCGCTGGAACGCGGCGATGACCGTCCACCGCGCGCAGCGTCCCGGCATCGGCGTCGGCGGCCACATCTCCACGTACGCCTCCGCGGCGAACCTGTACGAGGTGGGCTACAACCACTTCTTCCGCGGCCGCGGTCACGCCGGCGGCGGCGACCAGATCTTCTTCCAGGGCCACGCCTCCCCCGGCATGTACGCCCGCTCCTTCGTGGAGGGCCGGCTGACCGAGGACGACCTCGACGGCTTCCGCCAGGAGGTCTCGCGGCCGCAGGGCGGCCTGCCGTCCTACCCGCACCCGCGCCTGATGCCCGACTACTGGCAGTTCCCGACCGTGTCGATGGGCCTGGGCCCGATCAACGCGATCTACCAGGCGCTGTTCAACCGCTACATGGACGACCGCGGCCTGGCCGACACCAAGCAGCAGCAGGTGTGGGCGTTCCTGGGCGACGGCGAGATGGACGAGGTCGAGTCGCGGGGCGCGCTCCAGTTCGCGGCCGGCGCCGAGCTCGACAACCTCACGTTCGTGGTCAACTGCAACCTCCAGCGCCTCGACGGGCCGGTGCGCGGCAACGGCAAGATCGTGCAGGAGCTGGAGTCGTACTTCCGCGGCGCGGGCTGGAACGTCATCAAGGTCATGTGGGGCCGCGAGTGGGACCCGCTGCTGGCGGCGGACGCCGACGGCGCGCTGGTGAACCTCATGAACACCACGCCCGACGGCGACTACCAGACCTTCAAGGCCGAGTCGGGCGCGTTCGTCCGCGAGCACTTCTTCGGGCGCGACACGCGCACGAAGGCGCTCGCGCAGCACCTCACCGACGACCAGATCTGGGACCTGCGGCGCGGCGGCCACGACGACCGCAAGATCTACGCCGCCTACCGGGCCGCGATGGCGCACGAGGGCCAGCCGACGGTCATCCTCGCGCACACCGTCAAGGGCTACAAGCTCGGTTCGACCTTCGAGGGCCGCAACGCGACCCACCAGATGAAGAAGCTCTCGCTCGACGACCTCAAGGGCTTCCGCGACGCCCTCGACATGCCGGTCACCGACGAGCAGCTGGAGGCGAGCCCGTACCTGCCGCCGTACGTCAAGCCGGCCGAGGACTCGCCTGAGCACGAGTACCTCCAGGAGCGCCGCCGGGCGCTCGGCGGCGCGATCCCCTCGCGCCGCAACTCGGTGGTGCCGGTCGCACTTCCGGACACGGACGCGTACAAGTCCACCAAGCGCGGTTCGGGCAAGCAGAAGGTCGCCACCACCCAGGCGCTCGTGCGCCTGCTCAAGGACCTCATGCGGGACAAGGAGATCGGCAAGCGCTGGGTGCCGATCATCCCCGACGAGGCGCGCACCTTCGGCATGGACGCGATGTTCCCGACGGCGAAGATCTGGTCCCCGCACGGCCAGCAGTACCTGTCGGTGGACCGGGACCTGTTCCTCTCCTACAAGGAGTCCGAGCAGGGCCAGCTCATGCACGTGGGCATCAACGAGGCCGGTTCGATGGCCGCGTTCACCGCCGCGGGCACCTCGGGCGACACCCTCGGGGTGCCGATGATCCCGTTCTACATCTTCTACTCGATGTTCGGATTCCAGCGGACCGCCGACGCGATCTGGGCCGCCACGGACCAGCTCGCGAACGGCTTCCTCGTCGGCGCCACGGCCGGGCGGACCACGCTCAACGGCGAGGGCCTCCAGCACGAGGACGGGCACTCGATCCTCCTGGCCCACACCAACCCCGCGGTCCTCTCCTACGACCCGGCGTTCGGCTACGAGATCGGCCACCTGGTCCAGGACGGCCTCAAGCGCATGTACGAGGACGGCGAGCACGTCTTCTACTACCTGACGGTCTACAACGAGCCGATGGTCCAGCCCGCCGAGCCGGCGGACGTGGACGTCGAGGGCATCCTCAAGGGCATCCACCGCGTCTCCGTAGCCGAGGGCCAAGGCCCGCGAGTACAGCTGCTCGCCTCCGGTTCGGGCATGCCGTGGGCGCAGAAGGCCGTCGAACTCCTCGCCTCCGACTGGGGCGTGGCCGCCGACGTGTGGTCGGTGACCTCCTGGTCCGAGCTCAACCGCGACGCGATCGCGGCCGAGCGCGAGAACCTGCGCCACCCCGAGGCCGAGGCGCGCGTCCCGTACGTGACGCAGAAGCTCTCGGGCGCCGAGGGCCCGTTCGTGGCCGTCAGCGACTACATGCGGTCGGTACCCGACCTCATCAGCCGCTGGGTGCCGGGCGACTACACCTCGCTGGGCACGGACGGCTTCGGCCACTCCGACACCCGCGGGGCGCTGCGCCGCCACTTCAACGTCGACGCCGAGTCCATCGCCGTCGCCGCGCTCCAGCAGCTCGCCGCCCGCGGCGAGATCAAGCCCGAGCTCGCGGCCCAGGCCGCCGCGAAGTACCAGATCACCGACCCGACCGCCGCCGAGGCGGGCGAGGCCGGCGGCGACTCCTAAACACCGCAGAGCGATCAGGGGCCGGGGAGCGATGCTCTCCGGCCCCTTCGCCGTCCCTCACGCGTCGACGACGAGGCGTCCCGCCGCGCGGCCGACGCACGGGTAGAACAGGGGCGAGCCGTCCGGTGCCACCGCGAGCGGCACGTGCGAGGGGTTCTCGGGGCGACCCTCGACCACGCGCAGGCGGCAGGTCCCGCACACCCCGATCTCGCAGTCCGAGGGAACCTCCACGCCCGCGTCGGCCAGCGCGGCGAGGGCGCTGCGGTCGGCGCCCACGGTCACGGCGGCGGCGCTGCGCTTGGCGTGCAGCTCGAAGGGCTCGCGGACGGTGCCGGGGGCGAACCGCTCGGTGTGCAACTCCAGGTGCGGGGCGACGCGGTGGACGGTGTCGGCGAGCGCGTCCAGCAGCGGCGCGGGCCCGCACGCGTAGATCCCGGTGCCGTCGGACAGGTCGGCGACCTCGGCGACGAGGTTGGGGCGCCCGAACGCCGCGGTCGGGTAGAGCACGACGTTCGCCGGCCAAGTGGTGGCGAGCTGGTCGGCGAAGGCCATCGTGGCGCGGTCGCGCCCGGTGTAGACCAGGCGCCACGGCATCCCGGCGTGGTCGACCTGGAGGACCATCGCCACGATCGGGGTGATGCCGATGCCGCCGGCGACGAACAGGTACGTCGGGTGCAGGCTCAGCGGGAACATGTTGCGCGGCCGGGAGATCCGCACCAGGTCGCCGGGGCGCAGCCGGTGCACCTCGCGCGAGCCCCCGCGCCCGGCGTCGTCGCGCCGCACCGCGATCCGGTACCCGAGCCGGTCGGTCGGGCGCGAGCACAGCGAGTAGTGGCGCACCAGGCCCGAGGGCAGCTCGATCTCGATGTGGGCGCCGGCCTCGAACGGCGGCAGGAGGCGACCGTGGACGCCGACGAGGTCGATCGAGTGCACGCCTTCGGCGACCGGCACGACCCGCCGCACCCGCACCGCGAAGCGGTCGTCGGCCACCGGCCGCTCGGCGACCCGCCGGAACGGGCCCCACGGCCGGGCGTACGACAGGACCGCGGCGAACACCAGCAGCGCCGTGCCGAGCGCGGTCCCCACGCCGAGCACCGCGTACGCGCCGCCCGGGTGCGGACTGGAGGTCAAGGCGATCACGCTGGGGCGCAGGAAGACGAGGCCGCCGGTGATCACGGCGGCGGTGACGGCGAGCTTCGCGGCCACCCACCGGTGGCGCACCACCCCGAGCGGACCGGTCGCCCCGAGCGCCACGCCGGTCGCCAGCGCCGCGAACGACACCGCGCCCACGCCGAGGTCGTTGAAGAGCCCCAGGACGGTCCAGGCCGCCGCGGCGGCGTCCGGATCGGCGCTGAAGCGGACCCACAGGCACAGCGTCAGCACGAACGCCATGTAGGCGAGCCACAGGACCGAGGAGAGGACGTGGACCCCGGCGAGGGCCCTGCGGGCCGCGACCGGCAGGTCGGGGCGCGGACCAGGTCCGCGGAGCGGGGGGACGCGGTCGGCCGGCACAGCGGACCTCCTCGACGTGCGGCTACTCGGCTCCCAACCCGAAAAGCAACCTAACACGGTTCGAGACAGGACAAAAGAGGCCGGGCGCGTCCAAAACGCGCCCGGCCCCTCGAAGTCTCGGCACTAGGCCTCTTCGGCCTCTTCGGCCTCGATCTGCTTGCGGACCTCGTCCATGTCGAGCTCCTTCACCTTCCCGATGACCTCCGCCAGCGCGGCCGGCGGGAGCGCCCCGGGCTGGCTGTACAGGAGGATGCCGTCGCGGAAGGCCATGAGGGTCGGGATCGACTGGATCCCCGCCTCGGCCGACAGCTCCCGCTGGTCCTCGGTGTCGATCTTCCCGAAGACGACGTCGGTGTGCTCCTCGCTGGCCTTCTCGAAGGTCGGCGCGAACATCTTGCACGGTCCGCACCAGTCGGCCCACCAGTCCACCAGGACGATGCCGTTCCCGGTGACGGTCTCCTCGAAGTTGTCCTTGGTCAGCTCAACCGTGGCCATGGGGCCGCCTCTCTGTCGTCGCTTCTCGGTCCTCTTCCGGGCAACAGTAGTGGCGGCACCGCTATTCCGTCCGACGTCGGTGCGCGGCGCGCGCCACGTCTGGCAGGCTATAGGGCATGGACCTGGCCACGACCATTCAGAACATCGAACGCTCCTCGTCGGCGCTGACGACCCAGTCGCTCACCCGGATGGACGAACGCCTCACCTGGTTCCGCGACCTGCCCGCCGAGCAGCGCTCGATGGTGACCCTCGTCGCGCAGGCCGGGGTGCGCCAGTTCGTCGAATGGCTGCGCAACTCCGGCGACGACCTCGGCTCCTCCGACATGGTCTTCGAGGCCGCCCCCGTCGAACTCGCCCGCGCCATCAGCCTCCAGCACACCGTCGCCCTCATCCAGGTCGTCATCGACGTCGTCGAAGAGCAGGTCCCCCAGCTCGCCGCCGACGGCGAAGTGGACCAGCTGCGCGAATCGGTCCTGCGCTTCAGCCGCGAGATCGCCTTCGCCGCCGCCCGCGTCTACGCCCGCGCCGCCGAGACCCGCGGCGCCTGGGACGCCCGCCTCCAGGCGATGCTCGTCGACGCGCTCCTGCGCGGCGACAACTCCGACGAGCTCATCAGCCGCGCCGCCGCCCTCGGCTGGTCCGAGACGCAGACCATCACCGTCGTCTGCGGCGCCACCCCCGGCGGCGAGGCGACCCTGGTCCTGCACTCGGTCCAGCGCGCCGCCCGGCGCCTGGGCCTGGACATCCTCGCCGGCGTCCACGGCGCCCGCCTCGTGCTCCTCCTCGGCGGCGTCAAAGAACCGGTCGAGATCGTCGAGAAGCTCACCGGCCAGTTCGGCGACGGCCCGATCGTCGTGGGCCCCACCGTGACCGGACTCGCCGAGGCGTCCTCCTCGGCGCTGGCGGCCGTGGCCGGGCACCGGGCCGCGCCCGCGTGGCCGGACGCCCCACGCCCCACCACCGCGACCCAGCTGCTGCCCGAGCGGGCCATCGCCGGGGACGAGGCGGCCCGCCAGGGCCTGCGCGAGGGCGTGTTCATGACGCTGCGCCGCGCCGGCGGGGAGCTGCTGGAGACCATGGACGCGTTCATCGCCTCCGGCGGCGTCCTGGAGGGCACCGCCCGCGAGCTGTACGTCCACCCGAACACGGTCCGCTACCGCCTCCGCCGCATCCAAGAGGTGACCGGTTTCTCCCCCACCGATCCACATGAGGCCTTCGTCCTCCGTGTGGGGTTGACCATAGGGCGCCTGGAGAACGCCCCGGCAACCCGGCGTTCTCGCAGTTGACAATGAGTGTTGTAGATTCCCTACAAGAACTGCGCGGGCATTCAGTCCCCTGACTGCTCCCGTATCCCGTGTCGCCGATGCGAAAGTCATAGTGTGCTTGCCATTCTCGCTCCCGGGCAGGGCTCCCAGAAGCCCGGGTTCCTGACGCCGTGGATCGAACACGACCCCGCCGCCGAGGCCCGCCTCCGCGGCTGGTCCGAACTCATCGGCCTCGACCTCGTCCGCCTCGGCACCGAGGCCGGCCAGGACGAGATCACCGACACCGCCAACACGCAGCCGCTGCTCGTCGCCGCCGGCCTGCTCGCCGCCGAGTACCTGCCGGTCTCGGCCGCCGCCGTCGTCGCCGGGCACTCCGTCGGCGAGCTCACCGCGCTCGCGCTCGCCGGGGTCCTCACCCCCGACGCCGCCGTCCGCCTCGCCGCCGTGCGCGGCCGCGAGATGGCCGCGGCCTGCGACATCGAGCCGACCACGATGGCCGCCGTCCTCGGCGGGGCCGAGGACGAGGTCCTCGCCGCGATCGAGTCGGCCGGCGCGTGGCCCGCCAACCGCAACGGCGCGGGCCAGATCGTCGCCGCCGGACCGGTGGCCGCGATCGAGAAGCTCACCGGGAACCCGCCCGCGAAGGCCCGGATCATCCCGCTCAAGGTCGCCGGCGCGTTCCACACCCCGCACATGGCCCCCGCCCAGGAGGCCCTCGAAGCCGTCGCCGCGGACATCGCCGTCGCCGACCCCGAGCGGACGCTCCTGTCCAACCGCGACGGCAGGCCCGTGACCGGCGGCGCCGCCGCCTTGCGGCAACTGGTGGCGCAGGTCACCTCACCGGTCAGGTGGGACGCCTGCATGAGTACGCTTGGAGAACTGGGCGTCACGACCGTCATCGAGCTGCCCCCCGCGGGCACGCTCACAGGGCTCGCCAAGCGCGCGCTCAAAGGCGTCGACCGACTCAACGTGAACACTCCCGACGAGCTCGCGCTCGCGGCCGAGTACGGTATGGCCGCCGAGGCCGAGAAGAACGAAGGAGTCGAGTGAGCGTCAACGGATCACGCGTCGTCAGCGTCGGCCACTACCAGCCGGAGAAGGTACTCACCAACGACGACCTCGCCAAGATCGTCGACACGAACGACGAGTGGATCGTCTCGCGCGTCGGCATCAAGGAGCGGCGCATCGCCGCCGACGACGAGAAGGTCGCCGACATGGCGATCCACGCCGCCCGGCAGGCCCTCGCGAACTCCGGCTACGGGCCCGAGGACATCGACATGGTCATCGTCGCCACCGTCTCGGCCAAGGACATGTGCCCCAACACCGCCTGCCGCGTCGCCGACGCCCTCGGCCTCTCCGTGCCCGCGGCCATCGACGTCAACACCGCCTGCTCGGGCTTCGAATACGCCCTCGCCCAGGCCGACATGGCGATCCGCATCGGCTCCGCCAAGCGCGCCATCGTGATCGGCGCCGAGAAGCTCACGGCCGTCACCGACTGGGAGGACCGCACCTCGTGCGTGCTCTTCGGCGACGGCGCGGGCGCGGTGGTCGTGGAGGGCACCGACGACCCGAAGCTGGCGATCAGCCCGGTCGTGTGGGGCTCGGAGCCGTCGATGAGCGACGTCATCCGCATCGAGGAGGACGTCCCCTTCATCAAACAGGCCGGTCAGACGGTCTTCCGCTGGGCGACGACCCAGCTGGCCCCGCTCATCGAGAAGGTCGCCGAGCGGGCCGACGTCAAGATCTCGGAACTGGCGGCCTTCGTGCCGCACCAGGCGAACCTGCGGATCATCCAGGGCATCGCCAAGCGCCTCGACTTCAGCGACGACTGCATCGTCGCCGAGGACATCGTCTACTCCGGCAACACGTCGGCGGCATCGGTGCCGCTGGCGCTGTCGAAGTTGGTCCAAAGTGGCAAGGTGGCCTCCGGCGCCCCGATCCTCCTGTTCGGATTCGGCGGCGGGCTCACCTACGCCGGGCAGGTCATCCGCTGCCCGTAACTATCGAGAGGAAATACATCATGGCTCTGTCCCGTGACGAGATCCGCGAAGGCCTGTCCGACATTCTCGAAGAGGTCGCGGGCGTCAACCCCGACGACGTCGCCGACGGCAAGTCCTTCACGGACGACCTGGACGTCGACTCGCTCGCCATGGTCGAGGTCGTCGTCGCCGCCGAGGAGAAGTTCGGCGTCAAGATCCCCGATGACGAGGTCGCCAACCTGAAGACCGTCGGCGACGCCGTCTCCTACATCGAAAAGGGCTAAATGTGACTGAGGTAGTCGTGACCGGACTCGGCGCGACCACCCCCCTCGGCGGGGACGTGGCGTCGACCTGGGAAGCACTCACCGCTGGTAGGTCGGGAGTCAGTCCCATCACCAAGGACTGGGCCGAGCAGCTCCCTGTGCGGATCGCCGCGCAGTTGGCCGTCGAGCCCGCCGAGGTGCTGCCCCGGGTTCGGCTGCGGCGCCTCGACCGGTCCGAGCAGATCGCGCTCATCGCCGCCCAGCAGGCCTGGGACGACGCGGGGCTGAGCGACGACCTCGACAAGGAGCGCCTCGGCGTCGTGTTCGGCTCCGGCATCGGCGGCGCGACCACCCTGCTCGACCAGGACGACATCCTGGAGCAGAAGGGCGCCCGCCTGGTCTCCCCGTTCACCGTGCCCATGCTCATGCCCAACGGGCCCGCGGCCGTGGTCGGCCTGGAGTTCGGCGCCCAGGCCGGCGTGCACGCCCCCACCAGCGCGTGCGCCACCTCAGCCGAGGCGATCTCCTGGGCCGCGGACATGATCCGCGCGGGCCGGGCCGACGTCGTGATCGCCGGCGGAGCGGAGGCGGTCATCGCGCCGCTGCCGATCGCCGGCTTCGCGTCGATGAAGGCCCTGTCCACCCGCAACGACGACCCGACTCGGGCCTCGCGCCCGTGGGACGTCGACCGCGACGGCTTCGTCATGGGCGAGGGCGGCGGGTCGCTGGTGCTCGAACGCCGCGACCACGCCGAGGCGCGCGGGGCGAGGATCTACGCGGTCGTCGCCGGGGCGGGCCTCACCTCGGACGGCTACGACATCGTCCAGCCCCACCCGGACTGCGCCGGCGGCGGGCGCGCGATGCAGCTCGCGCTCAAGCAGGCCGGGATCGACGCCTCGGAGGTCGGCCACGTCAACGCCCACGCGACGTCGACGCCCACCGGGGACATCCCGGAGACCAGGGGCATCAAGCGGGTCCTCGGCGACTCGGTGGTCCTCACGGCCACCAAGTCGATGACCGGGCACCTGCTCGGCGGCGCCGGCGCGGTCGAGTCGATCGCCTCGATCATGGCGATCGTCGACGGGATCATCCCGCCGACGATCAACCTGGACACGCCCGACCCGCTGCTCGAACTCGACGTGGCCGCGAACGAGGCCCGCAAGGTCGAGCTCAACGCCGCGATGAACACTGCCTTCGGCTTCGGCGGCCACAATGCGGCGTTGCTGTTCACGAGGGCGTAGCCCGGAGTGAACCGGAAGCGCAGCACGAGGGCGTAGCCCGGAGTGAACCGGCAGCCCTGCACAAGGGCCTAAGACGCGACATCCGAAGGGCCCCACCGCACAGCGGTGGGGCCCTTCGGCGCGCTCGGATTCGGGAGTGTCTCGGAGCGCCTCGGAGGGTCTATGACAATTCGGACACGAGAAGGGATCCCTGGGTCAAAAATACCCGCAGGGTACGACAATCCACGAACACGACGACCCCTCGCATAGGTGACGCCCGGTACCGGAGGCCCGAACGTCCCGGTAGTGCCCGCACTACCGTGAAGCGGCCTCGAATTCCTTAGACTGACATCGGAAACCGGAATCACCCGTCACCGACCACAGAGGAGTCAGTCGTGACCTACACCCCCTACGCCCCCGCGGGCCCGCCCGGCTCGATCACCAAGGCCGAGCGCTCCCTCGCCCCCGACATCGCCCGCGGCGGGATGCTCCTGTTCATCGCCCTCGCGAACGTCCCGATCCACCTGTGGGGCATGGGCCTCGACCAGTACAACCACAACACCGGCCAGTCGGCCGCCGACCACGTCGCGCTGTTCATCGAGCAGCTCGTCATCGCCGACCGCTCGCGGCCGATGTTCGCGATCCTCTACGGCTTCGGCATCGCCGTCATGGCCTCGCGCATGTTCGCGCGCGGCATGGACGCCAAAGCCGTCCGCAAGGTCCTGCGCCGCCGCTCGTGGTGGCTCATCGCCTTCGGCTTCCTCCACGCCGTGTTCCTCTTCTACGGCGACATCCTCGCCCCCTACGGCGCCACCGGCCTCATCGCCCTGTTCTTCGTGCACCTCTCCGACAAGGCGCTGAAGCGGTGGATGTGGGGCTCCGCGGCCTACTTCATCCTCGTCGGGCTCCCGTTCCTGGCGATCAGCTACACCGAGAGCGCCGCGCCGCCGTCCTTCGGCGACCTGCCGCCGTACCTCGACCAGATGCTCATGGGCGCCTCCGCCTCGATCGTGGTCATGCTCGTGAGCGTCTTCCTCGCGATGTTCCTGCCGCTCGTCGCCCTCGGCATGAGGGTCCAGCGCGCGGGCTGGATCGACCACCCGGAAGAACATCTGCCGCAGCTCAAGAAGGTCTTCGCCACCGGCATGGCCGTGAACGTCCTCAGTGCGCTCCCCGTGGCGCTCATCGCCATCGGCGCGTGGGAGCCGTCGAAGAACCTGTGGGTCGGCGCGAGCGCACTGACGCTCCTGGGCGGCATGTACGCCGGGCTCGGCTACATCTGCGGCTTCGCGCTCCTCGCGCACCGGCTGCGCGGCTTCGGCCGCCGCGGCGTCCCCGGGGCGCTCGCCGCGGTCGGCGAGCGGTCGCTGACGAGCTACCTGCTCCAGTCGATCATCATGGCCCCGCTCCTCACCGCCTGGGGCTTCGGCCTCGGCGAGGACATGGGCTACCTCGCGGCCTTCGGCGTCGCCTTCGCCACCTGGCTGTTCACGATCCTCGTCGCGGTCCTGCTCGACCGGGCCGGGAAACGCGGCCCGTTCGAAGTCCTGCTGCGACGCCTCACCTACGGGCCCAAGCGGTCCTGACGCGAAGCCGCCCCCGCGCCCGACGCGGGGGCGGCTCCCGCGCGCGTGACACAATACGCGCGTGGATGTGAGGCAGACGCCCTTCCGACTGCTGCGGGCCGCCGTGTTCGCCGCCGTCGCGGTGCCCGCCTCCCTCCTGCTCCACCTGTGGGGCGGCGGCCACGCCCCCGGCCCGCTCCCGACCGCCGCCGGGGCCGCACTCGCCTTCGCCGCCGCGTACGCCGCGGGCGGACGCCGGCGCGGCTTCCTCTTCCTCGCTCCCCTGTGCCTGCTGTCCCAATGGGGCCTGCACGAACTGTTCGAGGCCGGGAGCACCGCGCCGGTCCACGCGCACGCCGCGGGGGCCGCCATGTGGCTCGTCCACGTCGCCGCCGCGCTCGCGCAGGCGGCGTGGCTGGCGCGCGGCGACGCCGCGTTCGCGGTCCTGCTCGCGCTGCTCACCGTCGCCTGCGCCCGCGTCCTGCGGGTCCTCGGCGCGGGCATGCGTGCGGTCGTCCGGCCGCGCCGTTTCCTCGCCCGGACGCGGCTGCCGCGTCCGCTTCCGGCGGTGCGCACCGCCATCTCGCGCCGCGGACCGCCGCGGCTCGCTTTCTCCTGAGTCCCCTAGTCCCCCAGCGCGTTCGGCGCTGAACCCTGCCCGAAGCACACCGCCGCGGCCGTGCCGTGCGCGTCTTCGGGCCGCTCAGAAAGCGAGCCATGTCCAGATCATCGTTTCCGGCCGCCCTCAGGCGGCCGCTCCTCCGGCTGCATTTCTACGCCGGCATCCTCATCGCCCCGTTCCTACTCGTGTCGGCCCTGACCGGGCTGGCTTACGCGCTCTCGTACCCCGTCGAGGACGCGTTGTACTCCGACCTGCGGACCGTCGAGACCGGCGGCGAGCCGCTGACCCTCGCGCACCAGGTCGGCGCCGTCACCGAGGCGCACCCCGACTGGCCGGTGACCGCGGTGCGCCCCGCGGCCGGCCCCGAGGACACGACCGCCGTGCTCGTGGACGACGGGGTCGTCCGCGAGTCCGGCGCGAGCGCCGTCGTCTACGTCGACCCGTACACCGGGGAGGTCCTGGGCGATTCGACCACGTACGGGTCCTCGCAGGCCGGGCCGGTGCGCGAGTGGGTCTCGACGCTGCACCGGAACCTGCACCTGGGCGAGCCGGGCCGCCTGTACAGCGAACTCGCGGCCTCGTGGCTGTGGGTCGTGGCCCTCGGCGGCCTCGTCCTGTGGGTCTCGCGGCGCCGCGCGGGCCTGTGGCGCCCGCGGCGGGTCCGCTCGGGCCCGGGACGGGCGCGCACGCTCGCGTGGCACGGGCCGGTCGGCCTGTGGCTGGTCGCGGTCCTGGTGTTCCTGTCGGCCACGGGCGTCACCTGGTCGCGGTACGCGGGCGAGCACGTCGCGGAGCTGCGGTCGGCGCTGGACTGGAGCACCCCGGCGATCGCGGTAGAGGAGGGTGCGGCCACCGGCGACCATGCGGCCCATGACCATTCGGGCGCTTCGGGCACGTCGGCGTTCGCCGTGACGCTCCTCGACGGCGTCAACGGCGCGGCACTGGACGCGGGCCTGGAGGGTCCGCTCCAGATCACGCTGCCGACCGGCGCGGGCACGCGGTACCTGGTGGCCGAGACGGATCGGTCGTTCCCGGTGCGGCAGGACCAGGTCGTGGTCGAGGTGGCCGCGGGCGCCCCGGCGGTGGCCGAGGAGCTGCGGTTCGCGGACCGGCCGTTCATGGCGCAGGCGACGAACGTGCTCATCGCCGCGCACATGGGCGTGCTGTTCGGGCTCGCGAACCAGCTGGTCCTGGCGGCGGCGATGGCCGCGCTGGTGTGCGTGATCGTGTGGGGCTACCGGATGTGGTGGCAGCGCCGGCCGCAGGGGCGCCTGCTGGGCCGCCCGTACCCGCGCGGGTCGCTGCGGGACCTGCCGTGGCCGGCGGTCGCGGCGGTCGTGCTGGTCGCGGCGGGCCTCGGCTGGTTCTTCCCGCTGCTGGGGATCTCGCTGGCGGCCTTCGTCGCCGTCGACGTGCTCGCCGGGCTGTGGCGGCGCCGCCCGGGCCGTCCGGTCCCGGAGGGCGGCGAGGCGACGGTGACGCGGCGGACCGCCCTCGCCGCGGCCACGATCACGGCCGCGGTCGGCGCGGGCGCGGGCATGGCGGTCGCGTCGGGTATGCGCGGCGGCGAGGCCGCTGAGGACACCGGGTCGGGCGTGGAGCCGTTCTACGGGAACCGGCAGTCGGGGATCGCGACCCCGGCGCAGGACCACGCCCTGTTCGCCGCGTTCGACCTTGCCGCGGCGGACCTTTCCGGAGCGGCGCTCGACGCCGCGGCAGTGGCGGCGAACCTCGAACGGCTGCTTGAGGACTGGTCGGCCGTCGCAGCGGCGCTGGCCTCGGGTGAGACGCCGCCGAAGGCCGCGGTGGACGGCGCGGACCAGTTCGACGCGGAGGCGGTGGCGGCGGGCCTGGCGCCGGCGCGGTTGACGGTGACGTTCGGGATCGGCCCGGCGGTGTTCGCGAAGGCGGGCCTGGAGGCGGCGCAGCCGTCGAAGCTCGTGGCGCTGCCGGAGTTCGGCGGGGATCGCTTGAACCCGGCCTGGTCGGGAGGCGACCTGCTGGTGCAGGTGTGCGGCGACGACCGGCAGGTGGTGAGCAACGCGTTCCTGGAGCTGCGCAAGCGCGCGGTGGGCGCGGCGTCGCTGTCGTGGGTGCAGCAGGGGTTCTCCTCGGCGCCGGAGGGCGGTACGCCGCGGAACCTCATGGGGTTCAAGGACGGCAGCGCGAACCCGGCGGCGGGTTCGGCGGCGTTCGACGAGCGGGTGTGGGCGGTGGACGCCGAGCCGGACTGGTTCGAGGGCGGCACGTACCTGGTGTTCCGCAAGATCCGGATGCGTCTGCCGGACTGGTCGATGCTCTCGGCTGAGGAGCAGGACCTCACGTTCGGGCGCGAGCGGGACTCGGGGGTGCCGTTGAGCGGCGGCGGCGAGTTCGACCACCCGGACTTCGCGGCGCTCGACGCCTCGGGCCTGCCGGCGGTCCCGGCCGACTCGCACATCGCGGTGGTGCACGACGCGGCGATGGTGCGGCGCGGGTTCAACTACGACTACGGGTTCCTGACGCAGGCGGAGGTGTCCTCGGACGCGGCCGGGGACGGCCACGTGGACGGGCACATGCACGCCGAGCACCCGTACGACGCGGGACTGCTGTTCGTGTCGTTCCAGGCCGATCCGCAGGTGTTCGTGGACGCGCAGGAGAAGATGGCGGCCTCGGACCGGTTGACGGCGTTCATCGTCGCCGAGGGCGGCGCGGTGTTCGCGGTGCCGCCGGGCGCGCCCGAGGGCGGCTTCGTCGGCCAGGGCCTGTTCGGGCGCTGAGGCCCCGCGCGGAGTGCGACGGGGGCGGGCGTGGCGGCCCGCCCTCGTCGTCCGGCGCTACCGCCAGGTGCGGCCGGTGAGGAGCTCGTAGGCCTCGATGTAGCGGGCGAGGGTGGCTTCGGCGACGTCCTGGGGGATCTCGGGCGCTTCGGCGTCGTCGGGGGTCCAGCCGGTGGACTTGGCCCAGTCGCGAACGTACTGCTTGTCGAAGGACGGCTGGGTCTGGCCGGGCTTCCAGGCGGCGGCGTCCCAGAACCGGGAGGAGTCGGAGGTGAGGGCCTCGTCGGCGAGGAGGAGCGCGCCCTCGGCGTCGAGGCCGAACTCGAACTTGGTGTCGGCGATGATGATGCCCGAGGCGAGGGCGATCTCGGCGCCGCGGCGGTAGAGGTCGAGGGTGAGGTCGCGGACGCGGGCGGCGAGGCCGGCGCCGAGGAGCCCGGCGGTCTCCTCGTAGGTCATGGGCAGGTCGTGGTCGCCGACGGCGGCCTTGGAGGTCGGGGTGTAGAGCGGGGCGTCCAGCCGCGAGCCGTCGACCAGGCCCGCGGGGAGGGCGGTGCCGCAGACGGTGCCGGACTTGTCGTACTCGGCGAGGCCCGAGCCGGTGAGGTAGCCGCGCACGACCGCTTCGACGGGGACCATGTCGAGGCGTTTGACGCGGACGGCGCGCCCGGCGAACTCGGCGGGCACGTCCTCGGCGGAGATCACGTGGCTGGGGACGATGTCGGCGAGCCGCTCGAACCACCACAGGCTGAGGGCGGTGAGGAGGGCGCCCTTGCCGGGGATCGGGGTGGGGAGCACGACGTCGTAGACGCTGACGCGGTCGGAGGCGACGAGGACGAGGTCGCCGCCGTCGGCGTACACGTCTCGGACCTTGCCCTGGTGAACGAGTTCCACTGCTGCTCCTCTGCTCGTGCGCTGCGCCCGCTAGAACCGCGCCGACCGTCGGCCCGCGCCCATTGCACCCGCGGCAATTACACCAGCGCGAACGTCATCCCATGAATACCGCGCGCCGCGGCTGTGCCCAGCGACACCTGCCGTCCGGCACGCGCGCGGCGTAGGCTGGGCCGGTGACTTCCGTACAGCCTGAAGGACGCCGGATGCTGCGCCTCGAAGTGCGCAACGCCCAGACCCCGATCGAGAGGAAACCCCCCTGGATCAAGGTCAAGGCCAAGACCGGCCCGGAGTACACCGAGCTGCGGGGACTCGTCAAGAGCGAGGGCCTGCACACGGTCTGCCAAGAAGCCGGGTGCCCCAACATCTTCGAATGCTGGGAGGACCGCGAGGCGACGTTCCTCATCGGCGGCTCGCAGTGCACGCGGCGGTGCGACTTCTGCCAGATCGACACCGGCAAGCCCGACGCGCTCGACCGGGACGAGCCGCGGCGCGTGGCCGAGTCGGTCGAGACGATGGGCCTGAAGTACGCCACGATCACCGGCGTCGCCCGCGACGACCTCGACGACGGCGGGGCCTGGCTGTACGCCGAGACCGTCCGCCGCATCCACGCGGCCGTCCCCGGGTGCGGTGTGGAGCTGCTCATCCCCGACTTCAACGCCGTCCCCGAGCAGCTCGCCGAGGTGTTCTCCTCGCGCCCCGAGGTGCTCGCGCACAACGTCGAGACGGTGCCGCGGATCTTCAAGCGCATCCGCCCCGCGTTCCGCTACGAGCGGTCCCTCGAAGTGATCACGAAGGCCCGCGAGGACGGCCTGGTCACCAAGTCGAACCTCATCCTCGGCATGGGCGAGACCCGCGAGGAGGTCTCGCAGGCGCTGAAGGACCTGCACGCGGCCGGGTGCGAACTCATCACGATCACCCAGTACCTGCGCCCGACCAAGCGCCACCACCCGGTGGACCGGTGGGTCAAGCCCGAGGAGTTCGTGGAGCTCACCGCCGAGGCCGAGGAGATCGGCTTCGCCGGCGTCATGAGCGGCCCGCTCGTGCGCTCCTCGTACCGCGCCGGGCGCTTGTACCGACAGGCGATCGACGCCCGCGCCGCCACCCCCGCTTAAGGGCGCGGACCGCACACTAGAATCGAGCACATGGCAAAGCAGCAGGAGAAAGAGACGTTCGGGTCACGCCTGAAGACCATCGGCATGGCCATCAAGTTCACGAACCAGCGGGACAAGTGGTTCCTGCCTCTTGAGGCCGCCGCGATCCTGCTGCCGTTCGTGATCGTCACCGCCCTGGTGGTGTTCGCCCGGTTCCCGCTCCTGTGGTACGTCAGCTCGCTGTTCGTGGCCCTGCTGGCCGGGCTCATCGTGCTGAACATGCGCACCAGCAAGGTCGTGAACGAGGAGGCCATCGGCAAGCCGGGCGCGGCGTACGCGCTCATCGACGGCATCCGCGGCTGGCAGGTCACCCCCGGCGTCGCGGCCCTCTCGGAGACGCAGATGGTCCACCGCGCGGTCGGCAAGGCCGGCGTGGTCCTCCTCGGCGAGGGCGGCGGCAAGGTCCGCAAGCTCCTCGGCCAGGAGAAGAAGCGGATCTCGCGGGTGGTCGGCTCGACCCCCGTGTACACGTTCCTCGTCGGCGAGAGCGCCGGCGACGACTTCTCGGTGACCGAGGTCCGCAAGCGCCTCACGCAGCTGCCGAAGAACATCGAGTCCAAGGACGCCAACCACATCGCCAAGCGCCTCGACGCGCTCGGCATCGGCATGGCGATCCCCAAGGGCCCGATGCCGACCAGCGCGAACGCGGGCAAGGCCGCCCGCCGCGCGGCCCTCCGCGGCCGCTAGGACACCGGAAACCCAAGGCGCGCAACGCGAACCGGCCCGGCGGGGGTACTCCCCCGCCGGGCCGGTCCTTCGTCGTCCCCCGAACGCCGCCCCGTCCGTGCCCGGGCGTGCCGAGACGGGCCGGCCCTTCGGCTCGGCCCGTCTCGTCGCAGGCGCTTCAGTGCTTACAGGTCAGAAGATGTCAC
The DNA here is from genome assembly GCF_004912155.1 of Glycomyces paridis. GTDB lineage: Bacteria > Actinomycetota > Actinomycetes > Mycobacteriales > Micromonosporaceae > Glycomyces > Glycomyces paridis. The sequence goes on along the minus strand of NZ_STGX01000008.1, from coordinate 171,578 downwards.
CGTTGTCGCGGCGGCGGCGCCACCGCTCTTCCATGCGGGAGGTGAACCCGCCGGGTTTGGGGCCTTTCGCGCCGCCGGTGGTGCGGCTGGCCTTGCCGTCGACGGCCTTGAGTTTCACGTTCGAGCCGCGCCGCTGCGCCCACAGGCCCAGGATGAGGCCGCCGAACATGAGCACCGCGCCGATCGGGGCGCCCCATTTGGCGACGTCATCGCCGACGATCACGGTGCCGATGACGACGGCTATGCCGATGACGGTGACCACGCCGGCCAGGATGAACCTGCGCCGAGTCACGTGGGCCGGATCGTGGGCGCGCACAGCGGAGGCGAACTGCGGGTCTTCGGACAAGGACTGCTCGATTTGCTCGAACAGCCGTTGCTCGTGATCGGAGAGCGGCACGACACTCCTCCTGCGCTAGTCTCGGCGGAGCCCCTGCGCGGCCCCGCTGCTTCTTGCATTCAAGTCTACGAGGCTTTCGCCCGAGGCGGAAGGCAGTTCGTCCTTGAATCAGTCCGTTCTGGCCGTGGTAAGGCCCCTGCGGACGCGGGGTGCGAAGCCTTTCGCTCAACGGTCGGGGTTCCCCGATTCGCGGGTGTCTACACGCGAGTCCCGGGGTGCCAGTCGCCCGGCCGATCGGACCGCCCCTTTCCCGAATTTCGCGCTCGCGAGGTCCATGACGGTCTCGATGTCGCGCCAGCCGTGCTCGGGCTCGCCGAGGGCCACCTGGCGGCCGACCGCGGCCGCCTCGACGAGGTGGTCGAGCTTCACGCCGATGAGCCGCACCGGCGCGGTCGCCGCCGCGTCGGCCAGTTCCCTTGCGGCCTCGTAGATGTCGCGGCCGACGTCGGTGTGCGCGGCGAGCATCCGCGAGCGGGTGATGGTGCGGAAGTCGCCGAAGCGGATCTTCACGGTGACCCCGCGCCCGGCCCAGCCCGCCGCCCGCGCCCTGGAGGCGACCTTCCGCGACAGTTCGAGGAGTACCGGACCCCACACGGCGGCGTCGGGGGCGTCCCGGTCGAACGTGGTCTCGTTGCTGATCGACTTCTCGACCCGCTCGGGGCGCACCGGCCTGGGGTCGATGTTCCGCGCGAGCGCGTACAGGTGTTCGGCGCTGGCGGTGCCGACGGACGCGGCTAGGCTGTCGACGTCGAGCCGGGCGAGGTCGCCGACGTTGCGCATCCCGAGCCGGGTGAGCTTCTCGGCGGTCTTCTCGCCGATGCCCCACACGGCGCGGATGGGCAGCGGGTGCAGGAAGTCGAGTTCGGTGGCGGCGGGGACGACGCCGAGCCCGTCGGGCTTTGAGGCCTCGCTGGCGAGCTTGGAGAGGAACTTCGTGGAGGCGATGCCGACGGTGCAGGTGATGCCGTGCTCCTCGCGCACGCGGGCGCGGATGGCGCGGGCGATCTCGGTGGGCGTGCCGATGAGCCGGCGGGCCCCCGCGACGTCGAGGAACGCCTCGTCGACCGAGATGGGCTGCACGTGGGGCGTGTACTCGCGGAAGATCGCCATGACCGCCCGCGAGACCTCCCCGTAGGAGGTGGTGGGCTGCATGAACACGCCGTGCGGGCAGCGCCTGCGCGCGATCGCGGTGGGCAGCGCCGAGTGCACCCCGTACTCGCGGGCCTCGTACGAGGCGGCGGCGACCACTCCGCGCGCCCCGAGCCCCGCGACGATCACCGGCTTCCCACGCAGCGAGGGGTCCCGGGCGACCTCGACCGACGCGAAAAAGGCGTCCATGTCGACGTGCATGATGCCCAGCCCGGAATCGGACAATTCCGGACCGATGAAACGCTGATCCCCGGCCACCCCGGAAGCGTAGCGACCGCCACCGACAACCACCGCCGCCCGCGACCCACGACCCACAACCCACGACCCATCAAAGCAGCCCCGTACTCGGCCTTACAGCATCTACCGTCCCTAGCCCCCACCCACCCAGAGGGGAAAGACCGTACCGCCCAGCTTCGCGCGCGGGTCCGACAAAAACCGCCCCCGCAGGCCCTCCTGTCACCCGAAAGAGTGCGGGCGGCGGGCGGTCCGAAACGCGAAATGCGACGCGATCCGTCCGGAACCAGCGCCCGCCAGACCTCGTCTCAGGACCTTCAGGCCGTGCGGTAGGTCCACAACGGGACGGCCATTTCGGCCGCCGTGAGGCCGCCGTGGTGGCCGATGAGGCGCGCCACGTGGGGCGGCTCGCCCTCGATGCCGACGACCGCGAAGGTGTCCTTGCACGCCACCACGAGGTCGCCGATGCGTTCGCGGTTGCGGTCGGCGACCTTCGGGCCGAACCAGCCGCGGTCGACCGCCTCGTCGCGGTCGAGCAGCTCGGCCCGCTCGCCGACCGCGTCGGCCCACGCCTGCCGCACCTCCTCGACCGCGCCGGGCGCGGTGTACAGGTAACGCATCCGGCCGTCGCCGCCGATCGCCTCGACGCCGTGCAGCAGGTCGGGCCGCTGGTCGACGTGCAGGCGGTCGGTCACGTTCACCATGCCGTGGTCGGCGGTCACGAACAGCGCCGCGTCGCGCGGCAGGCCCGACAGGATCCCGTCGATCGCCTCGCTCACCTCGGCGACCGCCTCCAGCCACTCGGGCGAGCCGATGCCGTGGAAATGCCCGGCCGTGTCCACGTCCGGCAGGTACGCGTAGACGAGGCTCCGGTCCCCGCGCGCCAGCGCCGCCACGGTCCCCTCGGCGACCTCGTGCGGGGCGATCGCCGGGAGCCACTGGGCGCCGCGGTAGATCGCGCGGGTCAGGCCGGTGGCGCGGAAGACGCCGTTGGAGACGACGGTGCAGGCGACGCCCTCGGCGGCGGCGCGTTCGAACACGGTGGGTTCGGGCTGCCAGGTCTCGGGGTCGGGCGCGCCCTCCCAGCGGATGTGGGTGACAAGGTCGCCGGAGTCGGGACGCGGAGGGTGAAGCCGATGATGCCGTGGAGTCCGGGCGGGACGTCGCAGGACAGGGAGGCGAGGCTGATCGGGGTGGAGGAGGGGACGGTCGCGGTGATCGGGGTGAGGGTGCCGAGTTCGCCGTGATGGAGGGCGCCGATGGTGGCGCTGGCCTGGGCGGCCTGGCCGAGGAGGTGATAGCCGAAGCCGTCGAGGAGGAGGACGGCGACGCGGCGGACGCCGTCGAGTTCGCCTTCGCGCAGGAGGGCGGCGCCGGCGGGGCCGGGGACGCCGAGCGCCGCGAGCGCGGTCGGCATGACGTCGGCGAGGGTGCCGGTGCCGTATGCGGGCCGGAGCGGTGCGAGGTGCGGGCTCGAAGGCATGGGGCGAGGCTAGCCGGTTCGGTATCGGTTCGGCCACATCGGGTGCCGCCTGGCGGTTCAGGGCTCGGGGATGTCGAGGCCGGAGCGGTAGGCGATGGCGACGAGTCCGGCGCGGTCGCGGGCGGCGAGTTTGGAGAGGAGTTTGCCGACGTGGGTGCGGACGGTGGCGGGGCTGATGAACAGGCGGCGGCCGATCTCGTCGTTGGGGAGGCCGGTGGCGACCCAGCGGAGGATCTCCAGTTCGCGGTCGGTGAGTTCGGGGAGGTTGGGGTGGGGTTTGGCGCCGCCGGTGCCGCGTTCGGCGTAGGCGCGGATGACTTTGCGGGTGACGTCGGGGCTGAGGAGGGAGTCGCCGGCGGCGGCGAGGCGTACGGCGCGCAGGAGGTCCTCGGGCGGGGCGTCCTTCATGACGAAGCCTGCGGCGCCGCTGGAGAGGGCGTCGAAGATGTAGTCGTCGATCTCGAAGGTGGTGATCATGACGACGCGGGTGGCGGCGAGGTTCTGGTCGCGGCTGATGCGCCGGAGGACTTCGAGGCCGTCGATGCCGGGCATGCGCACGTCGAGCAGGGCGACGTCGGGTTTGAGGCGCTGGATGAACTCCCAGGCCTGATCGCCGTCCTCGGCTTCGGCGGCGAGGCGGAAGTCGTCCTCGTTCTTGAAGAGGTTGCGCAGCGCCATGCGGATGAGGCTCTGGTCGTCGGCGATCACGAGGTCGATCATGGTCGGTGCTCCCTTGCTCGGTGTCGCTTGCGCGCCAAGGCGGTGCGGTGGTCAGTCGGTGCCGGGGCCGCGGGGCAGGTCTGCTTCGACGGCGAAGCCGCCCCCGGGCCGGGGCGCGGCGCTGAAGGTGCCGCCGCCGGCCTGGACCCGTTCCATCATCCCGGTGATGCCCTGGCCGAGGCGGTCGAGGTCGACCGGTCCGCCGCGGCCGTCGTCTTCGACGCGCACGCGCAGGTTTTCGGCGCCGCAGTCGATCCGGACGCGGGCAGTCGTGGCTTCGGCGTGGCGGATGACGTTGGTCAGGGACTCCTGGACGACGCGGTAGGCGGTGGCTGCGGTGCTCGCGGGCACGGTCTCGGGGTCGCCGGTGACGGTGTACTCGACGTCGAGGCCGCCTTTGCGCACGCCGTCCACGAGGGAGGGTATGTCGGCGATGGCGCCGGTCGGGCGCAGTTCGGGCTGGAGGCCTTTGCGCAGGGGCGCGAGGGTGGCGCGGAGGTCGCGCAGGGCCCGGTTGGAGGCGTCGCGGATGGCCTGGAGGTTCTCGACGGCCTCGGGCGGGGTGCCGGGGTGCTTGTCTAGGACGTGCAGTGCCACACCGGCGTTCATGCTCACCACGGCGAGGCTGTGGCCGACGACGTCGTGGATCTCGCGGGCCATCTGGACGCGTTCGTCGGCTCGGTAGCGCTCATGTTCGGCCTCGCGTTCGCGCGCCCTGGCGCGGCGGGCCTCACGGACGATCCGCCCGCCGGCGGCGGCGATGCCGAGCCACACGACGGTGATGCTCGCGTTGACGAGGAGGTCGGCGGATTCGCCGAGGACGAAGGTCTGGTAGGCGGTGTTGACGACGAACAGGACGCCGAGGACCGCCAGGAGGGTCTTGAGCGGTCTTGCGAAGGCGTAGAAGAAGACGGCGACGGCCGGGAGCATGTAGACGGGGCCTTCGGGGAGGCCGAGGTAGAGGTAGGTGTAGAGCACTGCGATGGAGCCGGCCAGCGCGATCTCGGGCCAGCGGCGCCTGAGGGTGAGGAAGGCGGCGGTGAGCCAGATGAGCGCGAACGCGAGCGGCCCCGGGTCGTGGTTGGGGTCGGCGCCCACGGTGGTGAAGGAGGTGACCAGGCCGAGCAGGGCGGCGAGGCCGATATCGAAGACGGGGGCCGGGAGTCTGCTCCGGGCGGGTGCTGGCGCGTTCACGGTTTCAGGCTACGGTCCCGGCACCTGCGTTGGCCTCGGCGGCGGAGCGTAACGGCGTCTACGTTCACCGACGTAGACGAGGGTTCGAGCGAGCATTGTACAACGTACAACGTACAACGTACAACGTACAACGTACAACGTACGGACTACGACATCGAGCCGCGGACGCTAACGCTCTCCGTACGGCGTACATCGACGCGACGCATCGCAGCTCGCCGATGAACGCCGCCGAGCACCGTTCAGCGTACGAAGAAGCCGGTCAGCGCATGGGTTTGCGGGCGAGAAGGTGGATGTTGGTCGCCATGTCACGGAAGGGAACTCGGGAGGCGGTGGCGAGTTCGAACTCGCGCAGGGCTTCGCCGGTGCCGTTCTCCGACTGCGGGGTGGAGGCCGGGAGGAGGTCGCCGACCACGCCGACGCCGTGGACCTGCTCGGTGACCAGGCCCGAGCCGCCGACGAGGGCGGTGAGGGTGGCGGTTTCGAATCGGCGCTTGATGGTGTCGCGGCCTTCGGCGATGCCGTCGAGGTGCACGAGGAGGTCGAGCGCGGTGGTGAACTGGCCCGAGAGGGCCTTGCCGAGGACGGCTGCGATGCGGTTGGCGACGAGGATGCTGACCGCGCCGCCGGACGCGCAGACGGCCGCGAGGGCGTCGAGGGCTGAGTCGGGGTAGTCGACCATTTCGAGCACCGAGTGGCAGAGCACGAGGTCGGCGCTGGCGGGTTCGACGAAGTCGAGGAGTTCGTCGGCGTCGGCCTGGACGGCCTCGACCCGGTCGGTGACGCCGGCGTCGGAGGCGCGCTGGCGCAGGGAGGCGAGCGCGTTGGCACTCGGCTCGACCACGGTGACGTCGTGGCCGAGTTCGGCGAGCGGAACGGCGAAGCCGCCGGAGCCGCCGCCGACGTCGAGGATGCGGAGCGTCGCCCCCGTTCCCCCGGCGAAGCGCTCGATCTCGGCCGACAGGACCGACCACACCACGGCGATGCGAGGGTGGTGCGTCTTCTGAGCGCTCGCTTTGGGAATGTCGACCATGCGCCACAGCCTAGCGCCGTTCGGGCCCGCGAGTGACGAGGGCGGGCAGGACCTCGATGCAGGGGAAGGAGCGGCTTACGCGCAGGGGCGACGCGCCCGGAATGGGCGCGATGTGAGCGGAGGGTTCGGGGCGAAACGGACATCGATGGGCCCCCGGTTCAAACCCTGGCACTCGGGTGCGACATGGCCTCGCCGCCGGTGTTCGAACACCGGCGGCGAGGCCATGTAGTGAGGATGCTGGTGGGCCCTCGGAGACCGGAGACCGGGCGGGTTCGGGGGTCCGCGGCGAGGCAGTGTTCGCGTCCGCTCGCTCGCAGGTCGACCGTGCGGTTGGGCCGGGTGGCGACTGCCGGGGATGGTCTGACAGGTCCTAGTCGCGGAGGAAGGGGGGGCGGGTTCGGATCTGGCGGAGGTAGGCCGGGTTGTTGACGAGGTAGCGGCGCCAGAGGCGTTTGGGTTCCTTGGTGAGGCGGTAGAACCATTCGAGGCCGTTGCGCTGCATCCAGGGCGGGGCCTGGGGAACGAGGCCGGCGTGGAAGTCGAATGCGGCGCCGACGCCGAAGAGGGCGGGGGCCGTGAGGCGGTCGCGGTGGGCGGCCATCCATCGTTCCTGTTTGGGGGTGGAGAGGCCGACCCACACCAGTTGGGCGCCGGAGTCGTTGATGCGCTTGACGATCGCGTCGTCCTCGTCCTCGGTGAGGGGGCGGAACGGCGGCGAGTAGGTGCCGGCGATCTTGAGGCCGGGGATGCGGGCGATGAGCTTCTCGGCGAGGAGCTCGGGCACGCCGTCCTTGCCGCCGTAGAGGAACGAGGACCAGCCGCGTTCGGCGGCACGGCCGAGCACGTTGAGCATGAGGTCGGGCCCGTAGACGCGGTCCATCCACTCGGCCCCGGCCTTGCGCCCGGCCCACACCATCGGCATGCCGTCGGGCGTGGTGAGCCCCGAGGCGTTGTGGATGGCCAGCAGTTCGGGGTCGCGCTGCGACTCCATGACGCCGTGAACGCCGGTGACGCACACGTAGTGGCGCTCGGCGTCGTCGACCCAGCGGGTGACCTCGTCGAGCGCCATCGCCTGGTTGACGGTGGAGACGCCGACGCCGAGGACGTCGACGCGGCGGAGCTTCGAATCGCTCATTACAGGCTGTGCTTGGCCTTGACCTGGTCGTAGACCCACTCGTAGGTCTTCGACATGCCCTCGCGGAGGCTGATCGACGGCTCCCAGCCGTAGTACTTCTGGATGAGCGTGTTGTCGGAGTTGCGTCCGCGCACGCCCAGGGGGCCCTCGATGTGCTTGAGCTCGATCTCGATCCCGGCGATGTCGGCGACGAGGTAGTAGAGGTTGTTGATCGTCGTCAGCTCGGAGGAGCCGAGGTTGAGCGGCTCGGTGACGTCGCCGCGGGTGAACATCTTGGTGCCCTGGACGCAGTCGTCGATGTAGGTGAACGAGCGGGTCTGCTCGCCGTCGCCCCAGATCTCCACGGTCTTCTCGCCGGTGAGCGCGGCGAGCGCGATCTTGCGGCAGGTCGCGGCGGGGGCCTTCTCGCGGCCGCCGTCCCAGGTGCCCTCGGGCCCGTAGATGTTGTGGTAGCGGGCGATGCGCGTCTGGAGGCCGAAGTCCTCGCGGAAGTGGCGGCACATGCGCTCGGAGAACAGCTTCTCCCAGCCGTAGCCGTCCTCGGCGTCGGCCGGGTAGGCGTCCTCCTCCTTCAGCGGGGCGATGTCGGCCTCGGTCTGCTTGTAACCGGCGTAGACGCACGCGGAGGAGGAGTAGAAGAAGCGGCCGACCTCGGATTCCTTGGCGGCCATGAGCATGTGGGTGGAGGGCAGGACCGAGAGCATGCACAGGGCCTTGTTGTTCTCGATGAAGCCCATGCCGCCCATGTTGCACGCGAGGTTGTAGACCTCGCCCGCGCCGTCCCCGACGGCCTCGGTGCAGGCGGCCAGGTCGGCGAGGTCCCGCTGGAGGTTCTCGGTCCCGTCGTGGACCTGGTACCACTCGTCGAGGGGCTTGACGTCGACGGCGCGTACGGTCTTGCCCTCGGCGAGGAGGCTCGCCACCAGGTGCCCGCCGATGAATCCACCGGCTCCGGCCACTACCGCGTCCACGCTTGCCGCCATCGTCACTCCTCTTGCTCCGGGTACGGGGAAGAGCCTCAGCCTACCCGCCGGTCCGCGGCGCCCACCAGCCGGGAAATGGGGCGTCAGTCACCGTCCGGCGCGGTCGCCGGGGCCTCCGCGGCGGCCGTTTCGGGGCGCGGTCTCGGGACGCGCAGGAGTTGCGCGGGGGTGATCGCGAACTGTCGCGGGTCGGGGTCGCCGGCGATGGCCGCCTCGAAGCGCGGCGCGATGCAGTAGAGCCGCGAGGGCGGGTCGCCTAGCAGCCGCTGGACGTGGCGCAGCCGTTTGAGCTGGCGTTCGACCATCTTGAACTTCCAGCGGACGGTGCCGAGGGCCAGCAGGCGGTCCTCCTCGCCCCACACGGCGAGTTCGAGGGTGCGCATCTGGCGGAAGCGCGGGTCGGGGACGGTGATGCGCGTGGTCGCGATCGCGGCCGGGTCGTTGAGCGCCCATTCGCGGGCGAGCCGCTGGAACTCGGGGCGGCTGACGTACCGGTCGTAGCGGGCGCGGGTCATGCGCCACAGCGTGTCGGTGATGTAGCCGCGCCGCCAGCGCGGCAGGTGCTCGTCGATCATCGCGTAGGAGAAGCGCGCGAGGCGGCTGTTCATCGTCCAGAAGGGATGGTCGAGGTCGAGGGGGTTGGTCTCGGCCCGGAGGAGTCCGGCTTCGGCGAGGCCGGGGAGGATCGCGTCGAGGTCGGCTTCGGCGAGGCCGGTGGAGAGGCGGAGGTCGTGGACGGTGCGGGGCCGGATGTTGACGTCGGCGAGGATCTTGTCGACGGCGTCGTCGGGGGCCTCGCCGAGCGCGTCGGCGACGGCGGAGGCGGCGGCCTCGAAGAAGGGGCTGTCGGGTTTGAGGAAGTTGTCCTTGACCCATTCGTCCATGTCGTCGAGGCGCTGCGGCAGGGCGCCGGCGCGTGAGACGTCGGCGGGGTCGCCGCCGAGGGCGGCGTGGATGGCGACGGCCGTCTCGGGGTCGGCGACGCCCAGGGAGAGTATGGAATCGCGCAGTTCGTTCATAGCGGATGCGATGTTACACAGCCGGGGCGAGTTCGCGGAACATCACGTGGAGCCCGACGGGGCCTTCCTTGGGGTGGCGGAAGGCGCCGGGCAGGAGCGCGAGGGTCTCGAAGCCGAGGGAGTGCCAGAGGGCGACGGCGCCGGTGTTGGTGGCGACGACGGCGTTGAACTGCATGGCGGTGAAGCCGTCGGCGGCGGCGCGGGTGAGGGCGGCTTCGCCGAGCGCGCGGCCGACGCCGCGGCGGCCGAAGGCGGGGTCGACCATGAAGCCGGCGTTGGCGACGTGGGAGCCCTGGCCGGGGAGGTTGGGGTGGATCTCGACGGTCCCGGCGACGCGCCCGTCGAGGACGGCGACGAGCGCCGCGGCGGGGGCGGGCCGTTCGATCCAGTAGGTGCGGGCCCAGGACTCGGTGGTGTCCGGCGGCCACGGGTAGGTCTCGGCGGCCTGGATGATCGGTCGCATGAAGGCCCACATGGCGGGCCAGTCCTCGGGGCGGGCGTCACGGATCTGCATGGGGCGACATCGTAACGGAGGCCCGCCGGTGACGCCAGTGGTCGTGGGGCGCGGGTCCTGCCGGGGACCGCCGGGACCGGTCGGCGCGGTTCGGAGCGGTGCAGGGCTGGCGTGCCGTGGGCAGGGGCGTGCGAGGAGGGAGCCCGGGAGTTGGGCCCCCGGTCTGCAAGGGTGCCTGCGGGGTACGACATTCCGCGTGGGGAGCGGAATCGGAGGCTGTTTCAGGTCGGGAGCGGAGAGCCGCCGGATTTCGGGCAGGGGCGTGCGGCTCGGCGGTTCGGGTATTGGGCCCCCGGTTTGCAAGGGTGCCTTGGGGGTGCGACATTCCTTGCGAGGGGCGGAATCCGAGGGTGGTTCAGTTCGGGGGCTGCCAGTCGGCGAGGGCTGCGGCCTGGTTTTGGATCCACGAGTCGGGGACGGCGCGGAGGAGGCCGCGGGTGACGCCGCGGCCGCCGGAGGCGATGGTGTGGACGCGCCGGGAGAGGCGGGCGACGCGCTTGATGCGGGGCACGCGGGCCCGCTCGTAGGCGGCGAGTGCGTCGGGCACCGATTCGGGGCTGCGGCGCAGCGCCCAGGCGAAGGTGACGGCGTCTTCGAGCGCGAGGCTCGCGCCCTGCGCGAGGATCGGGGCGACGCCGTGGGCGGCGTCCCCTGCGAGGACGACGCCGCCGTTGCCGACGGTCTGGTGGAGCTTGGCGGGCGGGGGCCACACGAACCGGACCGGCTGCTGGGTGAGTTCGGAGGGCCGCGTGGCGGCGATGAACTTCCCGACGGGCGCGGGCCAGTCGGCGAACCAGCGGTTGATGAGCTCGTGCTGGATCTGCGGGGACTCCGGGCGCATCCCGCCGGGGACGGTGGCCCACCAGCAGGCCCCGGCGTGGCCGAGGTCGCCGTAGCCGAAGCGGCGGCGGTCGGGGCCGTAGATCTCGACGGCGTCGGCGGTGCGCTCGGGGGCGCGGTGGGCGGGGATGATGCCGCGGAAGACCACGGCGCCCGCGTCGGTCGTGGGCGAGGAGGGCGCGAGGAGCGGCCGGGTCGGGGAGTCGATGCCGTCGGCGGCGACCACGAGGTCGGCGTCCCAGCGGCGCGAGGAGTCCCCGGCGGCGAGGTCGACCAGGTCGATCCGGTCGACCTGGGTGGCCGGGAAGACCTCGACGCTGTCGCCCAGGCGCGAGACGAGCGCCTCGTAGAGCATCGCGTTGTGGACCATGACGGACGGCGTGCCGTCCGCCGCACCGGGAGCCGCGCCCGGGAACGAGCTCGACAACCGGTCCTCGTTGCGGATCTCGAAGCGGTCCACGGGGGTGCCGGAGGCGTCGAGGGTGGCGTCGACCCCGAGCGCGCGCAGTGCGCGCACGCCCGAGGCCCACAGGAGCATGCCGAGGTCGTCGCCCTTGAGGCGCTCGCGGCGTTCCAGGAGCGCCACGCGCCACCCGAGTCGGGACAGGACGATGGCGCTGGCCAGTCCGGCGACGCCGGCGCCGACGACCACGGCTCTTCGGTTCTGCATCTGCACCTGCCCGGGGGGAGGGGTGGCGGTCAGGCGCCGTCGCGGGCGCGGCCCGCGTCGTCCGCGGCCGGACCGTCCTCGTCGGAAGCGTTGTCGTCAGAGGCGGCGGCGGGGGCGTCGTCCTCGGTGGCTTCGCTGTCGGAGGCGCCGTCTTCCACGGCCTCGTCGGCGGTGGATTCGGCGCTGCCGTCGTTGTCCGAGGCGGCTTCGGCCTCGCCGTCACCGGGTTCGGCGTCGCTCTCGGCGTCCTCGTCCGGCTCGGGCGTGCTCGCGGTCGGCTCGGCGCCCTTGGGGAGCGCGCCGTTCACGTAGCCGGCCTTCGCGGCGGCCTCGGAGTCCCAGGGGACGGGCACGAGGGCGTCGCCGTCGAGGACGAGCACCTGGCGCCGGCCGCGGGCCAGCAGCAGGTAGGCGACGGCGGCGATGACGACGATGATGCTCATCCACTGGTTGAGCCGCAGCCCGGCGAGGTCGCCAGCCGGGTCGATGCGCAGGCCCTCGATCCAGAAGCGGCCGATGCCGTAGAGGGCGACGTAGAGGGCGACGGCGCGTCCGGCGCCGAACTTCCACTTGCGGTCGGCGAGCCACACGACGAGGGCGACGCCGAGGTTCCAGATCGCCTCGTACGCGAACGTCGGGTGGAACGCCTCGAACTCGCGGTACCCGGCCACGCGGTGCTCGGTGTCGATGGCGACGGCCCACCAGGCGTCGAGGGGCTTGCCGTACAGCTCCTGGTTGAACCAGTTGCCGAGGCGCCCGATCGCCTGGGCGACGGGGATGCCGGGGACGATCGCGTCGGCGACCATGCCGAAGGGGAGCTTCAGCTGGCGGCAGCCGAACCACACGCCGAGGGCGCCGAGGAGGACCGCGCCGGGGATGCCCAGGCCGCCCTCCCAGACCGCGATGATCTTCCACGGGTCGCCGTCGGCTCCGAAGTACGCGTCGGGGCTGGTGAACACGTGGTAGAGGCGGCCGCCGACGATGCCGAACGGCACCGCCCAGACGGCGAGGTCGAGCACGGCCCACTTCGGGGCGCCGCGGCGGCGCATGCGCGCCTCCGCGATCCAGCAGGCGACGACGATCCCGGCGAGGAGGCACAGGGCGTACGCGCGGATCGGGATGGGGCCGAGCTGCCAGACGGACTCCGACGGGCTCGGGATGTATGCGAGGTCCACAACGCGTAAACCTATCGGTTGGGCGGACGGCACGCGGCCCCGGCCTGCGCGCGAGCGCGGACCGGGGCCGAATCGTTGTGTTAGGGGGTGTTCGGGAATGCCGCTCAGCGGCGCACGCCCGCCGCGAGGTCCGCGGTGAGTTCGGCGAGGCGCTGGTGGCCCGAGGGGATGTCCTCGGTGTCGAGGTAGCAGTTGACGATGGCCGAGCCGACGATGACCGCGTCGCCGTAGGCGCCGATCTCGGCGGCCTGGTCGCCGCTGCGGACGCCCAGTCCGACGCCGATCGGCAGGTCGGTGTGGGCGCGGGTGCGCCGCACAAGCTCGGGGGCGGCCGCGGAGGTCGCTGCGCGGGCGCCGGTGACGCCCATGACCGACTGCGCGTACACGAAGCCGCGGCAGGCCGCGACGGTGGAGGCGATCCGCTCCTCGGTCGAGGAGGGGGCGACGAGGAAGACCCGGTCGAGGTCGTGCGCGTCGGAGGCGGCGATCCACTCCCCGGCCTCGTCGGGGATGAGGTCGGGCGTGATGAGCCCGGCCCCGCCGGCGGCGGCGAAGTCGCGCGCGAACCGGTCGACCCCGTAGCGCTCCACGAGGTTCCAGTAGGTCATGACGAGGATCGGGACGCGGCCGGCGACGGCCTCGGTGACCTCGAAGACCTGCCGGGTGCGGAACCCGGCCGCGAGCGCCCGGTCGGCGGCCTTCTGGATCGCGGGCCCGTCCATGACCGGGTCGGAGTAGGGCAGGCCCAGCTCGATGACGTCGGCGCCGTGGTCGATCATGATGTCGACGGCCTTGATCGAGTCTGCGAGGGTGGGGAACCCGGCCGGGAGGTACCCGACCAGTGCGGCCCTGTCCTCGGCCCTGCTGCGCGCGAACGCCGTCTCGACCCTCATGCGTCCTCCCCCTTCGCGTTCGGCTCGCCCTCGAAGCCGAAGTACTCCACGACGTTGCCCATGTCCTTGTCGCCGCGGCCCGACAGGTTGACCAGGACGCGCGAGCCGGGCTCCAGGGACTTCGCGAGGCGCAGCGCCCCGGCGAGGCCGTGCGCCGACTCGATCGCGCAGATGATGCCCTCGGTGCGGGCGAGCTTCTCCAAGGCGGCCATCGCCTCGGCGTCGTCGACCGGCTCGTAGGCGGCGCGGCCGGTGGCCGCGAGGTGGGCGTGCTCGGGGCCGACGCCCGGGTAGTCCAGGCCCGCCGAGATCGAGTGCGACTCGATCGTCTGCCCGTCCTCGTCCTGGAGGACGAAGGTGCGGGCGCCGTGGAGGACGCCGACCTGCCCGGCGGTGATCGTCGCGGCGTGGCGGCCGGTGTCGTAGCCGTCGCCGCCGGCCTCGAAGCCGTACAGCCTGACGTCCTCGTCGCCGAGGAACGCGGTGAAGATCCCCATCGCGTTCGAGCCGCCGCCGACGCACGCGGCGACGACGTCCGGGAGCGTTCCCGTGCGTTCGAGGAACTGCGCGCGGGCCTCGTCGCCGATGCCGCGGCAGTAGTCGCGCACGAGCATCGGGAACGGGTGCGGGCCGCCGACCGAGCCGATGAGGTAGTGCGTGTGGTCGACCGAGGCGACCCATTCGCGCAGGGCCTCGTTCATCGCGTCCTTGAGGGTGCGCGAACCGGTGGTCACCGGGACGACCTCGGCGCCCAGGAGGCGCATCCGGGCGACGTTGAGCGCCTGGCGGCGCGTGTCCTCCTCGCCCATGTACACGGTGCATTCGAGCCCGAAGTACGCCGCGGCGGTCGCCGAGGCGACGCCGTGCTGGCCCGCGCCGGTCTCGGCGATGATCCGGGTCTTGCCCATGCGCTTGGTCAGCAGGGCCTGGCCCAGGACGTTGCGGATCTTGTGCGCGCCGGTGTGGTTGAGGTCCTCGCGCTTGAGCCAGACCTCCACGCCGGTCTCCTCGGAGAGGCGCTCGGCGAGGTACAGCGGCGAGGGCAGGTTCCCGTACTCGCGGCCGAGCCGGTCGAGCTCGGCCAGGAACGCGGGGTCGCCCTGGGACTCGGCGTGGGCGGCTTCGAGCTCTTCGAGCGCGCTGATGAGCGCCTCGGGGACGAACCGGCCCCCGAATTCGCCCCAGTGGCCGCTGGGATCTGGATCGGGCACGGTTGTCGCTTCCCTTCTCTGACTCGTCCGGTCCGCGGACCGGTCACGGCGTTGCCGCTGGAAGTCGGTCGGTCCGGCGCCGGCCCTAGATGGGCCGGGGCGTGGCCGGGTGGGACCCGGCCGTGACCAGCTCGGCGACCGCTTCGCGCGGGCTCTTGTGCTTGACGACGCCCTCGCCGACGAGCACGGCGTCGGCTCCGGCGCTGGCGTAGCGGATGAGGTCGCGGGTGCCGCGGACGCCGGACTCGGCGACCTTGACGACGTCGCGGGGCAGTCCCGGCGCGATCCGCTCGAACACCGAGCGGTCCACCTGGAGGGTAGTCAGGTCGCGGGCGTTGACGCCAATGACTTTCGCCCCGGCCCGCAGCGCCCGGTCGGCCTCGCCCTCGGTGTGGACCTCGACCAGCGCGGTCATGCCCAGGCCCTCGATGCGCTCGTGCAGGGACACGAGGGTGTCCTGGTCGAGCGCGGCGACGATGAGGAGCACGAGGTCGGCGCCGTGGGCGCGGGCCTCCAGCACCTGGTAGGGGGAGACCACGAAGTCCTTGCGCAGCACCGGGATGTTGACCTTGGCGCGGACGGCGTCGAGGTCGTCGAGGCTGCCCTTGAAGTAGTTCGCCTCGGTGAGCACCGAGATGACGCTGGCGCCGCCGGAGGCGTACTCGGCGGCGAGGACGGCGGGGTCGGGAATGTCGGCGAGGGCGCCCTTGGACGGGGAGGCCCGCTTGACCTCGGCGATGACGCTCACGCCGCCGCCGGAGAGGGCCGCGTAGCCGTCGAACGCGGGCCGGGCGGCCGCGGCCGCCTCGCGGATGCGCTCGATGGGGATCAGGGCCTGGCGCCGTTCGAGATCGGCGCGGACTTCGGTGATGATCTGTTCCAGCACGTTCACCTAAGATCGTCCCTTCTCCTGCGCCGATGCCGTGATATTAGGCGACGAGGGGTCCTGCCCCGAGTCGAGGGCGTTCCACAGCGACACGGGGTCCTCTGCTATGGCGTCCGCGTCCGCGGGCCCGTTGTCGTACCGGTCGGCCGAGGAGGGCCAGCGGCCCGCCCGGACGGTGGTCGCGGCGCCCGCGGCGGCCAGGACGAGCCCGGCGGCGGCGAGCGTCCACGGCCAGGCACCGGCGTCGAGGTGGAGGGCGCCGGCGAGCGCGGCGGCCAGGCCCGCGAGGGCGGCCACGACGCCGAGGGCGCGGCGCGCGCGCGGGCCGGTGGCGAGCATCGCCAGGAAGGCCGCGCCGCCCGCGAGAGCGCACGGGACGGCCCAGGCGGCGAGGTCGGTCCCGGTCTGCCCGGCCGCGGAGGTGAGCCCGGTGGGGCCGGTCGCGGTGGCGGCGGTCCATTCGCGGGAGGCCGCGAGGGCGGCCAGGCCCGCGCCGGCGACGCCGGCGAGGAGGACGCGGGTGCGTTCGGCGCCGCGCCGGTCGGGCGCGGGCGGGGCGTCTGCGGGGCCGTGCTCGGCGGCTGCCGTCATGCGATCTGCCTTCCGGTAAAGCAGGTGCGGGTGCCGGTGTGGCAGGCCGGGCCGGTCTGGTCGACCTGGAGGAGGACGGTGTCGCCGTCGCAGTCGACGGCGACCGCGACGACCGCCTGGCGGTGCCCGGAGGTCGCCCCCTTGACCCAGTACTCGCCCCTGCTGCGCGACCAGTACGTGGCCTCCTTGGAGGCGATGGTGCGGCGCAGCGCCTCGGCGTCCATCCACGCGAGCATGAGGACCTCGCCCGTGTCGTGCTGCTGCGCGATCGCCGGGACGAGCCCGTCGGCGTTGAACGTCAGGTTCGCGATGGCGTCGTCGCTGCTCTGTTGGCCTTCCACGTCTACCGATTGTGGTCGCCCGCTCGCGGGGCGCGTCCACCGGGGCCCGGCCGGGGTGAATCGTGGGATGCTCGGCGTCATGGAGCGCCCTTATGTGATCGTTTCGGCCGCGATGAGTCTCGACGGCTTCCTCGACGACGACACGCCCGAACGGCTGGTCCTGTCGAACCCGGCCGATTTCGACCGGGTCGACGCGGTGCGCGCGTCGGTGGACGCGATCGCGGTCGGCGCGGGCACCGTGCGCGCCGACGACCCGCGGCTGCTGGTGCGTTCCGAGGAGCGGCGGGCGGCGCGGGTCGCGGCCGGGAGGCCGGCCTCGCCGCTGCGGGTGGTGTTCTCCCCCTCCGGGGAGCTCGACCCGGGCGCGCGGCTGTTCGACCCGTCCCTGGGCGAGCGGGTGGTGGTGTACACCAGCGCCGAGGGGCTGCGGGCGCTGCCGGTGGGCCCGGAGGCCGCCGAGGCGGTCGCGGTCGGGGACGGCGAGGTGGACTTGGCGGCGGCGCTGGCGGACCTGGCGGGCCGGGGGGTCGAACGGCTGCTCGTGGAGGGCGGCGGGGTGGTGCACACGGCGTTCTTCTCGGCGGACCTGGTGGACGAGGCGCATGTGGCGGTGGCGCCGTTCCTGCTCGGCGAGCGCGGCGGGGCGCGGTTCGTGTACGAGGCGCCGTTCCCGCAGTCGCCGCGGCGGCCGCTGCGGCTCGTGGAGGCGCGGGCGATCGGCGAGGTGGCGCTGCTGGTGTACCGGCGGGGGTGAGAACGGCCGGGCCGTGACTCCTGACCGAGCGGCCGGACCGCACCCTCAAACCGCGGCGCTGCGCCGCGCGGTGCGCTGACGCGGAGCGGTTCGGCCGAGCGTTCCGGCCGCGCTGTTCAAGCGCACGGTCCGGCCGCACTGTCCGGCCGCTCTGTCCAAAACTGGCAGGTGGCGACCGTTTCGTCACCTATGGTGGCTGGAGCGCCACTGCCGAGGAACGGAGCCCGCCCGATGGCAACGACCGAGACGCCCGCCGAACCGGAGCCCGAGCACGTCGGCAGCGTGCCGGAGATCCCGCCGATCGAGGACGAGGAGCGGCAGGCGACGCTGCCGGTGGACCGGCCGGTGTTCTGGATCAGCGCCGTGGTGATCGTGGCGGTGATCGTCGTCGGCGCGGTGTTCCCCGACGAGTTCGAGCGCGGCTCGACGGCGGCCCTGGACTGGGTGATCGCGAACTTCGGGTGGCTGTTCATCATCGCCGGGAACATCTTCCTGGTGCTGGCGGTGTACATCGCGGCGAGCCGGTACGGGAACATCAAGCTGGCGGCCTCGGCCGACGAGGAGCCCGAGTTCTCGACCCTGCCGTGGATCTCGATGATGTTCGCCGCGGGCATGGGCATCGGCCTCATGTTCTACGGCGTGGCCGAGCCGCTCTCGCACTACTTCGACGCGCCGCCGCCGCTCCAGCTGAACCCGGCCTCGCCCTACTACGCCGACCAGCTCCAAGAGGGCGCGCTGGTCTACACGTACTTCCACTGGGGACTGCACCCGTGGGCGATCTACGCGGTCGCGGGCCTGGCGCTGGGCTACTCGACGTTCCGCAAAGGCCGGGGCAACAACATGAGCGACGCGTTCGAGCCGCTGACGGCCGGGAAGCGCTGGGGCCCGGCGACGGGCCGCACGATCGACCTGCTCGCGGTCTTCGCGACGGTCTTCGGGACGGCGGCGAGCCTGGGTCTGGGCGCGCTCCAGGTCGCGGTCGGGCTCAACATCGTGGTGGGCGTGTCCGACTCGAAGCTCTTGGAGGTCATCGTCATCGCGGCTCTGACGGCGGCGTTCGTGGCCTCGGCGTTCTCGGGCGTGCACCGGGGCGTCAAGTGGCTGTCGACGACGAACGTGGTCCTGGCGCTGATCCTGGTGGTCTTCGTGTTCTTCGCGGGCCCGACCCTGTTCATCCTCGACGCCTGGCCGAACGCGGTCGGCGGGTACCTCTCGCAGCTGACGAACCTCTCCAGCGTGACCGGCGCGTTCGGCGGCGCCGACTGGATGGCGGCCTGGACGATCTTCTACTGGGCGTGGTGGCTGTCGTGGGCGCCGTTCGTGGGCACCTTCATCGCGCGGATCTCGCGCGGGCGCACGATCCGCCAGTTCATCGTCGGCGTCCTGCTCATCCCCTCGGCGGCCTCGACGCTGTGGTTCGCGATCCTGGGCGGGACGGCGCTGTGGAAGCAGTCCAACGGGACCGACTACGGCGACTCGCTCGCCAAGGGCGAGGAGTACGCGCTGTTCGCGCTGCTGGACTCGCTGCCGCTGTACGGTCTCCTGTCGGGACTGTCGATGATCCTGGTCGCGATCTACTTCGTGACCGGCGCCGACTCGGCCTCGCTGGTGCTGGGCTCGCTGTCGAGCCGCGGCTCGCTCGCGCCGAAGAAGCCCCTCGTGGTGTTCTGGGGGGTCACGATCGGCGCGGTCGCGGCGGTGCTGCTGCTCTCGGGCGGCCTGGAGGGCCTCAAGAACGCGACGATCATCGTGGCGCTGCCGTTCGTGGTGGTCATGCTCGCGCTGTGCGTGGCCCTCATGAAGGAGCTGACGGCCGACCCGGCCGCGAACCCGCTGCGCCACCACATGCGGCAGAAGGGCTTCCGCGAGGCGATCCGCAAACTCGTGGGCGAGGAGTTCCAGACGCGCGGCGGGCCGAAGAACCCGTGGGGCCGGGGGCGGATGCGCCCGGGCGTGGGCGGCGGGCGCCGGACCGGCGGCGAGGAATAGGGACGGGGACCGCTACATTACGGGGTGAACCTGCGGCGGAAGGAAACCTCATGAAGGCGATCGTGGTCTCGGCGACCGGCGGACCCGGCGTCATGCGGCTGCTGGAGGGCGAGGACCCCGGTCCGCGGCCCGGCCAGATCTCGGTCCGGGTGGCCGCCGCGGGCGTCAACTTCATCGACGTCTACCACCGCACCGGCGCCTACGGGCTGCCGCTGCCGTTCACCCCGGGCCTTGAGGGCGGCGGGTACGTCGCGGCCCTCGGCGAGGGCGTCGAGGGCTTCGCGGTCGGCGACGAGGTCGCCTGGAAGAGCGTCCCCGGGTCCTATGCGGACCTCGTCGTCGGCGACGCCGACGAGTTCGTGCTCGTCCCCGAGAAGGTTGCCGTCGAGACCGCCGCGGCCGTCATGCTCCAGGGGCTCACCGCGCACTACCTGTGCAACACCGTCTACGACGTGCAGGAGGGCGACACCGTCATCGTGCACGCCGCCGCGGGCGGCATGGGTCTGCTGCTGACGCAGATGGTGAAGTACAAGGGCGGCAAGGTCATCGCCACCGTCTCCACCGACGCGAAGGCGGAGCTGGCCCGCCAGAACGGCGCCGACCACGTCATGCGCTACGAGGGCTTCGGCGCGAAGGCCCGCGAGCTCACCGGCGGCGCCGGGGTCGCGGCCGTCTACGACGGCGTCGGCAAGACCACCTTCACCGAGGGCCTCGGCGCGCTGCGCCGCCGCGGCGTCATGGCCCTGTTCGGCCAGGCGAGCGGGCCCGTCCCGCCCGTCGACCCGCAAGACCTCCACAGGGGAGGGTCGCTGATCCTGACGCGCCCGACCCTCGCCGACTTCACCGCCACCCGCGAGGAGTACCTCCAGCGGGCGAACGACGTGTTCCAGATGATCGAGGACGACAACCTCCTCGTGCGCGTCGGCGAGACCTTCCGGCTCGAAGAGGCCCCCGAAGCCCACCAGCTCCTGGAGTCGCGCAAGACCACCGGAAAGCTCCTGCTCATCCCGTAGCAGGGCCCGGGTCCGAAATGCACGGTGCGAGGCGGTGCCGGCCATAGGATGCGGAGGCATTCGCCGCACCGCCGCAGGAGGACTCCGACCGTGAACAGCCACGAGCACCGCCGCACCCTCGCCACGAAAGCCGCCTGCGTCGTCGGCGCCGCCTGCGCGGCGCTGGCGGTCGCCGTCCCCGCGCACGCCCAGGACACCGGATACGGCGCGTGGACGATCGCGGGCACGGGCCGCGACTACACCGGCACCATGACGCTCCCCGGCGGCTTCCCCGCCGCGGACTTCACCTCGGACGGCCGCGCGCCCTCGGGCGTCCAGACCGGCGCCAACACCTGGCTCGGACCGAACACGCCCTTCGGGGAGGTCTACGGGTCCAGCCGCGACCTCGGCTACGCCCTCATCAGGCCCTACGCCGACGCCCCCGGCAACCCCTCGACCACGACCTACACCTTCGCGGCCCCCACGCCCGCGAGCGGGTGGGGCTTCGCGCTGGGCGACATCGACGCCGACACCGTCACCGTCTCGGCCACCGGCGCCGACGGCGAGCCCGTGCCCCCCGCCGCGCTCGGCTACCAAGGGTCCTTCAACTTCTGCGACACCTCGCCCAAGCCCGGCGTGTGCTCGGGCGTGACCGTGTTCCACCAGCCCACCTGGACCGAGGCCACGGCCACGCTCGCGGGCGACGGCAACGACGAGACCGGCGGCACCGGCTGGTTCAGGCCCACCGTCCCGATCACGACCCTCACGTTCACCTTCAGCGCCCTCGCCGGCCTCCCGGTGTACCAGACCTGGTTCGCCACACTCGAAGTCCCCGACCCCGACCCCACCGAGGACCCGACCGAGGAGCCCACGGACGACCCGACCGGCGAGCCGACCGGCGGCCCCGCCACCGGGGAGCCCACCGCCGACGGCACCGCCGCACCGGTCGCGAACGAAGGCCCGGACGGTCCCGCGGGGCCGGGCCTGCCGGTCACCGGCGCGCCGCTGGCCGCCGTCCTCGCCGCCGGGGCCGCCGCCCTCGCGGCGGGCGCCGCCCTGGCGCGCCGCGCACGCCGCAGCGATTAACCGAGACGCCTTGCGCGCCAGCGGATTCGGCGCACCTGCGTCGCGGGTCTACAGTCGTCTGAGGAGGCGGCCGCGACTGCGGCGGGGCACCTGAGGAGAGGAACCGACATGGCGACGATGCGCACCGTCATCCAGCACCGGCTCGGCGGACCCGAGGTCCTGGAGACCGCCGCGACCGAGCGGCCCGAACCCGGGCCCGGCGAGGTCCTCGTGCGGGTGCGCGCCGCCGGGACCAACCCCGTCGACTGGAAGACCCGCGAGCGCGGCTCGATGGACGGCAGCGAGCCGCCGTTCGTCCTCGGCTGGGACCTCTCGGGCACCGTCGCCGCACTCGGCGAGGGCGTCGGCGACTTCGCCGAAGGCGACGAGGTCTACGGGATGCCCCGCTTCCCGCGCTTCGGGGGCGCGTACGCCGAGTACGCCGCCGCGCCCGCAGGCGAACTCGCACCCAAGCCCGCCAGGCTCAGCCACGAGGAGGCCGCGGCCCTGCCGCTCGCCGGGCTCACCGCGCTCCAGGCGCTCGTCGGCGTCGCCGACGTTCGGGCGGGGCAGCGTGTGCTCGTGCACGCCGCGGCCGGCGGCGTCGGCCACCTCGCCGTCCAGATCGCCAAAGCCAAGGGCGCGTATGTGATCGGGACCGCCAGCGCCGAGAAGCACATGTTCTTGAAGGCGGTCGGGGTGGACGAGGCCCTCGACTACCGGTCGGTGGACTTCGCCGAGGTCCTCAGCGGTCTCGACGTCGCCTTCAACACGGTCGGCCCGGACTACGAGGCGCGGTCGGCGGCGGTGCTGCGCGACGGCGGGACACTCGTCTCGCTCATGCGCGGGGAGCTGCCCGAGGCCGAGCGGACGCGGATCACCGCGGAGGCGATGCTCGTCGCGCCGGACGGGGCCGGGATGCGGGCCCTGTCGGCGCTGGTCGAGGACGGAAGCCTGACGCCGGTGGTCGCGCGGGCGCTCCCGCTGGAGCGGGCCGCCGAGGCGCACCGGCTCCTGGAGGTGGGCCGCACGGCCGGGAAGATCGTGCTGACGATCGACTGACCGGAGCGGTCTTCAGGGGCTTCGAGGCGGAGCCCTGGCTGGAGCGTTCGTGCCGACGATCGACTGATCGGTGCGGTTCTCAGGGGCTTGGCGGCACGGTCGAGGCGTTCGCGCCGCGATCGGCTGATCACGGCGGTTCGCGAGGGCTTCTCGGCGGCGACGCGCTTCCGGAGCGAGCGAGCGAGAGAGGCGGCGCCGCGCCGCCTCTCCGCTATCGCCTCTTCACCATCGCCTCTTCCACCACCGCGTCAGTTCGAGCGGGTCTGCTCGACCCAGGAGCCGTGCAGGCCCGCGTAGACCGAGCCGGACTCGGCCGCGAGGACCGCGTGCGGGCCCTGCTGGACCAGTTCGCCCGCGTCGAAGACGAGGACCTCGTCCGAGGTCTCCGCGGTGGACAGGCGGTGGGCGATGATGACGGTGGTGCGCCCGCGGGTCACGGCGTCGAGCGCCGCGGAGAGCCGCAGTTCCGTCGCCGGGTCGACCGCGCTCGTCGCCTCGTCGAGGACGAGCAGGTCGGGGTCGGCCACGTACGCGCGCACCAGCGACACGAGCTGGCGCTCCCCCACCGAGAGGTTCGCGCCGCCCTCGCCCAGCTCGGTGTCGAGCCCGGCGGGGAGCGTGTCGACCCAGTCGGTGAGGCCGAGTTCGGCGAAGGCCACGTAGATCTCGGCCTCCGTCAGGTCCGGGCGCGCGAAGCGGACGTTGCGGGCGAGCGTGCCGTTGAACAGGAAGCCCTCCTGCGGCACCATCGTCACGCGTCCGCGCAGCGACGCGAAGGTCACGTCGGTCAGCGGGACGCCGCCGAGGACCACGTGCCCGGAGGTCGGGTCCATCAGGCGGGTCAGGAGCTTCGCGAACGTGGTCTTGCCCGAGCCGGTCTCGCCGACGACGGCGACCTTCGCGTGCGCGGGGATCTCGACGTCGATGCCGTGCAGCACCTCCGGGCCGCCCGGGTAGGCGAAGCGGACGCCTTCGAAGCGCACGCCGAGCGGGCCGCCGGGCAGGTCGACGCCGTCGGCCGGGTCGGCCACGTCGGGGGCGGTGTCGATGATGTCGAGCACCCGCCGCCAGCCCGAGACGGCGTTCTGCGCCTCGTTGAGCGTCTCGGTGCCGATCACGATCGGCTGCGTGAACAGCACGACGAGGAACAGGAACGCGGTCAGCGCGCCCACGGTCATCGAGCCGTCGGCGACCAGGAACGCGCCGAGCACCACGACGATCGCGTTGACGCCCAGGTAGACGAGTTCTCCGGCGCCGAAGGAGAACGCCGAGCGGCTGATCGCGCGGGTCTGGTCGCGGCGGTGCTCGTCGATCGAGGCGTCCAGGCGTTCGCTCGTGCGCGAGCCGACCCCGTAGGCGCGGACCGTGCCCGCGCCCACGACCGACTCGGCGACGGCCGAGAGCATCCGCGAGACGCTGCCGCGCACCTGCGTGTAGGCCGAGGCCAGGTGCCCTTGGAGCCATTTGATCAGCCAGGTCACCGGGATGAACACGATCCACACCGCGATCGCCAGCTGCCAGGAGTACACCGCCATGACGACCGTGGCGACGATGATCTGCGCCGTGGAGGTCACCAGGACCATGCCGCCCTGCTGGAGGAACTGGCTCACCTGGTCGATGTCGGTCGTCACCCGCGCCGTCAGGGACCCGCGCCGCTCCGACTGCTGGTGGAGCATCGAGAGGTCGTGGATGTGCCGGAACGTCCTGCGCCGCAGCGAGGCCAGTGCGTGCTCGGAGACGACGAACAGGCGCCGGTTCATGAGGTAGTTCGCGCCGGTGGTGAGCACGAGGACGGCCACGCCGATCGCGGCCACCGCGATCACGTAGGCGAGGTCGGGGCCGCCGTCGCCTAGGAGCCCCTTGTCGAGGATCTGCTGCGCGCCGATGGGCACGACGAGGCGGCCCAGGGCGGTGACGGCCGCGAGGAACACCGTGAAGCCGAGGCCCCGGCGCAGCTCCGGGGAGAGCTGGAGGCCGCGCTTGACCGTCTGCCAGGGGCCGGGCTGCTCGTGCTCGGACGGTGCGGGTTGGGACGGTGCCGGTTCAGACAGTGCCGATTCCGTTTGGGCCGCTTCCGGTTCGGCGTTCGTCTTCGCGGGTCGGGTGGTGTCGCGCTGATCGCTCACGCCGCGTTCTCCTCGTCGAATTCGCGCTCGGCCTCGGCCCGCTCGTAGGCGGTGACGAGTTCGGCGTAGGGGCGGTGGGTTTCGAGCAGCCCGACATGGGTGCCCTGGGCGGTGATGCGGCCGTTCTCGAGGAACACGACCCGGTCGGCGAGCGCGATGGTGGCGCGCCGGTAGGCGACGACGAGGACGCTCGCGGACTCCGAGGAGCCCTTGAGCCCCGCAAGGATCTGCGACTCGACCTTCGGGTCGACGGCGCTCGTCGCGTCGTCGAGGACGAGGAGCCGCGGGCGCCCGGCCAGGGCGCGGGCAAGGGTGAGGCGCTGGCGCTGGCCGCCGGAGAGGGTGGTGCCGCGCTCGCCGACCTCGGTGTCGAGTCCCTTGTCGAGGGAGGCGGTGAACTTCTCGGCGCCGGCGGCGACGAGGGCGTCCCAGACGCGGTCGTCGTCGACGCCGGGGCGGTCGAGGGAGATGTTGGCGCGCACGGTGTCGTCGAAGACGAAGGGGATCTGCTGGACGAGCGCGGCGCTGCGGGCGAGGGAGGCGTGGGTGAGGTCGCGCAGGTCCTCGCCGTCGAGGCGGAGGGCGCCGCCGCTGGGGTCGATGAGGCGGGCGGCCAGGTGGGCGAGGGTGGACTTGCCGGAGCCGGTGGCGCCGACGAGGGCGACGGTGGTGCCGGGCTCGACGGTGAAGGTGACCTCGGCGAGAGCCTCGTGGCCGTCGGGGTAGGCGTAGGCGACGCGGTCGAAGGCGAGGGTCGCCGGAGCGGGGGTCTCGGGGAGTTCCTTGTCGCCGTAGGCCATGTCGCCGGTGGCGGCGAGGACGTGGTCGACGCGCTCGCGGCCGACGACGGAACCGGGGAGGTCGCCGAGGACCCAGCCGATGGCGCGGACGGGGAAGGCGAGGACGGAGAACATGAAGGAGACGGTGACGAGCTGGCCGAGGTCGATCGCGCCGGCTTCGAAGCGGGCGAGGCCGACGAGGAGCGCGACGAGGACGCCGAGCTCGGGGAGTCCGGCGATGGCGGGTTCGAAGGCGGCGCGGAGGCGGCCCACGCCGATCATGGCGTCCCGCAGTTCGTCGGCGGAGGCGCTGAAGCGCTCGGTCTCGGCGGCTTCGCGTCCCATGGCCTTGACGACGAGGGCGCCGTCGAAGGACTCGTGGCCGACCGCGGAGACCTCGGCGCGCAGTTCCTGGGCGCGCTTGGCGCGGGGGGCCATCTTGGTGGCGAAGATCGCGTTGAGCGCGAACAGGGCCGGGAACATGCCGAGAGCGACCAGGGCGATGGCCCAGTCGATGGAGAAGAACGCGATCATCGCGATGGCGACCATGAAGATGGTGCCGCAGGCGAAGGGCAGCGGGGCGAGGGGGCGGGTGGCGGCCTCGACGTCGGCGTTCGCGTTGGACAGGAGGGTGCCGGTGGGGTGCTTCTGGTGCCAGGAGACGGGGAGCGCGAGGTAGCGGCGAGTGATGCGGCGGCGCCAGTGGGCCTGGACGCCGAACATCATGACGCCCGCGCCGATGCGGCGCGCGCACATCGAGGAGAAGCGGATGATCGAGGTGCCCAGGAGCGCGGCCACGCCGAGGAGGACGGTGCCGAGGGCGACCTCGCCGTTCTCGTAGGCGGGCACGGCGATCCCGGCGACGACCCAGCCGACGATGTACGAGAGGAACAGGGTCATGGCGGTGTTGACCATCGCCCCGAGCGCGCCGACGGCGAAGGGGCGGGGTTCGAGGCGGATCATGTCGCCGATGTTGCGCAGTCCCCTGCGGAGGATGCGGGTGTCGGTGGAGGGTGCCTCTGCGGTCGTCGCGGCGTCGCCGGTGGGCAGCGTCATCAGGTCTCCGGTCGGGTGGGTGGCGCCAGGCGGGTTCCTAGCCGGTCGGCAAGCAACCGCTAGCAATGATGCCTCGGACCCCCGACAGACGACAACCGCATTCCCGATCGCCGCGGCACCGGACCCGGAGGGCCGCATCGCGCTGGCCGAAGGTGCAACGGCGAGAGGAGCGCGGGCATTCCCCGGCGCCGCGGTTCCTCCCGGGGCGCTGGGACCGTGGGTCTCAGGGAATGCTCAATAGTGAACGCGGCGTTCGGCTTCTACCATCCCTAGCCCCCACCCACCCAGAGGGGAAACCGTAGCGCCCAGGTTCGCGCGCGGGTACGACAAAACCGCGCCCCGCGGCGCCCGAGTCACCCGATCGGGTGCGACCCGGTCTGAAGCGCGCTTCAGCGGACGGGGTGGCCCGCCGCGGTCAGTTCGTGCTTGACCTCGCTGATCGCGACGTCGCCGAAGTGGAAGATCGAGGCGGCGAGGACCGCGTCGGCGCCCGCGTCCACCGCGGGCGGGAAGTGCGCGGCGGCGCCCGCGCCGCCGGAGGCGATGAGCGGGACGTTCACGACCGCTCGCACGGCGGCGATGAGGTCGAGGTCGAAGCCCTGGCGCATCCCGTCGGAGTCGATCGAGTTGAGCAGGATCTCCCCCGCCCCGAGCTCGGCCGCCCGCGCGCACCATTCGACCGCGTCGAGGCCGGTCGGGCGCTTCTGCCCGCCGTGGGTGGTGACCTCCCAGCCCGAGGCGGTGTCGCGCCCGGCGGCCACGTCGGCGGAGAGCACGAGCACCTGGTTCCCGAACCGCTCGGCGATGTCGGCGATGACCTCGGGCCGGGCGATGGCGGCGGTGTTGATGCCGACCTTGTCGGCCCCGGCGCGCAGCAGCCGGTCCACGTCCTCGGGCGTCCGCACGCCCCCGCCGACGGTGAGCGGGATGAACACCTGCTCCGCGGTGCGCGCGACCACGTCGTACATGGTGGCCCGGTCGCCCGAGGAGGCGCTCACGTCGAGGAACGTCAGCTCGTCGGCCCCGGCCGCGTCATAGGCGGCGGCCAGTTCGACGGGGTCGCCGGCGTCGCGCAGGTTCTCGAAGTTGACGCCCTTGACGACCCGCCCGGCATCCACGTCCAGGCAGGGGATCACACGCACCGCAACAGTCACGCGGCCAGCCTACAGGCCGCCGGTCGCCGCGCACGCCTTCGTTTCGCGCTCTGAGAAACCGCCGGGGCTGTGTCGTGCGCGATACTTCGCCGCGAGGACTTGAACATGTTCAAGACGATGGGATAGCTTGAAGCAGGAGTTGAACATGTTCAACTCATTGAGCCCCCGCAGAGAACGGAGCACTGTCATGGACTTGGCAGTCGTCGGTTACATCGCCTACCTCCTGGTCGCGATCCCGCTCACCGTCTGGGTCGCCCGGACCCTCGGTGCCAACGGGTTCCACTTCATCAAGGACGTCTTCGCCGGAGACGAGCAGCTCGCGCAAGCGGTCAACAAACTGCTCCAGGTCGGCTTCTACCTCCTCAACTTCGGGTTCGTGGCGCTGTGGCTGCGCACCACCGCCCCGATCGCCGACGCCCGGGGCGTGTTCGAGACCGTCGCGGTCAAGATCGGCGCCGTGCTCCTGGTGCTGGGGGTCCTCCACGTCCTCAACGTCATCGTGCTCAACGGCTTCCGCAAGCGGGGCCACGTGGACGCCCGCGCCCTCGCCACGCTCGAACCGCCCCGTCCCCCGCAGCGGCCGCAGGCGTACGGGGCCTGACCCAAGTAGGATCGCCTGCGTGAGCGCATCTGCTTCGAGACCACCGGATCCAGAAGGCGGCGCCGCTCAGGGCGGCGCCGCCGAAGACGCCTCCGCGTCCGCCCGCCCCTCGTCGAAGGGCGAGCGGACGCGGCAGCGCATCATCGACACCGCCCTCGACATGTTCGCCGAACGCGGCTACGACAAGACGACGATGCGGGCGATCGCGGCCGAGGCCGGAGTGTCGGTCGGCAACGCCTACTACTACTTCAAGTCCAAGGAGCACCTGATCCAGGGCTTCTACGAGCAGGCCACGACCCGCCACGCCGAACTGACGCCGGAACTGCTCGCCGGCAAGGAGACGCTCGCCGAGCGGATCGAGGCGGCGCTGCTGGCCTGGCTCGACATCGCCGGGCCCTACCACGCCTTCGCGGGCCAGTTCTTCCGCAACGCGGCCGACCCGTCCAGCCCGCTGAGCCCGTTCTCGGAG
Source organism: Glycomyces paridis (assembly GCF_004912155.1). GTDB lineage: Bacteria > Actinomycetota > Actinomycetes > Mycobacteriales > Micromonosporaceae > Glycomyces > Glycomyces paridis. The sequence goes on along the minus strand of NZ_STGX01000008.1, from coordinate 143,066 downwards.
GACTCGACCGCGAGCCGCGACCGGGACATCGCGCTCTACCGGGAGGTCCTGGAGGGCTCGAAGACCAAGGTGCCCAAGGACATGGCAGACATCCTGCCCGAGATGCTGTGGCTGCACCAGATGGTCGTGGTCCTGTACTGGGTCTACGACGCCTCGCCCGACCAGGAGAAGTCACGCGAGCTCGCTCGGCGCACCGCGCCGCTGGCCGCCCGCGTGGTGGCCCTGTCGCGGCTGAAGATACTGCGGCCCCTGGTGAAGCAGGGCGAGGAACTGGTGCGGGACTTCCTCATCACGCGCCGACCGGCCTGAACGCGCCGAAGGCCGGCGGGACCGCCCGGTCCCGCCGGCCTTCGCGTGCGGAGGCCCGGCTCAGCAGTCGCGCAGTTCCGGCGACTGGTTGAGCAGCTGCCCGCGCGGCGAGATGAACTTGCGGTAGGTGTCCGAGTCGACCTCGGAGACCGGGAACGCCGCGATCCGGTGGCAGTTCTGGAAGGCGAGCTTGACGCCGTAGTGGCGTTCGAGGGCGCCGCGCATCGAGTCGGAGGCGAGCACCCGCAGCAGCTGCCCGCGCGACTGCTCGTCCGGCGGCGGCGTGGTGTTGTCGGCGAACTGCGTCGAGCCGCTCGACGAGACGACCCCGTTCTTCAGGTCGTTCACGACTTTCGCGATGAGCTCCCAGGCGAACGGCAGCGACTGCTTGACGCAGTCGATGAAGTCGGCGTCGCCGACCTCCCCGGTTTCGGCCTTGGCGAGCAGGTCTTCAGAGACGTCAAGGGACATGCGTACTCCTCTCGGTTCGAATCGGTTCATTGTGCTCGGTCCGGTCACCGTCCGCTGTCGGGTAGTCGACGCAGACGGGTCCCGTTGGGCGGTGCCGGGTCCGGGGCGGGCGCGCACGGCGCTGGGCGCGCCCGTCCCGGATGCGGACGGCTCAGACGGCCGGGGCGCGGAGCAGGTGCTCCCCCAGGACGTAGCCGGGCACGATCTGGTCGGCCAGGTCGACGCCCGCGCGGTCGTTCCCCCAGGCGCGGGCGGCCCTGCGGTGGAACTCGTGGGCCTGGCGGGTGAACTTGGGCCAGTCCTTGCCGCCGGCGACGGCCCGCCTGCGGGCGGCGTCGACCACGGCGAGGTTCTCGGGTTCGAGGTCGGCGACGGGGCCCACCGCGCCCCGCTCGGCGGCCTTGACGTACTTGGAGCGGGTGCACCAGCCCAGGAGTGCGTCGCCGACGTGCTCGCGCAGGAAGGCCACGTCGTCCTCGTCGTCGATCTTGTTGCCGATCACGGCGATGTCGACGTCGTAGTCCTCGGCGTAGCCGAGGTACTGCTTGTAGACGCCGACGCTGCGCAGGGTCGGCTCGCACACCAGGAAGGTGTGGTCGAAGCGGGTGAACATCCCGGAGGCGAACGCCTCGGCGCCCGCGACCATGTCGACCACGACGAACTCGTCGGGCCCGTCCACGAGGTGGTTGAGGAGGAGCTCGACGGCGCCCACTTTGGAGTGGTAGCAGGAGACGCCGAGGTCGTCGTCCACGAAGCCGCCGGTGGCCGCGAAGCGGATGCCCTCGTGGAGGGTGAAGAGTCGGTCGAGGACGGGGTTGGACTCGCCGACGGTGAGCAGGCGCGAGCCGGGCCCGGGCGGCGTGGTCTTGAGCATGAGGTCGGCCGAGGGGATGAGGGGGTTGTCGCCCCGCAGGTACTCCTTGATGTCCCCCAGGTGCTCGCCGAGGACGGGGCCCATGGCGGCGGCCTCGGCGTCGAGGCCGAGCGCGGCCGCGAAGTGCTGGTTGATGTCGGCGTCCACGGCCATGACCGGATGCCCGAGTGCCGCTGCGCGCCTGGCGAACAGCGAGGCCATCGTGGTCTTGCCCGAGCCGCCCTTGCCGACGAAGGCGAGTTTCATCGCGTCGTTCCCCCACCAATTGAAAATGGTTGTTGATTTCAAAAGGAGGGTAGCAGGGCCCGGTCGCGACGGTCCCTCATACCCGAAGGGCCGCATGGCCGGGAACGACGCAGAGGGGCCCCGCCGCGATGCGGCGGGGCCCCTCTGCGGAGGCGAGGTCAGTCCGCGACGGCGGAGGCCTCGATCTGCTTGACGCGGGCCAGCGGCGCCGCGGTCTTCTTGCGCAGGCGCCGCTCCGCGAGGACCACCAGCTTCGACAGGGCGTAGGCCAGTACGAAGTAGATCGCCGCGGCGATGATGAGCGCCTGGAGATAGGAGTTGCCGTAGTCGCTGCCGATGATGTCGGCCGAGTGCAGCAGCTCGGGGTAGGTGATCACGTAGCCCAGCGAGGTGTCCTTGAGGAGGATCACCAGCTGCGCCAGCACCGCCGGGAGCATGTTCCGCAGCACCTGCGGGAGCACCACCAGGCGCTGGACCTGCCCGTGGCGCAGGCCGATCGCGTGCCCGGCCATCGCCTGGCCCGACGGCAGCGCCGCCACGCCCGCGCGGAGGATCTCGGCGAGGACGGCGCCGTTGTAGACGCCCAGGCCCACCACCAGGAACGTCAGGCGGCGCGCCTCCCCCGACCAGCCGAGCGTCCCGGTCGTGAAGCCGAAGTGGCCGTCGATGGTGAAGGAGATCCAGATGAGGAGCACCAGCGGCAGCGAGCGGAAGAACTGCACGTAACCGGTGGAGACCCAGCGGGTCAGCCCGAACTGGGAGATCCGGCCGAACCCGAAGATCACACCGAGGAACAGCGCCAGGACCGAGCCGAGCGCGAACGCCTGGAGTGTGGCGATGATCGAAGGGACCCAGGTGTTCTCGACGACGAGCGCGTCCAGCGGGTTGATCCAGCGGGAGGCCTCGAAGAAGTTCTGCCCGGCGAGCCCGACGGCGGCCAGCGCGAGCAGGCCCACGATGACCAACGCGGAGATGACGGAGGCGATGTTGGCGTTGCGTCGGCCCTTGGGACCGAGCGCGTCGAACAGGACCGTGGTCTCGCCTTGTCTGCTCATGACTCGGCCCCTTTCATCGGACGAACGCGGTGCGCTTCTCAGCGATCCGCACGAGGTAGCTGAAGACGAGGGCGATCAGCAGGTAGCCGACGGTGACGCCGATGATGACGCCCCACAGGTCGTACCTGCTCTCGGTGTCCTCGATGAGGCGGCGCGACCTGGCGGTCAGTTCCGCCACGCCGATCGCCGAGACGAGCGCGCTGTTCTTGACCAGCGCGATCAGGAGCGAGCCCAGCGGGGGGATGACCACGCGGATCGACTGCGGCAGGATCACCGAGCCGAGCGACTGCCCGAAGGTCAGCCCGAGCGAGCGGGCGGCCTCGGCCTGGCCCAGGGGGATCGAGTTGATGCCCGAGCGCAGGGTCTCGCCGACGAGGGCGCCGGTGTACATGCCGAGGCCGACGAGGGCCCAGACCCAGTTGTCGGCCCTGATCCCGATGGCCGGCAGGCCGAAGAACATGATGATCAGGATCGCCAGGAGCGGCACGTTGCGGAACAGCTGCGTGTAGGCGTTGGCGGCCCAGCGGGCCGGAGGGGCGGGGCTGACGTGCATGACCAGAAGGACCATGCCGATGGCGAGGGCGATGACGAAACTGGCGAGGGTGACCCACACCGTGGTCCACATGCCTTCGAGCAGGGCCTCGGACATCGAATCGAAGTTGTCGAACAAGCGGACTCCTCCATTTGGCGGGCGGCGGCGGCCGGGCGATCGGCCGCCGCCGCCCTACCGAACGGTCGCGGGTCTAGTAGCGGTTCGGGACCGGGAGCTCGGCCGGGGTCGGCATGCCCGCGGCGCCGAAGGTCAGGTCGAAGGCCTTCTGCCAGTCGCCGTTGGCGGTGATCTCGTCGATCATGGTGTTGATGAACTCGCGCGCGTCGGTCTCGCCGAGCTTCATGCCGACGCCGTAGGGCTCGTCGGTGAAGATGTTGGCGGAGTCGAGGACGCGGAACGCGTCGGGCTTGTCGACGGTGAAGCCGTAGAGGATGGTCTCGTCGGTGCTGACCGCGTCGGTCTGGCCGTTCTCGAGGGCCTGCGCGCAGGCGCCGTAGTCGACCAGCGGCGTGATCTTCGCCTCGGGGTTCTCCTTCTCCAGGTTCCCGATCGAGCCGGAGCCCTCGGCGATGCAGACGTCCTTGCCGGCGAGGTCGGCCACCGAGTTGATGTCGGTGTTGTCGGCCGCGACCATGACGTTCTGGCCGGTGTTGAAGTACGGGCCGCCGAACTCGAACTGGGTCAGGCGCTCGGGGTACATCGAGTAGGAGGCGATGACCATGTCGACGGTGCCGTCGTTGATGTACGTCTCGCGGTTCTGCGAGGTGGTCTCGACGAACTTGAGGTTGGCGTCGTCGCCCTCCTCGTCGACGGTGCCGAAGATGTACTGCGCGATGAGGCGGCCCATCTCGGCGTCGAAGCCCTCGATCTTGCCGGTCGCGGTGTCCTTCTGGCCGATGAGCGGCTGGTCGAACTTGGAGCCGACGACGAGGACGCCGCGCTCCTTGATGTCCGAGATGAGGCCCGCGGGAAGCTCGGCGGCGGCTTCGAGGGAGTAGGCGCCGACCGACTCCTGAAGCTCGTCGTCCTTCTCCTGCTCCTGGCTTGCCTCGCCGGAGCAGGCGGCCAGGGACATGGCCACGGCGGCGACGGCCGCGATCGCGGCCTTGCGGGCCGCGCCCTTCTTGAGAGTGCGCATAGCTGTTTCCTTTCCTTATGGGCGAACAGTCGTATGGGGCGAACGGTGCGGTGGTCTTCTGGTTCAGGGCGTCATGCTCAGTGGGACATGACCTTGGAGAGGAAGTCCTGGGCCCGGGCGGTCTTCGGGTCGTCGAAGAACTCGTCGGGCGGGGCGATCTCGACGATCTGGCCGTCGGCCATGAACACGACCCGGTTGGCCGCGCGGCGGGCGAAGCCCATCTCGTGGGTGACCACGACCATCGTCATGCCCTCGCGGGCGAGGTCCTGCATGACGTCGAGGACCTCGTTGATCATCTCGGGGTCGAGCGCGGAGGTCGGCTCGTCGAACATCATGAGCTTGGGGTCCATCGCCAGGCCGCGGGCGATGGCCACGCGCTGCTGCTGGCCGCCGGAGAGCTGCGCGGGGTAGGCGTCGGCCTTGTCGGCGAGGCCGACGCGCTCCAGGAGCTGGCGGGCGCGCTCGTTGGCCTGCGCGCGGGGGGTGCGGCGCACCTTGATCGGGCCCAGGGTGATGTTCTGGAGGACCGTCAGGTGGGCGAAGAGGTTGAAGTGCTGGAAGACCATGCCGACGTCGGCGCGCAGGTTGGCGAGCGCGCGGCCCTCCGCGGGGAGGGGGCTGCCGTTGACGGTGATCGAACCGGAGTCGACGATCTCGAGGCGGTTGATGGTCCGGCACAGCGTGGACTTGCCGGAGCCGGACGGTCCGATGAGGACCACGACCTCGCCGTCGTCCACGGACAGTTCGATGTCCTTGAGCGCGTGCAGCTCCCCGAAGTGCTTGTTGACCCCGGAGATGGTGACCATCGGAGCCTTCGGCGTTGATTCCATTCGTATCCCTGTGGTCGTGTGCAACCCTCGACTGGCGCGGGGCGAGCGGATTGGGCTTTAAGTACCCTAGGCATAGTAGTGTGACAGCTCACGCCCGGTCACTGGGGCGCTGGAGGGCCGCAACTAGTCTGCAATTAAGTAACGGCACCATAAAGAACGACCCGCCCATAACGGGTACGACTCCTCCCCGGAACACGGGTGACGCGCGCGGCGTCCGGTGGCCGCGGAGGGCCCGGCGGGATTAGTGTCGAGGCATGACTGCGCCAGTGGAATCCGCGGACACCGCGGCAGGGAGCATCACCGTCCCGGTCGACGGGATAACGGTCGAGCGGCGGGGCCTGGTGGACTACCAGGAGGCCTGGGACTACCAGAAGGAGCTCCAGCAGCGCCGGATCGACGACGAGATCGGCGACACCGTGCTGCTGCTCCAGCATCCGAGCGTGTACACCGCGGGGCGGCGCACCGAGACGTGGGCGCTGCCGCAGGACGGCACGCCGGTCGTCACGGTCGACCGGGGCGGTCAGATCACCTGGCACGGGCCCGGCCAGATCGTCGGCTACCCGATCATCAAGCTGCGCAAGAAGACCGACATCGTCGGCTATGTGCGGCGCGTCGAGGACGCGATCGCGGCGGTGTGCCACGAGTTCGGGGTGACCTCGGCGCGCGGGCGGATGCACGACCGCACCGGCGTGTGGCTCCCCGCCGACGACCGGGGGCCCGAGCGCAAGATCTGCGCGATCGGGGTGCGGGTGCGGTGGGCGACGACCATGCACGGCTTCGCGCTCAACTGCAACCCCGACATGTCGTACTGGGAGCGGATCGCGCCGTGCGCGATCACCGACGCCGACGTGACGAGCCTGTCGCGCGAGCTCGGCCGGGAGGTCACCGTCGAGGAGGCCCTGCCGGTGGTCGAGAAGCACCTGGGCCTGCTGCTCGAACGCGACTAGCGGGTCTCAGAGGATTTCGCGGGTCCGGCCGGTGACGGCCGGGCCCTTCCGCGTCTCACGCGCAGGGCGCGTAGGCCTCGGGCTGCTCGTCGGCGAGGCCGGGGGCCTCGTTGAGGAGGACCTTGAGGATGTTGTTCCACGCGTCGGACTCGGGGTAGAAGATCTCCGAGTGCGAGTGGACGCCTTCGACGGTCTTGCCGGAGAGGCCCTGTTCGGCGAGGCTGAGCCCGTAGTCGTCGACGGCGCCGGGCGCGTCGGAGAGCTTCCCGGTGGCGAGGTTCTGCACCCCGGGGAAGTCGTCGGGGTCGGCGCCGTGGCCCAGGAGCGGCACGTACGGCATCCCCTGGACGTAGGAGATCGGGTCGCCCGGCGCGGTGATCGAGTAGCGCGGTCGGCATGGCTCGGTGTAGTCCTCGGGGCTGTAGACCTCGTTGCCCATCCCGGCCGAGGCGATGTGGAGGATCTGGTCGGCCTCGACCTCGTGGGTCTCGGCGTAGCCGATGACCGCGCCGCCGTAGGAGTGGCCCGCGAGCGTCAGCGGGGTGTCCTCGCCGATCTGGTTGCGCAGGTCGAAGGTGAAGGACGCGAGGCTCTCGGCGGCGACCTGCGACCAGGACGCCCAGGACTCCTCGACCCAGCCCGAGGGCCAGGAGGCGGCGGCCCACACGACGATCGCGAGCTCGCCGTCGGCGGCGTCGACGAACGACTTCGCGCGGTTGTAGTACAGCTCGAAGTTCTCGCTGGAGAGCACGGCGGACCCGCCGGGGACGAGGACGGCGACGTTCTCGGCGGTGTGGAGGTCGCCCACGACCTCGATCCAGGAGCCGTCCCCGGCGTTGTTGTACGGGTCGAGGTAGAGGAACTGGCGGTCGGTGCCGATGAGCGCGGTGAGCTCTGCGCGGGCGGGCCGCTCGGCGTCGGCGGTCCAGGGCCGCTCAGGGCTCGCGTAGGCGGTGGAGGCCGCGGTGGTCGCTTCGAGGACGAGGCGGTTCGCGGCGATGCGCGCGTCGAAGGGCGCGCCGGGCAGCTCGGCGACGACCGACGGGTAGAGCACGGCGAGCCACGCGGTCGGCTCGGCGCCGAGGTCGGTGAAGAACGCGTTGACCTCGACGGGGTCGAGGTCGCCTTCCGCGGACTGGAGCGAGGCGAGCGCGGCGCCGAGTTCGCCGGTGTCGGCGCTGGGCTCGGCGGCGGCGAGCGCGGCCGCGGTGGCGGGGTCGGCGGCGGCCGCTTCGAGCGCGGTCGCGGGGTCGGCGCCGGAGACGGGCGCGCCGTCGCGGATAGCGGCGAGCTCCGCGGTGGGGTCGGCGGTGAGCGCGGGCACGTCTTGGAGCTGCTCGGCCTCGGCACCGCCGATGCGAGTGATGCCGGCGAGGTACACGAGCGCCAATGCGCCGACGGCCGTCAGGACCGTCGCGCGCCACCACCGGAATCTCACCGGCCCAGCCTAACCGAGCCGCCCCGCACCCGACGACCGCTGCACCTGTGAGCACAGCCTCCGACCGGTGAGAACGAGGGCAGGGGCCGAGCCTTAGGGAGCCGTCTCACGGGCCCCCGATCCGAGGGTGACGCGCGGGTACGACAAGCCGTGCCGATGCGGGCCCGCGGCCCGGATTCGGGCGGTTTTCGGGCAGGGGCCGAGCCGTCGGGCTTCGTGTCGCGGTCCCCCGGTGCAAACCCTGACGCGGGGGTACGACGATCCGGGCCGATGCGGGACCGGGCGTGATGCGGTTCACGCCGTGCGGTCGCCGGGCGACGGTCGGGCGGGCCACCAGACCAGGCGGCGGTCGCCGCGACCGAGCGGTGGTCGTTCAGGCGGCGGTGGCGGTGAAGCGGCTGCCGTTGGCGGTGAGGGTGAGGGGGAGACCGAAGGCTTTGGAGAGGGTCTCGGAGGTGAGGGCCTCGGCGATCGGGCCGGCGGCGATGACGCCGCCTGCGGAGAGGACGAGGGCGTGGGTGAAGCCCGGGGGGATCTCCTCGACGTGGTGGGTGACGAGGACGAGCGCGGGGGCGGCGGCGTCGCGGGCGAGGCCGGCGAGGGTCGCGACGAGGGCTTCGCGGGCGCCGAGGTCGAGGCCGGCGGCGGGCTCGTCGAGGAGGAGGAGCTCGGGGTCGGTCATGAGCGCGCGGGCGATGAGGACGCGCTTGCGCTCGCCTTCGGAGAGCGTGCCGAACAGGCGGTCGGCGAGCTGGGCGACGCCGAGCCAGCGCAGGAGCGAGGCGGCGCGCTCGTCGTCCTGCGGGTCGTACTCCTCGCGCCAGCGGCCCATGCGGCCCCAGGCGGCGGTGCGCACGACGTCGAAGGCCTTCTCGTCGTTGGGGATCGAATCGGCGACGGCGGTGGTGGAGAGGCCGATGCGGGGGCGCAGCTCGAACACGTCGATGCGGCCGAGGCGTTCGCCGAGGATCTCGACCACGCCGGAGGTGGGGTGGTTGCGGGCGGCCGCTAGGTTGAGCAGCGTCGTCTTGCCCGCGCCGTTGGGGCCGAGGATGACCCAGCGCTGGTCGGCGTCGACGTGCCAGTCGACGCCGTCGAGGAGCTGGTTGCCGCCGCGACGCACGGTGACGCCGGACAGGTCGAGGACGCGTTCAGACTGAGCCACGGGTCAATGAAACCACGGGCCCGCGACATTCGGACGAGGGCGGCCCGGGCGACGGAAGGTAGGACACACGAACGCGCCGTCCGGCGGCCCGCCCGCCGACCGGAGCAACGCAACGGCCGCCCGCGGCGTCTGAACAGTGGGTTCGGAGCGCAGCCGGCGCCGATGCCCGCGCGGACGGGGCGACCCCGTCCGCTTCCTGCGATCCTGGATTGAGCACATGCCCCCCATCATCGAGATATCGGGGCTGCGGAAGACCTATTCGAGGGCCTTCCGGCAGCCGCACCACGCATTGGACGGCCTCGACCTGGAGGTCGCCGAAGGCCAGGTGCACGGTTTCCTGGGCCCGAACGGCTCGGGCAAGACCACGACGCTGCGGGCCCTGCTGGGCCTCATCCGCGTCGACGGCGGCACCATGCGGATCTTCGGCCAGACGGTGCCGCGGCAGCGGCCGCAGGTCGTCGGCCGGATCGGCGCGGTCGTGGAGTCCCCGCAGTTCTTCAAGCACCATTCGGGGCGCCTGACGCTCCAGCTGCTCGCCGAGAGCGCCGGGGTCCCCAAGGCGCGGGTCGAGGAGGTCCTGGAGCAGGTGGGCCTGCGCGACGCCGCGAAGGGCGCCGTCCGCGGCTACTCGCTGGGGATGCGCCAGCGCCTCGCGGTCGCGCAGGCGCTGCTGAAGCAGCCGCGCCTGCTGATCCTGGACGAGCCGGCGAACGGGTTGGACCCGGCCGGCATCCACCACATGCGCGAGCTCCTCCAGTGGCTGGCGCATTCGCAGGGCGTGACCGTGGTGGTCAGTTCGCACCTGCTCTCCGAGGTGCAGCAGTTGTGCGACGCGATGACGATCGTCTCGCGGGGCCGCCGGATCGTGGACGGGAAGGTCGCGGACATCATCGCGGGCCATTCGGGCACGAGCCTGAGCGTCCGCTTCCCGGACGCGGCTTCGCTGCCGGAGGCCGTGGAGGCGCTCACGACGGCGGACGCGACGGTGACGGCCGCGGTCGACCGCGAGCGCCTGGTGGTGCAGGGCGCGCCGGAGGCGGCGTGGGTCACGCGGACGCTGGCGGACGCGGGCATCTACCTGTCGGAGTTGACGACCGAGACGAAGAACCTGGAAATGGTGTTCCTGGAGTTGACGGGGACGGCGCCGGTGCCCGGCGAGACCGTCCAGATCGGCGGTTCGGTGGTGCCGCCCGCGGCGGCGCCGGTGGGCGCCCCCGCCCCGGTGGCGGTCGAGGCCGGGTCCGGCGAGGCGGAAGGTGCGGAGCGGTGAACCTGTTCAAAGCGGAATTGCGGCGCATCCTGCGCCGTCGCCTGTCGCTGATCTTCGGGATCGTGGCGGTCGCGGGACTGCTGGTCCTGTGCACGCTGGTGTGGTTCAACTCCAGCACGGGCCCCACGGAGTCCGATCTGGCCGAGGCGCAGGCGCAGGCCGACGAGCTCAACCGCCAGTACGAGGATTGCCTGGCGGACGAGGAGTTCTTCGAGTCCGACGAGTGGCTCTGGGTGACCGACGACCCGATGTCGGAGGACATGTCGCACACGGAACTGTGCGACATGTACATCGGGAACCAGCAGTTCACGGCCGCGGACTTCCTGTGGGTGTACACCTTCGACTTCTCCGAGGAGGGCGTGTTCATGCTCATCGGGGTCGCGATCGTGGCGGGCCTGATCATGATGATGCTGTCCTCTTCGGCGATCGGCGCCGAGTGGTCGAGCGGCGGCATGTCGAACCTGCTGGTGTGGCATCCGAACCGGATGCGCGTGTGGGGCTCGAAGCTCGCGGCGGCGTCGCTGGTGTGCGCGGCGTCGGTGGTGGGCCTGCTGGCTGTGGGCTTCGGCCTGCTGTACCTGACGGCGTCGGTGCGCGGCGAGGTCGGGACGCTCGACGGCCCCTGGTGGGACGAGAACCTCGCGGTCCTGGGTCGCACGGCGGTGCTGACGCTGGGCATGACGGTGCTGGGCGCTTCGCTGGCGATGCTGGGGCGGCACACGGCGATCGCGGGCGGCGTCATCGCCGGTTACCTGGTCGTGGGCGACCTGCTGGTGCAGATCGCGGGCGGCGCGCTGAAGGTCCCGTTCCCCGACCGGCTCTCGCTGTACACGTGGGTGATGGCGTGGATCAACGGGAAGATCGAACTGTACGACTGGTCGGCGACGACGTCGAGTTCGATGCCGGACATCATGGTGATCACCTCGTCTGAGGCGGGGCTGCTGCTCGGCGGGGTGGTGCTGCTGTTCGCGGTGCTGGCGACCTGGTCGTTCCAGCGCCGGGACGTGGCCTGATCCGAGTCGCAGAACGCCGCCACCGCTTCGGCGGTGGCGGCGTTTCGCGTCAGTCGAAGAGGCTTTCGCGCACGCCGTCGAGGGCGTGGAGGATGGCGCCGCGCATGACCGGTTCGTCGACGACGGCGCCGGCGACGACGCTGGGGTTGACGGGGGCGAGCTGGGCGGTCTGGGCGGCGACGCGCCCGGCGAGTTCGAGGCCGCCGGCGTAGCCGACGGGGCCGCCGAGGACGACGACGGTGGGGTCGAGGAGGACGCAGACGGCGACGATGCCGAGGGCGATGCCGCGCGCGATCTCTTCGAGGCAGGCCGTGCCGTCGGGGCCGGCGGCGATCGCGGCGGCGACGACGTCTTCGGGTTCGGCGCCTTCGACGCCGTGTTTGGCGCCGATGTCGATGACGGCGTCGCCGCCGATGACGCGCTGGTAGGAGCCTTTGGAGAGGCGGGTGACGACGCCGCCGGTGGGCAGGTCGCCGCCGGGGACGGGCAGGAAGCCGATCTCACCGGCGGCGCCGCTGGCGCCGCGGTGGAGGCGTCCGCCGAGGATGACGCCGAGGCCGAGACCGCCGCCGAACCAGGCGTACACGAAGTCGGAGGCGCCGCCGGCGCCGCCGGAGCGCTGTTCGGCGATGGTGGCGAGGTTGACGTCGTTCTCGATGGCGACGGTGGGCGCGAACTCCTGGTTGAGGGCGGTGCGCAGGCCGCGGTGCCAGGCGGGGAGGTTCCAGGAGAAGCCGATCTCGCCGCTGGCGGGGTCGATGACGCCGGGAGTGCCGAGCACGATGCGGGACACTTTGGACATCTCGATGCCCGCGTCGGCGACGGCGTCGGCGACGACGCGGCGGACGACGGCGACGGGGTCGGTGGAGCCTTCCACGTCGATCTCGGCGCGGCCGACGATGCGGCCGGTGAAGTCGGCGCAGGCGCCTTTGGTGGTCACGGGCCCGACTTCGACGCCGACGACGTAGGTGAAGGTCGGGACGGCCGCGTACAGGGAGGCGTTGGGGCCGCGCCCGCCGGACTTGGAGCCGACGACCTCGACCAGGCCGCGCCCTTGGAGGCGCTCCATCATCTGGGAGGCGGTCACCTTGGACATCGAGGTGCGCTCGGCGAGCTGCGCGCGGGTCTGGGGGCCGTCCTCAAGCAGGAGCTTCAGCGCGGCCTGGTCGTTGAGGACGCGCAGCAGCTTGGGCACCCCGGGGGTATGGCTCTTCGGCATTGGCTCTTCCTTCTCCTCCGAGCACACATTATCCACGGGCCCGCGAGGCGAACGCTTCCACCGGCGATCGAGGCCGGCGCAGGCGTGCGGGAAGGCCCGCGGAGGAAGCGGCGGAGGACGCCTGCGAGCCGGTCGCCGGGCACAGCGGGGCGGGGCGGTCCTGCGACCGCCCCGCCCTTCACGTCGTACACCGTACGTCGTACGGCGAGCGTTACTCGTCGGTGTCGGTGTCCATGCTGCGGATCTGGCGCAGCGCGACCGAGAGGACGGCGAGCTTCTCGTCCGAGCGCTCGGCCTCGGCCGTGGCCTCGTGGATGCGTTCGATCTCGGCGGCGTTGCGGTCGGCCCACGAGCCCACCGCCTCGGCCGGGTCGGTGCCCGGCTTCGCTTGCAGCACACCGGAGGTGAGACCGGCCATCGCCCCGTACAGGTCGTACCGCAGGGCCGAGCGGGCGAGGGTCTGCCAGCGGTTGGTGCGCGGCAGGGCCGAGATCTGGTTGAGGATCTCGTCGAGGTGCACGCGGGCGGCGATGCCGTAGTAGACCTCGGCGGTCGTGTCGAGGTCGGTCTCCAGCAGGCGGGCGCACTCGACCACGTCCACGAGTCCGAACCCGAAGATCGGGGCCGAGGCCTCGCGGGCGACGTCGTCGGGCATCCCCTGCTCCTCCAGCTGGTCGCAGAACCGCTCGAACCCGACCGCCTCGGAGTCGGTGAGCAGTTCCGGCAGGCGCGGCTGGAGCACGGCCAGGCCCGGGTGCAGGCGCCCGATCTCGGCGGCCACGTCGAGAGTCCCGCGCCGGTGCTGCACGAGCCAGCGCACGCCCCGGTCGAGGAGCCGCCGGATGACGAGCATGGAGGCGACCTGGGCTTCCTGCGGGACCTCGTTGTCGAGCGCTTCGATGCGCCGCCACAGGTCGGGCAGGCCGAATGAGTCGCGGATGATGACGAAGGCGCGGATGACGTCGGCGACGGCCGCGCCGGTCTCGTCGGCGATGCGGAACAGGAACGTGGTGCCGCAGCGGTTGACGGCCTCGCCGACGACGGCGGTGGTCACGATCTCGCGGCGCAGCGGGTGGTCGGCCATGAGGTCGGCGTAGGTCTCGCGCAGCGGCGCCGGGAAGTACTCGCGCAGGACCGGCGCGGTCCACTCCTCGTCGGGCAGGTCCGAGTCGAGCACGGCGCGTTTGGCCCAGATCTTCACGTACGACAGGAGGACGGCGAGTTCGGGCTCGGTGAGGGCGGCGCCGGTGGCGGCGCGCTCCTTGAGCTGCTTGTCGCTGGGCAGGCCCTCGATCTCGCGGTCGAGGCCGACGGTCTTCTCCAGGTGCTTCATGAGCCGCACGTGCACGGGCAGGAGGCGCGCGTTGAGCTTCCTGGCATTCGCCAGCGCCATGTTCTGGCCGTAGTTGTCGGCGAGGACGGCGTGGGCGACGGCGTCGGACATGTCCATGAAGAGCTTGTCGCGGCTGGCGGGGTCGATGCGGCCGCCGAGGGTCGCCGAGCGCAGGAGGATCTTGATGTTGACCTCGTGGTCGGAGGTGTCGACGCCCGCGGAGTTGTCGATGAAGTCGGTGTTGATGCGCCCGCCCGCGGCGCCGGGGCCGCCGGTCAGGGCGTATTCGATGCGGCCGAGCTGGGTGAAGCCGAGGTTGCCGCCTTCGCCGACGACGCGGCAGCGCAGGTCGGCGCCGTCGACGCGGACGGCGTCGTTGGACTTGTCGCCCGCGTCGGCCTGGGACTGCGTCGCGGATTTGACGTAGGTGCCGATGCCGCCGTTCCACAGCAGGTCGACCGGCGCGGTGAGGATCGCGCGGATGAGTTCGGGCGGGGTGATGTCCTTGACGTCGGCGTCGATGCCGAGTGCGGTGCGGACCTCGTCGGAGACGGGGATGGATTTGGCGGTGCGTTCCCATACGCCGCCGCCCGCGGAGATGAGGGTCGGGTCGTAGTCGGCCCACGTGGAGCGGGGCAGGTCGAACAGGCGGCGGCGTTCGGCGAAGGACGCGGCGGCGACGGGGTTGGGGTCGATGAAGATGTGCATGTGGTTGAAGGCGGCCACGAGCCGGATGTGCTCGGACAGGAGCATGCCGTTGCCGAAGACGTCGCCGGCCATGTCGCCGATGCCGACGGCGGTGAAGTCCTGCGCCTGCGTGTTGAGGCCTTCGGCTCTGAAGTGACGTTTGACGGACTCCCAGGCGCCGCGGGCGGTGATGCCCATCTTCTTGTGGTCGTAGCCGACCGAGCCGCCGGAGGCGAAGGCGTCGCCGAGCCAGAAGCCGTATTCGGCGGCGACGCCGTTGGCGATGTCGGAGAAGGTCGCGGTGCCCTTGTCGGCGGCGACGACGAGGTAGGGGTCGTCGCCGTCGTGGCGGACGACGTTCGGCGGGGGCACGACGTTGTTGTCGGCGTCGCGGTTGTCGGTGATGTCGAGGAGGGCGGAGATGAACTCGCGGTAGCGGGCGACGCCTTCGGCCTGGAGTGCGGCGCGGTCGGTGAGGTCGTCGCGTTTGAGGACGAAGCCGCCTTTGGCGCCGACGGGCGTGATGACGGTGTTCTTGACCTCTTGGGCTTTGACGAGGCCGAGGATCTCGGTGCGGAAGTCCTCGCGGCGGTCGGACCAGCGCAGGCCGCCGCGGGCGACCTTGCCGTAGCGCATGTGGACGCCTTCGAAGTGCGGGGAGTACACGAACACTTCGTACACCGGCCGGGGCTTGGGCAGGAAGTCGATGGCCCTGGCGTCGAATTTGAAGGCGACGTACTCCTTGGGGCGCCCGGCGTTGCCGCGCTGGAAGTAGGAGGTGCGCAGGGTGGAGCGGATGAGGGTGAGGAAGGCGCGCAGGATGCGGTCGGCGTCGAGGCTGGGGACGGCGGCGAGGCCTTCGGCGAGGGTCTGGTCGATGCGGGCGACGGCGGCGTCGCGGTCGGCGCCCACGCGCGGGTCGAAGCGGGCTTCGAAGAGGTGCACGAGGTCGGCGGCGATGTCGGGGTGGGCGCCGAGGGTGGCGGCGATGAACTCCTGGGAGAACACGAAACCGCACTGGCGCAGGTATTTGGCGAGGGCGCGCAGGACGACGACCTGGCGCCAGGTGAGTTCGGCGGTGATGACGAGCTCGTCGAAGCGGTCGGACTCGGCTTCGCCGGCCCAGGCGGCGCGGAAGGCGTTCTCGAAGCGGATGCGCAGCTGCGGGACCGATTCGGCGGCCTCGCCGGGCAGTTCGATCCCGAAGTCGCTCAAGTGGATCGTCGCGTCGGGGCGTTTGATGTGGTAGGGGCGTTCCTCGGCGACGCGCACTCCGAGGTTCTTGAGCACGGGGAGCGCTTCGGAGAGGCCGACGGGGCGGCCGTAGGCGTAGACCTTGAAGTGGACGTCGGCGTCGTCGCCGCCGCGGCGGAACAGCTGGAGCTCCATGTCGCCGGCCTCGCGGAGCATCTCCAGTTTGGCGATGTCCTTGGCGGCGTCGATGGGCGAGTGCTCGGCCTTGTACGCGGGCGGGTAGGCGTGCGCGTAGGCCTTGGCGAGGGTGCGGGCCTGGCCTTCGCCGATGTGGTGGTCGAGCTGGAGGGCGAGGTCGGCGTCCCAGGATCGGGTGGCGTCGGCGAGTTCGGCCTGGATGGACTCGACGTCGACGGGCCCGGCGGGGGCGTAGGGGTCGATGCGGACGACGAAGTGGAGGCGGGCGAGCACCGATTCGGTGACGCGCGCGTCGTAGTCGACGGCCTCGCCGCCGAGGCGGCGGCGCAGGATCTCCTGGATCTTGAGCCGGTTCTCGGTGTTGTAGCGGTCGCGGGGCAGGTAGACGAGGCAGGAGTAGAAGCGGCCGTAGACGTCGCGGCGGGCGAACAGGCGCAGGCGGCGGCGTCCGGCGAGGCGCAGGACGCCCATCGCGGTCGAGTAGAGGTCGTCGGTGCGGGCCTGGAACAGCTCGTCGCGCGGGTAGGTCTCCAGGGCGGTGACGAGGTCTTTGCCGGAGTGGGAGGAGAGGGTGACGCCGGAGCGGGCGAGCACGTCCTGCACCTTCCGCTTGACCACGGGCAGTTCGGTGACGCTGGAGAGGTAGGCCGCGGAGGTGAACAGGCCGAGGAAGCGCAGTTCGCCGTCGGGTTCGCCGTTGGCGTCGAAGGTCTTCACGCCGATGTAGTCCATGAAGGACGTGCGGTGGACGGTCGAGCGCGCGTTCGACTTGGTGATGACCAGGAGCCGCCTGGTGCCGATCTGGGAGCGGGCGTCGGCGTTGAACGAGTTGATGGGCCGCGGGCGGGCCGGGGCGCGGCGCAGCAGCCCCAGGCCGGTGTCGGCGAGCGGGGTGAGGGCCTGGTCGGCGCCGTCGCCGGTGAGGCGGTACTGCCGGAAGCCCAGGAACGTGAACTTGTCGTCGGCGAGCCAGCGCAGCAGCTCGACGGTGTCGTCGATGTCCTTGGGCGGCACGGGAAGTCCGGGGCCCTTCGCGCCGGAGGCGCGGGCGTCGAGGTCCTCGGCGATCGCGAGGGCCTTGGCGCGCATGGCCTGCCAGTCGGCGACGCAGGCGCCCACGTCGGCCAGGACGGTGCGGATCTCGGCTTCGAGGAGCGCGAGGACGCCGGGGTCGGCGACGCGCTGCGTCTCGATGTGCATCCACGATTCGGCGCGGCCGGCCTCGGCGGGCGCCTCGGTGAGATTCCCCTCATCATCGCGGCGGACCGGGACGATGGGGTGGACGAACACGGTGATGTCGATGCCGTGCTGGTTGAACAGCCCGGTGAGGGAGTCCACGAGGAACGGGGAGTCGTCGCAGACGAGGTCCACGCGGGTGAACGCGCCCGCGTCGGGGCCCTCGGCGTCCTCGGGGCAGTCCACCTCCAGACGCACCTCGCCCGGGCGGCGCACCTCGGCCATGCGGCGGTGGTGCGCGGTGGTCTCCAGGAGCTGCTGGGCGCTGCGGCCGACGAGATCGTCGTCGGACACCAGGCTCCAGTAGAGGTCGACCAGCCGGGCCAGGGATTCGTCGGATCCGGCCAGTTCGGCCGCTTCGGTCAGCAGTTCCTCCCGGTCGGGGAGGGTCTCGCGGAACTCTTCGTCGCCGATGAACGCCAACACGTCTCGATCTCCAGTCCGAATCGCTTCGGCTCACCTCGTCGTGAGCCGTCTCCAGGCTAGATCCTATGTTTCACAGGGGTCGCACGGGTGACACCGCGGCCCGCGGCCCGGCGGTACAGTGAGTCGCAGGGACCCGTCCCGTACGAGCACCTCACCTCCCGAAGCGAAGGCAACGCCATGATCTGGATCCTCCTCCTCCTCGTAGCCGCCGCCCTCATCGGCTGGTGGCTGTGGCGCCGCAACCGCAGCGAGAGCGAAGCGGCCCCCGCCCACCGGCCCGTCGACCCGTTCGCCGACGCCGACACCGACGTCCTGCGCGGCGACCCCCGCCGCCTGCGCGCCTCCGACCTCGTCGAGCTGTACGGCAAGACCCTCGCCGTGCGCGGCACCCTGCGCCTGACCGAGGGCGACTACGCATGGTCGGAGCACTTCCTGGACACCGGGACCGGCGTCAAGCGCTGGCTCTCGGTCGAGGCCGACCCCGACCTCGAGGTCGTCATGTGGGAGGAGATCACCGACGCCGACCTCCAGCCCGGTCCGCGTGAGCTCAGCCACGACGGCGTGTCGTACCGCTCCGACGAGAAGGGCACCGCCAAGTACGTGAGCGAGGCCACCACCGGTCTCGCCGAGCGGGGCACCGTCCGCTACCACGACTACGCGGGCCCCGACGGGCAGAAGCTCTCCTTCGAGGCGTTCGGCGACGGCGCCCGCTGGGAGCTCGCCAAGGGACTCACCTTGGACCGCAACCAGATCACCATCTACCACCAGAGCGGCGCCGACGACGGCGCCTGACCGACGACGATCCCCCGGAGCCCACGCTGATAGCCCATATCGAGGTGCCGTTCATCGACGTCTCGGCCGCCTCGCTCACCTTCCGGCCCGACGCCCCGTCGATGCCGGTGCTCGACCGCATGGAACGCGACGCCGGACCCCTCCGGCTGTCCCTGCGCCTCCTGGGCGCCAGCCACCAGGCCGTCGTCGCAACCCCCGACGGCCTCATCGCCGAGACCCTCGCCTACCGGTCAGACTTCGCGCCCGACCTGCCCGAGGCGTTCAGCCAGCGCGTCGGCTCCTGGCGGCACCGCTACGAGTGCACCGTCGAGAGCCTCACCGTCCCCGAGCTGCGCTCGCGCGTGCGGGCCCTGCGCGACCGCGCGCTCATGCGCAGCGACGCCCCCGACCTGCTCGTGGGCGTCTTCGGCGAGGACCCCGACGCCCTGACGGCCCTGGAGGTCACCGGCACCGCCCCGCTGACCTGGCGGACCGTGCACACCTATCCCCAGTACGGCGAGGTCGTCACGACCACCGGCACCGTCGTACCCGTCTAACGGCACCGCGACCGTAAGCTGGACCGATCCCCCCGACAGACGACCGAGGACACCATGAGTCACGAGCAGTCCCCCGCCGCGCCGGCGTCGCGCGGCATGAACTGGAAGCACTGGACGGCGATCGTCGTCGTGATCGCGCTGTGCTGCGGCGGCGTGTTCCTGATGAACTCGAACTTCTCGAACCCCACCGGGACCATCCGCGACCACTACACGCGGGCCGCGAACCTCGACGAGGGCGGCGGGACGGCCTACACCTCCAGCTCGTCCCCCGCGACCGTCGCCGACCAGATCGACGACGACGCCGACGCCATGGAGGAACGCTCCTCCGGAGGCACCTACTACCTCCAGTACTCCAAGCACATCGTCGCCATCTCCCCCTACAACGGCGGCTCCAAGATCCTCCTGCACGACTACCGCAGCGGCTACAACCACTACTCCTCGGTGTTCATCCTGTGGGGATGGTCCTCCTCGCCGCCCTCGCCCTTCCGGGGCGGCGGCCCCGGCTCCGGCAAATAGGTCCAGACCCGCGATTCGAAAGGCACAGCCTCCAATGTTCCAAGACCTCGCGGCCGGCGACGGCCCGCTCGGCGGCCTCCTGTCGGACGACGTGCTCGGCGCGCTCGTCGGCGCCGTCGCCTACAGCGCCGTGGGCATCGTCCTCATGGTGCTCGGCTACCTCGTGACCGACTGGCTCACCCCCGGCAAGCTCGGCGAGCTGATCTGGACCGAGCGCAACATGAACGCCGCGATCCTGCTCGCCTCCAACGTCCTCGGCGTCGGCCTCATCGTCGTCGGCGCGATCTGGGCCTCCGAGGGCAACGTCCTCGTCGGCGTCGTCTCGACGTTCGTGTACGGCGTCATCGGCCTCGGCGCCATGTCCCTGGCGTTCCTCGTCCTCGACTGGCTCACCCCCGGCAAGCTCGGCGCGATCGTCGTCGCCGAGGGGACCCAGCCGGCCGTGTGGGTCAGCGCCGCGATGCACCTCGCCTTGGGCGGGGTCATCGCGATGGCGCTGTCTTGACCGCCGAGAGCGCCCCTCAAGCCACGCTCTCGCCGCGGCGGGTCCGCCTCTCGCGCTTCGGCCTGCTCGCCACGGCCTTCGCGGTCTCGGCGTGCGGGCTCGTCTACGAACTCGCGCTCATCACCTTGGGCGCCTACCTGGTCGGGAACACCGCCAAGCAGGCCTCGATCGTCTTGGCGGTCATGGTGTTCGCGATGGGCCTGGGGGCGCTGGCGGCGAAGCCGCTGCGCCGCTGGCCCGCGCTGTCGTTCGCGGTCGTCGAGCTGGCGCTGGCGCTGCTCGGCGGCTTCAGCGTCATGCTCCTCTACGCGGCGTTCGCGTGGACGGACCTGTACTCGCTGCCGCTGGTCCTCGTCGCGGCCGCGATCGGCCTGCTCATCGGCGCCGAGATACCCCTGCTCATGGAACTGCTGCAACGCATCCGCGAGCAGGCGGCGGGCGCGGCGGTCGCCGACCTCAACGCCGCCGACTACCTCGGGGGCCTCATCGGGGGTCTCGCGTTCCCGTTCGTGCTGCTGCCGTTCTTCGGGCAGATCCAGGGCGCGCTCCTGGTCGGGGCGGTGAACGCGGTCGCGGGCGTGGCGCTCATCTACGTGCTGTTCCGCGAGGACCTCTCCAAGCTCGCGAAGCAGCTCCTCACGCTCGTGGCGGCCGGGACGGCGGTGCTGCTCATCGCGGCGTTCGCCTACACCGACCGGTTCGAGACGAACGCGCGCCAGGCCCTGTACGCGGCGCCGATCGTCTACTCCGAGGACAGCGTCTACCAGCAGATCGTCATGACCGAGTCGGCCTCGCCGTTCGGCGAGCGGGACCTGCGGCTGTACCTCAACGGCGACCTCCAGTTCTCCTCCGTGGACGAGTACCGGTACCACGAGGCGCTCGTGCACCCGGCGATGAGCGGCCCGCACGCGAACGTCCTGGTCCTCGGCGGCGGCGACGGCCTCGCGGTCCGCGAGATCCTGCGCTACGAGGACGTCGAGACGGTCACCCTCGTGGACCTCGACGGCGCGGTCACCGACCTCGCGCAGGGGTTCGGCGACCTCGTGGACCTCAACGAGGGCTCGATGAACGACCCGAAGGTCGAGGTCGTCAACGAGGACGCGTTCACCTGGCTGCGGCAGCAGACCGGCACCTGGGACACGATCATCGTCGACATGCCCGACCCGGACGCGACCGAGACCGCGAAGCTGTACTCGGTCGAGTTCTACGGCCTCGCCACCGACCACCTGAACGAGACCGGCCGGATGGTCGTGCAGAGCGGCTCGCCTTACTTCGCGCCCAAGACGTTCTGGACCATTCACTCCACACTGGAGGCCTCCGGCTACGAGCCGACCCCGTACTGGGTGAGCGTGCCGAGCTTCGGCGACTGGGGCTTCCACCTCGTCCAGGCCGACGGCGAGGCGCCGGTTCTGAGCCTGGACACCTCGATCGGCCCGTTCCAGTCCCTCACGCCCGAGCTGCTGGAAGCGGCGCAGGTCTTCCCGCCCGACCGCGACGAGATGGACATGGAGCCCTCGACGCTCATGCACCCGGTCATCCTCGACCGCGTCGAATCGGAGTGGAAGAACTACTGACCGGCCCGGACGACCGCACCCGTCGAGCAAGGCGCCGGTCGGCGACCCATCGAAGCCCGGCCGCCTGAGCGGGCGACGCCGAAGCGGGAAGCGACTCCGCTCCCGCCGACCTGACCGCAGGGCGCCCGGCTCGGACTACCATCGCCCCATGCCCTCTGAGATCCAGACGCTCGGCAGTCTCCTCCGCACCTGGCGCGAACGGGTCGACCCGCGCGAGGTCGGGCTCGCCGGGGGCGGCCGGCGCCGCACCAAGGGGCTCCGCCGCGAGGAGCTCGCCGGGCTCGCGGGCGTGAGCGCCGACTATGTGGTGCGGCTCGAACAGGGGCGGTTCCGCACGCCGTCGGCGCAGGTCGTGTCCGCGCTCGCCCGCGCGCTCCGGTTGTCGGACAGCGAGACCGAGCTGCTGTTCCGTGCCGCGAACCACCTGCCGCCGGGCCAGACCACGATCGACGCCCGGGTCTCCCCCGCCGCGCGGCGGCTCGTCGCCCGAATGCCGGACCATCCGCTGGCGGTCTTCACCGCCGACTGGACGCTCCTGCACGCCAACCGGCTCCTCTGCGACCTCTTCGACCTCCCGCCGCTGGCCGAGGCGATCGGCGAGAACCTCGTGGTGCGCACCTTCGTGCACGAGGTCTCCGCGCAGATCGCCACGCCCGCCGGGGGCGACGAGATGTTCGAACGGGCGCTGGTCGCCGACCTGCGGCTCTCGGCGACCGAGCTCGGCGAGGACCCCACCTTCCAGGACCTCGTGACCACGGTGCGCGCCAAGAGCCCCCGCTTCGCCGCCTACTGGGACGAGGGCCGCGCGGCGCCGCACATGAGCATGGTCAAGACCGTCCACAACTCCGTGGTCGGAGACCTGGTCATCGACTGCGACCTGCTCAAATTCGCCGACTCGAACGTCCGGCTCATCCTCTGCTCGGCCGCGCCGGGCACCCCCGACTCGGACAAGCTCGACGCCCTGCGCGCCAGGGCGAACCGAACCGACAGGACCGACTGAGCGGACCGCCGGGCACGGCTCACGCCCCCGAACGGCCGGGCCTCTGCCCTGCCGCACCCGGCGCCGCACTCACCGCTTGCCCGGGGTCAGCCTCCGAGCGCGAACGGTTGGACCTTGTCGAGCCGGTCCAGGTCCTCGGCGTCGAGCGTGATCGCGCCGACCGCGAGGTTCTCGTCAAGGTGCGCGGTCGAGGCGGTCCCGGGGATGAGGAGCATCTTCTCGTACCGGGCGAGCAGCCACGCCAGCGCGATCTGCGAGGCGGTGGCGCCGTGCTTCCGGGCGACCGCGCTCACCTGCGCGTCGGCGGCGAGGTGCTTCGGGCCGCCTCCGCCGAAGGCCGAACCGAGCGGGAAGAACGGCACGAACGCGGCCCCGTGCTCCCGGCACAGCTCCACGATGTCGTCGTCGGCGCGGTTGACGAGGCTGTAGGCGTTCTGGACGCCGACCGCCCCGGCCTCGATCGCGATCCGCACACTCGCCAAGTGGGCGTTGGAGATGCCGATCATGTCGATCTTGCCTTCGTCGCGGAGCTCGATGAGGGCCCCGAGCTGGTCTTCGACCGACGGCTGGTCCGAAGCGCCGTGGTCGCGCTCGAACCGGCGCAGGTTCACGAGGCCGAGCCGTTCGACCCGCAGCGAGCGCAGATTCTCCTCCACCTGGAGTTTCAGGTCGGCCGGGTCCCCGGCGGGCAGCCAGCCGCCGTTCGCGTCGCGGGCACCGCCGACCTTCGTGGCGAGGATCAACCCTTCGGGGTACGGGTGGAGCGCTTCGCGAATGAGGTCGTTGACGACGTCGGGACCGTAGATCTGCGCAGTGTCGATGTGGTCGACCCCGGAGTCGACGGCGTGCCGCAGCACGGCCTTGGCGTTCTCGGGGTCGGCGGGCGGCCCGAAGACGCCGGGCCCGGCGAGCTGCATCGCCCCGTAGCCGATCCGGTTGACGGTGGCATGGCCGAGGTTCGCGGATGCGGCGGCGGAAGCAGTGATGGCAGCGCTGACGGAAGCGGTGTCGGCCTCGGCGGGAACTGCGGTGGAGGCTGCGGTGGTGGTTTCTGATTTGGTCATGCCACGAAGGTAGATCGGTCCGGGGCGGTGCTCCAGAGAAGGCTTTTCGTGGGAACGATGTTCCCATCCAGGACCGGCGCCGATTACCCTGAACGCCGACCCCCACGATGGAGCCACGTTGACCCCTCTGACGCGGATCGCCCTGCGGCGCTTGACCTCGACCGACCGGAAGCTCCTCGACGCGGGCCCGGTCGCCCGCTCGGGCCGGTGGCTCCGGGCGGGCGGCGCGCGGCTGCTGGCCGCAGCGCTCGCCTGGCCCCATGTTGTGGAACTCGCCGCCGGTCTCCACCGGTCGGCCGTTCCCGCGACGCCCTCAACGGTGGTCTGGCGCTCCGGCCCCGCCATGCTCCGGCGCTACGGCGGCCCGAACAGCGCAGGCGCAGGCGCAGGCGCAGGCGCAGGCGCAGGCGCAGGCGCAGGCGCAGGCGCAGGCGATTATCCCCTCTCCCCCGACCTGCCTGTCCTCATCGTCCACTCGCTGGTCACCCGCCCCTGGGTGCTCGACCTCGCGCTGGGCCGCAGCCTCGTTGCGGCCCTTCGTGATGCGGGCCGAGAGGTGTACCTACTCGACTGGGGCGTGCCCGGCCCGGCCGAGGCGGGGCGCGGGCTCGACGCCTATGCCGAGACTCTCATGGAGGCCGAGCGGGCGGTCCGTGAGCGTACCGGCCGATCAAAAATCCATGTGGTCGGCTACTGTCTCGGAGGCACACTCGCATTGAACGCCCATGCGGCCCTTGGCGACTCCGGACTGGCCTCGTTGACCGTGATCGCGCCCTCGGTCGACGCCGAGGTCCCCGGCGGCATGAGCGGGGTCCTTCGGTCGCCTCGCCTGCCGCCGGTGCTCGCGCTCGACCATCGGGGCCTGGTGCCCGCGCCGATCGTGCGCGAGAGCTTCCACTGGCTGCAACCGGTCGCGATCCGCGCGGCCCGCCAGACCTGGCGGCGCCGGCGCAAACCGACCTGGCGGGCGGTCGCGGGCCCGCTCTCCCGTTGGGTCTGGGAGCAGACGCCCATTCCCGGCGCGCTGCTGTTCGACCTGGTCGACAACGCGAGAGGCGGCAACAGCGGCGACCGGCACCTGCTCGGGCGACCGGCGCGGTTCGACGCCCTGAACGTCCCGATCATGCTCGCTGTCGCCGCGACCGACCACATCGTGCCGCCCGAAGCGAGCCTCGCGCTCCTCGACCGGCTGCGTCGACCCGCGCGGGTCAAGCGCTGCCCTGGCGGGCATGTCGCGATGCTCACCGGCGCGACCCTCCACCGTGAACTCCTGGACTTCCTGGACCGTCCCGCGCCGTGAGCCCCCGTCCGGTCGAACCGGGGCGGTTGCGATCCCGGGCTACCCTGGCGTCCTCATCCGCCCAGATTCCGATGGCAAGGACCACAACATGACCGCACAACAGAACCCCAACGTCGTCACCGTCAAGATCGGCACCGGCCTCTCCGTGCTCTATATCGTCCTCGGAGCGCTCTTCTTGCTGCTCGCCATCGTCCAGCTGCTAACGGGGGACGTCAACATCCCGATCGTCCTCGGCCCGCTGTTCCTGGCGATGGGCCTTCTCTCCCTCTCGCGGCCTTACTGCACCTATGACACCGCCTCCGGTGCGCTCGGCCTGTACTCGCCGCTGGGCTTCCAGGTGCGCTCGTACGGCGCCCCCAAGGGCGAGCGGATCTACTTCGACCCGGCGCAGGGCAAGATCATGCGGGCGCTGCCGGGCGGTCAGCAGAAGAAGGTGAGCGTGTTCGGCGTGAACAAGAGCGAACTCGCCCGCCTCGTCTCGGTGCTCCCCCAGCACCAGGCCTGAGGCCCCGGCGGGCCGGGACCCCGCACCGGTGAACACCCCTGCCGGGCCCGCCTGCCCTGCCCCCGATCAGCACGAGTGACCTGCGCCGGAGCGCTCTGGTGACCGGGCCACCTCGGTCCGGGGCGGCGGGAGGTTCATCTCGCTGCCGGGCTGGCTGCACCGCTTCGGCCCGGTTTTCGGCTTGCCAACGGGTCCACAACGGGCCACGCCCTGGGGCCGGTCTTGCTCCGGGTGATTCGGCTGGTGGGCCAGTGGCGGCGGGGTCTGGTGGCCGGAACCCGAGGTTAAGGCGGGCAGCGACAATGAGCTGGGTGGTTCGTGCGGCCGTAGTGCCGGGGCCGGGTCGGTTTCGCCCGGCCTCAAAGCGGGCGGCGACAAAGGGCTGGGTGGTCGGTGTCGGAGCGTGTTCGTGGCCGGGCCGTCTCAGTCCGGGGCGGCGGGCGTTCGTCTTGCCGCTGGACTGGCTGTGCTGCCTCGGGCTTGGTCTTCGCCTTACCCGTTGGGCTGCAACGGGTGGCGTATGGGCGCCGTGCCGCGCGGTGAGCGGCTTGGCTGGTGGCCGGAGCCCGAGGTCAAGGCGGGCAGCGACAATGAGCTGGGTGGTTCGTGCGGTCGGATCGCGGGGCCGGGTCGGTTTCGCCCGGCCTCAAAGCGGGCAGCGACGAGGGGCTGGGTGGTTGGTGTCGGAGCGTTCGTGTGGCCGGGTTGTCCCGGTCCGGGGCGGCCGGGGTTGGTCTTGCCGCTGGACTGGTTGTCGCTCCCCCTTCCTGTTCGCCCTGCGCCGCTTCACACCGTCGCGCACCGCGTAGCCTGGTCCAGCCTCGCCCCGGTGCGCATGGTGAGGACCGATCCGCCTCCCCAGATTGGCTTCGCCTGCCTCGCTTGGCGTCAACGCGCTTCGCCCCGCATCTCGACAACCGCTGCGATCCGCCGCGCCCAATGAAGGCCACGGCGCCCAGCTTCGCGCCGCTTTGACGCCCGCCTGGCTCGGCATCATCTCGCCTGCCTCGCCTGGCGAATGCCGATCCGCAACCTCGCGTTGAGTGAAGCCGCTCCGCTTCGCTATGCTGCCCCCGCCCCGCTCGGCTACCTTCTTACCCCGCCTCACCCGGTGAAAGCCGCACTGCTTCGCGCTGTGCCACTTCGGCATACCGCCCTCAACCTGCTCGGCAAGCTTCTTGCCTCGCCTCACCCGGTGAAGACCGCACTGCTCCACGGTGTGCCGCTTCGCCGTACCCGCTCCGATCCAGTTCGCTTCGCCTGCCCCGCCCTGCTCTGCTCTGCTTCGCTTCGCTTCGGTTTCCTCGCCCGGCGTTTCGTGGTGCTTCGCCGTGCTCGGTCCACTTCGCTTCGCTTCGCGTTGCAGGACACCGTAGTGCCCGCCGATCGAACTCGCCCTCGCCCTCGCGCTTGCACTTGCGCTGGTGGCCGGATGTGCTGTCTTGAACGGTCCAGGCACTACAGGCCCGACCGCGGTGCGACACCACACCACCCACACGCGCACTCGCTCGCGAGCGTGCTCGATCACCTGCTGACTTGCTGCCTTGCTGTCGTGCTTTCGTGCTCGTGTGGTTCGTGTGTCCTGCCCTCCGGTCGATGCCCTCCACACCCACACGCCATGCGTGTCGGTCTGCGATGC
>NZ_STGX01000008.1:0-115573 GCF_004912155.1 Glycomyces paridis | reverse complement strand
AGCTGCGGACCCGATAGCACTGAAGCTGGCCCTGCGGCCGCTCCGGGATGACACCGATCCAGAACCGAGAAGTTCGGTACTGCCGTGTCGAGACCTGTCAGGAGGATCGAGTCGGCCAGAGGCTTGGCTTAGTCTGCGCTACACCTGCCCGACACCTGTCCAGATTTCCTGTCCCTGTGCGTAACTCAATCATGACACCCAGGCACCCCTACCGTCATCACCCACACGATGACAAGACACTCACGTTCGGCGCCACACCCACAGCGCCGCAACGGAAACGGGCCTCATCCTCCGCGCTGACGGTCCCGCCTCGGACGCGCTCGCGGACCACAATCAGTCCGCTCGCTGCGCCCCTCCGCCAGCTACTCGAACCCGTCCCCGACAAGCCCACCCCCACCACCAACCCACCCCTCATCGCCGCCGCCTTTCGCCCTGACCGCAAACCGCCCCACCCCGCACGGCCACAACCCATCACAGCGATCGCGCCTCCGCCCTCAAACAAGAGCTTCACCGAGCAAGCTGTATTCGTTGTGCGGCAGATGTTCCGGTTCCTTCGCGTGCGAGTGACCATCCGCCCCCTCGGAGCCTGGACCACTCGCTGTACTCGAAGCGACTGCGGCCGCCGGTATAGGCGGAAAGGCTTCGAATCACGGCCACCTCTCGACTGCCTCGATCCGGAATTCACCGGCTACGGCAGTGAGCTTGACGCCGTTGGTGCGATCACCCCGATCGTGATGCGACCGATCTCGTCTGGCCGAAGTACACCTGTGATGCTGAGGAGCGAGAGAGATTGCCGCGGCCGAGGTCGAGTTGAACTGTGTCGGCTCCCCGCGAGAAGCCCACTTGGTCGTTCGCTCGGCGGGAAGCCGCGCAAGTCGGCCACCGATGCGAACGGCTGGGCTGCCTGGGCCGAGGCGACCACCAGGGGCGAGGGCGACGTCTTCAAGTGAGCGTACGTTCGGCGCCAGGCGTGCAACGCCCCGCGCCGAACGGCGGCCGGGTCCGAGGGCCCCGGAGCGCCCGGCCCGGGTGACAGCTAGTCCTCCTCCGGGTCGGCGATGAGGGCGCGGCAGCGTTCCATGATCCATCCGCACCATTCGTCGTTCTTCCACGCGCCGTACCACTCGGGCGGTTCGGTCACGTCCTCGGTGAAGCGGCAACACTCGCGGGCGCCCGCGCCGTCGTCGAAGTCGAGGAGGAACTGGTCGGGACCCGGCGTGTACCGGTGCGGGACCGGCGAGGTCTGGTACAGCGAGAACACCGCCGGACCCCGCCGGAAGCACCCCAGGTAGCCGTCGATCCCGGGCTCACCGTCCGACCGGAGGTTGTACGGCCCTTCGGCATCGGCCAAGACCGCCTCAGCCATCGCAGAACCTCGCGCCCTTCACGACGCGCTCCTTCATGAGGCTGCCGTTGTGGAAGACGTGGAAGGCGCACTCGCGCGCCCATGCCTGCCACTCGACGGTCCTGGTCCGCCATTCCTCGCCCCACGTGGCGTGCAGGTCGCCGGTGTTCAGGCCCGACACGATCAGCACGATGTCGGCCCGGTTCTCGCTCGCGAACACCTGGAAGGAGTCGGGCGCCACGGCGCTCGACGCGCTCACCGTGTACTCCCGGCTCCCATCGGTGAACCGCCCTCGCACCAACGGATCTGGTCGGGTGGTCGAAGCCTGGAGCCGTTCTGCCGCTCGATTCATCGCTTTCCTCCATTTCGGACTCATCGTGGCTCGGAGGAGTCCGACCCGGCGCCCGCCGCCCCCGGAATGGACGCCGGCCGCCGGGTCTTCCCCACCGCACGCGAGTCATGCGGATCGACTCGCGTGAAGTCGACAGTAGGAGGACCACCACACCGAATCAAGACCAAAACCCCAGGTCAGAGTGTGGCAATTGGGCAGTCTCCTGTGGCTGCGGCCGGAGGCTGCGGCCAGTGGAGTAGGCCCCACGGCCACGGCCAAATGCCACATCGAACTGAGGGGCGATGGGGGTTGCGCTTTCGGTAGTCGTTGCTTTACTGAATGGATGCGGAACGATGCATCACGACAGACGCCCATGCGGCGCAAACTGATCGGCCGGAAACTCAAGATCGCGCGGAAGAAGGCGGGGTATGCCCTGCGGCACCCGGAGGTCATCGACCGGGTCGGATCAGCCCGGACCGCGCAGCGGCTGGAGGACGGCGAGGCCACCACGCTCGCCTTCCCGGTCATCGGATCGCTGTGCGACCTCTACGGGATGCCCAAGGAGGAAAAGTTCGAGCTGGAACGGTTGTGGAGGCTCGGACCGGCCACGACGTGGACGCAGCCGAGAGGGCGGGGCCTCTTCGGGTTCAGCGCCTTCCATGAACTCCAACTCCACTCCAGCACGGTCTACCAGTACGAGTCGACCTTCGTTCCGGGCCAGCTCCAATCCGAAAGCCACATGCGGATGCTGTTCCCTCGAAATCCCGACCTCGATGAAGCCGCAGTCGAGCAGGAGGTACAGAACCGGCTGCGAAATCAGCAACCTTTCTGGCAAGGCAACGAGCCCAAACACCACTTCCTCATGAGCGAAGCCGTGCTGCACTTCGGCTGTGATACCGAGCAGATCGGAAGACTCATCGAGGCAGATGAACTCGACCACGCAACCGTGAGGTACCTCCCGTTCACTGCTGGCCCGCCCCACCTCATGCACCTGGCCTTCACCCTTCTCAGCTTTCCCCTCGAAGACGACCCGGATATCGTCTTCGTTGAGGCCCAGAACGGCTACCTATACTTCGAGGAGGCCGAGTCCGTGCAGCACTATCGTGACGGGCTCGAATCAGTGGCAGGCCTGGCCAGGTCAATTAAGGAGTTCAAGCTATGAGCCAAGCCGGGTGGCGCAAGTCCAGCAGGAGCAGCAACTCCCAGGACTCCGCATGCGTCGAAGCTCGCGTGGCACCTTGGCGCAAGTCCAGCAGGAGCAGCAGCTCGCAAGATTCTCAATGCGTCGAAGCCCGCCCCGCCACCTCCGGCTTCCAGGTGCGGGACTCGAAGCTCGGCGAGGGATCTCCGATCTTCGACCTCGGAGCGAGTGACTTCACGGGTCTCCTGCGCGCGGCAGGGCGCGCCTTAACTTCATGTGTCGAACGGGCCCGGGCGCGGACGCGCCTGGGCCCGTTCGTCCTAAATATCCGATAGCATGAAGAGTCCCTCACTGCCGCAAGCGAACATCCGCTGGAGCGCCGATGCCGGACCTCTACGACCTCCTCGACCTGCGCTTCGATGCCGACGCCGCCGACATCGAGATACGTCTCCGCGAGGAAGAGAGCGCCTGGGCTCGGCTCGCGCGTGACAGCGATCCGGCCGTGCAACAACGGGCGGGCCAGGTGCTCGCCGACCTCGCGCGGGCACGCGACATCCTTCTGGACCCCGAGCGGCGCAATGCCTACGACGCGCAGCGGTCGGAGCGATCGGCCGCCGATCCAACAGCCTCCGCACGGTCCGCTGATCAAACGGCTCCCGCACCGGCCGCCGCGTTGCCCGCCGATCAGGCGGTTCCCTCGCCGCCCACCGGACCTCCCGCCGGACCGCCCACCGCGCTGCTCCCGACACCCTCCCCGGGGCGGTCCCCGGCCCCACCTCCGGTTCCGCCTCCCGCCCCGTCCCCAACCCAGTCCCCCACCCCGCCTTCGACCCCGGCGCCGCCACCGCCGCCACCGCCGATGTCGCCGGTGCCGACCGTCGCGCAGTCCTACGCGATCCCGGGCCAGGCCGGACAGCAGCCCGCTCAGCCGCCCGGAATGCCGTTGATGCAGCCTCCGGGCCCGCCGACCGGCCCACTGCTCGTCCCACCGCCCGGCTCAGTTCCTGGCGCAATGCCCGGAAATCCTTACGCGACAGGCCAGTTCGCCGCCGTGCCCGCGTACTACGGCTACGGGCCAATGGTGTTCGGTCCGATCCGGCGGCGGAACCCGGCGGCCGGGGCGGCGATGGCGCTGGCGGGGACGCTTCTGATCGTCCTGGGCACGTTCATGGTCTGGAACCGGGTCGTCGGAGGCGGCGGGAACTACTGGGACATGACCACCGGGCGGGCAGGCTCGGCGGGCGATTCGCTCCCCGCCACGCCGCTGGTCGCCGTCGCCCTGGTGCTCGCGGCGCTGTGGTGGTCGCTGTACTTCACCGCCTCCACACCGACCCAGGGCCTCACGCTCTCGCTCATAGGCATCGTCTGGTCGCTGCTCCTCTTCCCGGTCCTCCTCGGCGCCCTCGGCGCGATGGAGAGCGACCCTTACCTCGAACTGTTCGGCGTCGACCAGGGCACCAGACCGGGACCGATCTTCACCATCATCGGCGCGCTGATCGTCTTCACCGGCAACATCACCGCGATCGCCCAGAACGCCTCCCGCATCGGCACCTGAACCCCGCACTCCGAACCACGCGCCCCCCACCCGCACGCGTCACCCCTCACCTCCTCAGCGAATCGAGACCCCTTGTCCGACAACGAACACCCCTCGGTCACGGCGCACCCCGCCTCGCCTCACCCGGTGGTCACCGACACCAGACCCGGCCGGATCAAGCGGTCGGAGGGCCTGCTGGAGGTCACGATCGCAACCACCGCGCCTACCGAACCCGAAGGCCCCGGCCGGGAAGCCCCGGAATACCCGCCGTCCCGGGTGCCGATCCTCCTGGTCGACTCGCGGCCCGTCGCGCAGGGCGTCGGCACGGCCTGGGTGCGGCTGCCGCCTGGGATGCACCGCTGCTCCGTCCAGGCGGGCGGGTTCGCCGGGTGGTGGGTCGCCGAGGTGACGGCACGGCGCACCACCGTCCTCGAATCGCACCCCGACCGCGCCTGGGAGCCGGGCGGCGAACCGCCGCTCGCGCCGGACACCTGGGCGGGCAAGACGCTGCGACGTGCTGACGAGGCCGGGGACTCCGCGCCGGCGGCGTCGCAGCTGCCCTTCACCCTCGACCGCCTCCCCGACCACGAACCGAAGAGCGGCGGGCTCCTGCTCGACCTCACGTGGGAGGCCGTCTCGCAGCACGTCGACCCCGGAACCGGCATCGACAGGGACTGGTTGCGGCGCTCGGGCGAGCCGTGGCCGCCGCGCGAACGGCCCTGGATGCCCGACCCCGTCGTGACGATCGACGGCGCCCGGCAGGAGTTGGACTGGGGCCGGTGGTGGATCCCCCTGCGGCCCGGCGGGCACGGGCTCGAAGTCGCGGTCGCTGAAAGCGGTCCGTCCGCCGGGACGCGCCGCGCGCGCTGGCGGACCGCCGTCGACGTCCACCCCGGCAGCATCACCCGCGCCCGCATCAACGCGCAGGTCGTGCAGCACTCCCGGCCCGAACGGACCGTGCTGCGCACCAGCGGCTTCGACGCCCGACTGCGATCCAACCGGCTCACCGAGCGGCTGCCCGACTTCCGCGAGCCGCGAACCCGATGAAGCCCACCGCGTTCGGCGATGCAACCGTAATCGCCGCACTCGGATTCCTGACTTTCGACAGTGTTCGGGACTCGCGCGCTCGGCGAGCATGGAACGGTGATCGCTTACGAGAACGCAACGAAGCGCTACGGCGCGAAGACGGCCCTGGACGCACTCACGGTCCAAGTCCGCAGTGGACATGTGACCGGGCTGTTGGGGCCGAACGGCGCAGGCAAGTCCACGGCGATGCGGCTGCTGCTGGGGCTGGACCGTCCGACCCAGGGCGGCGTCACGATCGACGGGGTGCCGTACGCGCGGCTGAAACAGCCGCTGCGGGCGGTCGGAGCGCATCTGGACGCCCGCTCCTGCCACCCCCGGCGAAGCGCGCGGGCGCACCTGCTGGGCCTGGCCCGACACGCAGGCCTCCCCGCCGGTCGCGTGGACGAGGTGATCGAGGTCGTCGGACTTGAATCGGTCGCCCGCCGCCGGGCCGGCGGTTTCTCGCTGGGCATGGGCCAGCGCCTGGGGATCGCGGCGGCGCTGCTGGGCGATCCGGCGGTGCTGGTGCTCGACGAGCCGATGAACGGGCTGGACACCGACGGCGTGCGGTGGATCCGCTCCCTTCTCCAGTCGTTCGCGGCCGAGGGGCGGACGGTGCTGGTCTCCAGCCACCTGATGGCGGAGATGCACCAGACGGTCGACCGCGTGATCGTGATGGGCAAGGGGCGGCTCCTCGCCGACTGCACCACGCGGGAGCTGGTCGCGTCTGTCGCCGACGTCACGGTGCTGCGGACGCCCGACCTCGCCGGTCTCGACGGTCTGGTGGAGGCGCTCGAACGGGAGGGGATGTCGGCGGAACGGGAGGCGCCCGGCACGCTGTCGATCACGGGAGGGTCGATCGAGCGGATCGGCGACCTCGCGTTCGAGCGGGGCGTGCGCGTGCATTCGCTGTCGTCCACGCCCGCGACCCTGGAAGAGGGGTACCTGCGCCTGGTGGAGGACGAGTTCGAGTTCCGCAGGGCCGCAACGCCCGCGGGCGAGACGGTCGCGATCGGCGGTGCTGGGCGATGATCCGCGCGCTGGGTGCCGAATGGGGCAAGACGTTCTCGATCCTCTCTCCGCTGCTGTGCTTGATCAGCACGGTCGTCCTGGTCGCGGTCACGGCGGCGTCCTTGGGCAACGACTTCGTGCACGGCCTCAGTCTCGGGGAGCACCCGGCGGGGACCACGATGCGCGTGGTCGACGTCTTGGGTCCGGCCGTGCAGTTCGGCCTGCTCACCTTCACCGCCGCGGCGATGACGCTGATCACCTCCGAGTACTCGACCGGGAGCATCCGCTCGACGTTCCAGGCGCAGCCGCGCCGCTGGGTCGTGCTCGCGGGCAAGACGCTCGTCGCGGTCGCCCTGGGCGTCGTCAGCGGTGCGGTGGCCGGCGGCCTCGGGGTGGCCGCTGGGTCGCTCACGCTCGCCGGGCACGCCGCGCCGGCGGCCGAGTCGGCGGCCGTCACGGTCGCGAGGGTGGCCGCGCTGTTCGGCGTGGTGGCGGTCCTGGTCGTCGCGTTGGGCGCGATCATCCGGAGCGCCGTGGGCACCTTGTCCGTGGGGTTGGTGCTCCTGGTCGGGATGCTGGCGATGCCGCCGTCGATGAGCGTGTGGACGCCCGCAGGCGCCGCGGGGCGGTTCGTCACCGGCGACGGCACCGACTACCCCTCCGTCGTCAAGCTGCTGATCGTGGCCGGGTGGGCGGCGGCGGCGTACGCGGCGGCCTCGGTGCTGCTGGAACGGCGTGACGCGTGAGCGGCGCGGCGGGCCGCTTACAGTGGGCGGCATGATCCGACCGTCGTCCTCGCCCGCCGTCGCCGTGTGCGCGGCGGCGGGCGCGCTGGCGGAGGTCGCGGCGCTGGGCTGGTGGGCCGCGACCGGGTCGACGCTCGTGTTCCTCGGGCTCCAGTTCACGGTGGTCGCGCTGGTCTGGTTCGCTGTGCTGGTCCTGCGCTATCGAGGGTTCCGGCGCGACTACGAGCAGGCGATCGCGGTGAACGCGGTCCTGGCCGACCGCAGCCGCCTGACCGAGGAGATGCACGACGCGCTCGGGCACGACCTGAGCGTCATCGCCCTGAAGGCGGGGGCGTTGCAGGTGCAGACGACCGGGGCCGTTCAGGAGCAGGCGGCCGACATTCGCCGGGACGTCGAGCACGCCGTGCAGGAGCTTCGCCGGGCGCTCGCGGCCGCACGAGAACCCGAAGCGCCCGAATCGGTCGAAGCGATGATCGACCGGCTCGCGGCCTCGGGCGCGGTCATCGTCCGGCGCGGCGAAGTGCCGACCAGACTCCACCCCGTCGCCGATCGCACGCTGTACCGAGTGGTTCGCGAGGCGCTGACGAACGCGCTCCGGCACGCGCCGGGCCAGGCCGTCGCGGTCACCTTCGGCGGCACCGCCGAGGCCGTCGAGGTCGAGGTGCGCAACCGGGTGCCCGCCGCCGAGGACCGGGAGGCGCGCTCGACGGCCGCCGCGACCGGGCTCGGGGCCCTCCGGCGCCGGGTCGCGGTCGCGGGAGGGCGGCTGGAGGCCAAGGTTGAGAGGCGTGGGACCGAGGGCGGTGAAATCGAGAGTGGTGAGGTCAAGGGCGGTGTGGCCGAAGGCGGTGAGTTCACCGTGACCGCGCAGATCCCGCGCAGGCCGCGTCCGGCGCCCTCGGTGAGCGGCACACGGCGCTCGCCCCTGTGGCGGACCGTGCGCTCGGGGCTGGCGCCCGCCTGCGTCGCCCTCGTCGTGCTCATGGGCTTCTACACCTGGGCGACCCATGACGACGTCATCGAGGAGGGGGACTTCGACCTCCTCCAGGCGGGCATGGCCGCCGCCGAGGCCGAACGACTGCTGCCCGCAAGGCAGGCGCCCGTTCGCCTCGTGCCCGCGCCCGCGCACGAACCCGAATGGTCGTGCGCCTACTACACCGACGGCAACTTCCCGCTCGGGCTCGCCGTCTTCGAGGTCTGCTTCCACGACGGCGCCGTGGTGCGGGTAAGCGACCTGCGGGAGCGGTCATGGCTGTGATCCGCGTGCTCCTGGCCGACGACGAGCCGGTCGTCAGGGCGAGCTACCGGGCCATCCTGGACACCGATCCCGGTATCGAGGTGCTCGGCGTCGAGGCCGCGACGGGCCGGCAGGCCGTCGCGCTCACGCTCGCCGAACGACCCGACGTCGTGCTCATGGACATCCGCATGCCCGAACTCGACGGGCTCGCCGCGCTCGAGCAGATCCGCCGCGCCCGCCCGGCGCAGGCGGCGATCATCGTCACCACGTTCGGCGACGACGAGTACATCGCCCGTGCCGTCCAGTTGGGCGCCAACGGGTTCCTCGTCAAATCCGGCGACCCGTACGATCTGCTCCGCGGTGTCAGGGCCGCGGCGGGCGGCGGCGCGATGCTCTCCCCGGCCGTCGCCGCGCACCTCATCGGCCTCCTCCGCGCCGGAGCGTCGGCGACCGAGGCGGGCCGGGCGCTCGCCTCCCTCACCGCCCGCGAACGCGAGGTGCTCGCACTGCTCGCGACGGGCGCCTCGAACGCCGAGATCGCCGCGGCGCTGTTCCTCACCGAAGGCACCGTCAAGGGCTACCTCAGCGGCATCTTCCTCCGGCTCGACGTCAGGAACCGCGTCGAAGCGGCGATCCTCGCCCATCAGGCCGGCCTCGTCTGAACGGGTCGACCCGGAACCGCCCCGCCGGGCCCGCCGAACGGCGCCCGACTCGACTCCGGCCCGGAGCGGCCCTCAGAACCCGTGCGCGAAGCGGTAGGTTCGAACTTGTTCAAAGCAGAAGAGGAACCGCAATGTCCGCGCCCGATCCGAACATCCGCATCTCCAACGCACAGCGCGAAGCGCTCATCGGCAGGCTCCACGCCGCCACCGAGGACGGCCTGCTCGACCTCGAAGAGTTCGCCGAGCGCTCGCGGCAGGCGTACGAGGCGAAGACCTACGCCGACGTCTCGCGCCTGCTCGCCGACCTCCCCGACGACGACCGCGCCCTCGCGGTCTCCAACCGCCTCCAGGCCACCGGCAGCGCGCCGGACATGGTCCTGGACCCACAGCACAGCCGCGTCAAGCGCGAAGGCGTCTGGACCGTCCCGCGCCGCATCACCGTCAAACCCCGGCACAGCGCGGTCACCCTCGACTGCCGCAGCGCCGCTTTCGCCGCAGGCGACATCGAAGTGGAGGTGGACCTGGCCCACTCCAGGTTCACACTGGTCCTTCCGCGGAACGCCTCGGCCGTGGACGAGGGCGTCCGGCTCAAGGGCGGCACGGTCACCAACCGGTGCCAACAGGCGGTCGACGGGCCGCGCTTCCACATCACCGGCGACAACAACTGGGGGCGCGTCACCGTCCGCTACGAGCGGCGCTTCCTTTGGTGGCGCTGGTGAACCCGTAGCCGAGACGGCACGATGAGGACCGGCAGCGGCGCCCGGCGGGCGCTGCGGCCGGTCTTTTCGCGTCTGACCTGCGGCGACAGGGTGCGGGTGCCGTGTCAGTCCGAGGGCGGCGCGGCGTCAGGGCCGTGTCAGCGCGGCCCCACATAGTTGCTCCATCAACGAAGCACGCACCACCGCTTACAAGGAGCGCAACGACATGAACGCCGAACTCACCGCCCAGGACAAGTCCGTCATCCGCACCGCCGCCTTCGGCGCCGTCACCCTCATGTCCTACGCGGGCATCGCCGGCTCGGCCCACAAGGTCGCCACCGAGGGCACGCTCGCCTTCGCCTCCGCGACCGGCGCGGTCGGGCACGTCCTCGCCGCGAAGACCCACGACTTCAAGCTCAAGGCCAAGTCCGCCGCGACCCTCGCCGACCAGGTCCTCCCGGCCCTCACCGCCTCGGTGACCCTCCTGGAGGCCCACGACCCGGCCGAGGCCGAGAACTTCCGCACCACGATCAACGTCGCGATCGCGGCCGCCAACCGCGCCCACAAGGGAGCGCCCAGCCCCGCGATGGCGGCCATGACCGCCAAGATCGACACGGCGCTCAACGTCGCCTAGTGAACACTCACGGACACTTCGGGATCGGGCCGGTCGGCTCGGTCCCGAAGGCGTTTCGGAGGCTTGTACGGGCCACTTTCGACTTTCGGACCGTGGCCCCGGGCCGATAGACTGATCTGGCCCTTCCCCTCAGTCCACTGGAGAACCCCTGCCCCGAACCCTGTCGGTCGGGCCGCGACGGTCGGATAGCGCCGGTCGAACCGCGCCGATCCGGCCCGGATGGTCGAGACGGTCTCGCGGCCGGTGTCCGAGGACCGTTGGGAGCAGCGCGAACGCAGGAAGTAGGCGCCATGTCCGGTTCAAGAGGCCCCCGCTACATCCGGGTCCGGTATTCGCGGCCGACCTCGTTCCTCATGACGGGCATGGGCGGCGTGCTCATGGTCGTCGCCGCACTGTCGCTGTTCATGCCGTTCATTCCACTGCTCGTGCCGATCGGCCTCGCCGGACTGGCGCTCCTCGGCGGCGGCCTCCGCTCCTTCTTCGGCCAGCGCTACCTCTACAACCCCTCCACCGGCGGCCTCACGGTCTTCATGGCGTTCGGCCCAGGCAGCCGCGGCCTCGGAGCGCCGAAGGGCGAGCGTGTCTTCTACGACGGCAGGCGGATCGTGCGCGAACTCCCCGACGGCACCCGGAGGCGAGTCAGCTCGACAGGGACGA
Organism: Glycomyces paridis; assembly: GCF_004912155.1. Lineage (GTDB taxonomy): Bacteria > Actinomycetota > Actinomycetes > Mycobacteriales > Micromonosporaceae > Glycomyces > Glycomyces paridis. The sequence continues at coordinate 104,512 of NZ_STGX01000008.1, read as the reverse complement.
ACCGGGCCGACCTCGCCCGGCTGGTGGAGGCCCTGCCGCCCGAGCACGGCCAGGCCCTCACCGAGCGCTGACTGCGCCGGGATAGCGTTCCGGCAATGGAGACTCCAGCGAACGGGACCTTGCACCACGTCGAGCTGTGGGTGCCCGACCTCGCCCGCGCGGTCGGTTCGATCGGGTGGCTGCTCGAACGCCTCGGGTATGCGCCGCATCAGGACTGGCCCGCCGGGCGCAGTTGGCGGCTCGGTCCGACGTACCTCGTCGTGGAGCAGTCTCCGGCGCTCACCGGCGACCGGCACGACCGGCGCGCGCCCGGATTGAACCACCTCGCGTTCCACGTCCGTGACGACGCCGAGGTCGAACGCCTCGTCACCGAGGGCGCCGACCACGGCTGGCGGCTGCTGTTCGCCGACCGCCACCCGTACGCCGGGGGCGACGGCCACTACGCCGCCTATCTTGAAGACCAGGACGGCTTCGAGGTCGAACTCGTGGCCGCCGAGGTGCGCTGATCCGGGGCTAGGCGCGACCGCTGTCGCGCTTGTCATTGCGCTGCAACGACCCCACGGCCGCGAGGATGCCCTTCCGGTCGTAGCCGGCGGTGGGCATGGTCGCGGCGTGGGCGTGCCGGACCGCGCCGCCCCGGTCGAGGAGGATGCTGCCGGACTGCTGCATGGCGCCGAACACCTTCCGCACCAATCCGACCGACTCATGCGGCGTGCCGCTTCGCCCGGTGACCACTTCGAACGGCACTCCCCGCCTCGCCCGCCAGGCCGCGGCCTCGCCGCGGCCCTCGGGCACGGCGATGAGGACCCGGACGTCTGCGGCGGCGAACAGGTCGGCCCGCTTGGCGAGGTCTCTGACATGTCCGTTGCACACCGGGCAGGTCGTGGAGCGCATGAAGTACAGCAGCGCATGGCGACCGCCGAGGCGGATCTGGTCGCCGGAGGTGTCCTCCAGGTCGAGGTCTGTTGCGGTCGAACCGATTTCGAGCATGGTGAACTCCTTAGACGCCGAACTGTGAGGCTCGGTGGGTGATGTGGCGGGCCGCTTGGTGCGGCCCGCAAAGGTGGCACGGGTGCGGCCGGCGAGGGTGATGCGGAGTGCGGCCCGTGCGGGTGAAAGGCCGTCGGATCGGCTCGTGCAGCAGGCCAGCGCGCACGGCGGCCGGGCTCCGCATTCGCATTCCGCAGAAAGCGGATCGCGGATCGCATCGCGCGGATCGCGGGGCGGCCTATGCCCCAATCGACCCGCCAGCGGCGGCATCCCGGGCGAGGCGTTCGCGAACCACCGACCTCGGCCGACCTAGTCCGGCTCCGGCCTGGGGCGTTCGCATCGCCGCCCGCGCCCCAGTCGAGGGCGATTCGCCCGCAAGGCGTTCGCGAGTCGCCAACGGCGTCCCGACCTCGTCCGACTCCCCAGTCAGATGTTCGCGAACCGCAGCTCTCGCTCGGTGGAGGCGCGACTTCATGGCGGACACGGAGAGACCGAGCGCGTCGGCGACCGTCCGGCCCGGGTAGCCGAGGAGGTCGCGCAGTACGAGAACACGACGGAGGTCCGGGGGGAGCCCTGCGATGGCCTCGGCGACCCACAGCTCCTCCAGGCGCCGCATGAGGTCGTCCTCTCCGGCAAGCGTGGCGCTCACCCGGGTCAGATCGTCGCCGCGCCAGGCGCGTCGCGCGTGGCGCAGGCACTCGTTCCGCACGATCCGGAACAGCCACGAGGCCAAGGCGCCGGTCGCGCGCAGCGTGCCGATCCTGCGGTACAGGATGATGAGCGCTTCTTGCGCGGCGTCCTCGGCGTCGGCGTCCGAGGCGCACAGCGCGCGCGCGAAGCGGCGCACATGCGGATGCGAGTCGGTGACGAGGGCCGCGATGGAGGACCGGTCGCCGCGCTGGGCGGCGCTGACCAGTGCGGCTCGGGGCCAGCCGGCGGCGGCCTCCTGGTCGGGGGCGGTGGCGGTGTCCACGGCGTCCTCCTCTCCGGCGCCGGGCGCGTCCCGGCCCCCATAAGAGTCTGTGGCCGGGCGAAAGGATTCAGCGCGGGGGGCGATGTGCGTCACTCTCCACTGCCGCTTCGGCGTCGCGGGGCGGCCGGAACCGCCATTCGGTGGTCGGCGGTGTCGGTTCCGGTGCCGGGAGTCGGAACGCCTTCGCCGCGGGACTCAGCAGCAGGCCCACCGCGACGGCGGCGAGGGCCACGAGCGCGAGCGCCGCCAGTTCGACCGTGGTGAGCCACCAGGGCAGGTCGTCGGCGACCTGGTCGAGGATCGACCGCGTCTCGTCGGTGCCGTGGGTGCGCAGCCGGTACCAGACGAACGGTTGCAGTCCGCAGCACACGGCCGCGGCCGTCCAGGTGAACACCGCGAGCGCGAACGAGGCCCGGGTGCCCCGGCCGACGCTGCGGGCGGTCATCGCGAAGAAGAACGCGGAGCAGCCGTAGGCGAGCACGGCGAACAGGCCGGTCGTGCTGGCGAGGAACGGCGTCATCGCCAGCAGGTCGGGGTCCATGCTGTAGGCCCTGGCCGTGTCTAGCTGCGCGTCGGTGATCGCCTCGTTCGCGGGCACATAGGCCACGATCTTCACCGCCGCCGCCACGGCCAGCACCGCGGCGGCTATCCACAATGCCGTACTGGAGACGGCGACCGCACGTGGACGTTCAGGAGTGTTCGTTCCGGTTTCACTCATGCATAGAAGACGCCCCGGAGGCCGCTTCGAGTTCGATCGCGAAGCGCCGAACCTGATATCCCGTACGGAGATTGAGCTTGATCGCGTTGTCGGCCGCTTCGTGCAAGCGCCCGAAGTCGACGCTGCCCTCCTCGACCCGGCGGCCCGCGAGCGAGGCCCGCGCCTCGGCGTCGCGGCAGGCGAGGGTGATCGCGGCCCAGAGCCGCTCGGTCTCGTCCAGGTCCGGATCGGCCATGAGGGCGCGGAGGCGGTCGAGGCCTTCGCGCTTGCGGCAGAAGCTGAGGTTGAGCGCCGCCGCGGCCCTGCCCAGGCCGTCGAATGCCGGGTCGTCCGTGAAGCGACGCAACCGTTCCACGGCCTCGCTCAGGTTGGCGGCAGGCAGGTCGTCGGCAGCTTCGACGCGGGCGAAGGCGGACGCCGAGGTGTCCTCCATGAGAGCGTGCAGGAGGGCAGCGGCGGCCGGCCGGTCGTGTCGCCGGAGGTACCGGGCTGCGAGCTCGGCGGCGTACGGATCGCATCCCCTGCCCTCGGCCAGGCGCCGCAGGATCGGCAGGCCGGCGCCGCGATCGCGTTCGGTCAGGAACTGGGCCGCATGGGCTCTGGTGGAACCGGGGTCGTCCTCGTTTGCGGCCATGGCGTGCAGCAGCGGCGTTCCCTCCTCCGGCCGGAACCTCGCGATCCATTTGGTCGCGTATGCGGTTCGCCCGCCGAGCGAGAGTGGTAGAGCGGCCGTCCGGCGGAGCGACGCGAGGCCCGCTTCACGGTCAAGTCCGGCGAGTTTGAGGGCGGCGTCGGTCTGAGCCACGTCGTCGATCGTGTCGTCGGAGGCCAGCTCGGCCAGGCGGGCCGTGCCGAGTCCGCGGTCGGATTCGAGCAGGGTGGCCGCGGCGCGGACCCTCGCCTGGTCATCGAGGTCCGGGCAGGTCGTGTACGCGATGGTCAGGTCAAGCCCGCGGGCGTCGCCGTACTTGCGGAGGAGGTGGGCGGCTTCCACGGCGTTCGAATGGCAGAGCCCCTTGTCCTTTGCAAGCGGCAGGAGGAGGGCGCATCCGTGCTCCATGTCGATTTTCGCCACCGCCTTCGCGGCGCTCACGCGGGACTCGTCGTCGGCGTCGGCGTCCTCGGCCGTCGCAATGAGGAGGGGGATCGCAGTCGCGAGGTCGAGCGCGACGAGTTCGCAGGCCGCGGTCGTCCGCGCATCGTCGCTCACCTCAGTGGCGGTCGCGATGCGGCGCAGGGATGTCGCGGCCTTCGATGGGTGGTACCGTGCGAGCTCGGTCGCCGCTTTCAGACGGGCATCCTCGTGGAGCGCGGCGTCGTCCGCCAGGTCGCCTAGCCGTTCCGGATCCTCGTCCAGGTCGTAGCGCACGAGCCCGGTGACCGCCTCGACTCGGTCCTCCGGGAGCAGGCCCGTGTCCTCCGCCAGATGCCGCAGGATCGCGAGGCCGTGTCCGCCGAGTCTCGGCATCAGCGAGTCGACCGCGGCGATGCGGGCCGCGGCTGTGGCGGTCGGGTCCTCGGCGAGCGCGAGTAGTCGGGGACGCGCGTGGCGCTGACCGTAGCCCAGCAGGAAGTGCAGCGCACGTTGGCGCACGTGATCGCCAGCCGAGGGCTCTGCGAGTATGCTCTCTAGAAGGGTCACGCCGAGCTGGAAGTTCCAATTCGACACGTATAGCGCCGCGGTAACCCGCTCATGACCGCCCGAGCCCGGATCGATTGCGTGGTTTTGCAGTCGCGCAATGATTCTCGCCTGGTCGACTGCGATCAGGTCGTCGAGGGCACCTACGCGAACGTACTCATCGATCGTCGGGTCATCCGCTATGGACTCGAGCATCGCGGTGTCGACGGGCCAGCCTTCGAGTGCGAAAGTCCGAGCGGCGTGCATCCGGTCCCAGTAATCAAGGGTGCTGTCCTCCTTGATGGCGAGGAGCCGACGTTCCACCTCCGCCCTGTCCTCGTGTTCGCGGAGTTCCCTAAGTGCGTTGATGGCGCCCCAGATCTCGATCGTCGGGTCCTCTGACAACTCCCGCAACCGGGCGATGCCGGCTTTACGGTCCTGTCGCGCCAGGGCCGCGGCTGCCCTAACGCGCTGGAAGCCCGCGATGCCTCTGTTCGCCACCAGGTCGCGAAGCTCGTTCGTAGCCTCGTCGGCGTCGATGTCGCACAGGAAAATCGCCGGCGAGACCGGGGCGAACTCCTTGCCGCGGAACTCGTTCATGAGCTGCTTGAGCAGCATCGCAGAGGCATCGGCGTCATGTTCGATCATCGCGCCCGCGGCGGAGGCTCTCGATTCCGCCTGTACTCCGGTGTCGAGTGCGAAGTCACGCAGTAGCGGTATCGCTGTGGAGGGCCGGTCTCTTGTGAGACTGCTCAGGGCGATGTACCTGACTCCGTCGGGCATGTCCATGTCCGCCGCAATCTCCTCCAAGGTCGCTATGGCGAAGGGCCGGTCGAATTCGACGAGCTCGTCGGCCGCACGCGCCCTGGTCCAAGGGCTGCCTCCCTCCTCTGCGAAGGCGCGCAGGGATGCGATACCGCGAAAGTCGTGCCTTGCCAGCGCGGCGCATACCTGCAAGCGATCGGAATCCGAAAACCGTCCTTCTTGGATCTGACGGTGCAGTAGGTCCCTCGTGTGCCCGACGGCGCACAGGCCGTTCACCAGCAGCCACCAGTCGGGCTGCGGGTACGGGGGCCAGCCTTGGACCACTGTGCCGATCAGCGCGTTGCGCACCTCGTGGTCGATCCGACCCGTCCCCTGGACCACGCACAGGCCCTCGGCGGCGATCCAGCCGAGCGCATACACACATTCGGGGTCCTGGCGCATAGCGTCAATGAGCGCCACCCGCTCTGCATGGGGCACTTGGGCGAAAGCGAAGATTGCGGCGATGCGGCGTTCGGGGTCGCGGAAGGCGGCGTTCCATGCGACCGGATCGGGGTAGCGGTCGAGGGTGGCGGGTGCCGCGAGGTATTCGGCGTAGGACTTGTGGACGAAGTGGGAGCCGACGGTCCGCACGTCGTGGATGAGCCCGGTGGCCTCCAGCAGCGTCACCAGGGCCTCCAGCTGACCCGGGTCCTTGGGCCTGACCTGGAGCTCCATGAGGTCGCAGGCGATGCCGACGACCGATCGCCGGTCGGACTCGAGGTAGCGGACGGCCAAGCGGCGCAACAGGTCGCGGACGGCCGCGTCGGTGGCTTCGGCGCCGGGATCGCCTTCGCTCCGGTGCCAGGCTTTGAGGAGGCGCAGAGCGGGGCCGTGCTGCTCGCGTTCGGCGTCCATCCGCTTGTGGAACTGGGCGATCCAGTGCTCGATGGCGTCGTGGTAGACGTCGACGCGCCGCGAGGGCAGTTCGAGGTGGCGGTTCTGGAAGTAGACGGTGGCGGCGACGCGGGCGAGGAGCGGCAGGCGGAAGAGTTCGAGCAGGTCGTCCTCGTCCTCCCAGCGCTTGAGGAAGCGGTCGGCCTTGGCGACCGCGGCGACATGGGCCGGGGAGCGGGTCTCGCGGTCGGGGATGCTCGTCTCGGCGTTGACCAGAAAGGCGTGCAACTGTTCGGAGGTGAAGACCTGGAGCACGAACTCGGTGACGCCGCGGCTCTCGAAGCTGCGCCGGCGGTCGTCGGTGAGGCCGCGGGTGGTGATGACGAACTTGCGGGCGCGGTCGTGCTTCGTGGCGTCCTCTATGGACTCGAACACGAGGCGCTCGACCTCGGCGCGATCGGCGGCGTCGGTGATCTCGTCGAACGCGTCGATCATCACGAGCCAGGAGAGGCCCTTGCCGGGCGGGTGCTCCAGCGCGTCGTCGCCGACCTCGCCGAAGGCCTCAGAGATCGACGCGCAGCCCACGAGCCTCCTCGCGGAGACCAGCAGCGGCCGGTACTTCGAGACCGGGTCGGCCGCCGCGGGCGCACGGTGCCGCAGATCGTGCTCCCAGTACCGCAGCATGAAGGTCTTCCCGATGCCCGCCTCACCGGTGATCGCGATGTGGCGCACCTTCGGATCGACGATGATCCTCTCGAAGCTCACCCGCTGCTCGGAGGCGGACTCCTGGGGCTTGTCCGGGTTCGCCGGCTCCTGCGCGCCGCGCTCACGCGCGAGGTCGTTCGTGGTGTAGACGCGCACCAGGTCGGGCAGGAAGTCACGGTCGTACTCGAAGCCGGGAGCCCGCCGGGCGCCGTCCTTCAGCAGTCGCTGCGCCTCCGGGAGCACCGTCGGGTGGCGAACCGCTCGTAGCCATGACCAGGCGAACACCGTCGCCAGGGCGAGCATGTAGACGGCCGCGGCGATCCAGTTCCACGGATTCGGGGCGAGCCACACCGCCGCCGCGGCCGGGATCGCGGCCAGGGCCGCGAGGCGGCGGGGGCGGCTGGGAGCGGACGCGGGGCGCTCGTCGCCCCTGAAGGTGCGGACGACCCAGGAGGCGATCGTCGGGACGAGGGGGGCCGCCAGGGTCGCGGCGGCGGGAACCCAGACTTCGGGTCGCATCCGTCCACCTTAGCGGGGCTCGGCGAGACCCGGTGGACGGCAAACGGACCGGGCCCGAGCGGGTGCGGCTCGGGCCCGGGGTCTGCGGTGGCGCTACTTGGCGCCGAGGACGGTCTCCTCGCCGACGGCGATCTCCTCGACGATCTCCTCGACCATGTCGACGGTCTCGCGGAGCTTCACGGGCGTGAGGAAGAGCGCCGCGATGAACCCGGCCGCGGCGATGCAGGCCGAGATCATGAACAGGTGCCCGGTCGCGTCCCCGTAGGAGGCGCGGACGACCTCGGCGACCGGCGCGGGCATCGCGTCGAGGTCGAGGGTCGAGCCGCCGAGGCTCCCGCTCGTGTCGATGCCCAGGGCCGCCAGGCCCGAGGCGATCTTGTCGGCGACCTGGTTGGCCAGGACCGCGCCGAGGACCGAGACGCCGATGGTGCCGCCGAGGGACCGGAAGAACGCGATCGCGCCCGAGGCGGCCCCGAGTTCGCGCAGCGGGACCGAGTTCTGGACCACGAGCACGAGGTTCTGCATCGCCATGCCGACGCCGGTGCCCACGAGGAACATGCCGACGCCCATGAACACCAGGGAGGTCGTGTGGTCGATCGTCGCGAGCATCGTGAACCCGCCGGTCAGGACCAGCGCCCCGGTGAGGATGTAGGGCTTGACCCTGCCGGTCTTGGAGACCAGGCGCCCGGCGATCGTCGAGGAGACCATGACGCCGAACATCATCGGGATGGTCAGCAGGCCCGCCTCGGTCGGCGAGTAGCCGCGGGCGATCTGGAAGTACTGGCCGAGGAAGACCGCCCCGCCGAACATCGCCATGCCCACCGCGAGGCTCGCGACGACCGCCAGCGCCGGGTCGCGGCGCTTGATGACGTGCAGGGGCACGACCGGTTCGCGGACCTTCGTCTCCACGACCACGGCCCCGCCGAGCAGGATGACCGAACCGGCGACCATGAGCGCGGTCTGCCAGGAGATCCAGTCGAAGTCGTTGCCGACGAACGTGACCCACAGGAGCAGCAGGCTGACGCCCGCGGCGATGAGGCTCGCGCCGAGGTAGTCGATCTTCGTGTCGGGCTTCTTGGACTCGGCGAGGTGGAGCGTGCGCTGGAGCATGAAGAAGGCGACGACGGTGATCGGGACGGCGAGGAAGAAGCACCATTCCCAGCCGAGCCAGTCGGTGTCGGTGATCGCGCCGCCGAGGAGCGGGCCGCCGACGGTGGAGACGGCCATGACCGCGCCGAGGTAGCCGTTGTACCGGCCGCGTTCCTTCGGGCTGACCATCGCGCCGATGATGACCTGGACGAGCACCTGGAGGGCGCCCATGCCGAGGCCCTGGACGGCGCGGAGGGCGATGAGCTGGCCCGTGTTCTCCACGAGGCCGCAGGCGAGCGAGGCCAGCGCGAAGATCGCGATGGCGATCTGGAGCAGGCGCTTCTTGTCGAACAGGTCGGCGAGCTTGCCCCAGATGGGCGTCGAGGCGGTGCTCGCGAGGAGGGTCGCGGTGACGACCCACGTGTACTGCGACTGGGTGCCGCCGAGGTCGCCCACGATCTGCGGGAGGGCGACGGAGACGACGGTCGAGGAGACCATGGCCGCGAACAGGACCATGAGCAGCCCGGACAGGGCGCGCATGACCTCGCGGTGGCTCATCGCCGGAGCTGGCGGAGCGTCGGTTACGGCGGTCAAAGGACTGCCTCCTATGGTGTTTCGGGAGGAGGGCCGGGGGCACGGACGGCGGGCCGGCGGCCGAGAACGTGGTGGTTTCCGGGACGCGACCGTAGTGAACGGAGCGTCTCTTATTACAAGCTAGCATTTAGTGAACGAATCGTTCACTATCGAAAGGAGTGCGGTGACCGAGTCCACAGCCGGGCGAAGGCGCGGCGACGACCTCGAACGCGCCATCTTCGAGGCCGCCCTGGAGGAACTCGCCGAAGTCGGCTACGCGAACCTGCGCATGGAGGCCATCGCCGCCCGCGCCAAGGCCGGCAAGGCCTCGCTGTACAAGCGCTGGCCCGACCGGGCGCACCTCATCCGGGCGGCGGCGCGCTACATGGCGACCGCGGTCGACACGAAGTTCGAGCCCAGCGGCGACGTCCGGGCCGACATGCGGCACGTCATGCTCCGCATCGGCGAGAACCAGGCCGGACCGGCCGGCGAGGCCATGCGCGGATGGGTGGGCGAACTGCGCGCCACCTCGGACGCGGAGGAGGCCGAGAAGATCCGCGAGGCGATCGAGCAGCCGCGCATCCGGGTCTTCGCGAAGATCCTGGAGTCCGGCATCGCGAACGGCACGGTCCGCCCCGAGGCGCTCCACCCGCGCATCGTGAACCTCGCCCCGAGCATGATGACCCAGCACTTCCTCATGAAGGGCCGCCCGGCGTCCGCAGCGGTCATCGACGAGATGCTGGACCACATCGTCATGCCCCTCGTCAGCGCCGGGCGGTAGCTACGCGATCGAGGCGGCCGCGGCCCGCAGGGCGGCGATCTGCTCCGGGGAGGACTCGCGCGCGATCACGGCGATCTCGCAGATGAACTCCCGCCGCTCGGCGGGGAAGGCCGCCGCGACCGCCGCGGGGTCCTCCACCAGGGCCTTGTAGATGTCCAGGCCGTTGGCGTAGAACAGGTCCACGAGCACCGGCTCGCCCGAGGCGCGCCGCATGACGTTCCCCGGGTTGCGGTCGAGCCCGCCCCAGAACGGCACCTCGCGCGCCGCCTCGGCGTCGAGCGCTTCGGCCGCCGCGCGCACCGCGGCGACCGGGTCACCCGGCTCGGCGGCGTCCCAACGGGCCAGGACGGCCTCGCGCTCCTCGGTTTCGGCCGGAGCCAGGTGCTCCATGACCGTCACCCGCCCGCCTCCGGCGAGCTCGGCGTCGAAGTCGATCCGCGGCAGCACCGCGTGCCCTTCGAGGCGCCGGCACAGCTCCACGAACACGCCGTACGCGGGCTCGAACGCGCACACCCGCGCCACCACCCGCCCGTCCGGCGACCGCCACACGACGGCCCAGTCCCCCACCCCGCACACGCCCCAACCGGCCACAGCCAGCCGCCCCGCCGCCTCCCGATGATGCAACCCGCGCAACGCTTCGAACCCGATCACGCCCGGAGCATACGAAACCGGCGGCCCGGGGGGACACCGGTTTTCAGGAGGGCCCACCGACATGGCGCCCTGCCTCGCCGAAGCGGGCCGCCAGGTCGGCGAACGCCGCGGCCCTGGAGCCGCGGCGAGGACCCGTTCTTCGTCTCCGTGCGCGGCGACGACCCGGACGAGCTCGCCGCCGCCTGGGAGCGCCTGTCCGAAGGCGCGACGGTGATCCAGCCGCTCGGCCCTTCGGCGTGGGCGGGCCTGTACGGGATACTCAAGGACCGCTTCGGCGTCACCTGGGTCCTGGATCTCGCCGCCTGAACGCGCTAAGGCCTCCCGCCGCGGCGTTAACGGCGGGAGGCCTTCGGGGCGGTCAGCCCTTGACGCAGATGACCTGGCGCAGGCGTACGACGATCTCGACCAGGTCCCGCTGGGCGGCCATGACCGCTTCGATGTCCTTGTAGGCGCCCGGGATCTCGTCGAGCACGCCCGGGTCCTTCCGGCACTCGACGCCTTCGGTCTGGGCGATGAGGTCTTCGACGGTGAACCGCTTCTTCGCCGCGTTCCGGCTCATCTTCCGGCCCGCGCCGTGCGAGGCGGACTCGTAGGCGTCGGCGTTGCCGAGGCCGCGCACGATGAAGCTCGCGGCGCCCATCGACCCGGGGATGATCCCCATGTCGCCCAGGCCCGCCCGGATCGCGCCCTTGCGGGTGACGAGCAGTTCCTGTCCGTCGTGGGTCTCCTCGGCCACGTAGTTGTGGTGGACCGAGATCTCCGGATCGAAGCGGGCCTTCGCGAAGCGCTTCTTGACGACCTGCCGGAACAGCGCCATCATCACGGCCCGGTTCCGCCGCGCGTACTCCTGCGCCCAGAACAGGTCCCGCCGGTACGCCTCCATCTGGGGCGTGTCGGCGATGAACACCGCGAGATCGGGGTCGGGCAGGTCCGCGTTGTGCGGCAGGCCCTTCGCCTTCTCGATGTGGTGCTGCGCGAGCGCGTTGCCGACGTAGCGGGAACCGGAGTGCAGCATCAGCCAGACTTCGCCGTCATCTGCCAGGCAAAACTCTAGGTAGTGGTTGCCTTGGCCTAGTGTCCCAAGCTGTTTCATTGCCTTGGCCTCGGTTCGACGAGCCACCTGCGGTGCCAGATCGTTGAATCCGGACCAGAACTCGTGCCAGCCGTGCAGGCCGGTGTTGAGATGCCCGACGTCGACTGAACTCTTGTGCATGGCCTGGCCGACCGGGATGGCGGCCTCGATCGCGGAGCGGAGCCGTGCGAGGTCGTCGGGCAGATCCTCGGCCGTCAACGACGTGCGCTGCGCGGTCATTCCGCAGCCGATGTCCACGCCGACCGCCGCGGGCGATACGGCACCGCGCATCGCGATGACCGAGCCGACCGTGGCCCCGATGCCGTAGTGCACATCGGGCATGACCGCGACGCCGTGCACCCACGGGAGCTTTGCGATGTTGTAGAGCTGCCCGCGCGCCTGCGGTTCGACCGTGTCGACGTCGCCCCACAGGCGGATCGGAGCCGCTTTGGATGCGAGTTCAGTGAAGGACATGGAGGGGCTCCTCTCAACGGGGACATTGTAGACAACCGGCCGAGCTGCGGTGTCAATGTTCCTATGCCAGTGCATGAATCATCAACATGTTTTTTCAGGTACTCATCCGCGGACCGTCAGGCATGAACGTGCACCCTGTCGTGATCCGCATCGCTAACGTCGGATTTACGGTCCAAAGAATGTCGGACCGCGTTCCTACGTTTGCGACATGTTCGATCCAGTGAAACCAGAAATCTCATACCTCATCGGCCTCTTGCAGACCGACGGTTCGCACTCCGGCAATCTCGCAGGCAAGGGCAAAGTGGTTCTGGAGCTGTCGGCGAGGGACGCGGATGTCCTGCCTCGCCTGGCCGCGATCCTGCCCTGCTACTCCTCGATCCGGTACCGGACCCGCACCACGAACTTCAGCGAGGCCTACACATCGGCAGTCCTCGGGTTCTTCAACCAGGCGGCTCGGCGCTCGATCGCGGAACTCGGCGTGCCGCCGGGTAGGAAGTCGAAGATCCTCAAGCCGCTCGAACCGCCGTTCGCGAAGGCGGACTACGTGCGCGGGCTACTCGACGGCGACGGTGCCGTCGGATTCACGGGCAAAGGCCAGCCGTTCGTGAGCTTCGTGACCGCGAGCATGGCGATGGCCGAGTTCTTCTGTGAAATCATCGCCGAGGTTTGCGGCGTCGTTCGAAATCCTCGGCCGAACAAACGGGATGGCGTCATGAACATCTTGGTCGTCAATCTCCCTGCCGCCAAGCTCGCCGCGTGGGCCTGGCATTCGCCCACCGCTCTCGGCATCGACCGCAAGCGACTGGCCGCCGCGCAGGTCGCCCTCTGGCGACCTCCGCCCGACAAGATCGGCCGCTACGGCGTCAGCCGCAAGCCTTGGACCGTCGAAGAGGACCTCATCGTCCGCGAGAACACCGTCGAAGAAGCCGCGGCGATGCTGGGAAGGACCATCCAGAGCATCAATATGCGAAGGTGGCGGCTGCGAAACGGCGACGACGCCATCCGATTACTGGAGGGCTTCCACGAGGAGGTCGGCCAGGGCCTTGGCGTATTGGCCGTCGGGGTCGTAGTCGGGGTCGAAGACGGTGAGGTCCATGCCGACGCAGCGGTCGTCGGCGGCGCAGGTGGTCATGATCTGGCTGAGTTCGCCGAGGGAGATGCCGCCGGGGGCGGGGCCGTCGACGGCGGGCATGACGGAGGGGTCGAGGACGTCGACGTCGACGTGGAGCCAGAAGGTCGTGACGTCGCCGAGGGCCTCCAGGGCCCACTCGGCGCTGCGGCCCACGCCGCCGGCGCGCAGGGCCGGGACCGTGCGCATCGCGACGCCGGTGGCTTCGAGCTCGACGCGGTGCGGGTCGTCGGCCCGCAGGCCGAGCATGACGAGGTGGTCGGAGTCCACATAGGGCCGGAGGCCGCCGATGTCGGTGAGGTCGGGCTGGCCGCGGCCGGTCGCCAGCGCCAGCTCTTCGGCGGCGGCGGCGCCGACGTACTGGGAGTTGCCGGGGTGGCGGAAGTCGGAGTGGGCGTCGATGTGGATGAGGCCGCGGCTCTTGCGGTCGCGTTCGGTGCGGCGGCGGGCGGCGAGGGCGGGGCCGAGGAGGATCGAGCAGTCGCCGCCGAGGACGAGGGGGAAGCGGCGTTCCTGCCAGAGGCGTTCGACGCGGTCGGCGAGGCGGCGGGTGTACTCGGCGATGGCCTTGGCCTGGCCGACGCCGTCGCCGGGCCGCCAGGCGGAGGCGTCGAAGCGGGGCGGGGTGAGGCAGCCGGCGTCGAGGGCGTTGAGGCGCGTGAGGAGGCGGTGGTCGCGGAGGGCGCCGGGGGCTTTGGCGCAGCCGGGGACGGTGCTGGGGGTCGGGGGGCGCAGTCCGAGGTTCGAGGGCGCGTCGAGGACCGCTATGCGTCTCGATCGAGTCGCTGGCAACGCTCACCTCCCCACCACAGTTCCGGCCTCGCTAGCTTGACACAGTGCACGGCCTCGGCACCAGGTCGGGAAAGCGAACTCACCGTCCGGCGGTCAGGGGCGCCGTTCGGCGGTGTCGGGGCGCCGAACGGGCGAACCTCCGCGCCGTGGACGGCGCGGAGGTTCGAAGGTGTTGTGTCCCTTGGGGATCGGAGTCTAGAAGAGGACGGCTCCGAGCTTGCGGCGGGCTTTGGCGACGGCGGGGTCGTCGACGCCGGCGACGGTGAACAGCTCGACGAGGCGCTTGCGCACCCGTTCGCGTTCGTCGCCGAAGTGCTTGGCGACCAGGGCGATGAGCCGCTCGTAGGCGGCCTCGGCCTGCCCCGAGAGGAGCTGGAGGTCGGCGGCGGCGAGCGCGGCGTCGATGTTGTCGGGGTCGGCGTCGCTGATGGCGACGGCGTTGTCGGGGAGGGCCCCGACGCGGCGGAGCATCCGCACCTGGGCGAGCCCGGCCTCGGCCTCGCCGGAGGCCGGGTGGTTCTTGAGGTACTTGTCGTAGGCGGCCTCGGCGGCGTCGAGTTCGCCTTCGACCATGAGGTTCTCGGCGGCGGCCAGCTCGGGGTCGACGGGCTGGGGGACGTCGAGTCCGGCGGCCTGGGTGACGCGGCCGAGCCACTGGCGCAGGGCCTGCTCGGACTGCGGTCCCTGGAGGATGTCGAGCGGGCGGCCCTGGGCGAGCGCGACGACGGCCGGCAGCGCCTGGAGCTGGAGTGCGGCGGCGAGCTGCTGGTTCTGGAGGACGTCGGCCCTGGCGAGGACCCAGGCGCCGTTCGCCTCGGCGGCGAGGCCCTGGAGGAGGTCGCGGACCTGGAGGCTCTCGGGGACCTGGTCGGCCCAGAAGGCCACGATGACGAGCGCGTCGAGCGAGCGTTCGAGCACCTCGGTCTGGACGGTCGCGTCGGTGACGTCGACGGCGAGGACGCCGCCGGGCGCGCCGTGCTGGTGGGGCTGCCCCGCCTGGGCCTGCGCGGCCTGCTGCTGCGCGGCGGCGGCGAGGGTGCTGAGGTCGACGCCCCCGGAGAATCGTGACGGTACCTGGTCGCTCATGGTGGTGATTGTTCCATTCTCATCGTGGTCGGGCGGCGGGGGCCGGGTCCGGTGTGGGCCGCGCGGCGGCGGTCCGCGGGTGCGTTCAGCGGCGCCCGGCGGCCTCGTCGCGGCCCTGGCAGGCGAGCTTGTCGGCGCGCTCGTTGCCGGGGTCGCCGGCGTGGCCCTTGACCCAGCGCCAGTCGACGGTGTGTCGCGCGGCGGCCTCGTCGAGGCGCCGCCACAGGTCGGCGTTCTTGACCGGTTCCTTCTTGGAGTTGATCCAGCCGTTGCGCTTCCAGCCGTGCATCCAGGTCATGATGCCGTTGCGGACGTAGGAGGAGTCGGTGTACAGCGTGACCGCCATGGGCCGCTTGAGGGTCTCCAGGGCCTGGATGGCCGCCATGAGCTCCATGCGGTTGTTGGTGGTGGCCTTCTCGGCGCCGTACAGCTCCTTCTCCAGGTCGCCCCATTTGAAGTACACGCCCCAGCCGCCGGGGCCGGGGTTGCCCGAGCAGGCCCCGTCCGTGTAGATGACGGCGGTGTCCAGGTTCTCGTCCGGTTTCGGCATGACCGCCAGCTTAGTCCGCGAGCGCCGTCACGGCCTCGATGCCCAGCAGGACGCCGATCACGAGGAACAGGCCGGAGGAGACGTAGCGGACGACCTTCTCGGGGATGCGCTTGGCGACCCAGGCGCCGGCGAAGACGGCGAGGAGGTCGGCGGCGAGCATCCCGGCGGTGCCGCCGATCCACACGCCCCAGGGGTTGTAGCTGGAGCCCATGCCCATGGCGATGAGCATGGTCTTGTCGCCGAACTCGGCGAGGAACATCGCGGGGATGATGGTGAGCAGGCCCGACCGGCGGACCTTGACCTCGTGCTCCTCGTCGTCCTCGCCGCCGGCGCGCAAGCCCCAGAGCCCGAAGCCGATGAACAGACATGCGGCGGCGAGGCGGATCCAGTCGGTGGGCAGGAAGTTGCCGATGGCGGCGCCGACGCCGACGGACAGGCCGATGAGGGCGCCGATGGCGATGACGAGGCCGAGGATGACGGTGCGCATCCGGTACTTGGTGGCGAAGCTCAGTGCCATGAGCTGGCTCTTGTCGCCCAGTTCGCCGACGAAAATCGCGCCGAACGCGACGGCGGCTGCGACGAAGAAGAGTTCCATCGAGGGTGATCCTCCCAGTGATAGGGCCGGGAGGAGGGCAGTCTGCGACCTCGACCCGGCCGTACGGCCTTGGTCGAAGGTCTCGCTCGCCCCGGAGACCGAGGCCGCGCGGCCGGGTCCCAGAGAGACCAGTGTGTCGACCGCGGCGTTGGGAGCTACTCCCCTTCTGCGCCGACAAGTGTACGTGAGGGCCCGGCGCGGCGGCGACGGGCGCGGGGGTGACGCGGGCCGCTTCAGTCGACGAGGGCGGGGGCCTTCGCGTCGGCGGGGCGGCACAGGAGGGCGCGCATGGCGCCGGGCCCGGTGAGGGCCATGAGGGCGGCGAGCGCGGCGGGGACGAGGAGGGCGACGGTGAGGTTCGTGCCGCCGGCGAGGAAGCCGATGGCGGCGGGGCCGACGAGCAGGCCCGCGGAGCCGGACATGGACATGAGGGCGACGTCGGAGGGGGAGCCCCCGGCTTCGCCGATGGCGCTGAAGACGACGGGGACCATGACGGCGATGCCCGAGCCCGCGAGGATCCAGCCGGTCCATGCGAGCGGGAGGCCGATCGCGAAGGGGGAGGCGAGGACGAGGGCGTATCCGGCGACGGCGAGGCCGCCGGCCCAGGCGAGGGTGGGGCCGGGGCCGAGCCTGGCGCGGATGGGATCGCCCAGGAGGCGGAAGACGGTCATGGCGCAGGCGAACACGGTGAAGGAGAGGGGCGCGAGGGCCTCGTCGGCGTCGAGGACGTTGGCGGCGTGGAGGTTGGCCCAGTCCATCGCGCCGGATTCGACGAGGGTGCCGCCGGCGCCGAGGAGGAACAGGGCGGTGAGGAGGAGGGCGCCGATGCGGACGGCGTTCGCGGGAGTGCCGCCGCTGCCGCCGGCGGCGTCTCGACCCGGTGGCGGCAGCAGCGGACGTGTGAAGAGCGCCATGAGGATCGCGCAGGCGAACGCGACGGCGACGAGGATGGCCCGGTTGTCGAAGCCGATGCCCAGGAGCAGGGAGGTGGCGGCCCCGGCGGCGGCGCTGCCGAGGCTCCACAGGCCGTGGAAGGCGGAGATGATGGGCCGCCCGTAGCGCTGCTCGAGTTCGACGGAGTGGGCGTTGATGCCGACTTCGATGAGGCCGACGCCGATGCCGTAGAGGACGACGCCGCCCAGGAGCGTCGTGTAGTTCGGGGCGAGCGCGGGGGCGAGGAGGGAGAGCTGGGTGGCCGGGGCGGTCCACAGGAGGAGGCGGCGGCTGCTGATGCGGTCGGCGAGGCGGCCCGCGACGGCCATCGCGGCGAGGCCGACGAGCTGCACGAGCAGGAGCGCGGCGCCGAGGCGGGCTTCGCCGAGCCCGAGGCGGGCGTCGATGCCGGGCAGCGCTGCGGCCCAGGCGCCCATGACGAATCCGGAGGTCGCGAAGGCGCCGTGGAGGCCGATGCGGGCGCGGCGGAGTGCGAGCGGGTCGGTCATGAGGGTCCTGTCGGGTGCGGGGTGTTCTCGGGCGCGGAGTGTTTTGTTCCGGGATCGAACATAACAAGGGTCCGACGCCGTCGTCAACGTTTTTTGTTCACGACTTGAACAAAAAATGGAGGGCTGACATAATCACGCCATGCCACAGACGATGACGAGCGCCGACCTCCGGACGCGCAACCAGGTCCGGCTGCTGCGCGCCGTCCACGACGCCGACGCGCCGCTCACCCGCGCCGACGCCGCGCGGCGCCTGGGCATCGGCCGCAACACCGCCGGAGCGCTCGTCGCCGAGCTCGAACGGGCGCGCCTCCTGCACGAGGTCCCGGCCGAGACGAGCGGGCGCGGGCGGCCCACGACGCTGCTCGTCCCCCACCCGGACGGGCCGCTCGCCTTCGCGGTGGACTTCCGGGAGGACGCCTGGACGCTCGCGTCGGTCGCGCTCGGCGGCGCGATCACCGAACTCGAAGGCGGCGAGCACGACCGGACGCCGCGGGCCTTCGCCGACATCCGCGCGGCCATCGAACGGCACGCGAGCGGGCGGCTCGCCGTCGTCGGCTTCGCGACCTCGGGGCCGATCCGCGACGGCCGCCGCCTCCACATCTCGCACCTCGCATGGGAGGACGTCGAACTCGACGACCTCATCGGCGCCGACTGGCCGACCACCGCCGTCGACAACGACGCGCGCCTCGCGGGCCTCGCCGAGGCCCGGCGGGGGGCCCTGCGCGGCATGGGGACCGCGATGCACTTCCACATCGACTTCGACATCGGCGGCACGCTCCTGCTCGGCGGCGACGCCCAGCGCGGGGCGCACAACATCGCGGGCGAGTTCGGGCACATGCCGCTGACCGGGTCGGCGCTGCGGTGCATGTGCGGCGTGCTCGGATGCTGGAGCCTCGACGTGGGCGCGAACGCGCTCATGCGCCGCTTCGGCGGCGAACCCGGCTACGGCACCGGACGCGAACTCGCGCAAGAGGTCCTGCGCCGCGCCGAGGACGGCGACCCGGAGGCGGGAGCGGCCGTCGACGCGAACGCGGCGGCGCTCGGGAGGGGCCTGGGCGCGCTGGCGAACGCCCTCGACCCGGAGGCGATCAGCCTCTCGGGCCTCGGCGTGGACCTCATACGCCTGCGGCGCGAGGTGATCGAGGATCACTGCGCCGAGGGCCTCATGGCCTTCCGCAGGGACGAGCCGCCCCGAATCGTGTCCGGCACGGTCGGCGCCGCGGGCCCCCTCACGGGCGCGGCCGAGATCGCCTGGGACGCGATCCTGACCGAGGCGTGGGTGCGGGCGAGGAGGTGAGGCGCCGCCGGGTGCTCACACGCTCCGAGCGTGCGCTACAGGCGCAGGGCGCTCCAATCCAGTTGTCGTTCGGCGCGTTGAGCGATGGCGGTGAGGAGGGCGAGGCGTTGGGCTCGGGTGTTCGGGTCGGGGTCGTTGACCAGGACGTCGTCGAAGAAGGCGTTGGCGGCGGCGGGGAGTCCGGCAGCGGCCGCGGACCAGTCGGCGAGGCCGGTGCGCTCAGGGGCGGTGTCCGGAAGGGCGCAGGCTTGGTCGATGAGGGCCAGTTCGGTGTCGGTGGTGAGCAGGTCGGTCTCGTCGGTCGCGGCGGCGTCGGGGGGAAGGATGCGCCGGACCCGGCCGATCGCGGCCGCGAGCGCGCGGAATCGCTCGTCGTCGGCGAGCGCTTCGAGTTCGGCGAGGCGCTCGGCCGCGAGCGCGGGGCGGTCGGCGAAGGGGGCGACCGCTTCGATGAAGTCGGGTCGGCGGCCCTCGTCGGCGAGCTGTTGGGTGAGCCGGTCGCGCAGGAAGGCCGCCATCTCGTCGAGTCGGCCGTCGCCGACGGGGACGGGTTGGCGGGCGGCGGCCTCGCGGAGGGCGGCGGCGAGCGAGAGGTCCTTGAAGCCGGTGCGTCCACGGTGGATGGTCAGGAGGGCGATGGCGGCGCGGCGCAGGGCGAAGGGGTCTTTCGAGCCGGTCGGGAGGCCGACGGTGCCGCCGAGGCCGACGAAGAAGTCGAGCCGGTCGGCGAAGGCCAGGACCGCGCCCGAAGGGCTCGCGGGGAGCAGGTCGCCGGCGAAGCGCGGCAGTTCGGCCTCGAACAGGGCCTGCGCCACGGCCTCGTCGTGCCCGGCCTCGATCGCGTAGACGCGGGCCATCGTGCCGGCGAGGCTGGTCATCTCGGTGACCATCTGGGAGCCGAGGTCGAATTTGACCAGGCGCGCCGCCTGGTCGAGGACGGCCCGCTCGTCGGCGTCCAGGGCGAGGCGCTCGCTCACGTCGGCGGCGAGGGCGCGGACGCGGTCGGCGCGGTCGGCGATCGAGCCGAGGCCCTCGGCGAAGGAGAGGCGTTCGAGCCGCTGCCGCATGTCCGCGATGGGGGTCTTGAGGTCGGCGCGGTAGAAGAACGCGGCGTCCTCGAAGCGGGCGCGCAGGACCGCCTCGTTGCCCTCGCGGACCGTGTCGGTGTCGATGGGGCCGTTGGCGACGGCGACGAAGTGGGGCATGAGGCGCCCCTCGCGGTCGTGGACGGGGAAGTACCGCTGGTGTTTGCGCATGACGCCGGTCAGGATCGCCTCGGGCAGTTCGAGGTAATCCGGATCGAACGAGCCGAGCACCGCGGTCGGTTGCTCGATGAGGAACGCGACCTGGTCGGCGAGGGCCGCTTCGGCGTCGAAGTCGATCAGGCCCCCGGCGGTCTCGGCCGCGGCGCTCGCCTGCGTGAGGATCGCGGCGCGGCGTTCGGCCTCGTCCAGGACGATCCCGGCGGCGGCCAGGGTCGGGAGGTAGGCGTCGGCGTCGGGGACGCGGACGACCGGTTCGGCGTCCGAGCGGTGGACCCTCGTCCCGTCGGCGGCGGCGAGGCTGGAGACGGCCACGGGGACGACGAGGTCGCCCCACATGGCGAAGAGCCAGCGGATGGGCCGGGTGAAGGCGAGTTTCGGGTCCCTCCAGCGCATGTTCTTGCCCGAGCGCAGACCGGTGACGATCTCGGCGACCGCCGCGGCGAGGACGTCGAGGGCGTCGCGGCCGGTCTCGGTGCGGGTGCACGCCACGTGGGAGGCGCCGCCGGCCTCGACCGTGACCAGGTCGGCGGCGTCGACGCCGTTGGCGCGGGCGAAGCCGAGCGCGGCCTTGGTCGGGTTCCCGTCGGCGTCGAACGCGGCGGCGACCTTCGGGCCGCGGACGGTGACCTCGCGGTCGCTTTCGCGCGCGGCGACCGCCTCGATGCGGGCGGTGATCCGCCGCGGCGTCGCGTGGACGGCGACCGGACCATGTTCGAGGCGGGCCGCCCCCAGCACCGCGCGCAGGCGCTGCTCCACTTGGGCGAGCGCGGTGCGGGCCTCGGCGGGGGGCATCTCCTCGGTTCCGATCTCCAGGACCGCCGTCCGCGGCCCGGCCCCTTCGGGCACCGCGACCGCCTCGGGTACCGCGGCTGCGACGGGCTCGGCGGGCGTGGGCGCGGTGGCGGCGCGCTTGGCGATCCAGCCGGTGGCGACGCCGTTGGCGAGGGTGCGCATCCGGGCGAAGGCGGCGGCGCGGTCGGAGGTGGAGACGGCGCCGCGCGCGTCGAGCACGTTGAAGGCGTGGGACATCTTCAGGACGTTGACGTGCGCGGGAATCGGCAGGTCGGCCTCGACCAGGCGCGCGGCCTCGTCGCCGTAGCGGTCGAACAGTTCGCGGTGGGTCGCGATGTCGGCGTCGTCGAGGTAGTAGCGCGACATCTCGTACTCGTTCTGGCCGAACACCTCGCCGTAGCTGATGCCGGGCGCGTAGGCGATGTCCTTGAAGTGCGTGACCCCTTGCAGCGCCATGAGGATGCGCTCCATGCCGTAGGTGATCTCCACGGCGGGCGGGTCGAGGGTGACGCCGCCGGACTGCTGGAAGTAGGTGAACTGGGTGATCTCCAGGCCGTCGAGCCAGACCTCCCAGCCCAGGCCCCAGGCGCCGAGCGCAGGCGAGGCCCAGTTGTCCTCCACGAAGCGGACGTCGTGGGCGCGGGTGTCGATGCCCAAGGCGGCCAGGGACTCCAGGTAGACCTCCTGGGCGTTCCCCGGTTCGGGCTTGAGGATCACCTGGAACTGGGTGTGCATCTGGACGCGGTTGGGGTTGAGGCCGTACCGGGCGTCGTCGGGGCGGACCGAGGGCTCGACGTAGGCGACGTTCCACGGCTCGGGGCCCAGGACGCGCAGCGCGGTCGCGGGGTTGAGCGTCCCCGCGCCGACCTCGGTGTTCATCGGCTGCACGGTGAGGCAACCGCGGCCGCCCCAGAATTCGGTCAGGCGTGCCAGGGCGTCTTGCATGGTCGGTGCGGTCACGATGCTCACCTCGTCGTCGGATTCCATTGTGGTCGTTCAGGGTGACCTCGGCGGCCCGGGGCGCGAACGGGCCCGCGCGGTGCGCCGCGTCGGTCGTGGAGTGGTCGGCCGAGGGCCGGAAGGGGTCGGGCGTCGCGCGCTCGCGGGTCCGGTGGAGTCCGGCGGGCGTTGCGGCGGATGCGCATGGAGTTCCTCGCAGATGAAGACGACGCGTTCGTTCGCGGAATCCACCCGCGCGGCACCTGGTTCGATGTCGACCCGAGCCGATGGTAGCCGCGCGGCGCGCGCGTGCGCGAAGCGGGGCCGCGACGGGCCGTGACCGCAAGGCGCGCAACGCCATTACCATACCGGCCGATTCGGTGGGTTACGTCGCTTCGCCGACGTCCCCATCCGGACATGGGCATTGCACCCGAATGGGTGAGGCCGTGATACTGGGCGCGTCACCAACCTCGCCTACGACTCGTAGGCCTCGACAAGATCGGGGAACGGTATGCGCAAATTCGAAGTCGGTCTCGAAGGGCACGGGAACATCTGTGCCCGCTCCTCCAAGGTCGCCCTCTCGTTCTCAAAGGACGACAAGTCCGAAGAGGACTTCGAGGCGGACCTGATCGCCGCCCTCGAACAGTCCGAGGAGGTCAGGGTCGAGACTGTCGAGCTGGCGGAAGCCGGCCGATAGGCATCGACCAGGTTCAACGTGCGAGGTCTCGAACCTCCACGTTGGACCGTAATGGTCGCGGGGTGCCGTCGGGCCGGCGCCGCCTCCCGACCGGTCGTCCACCGCCGAGGACTCGGTCCGAATCGAGACGCCGTCAAAGACCCAGGGCAAACGGAGTGGAACGTGCAGCTGTTCGTCGACCGGTATATCCACCTTCTCGAGTTCGAAGGCCGCCATTACGCCTTCAACAGCCTCAGCCTCGACACCTGGCAGCTCACGCCCGCCGAGGCCCGGCTGCTCGGCGCGCACGCGGACGGCGCCGAGGCGGCGGACCCCGACGTCGACGTGGCCTCCCTGATCGCCGAGGGCCTGCTGGTGCCCGAGCGCACCGAACCGGGCAAGGCCATGCGGCGCCTCGCCGAGAGCCGCGAGTCCAAGGCGCGCCAGGGCCGGGGCCACTTCAACAACCTGCGCATCTCGCTCACCGAACGCTGCAACATGGCCTGCACCTACTGCTTCCAGCAGGCCCTCTACCCCGACGACCAGCCCCGGATGAGCGAGGAGACCCTCACCGAGACGCTGGAGTGGTTCATCGGCCAGGCCGAGGGCGACGACGTCAACATCCAGTACTTCGGCGGTGAGCCGATGCTCGAATGGCCGCTCATCCAGCTCGCCGACGCGTACGTGGCGAAGGCCCGCGACGAGGGCCGCATCGCCTCCTACCGCCAGACGATGACCACCAACGGCACCGTGCTCACCGAGAGCCGCGCGAGCTGGCTGCTGGAGCGCGAGTTCGACCTCATCTTCAGCTTCGACGGGCCGCCCGAGGTCAACGACCGGATGCGCATCTTCAAGAGCGGCCGCGGCACCTATGAGAAGGCCGCCGAGGGCATCAAGCGCTGGGCCGCCCTCGGCGGGAGCCCTTCGATCCTCATGACGGCCACGCCGCAGAACCTGCGGCGCCTGCCCGAGTACGTCCGCTGGTTCGTCGAGGAGTCGGGGATCGAACCGGCGCTCATCGCGCTGAACTCGCCGCAGCCGACCGCGGACGGCTGGGAGACCGGCGGCACCGAGCTCGCCCGCGTCGTCTTCGACATGTGGCTGTTCTGCCTGGAGAACGGCGTCACCTTCCAGGCCCCGGGCACCTTCATCCCGCTCCACCTGCGCACCAAGACCCCCCAGTCCGACCACTGCATCGACGGCAACCTCTTCCAGCCCGAGGAGAGCACCTGGCCGATGTACGTCAGCGCGGACGGGCGCCGCTCGCTGTGCCTGGTGCACCACAACGACCACCGGGTGGAGAGCCCGCGCGAGGCCGACCCGATCGAGTTCGGCCGCCGCTGGCACTTCGAGGGCCCCACCGTGGACGAGTGCGACGGCTGCATCGCCAGCCAGATCTGCGGCGGGCCCTGCACCCTGGAGAAGCTCCTGTGGGGCGGCGACCGCCTCAGCTCGGACCGGTGCGACTTCATGCGCACCATGACCGCCAAGGTCATCACCGCGGAGCGGACCGCATGAGCGGAGCCGGCCGGGCCGCCGAGGCGATGGCGGCGGCGATCGCGCTCCTTCGCCCGGCGCCGGGCCGCGCCCTCCTCGTCACCCGCGGCGACGATCCCCTGTGGATGCTGCTCGCGGACGCGTGCCGCCGCCTCGGCTGGCAGGTGGCGCACCGGACCCTCGACGACGGCGACCGGGAGTGGGCGCCGCCCGCCCCCGGCGAGCGCGCCGGACAGGTGCGGTTCCAGGGCGAACTCCTGCCGTGCGACCTCGTGGTGCACCACGACCCCTTCGGCGGGGACCCGCACGGCGGCGGCCCCGCCGACCTGGAGCGGCTGTGCGGCAACGGCACCGCGTTCGTCTGCGTCGACTACCCGCACGGCCTCGCCGACCCCGCGCTGCGCGCCGCGCTCACCGAGGTCTACCTGCGCGCCCTCGCCACGCCCCTCGACGCCCTCCGCGAGCGCGCCGACCGGCTCGCGCGGCGGCTCGACGCCGCCGACGCCCTCGAAATCCGCTTCGGCTCCGACGCCGAGGCCGACACCGACCGCGCCCTCCGCGTCGGCCGGCCCTGGAGCGTGCGCACCGACTTCGGCTCCGCCGCAACCGACCTCCCCGTGCTCCAGCTGCCGCTCGGCGAGGTGTGGATCGCCTGCCGTCCCGACTCGGTCCAGGGCCCGCTCACCGTGCAGGACGGCCCCGGCGAGGACCGGTCCCGCCGGTACACCGTCGAGGACGGGCGGCTGGTAGAGGCGGACGGGCGGCCCGCAGACCTGCGCCCGATCGTCGAGATCGGCTTCGGCGTCAACCCCGACGCGCGGTGGATACCCACGACCGCGCTGGGCGAGAAGGCCGCCGACTCCCTCCACATCGGATTCGGCGACAACACCCTCATCGGCGGCGACGTCGCCGACGACGTCCACTACGACCTGCCGCTGCCGCGAACGGCCCGCGCCCGCCTGGTCGGGGCCGCCGCCGAGGCGACGGCCCCGTGAACGGCGCGACGGCGGCGGACCTCGACCTCGGAGCCGTCACCGAACCCGTCGTGGCCGGCACCGGCGACCGGGCCGTGCACGGGCGCCGCTTCGACGACCCGATCGACGCGCGCGCGGCGGGAGCGCGTGCACTGCCCAACCTCGCCTTCCACAACCTCGACGCCCTCGCGCGCCTCGGCGACCCCCGCGTCGGCGAACTCGTCGCGCTCCCCGCGGGCGACGGCGGCTTCACAGCCCGCGCGCGCTTCGGCGGCGACGGCGGCTGCGACCGGGACTGGGCGCGGCTCGCCGAGGCGTGGCGGCGCTGCACCGACCGGTTCGGCGCGCTCGACTGGGACGTGGCGGTCTACTCCAGCGACCACGAATGGCCCCGCGCGCTCGCCTTCCCCGGCGTCGTCCTCGTCTCGGACCGCCTCGACGTCGAGGCCGCGGGCACCCAGTGGCTCTACCTGCTGCACGAACTGCTGCACCAGTGGTTCGGCGGCCTCGTCCGCTTCGCGCCCGACGCGGCCTGGGAGGCCTGGGTCGACGCCATCGCGTGGACCGTCGCCGCCGAGGTCCTCGGCGACCGCGCCGACACCGTCTACGCGGCCGTCTACGAACGCCAGATCCGCACCGGCGAGCCCGCGCTCGCCGAACGCGGCGCGCTCGTCCTGGCCGCGCGCCGCGCCCTCCGCGACGAGCCCGACCGGCTCGACCGCCTCGCCGACCGGACCGCCGAGGCCCGCGCCCGCGCCGGGGCGGGCCTGCCGCGCACCGTCGCCGCCGCGCCGACCCTCAACGCCGAGAAGGGAACGCCTCATGCTGGCTGACCAGACCTTCATGATCGCCAACTCGTGCAACCTCAGCTGCACGTACTGCTGGTACGAGGTCGGCTCCTCCTCGTACGCGCCGACCCCCGTCGACGCCCCGGTCTACGACCGCTGGCTGGAGCGGTGCCGGGACGCCGGGATCGCCGTCGAGCGCGTGAACTTCACCGGCGGCGAGCCGCTGCTGCGCGAGGACTTCCCCGAACTCCTCGCCGCCGCGTCCCGGCACGCCGCGGGCACCGCCGTCTTCACCAACGCCGTCCTCGTGCGCGACGCCACCGCCGAACTCCTCGCCGCCTCCGGCACCGAGGTCCACGTCTCGATCGACCACGTCTCCGACCACATCGGCGACCGGGTGCGCGGCGGCACGAAGGCCACGCTCAAGGGCATCGCCAGGCTCCTCGACAACGGCGTCCGCGACCTCCAGGTCTGCGTCGTCGTCACCGCGAAGAACCACGCCGACCTCCCCGAGATCGTCCGCTTCGTGCGCGAACGCGGCCTCGCCCTCGAACTCATGCCCGTCGGCGTCCCCGAGACCCACCCGCTCAGCCTGCGCACCATCGGGCCCGAGGCCACCGCGACGCTCTCGGCGCTCATCGAGGAGCAGCGCGACCTCCTCGGGCGCGAGGGCTACTACCGGCGGATGCGCCGGTACCTCGGCACCGGGCAGCTCTCCCCCACGCCCGGCTGCGCGGCCGCCGAGCAGGGGGTCTTCGTCAACGCCGACGGCGAGATCTGGCTGTGCCCCCAGCGCGACGCCGAGTCGTTCGGGAACATCGCGACCGCCGACCCCGCCGCCGTGCTCGAACGCAAGGCCGCCGCCGCCGCGGCGAAGCGGCCAGGGTCCTGCGTGAAGCTCGACTGCCTGGTGCTCACGTGAGGGCCGCGGCCGCAATGAGAATGGAGCGCTCGTGAGAACTGTCCTGGTGCGCCGCCTGTGCGCGCTCGTCGCCCTGGTGTCCTTCGCGGACTTCGTGTTCGGCGCCACCGTCGTCGTCCACATGATGAACGGGGGCCTCACCGGCGCGATGATCGGCGTGGCGCTGGCGGTCTCGGGCGTGCTCGCGAACCTCGTGGAGACGCCGAGCGGCGCCTGGGGAGACAAGTACGGCCAGCGCCGGATGCTCGTGGCGGGCGTCGGCCTGTGGGGGCTGGGCCTCATGGCGTTCGGGCTCTCGCAGTCGATGCTGCTCATCACGGTCGCCTTGGCGCTGTGGGGCATCGGCCAGTCCTGCTACTCGGGGGCCCCGACGGCGCTGGTCCTCAACCGGCTCCACGAGGAGATCGGCGACGAGGGCGTGGCCGAGGTGGTGCGCAAGGTCCACATCGTGCGGTGGTCGGCCTCGGCCGCCGCCGCGGGGGCGGTGTTCCTCACCACCGGCCGGATCGACGTGGAGACCGCGCTCGTCGCCGCCGGGGCGCTGCTGCTGCCGGTGGCGCTGTGGGTGCGGCTGCGCTGGCCGGAGTACCGCTCGGGGACCGAGGACTCGACGCTGCGGCTGCTGGGGCGCGGTTTCGCGCTCGCGGTGCGCGGGGAGATCCGCACGCAGTTGCTGTACACGGCGGTGATCGGGTTCGTGCTCACCGTGGTGATCCTGACGTGGCAGCCGCTCGCGTTGGGGCCCATCGGCTTCGAGGCCGAGGCGCTGGGAATGGTGCTGCTGGTGTTCACGGTGGCCTCGGCGGTGGGGGCGTGGGCGACGAAGTTCACCGAGCGGTTCCCGGTCGGGGCGGTGCTGCCGGCGGGGGTGCTCCTCACGTGCGCGGCGCTGTTCGCGGTCGGCGCGGGGGCGGTGGGGACGGGCGCGGCCCTGCTGGCCGCCGAGGCGCTGACGGGACTGCTCATGTGCCTCAACTCGATGCGGGCGCAGCAGTTGTTCCCCGACGAGCTGCGGGCGACGATGTCGTCGATCATGAGCGCCGTCCTGGGGCTCTCGATGGCGTTCGGGGACCTGGTCGCCGGGCTGCTGTGGGAGGCGGTGGGCGTCGAGGGGGCCGTGCGGTGGTGCGCGCTGGGCGCGGCGGCGGCGTGCGCGGCGGTCGTGGCCGCGGGCCGGCTCGGGCCCGCGGCGCGGGTCGGACGCGGGGCTCCGGCTCGCGCGGAGCAGCCCGCCTGAGCGGCGGTGCGGTGCAGCGGCGTCCGGCGACGGCGCCGGGAGGAACGTTCGGATGGAGGACTCAATGGAGCGACTGGCAGGGTGGCTGATCCGTGACAAGGGCACGGACTACCTGGCGACGATGCGCGGCTGGATCGAGCTCGACGGCGTCCCCCGGGGACTGCCGCGGGAGACGGCGGCGGTGGTGTTCGGGACGCGCACCGAGGCGGCCCGGTTCACCGTGGAGAAGATCGAGGCCGACGCCGCGGGGTCGGGGGCGCGGCGCCGTCCGAGGCTCGCGGTGCGCCCGGCCGGGCACCTCTCGTCGGCGGCGCGGCTGCGGCGGACCGCGCGGGCGTGGCTGGAGGAGCGGGGGTTCGAGGAGATCGTGCTGCCGATGGCGTGGGCGCGCTCGGAGGAGTACGGCGCCGAGGAGTTCCGCCTGTCGCACAGCCGGATCGGCGACCTCGACCTGCGGGTGCTCCAGTCGCCGGAGTTCCCGCTGTACACGGCGCTCGCCGAGGGCCTGGACCGCAGCTACACGTTCGGGCGCTGCATGCGCTTCGAGTCCGGGGACGGGGCGGCGGCCTCCGAGCACTACCTGATGGAGTTCGAGCAGCTGGTGTTCGCGACCACGTTCGAGGGCCTGGGCGCCTGCATGGCGCAGGTCGAGGACCTGGTGCGGACGCTGTCGAAGGCGGCCGGGGTGGACCTGGGCGAGGTGGACTTCACGGTGAGCGCGCCGCAGGGGATGCCGGACGTGGCGGCGACGGGCCGTCAGGTGCCGCTGGAGCAGGTCACGCTGTTCACCGTTCCGGCGACCTGGTCGGCGGCGGCGCGGCGCGTCCTGGTCGAGCGACTGGAGCGGGCCGGGGCCGCGGTGATCGTCCTGGAGGGCGAGGAGTCGGCGCTGGAGCGGCCGGGCGCCGAGGTGCGGCTGGCGATCGAGGCCGGCGAGGCCGACGCGGCGACGGTGCACCGCGTCCTGGACACCGCCGCCTCGTACGTCATGCCCGGCGCTGACGTGCCCGCCGCCGTCGCACTGCAATGGAACCCGGCCTGGGAGGCGTACCTGCCGCTGTCGTGGGGCGAGGGCGAGGGCGGCGGCTCGGCCTACCCGGTCCGCTCGATCACCTCCCGGCGCGAGACGGGCCCCGACGGCGGCGAGCGCATCGCCGACGCGGAGCTGTACCTCAAGGGGATCGAGGTCGCGCACGTGCGCGCGTACGCGAACCGGGACCAGTTCGAGGAGAACCTCCGGCTGGCCGGGATCGAGGACGCGCAGGAGCGGTACGGGTACCTGTCCGAGGCGCTCGAATCGGCCCCGCCGGGCATGGTCGGGATGTTCATCGGCTGGGAGCGCCTGCTCACGGTGCTCGAAGGCCTGCTCTCGACGCAGCGGGCGCAGCTGTACGCGCGGGACGGCGTCGGCCGCCTCGTGGCGGACGCGGGCCCGCGGGCCCACCGCCGGAACGAACCGACCGCCGACGAGGAGGCGTGACATGACCGCACTGCCCATGCCCGGAGCCGAGGGCCTGACGAGGCGCTGCCCGTTCGGGGCGATCGCGGAGTACGAGGAGGCGCGGGACGCGTCGGGGATCGCGCCCCTGGCGACCCCGAGCGGGCGGCCCGCGTGGCTCCTCGCCTCCTTCGACGCGACGAAGTCGGTGCTGGCCGACCCGGGGTTCGCGTCGATGGTGAACGAGCCGCCGCCGCTGGACGGCGGCGAGGCGATCCCCGGCTGGTTCTTCGGCCTCGACGGCGAGGAGCACGCCCGGTACCGGCGGCTCCTCAACGGCCGCTTCACGATGCGGGCCGCGCGCAGGGCCGCCCCGCGCATCCGGGCGATCGTCGTGGAGGAGCTGGAGCGGATGCGCGGCCTCGGCTCGCCCGTCGACTTCTTCGCGGCCTTCGCGTGGCCGACCCCGGCGCGGGTGGTGTGCGACCTGCTCGGCGTCCCGCCCGAGCTGGAGTCGCTGCTCACCGCGCAGATCGAGGTCATCGACGGCGACGACCCGGAGGCCGACGAGCTCGGTGCGATGCAGGCGATGTGGGACGCGCTCGTGGCGCTGGCCGCCGCGAAGCGGCGCGCGCCGGGCGAGGACCTGCTCAGCGACCTCATGGCCGAGGAGGAGGTCACCGACGGGGTCGCGGCGTCGTTCGCGCTCGCGCTGCGCATGGCCGGGCACGCCCCGGTCTCGCACGTCCTCGGCATGGGCGCCTTCTACTACCTGGCCGAGGAGGCGAAGGAGGAGCGGCGCTTCGCCGACCCGGCCGGGCGCGACGCGGAGGTGGAGGAGCTGCTGCGGTTCCTGCCCACCAACAACCTGGGCGTCGTGCGGGTCCCCACGGGTGACGCCGAGGTCGCCGGGGGCGCGGTCGCGGCCGGGCAGCCGGTGGTCGCGGCGATCGCGGTGGCGAACCGGGACCCCGACCGGTTCGAGGACGCCGGGTCGTTCCGGCCGGACCTGGGCCGGGCCTCGCACCTGGCCTTCGGGTACGGGCCGCACCAGTGCCTGGGCCACAACTTCGCCAGGATCGAGATCGGGATCGTCTTCGAGGAGCTGTTCGCCCGGTTCCCGGGACTGCGGCTCGCGGTCGACCCGCACGAGGTCCCGATGCAGGACACGGCGGCCTCCTACGGGGTCACCGCGCTGCCGGTGGAGTGGTGACGATCCACGATGGACGTTCAGGCGGACGCGCCCGAGGCGCTGCCGAGGCCCACGCGCTGGTTCAACGCCCTGCGCGAGCGCGCCCCCGTCATGTGGGACGCCGGGGCGGACTCGTGGTTCGTGACGCGCTACGACGACGTCGCGGCGCTGCTGACGGACCGGCGCCTCGCGGCGCAGCCCGCGGCCCCGCAGGCGCCGGCCGACCCTGAGAGCCCGCTGGGCCGGTGGCACGCGTTCGTCGACCGGTGGCCGGCGTTCACCGACCCGCCCCGGCACACGGCGCTGCGGCGGGCCATGCACCCGCTCTTCCGGCCCGGGCACGTCGAGGCCGCCGCACGCGCGACCGGCGAGGCGCTGCGGCACGGGCCGACGCCTGGACGGCTGCGCGAGGCGATCGGCGCGGGACTGACGGGGCTGCTCGCGGACGGGTCCGACTTCGCCGAGCTCTCGGCGTGGGCGGAGGCGATCCTCGCCGCGATGTCGGGCGCCGACGTCACCGAGCGGCGCCTGGCCGAGGCCCTCGCCGCTCACGAGGCGCTGGGCGCGTACGCCGCGGCGGCGGTCGCGGCCCGGCGAGGGCCGCTGGGGGCGGCGCTCGCCGACGCGCGCGAGGACGGCGTCCTCGACGGCGAGGACGCCACGGCCGTCTACGCGCAGGTCCTCACCGGTGCCGTCGAACCGACGCTGAGCGTGGCCGTGTACGCCGTGGAGCGTCTCGGGGCCGAGCCGGGGCTGTGGGCCGACTTCACCGGGAACCGCGACGGGTTCGTCGAGGAGCTGCTGCGTCTCGCCGCCCCGTTCCACTTCGCCGTGCGGATCGCCCGCGAGGCCTTCGTGCTGCGCGGCAAGGAGATCCGGGCCGGGGACCAGGTGGTGCTGGTCCTGCTCTCGGCGAACCGGGACCCGCGGCGGTTCCCCGAGCCCGAGCGTCTCCGCGCCGACCGCGAGGGGCCGCCGCACGTGTCCTTCGGCCGGGGCCGCCACGCCTGCATCGGCGCGCCCCTGGCGCGCAGGGCGGTCGCCGGGCTCCTGGAGGCCGCGGGGATCGACGCGCTGGCCGGGATGCGGCTCGACGCGGACGGGTGGGACCTGACGCCGGGGATGCGCCGATGGCTCGTCTGAACCGCTGCGCGCCAAGGCCGTCGACCGGTTATCGGATGCTTTGGGCCGGTGGCGGCGGTTCATTACGATCGTCCCGATCGGACGGCCGCGGTTTCGGCGCCGCGGGCCGGGACCCGACAGGGACCGACACCCCCTCGAATCTCGACTGCACCCCGCCGCCACAGCGGGGGAAGGGACCGCATGTGAGTCCTACCGGACCGGGCATCACCAGCGACGATCAGACGGCAGCGACGCTCACCGAGGCGGAACTCCAGGTGCTCTCGCACGTCATCGCCGCGCCGAACCAGCACACCGCCGCCGCGTGGCTGGGCATCTCCGCCCGCCACCTCCGCCGCCACATCGACGCCATCTGCGAGAAGCTCGGCGCCGAGACCACGCTCCAGATGGTGGTGATCGCCACGATGCGCGGCCTGGTCGACCCCAAGTCCCTCCCCGAGGGCAGCATCGGCGAGGTCGCCATGCGCTCGGAGCGGTAGCCGCGAACGCGAAGGGCGGGCCCGAGACCGGGCCCGCCCTCCACATCGGATCAGATACCGCCCTCGAGGTGGTGGTAGACCTGGTTCCAGCGCAGCTCCTGCTTGAACTCGCGGGCGTTGGTGTCCGCGCCGATGGTCACCAGTTCGATCCCGGCGATCTCGGCGAAGTCCTCCATGACCTCGCGGCCGAAGGCCTGCGTGAACGAGGTGTGGTGCGGGCCGCCGGCGGTCAGCCAGGCCTCGGCGGAGGTCTGGAGGTCGGGGCGGGGCACCCACACGGCGCGCGCGACCGGCAGGTTCGGGAGGTCCTCGTCGGGCTCGACCGCGTCGACCTCGTTGGCCACCAGGCGGAGCCGGGTGCCGAGGTCGAGGAGGCCGACCATGAGGGCCGGGCCGGGCGGGGCCGTGAAGACCAGGCGCACCGGGTCCTCCTTGCCGCCGATGCCCAGCGGGTGGATCTCCGCGGTCGGCTGCTCGGACGCGATCGTGGGGCACACTTCGAGCATGTGCGCCCCGAGGATCTGCGGGGTCTCCGAGCCGAGGTTGTAGGTGTAGTCCTCCATGAAGGACGTGCCGCCTTCGAGACCCGTCGCCATGACCTTCATGAGCCGCACCAGGACCGCGGTCTTCCAGTCGCCCTCGCCGCCGAAGCCGTAGCCGTCGGCCATGAGGCGCTGCACCGCGATGCCCGGGAGCTGCTTGAGCTTCCCGAGGTCCTCGAAGGTGTCGGTGAACGCCTTCGCGCCGTGCTCCTCGAGAACGGAGCGCAGGCCCAGCTCGATGCGGGCCGCGTCGCGCAGCGACTCGTGGCGCGCGCCGCCGGCGCGCAGCTCCGGCACCACGTCGTAGTCGGCCTCGTAGACCGCCGCCAGCTCGTCGACGGCCTTGTCCTCGATGGACGCGACGCGCTCGACCAGCTCGTTGACGCCGTACGTGTTCACCTCGACGCCGAGGCGGATCTGCGCCTCGACCTTGTCGCCCTCGGTGACGCCCACGTACCGCATGTTGTCGCCGAAGCGCACGAGCTTGAGGTTCTGGACCTCGTTCCAGCCCAAGGCGGCCCGGGCCCAGTCGCCCACGCGCCGCTGCACCTGCGCGTCGCCCCAGTGGCCGACGACGGTCTTGCGGCGGTGGCGCAGGCGCGTGAGCATGTACCCGAACTCGCGGTCGCCGTGGGCGGCCTGGTTCAGGTTCATGAAGTCCATGTCGATGTCGGCCCACGGCAGGTCCCGGTTGTGCTGCGTGTGCAGGTGCAGCAGGGGCTTCTGGAGGGCCCCGAGCCCGGCGATCCACATCTTCGAGGGCGAGAACGTGTGCATCCAGGCGATCACGCCGATGCAGTCGTCGGACGAGTTCGCCTCCAGCAGGACCCGCCGGATCTCCTCGGGCGTGGTCAGGACCGGCTTGGCGACCACCTTGACGGGGATCGCGTCGGCGCCGTCGAGCCCCGCGACGATGTCGGCCGAGTTCTGCGCGACCTGCTCGATCGCCTCGGGCCCGTACAGGTGCTGGCTGCCCGTGACGAACCAGAGTTCCTTGTTTCCCATGACTTCCTACTGCTCCTTCGGGGCCGGCTGCTGGCCGTAGACGTTCTGGTAGCGGTCGTAGAGCCGGTCGATGTCGGCCTGCGGGATCGGCACGGTCGCGCCGAGCTGGCGCGAGAGGTGGACGGTGCGCGCCACGTCCTCGGCCATGACGGCGGCCTTCACGGCCGACTTCGGGTCCTTGCCGATGGTGAACACGCCGTGGTTCTGCATGATCACCGCCGGGGAGCGGTGGCCGCGGAGCGTCTCCACGATCCCCTTGCCGATCGCGTCGGAGCCGATGAGCGCGAACGGGCCCAGCGGGATCTCCCCGCCGAACTCGTCGGCCATCGCCGTGAGCACGCACGGGATCGGCTCGGCCCGCGCCGCCCACGCGGTCGCGTACGGGGAGTGCGTGTGCACGACCCCGCCGACCTCGGGCATCCGCCGGTAGACCTCGTTGTGGCTCTCCGCGTCGGAGGAGGGCGCGAGGTCGCCTTCGAGGATCTTCCCGTCCAGGTCGGTCACGACCATGAGCTCGGGCGCCAGGTCGTCGTAGGAGACGCCGCTGGGCTTGATGACGATGAGGTCGGTCCCCGGGACGCGGCCCGAGACGTTGCCGCTGGTCCAGGTCACCAGGCCCCAGCGCAGGAGCTCGGCGTGGAGCGCGCAGACGCGCGCCTTCATCTCCTGGATGGCGGGAGTGGACGAGTAGCTCACTTGGCGGCCTCCGCGGCGATCCGGTGCAGGGTGTGCAGGGCGCGCGAGCCGCCGCGCCCGAAGTGGTCGTGCAGCTCCTCGTAGACGGCGTACAGCTCGTCGTAGGCGTCCGCGCGGGCCTGGTCGGGGACGTAGGCGTCCCGCTCGACCTTGCCCATGGCCTCCGAGGCCGCGTAGATGTCCGGGTACTCCCCCGCGGCGACCGCCGCGTGGATGGCCGAGCCGAGCGCCGGGCCCTGCCCGGAGGTGAGCACGGTGATCGGCATCCGCAGCACGTCGGAGTAGGTCTGCATGAGCCACTTGTTCTTCAGCAGGCCGCCCGCGGCCACGAACTCCTCGATCGGCACGCCCGACTTCGTCAGCGTCTCCACGATCATGCGGGTCCCGAACGCGGTCGCCTCGACCAGCGCCCGGTAGATCTCCTCGGGCCGCGTCTGGAGGCCCAGGCCGAGGACGACGCCGTGCAGGTCGTGGTCGACCAGGACCGAGCGGTTGCCCGAGTGCCAGTCGAGGGCGACCAGGCCGTGCGCGCCCACGGGCTGTTCGGCGGCCAGCTCGGTCAGGTGCTCGTGGATCGAGACGCCCTTCGCGGCGGCGGCCTCGGTGTAGGCGGCGGGCACGCCGTTGGCGGTGAACCACGCGAAGATGTCGCCCACGCCCGACTGCCCGGCCTCGTAGCCCCACAGGCCCGGCGTGATGCCGTCGCGGACGACGCCGCACATGCCCGGGGCCTCGGTCAGGTTCTCGCCGTTGACGACGTGGCAGGTGCTGGTGCCCATGATCGCCACGAGCTTCCCGGCGCCCACGGCCTTCGCGGAGGCGGCGGTGACGTGCGCGTCGACGTTGCCGACCGCGACGGTGGTGCCCTCGTTCAGGCCCGTCCAGGCGGCGGCCTGCGCGGTGATCCCGCCGGCCCGGTCGCCCAGGGCCGACAGCGGGTGCTCCATCTTGGCGTTGAAACCGGCGAAGTCGGGGTTGAGCGCGGCCAGGTACTCGCGGGAGGGCCGTTCGCCGTCCTGCACGATGCCCTTGTAGCCGGCGGTGCAGACGTTGCGGGTCTCCTCGCCGCACAGCTGCCAGATGATCCAGTCGGCGGCCTCGATCCAGCGTTCGGCCCGGTCGTAGACCTCGCGGTCCTCTTCGAGGAGCTGGAGGCCCTTGGCGTAGGCCCACTCCGAGGAGATCTTGCCGCCGTAGCGCGGCAGCCACGACTCGCCGCGCTCGGCGGCGACGGCGTTGATGCGGTCGGCCTGGCCCTGCGCGGCGTGGTGCTTCCACAGCTTGGGCCACGCGTGCGGGCGGTCCTTGAGGTCGTCGAGCTCGCACAGCGGGGTGCCGTCGGCGGTCGTGGGGAGGATCGTGCAGGCGGTGAAGTCGGTGGCGACGCCCACGACGCGGTCGGCGGTGACGCCGGCGGCGGCCAGGGCCGCGGGGACGGCGTTCTTGAGGACGTCGACCCAGTCCTGCGGGGACTGGAGGGCCCAGCTGCGCGGGAGGCGGACGCCGGAGCCCGGGAGGGCCGTCTCGATGGCGCCGTGGGTGTAGACGTGCTCGGCGCTGGCGAGCTCGCGCCCGTCGGCCACCGATGCGACGACGACGCGGCCCGACAGCGTGCCGAAGTCGATCCCGATGGCGACGGCACCGTTGTCGCTGCCTGTCATTGCGGCCTCCTTGTCTCGTGCTTGAAAGTGACCGCTCACATGCAGTCGGTCCACCGCGCGCGAAACGGCTGTGCCCACAGGTGGATCCTCCACAACTTAACGCATTCACACGTTCAGCACCACTTGCGGTCAGGCGTCGCGCCGGGCGAACCGGACAGTCGACGCCGATCGGCCCCCGCCCACGGCCGCACCGGGCTCGAGGTGTGACCGACGTCCCTCAGCGGGGCGGGAGGCTTCGGGGACTGCGTCGGGCAGGGACTGTCGCGGCGGATCGGGCGCACGGGCCTCAGGGCGGCGGCGAGGCGCCCCGCCGGACCGGTTCCCGCAGGGAGCGGCGGACCTGGTCCGCGCACCGAGTCGCCCATGCCCAACGGGCCGCCTCCAGGTTGTCGCCCGTGCCGGCGCGCTCAGCGCGCAGAAAGAACCGGCGGGCCGCGGCCCGCCGGTTCGCTCTGGTCGCGTCGGCTAGTGGTGCGTCAGGCGGCGGGCGGCCTTGCCCGAGCCCGACCGCACTGCGGCGGTCGCCGAACCGATCGCGTGCTTGGCGGCGTTCACGCGCTTGCGTGCGGCCTTGCGGCGCCGCTTCCCGGCCTTGAGCGCCTCCTTGGCGACGCTCTTGGCGCTGACCGCGGTGCTCTCGCGCGCGGCGGCGACCCGCCCGGTCGGCCTGTGGTGGCGGCTGCGGAAGATCGACATGGTGACCACGGCGGTCGTGGCCGCCCCGGCGGCCGCGACGACCACGGTGAGCGGGTGGCGGCGCATCGGCGCGAACAGGCCGTGCGCGTGCTCCGCGTCGGGGTCGAGGCCGAGCCGCTCGCGCAGCTCCAGCACCGAGTGGTTGAGCGCCTCGCGGGTGCGCTCGGCGTCGTCTTCGAGCTCCGCCGTGGACTTCCTGTCGTCCGCTTCGGCGTCCTGGAGCGTCCGTTCACGCTGGTGCATGAGCCGCTCCTCCTCTCCGGTCGGTTCCGGTCCGGTGCCGTAGGGCAGCCCGATCACCGGGGGCGGCGCGAGGCCGACCCCGGGCGGGACGGCCGCGCTCGGCGGCACCGCCGTCATCGCTCCCGCCTCCCCCGCAGCGCCGCCGCGTCCTCGCGGGCGCGCTCCATGGTCTCCTCGGGGATCGGCGGCATGGCCCGGCGCAGCATCGAACGCCCGATGAGCGCCACCGCGCCCGCGATCGCGAAGAGCACGACGCCCATCGCGAGCGCCGCGAGCCACGCGGGCCACACGAGCGCAAGCGCCACGCCGCCCGCCAGCGCGAACGCGGCCCCGCCGTAGAGGGCGAAGGCGCCCGCCGCGGCGAACATGCCGCCGCCCGCGGCGCCGCGCTTGGCCTTGTCGGCGACCTCTCTGGCCGCCAGCTGCGCCTCGACGCGCGCCAGGTGCGCGACTTGCGAGGTCAGGTCTCCGACGATCTGCCCGACGGAGCGGTCCCGCTCGTCCCAGTCGCCGCGGCCCGCCCGGTGCCGGTCGTCGCGCTGCTCGCGCTCGGCCTCGCGGATGGCCCGCGCCTCGGGGTCGTGTCGAACCTCCATGTCGTCCTCTCCGCCCGCCCGCTCACGCGTTCGGGCTCGGCTCCGTGCGTCTCGGACCGGCCCAGTCGGTCCGCCGGTCCTCACGGTTCGGGTTCCCGGCCCGGCGGGGCGGAAACCCGCGGGAACCGGACGACGAGGCCGCGCATACTCCGGCGCGCGGCGGGTAGCCGGTCGGTGGGGACATAACCCGTCGTTCGGAGCGGACTGTAGAGGGCTCCGCTCCGGGCGGCGGCACCCCGAAGACCTGCATCTGGGGGACCGCGTCGGCGCCCCGGGACTGTCCCGGGGCGCCGACGCGCGCGTTCGGTCCGTTCGCGGCGGCATGAGTCCGCGCCGGAGGGGTACCCGGCGGGTCCGGAACGGACCACGACGAAGGAGTTGAGCAGCATGGCGACGGCACGCGACCTCATGCACACCGGGTGCACCTGCGTCCCGAGCGACGGCACTGCCGCAGACGCGGCGCGCCTCATGGCCGAGATGGGCGTGGGCGCCCTGCCGATCTGCGGGGCCGAGGACAAGAAGATCAAGGGCATGGTCACCGACCGCGACCTGGTGATCGAGGTGATGGCCACCGGCCAGGACCCGGCGATGTACACCGTCGACCGGCTTCCGCAGGGCCACTTGATCCTCGCCGACGCGAACGAGGACGTCGCGATCACGATCGCGAAGATGAAGGAGCACCAGATCAACCGGATACCCGTCATCGACGAGGGCCGCCTGGTGGGCATCATCGCGCTCGCCGACGTCTCGCACGGCGTCTCCGACGCCGCCTTGGGCGAACTCGTGGACGCGATCAAGGCATGACCGAGGAGATCGGGGCCGCCGGAGCGACCGGCGGCCCTTTCGCGTGCCCGGGGCGCCGAACGGGAGACGGGCCGCGTGCGGCGTCTCGGTTCGCGGCGGCCGGGGGCGCCTGATGCGGGCGCGCACGGCTGCGAGCCGCCGAATGCGAGACGGACCGTGCACTGCACCGTGAACCCGCCCTGGTTCGGTCCCCTCGAACGAGACGGTCCGTGCAGTACACCGAAGCGCGAATGTCGCTCCGCCTGCGGGCTCACGTGCCTCCCGCGGTGCGCAGGGCGGCCGCGACAGGGCGGAGGTCGGCGAGGAGGCGGGCGTAGGCGTCGGTCCGGTCGGGTTCACGCAGGCGGGCCGCGGCCTCGGGGCGGGCGGTCGCCAGGACCCGCAGGCGCAGCTCGGGAAGATCGACGGTGTGCAGGACGCCCCGGTGCGCGGCGACCTGGAAATCGGGCCCCAGGAGCGCGTGGGCGGCGCTCGCGCCCAGGCAGACCGCGACCTCGGGCCTGATCGCGTCGAGTTCGGCCAGGAGCCACGGGCGGCAGGCCGCGAGCTCGCGGCGGACCGGCTTGAGGCGCACCCGCCGCCCGGTCGGGCCGACGGCCGCGCTCTTGCGGTGCTTCACCGCGTAGGTCCGGTAGACCGCCCCGGCGTCGATCCCGGCCTCCTCCAGGGCCCGGTCCAGCAGCGCCCCGGCGGGGCCCTGGAACGGCGCCCCGGCGCGCTCCTCGGCGTCCCCGGGCTGCTCCCCCACCACGACCACGCGGGCGCTCGGATCACCCAGCCCGAACACCGTCGCGGCCGCGTCGGCGAACAGCGGGCAGCCCTCGCAGGTCGCCGCCGACTCGCGCAGGCGCGCGAGATCGCCCGAGGGCGGCACGAACGGCCCGGCGCCGGTCCCGCGCATCGGCATGTCCCCTCCTCTCGCTCGGCGTGCGCGGCGGGTACCCGCGTTTCGCCCGCACCATGCCGGGTACTTCGGTGGCCTGCGGAACCGACCGAATTGGAGCGCCGATGAGCGACGCGCAGCACGACGAAGTACGGCAGGACACCGACCTCATCGACGTGATCGTCAAGGACCACAGGGCCTTCGAAGCGGTCTTCGTCGCGCTCGAACGCGGCGGGCCGGACACGGAGGGCCGCAAGGACCTCGTGGACCACCTCATCGCCGAACTCGTCCGCCACTCGGTGGCCGAGGAGCAGTTCATGTACCCGGCCGCGA
The DNA here is from genome assembly GCF_004912155.1 of Glycomyces paridis. GTDB lineage: Bacteria > Actinomycetota > Actinomycetes > Mycobacteriales > Micromonosporaceae > Glycomyces > Glycomyces paridis. The sequence goes on along the minus strand of NZ_STGX01000008.1, from coordinate 65,022 downwards.
AGTCGCGGCTGGAGGACGGCGCCGACATCGTCGCCCACGAGATCGAGGAGCACGCCGAGGCCGACGAGGTCATGAAGGCCCTCGAAGGGCTCGGCCCCGAGGACGACCGCTTCGAACCGCTGGTCGAGCGGCTCATCGCCGACGTGCGCCACCACCTCGACGAGGAGGAGCGCCACCTGCTGCCGCGCCTGCGCGCGGCCTGCGACGAGGAGGAGCTCCAGTTCCTCGGCTACAAAGTGCTGGCCGCCAAGGAGTTCGCGCCGACCCGGCCCCACCCGCACGCGCCGCACACCCCGCCGGGGAACCTCGTCCTCGGCCCCGGGGTCGGCTTCATCGACAAGATCCGCGACGCCCTCGCCCACCGCGACGTGTGAACGCCGAGAAGGCGGCGGGCCCGAAGGCCCGCCGCCTCACGATCCATGAGTCGCTAGGAGACCGCCTGCTCCATGTCCTGTTCCAGGCCGTCCCGCAGGTCCTCGAGGGTGCGGTGGAGGAGCCGGGAGACGTGCATCTGCGAGATGCCGACCTCCTCGGCGATCTGGTTCTGGGTCATGTCGCCGAAGTAGCGCAGCGCCAGGATGCGGCGCTCTCGCTGCGGCAGCTCCTGGATGAGCGGCGCCAGCGACTCGTGGTCGTCGACCAGGCCGAGCGCCGCGTCCTCCTCGCCCACCGACTCGGCCAGCGAGGGACGCTCGCCGTCGGGGAAGGACGGCTCGTCCAGCGACAGCGCCCGGTAGGCCTGGCGCGCCTCGTTGCCTTCGTGCACTTCGGTCTCGGTGATGCCGAGGTGCTCGGCCAGCTCCGCGTCCGTCGGCGGCCGGCCCAGGCGCTGGGAGAGCTCTCCCCCGGCCTGGTTCAGCGCGATGCGCAGCTCCTGGAGACGGCGCGGGACGCGCATCGGCCAGCTGGTGTCGCGGAAGTGCCTGCGCACCTCGCCCATCACGGTCGGCACCGCGTAGGAGAGGAACTCGGCGCCGTGGCCCGGATCGAACCGGTCGACGGCGTGGATGAGGCCCACTGAGGCGACCTGCACGAGGTCGTCCTTCGCGATCCCCTTGCCGGAGAACCGCTGCGCGATGTGCTCGGCCAGCGGGAGATGGCCGGTGACGAGCCTGTCGCGCAGGTCCGCGCGGCGGGGGTCGTCCCCGTCCAGGCGCGCCATCTCTTCGAAGAGCGGCGCGAGGTGCGCGTACTCGTTGGTGTGCCGGCGCTCGCTCGTAGTTCGTGTGTCCGCCATGCGATCGCCCTCCTGTCCTGTCAGGGACATCGGTTTGAAGCATGTCGCCTCGGGTGGAGGCATCTGACGCTTCTGATTGTAAGGCAGTTCGGGAATCGAGAACAAGAATGAAAAGGTCGAATCCGGGGAAACCTGTCTGTTTGTGAGGTGACCGGGCCGGTGTCCCGGGGGGACACCGTGTCCGGTTACCGCCGGGTACCCACCTGGAGCGGTCGCAAACCCCCCGCCGCGCCACTTGTCCGCCGTCGACCCGGAAGGGTTGCGTTGCAGCGGGAACGGTCAGAACGCCGTGGTCTCACGGTAGTCGCCCCACTCCCCCCGCAGCGCCCCGCAGATCTCCCCGAGCGTCGCCTCCGCACGGGCGGCGTCCAGGATCGGCTCGATCATGTTCGCCGTTCCCCTTGCCGCGGCGACGATCTCGGCCAGCGCGCGCTCGACGGCGGCGTTGTCCCTCCCGGCGCGGCGCTCGGCGAGCGCCGCGCGCTGGCCCTGCTCGACCTCGCCGGAGATGCGGAGGATCTCCAGGTCGGGGGTGACGGTGTCGTGCAGCTTCGTGACGCCCACGATGTGCTTGGTGCCGTCCTCGAGCTGCTGCTGGTAGGTGAAGGCGGCCTCGGCGATGCGGGCGTTGAACCAGCCGTCCTCGATGCCGCGCAGGATGCCCGAGGTGACCGGTCCGATCGCGTGGCGCCCTGCGGCGTCCGCGCGCATGGCCTCGCGCGCGACCTCGGCGGGGTCGGTGCCCGATTCGCCGCCGAGGGCGAGGATCTGGAGGAACAGGTCCTCGGCCTCGGCCTCGATCTTGTCGGTGAGCGCCTCGACGTACCAGGAGCCGCCGAGGGGGTCGGCCACATTGGTCACGCCGGTCTCCTCGCGCAGCACCGCCTGGGTGCGCAGGGCGATCTCGGCGGACTGGTCGGTGGGGAGGGCCAGGGTCTCGTCGAGGGCGTTGGTGTGCAGGGAGTTGGTGCCGCCCATGACGGCGGCGAGGGCCTCGACGGCGGTGCGCACCACGTTGTTGTAGGGCTGCTGTGCGGTGAGGGAGACCCCGGCGGTCTGGGTGTGGAAGCGGAGCCATTGGGCGCGTTCGGTGGTGGCGCCGTAGACGTCGCGCAGCCACTTCGCCCAGATGCGGCGGGCGGCGCGGAACTTGGCGATCTCCTCGAAGAAGTCGATGTGCGCGTCGAAGAAGAACGAGAGCCCTGGGGCGAAGACGTCGACGTCGAGGCCGCGCGAACGGCCGAGCTCCACATAGGAGAACCCGTCGGCGAGGGTGAACGCGAGCTCCTGCGCGGCGGTCGATCCGGCCTCGCGGATGTGGTAGCCGGAGACCGAGAGCGGCTTGTAGCGCGGGATGTTCTCGGCGCAGTAGGCCATGAGGTCGCCGATGAGGCGCAGGTGCGGCTCGGGCGGGAACAGCCACTCCTTCTGCGCGATGTACTCCTTGTGGATGTCGGTCTGGAGGGTGCCGTCGAGGGTCGCGATGTCGACGCCCTGGCGTTCGGCTGCGGCGAGGTACATGCAGAAGATGGGGATCGCGGGGCCCGAGATGGTCATCGAGGTGGTGACGGCGCCGAGGTCGATGCCGCCGAAGAGGCGGTCCATGTCGTCGGTGGAGTCGATCGCGACGCCGCAGTGGCCGACCTCGCCGAGCGACTCGGGCTCGTCGGAGTCGCGGCCCATGAGCGTGGGCATGTCGAAGGCGACGGAGAGGCCGCCGCCGCCGGCGCCCAGGAGCATCTTGTAGCGGGCGTTGGTCTGCTCGGCGTTGCCGAAGCCGGAGAACTGGCGGATGGTCCAGGGCCGCCCGCGGTAGCCGGTGGGGTAGAGCCCGCGGGTGAACGGGAACTCGCCGGGCCAGCCGATGCGGTCCATGCGCGGGTCGGCGTGCCCTTCGGGCGGACCGTAGGCGGGTTCGACTTCCAACCCCGAAAGGGTGGTGAAGTCGGCGTCGCGCTTGGCGGCGGAGGCGTAGCGCTTGGCCCAGCGCTCGCGGCCTTCGGCGATCTCTTCAGCGTCCACGGTGACACCTCACTTTTGGCGAAGTTGCGGCGGGCCTTCGGTCGGACCCACGGCCAATGATACTGAACGGTCGTTAAGTCGCCAGGCGGCGTAACACCCTGCATCATTCCGTATCGACCGGGAGTGTCTCCGCATATCGGGCACCGGGGGGTCCCCTTGTTCGCAAACCTACCCGCGGCGTCCGACACCGTCCGTGACGCGAGGTCCGCTCGCAGTTAGTCGATGTCGCGCCAGGCCCTGAAGGCCTCCAGCTCGATCGCGACGAGCTGGCCGGGGTGGAAGAGGCCGTTGACGATGACGACCGTGGCGGTCGGGAGGACGACGCCGAAGAACTCGCCGTGGACCCGGCCCACCGGGTCGGCGTGGGCCGGGTCGGTCACGTACAGGCGCGAGCGCACCACGTCGGAGACCCCGGCGCCCGCGTGGACCATCGCGTCGAGCGCGGTCCGGAACGCCTCGCGGGCCTGCCCGGCGGGGTCCCCCTTGAGGTGCGGGCGGGCCTCCACGTCGGCGGTGCAGGCGCTCGTGAGCACGAGCGGCCCCACCGCGACGGCGCGCGAGTATCCGTAGAGCTGCGCCCACGGCCCGGTCTCCGGAACCCGTTCGACCAAAGCCATGCGCGCCTCCCCTGTGGTTACAGTCCCTGCAACAGGTTCAACGCTTCAGCGACCGTGAAGTTACGCTCGTACAGCGCCGTTCCCACGATCGCGCCCTCGACGCCGACGCCCGTCAGGCCCGCCAGCGCCCGCAGGTCGTCCAGGGAGGACACGCCGCCGGAGGCGATCACGGGCTTGTCGGTGGCCTCGCAGACCGAGCGCAGCAGGTCGAGGTTGGGGCCCGAGAGCATCCCGTCGGAGTTCACGTCGGTCACCACGTAGCGCTCGCACCCGGCGCGCTCCAGGCGCTCCAGGGTCGCGAAGAGCTCGCCGCCCTCGCGGGTCCACCCGCGCGCGGCCAGGCGCCCGCCCTTGACGTCGAGGCCGATGGCGACGCGGTCGCCGTATTCGCCGCAGATCCGGTCGCACCACTCGGGGTTCTCCAGGGCCGCGGTGCCGATGTTGACGCGGCGGGCCCCGGAGTCCAAGGCGCGCTTGAGGGTCTCGTCGTCGCGGATGCCGCCGGAGATCTCGACCTGCATGTCGACCTTGGCGACGACCTCGGCGAGGAGCTCGTGGTTGGTGCCGCGCCCGAAGGCGGCGTCGAGGTCCACGAGGTGGAGCCACGACGAGCCCTGCCGCTGCCATTCGAGGGCCGCTTCGAGCGGGTCGCCGTACTGCTTGCCCGAGCCGGCGACGCCCTGGACGAGCTGGACCGCCTTGCCGCCGGTCACGTCGACGGCGGGCAGGAGTTGAAGTTCGGTCATCACAGATCCTTGATCCAGTTGGTCAGCAGTGCGTACCCGGCGTCGCCGGACTTCTCGGGGTGGAACTGGCAGGCGCTGATCGGGCCGCGCTCCACGGCGGCGATGAACGGCTCGCCGTGGACCGCGGTCGCGACCCGCGCTCCCTCGGGCTTCGCCTTGGCGGCGTAGGAGTGCACGAAGTAGAACCGCTCGGACGGGTCGATGCCCGCGAAGAGCGCCATGCCCTGGTCGGCGGCGACGGTGTTCCAGCCCATGTGCGGCACGCGCGGTGCGTCGAGGAGCTCGACGCGGCCTTCGAGGACGCCGACGCCGCGGGTCTGGACGCCGTGCTCGACGCCCTCTTCGAAGAGGATCTGCTCGCCGACGCACACGCCGAGGACGGGCGCGCCGGAGGCGGCCCGCTCGCGCACGACCGCGTCGACGCCGCTCTTGAGGACGCCTTCCATGCAGGCGGCGTAGGCGCCCACGCCGGGCACGAAGAGCCCGTCGGCGGCGCGGGCGGCGGCGAGGTCGCTCGTGAGGGTCACGTCGGCCCCGGCGCGCTCCAGGGCGCGGAAGGCCGAGCGCAGGTTCCCCGAGCCGTAGTCGAACAGGGCCACGGTTGGCTTGGTCACCTTGTCCCCCTTAGCCGTAGACGAGGTAGATGCCGCCGCCGAAGGCGGCGAGGGCGAGGACGGCGACGACGATCGAGGCGGCGTACTTCTCGCTCTTGCGCAGGCTCAGCGACCCGCCGAGGAGGATGCCGGCGAGGGCCATGAGCAGGATCGGCCCCGCCCAGTTCACAGGACGCCCTTGGTGGAGGGGATGTCGGTGCCGTCGATGCGCGTGGCGTACTTCAGGGCCCGCGCGAGGGCCTTGAACTGGGCCTCGATGACGTGGTGCGCGTCGGGCTTCTGGCCGGGGTTGGCGGCGCGGAGCACGGTGACGTGCAGGCAGATCCGGGCGTGGTGGGCGAAGGACTCCAGGATGTGGCGGGTCATGGAGGTCGGGTAGTCGGGGCCGACGGTCGGGGCGAGGTCCATGGGCTCGTCGTGGACCATGTACGGGCGGCCCGAGAGGTCGACCACGGCGCGCGCGAGCGCCTCGTCCAGGGGCACCGAGGCGTCGGCGAAGCGGACCACGCCGGCCTTGTCGCCGAGGGCCTCGGCGAAGGCCTGGCCGAGGGCGATCGCGGTGTCCTCCATGGTGTGGTGGGCGTCGATGTGCAGGTCGCCCTTGACGGCGATCTTGAGGTCGAACCCGCCGTGCTTGCCGAGCTGGTTGAGCATGTGGTCGTAGAAGCCGACGCCGGTGGCGACCTCCACCGTCTTCTCGGTGCCGTCGAGGTCGACGTAGACGTCGACGCTGGTCTCACCGGTGGTTCGGACGATGTGCGCGGTGCGGCTCACTTGGCTTGCTCCTGTAGGTCAAACAATGCTGGTCGTCGCTCCAAGACGGTGTCGAACGCGTCGAGGAGCGCGGCGGTCTCCTCCTCGCTCCCGGCGGTGATCCGCAGCCGGCCGGGGAGGCCGACGTCGCGGATGAGGACGCCCTCGTCGAGGATGGCGCGCCAGACGGCGGCCGCGTCGCGCAGGCCTCCGACGAGCACGAAGTTCGCGTCGGAGTCGGCGACGGGGAGTCCCTTGGCGCGCATGTTCTTCACGATCCTGTCGCGCTGGTGCTTGAGTTCGTCCACTTCGGACTGGAGGCGGGCGGCGCAGGCGAGGGCGCCGCGCGCGGCCGCCTGCGTGATGCTCGACAGGTGGTACGGCAGGCGCACCAGCAGGAGCTTCTCGACCAGTTCGGGGTCGGCGGCGAGGTAGCCGACGCGGGCCCCGGCGAACGCGAAGGCCTTCGAGAGCGTGCGCGTGACGACGAGCCGCCTGCGCCCTTCGAGCAGGCCCAGCGCGGTCGAGCCGGGGTCGCGGGCGAACTCGGCGTAGGCCTCGTCGATGACGACCAGGCCGCGCGCGGCACCGTAGGCGGCCTCGACCACCTCGCGGTCGAGCGCGGTCCCGGTCGGGTTGTTCGGCGAGACGAGGAACACCAGGTCCGGGTCGTGCTCGGTGATCGCCGCGCGCACGAAGTCCGGGCCGAGCGTGTAGTCGTCCTCGCGCCCGGCGTCCACGAACGCGGTGGCGGTGCCGCGGGCGAGCAGCGGGTGCATCGAGTACGAGGGCATGAAGCCCAGCACGGTGCGGCCCGGCCCGCCGAAGGCCTGTAGGAGCTGCTGGAGGATCTCGTTGGAGCCGTTGGCGGCCCACACGTGGTCGGCGGTGAGGCCGTGCCCGAGGTAGGCCGCGAGGTCCTCGCGCAGCGCCACGGCGTCACGGTCGGGGTAGCGGTTGAGGCCGCGCAGCTCCCGGCCGACGAACTCGGCCACCACGGCGGCCACGTCCTCGGGGATCGCGAAGGCGTTCTCGTTGGTGTTCAGCTGCACCGGGACGTCGAGCTGCGGCGCGCCGTACGGCGTCTTCCCGCGCAGGTCCTCGCGGAGCAGGTCCTCGATCCCGCTCATTTCGCCTCGAATCTGGCGGTCACGGCCTCGCCGTGGGAGGGCAGGTCCTCGGAGACGGCGAAGTTGACCACGTCGACCGCGACCGCTTCGAGGGCCTCGCGGGAGTAGTCGATGAGGTGCACGCCGCGCAGGAACGTGTGGACGCTCAGCCCCGCCGAGTGGCGGGCGCACCCGCCCGTGGGCAGGACGTGGTTGGAGCCCGCGCAGTAGTCGCCGAGGGAGACCGGCGAGTACGCGCCGACGAAGATCGCCCCGGCGTTGCGGATGCGCAGGGCCACCTCGCGGGCGTTCGCGGTCTGGATCTCCAGGTGCTCGGCGGCGTAGGCGTCGGCCACGGCGACCGCCTCGTCTATGTCGGCGACGAGGATCGTCCCCGACTGCTCCCCCGCGAGCGCGGTCAGGATGCGACCGGAGTGGCGGGCCTCGGGCGCGCGGCGGGCCAGTTCGGCGTCCACGGCGTCGGCGAGGTCGGCCGAGTCGGTGATGAGCACCGAGGCGGCGGCCGGGTCGTGCTCGGCCTGGCTCATCAGATCGACTGCGACGTGGACCGGGTCGGCGGTCGCGTCGGCGATGACGGCGATCTCGGTGGTCCCGGCCTCGGCGTCGATGCCGACCAGGCCGCGCACGGCGCGCTTGGCGGCGGTGACGTAGATGTTCCCCGGGCCGGTGATCATGTCGACCGGCTCGCACTCCTCGGTCCCGTACGCGAACATGCCGACGGCCGCGGGGCCGCCGACGGCGTACACCTCGTCGATGCCGAGCAGTCCGGCGACGGCGAGGATGCCCTGGTCGGGCAGGCCGCCGTTGGTCTTCTGGGCCGGGGACGCGAGCGCGACCGAGCCGACTCCGGCGATCTGCGCGGGGACGGCGTTCATGATGACCGAGGACGCGAGCACGGCGAGGCCGCCGGGCGCGTACAGGCCGACGCGGCCGACCGGCAGGTACCGCTCGGTGACGGTGCCGCCGGGGGCGACCTCGGTGACGGTCTCGGGGAGGCGCTGGGCCTCGTGCGCGGCGCGGACCCGGTCGATCGAGGTCCGGTAGGCGCGGTGCAGGTCGGGGTCGAGCCCGGCGACGGCGTCCTTGATCGCGGACTCGGGGACCCGCAGGCGCTCCAGATGCACGCCGTCGAACCGCTCGACGATCTCGACCACGGCGGCGGTCCCGCGGCGGGCGATGTCGTCTATGAGCGGCTGGACCGACCGCAGCGCCTCGTTCACGTCGAACGCGGCGCGCGGCATCAGCTCGCGCAGGGCGCGGGCCGGGTAACCGGCGACTTCTCCTGAAAGGTCGATGCGTCTGAGCACGCCCCAAGCGTAGTTGCCCGGCTTTCCAGGTCAAAAGCCATACCGCTATTCGGGAGCGTCCGTTCGAAGACTCGGCCGCCGTGACCAGCCGGCGCAGATGGTGTAAGTGAAGGTGGCGGCGAGGGCCGCCACCGCGAGCGCCCCCAGGCGCAGCGACGCGAGGGCCGCTGTGACGTCGCCGACCCTCAGCGCGGCCCACGCGGCGGCCGGGTCGAGTTCGACGAACAGGACCGACGGCGGGCGCCACATGTGGGAGCCGACCGGGGCGAGCCGCATGGCCTCCCAGAAGCGGTCCCATTCGTGGGCGCCGATCTTCCAGGCCACGAACTGGCAGGCGACGGCGCCGATCACCAGGCCCAGCAGCAGGATCGGGCCGCGCCGCGCGCGCAGCGCCGACCACGCGAGGGCGGCGGCGAGGATGCCCAGGACCAGGCCGATCCCGGCGAAGACGAGGTCGCCGCGCACGTAGCCGTCGGGGTAGGCCTCGACCGAGGCCCAGCCGCCGTCGAGTACGACGAACTCGACGCGCGGGGTGACGATCTGCCAGAGCATCGCGTACGGGAGGCCGAGGGCGGCGAGGACGACCGCGAGCATCCCGGCCGCGAGCAGGTCGCGGCCGATGGTCCGCTCGGACCGGGCCCGCGGGCCGCCGTAGACGTGCGGGTCGGGGGTCGGTGCCCCGTCCGGGTCCGGGCGGTCGTCCGGGCGGAGGTCCACGGTGCGCTCGTCGTCGTTGGTCACGCCTGGAATCCTGCCACAGCGGTGCCCGCGCCCCGCTGGGGATGCGGGCCCGGACCCCTTGCGTCAGAGGCCGTCGACGATGGTCGCGGCGGCGTCGAACCAGGCCGCGCGGGTCTGCGGGCGCAGCGCCGAGAACTCGATCTTCGCGCCCGGCTCCAGCGACGGGTCGTACGGTACGACCGCGCAGGCGCGGGGGCGCTGCGAGAAGTGGCGCTGGAGGTCGTGCAGGAGCGGCCCGGGGGTGGGCGTGGGCATCGACAGGAGCGTGACCGCGTTCTTGACGAGGTCGCCGTAACCGCCCTCTTCGAGGTGGTCGAGCATCCAGTCCGCGGAGAACGCGGCGTCCTCGCGCGGCACCGTGGTGACCACGAGCCGGTCGACCGAGGAGACCACGGTGCGCCAGTTCGGGGACTCGACGTTGTTGCCGGTGTCGATGCACACGATCCCGTGGGTGCGGGTGAGGATGTCGAGGACCCGCAGCACGGTCGTGGGGTCGAGGCGGCGCTGGAGCTTGGGGTCCTCGTCGCCGGCGAGCACGTCGAAGGAGCCGTCGGAGGCGTGGCGCAGGAACTCGTCGAGGTGCTCGGGCAGGTGCACGCCCGCGGCCTCGACCTGGTCGAGGTGCTCCACGAGGTGGCGGATGGTGCGCCCGTGGCGCGCCGACCCGGCCCGCAGGCCGAGCGTGCCGCGCAGCTCGTTGTCGTCCCAGGCGATGACGCCGCCGCCCCGCGCGGTGCCCATGGCGGCGGCGGAGAGGACGGTGGCGGTGGTCTTGTGCACGCCGCCCTTGGGGTTGATGAAGGCGATGACGCGGCTGCGGCCCAGGTCGCGGCGCAGGCGCTGCAAGGCGACCGGGCTCGGCTCGACCTGCTGCTGCGGAGGCGGCGGGGGCGGCGCCTGGCGCGGCTGCGGCGGCAGGCCCTGCTGCGGGGGCCGCATCTGGGCGGCGCTCGGCGGGGTCTGGGTGGCGACGGGCGGGCGACGGCCCGCGGTCGGCACCGAGTAGTGGGCCTGGCCGGGCGGCGGCCCGACCGGCGGGGACGGGCGGTAGGCCTCGGGCGGCGGGGGCGAGGGCGCGTGGTGCGGGCCCCCGGCTCGACCGCGACCGCGTCCCAGCAGCTTCTGCCACCTGGACCCGTCGGACCGGTCGTTGTTCCAAGCTTCCGGCGTGTTCACGCGCAACCTCCTCTCGGGCGGATCGATCCACGGCGCGCACCGCTCGCCTCGGCCTTTCGGACCGCGTCACCCCGACCGGACACCATTACCACCCGCGACTATTAGAACACAACGAATCCTCAAGGCCCGTTGCGAATCGCGGGCCGAGAGGCCCTTGGGACGAGACGTCCGATACGTCCGCCTCCCCGTTGAGACGCGCCGCGCGAACACCGGCGAAGCCGTGAATCAGTTCGACCCCACCCCAGTCTAGAGGCTTCCTACTGATCGGCTCGCAACCGCGCCAGCGCCGTCTCGAGGTCCTCGGGGTATTCACTCGTGAAGGTGACCGCGCGGCCGGTGGACGGGTGCGCGAACTCCAGCCGGTAGGCGTGCAGCCACTGGCGGGTCAGGCCCAGGCGCTGGGCCAGCGTCGGGTCCGCACCGTAGGTGAGGTCGCCCGCGAGCGGGTGGCCGAGGGCCGAGAAGTGCACGCGGATCTGGTGGGTCCGGCCGGTCTCCAGGCCGAGGTCCATGAGCGAGGCGCCGGGGAAGACCTCGATCGTGTCGTAGTGGGTGACGCTCGGCTTGCCGTCGGCGACGACCGCCCACTTGTAGTCGTGGCGCGGGTGGCGCCCGATCGGCGCGTCCACGGTGCCCGACAGCGGGTCGGGGTGCCCCTGGGCGACGGCCCGGTAGCGCTTGGCGACGCGGCGCTCCTTGAAGGCGCGCTTGAGCTCCGAGTACGCGATTTCGCTCTTGGCGACGACCATGAGGCCGGAGGTGCCCACGTCGAGGCGGTGGACGATGCCCTGGCGCTCGTCGGGGCCGTGCGTGGAGAGGCGGTACCCGGCGGCGGCGAGGCCGCCGGTGACGGTGGGGCCGGTCCAGCCGGGGCTCGGGTGCGCGGCCACGCCCACGGGCTTCATGACCACGACGATGTCGTCGTCGTCGTAGACCACGTCGAGGCCTTCGACGGGTTCGGCGGTCCGGTTCCGGACGTCCTCGGGCGGCGGCGGGAGCAGCACTTCGAGCCAGGAGCCGGCGCTGAGGCGCTCGGACTTGGTCGCGCACGGCTCGCCGTCGACCGTGACGTCCCCGGCGGCGACGAGGTCGGCCGCGACGGTCCGCGACAGGCCCAGCAGCCGCGAGACGACCTGGTCGACCCGCTGGCCCTCGAAGCCCTCGGGGACCGGCATCGAGCGGGTCTGGCGCGCGTCGAGGTCGCTCATGCGTCGGCCTTCGCGTCCTCGCGCGGGCGCCTGGACTCGGGCGAGAAGCCGTGCCCGGTCAGCTCCAGCAGCACGATGAGCACCACGCCGCAGCACAGCGCCGAGTCGGCGATGTTGAAGATCGGGAACGCCTGGGCGTGGGGCTTGAACACGGAGATGAAGTCGACGACGTGGCCCTGGCCGAACGAGCCGTTGGTGAGGTCGCCGATGTCGGAGGGCGAGCGCAGCAGCCGGTCGAGGAGGTTCCCGGCCGCGCCGCCGAGCACGAGGCCGAGCGCGAGGGCCCACATCGGGTAGCGGATGCGGGTGGAGAGCCAGATGAGGAACAGCACCACGCACGAGGCGACGATGGTGAAGATCCAGGTCTTGCCGGTGCCGATGCTGAAGGCCGCCCCGGAGTTCCAGGTCAGGCTCAGGTAGACGAGCCCGCCGAGGATGCGCACGGGCTCGGCGGGGTCGAGGTTCGCCTCGGCGAGGTTCTTCGTCCACTGGTCCAGGCCGATCGCGCCGGCGGCGATGAGCAGGCACGTCAGCATCAGGCCCGGGCGGCGCCGGGGTGGTGGGGGGGTCTCGTCGGTCCCCGGTCCGCCGTCCTCGGCGGTCTCGGGCTGCGTGTCCTCGCTCAGCGTCGCTCCTCCAGCTGTTTGCAACTGACGCAGAGGGTAGCCGACGGGAAGGCGGCGAGCCTCGCCGCCGGGATGGGTTTACCGCACTTCTCACAGAAGCCGTACTCGCCCTCGTCGAGCCGTTCGAGGGCGTGGCCGACCTGCCGGATGCGCTCGGAGATGGCGCCCGCCACGGCGACCTCGTGCTCGTGCTCGACGGTCTTGGAGCCGGAGTCGATCTGGTCGTCCCCGGCGGTGTCGCTGAGCCGTTCGCGCTGGGCGAGGGCGATCGAGTCGGAGTAGCGGCGCTGCTCGGCCACGAGTTCGTCGAGGCGCTCCTGGAGCGCGGCGCGCAGCTCGGCCTGCTCGCTCTCGGTGCGCAGCTGGTGGGCCTCCTGCTCGGGCGCCGCCGGAGCGGGCGCCGCGACCACCGCCTGCTTCGCGGCGGTCTTCTTCGCCGCGGCCTTCTTGGCGGGCGCGGCCTTGGCCGCGGGCTTCTTGGCGGCGGCCTTCTTCACCGCCGCCTTCTTGACCGGGGCGGCCGTCTTCTTCGCGGCCTGCTTCTGGGTCTTCTTGGCTGGAGTCATGACGCGCCTCTGGAGGGGTATGTCGGCTCGGGTTCCGGTGGCGTCAGAGCACGCCGGGACCGCTGCGGCGGCCCGCTTCGGGCGTTCGGCATCGCGGCTCCAGTAAGTCGTGTGCTCGGGTCACCCCCGCCGGAACGAGGACAATTGCGCGCCAGGCCCCGCCGAGGCGGGTACCTGCCGCGCAATTAATCACACAGGATACGCAAGACCTGCAAGTAGGTCAATTACTTCGAGAACTTGTGTCCGGACTGTGCGTCAGCGTTCAGCGTCCCGCCACCGGCGCGAGCAGCAGACGCGAGACCGGCTCGCACAACGCGCACGGGGTGAACCCCAGCTCCAGCGCCTCGGCGACCGGCAGGGCCTCGTGCTCGCGCCCGTGCAGGTGCATGCAGGTCGTGTGGTGGAAGCGGGGCCGCCCGTCGACCACCGCGACCTCGGTGTCCAGGCGCATGAGCGCCGCGGACTCGACGCTGGACATGCGCTGCTCGACCGGCTCGTCGGCCGTCGACTCGGGCGCGCGGTGGCTCGCGGGGACCTCCCCGCGGCCCGCGCGGGCCTGGCGCGGCGGCACGTCCTCGAACCGCAGTTCGGGGTCGCGGTCGACCGCGTAGTCGGTGGACTCGAAGGTCTTGCCTTCGAGGAGCGGCATCTCGGTGGTCGGGGTGTCGTCCATCCCGATCCGCCGGAACTGCTGGGTGTCGTCGCCCGCGGGGGCGGTGCGGCGGCCCGCGTCCTTCCCCGAGGCGACGCGGGGGCGCCTGGCGCCCCGGTTGTAGAGGCCCACATACAGGGCCACGCCGGCCGCGAGGCTCGCCGCGATGGACGAGACCAGCAACTGGTTGTTCCCGGAGATCATGCCTGTGACCAGCAAGACCGCCGCGGTGACGAGGATCAGCAGGCTGCTGACGATCACGTCGAGTCCTCCCCTGCGCGAGGCGCGGGGCCCTCGCGCGGTCCTGCGCGGCCCCGGCGGGGGCCGCTGCTCCGTTGACGCATGGTGTTGACGCAAGATGCGGCGGTGAGGGCGCTCGGCCGACGTGCGGCCCGCAGTGTCCTCGGCGGTGTTGCGAGCCGCGAGGCGGCTCGGCCGAGGAGGGCGTGCGACGCCCTCACCCGCTCTTCCATGTCTAACGAGGCGATCCCCGTTCAGGTTATGGCCCGAGGGCGCACCAATGTCCGGGAGACGGACCCGACCCGGTGGGAGGCACCGGGAGGAGCGGGTGGGGTCAGCCGCGTCCGCCCTGCATCACGAAGGCCGACCGGGCGCCGGTGCGCTCGTTCGCGGCCTGCTGCTGCTGGGTCTCCTCGAAGGCCTCCTCGTCCCCGCGGCCCTGCTGGCCGTTGAGGTCGCGGAGCTGGCTCTCGAGGTAGAGCTTCAGGCGCGTGCGGTACTCGCGCTCGAAGGTCTTGAGCTCTTCGATGTTGTGCAGCAGCGACGTGCGGGAGTCCTCCAACTGGCCGATGACCTTCTGGCGCTCCTGCTCGGTCTCCAGCTCCATGCGCTCGGCCTTGTCGCGGGCCTGGCCCACGAGGTCCTCGGCCTGCGTGCGGGCCTCGGTGACCATCGTCTCGGCCTCGCGCTGCGCCTCGGTGACCATGGTCTTGGACTCGCGCTGCGCCTGCGACACCATCGTCTGCGACTCGCGCTGGGCCTCGGAGACCATCGTCTGGGCCTCGCGCTGCGCCTCGGTGAGCAGGGTGTCGGCCTCCCGGCGGGAGTCCTCCAGGTGCTCGTCCGCGGTGCGCTGGGCGACCATGAGGAGGCGCAGGGCCTCCTGCTCGCCGCCGCCGGCGGCGGGGGCCGGGGCCTCCTGCTGCGGGCCGCGCTGCGCCATCTCCTGCTGGAGCTGCTGCGCCTGCTGCTGCGAGGCGACCATCTGCTGGTGCATCTCGTGCAGCTCGCCGTCGAGCTCCTGGAGCTGCTGCTCCATGGCGTGCTTCTCCCGCTGTACCCGGTCGAGTACTGCGGCCATCTCGGCGTGGTCGGCTGCCCCGGGGGGAGCACCGGCGCGGAGGCTGTCGAGCTGAGCACGAAGCTCGCCGTTCTCGTCGCTGAGGCGAGCGAGCTCCCGCTCGACCTCATCGAGGAAACCGTCGACCTCGTCCTCGTCGTATCCGCGCTTTCCGAGCATGGGTTTCTTGAACGTGACGTTGTGAACGTCTGCTGGGGTCAGCGGCATTCGAAACTCCTTCTCAGCTGTTCGCCTGGCGCACAGGGCCACTCGACACGATAACCGCGTCTCGCACCCCCGCCCGGAGCTGCTATTGAAGGAAGCGCCCGATGACGAAGTCCATCAGGATCCACACGGACAAGAGCAGCGCCAGGAACGCCAGATCAATCGATACACTACCAAGCCTGAGAGGGGGTATCACCTTCCTCAACCCCTTCAGGGGAGGGTCGGTCACGCTGTAGACGGACTCCAGGACCGTCGCCGCCTTCGGCCCCGGCTCCCAGCGGCGGGAGAACTGGAGCACGATCCCGCAGACGAGCCGCGCAAGCAGGAACAGGTAGAAGGCGAAGAGCGCCAGATAGATCAGCTGCAGTGCCAGGTTCACGTTCGGAGTGTATCCCTCGGTCAGGACTGGTTGAAGAAACCGCCCTCGGCGATCTTCGCCTTGTCCTCGGCGGTCACCTGGACATGTGGCGGCGAGAGCAGGAACACACGGTTCGTCACCCGCTCGAAGGAGCCGCGCGTCCCGAAGATGAGACCGGCGGCGAAGTCGACCAGGCGCTTGGCGTCGGCCTCCTCCATCTCCGAGAGGTTCATGATGACCGGCGTCCCGTCGCGGTAGCGCTCACCGATGGTGCGCGCCTCGTTGTAGGTGGTCGGGTGCAGGGTGGTGATCCGGTAGTTCGCGTGGGACTCCTCCTCGACCGGCACCGCCCGCACGGGCGCGGGCTCGGCCAGGGCCAGGTTGTCCCGGGTCAGCGGCGTCACCGAACCGGAGCCGCGGTTGAGCTGGCGGACGGGGTTGCGGTCCTCGACGCCGCGGCCGACTCTGCCGGTCGTGCGCTGCGCCCCCCGGACGCGCGTCGGCGCCGGAGCCTGCTCCTCGGCGAACTCGTCGCTCTCCTCGTAACCGTTGCTGTAGCCGCGATCGTCCTCGTCCTCGATGAGGCCGAGCCAGATGCCTGCCTTCCGCATCGCGCCCATCGATCGTGCTCCCTCCTCGGGCCGCCCCTGTTGAGTCAGGTACGCGGTCTCATCCTAGCGCCGACTCCTTACACGGATGTGTTTTTGCCCGACTAACCGGCCGCCCGGTGCGACCGCGAAACCATTGCTGCCACACACCTTACGCCATCGCCTCACGTTCGCCGAGGACGTTTCTGCCCAGTCTGACCATTGTGGCCCCCGCGGCGATCGCGGCGGCGAAGTCGCCGCTCATCCCCGCCGAGACCTCCCCGGCGCCCGGATCGATCCGGCGCACCGCCGCCGAACACTCCGCAAGCAGGGCAAAGGCTTCGGACGGGTCCCAGCCGAGGGGCGCCACGGCCATGACGCCGGCGAGGCGCAGCGACGGCGCCGCCGCGATCCGCTCGGCCAGCGGCGCGAGCCCCGAGACGGCGACGCCCCCGCGCGAGACGTCCCCGTCGAGGCTCACCTGAACGAGTGCATTCACCGTCCGCGGGAGGCCGGGCGCGTCGCCCGGCGATGCCTGATTCGACAGCGCTTCATTCGACAGCGCCCGGTCGAGGGCGTCGACGAGTTCGACGCGGTCGACCGAGTGGATCCAGTCGGCATAGGACGCCACCGATCGGGCCTTGTTGCGCTGGAGGCGGCCCACGAAGTGCCACACCGGCTTCAGGCCGAGGGCGGCGAGTTCGGCGGCCTTCGGGGCGGCGTCCTGGTCGCGGTTCTCCCCCAGGTCGGTCTGGCCGAGGTCCACCAGCGCGGCCGCGTCGGAAGCAGGGAAGGTCTTGGTGACCACGACGAGTCGCACGTCCGAGGAGGGGCGTCCGGCGGCGGCGCACGCGGCGCCGATGGCTTCGCGCGTCCGGTTCAGGTTGTCCTGCAACTGGATTCGGCGCGCTGGCGTGGTCAAGACTGGGTCCTCGGCGGTCGCGGGGCGATGGGTGGAGGGGCTGCGGGGCGGGGCGGGGGCGGTCCGCCGAGTCGCACTGGTCGACTCGACGGTCCGCTCCGCTAGAAGCCGTCCTTGAGGAACGCGGGGACGTCCACGTCGTCGAACAGGACCTTGCCGCTGGACTCGCGCTCGGGCTCGGGCTCGGGCTTGCGGATCGGCTCGGGCTTCTGCTCGGGCAGCGCGGAGATCCGGGTCGGCTGCGCCAGTTCGAACTCCGCCTCGTCCACGTCGAACCCGGCGGCGATCACGGTCACCCGCGCCTCCTCGCCGAGCGCGTCGTCGATGACGGCGCCGAAGATGATGTTCGCGTCGGTGTGCGCGCAGTCGGAGACCAGCTCGGCCGCGTCGTTGATCTCGAACAGGCCCAGATCCGAACCGCCCGCGATGGAAAGGAGCACGCCGCGCGCGCCCTCCATGCTCTGCTCCAGCAGCGGCGACTCGATCGCGGCCCGCGCGGCCTCGACCGCGCGGTTCTCGCCGCGCGCCGAGCCGATGCCCATGAGGGCCGAGCCCGCGCCGGACATGACGCTCTTGACGTCCGCGAAGTCGAGGTTGATGAGGCCCGGCGTCGTGATCAGGTCGGTGATGCCCTGGACACCGGAGAGCAGTACCTGGTCGGCGAGGCGGAAGGCGTCCATCATGGAGATGGAGCGGTCGCCGAGGTGGAGGAGCCGGTCGTTGGGGATGACGATCAGCGTGTCGCACTCATTGCGCAGATCGTCTATTCCCGACACGGCCTGGGTCTGGCGGCGCTTGCCCTCGAAGGCGAACGGCCGGGTGACCACGCCGATCGTGAGCGCGCCGAGCTTGCGGGCGATGTTGGCGATGACGGGCGCGCCGCCGGTGCCGGTGCCGCCGCCCTCGCCGCAGGTCACGAAGACCATGTCGGCGCCCTTGAGGACCTCTTCGATCTCGTCGCGGTGGTCCTCGCAGGCCTTCGCCCCCACTTCGGGATTGGCGCCGGCGCCGAGTCCCCGGGTCAGCTCGCGGCCCACGTCGAGCTTCACGTCGGCGTCGCTCATCAGCAGCGCCTGGGCGTCGGTGTTGATGGCGATGAACTCGACGCCCTTGAGTCCCGCCTCGATCATCCGGTTGACAGCATTGACCCCGCCGCCTCCGACTCCAACGACTTTGATGACGGCGAGGTAGTTGTGCGGTGGTGTCATCGCTGCTGCCTTCCTTCCCTTACCGGCCCTCGGGTGCGACAAACGGGATGTGTGTGACACCCGCTCCCCCTTAACGCTAACTCACAGTGGGTGCATCTGGTGCGCTGACATCGACATGTTCGTACCCGCCCGCCAACAATCGATCGGCCACCTCGGCTTTCTGCTCTCCTTCGGAGCCGTCGCCCCATCGGAGCGTCCGTCCATCTTCGAGAAAAAGGGTGATTCCCGCCGGTGAGGGGGATTCGACGTGTTCCACCTCGTCGGCGATGGCGGCGGGGAGCGAGCGGAGGACCGCGAGGGTCTCGATCGTGGCGAGGTCGTCCGGTCCCGGATCGGCGAGTTCGACCCTCCACATCGATCCGGGGGCCTCCTCGCGCTCGTCGAACACCACACCCTCGTCGTCGACCATGAGAAAAGTCTCGTCCCCGGAGGGAACGGCGAGGTAGGGCTCGCGCTCGGTGACCGCGACGCTCACCGCGTCGGGCCACGAACGGGTGACGTCCACCGACTTGACCGGGGCGAGGGCCGCGACCGCCTCGGCGATCGCGCCGAGGTCGGCGCCGAGCACCGGGTCCCCCAGTTCGGCGGCGCCGATCGCCTCCACCTCGGCGGGATCGAGCACCGACGTGCCCGAGACCTCGATGCGCCGCACCTGGAACCACGGGGTGGTCCACACGATCACGAAGGCCGCCAACAGCAGAGCCAGCACGCCCGTGACGGTCCAGCGGAGCCGCCGCGCGGCCTTGGAACCGCGCGGGGGCCGCAGGCGGCGCACCACGTGGACGAGCCGCCAGGGCCCGGGTTCGGACGGGTTCTCAGCGCCGCGCATGGGTCGATGATGGCACGCGGGCGCCCGCCTGCGGTGGCGGCACGCCCGGACCCTCAGATAAGGTTAGGCATACCTTATCTATGCGAAGGAGCGAGTGTGGCGACCCAGACCGAGGAACCGACCGAGCACACGCGGCCCGCCGTCCGGGCGTGGGAGCAGTTCCCCGTCACCGTGGCGGCGCTGCGGCGGCTCAGCCCTTCGTTCGTCCGCGTGACCTTCACCGGCGAGACCCTCGCCCACTTCGCCGACAACGGCCTCGACCAGCGCTTCAAACTCATCCTCCCGGCCGCCGCCTGCGGCTTCGACAAGATGACCGGCGGCGACCGCTGGTACTCCGAACTGCGCGCGCTCCCCGAGGACGAGCAGTGCGGCGTGCGCACCTACACCGTGCGCGCCGTGCGCGCGGACCTCGCCGAGGTCGACGTCGACATGGTCGTCCACGACGCCCACGACCCGGCCGACTGCGGCCCGGCCCTGCGCTGGCTCCGCGACGCGAAGGCCGGCGACGAGGCGCTGCTGCTGGGCCCGGACGCCCGCTGGGACGGCCCGCACGGCGGCGTCGACTTCCACGCCCCCGAGGGCGCCGAACTCCTCATCGCCGGGGACGAGACCGCCGCCCCCGCGATCGCCGCGATCCTCGAAGACCTCCCGATCACCGCGCGCGGCAAGGTCTTCATCGAAGTCCCCGAGGCCGCCGACGTCCTCGAACTCGACGCGCCCGAGGACGTCGAGGTCGTGTGGCTCCCCCGCGACGGCGAGGCCTGGGGCGAGCGGCTCGTCCCGGCCGTCACCGAGGCGGCCAGGGGCATGGACTTCGCTCGCGACGACCAGTTCGAGGAGGTCGAGGACGAGATGGTCTGGGAGGCGCCCGAGGAGGCCGGCCCGTCCGACGCCTACGTGTGGATCGCCGCCGAGACCGCCGTGGTCAAGTCCCTGCGCTTCACCATCCGCAAGGAGCTGGGCCTGCCGAAGGAGGCCGGGGCGTTCATGGGCTACTGGCGCAACGGGAAGGCCTGGGACTAGAGGGTCAGCAGTGTGCGAGGCCCGCGTCGACGAAGTCGGCGACGGGCCCTCGTCGTTTCACGGCCTCGTCGTAGTAGAGGACCTCGCCCTCGCCGAGGTCGGCGATTTCGGCCGTGGTGAAGTCGATCGAGCCGAGGGTCCCTTCGGTGGTGGGCCAGGCCCTGGCCTCGTAGACGCGGCCCTCGGTGAACTCGGCGCCCGCGATCACGGCCTCCCAGCGGCCGCCGGGGTCGGTGAGCGAGACCGCGGCCGGATCGTCGTCGCGCGGCTCGGGGTTCGACAGCTCCAGGTCCTCGCGCCAGTCCTGGACCGTCGGCGAGGCCGTCCCGGTCTCCGGCGCCGAGGAGACCTCGATGTGCTCGGCGGGGCCCTCGCAGGAGGCCATCACCAGGACCGGCCCGCCCGCGTCGTCCACGCCGACGGCCACGGCGCCGACCGGCGGCAGGCTGCACGCCGAGAGGCCGAAGGCCGCCAGAGCGGTCGCCGCCGCGATGAGGAGTGCGCGCATCCCTCCAGTGGACACCAAGGGAGGGCGCGGCGCCAGCGTCCGCGCCCCGATCGGGACCGGACCGTTGCCGCCCGGTGACTCCCGGAGGGCCGCGTCACTCGAACCGCGGGGGGCCCGGTTCGTACTCGCTGCGGAACGAGCGGTGGACCCACAGGTACTTGTCGAGGTCCCGGACGCGTTCGAGCCCGCCGAAACCGGGGTCGGCCTGCGCCAGGAACGCGTGGAGGCGCCGCAGCTCCGCGCCCGAGCGCCCGTCCGAGGCCATCCAGGGCTGCTCCCCCGCACCGTCGAGGGCTTCACCGGCGAGTTCGGTGATCGTCTCCAGGGACTCCTCGGCGAGCGCCAGGTGGAGTTCCAGCGCCGAGGGGTCGATCCCGGGCAGGATCGCGTCCAAGCCGGCGCCGGGGACGAGGATCGAGCCGAGGGCCTTGAGGGATCGCTTGATCCAGGGCGCGGAGCGGACCAGCCAGTCGCGCGGCACGTCGATCTCGTAGACGCCGCTGGAGGGGTCGCCGTCGAGGACGTACAGCGGCAGGCGGGAGTGCTCGCACCACAGCACCACGCGGACCCCCACGTGCGTGAGCCGCTCGTGCCAGGCCCGGCGGTCCCGCAGCTCCACGGTGTAGAAGCGGGGCCCGCGGGCGGCCTCGTCGGAGACGAGCGCGATGAGCTTCCGGATCTCGCGCTGGGTGGCGGCCCACTGCTCGGCCGCGGACAGGTCGGCGGCCCGCGAGAGCTCGGGGTCGCCCCCGGCGCGGGACGCGACCGTGCTGGTTTCGACCGTGCTGGTCTCAACCGCTCGCTCCTCGTTCTCCAGTTGACGGTGGATGAGGTCGTCGATCGGCACGTCGGCCCAGCAGCGGCGGCACTCGGCGGTCCGGCGCCCCAGGCTGCGGCGGGTGAGCAGGCGCTCCAGTCCGAACAGGCCCGTCCGGGAGCGGTCGGGGTCGAGGCACTCGCCGCCGCAGGGCACGAGCCGCTTCAGCCGGAAGCCCGGCCACAGCTCGCCGACGTACTCGTCGAGGTCGCTGACGAACACTTCGAGGAACTGGCCCGGGTACGGGGCCTTCACCGAGATGCGCAGCCGCTGCTCCTCGACGCGGACCATAGCGCGCGAGTACGGGTCGGGCTGGATGACGAACCCGTTGTGCCAGTGGACGCTCTCCTCGTACCGCTCGCGGCCGAGGGAGCGGCGGTGCCAGCGCACGATGAGCCGGTGCACGAGGCCTTCGGGGAGAGCCTTGGCGCCGCGGGTGTCGAGGAACTCGCAGAGCTGCTCGTCCTGGCGCAGGTGGGGGCCGAACCCGTCCCAGACCGCCGCGAGCGGCGGCGGGGTCTCGTCCACGAGCTGCGCGACGAGGCTGCGGCCGGGTTCGCCCTCGCGGCCCGAGATGCGGTAGGAGATGTCGTACTTCTCCATGAGCCGCAGCAGGGCCGGGTGGAACCTCGGGTCGTGGCGCATGTGCGCGGGCCTGCCGGGGTCGTCCCACAGCTCGCGGAGGTGGCGGTGCTCGACGAGGCCGTGGCGGCCGGCGGTGACCGGGTCGTCGAGGACGAGGCTGATCGCGGTGCTGAGCCAGTCGCCCTTGAGGACCACGAGGTTCTCCAGGCCGTCGATCTCGGGGTAGTGGATCCAGTGCCCGAGCTGGGTGGCGACCTTGGCGAGGGCGCGGGCCGCCTCGGCGTCGACGCCGAAGGACTCGGCGCGGCGCAGGTACTCGGGGTACTCCAGGTAGGACTCGCCGCTGCGGGCGAGGGAGCGGCGCAGGTCGCGCCAGGCGGCGGGGACCTCGCGGTTGATCTGGGGGATCGCGGCCGCGGAGGCCCACAGGGCGGCCTTCAGCTCCGCGATGCCGGTGCCGGTGCGGGAGTCGACGAAGTGGAAGCCGCCGATGAGGTCGCCGTGGCGCTCGGCGATCGCGGCCTGGTCGATGCGGGGGTGCTGGCCGTCGGCGTCCGCGTGCGTGGCGACGATGTGGATCGTGACGTTCTCGTCGCTGGTGCGGCGGCGGACCAGGTCGATCCAGTAGTCCACGAACCCCTGCATGGGGCCCTGGCGGGCCTTCCAGACGACGGCGTACAAGGCGGGGGCGGTGAAGAACAGCTGGTGGGTGGGGCGGTAGGCCTTCTGCCCGCCGAAGTCCCAGGCGTTGAGGGTGATCGCCTGGGCCGGGTCGCCGTCGGGGGCGGGGGTCTCCAGGGTCTTGACCTCGATGCCGTGGGTGGAGCCGCGGCCGGGGTCGAAGGACTCGCCGCGCATGGCGGCCAGGAGCGAGCTCTTGCCGACCTCGCCTTCGCCCACGAGCACGAGCTTGGCCTCGCGGAGGGGGGCGCTCTCGACGTCGATGCCCGCGAAGAGCTGGCCCAGTTCGACCAGGCCGGTCTCCGCGGCGGCCCAGTACTCGGGGGGCAGGAGGTTGCCGTCGATGTAGAGCCCGCCGAGGTGCTCCAGTTCGGTGATGGACCGGGGCAGGGCGCGGAGCTTGTTGTTCTCGGCGTCGAGGCGGATCAGCTCGGTGAGGGCGCCGATGTGCTCGGGCAGCTCGGTGAAGCGGTTGCGGTTGAGGTTGAGCCGGTTGAGCTTCGTGAGCGCGGCGATGGAGAGCGGCAGCGAGCTGAGCCGGTTCGAGTCGAGTCCGAGGTGGACGAGGTTGGCGAGGCGGCCGATCGAGTCGGGCAGCTCGGTGAGCCCGGTGTTGGACATGTCGAGGCGGGTCAGGCCCGTCAGTTCGGTGACCGGCGCGGGGAGGGCGCCGAGCGGGTTGCGGCCGAGGTCGAGCCGGGGGAGGGCGTGCAGGCGCGCGGTGGAGGCGGGGGGGTCGGTGAGGCGGGTGGCGAACAGCTCGAGCCGCACCAGCCGGGAGAGGCGGCCGATCGAGCCGGGGAGCGCGGAGATGCGGTTGCGGTCGAGGTCGACGCGGGTGAGCGCGGTGAGGCGCCCGATGGAGGCGGGGACGGAGGTCAGCTGGTTGTCGCCGAGGTTGAGCTCGACGAGGTTGACGAGGTTCCCGATGGACTCGGGCAGGGCCTCGATCCGGTTGCCGTAGAGGTTCAACCGGGTGAGCTGGGTGAGTTCGCCGATCCACTCCGGGACGCGGGTGAGCCCGTTGACGGAGAGGTCGAGGTCGACGACGTCCTTGAGGTTCCTGACGCCTTCGGGGAAGGCCGTGAGGTTGTAGTGGGTCAGGCTGAACGCGGTGCGGCGCTGCCGCTTCGCTTCCGCGATCGGTCTCCTGGGGTTCGGCATGCGGCGATCACCTGGCGGGGGTCGGTGCGGGTCGGCACCGCACATCGTACCGTCCGGGGGCGGCAGTCCGGTGTTCTCCGATCCCGTTGCGCCGCATGAAGAACAGGTGAACGTTGGGTGTGTTGGGGGCGGCGCGGCGGCGCCGCCCCTCGCCGTCAGCGGAGGAGGTCGTCGGGCATGAGCGAGACCGGCGGGGCGCCCATCGTCACGACGACGTCGCCTTCGCCCGCCAGGGCCTTCACCGCGGCGGGGACGTCCTTCCATTCGGGCACGAAGACCTTGTCGGCCTCGGGGAGCGCGATGGCGTCGGCGAGGGCCTGGCCCCCTTCGCCTTCGGGCACGTCCTCGCCGGGGCCGAAGATCTCCATGACGACGACCTTGTCGGCGAGGGCGAGCGCCTCGGCGATCTCCTCGCGCATCTCGATGGTGCGGTAGACGCGGTAGGGCTGGAAGACCACGACGAGGTCGCCGGGGGCGGCGACCTCCTTGAGGGTCTTCACGGCCTCGGTCATGGCGGTCGGGTGGTAGGCGTACTCGTCGAAGACCGAGTAGCCGTCGATCTCGCCGCGCTTCTCGAACCTGCGCTTGACGCCGCCGAAGGCCGCGATCCCGGCGGCGATGTCCTCGGGTTCGAGTCCCGCGTGCAGGCCCACGGCGATCGCCGCGGCCGAGTTCAGGGCGATGTGGCGGCCGGGCATCGGCAGGTGGAAGCGGCCGAGGACCTGGTTGTGGTGCAGGACGGTGTAGTCCACGCCGTCCCGGCCGGTCTCGACGTCGCCGAGCTGGATGTCGGCCCCGTCGCTGAACCCGTAGGTGGCGACGGTGCGACCCTCGGCGCGGAGCTTCGACGCGAGGGCGGCGGTGCCCTCGTTGTCGGCGCACAGGACGAGGAGGCCGTCCTTGTCGGTGTTGCGGCAGAACCGCTCGAAGGCCTCGGTGAGGGAGGCCATGTCGCCGTAGGTGTTGAGGTGGTCGAGGTCGATGTTGGTGACGATGCCGATCTCGGGGCGGTAGCGCAGGAACGAGCGGTCGGACTCGTCGGCCTCGGCCACGAAGAACTCGCCGGAGCCGTGCGCGCCGGTGAACGCGCCGATGTTCTCGCCGCCGTTCACATAGGACGGTTCGAGGCCGGCGTGCTCCAGCATCTGCGTGATGATCGCGGTGGTGGTGGTCTTGCCGTGGGTGCCGGTGACCACGATGGAGCGGCGGCCGGTCATGGCGGCGGCGAGGGCCTCGGAGCGGTGGTAGACGCGGATGCCGCGGGTGCGGGCCTCGACCACCTCGATGTGCTCGTCGTTGTGGGCGGTGGAGCGGACGACCGTGTCGACGCCGTCGAGGTTCGCGGGCGTGTGCTCGCGGTGGAGGGTCACGCCGAGGCGCTCCAGCTCGGGCAGGCTCGGCCAGTCCTTGAGCTCGGAGCCGGAGACGGGCAGGCCGCGCGTGGCGTAGAGGCGGGTGAGGCCGTTCATGCCGACGCCGCCGACCCCTATGAACAGGACGCGTCCGAGGTCCTCGGCGGTGACGCCCTCGTCGATCGGGCTCGTCAGGTCGTTCGGGTCGTCGCTCATGCCTGCTCCAGGACCTTGATGGTGTAGTTGCGCAGCGCCTCGTCGCCGGTGCGCGAGCCGAAGGCCGCGGAGGCCTGCGACATGGCCGCGATCCGGGCGGGGTCGGTGATGAGGGGCACGAGGTTGGCCTCGATCCATGCGGGGCTGAGGTTCTCGTCGTCGCAGAACACGGCGCCGCCGCCTTCGACGAGCGGCCCGGCGGTGCGGTACTGCTCCTTGTTGCCCCAGGGCATGGGGACGAACACGGTGGGCACGCCGAGGGCGCTGACCTCGGCGACGGTCATGGAGCCGCCGCGGGCGAGGACCATGTCGGCGGCGGCGTAGCCGAGGTCCATGCGGTCGAGGTACGGGAGGGTGCGGTAGGCGACGGGCAGGTTCTCGGGGATGTGGATGGGCTCTTCGCGGCGGGCGCCGGTGATGTGCAGGACCTGGACGCCGCGGTGGGTGAGGACCTGGGCGGCGCCGGAGACGGCGTTGTTGATCGAGGCCGCGCCCTGGGAGCCGCCGTAGACGAACAGGACGGGGCGGCGCGGGTCGAGCCCGAAGTACTGGCAGGCCTGGGCGCGCATCGCGGCGCGGTCGAGGCGGGCGATCTCGGGGCGCAGCGGGACGCCGGTGAAGGTGCCGTCGGCGAGGACCGGCGAGGCCTGCTTGAGGTGGGGGAAACCGAGGGCGAGGTTGTCGCTGAACTTGAGGGCGAGCTTGTTGGCGACCCCGGGCGGGTCGTTGAACTCGAAGATGACCATGGGGGTCTTGCGGCGCCAGGCGGCGAGGTAGGCGGGGACGGCGACGTAGCCGCCGAAGCCGATCACGACGTCGGCGTGGACCTCGTCCATGATCTCGCGGGTCGCCTTCATGGCCTTGAGCATCCGGGGGGCCGTCAGCAGCAGGTCGAGGTTGACCTTGCGGGGCAGCTGGTGGGCCGGGACGTTGCGGAGGTCGTACCCGGCCTTGGGGATGAGGTCGTTCTCCAGGCCCTTCTCGGTGCCGAGGCAGGTGACGCGGACGTGGGGGTCGTGCCGGCGCAGGCAGTCGGCGAAGGCCAGGAGCGGGTAGATGTGGCCGCCGGTGCCGCCGCCCGCGAGGACGACCGATCGAAGCTGAGGCAACGTCATGTCTTTCTGGTCGAAGGGACGGTTTCGGACTCGGAGTCCGAGCGAGGGGCGGGCGGCAGGGGGGCCCACAGCAAGCGTACGAGACGGGAGGGGTTGCGGGCCCGGAGCGCCTGGGCGGCGTCGGGTTCGGCACGCGCGAACCCCGCGAGCATCCCGATGGCCGCCAGCACGACCACGAGGGCGGTGCCGCCGTCGGAGATGAACGGCAGCGGCACCCCGGTCATGGGGATGAGCCCGAGGACGCCGCCGATGTTGATGAAGGCCTGGCCCGCGATCCAGATGGTCACGCCCGCGGCCACGAGCGCCCGGAACGGGTCGTCGGAGCGGCGGGCGATGCGGAAGCCGGTGAAGACCAGGACGCCGAACAGCGCGAGGATCACCAGGCAGCCCACGACGCCGAGCTCCTCGGCGATGAGGGCGAAGATGAAGTCGTTGTGGCCGTTGGGCAGCCACTCCCACTTCTGGCGGCTCTCGCCGAGGCCGACTCCGAACCAGCCGCCGTCGGCGATCGCGTAGTAGCCCTGGATGGCCTGGTAGCCCCAGGTGTCGGCGAAGTCCTCGGGGCGCGAGAAGGAGATGATGCGCTCCATCCGGTAGCCCTCGAAGAAGATGAGGAGCGCCGAGCCGACGAGCGCGGTGCCGAACAGGACGCCGAGGATGCGCAGCGGCACGCCCGAGGCCCACAGCAGGCCGATGAACATCGCGACGATGATGAGCATCGTTCCCAGGTCGGCGTAGCCGATGATGATCATGAGGAGCCCGGCGATCGGGAACATGGGGATCGCCAGGTCACGCCAGGAGGCGATGCGCGGGCCCAGGCGCACCAGCGAGTCCGCGGCCCACAGGAGCAGCGCGAACTTCGCGATCTCGGCGGGCTGGAACTGCACCGATCCGATGTGGATCCACAGGTTGTCGGTGGCGATGCCGCCGGAGGGGTCCTCGGAGCCGTCCTGGGCGATCGACATGACGACCAGGAAGAGCCCCAGGAGGATCGCGACGACCAGGAGCGGGCGCGACAGGGCCCGGTAGGTGCGCGCGGGCAGGCGCTGGGCGACCCAGAAGCAGACGAGGCCCACCACGGCCCAGATGACCTGCTGGAGGATGACCGAGAACGGGTCGCCGGTGGCCCGGTAGGACTCGACCATCGTGGCCGAGAAGACCATCACGAGGCCGATGGTGAGCAGCAGCGCCGAGGAGGAGAGCAGCAGGTAGTAGGAGGCGAGCGGCCGGTCGAGGAGGCCGCGCAGCAGCTCGGTGAACCCGCTCCTCACTCGGCCTCACCCTCGATCAGGGCGCGCGCGGCGGCGGCGAACGCGTCGCCGCGGTGCGCGTAGGAGGTGAACATGTCGTAGGAGGCCCCGGCCGGGGAGAGGAGCACGGTGTCCCCCGGTTCGGCGAGGGCCGCCGCGTGGGCGGCGACGTCGGTCATCACTGCATCGTCGCGGCCGTCGAGCACGACGACGGGGAGGTCCGGGGCGTGTCGCGCCAGCGCGTCGGCGAGGAGTGCCCGGTCCTGTCCGATGAGGACGGCGCCGCGCATCTTCGGGGCGAACTGGGCGGCCAGGCCGTCGACGTCGACGCCTTTGAGCTGGCCGCCGGCGATCCACACGATGGAGTCGTAGGCGGCGAGCGCGGCGGCGGCGGCGTGCGGGTTGGTGGCCTTGGAGTCGTCGACCCAGGTGACGCCGCCGTGCTCGGTGAGCGTGACGTTGCGGTGGGGTTCGGGGACGTACTTGCGCAGGGCGTCGCCGATGTCGCGGTGGGCGACGCCGACCTGGCGGGCGAGGGCGGCGGCGGCGAGGGCGTTGGCGACGTTGTGCCAGCCGGGGGGCCGGATGTCGTCGACCGAGCAGATCTGGACGGGTTCGGGGCCGGTGTGGTCGAC
This sequence comes from Glycomyces paridis, assembly GCF_004912155.1. GTDB lineage: Bacteria > Actinomycetota > Actinomycetes > Mycobacteriales > Micromonosporaceae > Glycomyces > Glycomyces paridis. The sequence goes on along the minus strand of NZ_STGX01000008.1, from coordinate 36,852 downwards.
CAGGTAGCCGAGGGCCACGCCGAACTGGCCGGGGTCGGGCTGGTTGAGGGTGAAGCCGGTGACCGCGGCGTCGGTGTGCTTGGCGAGGGCGACCACGGCGGGGTCGTCGAGGTTGACGACGGCCTCGCCGCCGCGCCAGACGGCGGCCTTGGCCTCGGCGTAGGCGTCGAAGCCGCCGTGCCAGTCGAGGTGGTCGGGGGCGAGGTTGAGGACGGCCCCGGCGGTCGGGGCGAGGCGCGAGGACCAGTGGAGCTGGTAGCTGGAGAGTTCGACGGCGATGACGTCGAAGGGGCCGTTGGCCGCGCGCACGAGCGGGACGCCGATGTTGCCGAGGGCGGCGGTGCGCAGGCCCGCGGTCTCCAGGATGGCGGCGAGCATGGTCGTGGTGGTGGTCTTGCCGTTGGTGCCGGTGACGGCGAGCCAACGGGCGGCGCCGGGCTCGCGCAGGCGCCAGGCGAGTTCGGGTTCGGAGAAGGTCTCGATGCCGGCCTCGCGGGCGGCGGCCGCGATCGGGTGGTGGGGTGGGAAGCCCGGGGAGAGCACGACCTGCTCGACGCCTTCGAGGAGCGCGGGGTCGAACTCGTCGGCCACGACGCAGACGGCGCCGCGGGCGGCGAGTTCGCGCATGCGCTCGGAGTCGGCGCGGTCGTAGACGGTGACGGCGGCGCCGCGGTCGAGGAGGACCTCGGCGCAGGCCGCTCCGGCGACGCGGGCGCCGGCGACGAGTACGGCGTCGGCCACGGGGCGGTCGGCGGTCTCCACCGGGCCTACCCCGCGATCCGCAGGAAGTCGGCGAAGAAGAATCCGAGGGCGATGGCGACGCCGATGCCGGCGATGATCCAGAAGCGCACGACGATGGTGACCTCGGACCAGCCGGCGAGTTCGAAGTGGTGCTGGATGGGCGACATGCGGAAGACGCGTCTGCCGGTGAGTTTGAAGGAGGTCACCTGGATCATGACGCTGGCGGTGGTGATGACGAAGAGGGCGCCGAGGATGGGCAGGAGCAGGATCGTCTTGGAGGCGAAGGCGAGTCCGGCGATGAGGGCGCCGAGGCTGAGGGAGCCGGAGTCGCCCATGAAGATCTGGGCGGGCGAGGTGTTCCACCACAGGAAGCCGAACATGGCGCCCGCGGCGGCGCCGGCGATGAGGGCGATCTCGAGGGGGTCGCGGACGTCGTAGCAGAGGTTCTCGGCCGGCTGCGCGCCGCCGCACCAGTGGCGGTACTCCCAGAAGCCGATGATGATGAACGCCACGAAGGCCATCATGGAGGCGCCGGTGGCGAGGCCGTCGAGGCCGTCGGTGAGGTTGACGCCGTTGGCGGTGGCGTTGACGAGGAGGACGATCACCACGACCATGCCGATCTTGGTGATGTCGAGTTCGGGGATGTCGCGGGTGAAGGAGATGAAGGGGGTCGCGACGGTCTCGGAGATGTCCGGGGAGTCGATCGAGCCGGTGTAGTAGACGGCCATGACGCCGAAGATCGTGGCGGCGATGGAGAGGCCGATGACCTTGGCGCGGCCGGAGATGCCGCCGGAGTGCTTGCGGCGGATCTTGAGCCAGTCGTCGATGAAGCCGACGGCGCCGCAGGTGATGAACAGTCCGATGAGGACCAGGCCGGTGGCGGTGAAGCCGGTGGGGCGGTTGAGGACGACGCCGTCGACCCGTTCGGGGAGGGCCATGAGGACGAGGTGGCCCGCGGCGTAGGCGAGGACGGTGGTGACGATGAAGACGACGCCGCCCATGGTGGGGGTGCCGGCCTTGGCGAGGTGGGTCTGGGGGCCGTCGGTGCGGATGGGCTGTCCGGCCTTGAGGCGTCGGAAGGCCTTGGCCGCGAGGGGCGTGAGCGCCATGGTGAGCGCGAACGCCACGAACGCGGCGACGATTACTGCTCTCACTGGTCGGTTTCCTCCTTGGCGCGCAGGTGGTCGGCGACGTCCCAGGTCCGGTATCGGGAGCCTTTCACCAGGACGGCGTCGCCGGGGCGCAGCCGGGTCCGCAGCAGCGCGATGGCCGCGGCTTGGTCGGGTACGTGGGTGGCGGTGACGCCGTCGGCACCGGTCAAGATGGGTTGGGTGCCGTCGCCGACGGCGATGACCTCGTCGATGCCCGCTTCGCGGGCCTGTTCGCCGAGGCGGTGGTGGCATTCCTCGCTCTGTGCTTCGAGGTCGGCCATGAGTCCGAGGACCGCGATGCGGCGGCCCTCGGTGGGGAGCTGCCCGAGGGTGCGGACGGCCGCGCCCATCGAGGCGGGGTTGGCGTTGTAGGAGTCGTCGATGACGACGGTGCCGTCGGGGCGGGTGAAGACGTCCATGCGGCGTTCGGAGAGGCGTCCGGCGGCCGAGAGGCTCTTGGCGATCGCCTCGGTGCTCGCGCCGAGGTGCCAGGCGGCGCCGGCGGCGGCCAGGGCGTTGTACACGTGGTGGCGGCCCCACAGGTTGAGCTGCACGTCGGCGGTGCCGTCGGGGGTGCGGAGGGTGAAGCGGTGGCGGCCGTCGCCGGGTTCGAGGTCTTCGGCGGTGAAGTCGGCCGGGCCGTCGACGCCGAAGTAGACGTCGGCGGCCTCGACGCCCTCACCCATCGCCTTGACGCGCGGGTCGTCGGCGTTGAGCACGACGTGGTCGTTCGGGCCCAGGAAGCGCGGCAGTTCGGACTTCGCCCGCGCGGTGGTCTCGATGTCGCCGAAGCCGTCGAGGTGGGAGATGCCGACGTTGAGGACGACGCCGATGTGCGGCGGGGCGATCGTGCACAGCTCGGTGATGTGGCCGAGGCCGCGGGCGGCGAGTTCGAGGACGAGGTACTTCGTGTCGGGCGCGGTCTTGCAGACGGTGTAGGGGTGGCCGAGCTCGTTGTTGAAGTTGCCCTCGGTGGCGACGGTGGGGCCGAGGTCGGCGCACACCTGCGCGAGGAGGTCCTTCGTGGAGGTCTTGCCGTTGGAGCCGGTGACGCCGATGACCGTGGCGTCCGAGCGGCGCGCGACGTCCTTGGCGAGCAGGGTGAGCGCGGCGACGGCGTCGTCCACGTAGATCGCGGGGCCCTCGACCGGGCGGGTGGCGACGGTGGCGACGGCGCCCTGCGCGAGGGCCTTGGCGGCGAACTCGTGGCCGTCCACTTTGGCGCCGGGTATGGCGAGGAAGAGCCCTCCGGGCCCGGCCTTGCGGGAGTCGAACTCGACGTCGCCGGTGACGACGGCCTCGGGGTCGGCGTGCTCGCTGAGCGTTCCGCCGACGGCGTCGGCGATCGCGGCCAGGCTCATGGGGATCACGCGGCTGACTCCTCCTGTTGTTCGGTTGGGCGGTGGCGCCTCAGGCGTCGTTGCGGGCGGGGGTGACCCAGCCCGCGTCCCGGAGCGCGCGGGCGAGGAGGACGCGGTCGTCGCTGGCGACGGGGCCCTCGGCGGTCTCGGTGTACGTCTCGTGGCCCTTGCCGAGCAGGGCGACGGTGTCCCCCGGGGCGGCCAGTGCGGCGGCCTCCCGGACGGCGGCCTCCCGTCCCGGAATATTACGGCAGGGCACGCCCTGGACGGCGAGTGCCACCTCGTCGCGGATGCGCGCGGGGTCCTCGGTGCGGGGGTTGTCGTCGGTGACGATGACCAGGTCGGCGCGGGAGGCGGCGGCGCCCATGAGCGGCCGCTTGGAGCGGTCGCGGTCGCCGCCGGCGCCGAGGACGGCGATGACGCGGCCGGGGGTCGACTCCTTGAGGGCGTCGAGGACGGCGGTGATCGCCTCGGGCTTGTGGGCGTAGTCGACGACGCCGCGCACGGGGGCGTCCCCGGAGACCAGCTCCATGCGGCCGGGCACGCCGGTGCAGGAGGCGACGCCGTCGAGCGCGGTCTCGGTGTCGAGGCCCACGGCTTCGAGGAGGGCGACGGCGAGCGCGGCGTTGGCGACGTTATGGCGCCCGGGCATGTCGACGCGGCCCTCGCCCTTGCCGCGGGGGCCGCTGAGCTGGAAGGTCTGGGTGAAGCCGTCGCCGGCGAGGTCGTGGGCGTAGTAGTCGGCGGTGGGGTCGAGGAGGGAGAAGGTGCGGTTGACGCCGTCGGCGAGGGTCGCCACGCGGGGGTCGTCGGCGTTGAGGACCTCGGTCTCGGCGCGGCCGTCGAAGAGGCGGGCCTTGGCGGCGAAGTAGTCGTCGAGGTCTGCGTGGAAGTCGAGGTGGTCGGTGCCGAACATGGTGAATCCGGCGGCCTTGAAGCGGCAGCCCTCGACGCGGCCGAGGACGAGGGCGTGGCTGGAGACCTCCATGACCACGTCGGTGACGCCCCGTTCGAGGGCGGTCGCGAGCAGCGCCTGGAGTTCGGGGGCCTCGGGGGTGGTGCGCTCGGAGTCGACGCGGTCGCCCGCAATGCGGGTCTCGACGGTGCCGATGATGCCGGTGGTGCGCCCGGCGTGGGCGAGGGCGGCCTCCACGAGGTAGGCGGTGGAGGTCTTGCCGTTGGTGCCGGTGATGCCGATGAGGTTGAGGTGCTCGGAGGGGCGGCCCCAGACGCGGGCGGCGACGGCCCCGGTGAGCGTGCGCGGGTCCTCGGCGACGAGGACGGGCAGGAGGTCGCCGACGAGTTCGGCGCCGCGGGCGTCGGTGAGGACGGCGACGGCGCCGCGCTCGGCGGCGAGGTCGGCGAATTCGGCGCCGTGGCGGCGGGTGCCCGGGAGCGCCGCGAAGAGGTCGCCGGGTTCGACGGCGTCGGCCGCGAGGCTGACGCCGGTGACGGCGAGCGTCCGGTCCTGGGCCGCGGGGACGAGGTCGGCGAGGTCGGCGACTCGGTAGGGGATGGTCGTCTCAGGACGCGGAAAGGTCGGCACGGCCTGACCCTACACCGGCACGGCCCGTCGGCAGGCCGTACACCGGCGGCGCCCGTCGAAAGTGGTCAGCGGCCTTCGGCGGGGGGCTCGGCGGCGCCCGCATCGAGGTTGTCCGACCAGATTTCGAGGAGTTTGTCCAGCTCGGCGGCCTGGTCGCAGTTGATGGCGTCGAGGAAGAGTTCGCGCACGAGGGAGAGGATGCACGGGGCGGCCTGTTCGAGCCGCTCGACCCCGGCGGCGGTGAGCTTGACCCATATGCCCCGGTTGTCGCGGTCGCACTTGTTGCGCTCGACCAGGCCCATCTCGGAGAGCCGGTTGACCTGGTAGGTGACGGCGCTCTTGGCGGTGACGATGCTGTCGGCGAGGTCGCTCATGCGCATGGCCCGCTCGTCGCTGTCGGCGAGGCGCACGAGGATCTCGTACTGGGTGTGGGTGATGCCGTGGTGGTCCTGGAGGCGCCGGTCGATCTGGTGTTCGAGCCGGTGCGTGACGTTGAGGAACCGCGCCCAGACGGCGTTGACGTCGGGGGCGAGCCAGCGGCTCTCGAAGTCGCCCGCGCCCATGCCGTCCTCCCGTCCCGCGCTCGACACCAGCCGCTCCGGCTGGTTCAATTTCGAACGATCCTACCAGTCGAAACGCGTTCCGGCCGCCCTCGCGTAAGCCACGCCATAGCCCCGCCGAACACGGTCACAAAGTGACTACCAGGGGTCATATCCACAGGCCCGGTTCGAGCGAGGAATCCTCCCGTTCTACGCTGTACGCCGATCACCCCGTCCACTCGGCTCCGCGCTACCGAAGGGCCCGCACGCCTTGAACGGATACCTCCCTCCCCGCGCCGCAGGGCGCACTGCGCGCAGCGGCGCCCGGCGCCTGCTCTCGCTCCCGGTCGTGGCCCTCGCGGCGGTCGTCTTCCTCGTCCTCCCCGCCTCGCAGTCCTCCGCGCAGGAGGAGGGCGCCTCCGAGGCCCTCAGCCAGGCGATCGCCGACTACCTCGACGCGCAGGACCAGCTCGCGGCCCTGGAGCAGGAGCAGAAGGACCTGGAGCAGGAGCTGGAGGACTCCGAGGCCGAGGTCGCCGAGCTCAAGATCGAACTGGAGGAGTACGCGTACGTCGCCTCCACGACCTCCGACTTCCAGTCCACCGCCGCGCTCCTCTCCTCCGGCGACCCGCAGGACGCCATCAGCGCCATGACGATGCTCCAGTTCCTCGGCGAGTCGCGCGCCGACCGGCTCAACCAGCTCATCGGCCGCCTCGCCGAGATCGAGGCCACGCGCGAGACCCTGGCGGACAACATCACCGAGCAGGAGGAGACGACCGAGGCGATGGAGGAGGCCCGCGACCAGGCCGCCCGCGAACTCGCCGGCTCCGGCGGCGACGACGCCGTCGGCCCCAGCGCCTCCGACGCCCCCGCCGCCGAGCCCGCACCGCGCAACTCCGACGGGACCCTCCCGTACGAGTCGTGCTCCGAGGACGACCCGACCCCCGCGAACGGCTGCCTCACCCCGCGCACCCTCCACGCCCTGGAGCAGGCCCAGATCGCGAACTTCACCAGGTACGTCTCCTGCTACCGACCCTCCGGGTCCGGCGAGCACCCCAAGGGCCGGGCCTGCGACTTCTCGGCGCAGCCCGGGGGCTTCGGCGGCGACGCGGGCGGCGACGACTTCGACTACGGCCAGAACCTCGCCGCCTGGTTCGTGGAGAACGCCGACGCGCTGGGCGTGCAGTACGTCATCTGGTACCGCGAGATCTGGCTGCCCTCCTCGGGCTGGAAGTCCTATTCCGGCGCCGGCGGCGACCCCTCCTCCGACCACACCAACCACGTCCACCTCAGCATCCGCTGAGGCCCGGCGGGGCCGTCGAACTCACAGACGCGAACCGGACGCCGGTTCGCCCCCCGTGTGTACCGTGGGGGCCATGAGCTTCGGACGCGCCTCACTGTCCCGCCGCGGCGCCCTCACCGCCGGCGGCCTCGCCGCGGTCGGCCTCGCCGCCGCCTGCACGAAGGAATCGGGCACCATCGAGGGGAGCGGGGAGTCCGCCGAGGGCGAACCCGAGAGCGCCGCCGCGATCACCATCACCCCCGCCGACGGCGCGGCCGACGCGACCGCCGCCACCGAGATCGCCTGGACGGTCGAGAACGGCGAGTTCGGGGAGTTCGCGCTCGCCGACGCCGAGGGCAACGCCGTCGAGGGCGCCATGCACCCCGACGGGACCACCTGGGTCCCGGCCAGCCCCCTGGAGTGGGAGCAGACCTACACCGCCACCGTCACCGCGACCGACGCCGACGGGATCGGCGCCGAGGCGACCTCCACGTTCACGACCATCGCCTCCCCCGGCGACCGGGTCGGCATCGAGAACTACCTGCCGGGGAACGACACCACCGTCGGCATGGGCGCGATCCTCGCGTTCCGCTTCGACGGCCACGAGGTGGCCGAAGACCGGCGCGCCGCGGTCGAGCGGCGCCTGTTCGTCGCCTCCGAGCCCGCGCAGGAGGGCTCCTGGCACTGGATCACCGGGCGGGCCCTGGAGTACCGGCCCAAGGAGTACTGGCAGCCGAACACGCAGGTCTCGGTGCGCCTGGGCCTGGGCGGGCTCGACCTCGGCGAGGGCCGCTACGGCGAGTTCGACCAGGAGGCGGTCTTCCAGATCGACGCCGAGCAGCGGTTCCTGGAGGCCGACAACGACACCAAGCAGATGCGCGCCTACCTCGACGGCACCATCGTGCAGACCATCCCGATCTCGCTGGGCGCGGACGAGCCGATCGACGGCAACGACGCGCGGTCCTTCTCGGGCACCATGACCATCATGAGCCGCGAGAAGGAGTCGACCTTCGTCTCCGAGCTGTACGACTACGAGACCGACGTCAAGTGGGCGATGCGCCTGACGTTCTCGGGCCAGTTCATCCACGGCGCGCCCTGGGCCGCCGACCGGCTCGGGGTCGCCAACGGCTCGCACGGGTGCGTCAACGTCTCCGACGAGATGGGCGAGTGGCTCTACGAGTTCGTGCGCTGGGGCGACCCGGTCACCGTCATGAACACCGGCGTCGAGGTCCCGCAGGGCGACGGGTTCACCGGCTGGAGCCTCGACTGGGACACCTTCAAATCGGGGTCCTACCTCGACTGAGAACGTGACGAAGGCCCGGCGGTCGACCGCCGGGCCTTCGTCTCGTTCAGACGCGCTCTTTCTCGCCGATCTTCGTGTCGGCCGCCTGCGGGTGCTCGGCGAGGATGCGCCGGTGCGCCCAGCGCTCGACGAAGAACGAGCCGACCGGCACGGTCCCGCCCAGGAGCAGGCCCACCGTCTGCGGCCAGAACTTCCAGCCCGCCTGCTGGGCGAGGTGAAAGCCGAGCACCAGGTAGACCATGTAGCACAGGCCGTGGATCGGGCTGATGATCGTCACGAACGTGTCGTCGTGGCCGAGGTACTTCACCGGCATCGCCACGAACACCAGCAGGATCAGGCAGGTGCCGACGATCCAGGCGACGATCCGGAAGCGTTTCAGAGCGGCGTTCATGCGTGGCTCCCCTGAGCTGGACGGTGCGGTTCGGGTTCGGCGTTCTCGCGGGCCCGCACGATCGCGGACTCGAAGGGCGAGGTCATCGGCGGCGGCTCGGGGCGCCCGCGGCGGGTCGCGCCCTCGGGGAGGTCCTTGCGCAGTTCGAGGCGCATCTGGCGGATCCACAGCGTCAGCGTGAACACCGCGAACAGCGGCCATTCGAACGCGTAGCCCCAGCTGATGGCGTTGCCGTGCTGCGCGCGGGAGAGCTGCCACCAGCCGAGCAGCCCGAAGGCGACCGTCAGGACCACCGCGAAGCAGTGGAGGACGATCCAGGGGGGCGTCAGCAGCCGTCGCACGGGCCCAGCCTAGGGTGACCGACCCGATGTTGCCGCCGGGGGCCCGTCCGTGGTGACATAGCCCGGTGACTCAGGACCTCCCGCAGCCCGGCGCCGTCAAGGCGTACTCCGCACCCGACGCCGCCGACGTCCGCGAACTGCTCCTCGACTGGTGCGGCGCCCTCCCCGAGGACGCCGACGACGCCGTGGCCGCCCTCGCGGCGCTCGACGCCGACGCGGTCGAGGGCGCCGACCGGCGCTACCAGTCGATCGTCGCCGACATGGGCGGCACCCAGTGGATCCCCTGGCCCCGCTCCCCTGAGGCGCATCCGCTCCTGGGCCTGTTCCCGGTGCTCGCTGCCGTGCCGGACATGCTGGCGTTCCACCGCGCCCACGGCGTCGACGAGGACCTGTCGCGCAAGGTCCTCGCCGACCTCGGCGAGAAGCTGCGGCTCAACCGGCGCCTGCACGGGCACGCCGCGCTCGACGTCGCTCCCTGGTTCACCCGGCACCTGCGCGGCTCGCTCTACCAGCTCGGGCGCCTCCAGTTCGGCGTCGAGGGCCCCGGCCCGAAGCCGTTCGCGGGCATGCACATCCGCGGCGAGGGCGGGCCGCTGACGCGCGAGGCGGTGCGCGAGTCCGTCGAGTGGGCGATGGAGTTCTTCCCGGCGGCCTTCCCCGACCGGTACGCCGGGCCCGACGACCTGGAGTTCGTGTGCGAGTCGTGGCTGCTGGACCCGCGGCTGCGCGAGTGGCTGCCCGAGCGCTCGAACATCCCCGGCTTCGGCGCCCTCTTCGACCTCCAGGGCGAGGGCGACCCCGCCGGGAACCGCTCCGACCTGTGGCGCTTCGTCTTCGGCCGGACCGAGGACACCCCCGTCGAGGACCTGCCCGGGGACAACACCCTCCAGCGGTCGGTCATGGCGGGGATCAAAGCGGGCGTGACCTGGCAGAACCGGCGCGGACGCCTCAACCTCCACCGGCTCGCGCTCTAGGGCCGGTCCGGGGCTCCGCAGGCTCGCCGAGGCCATAGGCTGTGGTCATGCGGATCGTCATCGCCGGATCGAGCGGCTATCTCGGCACCCAGTTGACGCGGGCCCTCGACGGCCACGACCTCGTGCGGCTCGTGCGCCGCCGCCCCGACGAGGAGAACGAGATCTTCTGGGACCCTTACCAAGGGGCCCTGGACCCGCAGATCCTCGACGGCGCCGACGCGGTCGTGAACCTCTGCGGCGCCTCGATCGCCGGGCGCCGCTGGAACGCCGCGTACAAGCGCCGGATCGTCTCCAGCCGCGTCGTTCCGACGAAGGCCCTCGCCGCCGCCGTCGCCCAGGCGGGCGTCCCGGCCCTGATCAACGGCTCGGCCGCAGGCTGGTACGGCGACCGCGCGGGCGTCGAGGTCGACGAGTCGACCCCGGCCGCCGCCGACTACCTCGGGAAGACCTGCCTGGTCTGGGAACGCGCGACGGCCGCCGCCGAGGAGGCGGGCGCGCGGGTCGTCAAGCTCCGCACCGGCCACGTCCTCGGCGAGGACAGCGTCCTGCTCGACAAGTTCGTGCCGGTCTGGAAGTGCTTCCTCGGCGGACGGTTCGGCAGCGGCAACCAGTACATGCCCTGGATCTCCCTGCGCGACTGGGTCGGCGCCGCCGTCGCCGCCATCGAAGGCGACTGGACCGGCCCGGTCAACATGGTCGGCCCCGCCCCCGCAACGAACCGCGAGTTCACCCGCGCCCTGGGAGCGGCCGTCCACCGCCCGACCCCGTGGATCATCCCCGGCTTCGCCGTGAAGCTCGTCGCCGGCGAGGCCGCCGTGGAACTCCTGCGCGGCGCCAAGATCCGCCCGGGCGTCCTGGAGGCCAAGGGATTCGAGTACCGGGACCGGACGATCTTCGAGGCCCTGCGCACCGCACTGCATCACTAGACGAACGCGAAAGGCCGGCGCACATCACAGCGCGCCGGCCTTTGCCGTGCCCCCGCACGCCTGCTAACTTGAACATGTTCAACTGAACATGTTCAATTCCCCCCCTCACGGAGGTGCGGCCATGCCCGTCCCCTCGCCCACCCCAAGCCGCCCCGGCACCGTCACCGCCGCGCAGATGCTCGTCTGGTTCCAGGTCCTGTCCCTGTTCTGCTGCGGCTTCGCACCGGTCTACATGTGGCAACCGGCCTTCGTCGTCGTCGCCCTGAGCGCACTGCCCATCGGCCCCGCCTTCTGGCTCCTCCTCTTGGCGCTCGGCATCGGTTCCGTGGTCTACGCCGTGATCACCGTCAGCCACCTCGGAAACGGCGACCGCCGCGGCCGCACCGCGATCACCGCCGGCCTCATCGTGATCGCCGCCCTCGGCCTCACCCCGGTCTTCTGCAGCCCCGCCGACGGCGACGCCCCGATCCGAACCCTCATCACCGCCGCCCCCTCGATCCTCTGCCAGGCCATCGCCTGGGTCTGCATCCATTCCGCCTCGGCCGAACGCTGGTTCCTGGAGACCGAAGCCTTCAAGCAGACCCCGCCGGACCCGGAACCGAACCCTGAAACCGAGACCCCCGAATGACCACCCGCCCAACACCTCCCAGGTCAGTGATCACGGCAAGGACGCTCGTGATCGTGCAACTGCTGACCCTCTGCGGCTGCGGCGTCCTGCCAATCGGGCTTTTCGTGCCCGCATTCCTCGTGATGGCGAGCATTCTGGCGGATCATGTCAGCGACATCGGCGGCATAGCGATAGCGGTGGCACCTGTAGTGGCGATCGCCTGGGTCGTACTCACCGAACGGCTCCTCAACAGACGGGACCCGCGCGGAAGGATCGCCGTCGACATCGGTACGGCGGCATTGATCATCCTGGCGCTGATGGGATTCATCGCGGCCGGAGCCCATGAATACTCCTGGCTCGCCCTGCTCTCGGCGGCGCCGTCGCTAGCCCTACAGGCCGCCGCGTCGATGCTGCTGCGCTCGGACTCGGCGAAAGCCTGGTTCAATGGAACTGCGACCGAGACGCCGCAAACGAAGTCTGAGGCCGCCGAATGACCGGCAGCCCTTCACTCCCCAAATCAGTGGCCGCGGCGAAGACGCTCATCGGCCTGCAACTGGTGACCCTGTTCTGCTGCGGCGTCATCTCCATCGGGTTCCTCATGCCGGCGTTCCTGACCGTCACGAACCTCACGGCGGCCGCGGCCATCGGCGCAGGCGACCCCGCCTCCTGGTTCATCCTGCTGCCTTGGGCGGTGGAGCCGGGCGTGGCCGGCGCCTGGGTCCTGTTCGCCTCGCACCTGCTCAACAAACGGGACCGACGCGGGAGAACGGCCGTCGACATAGGCACGGCGACACTGATCGCGTTGGCGCTCATAGCGTTCGCGATCTCCGCACTCGTAGCAGAGGAAGTCTGGAGGTCCCCGTGGCTCGCCCTGCTCACAGCTGCGCCGTCGATCGGCCTGCACGTCGCCGCATCCGCCTGCCTGCGCTCAGATTCAGCGAAGGCCTGGCTCCGGGTGCCGATGCCCGAAGGAACGCCGCCGCTTGCCGGTATCGGCGAGGGGGCGGATCGTTAGATGCACCAGAACGGAACCCGTATGGGCCCCGAGGACACGCCCGATCCGGTGAACCACGACCGCCTGCCGCAGACGCACGAATCCGATCCCGACATGCCGATCCTGGTGCGTCCGGTGCCCACTCCCAGGTGGCCGACCGCCATCTCCACCGCAAGGGTCCTCAACAGGCTCCAGGTCGCGCTGGTCATGATCGGCGGGAACTGCTCCTTCGGGTTCCCGCTCCTCGTCGCGATCGTCTGGCCCATCGAGCGATTCGACTTGCACGAAAATGCCGCCGGGGTCGGAATTCCCGTGGCATGGATCATCGGCTTCGCCGCGATCTGCACTTACGCCATCTTCACCAACCGCTGGGCGGGCCGGGCGGACCGCCGGGCGCGGACCACGGTCGTCATCGCGACGGCGGTGCTGGCCGGCTTCACGGCGCTGACCCTTCTGGCATCGGCGCGGACCCCGGGTCTCGCGATCGTCGTCCTCGTCGCCGCCGCGCCCTCCCTCATCGTCCAGGCCTTCGTCCTGCGGTGCGTCTACGGTCCGCAGGGCCACCGCTGGTTCGAGCGGTCCGGGCGGGTCGCTCGGGAACTCTAGACTTGGGGGACCCCTGACCGAAGGACCGCCATGACCGCGCCCCTGACTCCCCCCTCGTTCGGCTCGCCGCAGGCGCCGGACCTGTTGTTGCGCAAACCGGGCACGGTGACGTGCGCGCAGGTGATGCTGTGGCTCCAGTTCTCGTTCCTGATCTGCTGCGGGGCGGGAACGGGGTTGACGGCGCTGTTCTGGTCGCCGGTGGTCGACGTCGAGGACTTCGAGTTCGGGCGGGACTTCTCCGAGGGGGTGGAGGACTTCGCGGCGGTGGTCACGGTGGTCATCGCGGCCACGATCGCGGCGGTGATCCTGTTCGGGGTGCTGGCCGTGAAGATCGGGGCGGGGCGGCGGTGGGCGCAGGTCACGACGATCGCGGTCATGCTGCTGGTGTTCGTGTTCGGATTCCTCGGGCTGTACACCGGTTTCGAGGAGCAGACGGGCGCGCCGGTGGACGGCTCGCGGCTCGTGGGGACGCTCGCGGGGCTGTCGATGCCGCTGGTGACGCTGCTGTGCCTGTTCACCGGTTCGGCGAACCAGTGGTTCCGTCAGCGGGGGCGCGAGCCGCTCAGGGCGCTGGGGCCGATGCCGCCGTACGCGCCGTACCGGTGAGGGCCTCGCCGAGCGCGGCGATGTTGTCCCGCACGGCTTCGGGGTCGCCGAGGCCTTCGACGAGGAGGAGCTGGCGGGCGACGCCGGTCGCGTCGGCGGAGGCGGCGAGGCGTTCGGCGACGTGGTCGGCGGGGCCGACGGCGTGGCGTTCGACCATCCAGTCCACATAGGCGGCGTGGTCGCGCCGGGCCCGGGCGGGTTTGAGGCTGACATACTGGCCGACGCCGCGGGTGAGCAGTTCGGTGAGGGCCGCCCGGAGCCCGTCGACCGCGGCGGGGGTGTCGGCGACCTGGGCGAGGTGGGTCGAGACGTGTTCGGCCGTTTCGGGGTCGTGCCCGGCGGTCTCGGCTTCGCGGCGCCAGTGCGAGAGGAGCGCGAGGTGGTCCTCGTCGGGGGCGTGCATACCTAGGAGCAGGGGCAGGCCGAGGCGTCCGGCGAGGCGCGCGGTGTCCTCGCCGGTGGCGGCGACCCACAGCGGGGCGCCGGTGCCCGGCGGCATGACGCGGACGGGCAGGACGTCGAAGAACTCGCCGTTGTGGGTGACCTCGGGTTCGCCCGAGAGCCAGCGGCGCAGCAGCCGGAGCCCTTCCTCGAAGCCGTGCTCGTACCGGTCGAGGCCGGTGCCGAACACGTCGAGGTCGATCCAGGGGCCGCCCCTGCCGACGCCGAGGCGGAAGCGGCCGGGCGCGAGCGCGTCGAGGGTGGCGGCCTCCTCGCCGAGGGCGACGGGGTGGCGGTTGGAGAGGACGGCGACGGCCGTCCCGATCTGGAGCCGTTCGGTGGCGGCGAGGAGGTGGGCGGCCATGAGGGTGGCGGAGGGGTTGGCGCCGTACTCGATGAAGTGGTGCTCGGCGACCCACGCGCCGTCGAGGCCCGCGGCCTCGGCGCCGCGCGCGTAGGAGACGACTCGGCGGAGCGCCGCCGCCGGTGCGGTACCGGGGAACACTCCGCCGAGCAGGAACACGTCGTGCGCACTCATGCGCACCACTCTATGGCGTGGCGCACACCGAGGGAAAGTCCTAGTGGCGCAGCATCTCCGCGACGAGGAACGCGAGTTCCAGCGACTGCTGCGTGTTCAGGCGCGGGTCGCAGGCGGTCTCGTAGCGGTCGGAGAGCTGGTCGTCGCGGATCTCCTGGGCGCCGCCGACGCATTCGGTGACGTCCTCGCCGGTGAGCTCGATGTGGATGCCGCCGGGGTGCGTCCCGGTCTGGCGGTGCACCTCGAAGAACCCGAGGACCTCGTCCACGACCTGGTCGAACGCGCGGGTCTTGTAACCGGAGGCGGCCTCGTAGGTGTTGCCGTGCATGGGATCGCACTGCCACACGACCTTGCAGCCGGCGGCCTCGACCTTCTCGATGATCGGCGGCAGGACCGTGCGGACCTGCTTGTGGCCCATGCGGGTGATGATGACGAGCTTCCCGGGGACGTTGTCCGGGTTGAGCTTCTGGCACATCTCGACGACCCCTTCGGGGGTCGCGGTCGGCCCGATCTTGCACCCGACCGGGTTGGCGACGCGCGAGAGGAAGTCGATGTGCGCGCCGTTCAGCTGCCGGGTGCGCTCGCCGTTCCACAGCATGTGGCCCGACAGGGCGTACGCCTTGCCGTCGAAGATGCGGGTGAGCGCGCGGTCGTACTCGATGGCGAGCATCTCGTGGGAGGCGAAGACCTCGGCGGTGTGGAGGTTGTCGTCCTCGACGCCGCACGCGGCCATGAAGCGCACGGCCCGGTCGATCTCGCGGCCGATGGCCTCGTAGCGCTCCCCGGCCGGGGAGTTGCGCACGAAGTCCTTGTTCCAGTCGTGCACGGCCATGAGGTCGGCGAGGCCGCCGCGCAGGTAGGCGCGGAGCATGTTCATGGTCGCGGCCGAGTTCGCGTAGGCGCGGATCATGCGCTGCGGGTCGCAGACGCGGGCCTCCTCGGTCGCTTCGAGGGAGTTGAACATGTCGCCGCGGTAGACGGGCAGGCCGAGCGAGTCGGTGGCGGCCGAGCGGGGCTTGGAGTACTGGCCGGCGACGCGGCCGACCTTGATCACCGGGAGGGACGCGCCGTAGGTGAGCACGACCGCCATCTGGAGGAGGGTGCGCATGTTGGCGAGGACGTGGTGCTCGGTGTTGTCGATGAAGGTCTCGGCGCAGTCGCCGCCCTGCATGAGGAACGCGCGCCCCTCGCACACTTCGGCGAGAAGTTCGCGCAGGTGCTCGACCTCGTAGGGGGCGACGATCGGCGGGACGCCGGCCATGACGCCGGCCACTTCTTCGACCTCGGCGTAGTCGGGCCACGGGGGCACCTGCTCGCGGGGCAGGTCCCGCCAGGCGTCGAGCTGATAGCGTTCGGCTTCCTCCGCGTCGGCTACGACGGGGACGAGGCCAGGGTTTCGCAGATCATGCCATTGGCGGTTCACGCGCATATCCTACGCGGACGGTCGAGCGGGCCGTGACGCCGATTGGCCGTCCCACGGGTTGAGCCCGCCCCCGGGCGCGGGCGCGCGGGCCCAGGCCGGGGCGCCCGACACGACACACCGGGACGATCGCAGACATCCCACCTTTCGGGCCGCGTCTAGGCTGGCCGGGTGCGTGAGACGACGATTGAAGACTGGCTGACCGACCTCGCCTCGGAGCTCCCGGCTCCCGGCGGCGGCGCGGCGGCGGGCATGAGCGCGGCCACGGCCGCGGCCCTGGTGTCGATGGTGTGCAACCTGACCATCGGCAAGCCGAAGTTCGCCGAGCACGAGGCGGTGATGCGGGAGGTGCTCGCCGAGGCCGAGCGGCTGCGCCTGGAGGCGCTCCAGCTCGCCGAGGACGACGCCGAGGCGTTCTCCGGCGTCGTGGCGGCCTACAAGCTGCCGAAGGCCTCCGACGAGGAGAAGGCGGCCCGGACGGCGGCGATCCAGGCGGGCCTGGTCGCGGCCGCGGCGGTGCCGCTGGCCGTGGCGAACGTCGCGGCGGCGGTCATCCGCCTCTCGGGCCGGGTCCTGGAGGGCTCGAACCCGAACGTCCTCTCGGACGTGGCGGTGGCGGCGTCGGCGGCGAAGTCGGCCCTGGAGTCGGCGGCGCTGAACGTCGACATCAACGTCGTCTCGATCAAGGACCCCGCCGAGCGCGAGCTCCTCGCGAGCGCGCTCAACGAGGCGTTGCAGACGAAGGTGCAGGCCGAGGCCATCATGCACGCGGTGGCGAAGAGGATTCGGGCATGAGTGACATCGACGGGCGCACGGTCGCCAAGGACATCCGCGCGGAGGTCGCCGCGGCGGCCGCGAAGCTGCGCGCCGAGGGCACGGTCCCGCTGCTCGCGGTGGTCGTGCCGACCGACGACGAGGGCACGGCCTGGTACGTGCGCTCGATCAAGAAGGCCGCCGAGAAGGAGGGCATCGACTGCCGGATCGAGCAGCTCGACGCCCCCGGCAAGGACGAGATCGTCGCGAAGCTCCAGGAGCTGTCGGCCGACGACGCGGTGCACGGCATCATCTGCCAGACGCCGCTGCCGAAGGGCGTGGCGCTGGCGGAGGTCGGCTGGTACATCAGCCCGTACAAGGACGTGGACGGCGCGAACACCGAGAGCGCGGGCCGCCTCGCGGCGGGCCTGCGGACGTTCGCCCCGGCGACGGCCGAGGCGGTCCTGGAGCTGCTCAAGCGCGAGGACCTGGTGCTGGAGGGCGCGAACGCGGTGGTCGTGGGCCGTTCGAACGTGGTCGGCAAACCCGCGGCGATGCTGCTGCTCAACGAGTCGGCGACGGTGACGGTCTGCCATTCGCGCACGAAGGACCTGGCGGCGGTGTGCCGCGGGGCGGACGTGCTGGTCGCGGCCGTGGGCCGGGCCGGGATGATCGGCGCGGACTTCGTGAAGCCGGGTGCGACGGTGATCGACGTGGGCACCAACCCGACCGAGGACGGCGGCCTGGTCGGCGACGTCGACTACGCGGCGGTGTCCGAGGTGGCCGGGCGCCTGACGCCGGTCCCCGGCGGCGTCGGCCCGGTGACGACCGCGCTCCTGCTGCGCCACACGGTGGTCGCGGCGCAGCTGTCGAAGACGCACCGCTGACCGAGCACACGACGACGCGAAAGGCCGGCGCCCCGCGGGGCGCCGGCCTTTCGCCGCGCACCACGAGGACCGAAGGAAGCCCTGGGGAAGGCCCCCCGGTTTCGACGCTAGCGCGCCGAACCTGAAGCGGAGCTGAAGCGCGGCTTCGGCACCGGTCCGCCCGCAGTCGGGGCGTCCGGCCGCATCCGCGGCTCGCGCTCCGAGGCGCCTGCGAACGCCGGTCGCGCCGTCCCGGGGGCGCCGGCCTGCGATTGTCACGCCAAGTGGCGGATACCCGACAGACAGGTGGGACGGGCGGACGTAGCGTTAAGGCTTCCCTCGCAAAGGAGGTCACGTATGACACGTCGTCTTGCCTTCGTAGCGACCGTCGCCGCCATGATCGTCTCGGTCTCGAGTCCGGCGATGGCGTTCCAGCACGACCGGGTCCACAACCCGGTGCTGCACTGGGCACTCGACATCGCGACGCTCGCCATCGTGGTGGCGCCGATCTGGACGGCGCTGCTGTGGGGCCGGGGCCGAAGCAAGTGGCTGCTGGTGGGCCTCATCGGGCTCGTGCAGATACCGGTGGCGATCCTGGGCTTCTCGGCGGGCGCCTCGGCGCTGTTCGCCGGGAGCGGGCTGTTCTTCGGGCTCGCGATCACCGTCGCCGCCATCGTCTACACCCGCAGGGTCACGCGCCTTGAGCAGCGGGCCTCGGCGGTCGAGGCCGCCGACTAGTCGGCCGGTCGCACCCGGAACGTGCGGGCGAGAGCGCCCGAGCCGAGTTCGAAGCCGTAGGCGCGGTCGCCCTCGCGCAGCACCCGCAGCAGCGGGCAGCCCTGGAAGGGGCCGTGGAAGCCGCCGGTGGCGGGGTCGCGGTAGGCGTGCCACGAGCAGTGCTCCTCGCCGACCCAGCCCCAGGCCCGATGGGTCTCGGCGCCCGCGAACCGGTACACGCCGACGCTGAGCGTCCGGTCCCCGACCGGCCGCCGGTAGAAGTCGGCGTCGAGCCCGGCCAGCGCGACCGCCTCGAAGTCAATGTCCGGCAGGGTCTTGTGAAACGTGAAGTCGGTGAGGTGCGGGATCTCGCCGATCGTCTCGGATGGATCAGTCTCTGCAAAGGCCACGGGCACGCCTGGTCTAACGACCGGGCGTGCCCGTGGTTGTGCGAATCCGCCGCGAGAATGTCCGCGACGCTGCCGCGCCGTGACGTGACGTCTCGGCGGATTCGTCTTCAGCTCCGCTTCAGGTCCGCCCCGCTACCGTTGCGAACCGGGGGCCCAACCCACCCTGTGAGCCGGGCATTCGGCGTGCCTAGACGCCGAAGAAGACCTCGGCGTCGGCGTAGCGCTCGACCGGCACGGTCTTGAGCACGTCGGTGCCCTCGTGGATCGGGATGCGCACGACGTTGGTGCCCTGGAGCGCCATCATCTTGCCGAAGTCGCCCTCTTCGACCGCGTCGGCGGCCTCGAGGCCGAGGCGGGTGGCGAGCACCCGGTCGAACGCGGTGGGGGTGCCGCCGCGCTGGAGGTGGCCGAGGATGATCGCGCGCGTCTCGATGTCGGCGCGCTCCTTGATCTGCGCCGCGACCCAGTCGCCGACGCCGCCGAGCTTGACGTGGCCGAACGCGTCGACCTCGCCGTCCTTGAGGACCATGCCCTCCTGGGCGTGCGCGCCCTCGGAGACAGCGACGATGGTGGCCTTGCCGGCCTCCTTGCGCTCCTTGACGAACGCGGCGACCTTCTCGATGTCGAAGGCGACCTCGGGGATGAGGGTGACGTTCGCGCCGCCGGCGATGCCCGCGTGCAGGGTCATCCAGCCCGCGTGGCGGCCCATGATCTCCACGACGATGCAGCGGTCGTGCGAGTCGGCGGTCGTCCACAGGCGGTCGATCGCCTCGGTCGCGATGTTCACGGCCGTGTCGAACCCGAAGGTGTAGTCGGTGCCCGAGAGGTCGTTGTCGATGGTCTTCGGCACGCCGACGCAGTTGACGCCGTCCGCGGTCAGCTTCGTCGCGACACCCAGGGTGTCCTCGCCGCCGATCGCGATGAGCGCGTCCACGCCCAGGTCGGCCATGTTCTTCTTGATGGCCTCGACGCCGCCCTCGATCTTGTAAGGGTTGGTGCGGGAGGAGTGGAGGATGGTGCCGCCCTGGTCGAGGATGTTCTCGACCGAGTCCCAGTCCAGCGGCTGGGTGATGCCCTCGATCGGGCCCTTCCAGCCGTAGCGGAAGCCCACGAACTCGTGACCGTATTCCTTGGTGCCCTTGCGGACCGCGGCTCGGATGACCGCGTTGAGACCGGGGCAGTCGCCGCCGCCGGTGAGCACGCCAATGCGCATGCGTCTAACTCCCTAGAGAAGAGGACTGTTAACTGGGCGGCTTCATTGCCGAAACACCGATCAGCCTATCTCGGGTCCAGGAGGCGCAGGCCAGGGGTGCAGACGGGGGTTCAGCGGCGGGAGTCGGCGGCGCCGAACGCCGAACGCTCGCGGCGCGTGGACTCCAGGACCTTCCAGCGGGCCAGGTTGAGCTTCGCGTCGGTCAGGGCGTCGTGCAGGTCCGCGTCGGGCGTCGTCGGCAGCTCGGGGCGCCCGAGGTCCTCCCAGCGCTGGCGCAGGTCCTTGGTCATGCGCGGCAGGGCCCGCGGCAGGTCGGGCATCGTGCCCCACAGCTGCGCGAGCACGACGTGGTCGTAGGCGCCGATCCAGGCCCACAGCTCGACGCGCTCGCCCGGGTGCGACCCGGTCTTCCTGCGCACGGGCTCGACGAGGAACTCGTACAGCTCGTCGCGGATCGTCCCGCGGTCCTTCCACAGAGGGCTCGCGGGGGCCGGGAGCTTGTCGAGTACGTTGCGGCGCACCCACTCGATGGCCCGGGACGGGTCGAACTCGGTCGACACGGCGTAGTACTCGCGGCCGCGCTCGTCGACGACGGCGATCGAGACCAGCTCGATCGTTCGCCCATCCTCGATGAACTCGCAGTCGTAGAAGTATCGGTACGCCACGCATCGGCCTTTCGTATGATCACGGGCGGTCTTTTCGGTCCTTCTTGGCCCGCACCCGAATGTCGCCGGTCTGGAGTCGACGCTACGCCATACGATCAGGCAGCCGGAATCTGACCTCGCAATCCGCACGCGAGAACCTCGATACCGGACAATACAAGCGAAAGCACGTAGAGTTGCTCGTACACTCGGTCGAGTGACAAGTGCGCCGTCTGGACACACGACCCAACGGAGCGTGAAGTTTCCGACACTGGACTCTGTACAACGACGGAAAAGACAGCGATCATCGGAGGGAGCCCGCGGACCCGGGACCCACCGAAGGGGGAGAACTATGGGTGTCAGCCCATCTGAAGACCCGCTTGCAGGCGTCGCCATGTTCGCCGGCCTCGACCCGCAGGCACGGCGGCAGATCGCGGGCGTGGCGGTACAGCGCCACTACCGGCGCGGGCACCTGCTGTTCTTCGAGGGCGAGCCGGGCGAGTCGCTCATCATGATCCGCTCCGGAGCGGTGAGCGTCTTCCGCACCGCCGCGACCGGCGAGCGCGCCATGCTCCACGTCGCCCGCGCCCCCGAGGTGCTCGGCGAGGTCTCCCTGCTGGACGGTTCGCCCCGTTCGGCCAGCGCGGAGGCCCTGGAGGACACGTCGGCGCTGGCGCTGGCGCGTTCCTCGTTCCTGGAGCTGGTGCACGGCAACCCGAAGATGCTCGACGCGGTGCTGCGCTCGATGGGCATGATCGTGCGCCGCCTGACCGAGCAGTCCTCCGACCACGTGTTCCTGGACCTGCCCGGCCGAGTCGCGAAGACGCTGGTGCGCTTGGCGGAGCAGCACTCGTCGCCGATGACGACGATCGAGTTGAACCAGACCCAGCTCGCCGAGATGGCCGGCGGTTCGCGCCAGAGCGTCAACCAGGCCATCGGCATCTTCGCGAACCGGGGCTGGCTGCGCACCGAGGGCCGCAAGATCGTGGTGGTCGACCTCCCCGCCCTGCGCCGGAGGGCGGGCTTCGGCGGAGCCGAATAGAGAGCACAGGGGCGGAGCCGAATAAAAGGCACAGAGGCGGAGCCGAAACTAGGCACAGGGGCGGAGCCGAACAGCGAAACGCGCGGGCAGGGCCGAATGGAGGGCCCGCAGCGCCGCCCGTCAGGCCTCCTGGTCGCGCCCTTTGCGTTTCGCCGCGTACTCGTCGACGTAGGGCTGGCCGGAGAGCTCGCGGAGGGCGTCCATGACCTCGTCGGTGACGGCCCGTTCGATGAACCTGTCCCCCACCAGCTCCCGGTACCGGTTGAAGTCGAGCGAGGGCCCGATCCTGATCTGGACGCGGCCGCGGTGCGGGATGCGCTTCCCGATGGGCTGGAGCTCACCGGTGTTGAGCATCGCAACGGGCACGACGGGCGAACCGGTCTGGAGGGCGAGGCGCGCGACGCCGGTCTTGCCGCGGTAGAGGCGCCCGTCGGGAGAGCGCGTCCCCTCGGGGTAGATGCCGAACAGGCGGCCTTCGGAGAGGACGCGTTTGCCGGTGTCGAGCGAGGCGTTGGCGGCGGCCCCGCCGGCCCGGTCGACGGGGATGGCGCCGACGGCGCTCATGAACATGCGGACGAACCAGCCCTTGAGGCCGGTGCCCGTGAAGTACTCCTCTTTCGCAATGAACGTGACCCGCCGCTTGACCACCAGCGGCAGGAAGAACGAGTCGGATACGGAGAGGTGGTTCGAGGCGAGGATCGCCGGACCCCCTTCGGGCACGTGTTCGAGCCCTTCGACCTGCGGGCGCCACACGGCCCACAGCAGCGACCCCAATGTCGCCTTCAACACCCAGTAGATCACGCGTCCAAGCGTATCGGCACCGGTCAATCCCCGAGATCGGGAACGGTCCGGGGCCCGCACGGGGCCCCCGACCGGGGGCGGGCCCCGCCGCCCGACCGGCGCTTCGAGGCGCTCCCGCGCGGTGGCAGCGGCGGCCCGACCCGTGCGAGAATGGGCAGGCAGCGCGAAAGGGGATCAGCCATGGCGAATCCCGCGCCCCGTCAGTCAGCGAACCGGGAGGGCGACGTGACGACCGATTCCGAGGAGTTCACGTTCGATCTGGGCTCCGAGGCCAAGGCGACCATGGTGCTGTGCCACGGATTCACCTCGGATCCGGCGAGCATGCGCCCGTGGGGCGAGTACCTGCGCGACGCCGGTTTCAACGTGGTGGCGCCGCTGCTGACCGGCCACGGCGACACGTGGCAGGTGCTGGCGAAATCGACCTGGCAGCAGTGGTACGCCCGCCTGGAGCAGGCCTTGGACGAGGCGCTGGCGATGGGGCGGCCGGTGTTCGCCGGCGGCCTGTCGATGGGCGGTTCGCTGTCGCTGCGGCTCGCGGAGCTGCGCGGCGGGGACCTGTCGGGGCTGGTGCTGGTGAATCCGGCGATCTACGACGACAAGCCGCAGGGCTTCCTCGCGCCGGTGCTGCGGTTCGTGATGCCGAGCGTGGCCGCGATCGGCTCGGATCTGAACAAGCCCGACGTGCGCGAGCAGACGACGAGCCGGACGCCGGTGGCGGCGTACGCGTCGCTGCGGCGGCTGTGGAAGGTGACGCGGCCGGAGCTGGCGCGGGTGACGGTGCCGCTGCGGATCTTCACGAGCGCGGAGGACCACGTGGTGAACCCGCGCAACAGCGCGGTGATCCGGGCGGGGGTGCGGTCGAAGGACGTCGAGTCGACGGTCCTGCACCGCAGTTTCCATGTGGCGACGCTCGACTACGACGCCGAGACGATCTTCGCCGGGAGCGCGGCGTTCATGGACCGGCAGGTGACCAGGAGCCGGGGCGTCCATGACTGACCGCGGCGACGAGACCGGCTCCGGCGAGCGCGAGGACGGCGGGGAGCTGCGTCCCGAGGACGTGGACCGGCGGTTCAACGAGCTCGTCAAGGGCCTGGGCGACCCCGGCGCGGGGTTCGTGCGGGGCGAGGGCGCGGAGGAGTTCCCGGCCGAGGCGGTGCCGATGACGCCGCCGGTCCCCTCGACGCCCGACGAGGAGCCGACCCTCCTGGAGCTGTGGGACGCGGAGCTGCCCGACGACGACGAGGACGACTACGAGCCGCCCGAACCGCCCCCGCTGCCGTGGCCGAGCCTGCAAGCGGTCGGCGGCATCCTGCTCATCATCGCGGGCGTCGCCCTCGTGGTGAACCCGGGCATCGCACCCCTGGGCCAGAACCCGGGCCGCCTGGTCGGCCTCGTGGGCTTCCTCGTCGGCGTGTGGCTCCTCATCAGCAGGCTGCGCCCCGACAAGGACGCCGACGACACCGACGACGGCGCCGTCGTCTGAACCCCCGCTTCAGCTCCCCTTCAGGTTCCCGGCGCTAGCGTTGCAAACCGGGGGCCAACCCCAAGGCCGACCAGCGCTTTCAGCGTGCGCCGATCTCCGTCGTCCCATGGCGCCCGCGCGGCAGTCAGTGCTTGCCGGCGAGCCAGGAGAGGATCGCGTCGAGGAGGCCTTCGGCGGCGACGCCCTTGAAGACGTCGTCGGGGGACCCGGCGAAGGTCAGCGGGGCGACGCCGTACGCGTCGGCGACCGCCTGGACCTCCTTGGACTGCGACTCCGACTCGGCGACCACGAGCAGGACCGGCGGGCCACCGACCGGCTTGGGCGGCTGCTTCGGAAACTGCCTGGGCGACACCAGTACCAGGGCCGAGGCCGGGTAGCGCCCGGCGGCGAGCGCGGCCCAGGCCGCGCCCTCGCGGTGGCCGATGAGCACGGCCTGGCGGGGGACGGTGACGACCGCCTGGACGAGGTCGTGCGCGCGGGCCTCGACGCCGCCCTCGGCGGCGGGCGTGCCGCCCTGGCCGCGGACGCTCACGGCCCCCGCGTACCGGCCCGAGGCGGCGAAACGCTTGAGCCACAGAGCGTTGAAGGCGGCCGCGCCGGCCGGGTCGCCGGTGCAGCAGAGCACGGGGCTCGCCTCGGGGTCGTCCTTGATCTCCGAGTCGAAGAGGTCGGCCGGTTCGAGGTAGGCGATCTCGCGAACGACGGGGACCGGCTCGGGGGTGCGGGCGCGCCTGGCCCAGGAGATGAGGCTCATTTGGCGGGCTCCTGTTCGAGGGTGTCGATGATGCGGCCGAGGCTGGCCAGGTACTCCTCGGCGTCGACGGCGAGCTGGTGGCGCGGGGAGGTGCCGCCCGGTTCGACCGCGTACTGGGCCGACTCGCTCACGACCTGGTGGCGGAAGTTCGCGGCGCGATCGGGGTCGCCCTTGCGCACCTGGAGCCAGTGGGCGATCGCGTGCGTCTGCCAGTGGACGATCGGCAGGACCCCGACGCCGGGTTCGACGAGCCCGGCGATCGCGAGGGTCTCGTGCTTGGGCGAGAACATGCGCGCGAGGAGCTTGGGGAAGGGCGAGTCGCCGTCGATGCCGAGCAGTTTCGGTGCGACGCAGGTGATCTTGGGGCGGTAGCCGGTGGCGAGGACGACGAGGTCGGGGCGCATCTCGGTGCCGTCGGCGAAGGACACGTCGAACCCGTCGAAGCGGGCGATCTCGCCGCGGCGGCGGATCGAGCCGTCGCCGACGTGCTCGAGGTAGCGGCCGTTGCGGACCGGCTCCTCCCCCGTGGGCCCGTGCTCGGGCACGTCAATGCCCATGCGGGTGGCGAGTCGCTTGGGGCCCTTGAGAAGCCGGTCGGCGAGGAAGCGGCGCAGGAACCTAGGGCGGGCGCCGAGGCGGTTGAGCGCGTAGTCGGCCGGCTCCCCGGCGAGGTACTTGGGCAGGTGCCAGGTGCCGCGGCGCACGGAGTGGACGCAGCCGGCGGCGTTCACCGCGGCCTCGCAGGCGATGTCGACGCCCGAGTTCCCGCCGCCGACGACCAGGACCTCCTTGCCGCGCAGCCGGGAGGCGTCCTTGAGCTGCGAGGAGTGGAGGATCGTCCCCTTGAACTGGTCCTGGCCCGGGTAGGAGGGCAGGTTCGGCGTCCAGTGGTGGCCGGTCGCGATGATGACGGCCGCGTAGCGGAGGCGGCGGGCGGCGTTCCCGGCGGCGGGCTTGACGACGACCTCGAAGCGCGAGCCCTCGACCGGTTCGATGGCGGAGATCTCCGAGCCGTACCAGATGTGCTCGGGCAGGCCGAAGTGCTTCGCGTACGCGGTCAGATAGGTGAGCATCTGCGCGGCGGAGGGGTAGTCCGGCCAGTCGTCGGGCATCGGGCAGTCGGGGATCTCGGTCTGGGACCGGGAGGTGACCAGGTGCGTGTTGGAGTACAGGGGGCTGTGCTGGTTCTGCGGGTTCCACAGACCGCCGAGAACGGTGTCCCGCTCGTAGCAGTCGACTTCGAAACCGTTCTCGCGGAGGTTCTTGACCGCGATGAGGCCCGACGCTCCGGCGCCGATCACGCAGACGGCCTCGCCGCGGTCGTATGCGGCTTGGGAGGAGTACTCCTGCAAGGGACGGTCTCCTTCTGTGGGCATTCGGTCTCGTGCCGGACGGCGCCTCCGCGCAGGGGCGGCCCCGTCGCGGACGGGGTGCGCCGGCCCGGAGGGGAGCCGAAAGACTGCAAGCAGATTACCGTGAACGTACCTCGTACTTTCGGGGGAGGTAGGCTGCGCGCGTGCTCTTCGAGCTGTGGAAACATCCCCGACCCGACGCCGCGGTATTCCGCCGGGAAGGGCAGGTGGTGGTGGCCTCCCACCGCCTCGCCAAGGAGGTGCTGGCCGACCGGGAGCGGTTCTCGGCCGCCAACGCGCTCGACGCGGTCACCCCGATCCCCCTGGCCGCGATGCGCGAACTGGCGCGGCACCGGTTCCGGCTCCCCGCGACCCTCGCCAACAACGACACCGCCTCCCACGACGCGATCCGGGCGGGCTTCGGCGAGGCCTTCGCCCCGGCGCGCGTCGAGGCCCTGCGGCCCTGGCTGACGGGCCTGACCCGCCGGGCCGCCGTCACGGTCGCGCAGGGCCTGCGCGAGGGCGCGACCGTCGACCTCGACGCGGCGGTGTCCTCGCATGTCCCGTTGGCGGCGCTGGCGCGGCTGCTGGAGCTGGAGGTCGAGACGACCGCTGAGGTCAAGCGTTTCAGCAGGGCCGCACTGGAACTGTTCTGGGGCGCGCCGACACCTGAACGGCAGCTCGAACTCGCTCGGGTGGTCGGGCCGTTCCATGCGACGCTGCGCGAACGTTCCCGCGCGGCCACCGGCGTGCGCGCGGCGATGCTCCGTGAGCACGGCGAGGACGCGGCGACCGCCGCGCTCTTCTTCCTCCTGGTCGCGGGGCAGGAGACGACCTCGCAGTTTCTTACGCTCCTGCTGCACCGCCTGGTCGAGGAGCCCGAACTGCTGCACGCTGAACCGGCGGCGCTGGTGGAGGAGGGTCTGCGACTCTTCCCCTCGATCACCTCTTGGCGGCGGGTCGCCTTGCGCGACACGGAGATCGGCGGCGTGCCCGTGGCGGCCGGCGATTCGATCCTGGTGTGGCTGGCCGCGGCGGGCGCCGACGACGGCGTCGCGGCGTGCCCGGCCCGGATGATCCCGGGCCAGCGCGGCTCCCGCCGCCACCTGGCGTTCGGTGCGGGGGCGCACCGGTGCCTCGGCAGTCAGCTCTCGCGGTTGGAGGCCGAGGTGGTGGTGGCGGAACTGGCGCCGCTCCTCCCCCGCTGCGAGGTGGTCGCGGCGCCGGTGAGCGACCCCAACCTCTCCTTCCGCATGCCCGGTCCCCTCCTGGTGCGCCTCCGCTGAGGGCCTGCTGCACCTGAATTCCCTTGCCGCGCAGCAGGCTCCCTGCGACACTGCGGCCATGCCCGTTTTCCTGGAGTTCCGCCAGCGAGCGGCGGCCTATGTGCTCCGGCGCCTTCCGGGTCGAGCCGAGGTCGAGGTGCTGGTGATGCTGCACCGCGATCAGCCTGATGCGGGTGTGCAGGTCCCGGGCGGCGGGGCGCACGGGCACGGGCACGAGACGATCGGCGAGGCCGCGATGCGGGAGGCCCGCGAGGAGACCGGTGTCGAGGGCCTGGTCTTCGGAGAGGCTCTGGGCAGCAAGCTCATGCGGGTATCGGACTTCGCTGAGGAGTACCAGGTGACGACCTACTGCTGGCTGCGGACCGAGGACCCGCGCGATGCCTGGAACCACACGGTCACCAGCGGAGACGGCGACAACGGTCTGCGGATGCACTGCGAGTTCCGGCCGGCGCGAGAGGCGGGGATCGACTGGGAGATGGACGGTTTCCTTCCCCACGCGGTGTCGCGCTTTGCGTCCGGCACTCTACCGACAGCGGATTGACCTGCGGCGATACCGCGCTCAGAGAAGTTATCCACAGGTTCAAAACTCACGGTTGCCGATCATTGACAATGTGTGACAACGTAGTTCCATGACTTGCAACAGCCTCACCCGCATCAACGCCGAAGCCGATCGCGACGCCGCGAAGTCCCCCATGTCCGGAGTTATCCACAGGGAGAAAGTTGTCCTTGCGGCGGCGAGGATGACCGAGTCACCATTGATTCAAAAACCCACTGATGAGACGTGCGTTGCAGGTGGGTGGAGAGTGGGATCCATGGAATCACCCGAAGACCGCGCGGGGAGCTCCCCGCGCGGCACCTGCAACGACGTGTCCGCTCGGCCGACGCGGATGCCTGGCAGCCAGCCCGGCATCCGCGGCAAGGTCGGTGGGGCGCAACTGGAAAGCCCGTCGGTGAACCTGCGAGCGCGCGATGCGAGCGCCGGGGGTAGGGGCGCCCGCATCGCACGGATTTGGCCCTATTGGGCCAGATCGATGCCAATGTAGTGGACGCCGTCCACCATCGACCGACTTCGCATCCTTGGGAGGGTGTCGAGAGCGAAGTCCTCGGGTCGAGCACTGTTGAGGACGCGGATTCGACCGAATGGCGGCGCTGCGGACCGCGGGTTGGGGAGAGGTCGAGGCCGATCCGGCGCGGCGGCGACTCCGCGGGGTGACCTTTCCCCAGGGGTAACGGCGTTGCGGCCTCCGGCCGGGGAGCGGCGGAAGCCGATGTGAGTGTGGTGGCGACCGCGCGGGGGAACCTTCGATCGCCTTCTAGGTGGTGCTTTCGAGGTCGAACCATTCGGAGGCGGTGAGGCGGAAGACTTCCGGGGCGAGGGCGGCGGCGTTTTCGGGGATCCAGCCGAGGCGTTGGCCGGGGAGGTCGGTGAGGTTTTCGTATTCGGCGAGGCCGGGGTCGAGGGGCCAGGCGCCGACGACCACGGCGGCTTCGATGTCGTCGCGGGCGAGGGCTTCGAGGGTCAGGGCGGTGTGGTTGAGGGTGCCGAGGCCGGCTCGGGCGACGACCACGGCGGGGCATTGGAGTTCGGCGGCGAGGTCGCGGGCGGTCCAGCCGTTCTCGCCGAGTTGGACGAGGAGTCCCCCGGCGCCTTCCAGAAGCACCACTTCGGCTTTGGCAGCGAGTGCGGCGTCCGCGGCTTCGCGGAGTTTGAGGAGCGGCAGGCCGCTGCGGCGCGCGGCGGCGAAGGGGGCCAGCGGGTCGGGGTAGGCGGCGAGTGCTCGGGCCGGGGCGCCGGAGAGGCGGGTGATCTCGGCGGCGTCGTCATCGTCGCCGGTCTGGGCGATCTTGATGACCTCGACGCCACGGCCCTGCCGCATGAGCGCGGCCGCGAGCGCCGCGGTGGTGACGGTCTTGCCGACGCCGGTGTCGGTGCCGGTCACGAGAACCGGGCCTTCGAAGGTGATCACGACTTCTTCTCGCTTTCATGACCGAGTCGGGGACCGGGAGTGAATGTTGTTCAGTGTCGGGTGGAGTCGGGTTGTTCGAGGTTGGCGGCTTTCGGCTGTGCGGGTTTTCTTGGTCGCCTAGCCGGTGCTGGGTGGCTTTGGTTCTCCGTCATGTGCCTGGGGTCGGCGGGTTGGTTGTCTCTCCGGTGGGCGGCCTGGCTTCGGTGATGACTTGTAGGGCCCGCTCGAAGTCGGGGGCCGGGATGCCGGTGTTGACGGTGATGCGCAGGCGTGACCGGTGGTCGGGTGTGGACGGTGGGCGGAAGCAGCCGACCGCCACTCCCCTGTCGGCGCAGGCGGCGGCCCATGCGGTGGCGGCGTGTGCGTCGCCCGCCGGGGGTGAGAGGACCCCCGCGGCGGGAATCGGTGTGCCGAGGGCGACTGCGGCGAGGGCCGCTCGGCGGGCGAGTTCGGTTCGGGCGCTGTCGGAGCGGCGGGCGATGGCGAGGGCGGTGCGGGCGCCCGCGGCGACGGCGGGGGGTGGGGCCGTGTCGAAGATGAAGGTGCGTCCGGTGTCGTGGAGGTGGCGGCGCAGGGCCGCCGGGCCCGCGACGACGCCGCCCGCGGCGCCGAGGGCTTTGGAGAGGGTCGCGGTGATGACGATGCCGGGGTCGCCCGCGAGCCCGGAGGCGGCGACGCCGCCCGCGCCGTCGGGGCCGATCGTGCCGATCGCGTGGGCTTCGTCGACCAGGAGGAGTGCGCCGTGGGCGCTGGTGAGCGCGTGGAGTTCGCGAAGGGGTGCGGCGTCGCCGAGGACGGAGTACACCGATTCGACGGCGACGAGCGCGGGGCGCAGCGCGGTGAGCCGGCGTTCGAGGTCGTCGAGGTCGTTGTGCGCGAAGGTGTCGGAGCGTCCTCCGGCGAGGCGGGCGGCGTCGTGGAGGGATGCGTGGGCGTGGGCGTCGAGGAGGACGGTCCCGGCGAGGGAGGCGACCGCGCCGAGATTGGCGAGGTAACCGGAGGAGTAGAGGACGGCGGTCTCGGTGCCGCAGTGGGCGGCGAAGTCGGCCTCGAACGCCTCGTGGGGGCCGGTGGTGCCACGTACGAGTCGGGAGCCGCCGGCGCCGAGGCCGTGTTCGGCGAGTGCGGTCGCGGCGGCGGCGGTCACGTCGGGGTGGCGTGAGAGTCCGAGGTAGTCGTTCCCGGCAAGGTCGATCGCGTCGGCGCGGAGTTTGACGACGCGGGTGAGTCCGGCCTTGGCCCGCAGGTCGGCCTTGCGCGACAGGCGGTCCCAGCGGGCCGAGACCGAGGCGAGGGGTCGAGCGGTGGCGGACGTGTCGCGGTTCGGCGGAGTCTCGGCGACGACCGGTCGCGGTGCCGATCGGTTCGGCGGGGGGTCGGCGTTCATCGCTGCGGTCCTCCTCGGGCGGCCAGCCGCCGTTGGGCGGAGCGCAGTTCGGGTTTCATGCCAGGACCTCGTCGAGGGCGTTGGCAGGGAGGTCGGCGCTCGGCCGCGGCGGGTCGTGCCTCGGGTTCACGCCAAGACCTCGTCGAGGGCTTCGGCGAGGGCGTTGACGAGGAGGTCGGTCTCGTCGTCGCCCAAGGTGAGCGGAGGCATGATGACGATGGTGTCGCCGAGGGGTCGCAGCCATACGCCGCGGTCGCGGGCGGCCTGGCAGACGCGGAAGCCGGTGCGTTCGCCGCGGGGGGTGACCTCGACGCCGGTCATGGTGCCGAGGCGGCGGATCTCGGTGACGCCGTCGAGGGCGGCGAGCGGTTCGAGGAGTTTGCCGAGGCGGTCGCCGAGGCGTGCGGCCTGGCCGATGACGTCCTGTTCGGCCATGACGCGCAGGTTCGCGAGTGCGGCGGCGCAGCACAGGGGGTTGGCGGTGTAGGTGTGGCCGTGGAAGAAGGTGCGGGGGGCGGTGTCGCCGGGCCGGGTGAGGAAGGCGTCGTAGACGTGTTCGGCGGCGAGGACGGCGGAGAGGGGCAGGTAGCCGCCGGTGATGCCTTTGCCGCAGGTGAGGAGGTCGGGGACGATGCCGGCGTGGTCGGCGGCCCACATGCTGCCGGTGCGGCCGAAGCCGGTGGCGACCTCGTCGAAGATGAGGAGGGCGCCGTGGGCGTCGGCGAGGTCGCGGGCGAGGCGGAGGTAGTCGGCGTCGTAGTCGAGCATGCCCGCGGCGCCTTGGATCATGGGTTCGACGATGATCGCGCAGACCTGGTCGCCGTGGTCGCGCATGGCGGCGGTGAGTTCGGCGGCGGCGAGTGCGGCGCGTTCGCGAGGGGCGTGGTCGCGGCTGCCGGGTGAGGCGACGCCGATGGTGTCGAGGAGGAGCGGCCGGTAGGCGCGGTGGAAGAGTTCGTGGCCGCCGACGGCGACGGCGCCGAGGGTGTCGCCGTGGTAGGCCTGGTCGAGGCGGACGAAGGTGGGCCGGGGGTGGCCGGTCTGGGTGGAGTACTGGTAGGCGATCTTGAGGGCGGCTTCGACGGCGGAGGAGCCGTCGCCGGCGTAGAAGACCTTGGTGAGGTCGGGACCGCGGCCGCGTGGGGCGAGGGCGATGAGGGCTTCGGAGAGCTCGATGCCGGGGGTGTGGGTGGTGCCGAGGAACGTGGAGTGGTCGAGGCGGGCAAGCTGGGCGGTGATGGCGGCGTTGACGTCGGGGTGGCCGTGGCCGAGGGTGGTGGTCCACAGTGAGGAGACGCCGTCGAGGTAGCGGCGGCCGTCGACGTCGATGAGCCAGGGGCCTTCGGCGCGGTCGACGACGGTGGGGGTGTCGTCGGTCCAGGTGGCGTGCTGGGTGAAGGGGTGCCAGACGGCGGCGGCGTCGCGGCGGAGCCAGTCGGCGCTGGTGGCGGGCCGGTCGGTCGGGGTCGTCATCGCGCGGCTCCTTAGATGGTTCCCACAAAGTTCATTGGAGGGTATCGTGCCGCGCGGCCGGGTCGGCGGGTCGGCGGGCGGGTGGTGGCGCTCGGGTCCTGCGGGGCGGGTTCCTGGCCTACGCTGAGGTCCATGCTGGAGCTGCTGACCTCGCCGGAGGCGTGGTTCGCGCTGCTGACGCTGACGGTCCTGGAGTTGATCCTGGGCATCGACAACGTCGTGTTCATCTCGGTGCTCGCCTCACGGCTGCCCCAGCGCAGCCAGTTGACGGCCTGGCGGGTCGGGCTGCTGCTCGCGCTGGTGTCACGGGTGGGACTGCTGCTGTCGGTGTCGTGGCTGGTGGGCCTGCGGGCGGAGCTGTTCGCGGTCGGCGGGCACGGGGTGTCGGGGCGGGACCTCATCCTGCTGGCGGGCGGCGGGTTCCTGGTCGTGAAGTCGGTCAAGGAGATCGCGGCGCGCCTGTCGCGGCAGGGCGAGGCGGGCGAGGACGCGCGGCCTGCCGGCGGAGCGGGCCTGGCGGTGACGTTGGTGCAGATCATGCTCATGGACATGGTGTTCTCGATCGACTCGATCCTGACGGCGGTCGGCCTCGCGAGGGAGGTCGCGGTCATGGTGGCAGCGGTGGTCGTGGCGATCGCGATCACGCTGGCGGCGGCGCGGTCGATCCACGGCTTCATCGGGCGGCATCCGCGGGTGACGACGATCGGCCTGGCGTTCCTGGTGCTCATCGGGGCCGGACTGGTCCTGGAGGGACTCGGGGTCGCGGTGCCGAAGGCGTACCTGTACGCGCCGATCGGGTTCGCCCTGGCGGTGGAGTGGATGAACATCCGCGCCGAGTCGGTTCACCGTTACCGGACCGAGGCCGCCGCAGCGCCTGAGGCGGAGGAGGCATAGTCTGGGCACGGTTCGACCGGTCACGGTTTGGACGGCCCGGCGGCACTGGCACCGTTTCGCGCGGTGGGACCGGCCGCGGCGCGTCCGTCCTGGTTTTGGCACTTTGAACACTCTGGGACGCTTGACAACCAGTTGCGTCAGCGGCAGACTGGTGACACTTGTGGCAATCGCGGAGGATTGTCACTTACCGCCCTTTCAGGTATCGCACCCCGGCGACGCTTGCGGGTCCCCGGTCCGCACCGGGGCCGCCGTCCACGGAGCTGACCCGGTACCCGCGCTGATCGGTCGCGAAGCCGCGCAACGGCTCAGCGCCGGACACCGCGGCGCCGCCCCAGCCCCGGGACGGACGCGCGCGGCCCCGTGACATGGCAAGGAAGGCCCCGTGTCGAACCAGAACCCCAACCCGACGGCGCCCGGCCCGGCCGACGGGGCACCGCAGGCCGACCGCCGCCCCCGGTTCGCCGAGGTCTTCGGCGACCGCGAGGCCGCCGGCTTCCTCGGCGCGTTCTGCCTCTCCAGCGCCGGGGCCATGCTCAACCGGGTCGCGGTCACCTATCTGGTGTGGAACGAGACGAACTCCTCGGCCCTGGCCGCGGCGACCTTCGCGATCAGCTTCGCGCCCTACCTCGGGCTCGCCCAGGTCCTCGGGGCGATCGTGGACCGGTACGCCTACCGCTCGGTCATGATCGTGTGCGACCTGCTCCGCGCGGCCCTGGTAGCGCTGCTGCTCGTGCCGGGCCTGCCGGTCCCGGCCATGATCGCGATCGTCTTCGCCGTCGCCGCCGTCCAACCGGCCTACCATGCCGCGCGCGTGGCGACGCTGGCGCAGATCCTGACCGGCGACCGCCTCTCGGTCGCGATCGCGTTGACGTTCAGCGCCTCCGCGACCGCGCAGATCATCGGCTACCTCGCCGGGGGCCTGCTCTCGGCGGTCGACCCGTACACGGCGCTGGCGGTGAACGCGGGCCTGTTCGTGGTCAGCGCGGTCGCGATCGCGCTCCTGGTCCGCCACCGGCCCACGGTGAACCGGCGCGAGGAGCGCCGCCATGTGCTCGCCGAGACGGCCGACGGCCTGCGGATGCTGCGCGACAACCGGGTCCTGCGGACGGTCTCGGTGGGCGTGTGGGGCCTGTTCGCGCTCACCGCCGTCCCCGAGGGCGTCGCGATCCTGTGGGCGGTCCACCTCGGCGGCGACTCACGGACCCAGGGCGCGATCATGGCCGTCGACGCGGCGGGCGCGGTCGTCGCCACCCTGCTCTTCGCGCGGTTCGTGCGGCCCTCGGTGCGCGAGAAGCTCATACGCCCGCTCGCGTTCCTCGCCCCGGCGGTCCTGGCGACCGCCCTGCTCGACCCGCCGCTCGCGGGCGTCCTGCTCATCGCCGCGGGCACCGGCGTGGCGACGATGATCATGGCGCCGATGAACGCGACGCTCGCCCAGTGCATCCCCGAAGGCTGGCGCGGCCGGGTCGTGTCCGCCGCGAACTCGGGCCTCCAGCTGTGCCAGGGCGCGGCCGTCGCCTCGGTCGGCCTCGTCGTCGAGTTCGGCGTCCCGGTCCCGTACGTGGTGGGCGCCTGGGGCGTCATCGGCTTCGGCTTCCAGTACCTGGTGACGCGGAACTGGCCCACGCCCGACGAGATCGAGGCGGCCAAGGCCTCCGCGGCGCCCCCCGCCGCCGCTTGAGGGCCCGCTCCCGCTCGGGCGGTGCGCCCCCGCTCCCCTGCCGCGCCGGGAGCTAGGCTCGTCTCGGCGTCACTGGACCAACTCGCGACTCCGCAGAAGCCGCCGTGACCGGGAGCAACAGGAGCACCAACGTGGAACACGCAATGACCGTCGAGCTGCGCGGACACCTCATCGACCAGGGCGTCTTCGCCCGCGTCATGGACGACGTCCTCGAATACTCGGGGGCCTACTCGATCGACCGGTTCGACGTGGGGCGCCACCACACCGACGAGTCCTACGCGCAGCTGACCGTCTCCGCGGAGAGCCCTGAGCTGCTCGAACGCATCGTCATGCGCCTCCAGACGCACGGCGCGAACCCGCTCGAACCGGGCATCGCCGCGCTCAAGCCCGCCCCGCGCGACGGCGTCTTCCCCGAGGACTTCTACTCCACCACCAACTTCGACACCCAGATCCGCCTCGACGGCGGCTGGATGGACGTCGAGCAGTCCGAGATGGACTGCGGCATCATCGTCTCGGCCGACCGCGCCACCGCCCGGACCCTGCCGGTCTCCGACGTCAAGGAGGGTCAGCTGGTCGTCTGCGGCGGCGAGGGCGTCAAGGTCCTGCCGCTGCCCGAGCCCGAGCGCCGCAGCCCCGAGGCCTCGAACTTCGAGTTCATGAGCGGCGGGGTCTCCTCCGAACGGCCCCAGGCGCTCCAGGTGCGCCAGATCGCCGAGCGGATGCGCGAGGTCAAGGCGCGCGGCGAGAAGATCCTGTGGGTCGGCGGCCCCGCCATCGTCCACACCGGCGCCGGCAAGGCCATGGAGGCGCTCATCAACGAGGGCTACGCCGACGTCGTCTTCGCCGGGAACGCCCTCGCCGCCCACGACATCGAGTCGAACCTGTTCGGCACCTCCCTCGGCGTCGACCTCGACAAGGGCCACGGCGTGCCCCACGGACACGAGCACCACATCCGGGCCATCAACAAGATCCGCACCTGCGGCTCCATCGCCGACGCCGTCGAGCAGGGCGTCCTCAAGGGCGGCATCATGCACGCGCTGGTCAAGAACCGCAAGGAGTTCGTGCTCGTCGGCTCCGTCCGCGACGACGGGCCCCTCCCCGACGTACACACCGACGTCATCGAGGGCCAGCGCGCCATGCGCGCGGCCCTGCCGGGCGTCGGGTTCGCGATCATGGTCGCGACGATGCTGCACTCGATCGCGACGGGGAACCTGCTGCCGGCGAAGGTGCCGCTGGTGAGTGTGGACATCAATCCGGCGACGGTCACGAAGCTCGCCGATCGCGGTTCGGCGCAGGCGATCGGGGTGATCACGGACATCGGGCTGTTCTGCGAGCAGTTGGCGGGTGAGCTGGTGGTGGGGTACAAGCGGGACTAGCGCGGGTGTGAGGCTCGGGCGAGCGAAAACCATATAGGATAAATCCTATATTGTATAGGATTTCGGGCGGTCGACGGTGGTCGGCCGCCTTTTCCCTGCACCCCAAGGATTCCTGTTCGCCGCAACAGTCCTGAGACATCGATTGACATCACTTCGATGAGCGCTTATATTTGGACGGTAAACTAATTCCCGGCATCCCCTCGGCGACAACGGCCCCGATCCGCCCGGCCTCGGCGCGCTCGCGCGCCGCCCCTGCGCACCCCGGTCCGCCGCGCCCCGCGATGCCGCCGATGGAAAGCAGTCCCATGAAAAGAAGCAGCGCCGTCGGCGTCCTGACAGTGGGAGCGGTGACACTGGCGACGGCAGCCGTCGCCACGGTCACCGCCCACTCTCAGGACGTCGACGCACAGGCCGAGACCTACAGCTGGAGCAACGCCGCCATCGACGGCGGCGGCTTCGTCCCCGGCATCGTCTTCAACGAGACCGAGCCCGACCTCATCTACGCCCGCACCGACATCGGCGGCCTCTACCGCTGGCAGGAGGCCTCCGACTCCTGGAAGCCGCTCCTGGACTGGGTGGGCTGGGACGACTGGGGCTACACCGGCGTCGTCTCGGTCGCCACCGACCCCGTCGACCCCGACCGCGTCTACGCCGCGGTGGGCACCTACACCAACGACTGGGACCCGAACAACGGCGCGGTCCTCTACTCCGAGGATCGGGGCGAGACCTGGGGCGTCGCCGAGCTGCCGTTCAAGCAGGGCGGCAACATGCCCGGCCGCGGCATGGGCGAGCGCCTCGCGATCGACCCCTCCGACAACTCGACGCTCTACCTGGGCACCCCGAGCGGCAATGGGCTGTGGAGGTCCACCGACTACGGGCACACCTGGGCGGAGGTGACCTCCTTCCCCAACCCCGGGAACTTCGTGGTCACCCCCGGCGACCCCTACCTGGGCGACAACCAGGGCGTGCTGTGGACCGAGTTCCACGGC
>NZ_STGX01000021.1:19355-112355 GCF_004912155.1 Glycomyces paridis | reverse complement strand
TCAATCATGACACCCAGCAAGACCATCGTCATCACCCACACGATGACAAGACGCTCACGTTCGCCGCCACTCCCACAGCGCCGCAACGGAAACGACAATGACGCAGCGCGTGGCACAGGAGCACGGGGCGGTGACAACGGCGGATGCGGAGGCGGGCAGAGCGGGAGCGACCGGGCGGATACGGAGGCCGACCGAACCCCGGCCGCGGACCGGCCCCGGCCCCGGGTCGAACTCCAGCCCCGGCACGCCCGCGAACCCCAATCGGGTCGCCCGCTCGCCGCGCTCCTCTGCCACCCACGCGGACACGGCCTCTACGACGACCAGGGCGCGCGGATGTGGCGAAGACAGCCGCCACCCACACGAACCCGGCCCCGACCAACCCGCCCCACGCCACACCACCCCTCATCGCCGCCGTCTTTTGACTGAAGCGGGACTGTCCAATCCCTCCCCAGGAGAAGAGGTTTCCCTCAGGAGAGGAGGCGTTCGATCAGCGTTCGCCATCCCTCGCCGAGTACGAGTTTGACCTCTTCGAGCGGCCGCGGCGGTTCGGAGGCGAGGAACATGAGGGGCGGCCCTTCGAGGGCGGCCTTGAGCATGATCGCGAGGCCGTCGGGGTTGGGGAGGTCGGGGTCGGCTTGGGCGAGGAGGACTCGGAGGTGGAGGGCGGTGAGGTCGACGTCGCCTCCGGGGAGCGGTTGGCCCGGTTCCATTGCGGCCCGGGCCAGCGCGCGGTGCTCCAAGAGGAATGCGATCCGGGCGCGGCCGAAGGCGACCAGGCGCGGCACGGGGTCGGCGCCGGGGCCGAGGGGTGGGGGGCCGGAGAGGACCTGTGCTTGGAAGCGGTGCTCGTCGGCTTCGATGAGGGCCTTGAAGATGCCGGCGCGGGTGCCGAAGCGGCGGAAGACGGTGCCTTTGCCGAGTTCGGCGCGTTCGGCGAGGCCGTCCATGGTGACCTGCTCGACGCCGTGCTCGGCGATCATCCGGCGGGCGGCGTCGAGGAGGCGCTCGCGGTTGCGGGCGGCGTCGGCGCGTTCGGTGCGCGGCTTTCCGAAGGGCACGAGAGGTCGATCCACGGGGTCAATGTACCTCCCGGGAATATAAGCGGGGGACGGTCCGTTTATGATGGGGCGGTCCGAGCCGAAGGCGCCTCGGCCGCGAACGCACCGACGCACCGAAGGACTCCCTGACATGAACCTGTTCCGACTGGACGCCAGCATCCTGCCCGGCACCTCCTCCAGCGCCCGGATCGCCGACCTCGCCGAGGCCGAGTGGACCGCCGCCCACCCCGGGGGCGCCGTCGTCCGCCGCCACCTCGGCACCGACCCGCTGCCCGCGCAGGCCTGGGTCGACGCCACCGTGGCGGGCTTCACCGCCGAGGACGAGCGCACCGAGGGCCAGGCGGACGCGGTCGCGCTCGCCGCCGTCCTCGCCGAGGAGCTCCAGGCCGCCGACGCGGCGATCCTGGCCGTGCCGCTGTACAACTACGGCGTCTCGCAGCACTTCAAGACGTGGGCCGACCTGGTGATCGCCGGGGCGGGCCCGACCACGCCGGTCCTCAAGGGCACGCCGACGGTCCTCGTCACCACCCTCGGCGGCGGCTACGGGCCCGGGGCGCCGCGCGAGGGCTGGGACCACTCGACGCCGTACCTGGAGCGGGTGCTCGGCGACATCTGGGGCGCCGACCTCACCGTCGTCAAGCGCGAGCTGACGCTGGCGGCGACGACGCCGGGCATGGAGTCCCTGCGCGAGATCGCCGAGGAGCAGCACGTCCGGGCGCAGTCGGCCGCGCGCGAGGCGGGCCGGGCGCTCGCCGGGGCCTGAACCACCACGAGGCGCCGGTCCGCGGGACCGGCGCCTTCGTCGTGCGCGGAACGGGCATTCGGGTACGGAGCGGAACGGCCGGGGGGCCGCGATTGACAGCCGTGGATATCCCTCATACCATGGCACCACCCTCATCCGAAAGTTTCACAGAATCTCCGAAACTCTCGGAACGCCCTATCCCTCCTCCGCAACGGAGCTGCACACCCATGAACGACCGACCCCGAGACCGGCAGCGGCGCCTGCGAACGCTTGCCGCCGGAACCGGCGCACTCCTCCTCGCCTCCCTCGCCTTCGCCCAGCCCGCCGCGGCCCAAGACGTCGTCCACACCTCCGACTTCGAGGACGGCACCGTCGGCGCCTGGGCCCCCCGCGGCCCCGTGACCCTCGCCGTCGAGGACGGCGCCCTGCTCACCACCGGCCGCTCGGCCGACTGGCACGGGCCCTCCTTCGACCTCACCGGCCTCGTCGCCCCCGGCGGCCTCTACGAGATCGCCCTCAAGGTCCGCTTCGCCGACGACAGCGCCGGCGAACTCCTCACCGCCACCGTCCAGCGCGAGGACGCCGCCGGGACCTCCTACGACTCCGTCGTCTACCAGGCCCCCGCGAGCACCGAGTGGACCGAGCTGAGCGGGCAGTACTCCATCGCCTCGCCCGCCGACGCCCTCACCTTCTACGTCGAGTCGCCCACCGTCGACGCCTCCTACCTCATCGACGACTTCACCGTCACCGAGCTCACGCCGCCCGGCGTCGAGCACGACATCCCGTCCCTCAAGGACGTCCTCGCCGACGACT
This sequence comes from Glycomyces paridis, assembly GCF_004912155.1. Classification (GTDB taxonomy): domain Bacteria; phylum Actinomycetota; class Actinomycetes; order Mycobacteriales; family Micromonosporaceae; genus Glycomyces; species Glycomyces paridis. The sequence goes on along the minus strand of NZ_STGX01000021.1, from coordinate 109,742 downwards.
TCCGCATCGGCGCGGCCGTCGACCCCCGCGACCTCACCGGCCCCTCGGGCGAACTGCTCGGCAAGCACTTCAACCAGATCACCGCCGAGAACCACATGAAGCCCGACGCCATCCAGCCCACCGAGGGCACCTTCACCTTCGACGCCGCCGACGAACTCGTCGACTACGCCGAGGCGAACGGCATGGAGGTCTACGGCCACACCTTCCTGTGGCACACGAGCCAGGTCCCCGAGTGGTGGTTCCAGTACCCCGCGGGCCACCCGAAGGCCGGCGAGCCCCTCGGCGACTCCGACGAGGACCGCCAGATCATGACCGACCGGCTCGAAGCCCACATCGGCGCGCTCGCCGAGCACTACGGCGACCGCATCTGGGCCTGGGACGTCGTCAACGAGGTCATCAGCGACAACAACGCCGAGGTCTACCGCCACAGCCGCTGGTACGAGATCTTCGACGGCCCCGACTACGTCTACGAGGCCTTCCGCATCGCCCGCGAGCAGTTCGACGCGGTCGGCGCCACCGACGTGAAGCTCTACATCAACGACTACGGCACCGAGAACCCCGGCAAGCGCGACAACCTCTACAACCTCGTGGAGGACATGCTCGCCGCGGGCGTCCCCGTCGACGGCGTCGGCCACCAGACCCACATCAACCTCAACACCTCGATCGACCAGGTCGAGCAGACCCTCGACAAGTTCGCCGGCCTCGGCGTCCTCCAGTCCGTCACCGAACTCGACATCGCGATCGGCGCCCCCGGCGAAGGCGTGGAGTTCCCCGAACTCGAAGCCCGCCTCGTCGAGCAGGGCCACTACTATCGCGACCTGTTCGCCATGTACCGCGAGCACGCCGACCAGCTCGAATCGGTGACCGTGTGGGGCCTGCACGACGGCCGCAGCTGGCTGCGCTCGGAGACCCGGCCGCTCGAGGCGCCGCTGCTCTTCGGCGACGACCTCCGCTCCAAGTGGGCCTACTGGGGCATCGTGGACCCGACCCGCCTGCCCGAGGTGCCCGACACCGAGACGCCCGAGTTCGCCCGCGTCCAGGTCCCGCTCGCCGACGCCGCCCCGGCGATCGACGGCGAACGCGAGGCCGCCTGGGACGAGGCCAACACCGTCGCCACCGACGTCGTGATCGAAGGCGACGAGAGCGGCGCGAAGGCCGACGTCTCGCTCATGTGGGACGAGGGCGCGCTCTACGCGCTCTTCGAGGTCACCGACCCGCAGCTGGACGAGTCCAGCGTCAACCCCTGGGAGCAGGATTCCGTGGAGCTGTTCCTCAGCCCCGGCAACGCCCGCGAGGGCGGCTACGGCGACGCCGACGGCCAGTACCGCGTCAGCTTCACCAACGCCGTCAGCCTGGGCGGCAACGGACCCGACTCCGGCGAGCTCACCAGCGCCGCCGCGGTCACCGACACCGGCTACCGCGTCGAAGTCGCCCTGACCCTCGCCGAGGGCCAAGGCGTGGTCGGCGCCGAACACGGCCTGGAACTCCAGGTCAACGACGGCACCGACGGCGCCCGCACCGGCGTGCGCACCTGGTACGACCCGACCGGCCTGTCCTGGAACACCAACGCGAACTGGGGCATCGCCGAACTCGTCGAAGAGGTCGACGAGGGCGACGGCGGCGGCAAGCTCCCGACGACCGGCCTCGGCCTGACCGTCGCCTTCGCCGGCGCCGCGGTCCTGGCCCTGGCCGGAGCCGCGACCCTGGTGACGGTCCGGCGCCGCCGCGCCGCCGCCTGGGGCGAATAACCGCATAGAGGACGGGGACGGGACCGCGACCACCCCACGCGGTCCCGTCCCCGCCGCGTTCCCGGCTCAGGCCCGGCCGCAGGCGGACCGATCCGCCCGTGACCGGGCCTTTCCGCAGGCCTCAGCCGATCCCCGGACCCTCGCCCGGTCCCAACGTGCTCTCCCGGGCGACCAGACGGTGCGGGGCCACGACCTCCTCGGCCGCCGCGCCCGGGTCCTCGATCCGGGCCGCGATGCGGCGCACCGCCTCGCGCGCGATGAACGGCGTGTCCAGCGAGACCGTCGAGAGCGAGGGCCGCGCGAACCGGCCCTCCTCGATGTCGTCGATCCCGATCACCGCCACGTCGTCGGGGACGCGCAGCCCCGCGTCGGCGATCGCGCGCATCGCGCCGACCGCGAGCAGGTCCGAGAAGCAGAAGACCGCGTCCGGCCGCGGGTCGAGCGCCATGAGCGCCGTCGCCGCCGCGTAGCCGTCGGTGCGGCTGTAGTGCGGCGCCGGGGTCGCGTACGCCGCGGGCACCTCCAGCCCCGCCTCGGCAAGGGCCGCTTCGTAACCGGCGGTGCGCAGCAGCGGCGTCGAGTACTCCTCCAGCGGCTGCGCGCCGATCGCGGCGATCCGCGTCCGCCCGGTCGCCACCAGGTGCGCCACCGCGTCCTTCGCCGCCCGCACGTTGTCGATCGCCACGTGGTCGAACCGGCCGTCGAACTCGTGCTCGCCGAGCAGCACCAGCGGCATGTGCTCGGAGCGGTGCATGTCGAGCAGCTCCGACTTCGTCACCAGGGGGCTGAAGAGGATGCCGTCGAAGAGCATCGTGCGGTCGTCGCCCATGAGCAGGCGCCGCTCGCGCTCGTGGTCGTGCCCGGTCTGGTCGATCATGACGCGGTAGCCGTGCTCGGCGGCCGCGTCGATCACGTCCCGGGCCAGTTCGCTGAAGTACGGTACGTCGATCTCGGGCACCACGAGCGCGAGCATCCCCGTGCGGCCGGTGCGGAGGGTGCGGGCGACGGGGTTGGGGCGGTAGTCGAGCTCGCGGATCGCGGTGAGCACGCGCTGGCGCATCCGCTCGGAGACGTGCTCGTACCCGCTCACCACGTTGGAGACGGTTCGGACTGATACCTGCGCCAGTTCGGCGACGTCGCGGAGGGTTGCCGGCATACGGGCCATCCTACCGTTTGCAACGTCGGCAAAGGGGTGCTACCTTTTGCACACGATGGAAAATCACACAAGGGAGTGTTCCATGCAACGCCATCTCCTCCGGCGACGCGCCCTCATCGCGTCCGCCGGGCTCGCCGCCGCGGCCCCCGCCCTCGCCGCCTGCGGTCCCGACATCGCCTCCGACGACGAGTCCGGCGCCTCAGAACTCCTCAAGGCGCCCGACCGCACGAAGGGCGAGATCACGATCTGGGACCGCTCGGGCGACCTCTTCGAGGTCTTCGAAGGCACGATCGCGGCGTTCAACGCCAAGTACCCCGACATCACCGTGAACCACGTCGCCGTCGACATCGACGCGAAGCTCCAGAACACCCTCATCACCGGCGCCGACGTGCCCGACGGCGTCTTCCTCGACGACGCCAAGGTCGGCGGCTTCACCGACTACCTGTGGGACCTCGGCGACGTGCTCGCCCCTTACGCCGCCGACATCGCCCAGCAGAAGCTCGACGTCAACACCGTCGCCGGCGGCGTCTACGGCGTCCCCTTCGACCTCGACCCGGGCCTGCTGTTCTACAACGCGACCGCGCTCGAAGCCGCCGGGATCGACGTCGACGCGATAGCCACCTACGACGACCTGCTCCAGGCCGCCCGCGACTACCAGGCCGCCGTGCCCGGCGCCGCGCCCATCCACCTGGAGCAGTCCGCGTTCCTCGGCCAGCTCCAACTCGAGATGTACGCGAGCCAGCTCGGCACCTCGATCGCCGACGCCGACGGGAACCTGCGCCTCGACACGCCCGAGTTCGAGCAGATCCTCACCTTCCTGGACACGGTGCGCGCCGAGGGCCTGGGCACCCGCGCCGAATACCTGACGCCCACCGACATCGCCGAACTCGACAACGGCAACCAGGTCTTCTACCCCTGGGCCATCTGGTTCTCGTTCGCGCCCCAGCAGGTCCTCACCGAGACCACGGGGGACTGGCGCGCGACCCAGCTCCCCGCCTGGGAGACCGGCGGCGCCCGTTCGGGCGCCATGGGCGGCTCCTCCTTCGTCCTCCCCAAGGACGGGAAGAACGCCGACCTCGCCTGGCTCTTCTACGAGTTCCTCATGTTCGATCCGGCCGGGTACGCCGCCGTGTGGGGCCCCGGCGAGGTCTACCCCGAAGGGCTCGCGACCTCCATCCCCAGCTACACGCCCGCCGCCGACCCCGCCAAGCCGCTCTACTCCGAGATCACCGCCCTCGGCGGCCAGGACCTGTGGACCGTCGCCACCGAGGCCGGGGCCCAGATCCCCGGCGGCACGCCCACCCCCGCCTGGTGGACCGGCGCCGTCGACTACCTCGGCAACAACGTCCAGCGGATGCTCGACGGCGACATGACCCCCCAGGAAGTCCTCGCCCAGTCCAGTGAGGACATCCAGACGAACCTGGTCGACCGCCAGTGACGGCGCCGACCGCCACCGCGACCCGGCGCGCCCCTCGCGCCGGGCGCGGCACGGCGCGCCTGCGCAGGCGCGCCGCGCCGTACCTCTTCGTGCTGCCCTTCGTCGCGATCTTCGCCGCCTTCAGCGTCTACCCGCTGTTCTTCACCGCCCGCCTCTCCTTCACCGACTGGCGCGGCACCGGGGCGGCCACCTGGGTCGGCTGGGACAACTACACCTACCTGCTCACCAACCCCGCGTTCTGGTCCTCCCTGGGCAACTCCGCGATCCTGTGGCTGCTCATCGTCCCCGTCCAGATCGTCCTGGGCATCCTCGTCGCCGTCCTGCTCAACAACGCGAAACTCCGCCTCCGCGGCCTCTACCGGGTCGCGTTCATCGTCCCGTTCGTGACCCCGCTCGTGGCCGTCGCCCAGATCTGGGTCGTCCTCTTCGACCAGCGCTACGGCGCCGTCAACGCGTTCCTCGGCCTCTTCGGACTCCCCGACACCGGCTGGCTCACCACCAGCGCCTGGGCCAAACCGACCCTCGCGCTCCTGTTCCTGTGGAAGACCACCGGCTTCATCGTGATCATCCTGCTCTCGGGACTCCAGTCCATCAACGCCTCCATCTACGAGGCCGCCGACCTCGACGGCGCCTCCAAGGCCCGCCAGCTCTGGAACATCACCGTCCCGCTCCTGCGCCGCACCATCGGCTTCGCCGTCGTCCTCCAGACCCTCGCGGTCTTCCAGATGTTCGCCGAGCCCTTCGTGGTCACCCAGGGCGGGCCCTACAACTCCACCACCACCGCCGGCTACTACCTCTACAACCACATCACCCGGGCGGACCTGGGCACCGGGGCGGCGAACTCGTTCCTCCTGGTCGTCCTCGTCATGGCGCTGTCGCTCCTGTTCGTCCGCCTCCTGCGAGCGAAGGACTGACGATGGCCGCCAACGAAGCGACACGCCCGCGCGTCGGCTCGCACCTGTTCCTCATGCTGCTGCTCGTCGCCTTCCTCTTCCCCGTCGGCTGGGCCCTGCTCTCGGCGTTCAAACCCGCCGAGGACATCGTGCGCGCGCCCCTGGCGTTCGACCCCTCGACGTTCAACCTCGACAACTACACCGCGATGTTCCAGGACGTCCCGATCGGCCAGGGCTTCCTCAACACGGCCGTCGTGCTCCTCTTCAAGGGCGCCTGCACCATGTTCTTCGCCCCGCTCGCCGCCCTCGCCTTCGCGAAGTACCAGTGGATCGGCAAGAACCTCGTCTTCGGGGCCGTCCTCGTCACCCTCATGCTCCCCACGATCGTCCTCATCATCCCGCTGCTGCTGGAGATGAAGGAGCTCGGCTGGGTGAACACCTACCAGGCGCTCATCCTCCCCGGCGCGGTCGACGCCTTCGCGATCTTCTGGATGCGGCAGGTCATCTCGGCCGTCCCCGACGAACTCCTCGACGCCGCCCGCGTCGACGGCTGCGGCGAGTTCGCCATCTTCTGGCGCGTCGTCGTCCCCGTCATCCGCCCCGGCCTCGCCGGGCTCGGCGTCCTCACCGTCATGAACATCTACAACGACTTCGTCTGGCCCGTCGTGGCCGCGAGCAACGAGCGCATGGCGACCCTCCAGGTCGTGCTCTCCACGCTCGCGCAGAACATCACCGGCAACCGGATCGGCGCCGACTACGCCGCCGTCACCGGCGAACTCCTCGCGGCGAGCTCCGTCGCACTCATTCCGCTGCTGGTGCTCTTCATCCTGCTCCAGCGGCATTTCATCAACGGCATCCTCGCCGGCAGCGTGAAGGGCTGACGCATGACACCGAACCCGATCCCCCGCCCCGAATACCCCAGGCCCGACCGCGACCGGTCCGAGCGCTGGCGCAACCTCAACGGCCGCTGGGACTTCGCGGCCGACGGCTACGTCGGGCCGATCACGGTCCCGTTCGCCTGGGAGAGCGCGGCCTCCGGGGTGCACCGGACCTGGCTGGAATCGGGGACCTACCGGCGGGGCGTCACCGCGCCCGCCGACTGGGACGGGTCGCGGATCGTGCTCTCCTTCGGCGCCGTGCACCACCGCGCGGTCGTGTCGATCGACGGCGCGGCGGTCGGCGAGCACACCGGCGGCTACGAGTCCTTCGAGTTCGACGTCACCGACCACCTGCGTCCCGGCGTGCCCGCCGTCCTGGAGGTCGCGGTGACCGCGCCCGCCGACAAGCGGGCGATCCCGCACGGCAAGCAGCGGTCGATCCCGCGCGACGACTACGACGGCGTCTCCTTCACGCCGACCTCCGGCATCTGGCAGACGGTGTGGCTGGAGGCCCGCGGGCGCACCTACGCCCGCTCGGTGGCCCTGCGCGGCGACAGCCTCACCGGCATCGACGTCACGGTGGTCCTCGCCGGCGACGCCCCCGCCGGCCACGCCGTCACCGCCTCGGTCGCCGGGGCGACCGCGACCCTGACCGCCGACGCCCACGGCACCGCGAAGGGCCGCATCGAGATCGCCGAGCCGCGCCTGTGGTCCCCCGAGGACCCGCACCTGTACGCCGTCGAGGTCCGCACCGGCGACGACCTCGTCACCGCCGCCACGGGTCTGCGCCGCTTCGAGGCCCGCGGCGAGGAGCTGTACCTCAACGGCGAGCGGACCTACCTGCGCGGCGTCCTCGACCAGGGCTACTGGCCCGACACCGGCCTCACCGCGCCCGACGCCGAATCGCTCCTGCGCGACCTCGACCTGGCCCGCGGCCTCGGCTACAACCTCGTGCGCAAGCACCTCAAGTTCGAAGAGCCCCTGTGGCTCCACGAGGCCGACCGCACCGGGATGCTCGTGTGGGCCGAGCCGGCCTGCCCGAGCCGCTTCTCGCCCGAGGCGGCCGAGGCGTTCGAGGCGCAGCTCCCGGCGATGGTCGAACGCGACGGCAACCACCCCGGCATCGTGATCTGGGGTCTGTACAACGAGGAGTGGGGCCTGGACTGGGACCTCCCCGGCAGCCCCGAGCGCGCCGCGGCCGCCGTCCGCGCCTACGAACTGCTGCGGGCCCTCGACGACACGCGCCCGATCGTGGAGAACTCCGGGTGGTCCCACGTGCGCACCGACCTGGTCGACTGGCACTACTACGAACCGGACCTCGCCGAGTGGAAGGCCGCCGTGGCGCGCCTGGCCTCGGGGGAGCAGGACGCCTTCGCGGTGCGCCTGGGCCCGGACTTCACCGTCGACAAGTCCTTCTACGCCTCGCCCGACGTGCCGCGCCGCGGCCTGCCGATCGTCAACTCCGAGTACGGCGAGGGCTTCACGAGCCTGGAGCGCGCCTGGCACCTGCGCTGGGAGACCCAGGAGCTGCGCCGCCACGACCGCTTCGCCGGGTACGTGTACACCGAGTTCGCCGACGTCGAGCACGAGTCCGCCGGGCTCCTGGACACCGACCGGCGGCCCAAGGACCGCGGCGGCTGCCTGCCCTCGGACGTCAACGCCGCCACGGTGCTCGTGCTCGACCTCGTGCCGCTCGCGGCCGGCGCCGACGTCACGGTGCCGACCGCGCCGTTCGCCGTCGACGCGCACGTCTCCCACCACGGTCCCGAGGCCGTCTCGGGCACCGTCCGCGCCGCCTGGGCGCCCGCCGGGACGCCGGTCGACGCGGTCGCCGTGCCGCCCGAGCCGGGCGCTCCCGTGAAGGCCGAGCCGTTCCGGCTCTCGCCCGCGGTCCGCGTCGAGGTCCCGGCCCCGGGCGGTCCCGCGCGGCTCCTGCTGTGGCTCGTGGACGCCGAGGGCGCCGTCCTCGCGCGGTCCTTCCTGGACGCCGCCGAGGTCGAGCCGTCCAACCGCCGCGGCGCGCGCCCCGGCGAGTTCACCGGCGCGCCCGTCCCCGGCCTCGCCTGAACTGAGAAGCGGGCCCCGTCGCAACGGGGCCCGCTCACCTTTCTCTACACGTTGAAGGTCGCGGCGTCGATGACGAAGCGGTAGCGCACGTCCGAGGCCAGGACACGTTCGTACGCGTCGTTGATCTTGTCGGCCGCGATGACCTCGACCTCCGAGGCGATGCCGTGCTCGGCGCAGAAGTCGAGCATCTCCTGCGTCTCCTTGATCCCGCCGATGTTCGAGCCCGCGAAGGTGCGCCGGCCCATGATGAGGCCGAAGGCGTGCACCGAGAGCGGCTCGGCGGGCGCGCCGACGTTCACCAGCGCCCCGTCCACGGCGAGCAGCCGCAGGTACGCGTTGACGTTCACCTTGGCGCTCACGGTGTTGACGATGAGGTCGAAGGTCCCGGCGAGGGTCTTGAACGTGGCCGGGTCGCTCGTCGCGTAGTAGTGGTCGGCGCCCATGCGCAGGCCGTCGTCCTGCTTCTTCAGCGACTGGGACAGGACCGTGACCTCGGCGCCCATGGCGTGCGCGAGCTTGACGGCCATGTGGCCCAGCCCGCCGAGGCCGACCACCGCGACCTGCTTGCCCGGACCCGCGCCCCAGTGGCGCAGCGGCGAGTACGTGGTGATGCCCGCGCACAGCAGCGGCGCGGCGGCCTCGTACGGGATCGCCTCGGGCACGCGCAGCACGAAGTCCTCGTTCACGACGATGTGCGTGGAGTACCCGCCCTGCGTCACGGTGCCGTCGAGGTCGACCGCGTCGTAGGTCCCGATCATGCCCTTGAGGCAGTACTGCTCCTGCCCTTTGCGGCACTGCTCGCACTCGCGGCAGGAGTTCACCATGCAGCCGACGCCGACCCGGTCGCCGACCGCGTGCCCGGTGACGGCCGTGCCGATCCCGGCGACCTCGCCGACGATCTCGTGGCCGGGCGCGAGCGGATAGGAGGCCGGGCCCCATTCTGAGCGCACGGTGTGGATGTCGGAGTGGCAGATGCCCGCGTAGGCGATGGCGATGAGCACGTCGTGCGGCCCGAGGTCGCGGCGCTCGATCGTGGTCGGGGCCAGCGGCTCGGTCGCCGACGTGGCGGCGTAGGCGTTGACGGTCAGCACTGTTGCTCCATGAGGTTCGGTGACACTGGGGGGCGCCCGCGGTCCGCGGCGCACCACCATGGTCGCCCATGAGGGCCCCGACGGCAAAACCGTCGGCGCGGCGCTCACTTCGCGGCGGCGGTCCGCCGTTCGGCGTACGGCGATTCGAGGAGGTTGCGCAGCACCACGGCCGCGCCGCCGACCGCGGCGGCCCGCGAGACGTCGCCGGCGAGCTCGGCCTGCACGGTGTGCACGTCCCGCATGAACACCGACCGGTCGAGCACCTCCTGGATGGCGTCGCGGTAGACCGGCCCGACGTCGGCGAACGCGTTGCCCGCCAAGACGACCCGTCCGACGTCGAAGAGGTTCACGAGCGTCACGGTCGCGACGGCGAGGCGCTGCGCGGAGGCGGCGACGAGCGCGGCGGCGGCCGGGTCGCCCGCGACCGTGGCGCGGCCGATCGCGAGGAAGTCGGTGAGCAGGTCGGCGCCGAGCCCGAGGCGCCGCGAGAGTTCGGGGTCGGCGAGCGCGCTCGCGACGACGGCGCCGGGCCCGGCGTACCCGTCGAGGCAGCCGCGGTTGCCGCAGTGGCATTCGGGGCCGAGGGCGTCGACGGAGATGTGGCCGAGTTCGAGGCCGTTGGAGGTGACGCCGCGGTAGGGGCGCCCGTCGAGGATGACGCCGGAGCCGATGCCGCCGGACATGAAGACCACGGCGAAGCTGGAGGCCGAGCCGCCGAGGGTCTGGACGCCGACGCCCGCGGCGGTCGCGTCGTTCTCCACGATCACCGGCAGGCCGGTGGCCGCGGCGAGGGTCTCGGCGAGCGGGTAGCCCGCCCACTCGGGGGTGGGCATCGGGACGATGAGGACGCCCGCCTCGCGGTCCTGCGGGCCGTAGGTGGCGAGGCCGATGCCGAGGACCTGCGCGGCGGTGAGCCCGGCGTCGTCGAGCATCCCGCCGACGTGCTCGGCGAACTCGGCGACGACCGTGTCGGGGTCGCGCTCTCCGGGCGCCGGGAGGCTCCGCTCGGCCACGAGATTCCCGGCCAGGTCGACCACGACGCCGACCGCGGAGTACAGGTCGAACTGGACGCCGACCATGTGGCAGGCGTCGGGGCGCAGGCCCAGGAGCCGCCGCGGGGTGCCGCGGGTGGTGGGGAGGGTGCCGACCTCGTGGACGAGACCGAGGGCCATGAGCTTGCGGACGGCGTGGGTCATGGTGGCCTGGGTGAGCCCGGTGGCGTCGGCGAGCTCGACGCGGCTGACCGCGCCGCGGTCCCGGATGAGGTCGAGGACGACGGCCAGTGTCGGCATGCGCGTGTCGGCACCGAACGATCGCAACACGGCCTCCTTGCGTGACGGCACCATGAACGGCAGGCGATATCGAACACCATACTGGACGTCTCTGGAAACGATGCAGCCGAAAAGTGAGAGCGGAGGCACAAGCGCGCCTCCGCTCCCAGCTCACGCAGTGGTCAAATGCACCACGACCGCCTGGATCGGCCAAAGCGTCGGCGGCTGGAGGCCGGCCTCCATGAGCGCGCGGCCGGTCAGGACCACCGGTTCGCCCCCGAGCCAGGCCGGGAAGACCCAGCCCCAGCGCGCCTCGCCCGCCTCTTCGCGGACCCGCACGGCGTAGCGCCGGTCGGGGTCGAGCCCGGCCAGGCGCACCCGTTCGGGCAGGGCGTCCTCCAGGGACGCGACCGTCGCGAAGGTGAACACCGCTTCGGAGCGGTCGGGTGCGACGACGCCGCGCACGCGCAGGGCGGGGTCGGACACGTCGGGGTGGACGACCCGGCCGCCGTGCAGCAGGCCCCGCAGCTCCTTGTAGAGCGCGGCGAACGCGGTGATCCGCTCGGTCTCCTCGTCGTCGCAGGTCAGGATGTCCCATTCGAATCCGGCCGAGCCCTGGAGCGAGGTCGCGATCCGGTACGACAGGGGCGTGGCCCGTCCCGAGGAGTGCGCGGGGGAGGGGCCGACGTGCGCGCCGATGAGCTCGGGCGGGAGCACCAGCTCGGTCCAGCGCTGGATCTCCTGGCGCTCGACCGGGTCGTTGGAGTCCGAGGCCCACACGCGGTCGGTGTGCGCGAGGATGCCCAGGTCGGTGCGGGCGCCGCCGGAGGAGCACGACTCGATCTCCAGGCCCGGGTGGTCGGCCTTGAGGCGTTCGATGAGCCGGTAGGCCGCGAGCGTCTGGAGGTGCGTGCCCGGCGCCCCCTCGTGGACGGGTTCGACGAGGTCGCGGTTGTGGTCCCACTTGATGAAGTCGATGCCCAGGGCCGCCACGAGTGCCGACATCTGGCCCCGCACGTGTTCGAACGCCTCGGGGTTCGCGAGGTCGAGCACGTACTGGGTCCGGAACGACAGACCCTCGGGGGAGGGCACGGACGCGGGGTTGGCGAGGAGCCATTCAGGGTGGGCCCGCGCCAGGTCGGAGTCGAGGTTCACCATCTCCGGCTCGAACCACAGCCCGAACTGCATCCCCAGGGAGTGGACGAGGTCGGCGAGCGGTTCGAGGCCCTCGGGCCACACCTCGCGGTCGACGGTCCAGTCGCCGAGCCCGGCGGTGTCGGAGCGGCGGGCGGGGAACCACCCGTCGTCGAGCACGAACCGCTCGACGCCGACGGCCGCGGCCTTGCGCGCGAGGGCGGCGATCTTGTCGAAGTCGTGGTCGAAGTACACCGCCTCCCAGGTGTTGAGCACGAGCGGGCGCGGGGTGCGCGGGTGCTGGGGGCGGGCCCGCATCCACGTGTGGAAGCGGTCGGCGACGCCGTCGAGCCCGGCGTCCGACCACGCGAAGTACGCCGTGGGGGTCCGGTAGGCCGCACCCGAGGCGAGGCGGATCTCGCCGGGGCGCAGCAGCTCGCCGGCGCCCAGCACGGTCGGGTGCTCGGGGCCGCGGTCGGTGCGGTGGCGCACGTCGGCGCTCCAGCCCAGGTGCACGGCCCACACCTCGCCGCCGCGCCCGCGCGGGGCGCCCTCGGAGGCCAGCGTGACCCACGGGGCGTCGTGGCCGCCGCGTCCGCGGCGCGTCTCGCGGACGTTGGTGCCGCGCGGCATCGCGCCCGTCGACGGCGACTTCTCGCGGGTCCAGCGGCCCGCGAACGAGGTGAGCGCGTCGGCCGAGCGCGGCACCGGCAGCGTCGCCTCCAGCCACGCCACGTCCAGCTCCGCGCCGGTGTTCGCCAGTTCGTGCGAGAGGAGCACGAGCCCGCCCGCGCCGATCGAGACGTCGAGGCGCAGCACGAGTCCCGCTTCGGCGTCGGTCGCCTCGAAGCGCGCCGAGGACTCGTCGGCCTCGGCCACGGCCGTGGTCCAGCGCGGGTACACCGGCCGCCCGCCGCGGGTGGCGAGCAGGCCCGGCCTGCCCGACCAGCCGTCGGACTCCTGCGGCACGAGCGGGACGCGCCAGGCGGCGTCGAGGGTCCCCGGCGCGGTCTGGCGGCTGGTGGCCCGTTCGAACGCGGCGAGGTCGGCCTCGTCGAGACCGCCGAGGTCGCGTCCCCAGTGGAGGACGGCGGGAAGCCCGGTCGACTCGTGGGCGAGGATGAGGGCGACGCCGTCGCGCCGCAGCGTCGTCCAGGTTCTGGTGTTCACGTTGCTCCTTCGGTGTTCGGGATCGGCCACGCTTCGGCCGCCGCCCGCGCCGGGGCCCACGGGCCCCTCCCGGGCGAGGACATCGGCAGCGTGCGCAGGACGTGCAGGGCGCCGCCGGTGGCCGCAGCGATGTCCACATTGGATGAGACGAGCACGCTCGGGCGCCGCAGCACCCGGCTCAGCGCGCTGCGCTCCAGTTCGGCGGCGACGTGCTCACGGTAGAGCTGTCCGGAGATGACGAACGCCGGACCCGCCAGCACCACGGTGTCGAGGTCGAAGAGGTTCACCAGCGCCACCGCCGCCTGCCCGATCCACCGCGCCGAGCGCTCCAGCAGCCCGGTCGCCTCGGGGTCGCCCGCCCGCCACGCGCGCGCGATCCGCTCGAAGTCGGCGAGCGTGCCGTCCGGCGCGCCCCGCACTCCGAGCCGCTCGGCCAGGTCCGGGTCGGCGAGGACCTTGGCGACCACGGCCTCCGGTCCGGCCTCGGCCTGGGCGCAGCCGCGGTTGCCGCACACGCACGGGGCCTCGCCGCCGTTGAGCGCGACGTGCCCGATCTCGACGGCGTTCGAGGCCCGGCCGCGGTAGACCTCGCCCTCGACCACGACGCCGCCGCCGATGCCCGATCCCATGTAGACCAGGCCGAACGTGTCGGTGGGGAGCCCGCCGGCCCAGCACTCGCCGAAGGCCGCCGCCGTGGCGTCGTTCTCCAGCAGCACCGGCAGCCCGATCAGACCCTCGAGTGTCCCGGTGAGCGGGTACTCCATCCACTCGGGACCGGGCTGCGCCGTCAGGAGCATCCCGCGCTCGCGGTCCTGGGGCCCGTGGGTCACCAGGCCCACGCCCAGGACCCGGCTGCGCGGCACGTCGGCGCGGCGCAGGAGCGCCCCGAGGTGCTCGGCGAGGGCGTGCACCGTCTGCTCCGGACCGGTAGCACCCGAGCCCCGCAGTCCCGCACTGGCGACCCGCGTTCCGGCGAAGTCGAGGACGACTATGGTGGTCGTTGTCCGGTCAATCTGGATACCGACGGCATACCACGCACTCGCGACGAGTTCGAGGAGCCGCCGGGGCTGCCCGCGGCCCTGCTGCGGGTCGCGGCCGACCTCCCGGACCAGCCCGGCGTCGATGAGCCGGCGCACCGCGTTGGTGATCGTCGCGGGCGTCAGCTCCGAACGTTCTGCGAGCTCGACGCGACTGAGCGTACCGCTCGCACGCAGGAGGTCGAGCACGCGAACGGCGGTCGTGGCACGGGCCGTCCCGTTGTCCGCCATGTTTCGACCCCCTCTGAAAGTTCATCGGATTTTCTTATTGACAGGTTAAATTTAACGCGTTAATAATAGTCCGTGCGCCGCGGGTCGGCGCCCCCCTCCAGCTCCGTGGGCGATGCAGCCCCGGACTCGAAAGGACGAAGATGTCACCCACCAACGGAATTCGGCGCAGGGCCGTGGGAGCGCTCGTCGGCGCGACTGCGCTCGGCCTCACGCTGACCGCCTGCACCGGCTCCGGCTCGGGAGGCGGCGACGCCTCGACGCTGGTCGTCTACACCGGACAGGCCGGCGACTACCAGATCAACTTCAACCCCTTCTCGCCCTCGCGCATCGGCGGCCTGGGCACGATCTACGAGACCCTCTTCTTCCACAACAAGGCCCAGGTCTCCGACCCGGTCCCGCTGCTGGGCACCGAGCAGGCCTGGAACGAGGACGGCACCGTCCTGTCCGTCACCCTGCGCGACGGCGTCAAGTGGAGCGACGGCGAGGACTTCACCGCCGAGGACGTGGTCTTCACCTTCGACATGCTCAAGGAGACCCCCTCGATCAACGCGGGCGGCTTCGACGGCACCGTCGAGGCCGTCGACGACACCCACGTGACCTTCTCGTTCGAGGAGCCCACGTTCGTCAAGGGCCCCGACCTCATGAACACCCCGATCGTCCCCGAGCACCTGTGGGCCGACATCAACCCGGTCGAGGACGTCATCGAGGAGCCGATCGGCACCGGCGCGTTCACGCTCAAGGAGTTCAAGCCGCAGGCTTACACGATCGAGGCCAACGCCGACTACTGGGGCGACGAGCCGAAGGTCAAGGAAGTCCGCTTCATCTCCCTCTCGGGCAACCAGGCCGGCGCCGACGCCATCGCCGCGGGGACCATCGACTGGCAGACCGGCCCGATCCCGGACATCCAGAACACGAACAAGAACTTCCCGAACTACGAGGCGTTCACCCAGTGGCAGAACCAGATGGTCCTCGCCACCTGCTCGAACGCCGACCTCGGCTGCACGGGTCCGCAGACCGACCCGGCCGTGCGCCACGCGCTCTACTACGCGCTCGACCGCGAGCAGCTCAACAACCTCGCGTTCATGGAGACCGCCAACGAGATCTCCCCGGCGTTCACCCTGACCCCGAGCCAGGACCAGTACCTCACCCCCGTGGTGACCGAGCTCAGCGCCCCCGAGCGCTCCCTGGCCGACAACGCCAAGGAGTCCCTGGAGTCCGCGGGCTGGGCCCTGGGCGACGACGGCATCTACGCCAAGGACGGCGAGCGCCTCTCGCTGACCGTCGAGGTCGTCACCGGCTGGACCGACTACATCACCGCGATCGACACCATGGCCTCCCAGGCCAAGGAGGCGGGCATCGAGCTCGTCGCCGCCCAGTCCTCGTGGAACGAGTGGACCGAGAAGAAGGTCTCCGGCAACTTCCAGCTCGCGATGGACTCGCTGTGGCAGGGCCCCGCGCCCGACCCGTACTACCTCTACAACTACTTCTACAGCTCCGCCTCGGGCGCCGAGGTCGGCGAGAGCGCCGGCAACAACTACTCGCGTTACGACAACCCCGATGTGGACGCCGCGATCGACGAGCTCTCCACCCTCCCGCTGGACGACCTGGCCGCCCGCCAGGAGTACTTCGAGAAGATCCAGGGCGCGATCATCGAGGACATGCCGTACGTGCCGGTCTTGACCGGCGGCACGACGAGCATCTGGAACACCGCCGAGTTCTCCGGCTGGCCCTCGGGCGAGGACCTCTACGCCTTCCCGGCGGTCTGGTCCGCGTTCGACGCGGCCGAGATCTTCAAGCGCCTCGAGCCTCAGGGCTGACGAGCCCCCGTCGTCCCCGAGGAGGAGTCGAAACACCGTGAATTACTTCGTACGCAAACTGAGCTTCTACGCGGTCGCCCTATGGGCCGCGCTGACGCTGAACTTCGCCATCCCGCGCATGCTTCCGGGCAACCCCGTCGACATCCTGCTGGCCAAACTCCAGCAGCGAGGCGGCACGGTGACCCCGGAGACGCGCGAGGCGTACGCGCTCCTCCTCGGGGGCGACAGCTCCGACCCCCTGTGGGTCCAGTACTGGGACTACCTGAAGAACCTCGCCAGAGGCGACCTGGGCGTCTCGGTGAGCTACTACCCGACCAAGGTCTCCGACGTGATCCTCACGTCCCTGCCCTGGACCGTGGTGCTCGTCGGGATCGCCACGATCATCGCCGCCGTCCTCGGCGTCGCCCTGGGCGCCTTCGTGGGTTGGAAGCCGGGCACCTGGCTCGACACGCTCGTGCCCTCCACGACGCTCCTGGCCGCCGTCCCCTACTTCTGGCTCGCCCTCATCCTCACCTACCTGCTCGCCCGCGTCCTGGGCTGGTTCCCCATGCAGGGCGGCTACGACGTCGTCCTCACCCCGGGATGGAACTGGGAGTTCATCTCCTCGGCCATCACCTACGGGTTCCTGCCGGCCCTGACGATCGTGCTCGCCTCGATCGCCGGCTGGCTCCTGGGGATGCGCAACATGATGGTCTCCACCCTCTCCGAGGACTACATCCTCACCGCCGAGGCCAAGGGCCTCACCCCGATGAAGATCCTGCGCTCCTACGCCTCCCGCAACGCCGTCCTCCCCTCGGTCGCCGGTTTCGCGATCTCCCTCGGGTTCGTCGTCTCCGGCTCGGTCATCACCGAGCAGGTGTTCTCCTACCCGGGCATCGGCGGCCGGCTCCTCGGCGCGGTGACGAACAACGACTACGCGCTCATGCAAGGCGTGTTCCTCTTCATCACCCTCGCCGTGCTGGGCGCCAACCTCGTGGTCGACCTGCTCTACGGCCTGATCGACCCGCGCACCCGCGCCCGGTCCTGACGGGAGAACCGAACCATGACGAACCTCGCCTCCCCCACCGCCCTCGACACCGCCGCGGACGAACCCGCCCCCTCGGGGCGCCCCGCCCGCGCCGGCTGGCGCTCCCTCCTGCCGACCATGACCCCCTGGCTCGCCATCGGACTGGTCCTCATCGGCGGCATCACCCTCTTCGCCGTCATCGCCCCCTACTTCGTCGGCGACCCCCGCGAGATCCGCGACATGGGCCTGACCGGGCCCAGCGCCGAATTCCCCCTGGGCACCACCCAGACCGGGCAGGACGTCCTCGCCCAGCTCGCCTTCGCCACCCGCGGCTCGCTCCAGATCGGCATCATCGTCGGCCTGCTCGCCACCGCGCTCTCGGCCCTCTTCGGCATCTACGGCGCCTACAAGGGCAAGGTCCTCGACGAGGCCTTCTCCCTGCTGACCAACGTGTTCCTGGTGATCCCCGGACTGCCCCTGGTCATCGTCATCTCCGGGTTCGTCCCCCGCGAGAGCCGCGGACTGTGGACGATCGCCGTCGTCCTCGCCGTCACCAGCTGGGCCGGCGCCGCCCGCGTCCTGCGCGCCCAGACCCTCTCGGTCCGCAGCCGCGACTACGTCGCCGCCTCCCAGGTCTCCGGCGAGAAGTCCTGGCGCGTCATCGTCGTCGAGATCCTCCCGAACCTCCTGCCGGTCATCGCCTCGCAGTTCGTGTTCGCCGTCATCGCCGCCATCCTCGGCGAGGCCGGACTCTCCTACATCGGCCTCGGCGCCTCCAACTCGGCCACCCTCGGCACCATGCTCTTCTACGCCCAGAACGGGTTCGCCCTCTCCCTGGGCGCCTGGTGGTGGTTCGTGCCCCCGGGCCTCATGATCGCCCTGTTCGGCATGGGCCTGTCGCTCGTCAACTTCTCCATCGACGAGCTCATCAACCCCAAGCTCAAGAACCTTCGCCTGCACCGCAAGCGCGCCCGCCGGGCCGCCCGCCTCGAACGCGAGCTCGCCCGCGACACCACCGCAAAGGAGGCCGTCCGATGACGACCGCGACCGGCGCCGCCGCGCGGCCCGTGCTCACCGTCGAGGACCTCACGGTCGTCTACGAGTCCGACGAGCCCGTCACCGCCGTCAAGCACGCCGACCTCACCCTCCACCGCGGCGAGATCCTCGGCCTTGCAGGGGAGTCCGGCTGCGGCAAGACCACCCTCGCCTACGCCGTCAACCGCCTCCACCGGCCCCCGGCGCGCATCGCCTCCGGCCGCATCACCTTCCACGACAAGAGCGGCGAGGACATCGACATCCTCGCCCTCGAAGACGCCGAACTGCGCGCCTTCCGCTGGGACAAGCTCTCCATGGTCTTCCAGGGCGCCATGAACGCCCTCAACCCCGTCACCACCGTCCGCGCCCAACTGCGCGACACCCTCCTGGCCCACCGGCCCGGCATGTCCCGCAAGGCGATCCGCGAACGCTCCGAAGAGGTCCTGCGCCGCGTCGGCGTCGACGTCCGGCGCCTCACCTCCTACCCGCACGAACTCTCCGGCGGGATGCGCCAGCGCGTCATGATCGCCATGGCCATGCTCCTGGAACCCCAGATCATGATCATGGACGAGCCCACCACCGCGCTCGACGTCGTCGTCCAGCGCGACATCCTCCGCGAGATCGTGCGCCTGCGCGACGAACTCGACTTCGCCGTCGTCTTCATCACCCACGACCTCCCGCTCCTGCTGGAGATCAGCGACTGCATCGCCGTCATGCTCGAAGGCGAGATCGTCGAACTCGAGAGCGCCCAGCGCCTCTACCGCGACGCCTCCCACCCCTACACCAGGCGCCTCCTCGGCTCCTTCCCGAGCCTCTCGGGCTCGCGCGGCGCCTTCATCCGCACCGGCGTCGACGAGACCGCCCCGGTCCCCGCCCAGGCCAGCAAGGAGCGAGCATGACCAGCGTCCGCGTCACCGACCTGGTGAAGGACTACAGCATCAGGACCGGCCTCAAACGCACCCGCCTGCGCGCCGTCGACCACGTCAGCCTCGAACTCACCCCCGGGCGCACCGTCGCCCTCGTCGGCGAGTCCGGCTCGGGCAAGTCCACCATCGCGAAGATCCTCACCCGCATGGAGACCCCCAGCTCAGGCACCGTGGACGTGCGCCTCGACGACGGCACCGCCGTCGCCAGGTCCCGCTACCGCCGCGAGGTCCAGATGGTCTTCCAGGACCCCTTCGCCTCGCTCAACCCCTTCCACTCCATCGAGCACCACATCGCCCGGCCGCTGCGCATCCACAAGCGCACGACCACCGCCGAGGAGACCCGCGAGCGGGTCCTGGAGATGCTCGAGCGCGTCAACCTCACCCCCGCGGCCAACATCGCGCCCCGCCGCCCCCACGAGCTGTCCGGCGGCCAGCGCCAGAGGGTCGCCATCGCCCGCGCCCTCGCACCGGGCGCGCAGGTCCTCATCGCCGACGAACCGGTGTCCATGCTGGACGTCTCCATCCGCCTCGGCGTCCTCAACCTCCTCGGCCGCCTTCAACGCGAGGACGCCCTCGCGGTCCTGTACATCACCCACGACCTGGCCACCGCGCGCCACTTCTCCGACGAGATCGTCGTCCTCTACCGCGGCCGCGTGGTCGAACGCGGCCCCTCGGACGCTGTCATCCTCGACCCCCACCACGAGTACACGAAACTGCTCGCGCTGGCCGCCCCCGACCCCGAGCGCCCCGGCCGGGTCACCTCCTCCGACCCCGTCGACCGCGAGACGATCGACAACTCCACCTGCTACGACCACTTCACCGGCTCCTGGCAGGAGGCGGGCGTGCCCGCCGCCGCCCGCGCGGCGGCCCCCTGATGACCGTTCCCGAAGCGGTGTCCGCGATCATCCCCGAGCCCGACCCGGCCCCGCCGGTCGTGCGCCTCGCCGAGGGCCTCGCCTACGGCGGGGACTACAACCCCGAGCAGTGGGCGCGCGAGGTCTGGGACGAGGACGTCGCGCTCATGCGCGAGGCCGGCGTCAACCTCGTGACCCTCGGCGTCTTCGCCTGGGGCACCGTGGAGACCGCCAACGGCGTGCGCGACTGGGCCTGGCTCGACGAGGCCATCGAGCTGCTGCACCGCAACGGGATCGGGATCGACCTGGCGACGCCGACGGCCGCGCCGCCGAGCTGGCTCCTGGCCGCCCACCCCGAGATCGCCCCGGTGCTCGCCGACGGCTACCGCGAGCCCGCGGGCGGGCGCAACGCCTGGTGCCCGGCCTCGCCGGTGTACCGCCGGTACGCGCTGCGGCACGTGGACGCGCTGGCGGAGCGCTACGGGCGCCACCCGGCGCTGCGGCTGTGGCACGTGGGCAACGAGTTGGGCGGCGGGAACGCCCGCTGCCACTGCGAGTTGTCGGCGGCGGCGTTCCGTGAGTGGCTGGCGCACCGGCACGGGAGCCTTCAGGCGGTGAACGAGGCCTGGGGCACCGCCCAGTGGGGGCACCGGTTCGGCGCCTGGGAGGAGATCGCGCCGCCGCTGGGGCGCCACGGCGCCCCGAACCCGGGCCTGTACCTCGACTACGAGCGGTACTCCTCGGACGCGCTCCTGTCGCACTACCTCGCCGAGAAGGCGGTCCTCCAGGCCCGTTCGGACGTGCCGGTGACGACCAACCTCATGGTCGGCGCCGGGGCGCAGGTGGTCGACTACGCGTCCTGGGCGAAGCACACCGCCGTCGCCGCGAACGACCACTACACCCTTGTGGACGATCCGCTGCGGGAGCAGGATCTCGCGTTCGCGGCCGACCGGATGCGCGGCATCGCCGAGGGCCGGCGCCCGTGGCTGCTCATGGAGAGCTCCACGGGCGGCCCGAGCTGGCAGCGGCGCAACCGCGCCAAGGACCCCGGCGAGATCGCGCGCCACTCCCTGGGCCATGTGGCCCGCGGCTCGGACGGCGTCATGTTCTTCCAGTGGAGGGCCTCCACGGCCGGGGCCGAGCAGTTCCACTCGGCGATGCTGCCGCACAGCGGGACGCGTTCGCGCGTGTGGCGGGAGGTCGTGGCCCTCGGCGCGAACCTCAAGGCGCTCAAGGAGGTCCAGGGTTCTGTCGTGGAGCCCGCCCGTGCGGCGATCGTCGCCGACGACCTCGCCGGCTGGGCGCTCCAGCACGGACTCAAGCCCCACCGCGGCCTGCGCTACGGCCGCGAGCTGCGCACCTGGCACCGGGCCCTGTGGCAGCGCGGCATCCTGTGCGACGTGGTCCCGGCGGACGCCGACCTCGACGGCTACGACCTCGTCGTCGTCCCGACCATGCTCGTGGTCGACGACGCGGCCGCCGAGCGTCTGCGCGCGGTCCCCGCGCGCGGCGGCACGCTCGCGGTCACCTACCTGTCGGGCGTGTGCGACCGCGACGGCCGCGTGCTCACCGGCGGCTTCCCCGGCGCGTTCCGCGACGTGCTCGGCGCCTGGACCGACGAGTTCTACCCGCTCCAGGAACGCGAGCGGACCGATCTGGACGACGGCTCCGATGTGGAGGACTGGACCGAGCGGGTGCACCTCGACGGCGCCGAAGCGGTCCTGCGCTACGCCTCCGGTTCGCTCGCGGGCGCTCCCGCGGTGACCCGCAACGGGATCGGCGAGGGCGCGGCCTGGTACGTCTCGGCGCCCCTGGCCGAGGCCGCGGTGGACGCCCTGGCCGGGCGCCTCGCCGCGGAGGCCGGGCTCGAACCGGTCGTGGACGCGCCGCCGGGCCTCGAAGCGGTCCGCCGCGTCGGCCCCGAGCACTCGTACCTGTTCCTGCTCAACCACGCCGACACGGACGCGACGGTCGCCGCCGACGGGCACGACCTGCTTGCGGACGCCGCCGTCGGTCCTGAAACGACGGTCCCGGCCGGCGGTGCGCGCGTGGTGCGCGAGGCCGTCCGCCGCGCCCGCGAATGACCCGGGTCCGCACGCCCGCAGCAACACCCGCGACCCCCGCGTGACCGACGCGTCCGCTCCCACATGAAGAGCGCCGACGCGTGACCACCGAGCAAGAGGATCCACCATGACGTACCTGCCTCCGACCTTCCGCGCGCTGCACGCGGGCTGGACGCTGACCGCCGCCGAGCTGCCCGAGGGCGCGCCGCGGGACCTCGCGGGCCCGCTCGCGTCCGGCGTCCCGGCGGCCGTTCCCGGCGAGGCGCACCTGGACCTGCGCCGCGCCGACCTCATCGCCGACCCGTTCGACGGCGACAACGAGGCCGCGCAGCAGTGGATCGGCGACACGGACTGGACGTTCACCACCGTCTTCGACTGGACCGCCGCCGGCGCCGAGCGCCACGACCTGGTCGCGCACGGCCTCGACACCGTTGCCCTGGTCGAACTCAACGGCACCGAGGTCGCCCGTACCGAGAACATGCACCGCTCCTACCGCTGGGACGTGCGCGAGCACCTCCGCGAGGGCGAGAACACCCTGACGGTGCGCTTCACCGCGCCTGTCCCCGAGGCCGCGGCCCGCGAGGAGCGCGACGGGGCCCTGCCGCACGTGAACCACCACGCCTACAACCAGCTCCGCAAGATGGCCTGCTCCTTCGGCTGGGACTGGGGCATCGACGTGGCGGGCGCGGGCATCTGGAAGCCCATCGGCCTCGACTCGTGGTCGGGCGCGCGCGTCGCCGCCGTCCGCCCCCTGGTCGACGTCGTCGCGAACGCCGAGGGCGGCCACGACGGCGTCCTCACCGCCCACATCGACATCGAGCGCGCCTCCGGCGACGGCGACGTCGAGGCCCTCCTCGTCGTCGTCGGCCCCGAGGTCCTCCCGCTGGAGACCGCCGTGACGGTCCCGGCCGGGTCGGACTCGGTCACCGTCGTCCTCGACGTGCCGCAGGTGCGCCGCTGGTGGCCGGTCGGCCACGGCGACCAGCCGCTCTACAAGGTGAGCGTCGAAGTCGGCGAAGGGCACTGGGAGGGCCGCGTCGGGTTCCGCACCGTCGAGCTCGACACCGCCGCCGACATGGCCGGCGCGCCGTTCGACCTCAAGGTCAACGGCGAGCGGGTCCTCGTGCGCGGCGCGAACTGGATCCCCGACCACGCCTTCCTCACCGAGGTCGGCCCCGAGCGGTACGCCCGGCGCGTCGCCGACGCCCTCGACGCCAACATGAACCTCCTGCGCGTGTGGGGCGGCGGCATCTACGAGTCCGACGACCTCTACGACCTCGCCGACGAGCACGGCCTGCTCATGTGGCAGGACTTCCTGTTCGCCTGCGCGGCCTACAGCGAGGACGAGCCGATGCGCTCGGAGATCGAGGCCGAGGTCCGCGACAACGTCACGCGGCTGAGCCCGCACCCCTCGCTGGTGCTGTGGAACGGCAACAACGAGAACACGTGGGGCTCGGTCGACTGGGGCTGGGCCGGGCGACTCGACGGCCGCGCCTGGGGCGACGGCTACTACAACGGCCTGCTGCCCGCAGTCGTGTCCGAACTGGACCCGACCCGCCCGTACTCGCCCGCGAGCCCGTACTCCTTCGGCGACTACCGCCACCCCAACGACGAGCGCTACGGCACCATGCACATCTGGGACGTGTGGAACCGCGCCGACTACTCGGTGTACGCCGACTACAAGCCGCGCTTCGTCTCCGAGTTCGGTTTCCAGGCCCCGCCGGCGTGGTCGACCCTCGCCGCGGTCGTCCACGACGAGCCGCTGGACCCCTTCGGGCACGAGATGCTCGTGCACCAGAAGGCCCACCTGGGCAACGCCAAGCTCGAACGCGGCTGGCAGGGCCACCTGCCCGACCCGAAGTCCATCGAGGACTGGCACTGGACCACGCAGCTCAACCAGGCCCAGGCGATCCGGTTCGGCATCGAGCACTTCCGCTCGCTGACCCCGCACAACACCGGTTCGATCCTGTGGCAGCTCAACGACAACTGGCCGGTCGTCTCCTGGGCCGCGGTCGACTTCGCCGAGCACCGCAAGCCGCTGTGGCACGTCCTGCGCGAGGTCTACGCCCCGCGCTTCGCGACGCTTCAGCCGCGCCCGTCCGAGCGGGCCCGCGCCGAGGCGTGGGAGGGGCTCGAACCCGAACGGGACATGCTCGCGCTCATCCTCGTCAACGACACCGGCGAGGACTTCGCGGGGACGTTCGCGGTGACCCGCGAGACCTTCGACGGGACCGTGCTCGCCGAAGCGGCCGTCGAGGCCCGCGTCGACGCGCGCGGCGCCGTCGCCCTCGCCGTCCCCGACGAGGTCGCCGCGTTCGGCGACCGTGCCGCCGAGGTGATCCGCGCCGTCGCCGCCGGCTCGGGTTTCGCCCCGGCCCACCGCTACGGCGCCGAGATCGCCGATCAGCGGCTCGACCCGAGCCCGCTCCGGGTCGAGGCCGAGGCGACCGCCGAGGGGTGCCTGCTGCGGATCACCGCGACCTCGCACGCGAGGGACGTGTTCTGCCACGCCGACACCGTTGACCCCGCCGCCCGCGCCGACCGGGGGATGATCACCCTGCGGGCCGGCGAGACCGCCGAGATCGCGGTGGCCTCCCCGAACGGGGGCGGCCCGGAGGCGTTCGCCGCGGCCCTGCGCTGCGCCAACGACCTCCTGTAGTCCCTGTTCGACGGCCCCGGGCAACGGGTCAGGACGCCACGCCCGGGGCCGTCGAGCAGTACCCGCGAAACCGTTCCGCCGATCCGCCGCGCCGGACGACGAGGAGAGAACATGACCGTGCTGTGGTCCACCGAGGACTTCACGATCGAACTGGGCACCGCCGCCGGAGCGCCGGTGACGATCCGCTCGCTGCGCCCCGCCGCGGGCCCCGCCCGCCCGCCCGAGACCGCCGCCGAACCCGAAGGGCCCGAGCGCACTCCGCCGCTCGTGGAGGTCCAGGCCCTCGGCCACGGCCGCTTCCCCGGCAGCCACCGCTACACGTGCACCGTCCTCGGCTCGCGCCTGCGCTACACCGGGCACGAACTCGTCGGCGCCGACCTGCACGTCTCCCAGACCGACCCGGTCACGGGCCTGACGGCCGTGAGCGTCCTCAGCCCCTCCCGCCGGGCCCTGCGGGCCTGGACGGTCCTGCACGCCGGGGACGCCCCGGTCCGCGTCCAGGCGGTCACCTCCCTCGTGCTCGGCACCTTCACCGCCGACACTGAATCCCCTGTGGACGACTTCGACGTGTTGTGGGGCGACAACGACTGGGTCGCCGAGTCCCGCTGGCACCGCGCCCCGCTCCGCGAGGTCGGCCTGCCCGCCATGGACCCCGCGGTGCACCACCACATGAACCGCGCCCGCATGGCCGTCACCACCCGCAGCTCGTGGTCCACAGGGGAGCGACTGCCCACCGGCGTCCTCGCCCGCCGTTCGGGCGGCTACGGCCTCGCCTTCCAGATCGAGCACAACGGCGCCTGGCACTGGGAGGTCGGCGAGGACCGCACCGGCGCCTCGCTCGCGCTCCTGGGCCCCACCGACGCCGAGCACCAGTGGTCACTCGACCTCGCCCCCGGCGAGTCCTTCACCTCCGTGCCCGCGGCCGTCACCGTCGTCGCGCCGCAAGGCGACCCGGTGGACGCCGCGCTCGCCGCGCTCACCACCCACCGCCGGGACCTCGTCGCGCGCACCGGGACCGCGCGCCTCGACGCCCCGCTGCCGGTGGTCTTCAACGACTACATGAACACGCTCATGGGCGATCCGACCGCCGCGAAGATCCTGCCGCTGGCCGAGGCCGCGGCCCGCGCGGGCGCCGACTACTACTGCATCGACGCGGGCTGGTACGACGACGACGCGGGCGGCTGGTGGGACTCGGTGGGGGAGTGGGAGCCCAGCGCCTCGCGCTTCCCCGACGGGCTCGCCGCCGTCCTCGACCGCATCCGCGAACTCGGCATGACCCCCGGCATCTGGCTCGAACCCGAGGTCGTCGGCGTCCGATCGCCGCTCGCGCAGACCCTCCCCGAGGACGCGTTCTTCCAGCGCGGCGGCGCTCGGATCGTCGAGCACGGCCGCCACCAGCTCGACCTGCGCCACCCGGCCGTCACGGCGCACCTCGACGCCGTCGTGGACCGCCTCGTCGGCATGGGCGTCGGCTTCTTCAAGCTCGACTACAACATCATGCCCGGACCGGGCACCGACACCGGCGGCCTCGCCCCCGGCGCCGGGCTCCTGGAGCACTGCCGCGCCTACCTCGCCTGGCTCGACCGCGTCCTGGCCCGACACCCCGGCCTGCTGATCGAGAACTGCGCCTCCGGCGGCATGAGGGCCGACTACGCGACCCTCTCCCGCCTCCACCTCCAGTCCACTTCGGCCCAACAGGACCCGCTGCTGTACCCGCCGATCGCCGCCGCCACCCCCGCGTCGATCCTCCCCGAGCAGGCCGGGCACTGGGGCTACGCCCAACCCGAGATGAGCACCGAGGAGTCCGCCTTCACCCTCGTCGCCGGGATCACCGGTCGCCTCTACCTCAGCGGCCACCTCTCCCGCATGGACGACCACCAACTGGGCCTGGTCAACACCGCCGTCGCCGCCCACCGCGCCCTCCTGCCGCACGTCCAGACCGCCGAACCCGCCTGGCCCCTCGGCCTGGAGCACCGCGGCCCCTGGCAGGCCTTCGCCCTCCACACCGACGAGGCCGCGGTCCTCACCGCCTGGCGCCTGCCCGGCGCCCCGCCCGACCTCCGCGTCCCCCTCCCCGCCCTGCGCGGCAAGGACATCCATATCGAGCAGGTCTTCCCCGCACCCGACACCCCCGGCACCGGAGCATGGACCGCGACCTGGGACGGCGACGCGCTGCACCTCGCGGCCGACGCCCCCGCACCGACCGCCCGCGTCCTGCGCCTCACCTGGACCGGACCCGGCGCCACCTCGAAGGAGCAGCAGTGACACCGCGACCCGACTCGCCGGAGCACCACGCCCGGCTCGCCGGCGAATGCCGCCGCCTCCTCGCCTTCGGCGACCGCCTCGCCCTCCCCGGCGGCGGCGCCGCCTACCTCGGCGACACCGGCGAACCCCTTCCCGCACAAGGCGTCCGCACCTGGATCACCGCCCGCACCGCTCACGTCTACTCGCTCGCCGCCCTCATGGGCTTCCCCGGCGCCGAACCGATCGCCGACGCCGCCCTGGCCGGACTCACCGGCCCCCTGCGCGACGCCGAGCACGGCGGCTGGTTCCACGCCCTCGACGCCTCCGGCGCACCCGACCGCGCCGCCGGCAAGTCCTGCTACGACCACGCGTTCGTCGTCCTCGCCGCCTCCTCGGCCGCCCTCGCCGACCGCCCCGGCGCCGCCGCCCTCCTCGACGAAGCCCTTACGGTCTACCTGCACCGCTTCTGGGACGAGGCCGCCGGGCTCCCCCTGGACGCCTGGGACTGCGCCTTCACCGCACCCGAGCCCTACCGGGGCCTCAACGCCACCATGCACTCCGTCGAAGCCCTCCTCGCCGCCGCCGACGCACTCGACGCACTCGGGCGCCCCGGCGCGGGCGCCTGGCGCGACCGCGCCGACGCCATCGCCCGCTTCGCCGTCGACCTCGCCGACCGCCACGACGGGCGCCTCCCCGAGCATTTCGCGCCCGACTGGACCCCCGACCTCGACCTCAACCGCGACCGCCCCGACGACCCGTTCAAGCCCTACGGCGCCACCCCCGGCCACGGCCTCGAATGGTCCCGGATGCTCCTCCAGGTCGAGGCCCTCCGCGGCGGGGACGACGCCCTCGTGTCCGCCGCCGCCCGCCTCTTCGACCGCGCCGTCGCCGACGGCTGGGCCGCCGACGGCGCCGAAGGCTTCGTCTACACCGTCGACTGGGACGGCGAACCCGTCGTGCGCCAACGCATGCACTGGGTCCTCGCCGAAGCCCTCGCCGCCGCCGCGGCCCTCCACCGCCACACCGGCGAGACCCGCTACGCCGACCACTACGCCGCCTGGTGGGACTACGCCGAACGCCGCCTCATCGACCGCGAACACGGCTCCTGGCGCCACGAACTCGACCCCGCCAACGCCCCCGCCACCGCGGTCTGGCCCGGCAAACCCGACCTCTACCATGCAGTCCAGGCAACCCTCCTGCCCCGCCTCCCGGCGGCCCCCACCCTCGCACGGGCGCTCCGCGAGGGCCTGCTGCCCGACGCGAACGACGGAAACGAAGGAGCGGCATGAACGACGAACCTCGTTTCGAACCCGACCGGGCGGCGGCGATCGGCGAGACCGCCCGCGCCGGTGACGGCACCAGTGGCACCGGCAACGAAGCGAACCGCGCCGAGTTCGGCACGGCCATCGGCGAGAAGCTGTCGGGTGGCGACCCGACCGGCGCTAACCCCGGCCCGGCCCCGGCAATCGGGGAGACGGCGACGGGTAACGACGCGAAGGGCACCGATCCCGGCCCGGTCCTGGTCATCGGCGAGACGCTCATCGACATCATCACCACTCAAGACGGCGTCCGCGAACTGCCCGGCGGCAGCCCCGCCAACGTCGCCGTCGCCCTCGGCCGCCTCGGCCGCGCCCCGGTCCTCGCCACCACCCTCGCCGCCGATCCGCGCGGCGACGCGGCCCGGCGCTGGCTGGAGGCCTCCGGCGTCACCGTCGCGGCCCAGGCCCCCGCGACCGGCCGCACTTCCACAGCCGCCGTCACCCTCGCCGAAGACGGTTCCGCCGCATACGAATTCGACCTCGCCTGGGACCTCGGCGCCGCGACGATCGACACGGCCGCCGACCCGATCGTGGTCCACGCCGGTTCCATCGCCACGGTCCTCGACCCGGGCGCCGCCGCCGTCGAAGCCGCCCTCACCGGCGCCCGGGGCCGGGCCCTGGTCACCTTCGACCCGAACGCGCGGCCCGCCATCACCCCCGACCGCGACGCGGTGCTCCCGCGCGTCGAACGGCTCGTAGCCGCCAGCGACGTCGTGAAAGTGTCCGAAGAGGACCTCGCCTGGTACCACCCCGGCGCCGACCCCGTCGACATCGCCCGCGACTGGGCCGCACGCGGACCGGTCCTCGTGGTCGTCACCCGCGGCGCCGACGGCAGCGTCCTCGTCCGCGGCGACACCGTGCTCACCCTTCCCGGCGTGACCGTCACCGTCGCCGACACCATCGGCGCCGGGGACACCTACACCGGCGCCCTCATCGACGCGCTCCTCTCACTGAACGCCCACGGCCCCGACGCCAGACACGTCCTCCAAGCCCTCACCGAAACCCAACTCCGCAACGCCGCCACCTGGGCCGCCAACGCCGCCGCCATCACCGTCTCGCGCCCCGGCGCCGACCCGCCCACCAGAGCCGAACTCGACGGCGCCGCCTGACCGCACCGGCCCCGAACCGCACCCGTCCACCAGGGCCGAGCCCAAAAGCACTTTGCCGCCTCATCCGCCCCGGCCCGCACCCCTCCGGCCGCCGACCCCACGCCACGCCCGCTTCGGCGCCGTGCCGCACGGAGCCGGATCGGGTGCGGACCCGTCCGTCCGCGGCGTGCTCGGCGGCGCTGGCCGATCCGAGCGCCCCGCGCTTCGCCGAACTCGCACAGCGCCGTTCCGTGAAGTTGACGCCGGTGTTGAACATGGCAGCTAGGCGGCCGATGCCGCTGACACGACATAATTTCGCTGCACCATCAGAGTTCGCGATCTATACAAATCTTGCGATACTTGCTAATCTCGTTCCCATGGTTAAAGATCCACTGATTCGCGATCTTGTCGCGATCCTGATGCCGGAGCCGGACAAACTGGCTGTATTTTCCGATCCCACGTACTTCGAGGAGTACCAGAACACGCTCGACGCGACCTACGACGCCCGCGAGGAACTGGCCGGGCAGATGGCCGAGACCGCCGAGGCTTCCGACACCGACCCGCTGCTGGAGGCCATCACTGAGGCCAGCCGCATCATCAATGCCCAAGAGGAGCAGCGTCGGCTGCTGTTCGCCTACGCCCGCGAGCATGTCCGCGGCCGCCCGTACTCGTTCGACGTGCTCGGCCGCGCGGCGGGCAAGCCCGCGTCGACCGTGCGCAGCTCCATCAAGCAGGCCGACATCGACGCCGTCGCCAAGCTCATCGGCCCGGCCGCGCGGGAGGAGGCCCAGGTAAGCCGGGAGGAAGCCGCCATGGCGAACCTGCGCGGCCTGCTCGACCGCGTCGACCCCGAGATCCGGACGAGCCTGCTCGCCCACGACGGCGCGCAGTTGCGTCCGCTCCTGGCCGGATTGCACGACGAGGCCGTCGAGCGGGTCATCGCCCGGCTCCGCCAGGGCTAAGCCAAGATGCGACCCCGCCCCGGTTCCGACCTGGCGAAGCACCTAGCGGAGACCTACGTTCGCCTCGCCGAGGTCGCTCTGGGACTCGATAAGACTGAGGACCGGCACTGACGCAACACCGTTGAAGCCACCATCAGCCCCAGTACGGCCGGGACCCGATCAGGTCCCGGCCGTTCTGCTACGGGTTGGTTTGAGGGCGCCTGAACAGGCCGAATACCTGGTCCGAGTACGAGGCGGTATCGGAAGTGATCATCGCCGGGTCGGGGCCGCGTTGGTGTCGGTTGCGTTGGTTGCCGGACACCGGGAACCGGCAGCGCGGACCGACAGCGAGTGACGGGCCGGTCGAGGTCCACCCACCTCGACCGGCCCGGTGAGGGCGCCGGCCGTCCTGGGGAGCGGCGGGCCCTTCATACTCCGGGGCCCGCCCGAGATTCAGTCGCCGGGCCGCGGAGCGCTTTGCGGGTCAATGGATGTCGGGCTCGGCGATGATCTTCTGCACCTGCTGCATGATCCATTCGCACCACTCGTCGCCGTTCCACGCGCCGTACCAGGCGGGGACGTCGTCGGGGTCGTCGGTGAACCGGCAGCACTCCCGGGCGCCCGCGCCGTCGTCCACATCCAGGAGGTACTCGGCCACCTTGCGCGCCCGGGCCGGGAACGAGTCGAGCCGGTAGAGCGTGAAGACGGCCGGGTTCCTGCGAAAGTCGCCCAGGTAGCCGTCGACGCCCGGCTTCCCATCGGACCGGAAGTTGTACGGGTCCTTGTCGGGGACGGTCGAACCGCCCGCACGGCTAGCCATTCCGGATTCCCACTGAACCGGCGGCACGCCCAGTCATTGCCGACCTCTCACCGAATCGGCTGCGCCGCTAGCCATTGCATGCCCGCACCGAGCAGGTTCCGACGCTCACAGCCCCGGCCCCGGGGCCGACACCTGCCCCGGCCTGCGCGGCGGCCGTGGCCCGGCGGACCGAGTAGACCGTGCGGAACGCCTGCTCCTCGATCCAGATCTTCGCGTTCGACTTGAGCCCGTTCCAGAACGGACCCCAGGTCGCCTTCAGCTCACCGGAGTTGAGCCCGGAGACCACCAGCACCACATCATCCTTGCGCTCGCCGGTCAGCACCTGGAACGAGTCCGGCGCGCTGGCGCTCGACGCGCGGACCGTATAGGTCCGGTAGTCGTCCCGGAAGGTC
Source organism: Glycomyces paridis (assembly GCF_004912155.1). Lineage (GTDB taxonomy): Bacteria > Actinomycetota > Actinomycetes > Mycobacteriales > Micromonosporaceae > Glycomyces > Glycomyces paridis. The sequence continues at coordinate 78,464 of NZ_STGX01000021.1, read as the reverse complement.
CCTCGTTCGAGTGCATTTCGGGCGGTGCTCCCGGCCGCATTTGGGTTGCTCATCTCGCACCTCCATTTCAAACTGTCGGATAGCCGACAGGTTGCCGCCCGGGGATCGCAGTGGTCGTTGGAAGGCGCGATCCCCGGGCTTACCTATCGGTTGCGAGTCGTGCAATCCGGCTCGCGATGAATGGAATCTAAGCCCTGAGCTCGGCAAGTAGAAGGCCCGACACGAGAGCAGTTCTTGCAGGTAAGGAGGTCGCGCAAGAATTACCGGAAAGTTTTGCGCCCCAAACTTTCCTACCCCCTTGCCCTTGATGTTCGAGTGCACCGGGGCGTGTACGGTTTCATTACCGTGCGTTCCCGCCAACGAACCCCGGAGGGCCGATGCCTCTTTCAAGAGTCGCCGAATGGTATGTCCTCGCAGATCTCCAAGCGCTCTGCAAAGAATCCGACCTCACCTACACCCAGATCGGAGACGAGCTGGGGGTGAGCGCACGCACCATCCAGAACTATGTCTCGGGTGAGACCCGACCCAAAGCAGGCATGGCAGCCAAGTTCGCAGAGGTCTGTGGCGCCAGTAAGAAGCGCATAGACTTCCTCATCCACGTGATCAGCCAACTGGACAGTGGCATGATCGTGTCAGACCTCAACAAGAGGAACATTCTGATTCTCGAACATGGCGAGGCAGCCTCCGGCGAGATCTGGAAGTTTGAGACCGGCTATGTGCCAGGCCCGTTTCAGACGGAGCGATACCATATGGAGTTGCTGACCGAGCCGACGAAGAACCGTTCACGAAACTGGCACCGCAAGCACCGGCGATTCTCGATCATCAGCAGGCGTGATCCCGCTCCGGTGGTGAACGTCCTCATGGGCATCAACGTACTTCGGCAGATTCGTGACTGGGATGGAGCAGAGGATCAGTTCAATCACCTGCTCGAAATCGACCAGTGGCCGAACTGTGAGATCCGGCTCCTCGACGGTTTCCACTACGGATCCGAGCATCCGTTTGAGATCTACCTGCCTGGTGGAAGACCCAAAGCGCCGCCGCCCTTTGTCTATGTTGAGTCGATTGATCAGAGCCGACACATCGAGGATGCTGAGAAGTTCGGCTTGTATCATGGCCGAGTCAAGGATATGTGGTCGTCTGGCAATCGAATTGGAGGGAGCCTTGATGACTGGATACGGTAGATGGCGCAAGAGCACCCGCAGTGGCGGTGGAGATGACAGCAGCTGCGTCGAGGCCCGGCGCGAGACCGGGGCGTTCCAGGTCAGGGACTCGAAACTCGGCCACGACTCGCCGATCTTCGACCTGTCCGCCACTGACTTCAAGGCTCTGCTCGGCGCCGCGGAGTTAATCCCGCACGAACCCCAAGGCCGCCGTCGCGATACCGCGACGGCGGCCTTTTGCGTTGGAGGATCAACGCACCGACCCGGTTGGCGATTCAGGGTGCGCCGCCGCTAGCCGCCTCGAAGCCGTCCGTTCGGGGGCGGCGTGTCGGTGCGTGGGCGACCGGGCGCCCTCCGTCGGCTCCGTGTGCTCGGGGGGCTTGCGGGAGCGCTCCAGGATTATGTAAATTGATGAAAGTAAATATCACGATCATCGATGTCTGTGGAAGTGGGCGGATGTGAACGTGAACCACCCTCAACGAATCGGACGCAACATGACCCTCACCATGCCCGACGCGGTCACGCCGCGGGCACTCACCAGGCGCACGCGCCTCCTGCTCGCGCTGGCGGTGATCGCGGTCGGCTCGCTCGTGGCCGCCTCGCTCAGCGTGTGGAACAGCGCCAGGGCCGACGCCTTCGAAGTCGGCACCTGGTACAACCTCGAATCCCGCCACTCCGGGCTCGTCATGGGCATCCGGGCGGCCTCGATGGACAACGGCGCCGAAGTCGTCCAGTGGAACAGCAACGGCTCGTACGACCAGCAGTTCCGCTTCCTCGACGCAGGGGACGGCTACTACCGTATTCAGACCCGGCACTCGAATAAGGTCCTCGACGTCGCCTCCGGCAGCACCGCCGACGGCGCCTACGTCCAGCAGTGGGGCGACTCGAACAGCACGAACCAGCAGTGGCGCATCACCGAGTCCGGCGGGTACGCGACCTTCGTGAACCGCGCCTCGGGCAAGGCGCTCGACGTGTGGGAGTGGTCGACCACCAAGGGCGGCAGGATCTCCCAGTACACGCCCACCGGTGGCACCAACCAGCAGTGGAAGCTCGTCCCGGTCGGCTCGCTGCCCACCGGCGTCGACAAGCTGGAGGGCTTCGGCCAGGGCACCACGGGCGGCCAGGGCGGCACGACCGTCACGGTCACCACGCAGGCGCAGCTGGAGCAGTACGCGAACGCCTCGGGCGCCTACATCGTCAAGGTCGCGGCCACGATCAACATCAGCCCCAAGGGCAAGGAGATCCGGGTCGGGTCGAACAAGACCATCATCGGCGTGGGCACCTCGGGCCAGATCGTCGGCGGCGGGTTCTTCCTGGGCGAGGGCACGAACAACGTCATCATCCGGAACCTCACCATCCGCGACACGCTGATGCCCGAGGACGACCCGGACGACAAGGACTACGACTACGACGGCATCCAGATGGACACCGCGAGCAACGTCTGGATCGACCACAACCGCATCTACAACATGAACGACGGCATCATCGACTCGCGCAAGGACACCACGAACCTGACGGTGTCCTGGAACGAGCTCGGTCCGGGCAACAAGGCCTTCGGGATCGGCTGGACCGACAATGTCACGGCGCGGATCACCATCCACCACAACTGGATCCACGGGACCGGACCGCGCAACCCGAGCACCGACAACGTCCAGTACGCGCACCTGTACAACAACTTCCTGCAGGACGTCTCCGGTTACGGGAACTACTCCCGCGGCTACACGAAGATGGTCCTGGAGAACTCGTACTTCGAGAACGTGAACGACCCGTGGTATCCGGACTCGACCGCGCAGTTGCGCCAGAGCGGCAGCATCTGCGTCGACTGCACCGGCGACCGGATCACCAGCGGTTCGGCGTTCAACCCGTCGGACTTCTACAGCTACACCCTCCATTCGGCGAGCCAGGTTCCGGCCCTGCTCGACCAGTACTCCGGCCCGCAGTCCTGGCTGGGGGTCTGATGACCCGCCGGGCTCCGGAGGCGACTCCGGGGCCCGGCCCCGACTCGGCCCTACATATTGATGATGTTGACTCTCTCGATTGAGATTGTTACCCTTCACATCACGTCGACCGCACCCGCGCGGTCCCGGCTTCCCACCCTCTTGGAGCGGCCATGTCACCCTCACGACCCGCCCGCCTCTCGCGGCGCGGCCTGCTCGCCGCCGCCGCGGCCGTCCCCCTGGCGGCCGCCGTCCCGGCACCGGCCGCAGCGCAGGCCGCCTACACCGGCTACCTCATGGCCCACTTCATCGGCGAGGGCACCGGCGGCGAGCAGATCTACCTCGCCCACGCCGACAACGGCCTCAACTGGACCGACCTCAACCGCAGCCAGATCGTGCTCCGCAGCCACATCGGCACCCAGGGCGTGCGCGACCCCGTGATCGTGCGCAACCCCGCCGGGAACCGCTACTGGATCGTCGCCACGGACCTGCGCATCGGCTCGGGCACCTCGTGGGGCGACGCGGCCAACAACGGCAGCCGCAGCCTTGTCGTGTGGGAGTCGAGCGACCTCGTCAACTGGTCGTCCCCGTGGCTCCTGGGCGTCGCGAACTCGATCGGCGACGCGGGCAACGCCTGGGCGCCCGAGGCGATCTGGGACGCCGCGGCGGGGAACTTCCTGCTGTACTGGGCCACCAACTCCACGCGCAACGGCATCAAGAAGCACCGCATCTGGAGTGCCCGCACCACCGACTTCCGGTCCTTCACCGCCCCGCAGGTCTACATCGACCTGCCCGGCTCCGAAGGCCTCATCGACACGCAGATCGTCGAAGTCGCCGGGAGCACCTACCGCTACTACCGCGCCTCCAAGACCACCCAGATCGTCATCGAGGGCGCCAACTCCCTCACCGGCTCCTGGACCCGGCTCGGCGACCTCTCCGGCCTCACCGGCGGCGGCGTCGAGGGCCCCATGTGGGCGAAGTTCAACGACCGCAGCGAATGGGCGCTGTGGCTCGACCAGTACGCCACCGGCCGCGGCTACATGCCCGTGCTGACCACGAACCCCGCCGCCGTCTCGGGCTACCGCACCACCTCCGGGTACGGCCTGGGCGCCAACCTCAAACGCCACGGCTTCGTCCTCAACCTCACCCAGGCCGAGGAGACCCGGGTGCTGAACCGGTACCAGAACCCGGTGTTCAACCGCCTGCAGTCCTACAACTTCCAGGACCGCTACGTGCGCCACTACAACATGGACGTGCGCATCGACTCGGGCGTCTCGCCCGCGCAGGACGCCCAGTTCCGCCTCGCGCCCGGCCTGGCCTCCTCCGGCGCCGTCTCGATCGAGTCGGTGAACTACCCCGGCCACTTCCTGCGCCACTCGAACTACGACTTCGCCCTGGTCGCCAACGACGGCTCCGCCCAGTTCGCGGCCGACGCCACCTTCACACGGACCGCAGGCCTCGCCGACGGCTCCTGGAGCTCGTTCCAGTCCTACAACAACCCGACCCGCTACATCAGGCACTACGCCTACAACCTGCGGCTCGACCCGATCAGCACCGCCACCGACCGGTCCGACGCGACCTTCAGGGTCACCACTTAGGACCATCGGTCCCGTGACCGCCCGTCCGCGATCGCGGACGGGCGGTCGCGTTTCAGGCCGAACCTCTCGCCCGCGCAAGCGCGCGTCGACCTGCCCTGGCCGCGCTCATTTCTCGGCGTCGCGCATCCGCTCCAGTTGCCGTTCGATCGACTGCCGCAGTTTGGCGTCGGTGTCGGGGTCGAGCCGTTCGAGGACGGCGGCGCCGGCGGCCTCCCAGTCGGCGTCGGGTTCGCCCGCCTCCTGGAGGCAGGCCATGATGCGGCTGGTTACCTGGGCGTCGAACTGCGGCAGGGGTTCGCCGTCGAGGACGACCGCGTGGGCCTCCTCGGCGAGGCGGCGCCGGTGCGGGAGGGTCGCCTCCGTGTCGGGGGCGAGGACGCTCCCGTGCTGCATGAGGGTGCGCACCAGTTCGATCCGGCATTCGGCGCGGTAGCGTTCGGGGTAGTCGCCGTTCGCCCAGTCGGCGCGCAGCTCTTCGGCGAGGTCGGTCATCCCGGCCGTCGCGGATTCGCGGCCCTCCTCGTCGGCCAGGTCGGTCCACAGTGCCGCGCGTACGGAGTTCGCCGCGGCGGGCAGTGCGCCGAGTTCCCGCCAGGCCGTCTCGGCGCGGCGGTAGGCGAGGCGGGCCTCGTCGCGTTCGCCGAGGCGGGCGAGCAGCGTGCCGGCGAGGTGCGCGGTCTGGGCATAGCAGATCGCGCTCGGGTGCGCCTGGCCGTCGTCCATGAGCCGCAACGCCTCCAGGGCGTGCTCGACCCCCGCCCGCGCCTCGCCTAGGGCGCCGAGGGCTTCGGCGAGCACGACCCGCGCGTCCACGAGCCGCCAGTGCTCCTCCGCGGGCATCGACGGCAGGTCCGCCAGTGCCGACTCCCCGTAGGCGACGGCCTCGGCGTGCCGCCCCTCCGCGAGCACGGCCTTGGCCAGGAGGTGGCGCGAGACGGCCGCGCAGCCGGGCTCCCCGGCGAGGTCGTAGTGGAAGGCGGCCTGGACGCCGTGGGCCTCTGCCTTGGCACGGTCGCCGAGGTTGAGCGAGCATTCGGTGATGCTCAGGTGCAGTGCGGCGACGGGGAACGGCGGGACGCCGGGGACGAGGGCGGCGAGCCCGGTCTCGGCCGCGGCGACGGCCTCCTCGTAGCGTCCGTGCCCGTTGAGGTCGCTGCTGTGGTCGACGGCGGCGGCGACGGTCTCCAGCGGGTGGTCGCCGGCGACGGCGAGGTCGAAGCGGCGCCGCAGCGCCTCGGTGCGCGCCTCGGGTTCGGTCGCGAAGGCCGCAAGCGCGTTCGCGAGGGCGAACCGGGCGTGGGTGTGGCGGCGCTCGCCGGGGCGCTCGGCCAGCGCGTCGTCGGCCGCGGCGACCGCTTTGCGCAGGTCGGCGTCCGGTTCGGTCCCGGTGACCTGGCAGTGGGCGAGGAGCGCGACGTGGGCGAGCGCGTTCGCGCGCAGGGCGTGGACCGGGTCGTCCTCCATGGCGGCGGCGTCGGCGATGACCTCCCGGGCGGCCTCGGGTACGGCTTCGGGGTCGGTGCTGAAGCGCCACATGAGGACCGCGGCGCGGTTGGTGAGCGAGCGCCCGTGCAGGCCCGCGGCCTCGAAGCGTTCTCTGGCCGTTGCGGAGAGGTCGAGGGCGGAGGCGGGCCCGTCGGCGCCGTCGATGCGGGAGAGGAGGACTTCGGCCTCGTCGGCAGCGTCGAGTTCGGCGCCGAGCGCGGTGGCGAGGCGGTCGACGAGGGCCCACCGGTCGTTCTCGTCGTCGGCGAAGGCCGCGCTGGCGGTCCTGGCGGCGTCGAGCGCGGCGGCGAGCGCGTCGTCCCCGGTCGGCTCCGGCGCCGCTTCGACCACTGTGGGCGCCTCGGGGAGTGTCTTGAGCCCCAAGGGGACACGCGGGTACTGGATCGGCGGTTCGACGCGTTCGGCGGACAGGCGGGTCTGGGCGTCGGTGCCGTTGCGCGCGTCGTAGCGTTCGCAGAGGGCGCGGCGATCGGCGTCGGCGTGCTCGCGGAGTGCGGCGGCGGTCCAGGTGCGGTTCTCGGGCCCGGGGACTTCGGTGTCGTCCATGCCGCGGCGCAGGAGCGCGTCGCACAGGACCTGGACGGCTTCGAGGACGCTGCGGCGCACGTCGGGGGAGAGGCCGAGGTCGAAGGCGCGGGTGCTCGCGGCGAGGATCTCCAGGGCGCGCGGCTCGTTGCCGGTGATGGCGCAGAACCGCAGGTGCTCGGCGACGAATTCGACCATGTCGTCTTTGCCGCGGGCGAGCTGGTAGCCGCGCAGGTGGTTGGCGCGGGCCTGGTCGAGCCTGCCGAGGGCGGCCAGGGGCAGCACCGATTCGGCGAGGGTGCCGTGCGGCTGGTGGTTGCAGCGCAGGCGTCCTCCGAGGACCGGTTCCCACAGGTCGAGGGCGCGTTCGAATTCCCCGGCGTTCGCGGCGATCTGGCCGGCGTTCGCGCACCGGCAGGCCTCGCAGTCGCTCATGCGGTCGGGTTCGGTGGCCGCGACGGCGGCGGCGGCGCGTTCGGCGCGGTCCTCGTCGCCGATGTGGCGGGCCACCCAGTACTCGGCCTCGTGGACCGGGTGGAGGGAGTGCCCGGCCTCGGCGTAGCGCTCCCGCATCTGCCCCAGCCATTCCTCGATCGACGCGAGCGGCACGTCGGGGTGGTCGAGGAGCTTGTAGACGACCCACTTGTGCTGCCAGTAGACGCGGTGCACGGCGGCGGGGCCGAAGTCCTCGGGGGCGGCGTCGTAGAGGGCGAGGGCGCGCGCGAACGGGACGATGAGCCGGGTCGGGTCGGCCGAGAACTCGTAGCTGGAGACGAGGTCCTGGAGCGCGGAGACGAGCAGGGCCGGCTCGCTCTGCTCGTCGATCTCCTCGATGAGGCCCTCGATCGCGGCCGAACGGGCCTCGCCGCGGAGTTCTCGGTTGGCGCGCTGGAGGCGCCGGCGCAGTTCGTCCGTTTCGGTCATGCTTCATCCAACTGTCGGAGAGGTGGGCGAGGGTCTCCGCAGTGTGCCATGTGCACGGCCGCGGGGCCGCGCGACCCTGCGTCAGTCGAGGAGCCCCGCGTCGTTCACCAAGAGCGCCAACTGGACCCGGTTGTTCAACCCGAGTTTCGACAGGGCCGCGGAGACGTGCGTCTTGACCGTCGGGACGCTCAGGTGCAGGGCTGCGGCGATGTCGGCGTTCGCGCCGCCCCGGCCGACCTCGACGGCCACTTCGGTCTCGCGGGTGTTCAACGCCCCCAGGCGTTCGCGGGCCCGGCCGCGCCGGTCCCCGGGGCCGGCCTCGATCGCCAGGCCGATGAGGCGCCGCGTCACCTCCGGCGACAGCACCGGCTCCCCGGCGGCCACCCTGCGCACCGCCGCGACGATCTCGGCCGGCGGCGTGTCCTTGAGCAGGAACCCGCCCGCGCCGGCCCGCAGCGCCCGCCGCACATGCCCGTCGGCCTCGAACGCGGTGAGCACCAGCACCTCCGGCGCCCCCGGGGCGGCCCGGAGGCGCTCGGTCGCGGTCAGGCCGTCGACGCCGGGCATGTGGAGGTCCATGAGCACCACGTCGGGGCGCAGCGTCGCCGCCAGCGCGGGCACCTCCGTGCCCGACCCGGCCTCGCCGACCACCTCGACGTCCCCGGCGCCGCCGAGGATCATCCGCAGCCCGGCCCGCACCAGCGGGTCGTCGTCCACCACGAGCACTCGCACCGGTTCGGTCATGTCGTCCAGGGTAGCCACGCCTGCACCAGCCATCCGCCCGCTTCGGTGGGTCCGTACCGCAGGCGCCCGCCCGCGAGCGCGGTCCGCTCCTCGATCCCGACCAGCCCGTGCCCCGTCCCGGGCCCCGAGGCGCGGCCGGGACCGTTCTCGACCTCCACGCTCAGCCCCTCGCCAGGCCCGCCCGACACGGCGACGCGCACGGGCGCGCCCGCGGCGTGCCTGCGCGCGTTCGTGAGCGCCTCCTGCACGATCCGGTAGGCGGTGCGACCCGACCGCTCCGGCGCCTCGCCCTCGACCTCCTCGACCAGGTCGATCCGCGAACCGGGCCGGGCCTCCTCCACCAGCGCCCGCAGATCCGCCATCGTCGGCTGCGGCAGCTCCCCGATCGGGGCCCGCAGGACCGCGATGACCTCCCGCAGGTCGCGCATCGCCAGATGCGACTGCTCCCGGACCACCCCGGCCGCCGCCGCCAGCTCCCCGGCCGGGGCGTCGGGCCGGTACTCCATCGCCCCCGCGTGCAGGCTCAGCAGCGACAGGCGGTGCCCGAGCAGGTCGTGCAGCTCCCGCGCCAACTCGTCCCGCGCCCGCCTTCGCGCCCCCTCCCGCTCGGCCCGTTCCTGCTGCGCCGCACGGGCCTTCAACTGGAGCCGGTAGCGTACGAACAGCCCCCAGCCGGCGACCGCCCCGTACAGCACCACGGCGAACGCGAGCCCGCCGCCCACCCCCAGCTCGTCAGGGCGCACGAACGCATAGACCACCGTCGCCGCCATCGCCTCCGCATACAGCAGCACGATCGTGCGCGCACGCCGATGCACCACCACCGTGAACATCAACACCAGCATCGGGAACGCGATCGTCTCCGCGAACGCCGAAGCCGCCACCGCCGCGACCGCCGCCTGCACCGGCCACCGCCGCCGCAACCACAACAGGCCCAACCCCACGAGCCCCGCGGCCCGGTCGGCCTCGAACAGCCACGCCGGCGACGGCAGCCCCTGCTCCATCCGGTCCCACGACAGCAGCAGCCAGCACACCACCCCGACCGCGAACAGGACCGTGTCCACCGCCCACCCGCGCGCCCCGCGCCGCACACCCGCATCCACCCGCCGAACCTATCCGCCCCGTACCCCGCACACCCACCGGCGGACCCGATCCGATACCGAAGTCGACCTGTGCAATCCAGAGGTCGCGGCCCCGCCTCTCCGGCGCCATCCCGTGGTCGCACCGGTCGGGACCGTCGACCGATGCGCCGGACCGCCACGGCCCCATAGCGTCGAAGGCATGGAGACCACCGCACCCGCCGCCCCCCTGCACCGACGCCTGGCCGCCGTCCTCACCCTCGCGGTCCTCGCACCCGTCGCCGCCGAATACCTCACCGCCTACGATTCGAGCACCGGGAACCCGCTCGCGCTCGCAGGCGGCCTGCTCATCCTCGCGCCCCTCTACGGCGCCCCCGCAGTCCTCATCCGCGAGGCCGCCCGACGCGCAGGCCTCGGCTGGGGCGGCGTCCTCGCGCTGGCGGCGGCGTTCGGGATCGTCCAGGCCGGGATCTGGGACCAGTCGCTGTTCTCCACCGGCTACCGCGACATCGACTACTGGGAGGGCATGATCGGACCGACCTGGATCGCGCCCCTCGGGATCGCCGCCGCCACGACCCTCTCCTTCGTGGGCGGGCACGCCGTCGCGAGCTTCACCGCCCCGATCGTCCTCGCCGAAGGACTCCACCCGCGCCTCGCCGACCGCCCGTGGCTGCGCCTCCCCGGTCTCATCACCACCGCCGTCCTGTACCTCGCCGCGGCCGCGCTCATCCTCGGCTCCCACTTGCAGACCGAATCCGACCACGCCTCCTGGGTGCAGATCGCGGGCGCTGTGGGCGTCGCCGCGACGCTCGCCGTCCTCGCCTTCACCCTCGGCCGCAGGCGCACCGAACCCGTGCCGCGCCACATCCCGCCCGTGTGGGCCCTCGTCCTCGTCGCGATGGTCGCGGCGGGCGCCTTCGGCTGGTCCTACACGTGGACCGGCGTCGCCTTCACGGCCGCACTCGTGATCGTCTGCACCGCCCTGTCCGTCCACTGGTCCCGCTCCGAGTCCTGGGGCCGGCGCCAACCGATCGCCCTCGCCACCGGGGCACTCCTGACCTGGGCCGCGATGGGCTTCCTCACCGAACCGCTCGGCGAGGTCGCCACGGCCGCCAAGTACGCCCACAACACGATCGCCGTCACCTGCGTCGCCGCCCTCGGCTGGTGGGCCCTGCGCCGAAACCGCTGATTCGCATTGCGCACAGGCCCGCCGTACGCCAGGCTGACGCCATGGAAGCACCGCTGACCGACGGCACGGTCACGATCGCCCCGCTGGGCCCGGGCGACTTCGCCGCCCACCTCGCCGGGCAGGACGCCGAACTCGCCCGCTGGCTCGCCGGCGGCCGCTCCACGCCCGCCCAGGTCCGCACCTACCTCGAACGGTGCGCACTGTGGTGGGACCGCGGCGGCCCCTTCCACAACTTCGGCATCCGCATCGGCCCCGAAACGGTCCTCGCCGGCACCGTCGACGTCCAAGTCGGACAGTCCTACCTCGCACCCGGCCAGACCAACCTCGCCTACGGCCTCTACCCGCCCTGGCGCGGCAAAGGCCTCGCCACCCGCGCGGTCCTCCTCGCCTGCCGCTACGCCCGCGGCCTCGGCTGCGCCGAAGCCGTCATCCGCTGCGAACCCGCCAACACCCGCTCCGCAGCCGTCGCCACCAGAGCCGGATTCGCCTTCGGCCAACAACGCAGCGAACCCGACGGCACCCTCCTCGACTGGTACCTCCGCGACCTCCGCCCCTGACCGAACCGACCACCCGATCCCGAAGCGCCGTACCGGGCCACGGCCATCACCATCGCGCCCCGACCGACCGGCCGCCCGGCCCACCCGCACGGCCGCGAGGTGCCCGCAGACCACCGCCGCCGCCCGACACGCGAACGGACCGATGCGCGCGGAACCCGGCCCACGCGTTGCCGAACCCGACCGGGGCCGGGACGCTGTCAGAGCTCAGGGATGAAGGCGGGCGCGATGCCCATCGCGGCGACCCCTTCACGCACAGCACGATTGAAGTCCTGGATCGCGGCCACCAGGTCCTCCCAGGCGACCGGCGAGGTCCAGAAGTCCGGCGTGAGTGCGGAACCGACCCGCCAACCGTCCTCGGAGCACACGATGCGGATCAATCCCACTTCCGCCTGCATCGAGTCGAGCTCGAAGTCCTCACGGCCAGCAGGCCTCTGCGACCAGAGCGCCAAGTGGTACGCCAGCTCGGCTACCGGAAACCCCTGTTCGGTCCACACCACCCGAGCCCGCTCGCAAATGGAGAGCTCGGCCTCGATGTCGAGGAGCAGCACCTCCAGAGGGGCATCCGGCGGGACCACGCCTCGCCGCGGCAGATCCGACAGCCCGAAATTTCGACATGCGAACCGCATCGTCAGCCCCCTACTTGCCGTCGATCGCGTCGTCCAAATGCCGTTGGAGGCCATCGAACTCCGGGGCCGCGTTGCTCGCCAGCTCCGGATGCAACCGGTCGCGGAAGGCCCGGCTGAACTGGGTGTACCGCTCGACGGCAGGGCGCCGGCCCGGGCCGCCGTCGCCGGTCAAGGCGTCGTACAGCTCGTCGGCCTCGGCGCGCGGGCCGTCCGCCGACTCGCACGGGTCCGCAGCCGCCACGCCGTTCGCGATCTGGGCGATCGCGTCGAAGTACGGCTCGGGCCGCGTCGCGGCGAAGCCGCCGCGCTCGAACAACAGCTGCTGACTCGTGGGCCCCGTCAAGAACTCCACCAGCGACCGCGACACGTGCTTGTACCGCGAATGCGCGCTCACCGCGAGACTCCCGCCGCCGAGCACCCCGCCCGGCATCGGCACCACACCCACCGCGAAGTCCAGATCGCACGACCGCAGCGTCCGGACCGCCTGCGGCCAGTGCCGCAGGAACGGCACCCGCCCCTGCTGGAACGCCGCCATCGACTCGTCCTCGTTGTACTGCAACGAATCCTGAAGGATCACATGAGCGCCATCGCCGACCTCCTCGTGGAGGTCCACGGCCAGCTCCTCAAGCAGCCCCACCGCCTCCGAACGGGCACCGAAGTCGATCCTGCCGTCCCCCTCCGCCACATCGGCGCCGTTCGCCAGCAGGTACTCCCACACGTTCACCGTGAACCCCTCATAGGAGGCCAACTGCATCGCGATGCCGCCCTCGAAGTCCGCGTTCGCCTCCAGCATCCGCTCCACCGCATACCGCAGCCCGCTCCAGTCCTCAATGGACTTCGCCTCGGTGACGCTCAGGACGCCCTCCGCATAGTCGGAGCGCTCGCCCGCCCGGTAGTACAGCATCCCCACGTTCGTGTTGAACGGCAACGCGAACAGCCGCCCGCCGACCCGCCCGGTCGCCAACGGCCGCTCCAAGAACCCCTCGGTGTCGATGTCATCGAACGGCTCCAGACGCCCCGCCGCCGCGAAATCGGCGATCCACGGAATGTCGAGGTCCACCACGTCCGCCTCGCCGCTCTCGGACTGGAGCGCCGCGTGGATCGCACTGTACTGGAGGTCGGCGATCGCCGGAAGCTCCACCATCTGCGCCTGGTGCTCGGGATGCCACGCGTTCCACTGGTCGATCAGGAGCCGGCGCTGGCCGTTCGCAGTGTCGTCGCGGTGGGTGAGGACTTGCAGCCGGTCGTCGCCGAGGTCCTCCCAGTCCCGTGCGGGCCTGTGGGACCCGAGGTAGTAGGCGCCGCCGACGAGCCCGGCCGCGGTGAAGGCCCCGGCCGCCTCGAGCAGGGTCCGCCGGGCGAACTGCCGCTTCCCGCCGCGCTCAGCCACGGCCGCCCCACAACTGGTTGAACAGGTTGTCGAAGGTCATCGTGATCTGCTCCTCCTCGGCTTCGAGGCAGGTGACGCGGGCGTCCCCGGCGAGTTCGTCGAACGTCGCCGACCGGCAGGAGGCTTCGCCCACCGCGATCAGGTACAGCGACACCTGGGAGTCGGCGAGCCGCTCATGCACCTCGGCGACCGTGGTCGCGGACGTGTCGAGGTCGGCCCCGTCGGTGAGGACCACCATCGCGGAGAGCCGGTTCCCCTCGTGGGCCGACTCCAGCTCGGCGATCCCGTCGACCACCGTCTGATGCAGGTCGACGCCGTGGCTCACCGCCGTGTCGAAGAGCCCGTCCGCCGCGTCATCGCCCGGGTCGGCGCTCATCGCGAGCACCTCGACGTGCGAGTCGGCGCCGTCCGCCGGGAACGTCCACAACCCCACGCGGTCCTCGGCGCCCAAGTACCCCAGGGCCGCCGCCGCACCCTCAGCGGCCAACTCGAACCGGCTCTCGCCCCCGCCGCCCGCCTCGTCCATCGTCGCCGAGCGGTCGATCGCGAGCAGCACGTCCGTCGGCACCCGGTTCTCGCCGTACACCTCCCGCAGGTCACGGAACTCCCCGGCGCTGATCGGATCGGCCTCCGCCGGGAACGACTTCTCGAACCCCACGTCCCCAGCGAGTCCCCCGCCCTCGTAGCGGCCGTCGCGCACGCCCATGTCGGTCGGGCTCCAACGGGAGTCCTCGCCCGCGAGCCACGTCCGCAGGTCGTCGGCGACGGCCGCGCGCCGCCCCGCCCACGCGTCGTCCTTCCAGTCCAGGCTCACCGCCTGGTAGTCGAGCGCTCCCAACCCCGTGCCGTACACCGGCACCAGCCCCGAACGCGGACTGTCGGTGAGCGCGCACTCGTCGCCCAGCGAATTCCCGGTGTTGTACCGCGCCAAGGCCGCCTCGGTCGTCAGCACCGCCGCGGTCGGGTTCGGGCCCTGGGCCGTCACCAGATCGCACAACAGCTCCGTGTCAGAGGGGGACAAGGCGATCCCCGTCGCCGCCGCCGCGTCCGCGAGCCGGTTCTCCAACCTGGCGCCCTCCCCGCCCGGATCGGCGTCCTGCCCGTAGAGCGCGCGCAGGAACAGCAGCCCCGAATGCGTCACGGCCGGATCGGACCTGAGCACCGGCGTCCCGTACACGTCCCCGAGCTCGGTCACCAGCTCCGGCAGCGACCGCTTCGCGACCGGCTCGCCCTCGTTGAAACCCCCGTCGAGCACCGTGTCCGGCACCGCCAGCACCAGCGGCGTCACCCCGACCGGCTCCGCGTCGTCCGGCGCGAACACCTCGTACTTGACCTCGGAGCCGTCCAAGGCCGCCGCCGCCAGATCCACCTGCGTCTGCGACTCCGCGATCCACAGGTGCGGGCGGATGCCCACGTCCCGCAACGGCTGGAAGTCGCCCTCGGCACCTTCCGCCACCGGCTCCCAGCCCAGGCCCATCGCCCGCTCCACCTCCGGCCACGACGCGCTGTACGCCGTCACATTCGCCTTCCGGCAGCGATGATCGTCCGTGTACCGGTCGTTGAACGCCGCGATCGCCTCCTGGAAACCCGCCGAACCGTCCACCGGCAGCAGCACCGACAACTCCACCGGATCGTCGCAGTCCACCAGCAGACGCTCGTTCAACCGCGTCGCGATCGGACGCAACACATACCCCAGCACCAGGAAGAACACACTGACACCGACGAGCACCGCGAGCATCGAACGACGCCGCCCCCCACCCCCACGCAACAGATCCACCAGCCACGAACCCGCCGCCAGCAGAATCCCCACGACGATCAACACCGTCCGCCACGGCTGCGCGGCCGCATCGATCAGCAGCTCCAGACACAACAGCAGCACACCGATCCCCGTGATCGCCGGCGCCAGACGCCGCAACGCCGCCCCCACGACGCGGGTCACGTCGGCCTCGTCCATGCCGCTCTTGCTCTGGCCCCCGGCCGCACCGGAAACATCCTCGCCGCCCACGGCGGCATCGTTCTCGTTCTGACCGTTCACATCATCGGGCACGGTGGCTCCGTCGCAGTATCGCTCTACTGTGCTGCCAAGGGGATCGGCATCCGGAAAGGATGCACAACAGTATGCCCGATCACAGCAAACCGCAGGGTCCGCCGCAGGGCCGGCGACAAACCCCGCCCCACCCGAGGCAGGATCAAGGCATGCGCGCACAACCGAACATCGCCCTCCGACCCATCACCACCGACGACGCCCCCACCATCGCCGCCATACGCCGCGACAGCCGCGACCACCTCGCCCCCTGGGAACCCGCGCGCGGCGACGACGCCCACACCGACGAGAGCGCCCTCGCCTCCATCAAAGCCGCCCTCGAACGCACCGCCGCCGGCACCGGACGCTCCTACGTCATCACCGACCACGCCCGCATCGTCGGCGGCATCCTCATCAACTCACTCGTCCAAGGGCCCTACTTCCGCTCCTGCTCCATCGGCTACTGGGTCGCGCGCACCGACACCGGCCGCGGCGTCGCCACCGAAGCAGTCCGCCTCGTCAAAGACATCGCCTTCGGCGAACTCGAACTCCAACGCGTCCAAGCCGAAACCCTCGTCCACAACCACGCCTCCCAGAAAGTCCTCGAACGCAACGGCTTCACCCTCATCGGCCTCGCCCCCTCCTACCTCAAGATCGCCGGCACCTGGCAAGACCACCTCCTGTACCAAGCACTCCCGAAGGACTGACCTTGCAATTCGACGTCAACTACCCCGAAATCGGCGCCTCCCGCGACATCCCCATGCCCGACGGCTACCGCCACCTCCGCCGCGAAGCCGTCATCGCCGCACCACTCGCCGACGCCGCCGAACTCCTCATGACCTGGGGCCTCCACCAACGCTGCGGCCTCCACCCCACCCCCACCGCCCCACGCGCCGCACCCGGCGTCAAAGTCACCCTCCGCTTCGCCCGACTCCTCACCATCCCCTGCCAGGTCACCTGGGCCGACCAGACCCCCGAACGCGCAGGCTTCGGCTACGGCTCCCTACCCGGCCACCCCGAACGCGGCGAAGCCGCATTCCTCCTCGAAACCATCAGCGAGCACCGCACCCGCCTCATCCTCCGCTCCTTCTCCACCCCCGGCACGACCCTCAGCCGCCTCGCCCCCCCCATGACCCGCCTCCTCCAAACCCGAGCCACCAACCGATTCACCACCGAAATGAAAGCGGCATTCCCGCCGAAGTGACAACCGCGCACACCCCCGGCGATGGCGCCCCCGCACACCGGCCACCCCCTCGTCACCCACGAGGAGCACCGACCCCCCCCCACGGAAACTCCCCCCGCCGACCCGGTCGTCTTCGCCGAAGTCCGGTGGCGGCGTGCCCCAATGCGTAGATTTCGACTGAAGAGCCGAATCGGAGGTCGCACCATGGACATCGCAATGCTCGGCGTCGGACACCTCGGCGAGGCCGTCCTCGCCGGACTGCTCGACTCGGGCCTGCCCATCTCCCAGATATGGGCCACCGCCCTCCCCGAACAGCGCGCCGCCGCGCTGGCCGACCGCTACGGCGTGGAGGTCAGCACCGACAACCGCAGCGCGGTCACCGAAGCCGACCTCGTGCTCCTGTCGGTCCCGCCCGTCGCCGTCGCGCCCCTGCTCAAGGCGATCGGCCCCGACCTCGAACCCGACGCCACGGTCGTCTCCCTCGCCGCCGGGGTTCCCCTCTCGACGCTCGCCTCCTCCGTCCCGAAGGGCGTCCATGTCGCCCGCGCCATGACCAACATCGCCGCCCGTGCGCGCCAGGCCGCGACCGCCCTGTGCGCCCCCGAGGGCACCGACCTCACCGAGCTCGAAGACCTCTTCGACCGGGTCGGCGTCACCGTCACGGTCGACGAGTCCCTCATGGACCTCGTAACGGCCGTCGCCGGCTCGGGCCCGGCCTTCCTGTTCTCACTCGCCGACGCCCTGACCACCGCCGCCGTCGACGGCGGCATGGAGCCCGAGGCCGCCCGCGTCCTTGTCGACCAGATGCTCCTCGGCGCGTGCCTCCACCTCCAGTCCTCCGACGAGGCC
The DNA here is from genome assembly GCF_004912155.1 of Glycomyces paridis. Lineage (GTDB taxonomy): Bacteria > Actinomycetota > Actinomycetes > Mycobacteriales > Micromonosporaceae > Glycomyces > Glycomyces paridis. Next base: position 61,177 of record NZ_STGX01000021.1, on the reverse strand, counting down.
CCCGCCGCGATCCTGGAACGGATCGCCACCCCCGGCGGCACCACTCGTGCCGCCCTCGACGTCCTCCGCGCCGGCCACGCCTCCGGAACCGTCAAAGCCGCGGTCCAAGCCGCCACCGCCCGAGGCCACGCCCTCTCAGGCGACGACCGACCCGAACCTGATACTCCCGCCGGTCCTGACCACCATGAGCGCTCCGCGGTTTCGCCGGATTCTCCGGGCTCGGCGGGCTCGGCGGGCTCGGCGGGTTCAGAGAGTTCAGGGGGCTCTGCGGGTGCCAAGGGCTCCGCGGGCTCCCTTGGCGCCGCGGACTCTGGGGGTTCCGAACCAGGTGACATCGACTCCGACCACTTCTGAACCGGCCTTGGGGCCCTCCCCCCCCCCCGCCCCCACCCCTCCCACCCCACCCCTCACCGCCCATCGGATAGCACCGCTGTGGTCAGCGTGGCTACGACGTGCCCTTCACTTTCGTTCGTCGCGTTCGCATCAACGCTCGCCTGGGTTGAACCGAGCGCCGTTCAAGGGCCGGGAATAACCGCTTGGCGTCGCGAGTCCACTTCCGGTGTCGGCGCCCGGCGTCCCGGGGCCGACCTCCTAGACCTGGTGGTGGCCGCCAGTGTCCTAGGCTCCGTAGACCGCGTGGCCTACCGCGTCGGGCGCATCGTTTCGGCTCCTATTCCTGGGCTTCGGACCGGCCGGCTGCGGTCCGATTCCGTGATCGGTGCGGTTGCGCCGGTTGGTTTTCAGATCATGAGCACCGTCTTTCCGAGGAGGCGGTTCGTGAGGGCTCGGTCGTGGACGGCGGCCAGGTCGGCGAGTGGGAGGCGTTCGGCGACGTCGATCTGGAGGTCTCCGGCGTCGACCAGGGCGACGAGGTCGGCGAGGCGGGCGGCGTCGTTGCGGACCTCGACCTGCTCGATGCGCACGCCGCGGCCGATGTCGGCCGGGCCGGGTGTGGCGGTGCTGGTGAAGACGCCGTGGTCGGCGGTGAGGGTGGAGAGTTCGGCCGTCTCCTCGGGGCTCGATCGCACGAGCTGGAGGACCGCGTCGAAGCGTTCGCCGGCGAGCGCGTCGATCACCGGTTCGGCGGTGTAGTCGAGGACGCGGTCCGCGCCGTAGGAGTGCACCCGTTCGGCGCTGCGCGGGCTCGCGGTGGCGGTGACGTCGGCGCCGACCTTCTTCGCGAGTTGGACGGCGTAGCCGCCGACGCCGCCGCCCGCGCCGTTGATGAGGAGACGCTGGCCCGCTCGCAGTTCGAGGTGTTCGAACAGCGCTTGGCGGGCGGTGAGCCCGACGGTCGGGAGTGCGGCGGCGTCGGCGAGCGGCACGGTGGCGGGTGCGGCGGTGAGGACCGCGGCCGGGGCCGCGACGTACTCGGCCGCGGCGCCGGGGGCGGTCGGTGGGAGGAACGCGATGACCGGGTCTCCGGTCCGCCAGCCGGTCACGCCCTCGCCGATCGCGGTGATGGTCCCGGCGACGTCGATGCCGGGGGTGTGGGGGAGCGCGACGGGCATGATGTCGCGCATGAAGCCGGCGCGGATGGCGGCGTCGAGGAGGTTGAACGAGGTGCCGGCGACCTTGATGACGACGTGGCCGGGGCCCGCCGTCGGTTCCTCGGCCGTCTCGAGGGCGAGGACTTCGGTGCCGCCGTGGGAGTGGAAGCGCATGGCCTTCATGAGGTGCTCCTTCGATCTTCTTGCTTCGAATTCGAAGCTCTTGATGGCAACTGTAGATCGCTGCGAATTCGAAGCACAAGGATTCGTGACGATTCCCACATTGCTTCGAATTCGAAGCGGATAGGATGGGGTGGTGAGCACCGACGACTTCATGATCGGCGACCTGCGCCTGCCCGACCCCGGGCAGCTGGAGGCCTATTTCGCGCTGACCGAGGCCGTGGCGCTTCTGCAACACCAGGTGGACCAGCAGCTCCGCGCCGAAGGCGGGATCTCCGCCGTGCAGTTCGAACTGCTGATGACCCTCAACGGCTCCTCCACCGGCCTGACCATGACCCAGCTCGCCGACGGCGTCGTCTACAGCCGCAGCGGCCTCACCTACCAGGCCGGACTCCTGGAGAAGGCCGGGCTCGTCACCCGCGGGCCGAGCCCCGAGGACGAGCGGGCCACGCTCGTCGCCATCACGCCGAAGGGCCGCGAGATCGTCGGGCGGGTCCTGCCCGGCCACATCGAGGTCACCCGCAAGCTCCTCTACGACGCCGTGGACGAGGCCGACCTCAACCGCTTGGGCCGCATCATGTCCCAGGTCCGCGACCACATCCGGTCCGAGCCGCCCCGCTCGGCGGGGCCGCGCAGGCGAAGGCGCGCCGCCGGGATCTGACGGCCGGGAGGTCAAGCCTCGGCGGGCTCGGTCGCGCTCGAGCGGCGGCGCACGATGAGCATGAGCACCGCCAAGGCCGCCAGCAGGACCGCCACCACGAGCATGAGCCCGTACGTCCACTGGAGGTCGTCGGTGAACGCGTCGTACGTCAGCGGCGCGAAGGCCGCGTCCCGCGCCCGCGAGACGAACAGCGTCCGGCCCTCGGCCAGCCCCCACAGGGCCGCGACCGCCAGGACCGCACCGAGGGCCCCGACCACGAGCGCGGCGACCCACCGGCGCGGCGCGAGCACGAACGCGACGATCAACAGCCCCACCGCGATCCACGGCAGCCACGTCGCCGCCCACTCCAGTCGCTCGGTGTCGCGCTGCAACTGCGGCACCTGCTCGGAGTCGACCAGCACGTACTGCGCCTCGACTGCGGGAATGTCCTCGGCCAGCGCGAAGTCGGCGTCGACCAGTCGCTCCTTGATGACGGCCACGACCCGTCCGAGGTCGAGCGAGAGCGTGTTCCCGTCGGCGAGCACGGCGCCGGCGTTCTCGCCGCGCAGGGCCGAGACGAGGGAGGCGTGGGCCTCGCGCACGGCCGCGTCCCAGAGGTCGAGGAAGGCGTCGCTGGAGACGAAGTCGGCGACCTCGTTCTCGATGTAGCCGCGCAGGCTCTCGGCGGCCGAGGCGATGAGGTCGCGGACCGCGGCGGGCGGGTCCTCGCCGCCGGCCCAGCCGGCGGCGTCCTCGGCGACCTGCTCGATGTCGATCGCGGCGATGATCCGGGCGGAGAGGAGGTCGGCGACGTCGTTCTGGACCTGTTCGTCGGCGGCGATGACCTCGGTGCGCTCGGTGAAACGGTCGGTGTCGAGCAGTTCGAGCCGGGCGTAGTAGGCGGCGACGGCGCCGGTGACGGCGACGGCGGCGAGGACGCACGCGAGCAGGGCCACGATCCACCGCACGAGGCGTCCGACGCCGTGCCGTCGGGCCGCGGCGGTCTCGGGCGCGTCTGCGGGCGTCTCGTCCACGGGTGCCTCCAGTAGTCTCCGATCCAGCCTAAAGTGGGCGGACGCGGCGCGGAGGCGTTCGGGGCGGACGCGAAGGGGCGGCGGGGGAACCCGCCGCCCCTTCGCGTCCGGTCTAGAAGTCGTACTTGAGGTATGGGGAGATCATCGGGTAGACGAGGTCCATGCGCACGGCGCTGTTGGGGCATCCGCCCAGGTGGTGGAGGCCGACGACGGCGCCGGTCTCGCGGCTGACGACCGGCGAGCCCGAGGAGCCGCCCTCGGTGTCGCACAGGTAGGCGAGGTCGGTGCGCCAGCCGCGCCCGTTCCAGGTGTTGTCGCTGACGCGGCACTGGGCCGCGGCCGGGCGTGCCCGGCCGCTCTCGTCGGTGACGGCGGCGATGCGCAGCGGCCTGCCGCCGGGGTGACCGGCGATGAAGACCTTCTCGCCGGTCGCGGCCTGGCCGGTGTCGATGGGCAGGTGGGGGAGGTGGGCGATCGCGTCGTAGTCGGCGACGGTGAACAGGGTGAAGTCGTAGGTGTAGTCGGTGGCGAGGACGTCGTCGCCGGTCACCTTGATGGGGGTGGCGGTGTCGCCGCCGGTGCATTCGAGGCACTCGTATCCGAACTGGACCTCGGTGGCCTTGGCGAGTTCGTCGGTGTCGAAGCAGTGGTTGTTGGTGAGGAGCCGGTTGCCGCCCTCGGCGAGCCAGGCGGTGCAGTAGAACTGGTCGTCGATGATGAGGCGCGCGACCGAGCGGGAGGCGTCGTAGGCCTCGGGGTCGGTCTCCTTGTAGCAGGCGGCGTGCTCGGAGTCGTCCCTGCCGCAGACGCTCTCGGGGGAGGGCTGGGCCGCGGCGGGCCGCGAGTCGAGTTCGGCCTCGTTGAGGCCGCGGGCGTAGGAGGCGAGGCGGGCGGTGGGGGTGATGCCGTCGGCGGGGTCGTCGCGCAGTTCGATGACGGCGGTGTCGCCTTCGACCGAGAGGGCCCGGAGGGCGCCGTCGACCACGTCGCCCGCGCCGTAGCGGCGGGTCTCGGTCCCGTTGGCGGCGGCGACGATGAGCGCGTCGCCGGCGCCGAGGGCGACGCGGTCGAAGCGGGCCTTGATGAACGCCGCGTCCTGGTGCGTCAGGGCCCGCTCGGAGCCCGGTTCGAGGGCCGCGCCGACGGACTCGATCGCCGCGATCTGGTTGGCGCTGTAGCCGGGGCCGCTGACGTCCGGTTCCGCGCGTTCCTGGTCGGCGCCGAGTGCGGCGGTGGCGGGCGTCAGGGCCGCGGCGATCGCGAAGGCGCCGGCGGCGGCGCGGGCGAGGACGCGGCGGGGGAGCGGCACGGCCGCTTCGACTGTCTCTTGTGCTCTCACGTGCACGAAGATAGGGGGCCGGGGGTCGCGGCGCGGCGGTTCGGGGAAATACGGCGGGGCCGGCGCGGATCGCGTTCCGCACCGGCCTGCCGGAAATGGCTCGCGCTAGTTGTAGTTCTCGTCCTTCCAGTCCTCCCAGCTCGCCCAGCCGCCGAGGATGAGCGCCAGGACGATGGCGATGAGGCCGATCAGGGAGATCCACCCGAGGACGATCCCGGCGGTCGCGAGCCCGCTTCCGGCGTTGTCGCGGGCTTTGATCTGGCCCTTGGCGACGTAGCCGAAGATGAGGCCGAGGATGCCGAGCGGGCCGCACAGCCCGACGAGGGAGACCACGAACGAGGCGATGGCGAGCCCGTTCATCTCTCTGGGCATCCTGACCGGTGCTCCGGGCTGCCCGTAATCCTGCGTCATGATGCCCTCCACTTGAGACGGAATTGAGCGCAGTGTAAGGGCCCGTTCGGCGCCCGGGCGGCGTTTCGGGCCGATCGGCCGGTGCTCAGAGGGCCTTCGCCTCCCAGTCGACGCGGTGGCGCTGGACGGGGCCGAGGGTCTGCTCCGGGCGCATGACGGTCGTGATGCCCCGAGCTGTTGGACGGGGCGTGGACGGCGTCGCCGACCAGGACGGTGCGGCCGCGGTGCCAGCGGGGACCTTCGGCATGTCGCCGCCGATGACGGCCGCGGTCCTCACCTGTACGGGTGCGAGCGCTGAACGTCGACCGTGCCGATTCTGGTTTTAGGCCCCGTCCTCCCGGTGCCTCGCCGCGAGCGCCTCCACACCGTCCAGCAGCAGACCCAGGCCCAGCCTGAACAGGTGGTCGAGGTCCATGTCGTAGCCGTTCTGAAGGCTTCCGAAGTACCCGAAGAGCTTCGCGAAGTGCGGGAGCCGCTCGAACACGTTCGCGTCGACGGCCGGCGTGTACCGGAGGTCGGTCCACTCCTCATGGGAGATGCCGGTCTCGGACATCGCCTCGTCCTCGGCCTCGAAGTTCGCCGCGAGGCCCACCACGTGGCTGTACAGGAGCACGTGCAGGTCGAACTGGAGGACCGGCGGCAGACCGAGGGGTTCGAGCGCGCCCAAGATGCGGTCCCCCAGGCGCATGAGGTTCGGCAACGGCAACGGCCGCGTGAGCGGATGGACCTGGCCGAGCCACGGGTGCGCCCGGTGCACGCGCCACAGCCCCGCGGCGATCGCCTCGATGCGCGCGCGCCACGGACCGTCCTCGGCGTCGCCCTCGTAGGTCAACCGCTCGTAGGCGCTGTCGCACATGGCGGTGACGAGCTCTTCCCTGCTCTCCACGAAGCGGTACAACGACATCGGCGCCACACCGCACCGCGCCGCCACGGCGCGCATCGAGACCGCCTCCAGCCCTTCGGTGTCGGCGATGGCGACGGCCTCTTCGAGCACCCGCTCGCGCGTGAGCTCCAGGGACGCCGTCGGCTTCGCGATGCCGCGCCGCGGCGCCACCACGGTGCCCGAGCGCGGACGGGTCACGACCAGGCCCTCCGCTCGCAGCACGTCCAACGCCTTCGTCGCTGTGGCGATCGCCACAGCGAATTCCTGGGCGACCTGCCGCGTCGACGGCACCTTGTCGCCCGGCAGCAGCTCCCGCTCGCTGATGCGCCTGGTCAACTCGGCCGCGATACGCAGATACGGCGGCTCGCCCGGCGAGCCTCCCGGTTCGGCCACGACGGCCCTCCCTCGCTCTGTACTACGACAGATCCTAGCCCCGCGACCCCTGTGCACCCCCGCCTGTCCTAGGGCAGTTCGGCAACGTATTTGCAGGTCATAGCCGTATTTTCTAGGGTTGTGCCAGTCAAGCGGCACACCGCCGCAGCACCACCCACCGAGAGGAAACCCCGATGAGCGACATCCTCGTCTCCGGCTCCAGCGTCGCCGGCACCGCCCTCGCCTACTGGCTCCGCGAGCAGGGCCACACCCCCGTCGTCCTCGAACGCGCCCCGGCCCTGCGCCGCGGCGGCCAAGCCGTGGACGTGCGCGGCGCCGCCCTCACCGTCCTGCGCCGCATGGGACTCGAAGACGCCGCCCGCGCCCTCCGCAACGAGTCCAAGGGCATGAACATGCTCGACGCCGACGGCAACGAGTTCATGCGCTCCGAAGAGTTCGCGCTCTCCTCCGGCGCACTCGACTCCGAGGACATCGAGATCCTCCGCGAAGACCTCGTGGACCTCGTCCACGCGAAGCTCGACGGCGTCGAGCACCTGTACGGCGACTCGATCACCGCGATCGAGGAGGACGCCGAGGGCGTCACCGTCGCCTTCGAGCAGGCCGCCCCGCGCCGCTTCGACCTCGTCGTCGGCGCCGACGGCCTCCACTCCAACACCCGCCGCCTCGCCTTCGGCCCCGAAGCCGACTATCTCCACCACCTCGGCACCTACCTCTCGGTGTTCAGCCAGGACAACTACCTGGGCATGGACCGCTGGCAGACCTGGATCAACGACGGCGCGAACGGCGGCGCGGTCATGACCGTGCGCGACAACAAGGAGCTGCGGATCTTCCTCGGCTTTGCGTCCGACCGCATCGACTACGACTACAAGGACGTCGAAGCCCAGAAGCGCCTCGTCGCCGAACACCTCTCCGGCTTCGGCTGGAAGGTCCCGGAGTTCCTGGAGCGCATGAAGACCGCCGAGGACTTCTACTTCGACTCCATGGCGCAGATCAAGATGGACGCCTGGTCGAAGGGGCGCACCGCCCTCCTCGGCGACGCCGCCCACTGCGCCGCACCGCTCTCGGGCCAGGGCACCAGCCTCGCGATCGTCGGCGCGTACGTGCTCGCGCTCGAACTGGGGCGCACCGGCGACCACGCGCTGGCCTTCGGGCGCTACGAGCGGCGGATGCGCCCGTTCGTGGAGGCGAACCAGGAGCTCGCCCTGCTCAGTCCCGAGACGACGTCGCCGGAGGAGCGCACGACCCGCACCGACGCGGTCAAAGGCGCGATCGACCTCGACGCCGTGATCGACTGAGGTCCACTCCTCGGTGATCCGCGACGCGGCCGCTGCGGCGGCCAAGGGCCGCGCCTCCGGGCGCGGCCCTTAACGCGGTCCTGGGAGGCAGCGGCAGCGGCATCGCCGGGAGCCCGTCGATGCTCACCGGGTTGTGCGGCTTCGCGTCGCAGTAGGCCGCGAACTCCTCGTCGCTCTTGCGGCCCAGGAACTCCCGCAGCAGCGGCCGCTCCTCCCGGAAGTCCATGAACGGCACCGCGTACCCGCAGGTGTCACTGATCAGCTTGGCCCGCACCACGATCACGGCCCGCACCCCGGGCCCGTCCGCCTCCGCGAACCGGGGGATGAGCTCCGCGAAACGCGGATCGTCGCGATAGACGGCCTCCCCGGTCCCGTGCACGCGCACGATCTTCGGCGGCCCTTCGAACGCGCACCACATGATCGTGATCCGCCCGTTCTCGCGAAGGTGCGCGTGGGTCTCGGCATGGGAGCCGCCGAAGTCGAGGTAGGCCACGGTGCGCTCGTCGAGCACCTGAAGCGAACCCTTGTGCCCCTTCGGGGACAGGTTGACATGCCCGTCCCCCGCCAGCGGCGCCGACGCCACGAAGTACACCGGCTGCGCCTCGATGAACGCCCGCAGCCGCCCCTCGATCGACTCATACGTCTGTCCCATATCCCGAAACCCCGCTCTCACCAAATGGAATCCGAGTTCGACCCTATGCCTCGCCGCCTGGCCTCGCAACTCTGTTGCGCTCCACCACACGGCATCTCGAACCGCGTTCCACATCATGCGGAAACTGAGGGTTCCTTGCCGTTGGGGCGCAGGTGCGTGCAGGACCGGCGTGAGCGCCGGCTCGCGGCGGCCCGGTTGATCCTGGAGCAGGGCGCCAACGCAAAGCGCGAGATCGAGCGTCAGTGCTACCGCCCCGTCGGCGGCGCGGAAGCCGTTCCGGTCCAACGGAGTCGACGCGAGCGCCGCCGCAACCGAAACCAGTCGACAGATCGCCCGGCCTTCCAGGAATATCTGACCATGATCAGAGACAACATTCCGCGCAGGGCGATATTGGTGGCACGGAGCCATACGGTTTCGGTCGAAGCGATGACCGAGATCGCGGGTGTCGAGCCGGACGCCACCCGCGCCAAGGGCTCGATTCGAGCGGCGGCGAAGGTTCAGATTCCCGCGAAGGAGCACTCGTGGCAGATCCGTGAGTACGCAGAGAGCGAAGTGCCGCTGGAGGAGGTCATCGATCGCCTTTTCAAGCGGGTGCTTCCTATGCGGGATTCCTTCATCGCCCTGCGGGAAGCAGGGTGTGAGCTCACACTGGACCTAGTGCACATCATGTCGGAATCGGATCCGCACGGACCGGGGTTCTGCCTGGAGACCGACGTCGTTCACTTCCTGGCCGAGATCGACGCCTCCGTCGATGTCGACCAGTACCTCAGATGAACGCGCTCGGGGCGGAACAGTCGCGGTTCCGCCCCCTTTCATTCAGCGGGGCACCCGGTTCAGCAGCTCCATCGTCAGGTCGTGGAGCCTTGCCGCCGACTCGGGGTTGAAGTCCGCGCTCGCCATGTTCAGGCGTTTCCTTCTCCTGAAGGCGCTCACGGGCTCGTTCGGCGGGGTGTCGATGAGGCGGGTCATCGGGGCCACCGCTTTGGGCACGCGTTGGGCGAAGAGAAAGGCCATGGCCTCGGTGAGGGCCCGTTTGGGTTGGGGGAGTGGTGCGGCCATGCCGGTCTTGACGAACATCGGGTTGTAGAGGACATACCTGACACGCGAGTCGGGGTGGCGGCGTGGGAAGTCGGTGCCGAGGAGGTCGATGGCGCGGGAGGCCTGGGTGGCGGCCTTCATGCCCTTGTAGGGCTCGCGCTCGAAATGCGGGTCGTCCCAGAAGATCCGGCCGGGGAAGCCGCCGGGGGCGCCGAGGTTGAAGATCACCGGGGCGGGCGCCTCGGCGAGGCGGTCGGCGAGTGCGTGGCCGATCACGAAGCGGCTCAGGTAGGAGAGCGCGAACGTGTACTCCAGGCCGTCGTCGGTGAGGGTGCGCCGCTGCTGGAACCGCTGGGTGGCGAAGACGAGGCCGTCGATGCGGTCGAGCGTCGCCTCCGCCTCGGCCGCGACCGCCTCCATGCCCGCGACGGTGCTCAAGTCGGCCCGCAGGAAGCGGGCGCGCTCGGCTGCGCCGATGCGTTGGGCCGCTTCGAGGAAGGCCCGGCCCTTCGCCTCGCCGCTGGCGACGGCCACGACGCGGTCGCCGCGCTCCAGGAAGTGCAGGCCGAGGCCGCGGCCCATGCCGTCGGTGCCGCCGGTGATCAGGTAGGTGCGCACGCTCGTGCCGCCTCTCGTCATCAAGTCATCGATCGATGACAAACGTTAGCAGGGGTCGCGTCATAAGTCAACAATCGATGACTTATGCTGACTTGATGAACGCGCCCAAACGCCGCGACCGCGCCGCGACCCGCACCGCCCTCCTCGACGCCGCCCGCCGCCGCTTCGCCGAGCACGGCTTCGACGGCGCGAGCGTGCGCGACATCGCCGCCGACGCCGGGGTCGACGCGACGCTCATCTTCCGCTACTTCGGCTCCAAGAAGGACCTCTTCGCCGAGGCCGTGCAAGCCGATGTCCCGGAAGGGATCAGCGCCGGGGACGACGCCGGGCCCGCGGCGCTCGCCGACGCGCTCGTGCGCGAAGTCGTGCTCGACGACCGTGCCGCGAGCGGCGAGCATCCGCTGCTGGTGATGCTGCGGTCGGCCGGTCGCCCGGAGGTGCGCGAGCGCCTGCGCGAGGAGGTCTGCGGCCGCTACCTCGCCGACCTCGCGGGCCGCTTCGACGGCGAGGACGCCGACCTGCGCGCCGAACTGGTCGGCGCGCTGCTGCTGGGCATGGGCGTCATGCGCTCGGTCGTCGGCTCCCCGGTCCTCTCGGAGGCCGACCCCGAACGCGTCCGGGCCCTGTCGGGCGCGATGGTCGAGGCCCTGGAGCGCGCGAAAGGATGACGGCGCGACAGCAGCGCGGCCGATCGGTCCGCAAGACGGTGGTGCGCACGGCATCCGGGCCCTGAGGTTCGGAACGGCCTCTGCGTCAACCGGTCCGATCCGGAATCGCTGTGCGAGGCGAAGGCGGGCGCGGGCCTGCGCTCAAGGCTCCCGCCTCACCAGCGGCACCGTGTCGGCGGCTCCCGCCGCGGTGCCGCGTGTCGGCCGGTCGGCGCGGCTCACGCCTCCCGGTCGGGCCCGTCGGTGATCGACTTCGCGGCGGTGCCCTTGGCGGTGACGGTGATGCTCGATCCGTCGGCGTCCACGATGGTCACCTCGATCTCGGGCCTGCGGCTGCGCAGCCAGACCGCGACGGTGCGGCCGAGGGCGTCGAGGCCGCCCGCGGCGATCGCGGCGATGAGGAGTTCCTGGACGGCGCCGAGCTCGCCGGGCCCGATCGCGGCGGGCGCGAAGCGGGCGCTCATGTCGTCCTCGCGGGTCAGCCAGTCGAGCAGCGAGGCGAGCTCGCCGCGGGCGTCGTCCGTGCCGTGCACCGTGATCTCGGCGTCCATCGCCACACCTCCGGTCTCGTATTCTCCCAGGGCCGCGCCACTTTTCGGGTCCCGCGATTCACGCGAAGACCCAGGCGCGCACCGGCCGGGTCGACAGCGCACCGAGCAGCCACGCGTACAGGACCGTCCACACCAGACCAATCGCGAGCACATACGGACGCATCGCGAACCAGTCGAGGCCGGTCGCGATCACCGGGATGCCGCTGGCCATGCCCATGAGCGTGGAGGCGAACGTCCACACCCACGCCCACCGCGATCCGCGCGCGAGCGGCGCCGGGGCCGCGGCGCTCTGCACCGCGAAGTACACCGTCGCGGCAGTGACGATGACGCCCGGAGCGGTGACCTCGCGCGTCAGCGAGTAGATCGAGGCGCCAGCGCCGACCAGGCACAGCGCCATCGTCGCCATGAGCAGGCCGCGGACGAGACCGATCTCGCGCGGCCGGGTCGGCGCGGCGGGCAGGACGGGCGGGCCGTACCGGCTCGCGGGGGGTGCGGCCATGGTCGTCTCCGATCGAGGGAACGCCTCCATGGTGGCAGACGACCGCAACGGCCCGACCCGTGACATTCGTCAGGGACAGGTCGTGACGCGCGGCCTGGGCGCCCAGGCCCCGCGGCGGCCACGCTTGGACCATGAGCGAAACGAACCCCACCGCCGCGGCGGTCGCCTTGAGCGGCCTGCGGAAGCGCTACGGCGCGGTCACCGCCGTCGATGGCGTCGACCTGGAGATCCGGCCTGGCGAGGTCGTGGCCCTCCTGGGCCCCAACGGCGCCGGGAAGTCCACCACCATCGACATGATCCTCGGACTGTCCGCTCCCGACGCCGGGACGGCCCGCGTCTTCGGCCGCACCCCCGCCGAGGCCGTGCGTGAAGGCCGCATCGGCGCGATGCTCCAGAACGGCACCCTCCTCGACGACCTCACCGTCGCCGAGACCGTGCGCCTGGTCGCCTCCCTCCACAGGCACCCCCTCCCGGTCGAGCGCGCCCTCCAGCGCGCCGGCGCCCAGGACCTCGCCGCCCGCCGCGCCAACCGCCTCTCCGGCGGCCAGGCCCAGCGCGTCCGCTTCGCGATCGCGCTCGTCTCCGACCCGGCCCTCCTCGTCCTCGACGAACCCACCGCCGCCATGGACCCCGCGACCCGCCGCGACTTCTGGAAGGCCATGTACGAGGACACGGCCGCGGGCCGCACCGTCCTTTTCGCCACCCACTACCTCGAAGAGGCCGAGGAGTACGCCGACCGCGTCGTCCTCATGACCGGCGGCCGCATCGCCGCGGACGGCACCGTCGCCGAGGTCAGGGCCGCCGCCGGCGGGCGCACCATCCGCGCCGCCGTTCCCGGCGCCGCCGAGGCCGACCTGCGCGCCCTCCCGCACGTCACCGGCTGCGACCTGCGCGAGGGCCGCGCCGAACTCGCCAGCGCCGACTCCGACGCGACCCTCCGCGCCCTCCTCGCGCGCTTCCCGGCCGCCCGCGACATCGAGATCGCCGCCGCCGGACTCGAATCGGCCTTCCTCACCCTCACCGACCAGACCCGCGACGACGAACCGGAGCCCGCCCGATGAACCTCACCTACACCCGCATCGAGATCCGCCGGGCCCTGCGCAACTCGCGGTTCCTCATCTTCGCCTTCGCGTTCCCGGTGTTCCTCTTCCTCATCCAGACGAACGTGTTCGTCGCCGACGACGACCCCGGCAAGGACACCGCGACCGCCGTGATCATGGTGAACATGCTCGCGTTCGGGGTGTTCTTCGCCGCGATGTCCAACGGCGGGCGCCTGGCGACCGAACGGGCCGCCGGCTGGCAGCGGCAGCTGCGCCTGACCCCGCTCACCGGGCGCTCCTACATGCTCGGCAAGGGCGTGACCGGCCTGCTCCTGGGTGTGCCGGTGCTCGTCGCGGTCCCGGTGATCGCCGTCCTCGCCAACGGCGTCAGCCTCGACGGGGCCCAGTGGACGCGCATCCTGTTGGGCACCTGGCTCGGTGCGGTCCCGTTCATCCTCCTGGGCCTGCTCATCGGCCAGCTCGCCCGCCCCGACACGCTCCAGCCGTTGAGCATGGGCCTGTCGCTGGTCATGGGCTTCCTCGGCGGCATGTGGATCCCGGTGGACGCGATGCCGACCTGGATGCAGCACCTCTCGCCGGTCCTGCCGAGCTACTGGCTCACGCAGCTCGGCCGCGGCGCCGTGACCGGCGACCTCTCGCGCGGCCTCGGCCTCACCGCCGCGGTGCTCGCGGCCTGGGCGCTCGCACTGGGTGCCCTCGTGATCGGGCGGTACCGTAAGGACTCGGCCCGGGCCTGACCGGGCGGAACGAGAGGCGGACGGTGGCGCTCCAGTCGGCGAACGAACCCGGTGAGGGCTGGTGGGACGACCATTCCACCGGCCCGTTCGTCGGCCGCGCGAGCAGGCGCTGGGTCCTCCTCGGACTCGGCGTCCTCGCGCCCTTCGCCATTCCGGTGACGGTCGACGCCGTCGGCCGCGGCTCCTGGGCGACCGTCGCGGTCGTCGCCGCCTACGCGGCCTGCTACCTCGCGTTCCCGTGGGCGGTGTCGGTGCCCGACCTGCGCCGCCGCGTGGCCTTCGGCGCCGTGATCCTCGCCCTCGGCTGGACCCTGTTCGCGGTCCTCGACACCGGCGGCGTGTACGGCCTGCTGTACGCCATGATCCCGATCGCGATGGGCCTGCCGCGCGCCTGGATGATCGTCCTCGACGGCGGCACGCTCCTCGCCCTCGGCGTTTTGGAGGCCCTCGGGGCGCTCGACCTCATCGGCGAGACCACCACGATCGCCTACAGCGACCTGTGGGCCATGTTCGGCATCACGGTCGCACTGTTCTTCATGGTCAGGCTCATCCGCACCGTCCGCAGCCTGCGCCGCGCCAACGCGACCATCGCCGCGCTCGCCGTCGACGCCGAACGCGAGCGCCTCGCCCGCGACCTGCACGACATCCTCGGGCACAGCCTCACCACGATCACCGTCAAGGCCGGCGCGGCCCGGCGCCTCCTGGAGACCGGCCGCGGGGAGGCCCGCGCGATCGAGGAGATCCGCGACGTCGAGGCCCTGTCGCGCTCGGCGCTCGCCGACGTGCGCGCCACCGTCTCGGAGTACCGGACCGTCACGCTCGCAGGCGAACTCGCCGGTGCCAGGGCGGCCCTGCGCGCCGCCGACATCGACGCCGACCTGCCCCGCGCCGTCGACGACGTCGCCCCCGCCCTCCACGCCGTGTTCGGGTACGTGGTGCGCGAGGCCGTCACCAACGCCATCCGCCACTCCCAGGCCGCGACCGTGACGATCCGGCTCGGACCGGACTGGATCACCGTCACCGACGACGGCCGCGGCGGGGCCCGCGGCGCCGGCACCGGCCTGCGCGGCCTCGCCGAACGCCTCGCCGCCGCCGGAGGCACCCTCGACGCCGGGCCCGCGCCCGGCGGCGGGTTCACCGTCCGAGCCGAGGTCGCATGACCCGCGCTCCCGCACCACCGGAGGCACCGTGATCAAGGTCCTGCTCGCCGACGACCAGGCGATGGTCCGCGGCGCCCTCGCCACCGTCCTCGGGCTCGAACCCGACATCGAAGTGGTCGCCCAGGTCGGCTCCGGCGACGAGGTGCTCCCCGCCGCGGCCCGGACCGCGCCCGACGTGGCGCTCCTCGACGTCCAGATGCCCGGCCGCGACGGCCTCCAAGTGGCCGCCGACCTGCACCGGGCCCGCCCCGGCTGCCGCATCGTCATCTGCACGACCTTCGGGCGGCCCGGTTATCTTGCCCGAGCCATGACCGCCGGAGCCGTCGGCTTCGTCGTCAAGGACGCGCCCCCCGAACAGCTCGTGGAGGCCGTCCGCCGTGTCCACGGCGGCCTGCGCGTGGTGGACCCCGCGCTCGCGGCCGAGTCGCTGGCCACGGGCGAAGGGCCCCTGACCGGGCGCGAACGGGAGGCGCTGCGCCTGGCCCTCGACGGCGGCACCGTCGCGGACATGGCCGCCGCCCTGCACCTCACCGAAGGGACCGTGCGCAACCACTTGTCCACGGCCATAGGCAAACTCGGCGCCCGCAACCGCGCCGAGGCGGCCCGAATCGCCGACGAGCGCGGCTGGCTGTGAAAGCGGCTCGGAAAATATCGCGCCCGAAGCGATGATTCGGCGGATGGTGCGGCGTCTTCATGGGTACAACCAGTTGACACCGATCCAAGGAGCACCGACATGACCACGAACGCGAACTCGACCGGATTCCCCTACTCGCTGACCGCCGAGGTCGACGTCCCCGTCGCCGCCGTCTGGCAGGCCTGGACCGAGCGGGACGACTACGAGGCGTGGAGCTACTCCAAGCCCGGGTCGGTCGAACTCGACGTCACGCCCGGGGGCCGCTACACCTCCACCGTCGTCACCCCCGACGGGACCGAGTTCCCGATCACCGGCCGGTACATCGAGGTGGACGCGCCGCGGACGCTCGTCATGGGCATGGACACGCCCGACGGCGGCGAAGAGGTCATGCGGCTCGACGTCGAGGACCTCGGCGACGACCGGACCCGCTTCACGATCTCGCAGAACTGCGCGACGCAGGAAGAGCACGACATGGCGAAGCAGGGCAGCCAGATGCTGCTCGACTCCTGCGCCGCCTACGTGGCGAAACTCTGATCGCCGCGGAGGCGTCGGGGCCGGACCGGCAGGGTCCGGCCCCGACGCGTCTCCGACCGCACGGGCGCCGCGCACACCGAACCCCTCTCGCGTCACACCGGCCCCGCCCGTCCCCGATAATGGCCGGGCCACCTACCGAACGGAGACGCGATGATCGGCATCACCGGAACGACCGGCGGCGTGGGCTCCGCCGCCGTCCGACACCTCCTCGCCCGCGGCCGCCGCGACGTCGTCGCCCTCGCCCGCAGGCCCGACGCGGTCCCCGCCGCACCCGGCCTGAGCGCCCGCCGCGCCGACTACGACGGCCCCGACACCCTCCGCGAGGCCATGCGCGGCCTCGACACCCTCGTCATGGTCTCCAGCGACGGCCTCGCCGAAACGATGGAACGCCACCACCGCAACGTCATCGGCGCCGCAGCAGAGGCCGGCGTCGGGCACCTCGTGTACACGAGCATCCTCGACATCGAGCCCGGCACGCGCTTCTACTACGCGCCCGGCCACCAGGCGACCGAGACGCTCCTCGACGCCTCCGGCATCCCCCACTGCAAGGCCCGCACCTCCGTGTTCGCCGACTTCTTCGCGGACACGTGGCTCGGCGCCGCACTCGCCTCCGGCGTCCTCGACCTGCCGCTCGGCGAGGGCGCCGTGTCGCTCGTCGCCCGCGAGGACGTCGGCCGGGGCATCGCCGCGGCCGCGCTGGCGGGCGCCGAAGGCGTGGTGCGACTGACGGGCCCGGAGGCGCTGACGGGGGAGCGGATCGCCGCGGCGGCGGCGCGCGCGACCGGTCGGCCGCTGCGGTTCGCGCCGGTCACCGACGCCGACTACCGCGCCCGCCTCCTCTCCGAGGGCGAACCCGGTTGGTTGGTCGAGGCGTACGCGACCATGTTCGGCGCGGTCCGAGACGGCCGCTTCGCGGCCGCCCCGGGCGACGTCGAACGCCTGACGGGAACGCCCCCGGCGAGCTTCGAGCGGTACTTGGAAGGGCATCGCGTACACAGCGGCGAGTGAGGCCGGATGGGAGCCGCGCCGGTTTCGCCTCCACGAGAGTTGTCGGCGGGGGCGGATAGCCTCGGGGGATGCAGCTCAGCGCCCGCGGCCTCAACCGTGCGACCCTCGCCAGGCAGTCCCTGCTCGCCCGCGCGGACACCGACGCCGTCTCGGCGATCGCGGCGGCCGTCGCGTTCCAGTCGCAGGCGCCGGTGTCGCCCTACATAGGACTGTGGAACCGGGTCGCGGGCTTCGACCGCGCCGAGCTCGACGCCGCGTACGCGTCCGGGGCCGCGGTGCGCGGCAACCCGGTCCGCATGACCCTCCACACCGTGGCCGCCGCGGACTACCGCCCCTATCGGGAGGCCACCGAGCCGTCCCTGTACGCGGCGAAGCTCGGCGGGCGCATCGCCGGGGCCGGGGTGTCCGCCGCCGAAGCGGCGAAGCTGTCGGTCGAGATCCTCTCGTTCGCCGCCGTCGAGAGCCGCACCGCCCGCGAATGCGAGGACTGGCTCGCCGAGCGGCTCGGCGCCGAGACCGCGAAGGCGGCGTGGCCGGGCATCCGCCAGTACGCCCCGCTGCTGCGCGCCCGCACCGGCGGGCCCTGGGGCTTCAACGAGAAGGTCGACTACATCGCCGCCCCGGACCTGCCGACCCTCGGCGACGACGCGGCCGCCGACGCCGCGCTCCAGACCCTCGTCCTGCGCTACCTGGCCGGTTTCGGGCCGGCCTCGCCCGCCGACGTCGCCCAGTTCGCGATGGTCCAGCGCGGCAGGGCCAAGCGCGCGATCCTCGCCCTCGGCGACCGCCTCGACGTCCACGAAGGACCCGCCGGGGAGACCCTGTACGACCTGCCGGGCGCGCCGCTGCCCGACCCCGAGACTCCGGCGCCGCCGCGCCTGATGGCCATGTGGGACAACGTGTTCCTCGCCTACCACGACCGCAGCCGCACGCTCCCGCCCGACTACCGCGCCACCTTCATCCGCAACAACGGCGACGTGCTCCCGATGCTCCTGGTCGACGGCCACGCCGCCGGGCTCTGGCGGCCGGTCGAATCGGGCATTGAGGCGACGGCGTTCCACCCGCTGCCCGACGAGGTGTGGGCCGCCCTCGACGCCGAGGCCGAGGGCCTCCGGTCGCTCCTGGCCGACCGCGAACCGCTCGCCTACAAGCGCCACCACCACTGGTGGGCGAAGCTCCCGGAGGCGCAGACGGTGCTCCTCGCGAAGCGCTGAGCCCGGAAAAAGTCGCCCGGCCCCCTGCCATCCCTAACAGTGATGATGGAACGGTGAGCGCTGTCGGTTGGGTCTGACTCGATCACTAACTGGCTTCGGGCCTTGGACGGGATTTGTCGGCTCGGCCGCAGCGCTCACCTTCGCCCCACCGGCGATGGCGTTCGTGACTTGATACGAGCCTGGCCAGAGGCCCCATCACTGTTCTGTCCGATCGCATCTCACCGGCGAGGCACCGCCCCTGTCAGTTCGAACGCGAAGGACGGCACATGTCCACCATCCCACAAACCCCACCCATCATCGAGATCACCGGCGGGGTCGACACCCACCGCGACACCCATACCGCCGCCGCCATCGACACCTCCGGGCGATTGCTGGGCGCCAAGCAGTTCAAGGCCACCACTACCGGCTACCGGAAACTCCTGACCTGGCTGACCTCGTTCGGGTCCCTGGCCCTGGTCGGCGTCGAGGGCACCGGCGTCTACGGCGCCGGGCTCACCCGCCACCTCCAAGCCGAAGCGATCAAGGTGGTCGAGATCGATCGGCCCGATCGCAAAATGCGCCGCTGGCAGGGAAAATCAGATCCGGTCGATGCCGAGGCCGCCGCCCGCGCCGCCCAGGCCGGGCACCGCACCGGGACCCCGAAACAACGCACCGGCGCAGTCGAAGCACTCCGGGCGCTGCGAGTGGCCCGCCGAAGCGCGGTCCGGCAGCGCACCGACACGCTCCGCCAGATGAAAGCCCTCATCATCAGCGCGCCCGAACCACTGCGCGCCTCGCTGCGCACCAGCTCGAACCCCGATCTGGTCACCACCTGCGCGGCCTTCCGGCCCGACCCGGCCCGCCTAGTTGAACCAGCCACCGCAACCCGGGCCGCCCTGCGAGCCCTCGCCCGCCGCGTCCGAAACCTGGACACCGAGATCACCGACCTCGACACCGACCTCGCCCCGCTGGTCGCCTCGATCAACCCCGACCTGCTCGCCCTCAACGGCGTCGGGACCGAAGTCGCCGGCCAGCTACTGGTTACCGCCGGCCAGAACACCAACCGGATCCGAAACGAAGCCGCTTTCGCCATGCTCTGCGGCATCGCCCCGCTCCCGGCCTCCTCGGGGCAAACCCACCGCCACCGCCTCAACCGCGGCGGCGACCGGCAAGCCAACGCCGCGATCCACCGCATCGCCATCACCCGACTCCGCTGGGACCCACGCACCCGCGCCTACATGGAGAAACGCACCAAAGAAGGCCTGTCCAAGAAAGACATCATCCGCTGCCTCAAGCGCTACATCGCCCGCGAAATCTTCACCGTCCTCAGCAAGACCACAACCCCGACAGAAAACCTTCAATCCACGACTTGACATCCATAGGAGCATCCCCCACCCTCCCGAGAGGGGAAGGAACCCTGCCGCGATCCTTTCCCCCGGGTCCGACAAGAAACGGGCCTCGGCGACATGCTCCGGCAAAGGTTCACTCGAAGGCGGGAGTGGACGCGAGTGCCCGGCACGACCGCAGGTTACAGAGCCGGGCAGCCCGGTCGGGCTTCGGATACGCTTGTCCCCCACCGAACGGAAGGAGCGCGCCGTGAGCGGTCGCGAACACCACTACGAGGTCACCGTCCGCTGGACCGGGAACCGGGGCGAGGGCACCGCCAAGTACCTCTCCTACGGCCGCGACCACGACATCACCGCGCCGGGCAAGCCGCTCCTCCTCGGCAGCGCCGACCCCGCCTTCCGCGGCCAGGCCGAGCGCTGGAACCCCGAAGACCTCCTCGTGGCCTCCCTCTCCGAGTGCCACATGCTCACCTACCTCTCGCTGTGTTCGCGCGAGAGGATCGTGGTGACCGCCTACGAGGACGCCGCGACCGGCACCATGACCGAGTCCGCCGGCTACAGCGGGCGCTTCTCGGAGGTCGTGCTCGCCCCGGCGGTCACGATCGCCGACCCCGAGCACCGCGAACGCGCCCTCGAGCTCCACCACGAGGCGAACAAGGGCTGCTTCATCGCGAACTCGGTGAACTTCCCGGTCCGCCACGAGCCGACGGTCCACATCGGAGAGTAAGCCGCTTCCGGTCACTCGACGGGCGTGCAGGGCACCGTCTCCGGCAGGTCGTACTCGCCCTCGACGTCGGCGGTGAAGCTCGGCTCGACGCTCGAACCGGGTTCGACCGCGCCGTTGAGCCAGACGTCGCCGTACCGGTCGCCCTCGACGTGGTCGAGCCCCCAGGTGGAGGCCACCGACAGGTGCTCGACGGCGAGTTCGACCTCCCACCCGTCGATCGGCTCGGTCCCGGTGTTGGCGACGGTGACCGTGACGGCGACCGAGTCGCCCCACTCGTTGTCGAGCGCGAGCGACGCGCTGCACTGCGAGGCGGGCGGCGCCGCCTCGGTCGGCTCGGCCGCCGAGGCCGACTTGGTCGGCTCGGGCTCGGGCGAGGAGGAGCTGGTTTCGACGTCGGGTGAGGGCGTGGCCGAGGTGCTCTCGACGGAGGTGTCGGGAGCGGCGCTGAAGTCAGGCGCGGAGGGCGCGTCGGCGCCGATGTTGGTGCGGTCGGTGTCGTCGCCGTCGCGCAGCACGCTGAACTGGAGTACGGCGGCGATGCACGCGAGCGCGGCGATCACGATGAGCACCAGGAGCAGACGGCCGTGGATTCGCCCGCGCAGCGTCGCGCGTTCCATCCAAGGGCGCATGGCGATCTCCTCCGAACGGGACGGATGAAGCAGGGGCGGACACGTCCGGGCGACGAAGGCGATGAGGGGGCCTCGTGTCCACGGTGTAGCGTACAAGCCCCGCCAGGGCCTCGGGAAAGCCCTCGCCACCGATCCCAGTGGCCTGGAAGCGCAAGCGGCGAGTGGGGCCGGCGACTTGTCGGGAACGGGCCCGCCACCTGCTCGAACATCGACACATATCGATCTGATTCGACCGGTCGGGCCGCGGGCCCGTGCGCCGGATCGGTCGCCGTCCGGCCCGCTCAGCGCGTTGTCACCGTTCCTCGCGACCCGGCCAGGTGCGACCGGCCCTGTCGCCACCGGCCGTGGGCGCCCGGCCGCGACCGGCCTCCCGCCCTCAGCCGTCGCCCGAAGGCTGCACGTACTTCGCCCAGTTCGACTCGAAGTCGTAGCCCGGCCGGTCCCCGTCGGGTTCGACGAGGGTCGCGGAGCGCTCGTCGACCATGATGCGCACCGGGAACCCCGGGAGCGGCACCCGGTCGGCGTCCGTCACCATCGCCGTCGAGAAGTCGCGCCGCACCCCGGCGTGCTCGTAGCGGATCAGCACCTCGAAGCGAGGCTTGCCGCCCGCCCAGCTCTCCGTGAACCGCAGCGACGCGACCTCGCCGTCGAAGCGCCGCCCTGTGCCGCGAAGCTGCTGAATCCGACGCTGGCGCCGCTGCACCCGCCACAGCGCGAACGGCACCCACGGCGCCCGGACCGCGAGCACCGAGGCGAACGGCACCGCGAGGAACAGCATGATCGCGGGCGGCTCCACGTTGGCCTCCCCGTCGCCGAGCGCCGACGCGTACGCCGCGAAATGCAGCGCCGCGCCCGCGGTGATCCCGAACGAGGCGACCACGAGCGCGAGCCCCTTCACGACCGACTGCTGTCTGAACTGGCGCTGCGCCTCGCCGCGGAGCCTCCAAGTGGCGAGCCCTGACGCCTTGAGCGCCAGCACTATCAGCACGACCCACCACCACGTCCGCGCACGATCGTGCAGCCCCGGCTGCGTCGCGCCCACGTCCGGCAGCTCCGCGAAGCCCAGGTACGAGAACGCGGTCCACGCCAGCGCGCCCCCGACCGTGAACGCGACGAGCCGGCCCGAGAACCGCCCCGGCTCCCGGCTCGGGTCCAGCGAGGTGATCCGAGCGCCCCGGTCGGTCGTGGAGAACACCGGGCCGAGCTCCCACCAGTCCTCGCGCTTGCGCTGCTCGGCCTCCTCGGCGGTCTCTTCCCTGCCGTACCGCGCACTCTGCCGGTGCGCGGCGGCGGCGAACTCCGAGAACCAGCGAGCGCCCCGCGAAGCCTGCGGGCCCGCCTGCCACCTGTGCTCCTGGTCGTCCTGCGTGTTGCCCATGCGACCAGAGTAAGGAGCACGCGCACCCGCCCCGACGGCCCTCGCGCCGTGCAGGGCGCCGAGGGCCGGCCCCCGGGGCCGCTCGACCGCTCAGCGAAGCGGCGGCGTTCGGCCTTGCGGCTTTCGGCCCGCGCCGGGCTCAGGTGCCGAGTGCCTGGGCCAGGGTTGGGCCGTGGTGGAGTGGTGGAGTGGTGGAGTGGTGGAGGGTGGTTGCACCTTTGAACTTTTGCGGCCTCGCGGCCTTCGACCCGTGCCGGGATCCGCTGCCGTGCATCGGAGTCGAGGTCGACTGGTCAGCGGGGTAGCGGGGCCTGGTCTTGCGGGCGTGGAATTCGGCCTCGGGCGAGTGCCGGGCCGGGGTCGGCCGCTCCGCGGGCGTCGGCTTTGCGGCTTTGCGGCCTTGCGGGCCATGCTCCGGGGCCGGGGCCGGGGCCGGGGCCGGGGCCGGGGCCAGGTGCTGCGTGCTGGAAGCGGGTTTTGTCGCCCGATGGCGGGTGGTATCCGGTCTTGCGACCTTGCAACCACGCGCTCCCGCAGCTTTCGGCTCCGGGCCGGGGTCAGGTTTCGAGCGCTGGGGTCGGGGTCGGCGGCTCGGGGGTGGCAACTGGTCGTGCGGCCTTCGGGACAACGCGAGGCTTGGGCGCCGAGAGCCGGAGTCGGGATGAACCGTCTGGTGGGGTGCAAGCCTCGCGTCCTTCGGCCTCGGGCAAGTCGGTCGCTGCGCGCTGGGAGCGGGATTGACTGTTCGATGGAGTCGCGGTGCCCAGTGTTGCGGCTTCGCGCCCTACGCTCGCGGGGTCGGGGTCGGGGTCGGGGTCGGGGTCGGGGTCGGGCGCTGCGTGCCGAGGCCGTGGTTGGTGGCCCGAGGTGGTGATGGCGTCCGGTCTTGCGGCCGGGTGGCCGCGGCCCTGGGCCGGGGTCAGGTGAGGAGTGCAGCGCTGAAGGTCGTCCGCTCGGAAGTGCGTCGGTGTCGGGTTATGTCGCCAAACGGCATTCGGCCCCGGGCCGAGCGTTCGGCGGATCGGCGGTGAGGCCTCCTCGTCCTCACCGAGATGTGATCGCAGTCGGCAGCCCGAGGAGCGGGCTGGGCGGCAACGGCCGGTTCATGCGTGCGCCCGTTTCCGGACCGCCCGTGCGCCCGTGTCCGATCGGCCTCGGCCCCGCATCTGCGGGTGTAGATTCGGCTGGGGACCGGCCGGTCCTGCCGGGCAGCGAGAGCGACGGTAAGGGCCACAACCGAAGGGACACCGATGCGTGCAGTCGTCGCCACCGCTTTCGACACCGAGCCCGAGCTCGTCGAGCTGGACGTCCCCGAGCCCGGTCCCGGGGAGGTTCTGGTGCGGGTGGCCGCCGCGGGGGTCAATCCGTTCGACTGGAAGGTCGTGGAGGGCGCCATGCGCGGCTCGGTCGGGCACGCGTTCCCGCTGATCCTGGGCTCTGATGCGGCGGGGACGGTGGAGCTCGTCGGCGACGGGGTCGAGCGTTTCGAGCCCGGCGATCGGGTCTTCGGCCAGTTCATGGACGTGCAGCACGGCCGCGGCTCCTACGCCGAGTTCGCCGTCACGAAGGCCGCCAAGCTCGCCCGGCTCCCCGACGCCATCCCCTTCGACCTCGCCGCGGCACTGCCGACCGCCGGTTCGGCCGCTCACGACTTCGTGGAGGGCACCGGCACCGGGCCCGGTCAGACACTCCTCGTCAACGGCGCGTCGGGCGGCGTCGGGCAGGCCGCCGTGCAGATCGCGGCCGCTCAGGGCGTCCGGGTCATCGCGACCACCGACCCGGGCACCGCCGCTTACCTGCGTGAACTCGGCGCGGCCGAGACCGTCGACTTCACCGAGGGCGACACCGCCGACCAGGTCCGGGTAGCCCACCCCGGCGGCATCGACGCCATTGTGGACCTCATCTCCGGGCCTGAGCGGATCGAGGCGATCGCTTCGCTGCTGCGGCCCAACGGCGTCATCGTCTCCTCCAACGGCGCCGTCGACGCCGAACTCCTCGCCGTCCACGGCCTGCGCGGCGCCAACCTGTACGCGAACGCCAACCCCGCGACGCTCGCCTCGCTCGCCGAGTCGGTCGAGCGGGGCAGCCTGCGGGTCCGCATCGACTACAAGGTCCCGCTCGAAGACGCCGCACTCGCCTTGGGCCGCTTGAAAGAAGGCAAGGCGCGCGGCAAGACCGTGCTCACCGTCGCCCCCTGACCGGAACGCTCACCGCAGCGGCAGCACCGGCTTCGGCGGCGAGTCCGCCACTGCCCTCGCGGTGCCCGGCGCATCGGGCCTGAGCGGGCACCCGGTGCCCGCACGCTCGACCAACTCGGACCTGAGCGCCGCGAGTTCGGCCATGCGGGCGTCCACGATCGCGACCTTCTCGGCGAACAACGCCGAAAGCGCCGCCGCCGCGTCGTCTGAGTCACGAAGGTCCGCAGCGTGATCGGCGATCTCCGCAAGTGAGAACCCGAGCCGCTGCGCCGTCCGCACATAGTGGAGCCACGGCAGCGCCGACTCCGGGAAGTCGCGGTACCCGTTAGGCGAGCGGTGCGAACCGACCAGCCCGATCCGCTCGTAGAACCTGATCGCGTCCCTGCTCAGACCCGATCGCTCCGACAACTCGCCGATCCGCACCGCAGCATCCGCCCTCTCGACTTGAACTTGGAGCGCACTCCACGGTTTACGGTAGCCGTTCCCGCCCGCCGCGACGAACGGAGCAACCCAGTGTCCAACCCCGAACCGACCGCCGCGCAACGCGAACCGTACCTCCGCCTGGTCCGCGCCTCGGCCTGGTACGACCTCGCCGTCACCGCCGGGTTCGCCACGCCGTGGACCTACGCGCTCGTGCACGCCGCCCTCAACGCGGGCGACGCGCTCGGCCTCGGCGCCTTCCCTGAGATGGAGGTGGCCCAGGTGCTCTACGCGAACCTGATGGGCTCGGTCGTCGTGGTCTGGTCCCTCCTGCGACTGCTGCGCACCGAACGTGTCCACGGCCTCTACGACGGTGCCGCCCGCGTCCTCTTCACCACCTGGATGGCGTACGCGCTGGCCCACGGCGGGCCGGAACTGTTGTGGCCCTTCCTCATCGTCGAAGCGTGCTGGGGCGCGGTGCAGCTCGTGCCGTGGCTTCGGCGCCGCGGCAGGGTTGCCGCCCGCTGCTAACGTGGGGTCCGCCCGTCGGTCGAGAGGAGTGCGGACATGTGGCTGCCTCTGATCGGCAAGGTGCTCTTCGGCGCGATCGCCGCGGCCTGGTTGGGGGTCGCGGGTTTCGTGCTGCTGTGGGGGATCGACCTGCTGGCGGTCGGCGACCGCCACGAAGCTCAGGTCACAGGCTACGGGACCTCGCTGCGCTGCGTCGGGAACTTCTGCGGTCAGGAACCCTACGCGGACGTCGAGTTCACCGAAGACGACGGCGACACCGTCGCGACCAGGATCGAAGGCGACTACGAGATCGGCGACGAGGTCGAGATCCTCTACGGCCCCATCACGGGCCGTGCCTCCACGTCCGACGACCAGCCTCGCGCCATGCTGTTCCTCGGCGCCGCCATGATCGCCTTCGCGGTCTGGATCAGGTGGTGGAGCCGACGCCGTGCGGCCGGGACCGACAAGAAGACCGGTCCCGAAGCCGAATCCGAACGCGGGGACAATGCCGAGCCGGAGCGCGGGCCGGACTCCGATTCCGAGCCTGAGGCTAAGGGCGGCAACGGCACCCAAGACATCGGCACGCCCTCCTCGCCGTAATCCCGTTGACGCCTGGGACCGCGCCCACCAGACTCGCCGCATGGGTTTTGTGGATCTCTCCGGAGTCGGCCATGTCCTCACGGATGGGACCACGCTCTTCGCCGACGTCTCCTTCCGCGTCGGCGAAGGCGCCAAAGTCGCCCTCATCGGCGCCAACGGCGCAGGCAAGACCACCCTGCTCAACATTCTCACCGGCGTCCTCGAACCCGCCACCGGCAGCGTCTCGCACGGCGGCGGCCTCGGCGTCATGCGCCAGCTCGTCGGCATGAGGGAGGGGCGGCTTCCGCTCCGGGCCCTCGCGCTGGCGCTCGCCTCGCCCCAGTTGCGGGCCGCGGCCGAGCGCACGAGCGCCGCCGAGACCCGCCTGGACGACCGCGACGCCACCCAGCTCGCGTACGCCCAGGCGCTGGCCGACTGGGGTGAGCTGGGCGGGTACGAGTTCGACGTCCTGTGCGACACCGTCTCGGTCGCGATCCTCGGCCTCCCCTGGGAGGAGTCGAAGGACCGTCCTCTCAGGACGTTGTCGGGCGGGGAGCAGAAGCGCTTCGCCCTCGAACTGCTGCTGCGGGGCCGCGACGAGGTGCTGGTGCTCGACGAGCCGGACAACTTCCTCGACGTCCCGGCCAAGCGCGACCTCGAGCGGGCGATCCGCGAGTCGCCCAAGACGATCCTGTTCGTCTCGCATGACCGCGAGGTCCTCGCGAACGCCGCCGAGTCCATTGTGACCCTGGAATCGGGCACGACCTGGACGCACGGCGGCGGCTTCGAGTCCTGGCACGAAGCGCGCCTCGCACGCCATGAGCGCCTTGCGGAGCTGCGCAAACGCTGGGACGAGGAGCACGAGAAGCTCGCCGAGATGGCCACTCGCATCCCCGCGGCGAAGGCCCGGCTCCGGAAGTTCGAGGAGGCCGGGCCGCCGCCCGTTCCCCATGTGGGCCAGAACATCCGCATGAACCTCGGCGGCGGGCGCACCGGCCGGCGAGCGGTGGTGTGCGAGCAGCTCGAGCTGGAGGACCTGACGTTCCCGTTCGACCTGGAGGTCTGGTACGGCGACCGCGTCGCCGTCCTGGGCGCTAACGGGACCGGCAAGAGCCACTTCCTGCGCCTGCTCGCCCGCGGCGGCTCCGACCCCGAGAGCGGCCTCCCCGGGCGATCGTTGGACCCGGTGCGGCACAGCGGCATCGCGCGACTCGGGGCGCGGGTACTGCCGGGCCACTTCTCGCAGACGCACGAGCATCCCGAGTTCGACGCCTGCACCCTGCTGGCGATTTTGTGGGACGGCGACGAGGACCGCCCGTCGCTCGACCGATCGCGGGCCATGAACGCGCTCAACCGGTATGAGTTGATGGGCCAGGCGGAGCAGGAGTTCAAGACGCTCTCGGGCGGGCAGCAGGCGCGGTTCATGGTGCTGCTGCTCGAACTCTCCGGTGCGACCTGCCTGCTGTTGGACGAGCCGACCGACAACCTCGACTTGGAGAGTGCCGAGGCGCTCGAACAGGGCCTGCGGTCGTTCGAGGGCACGGTCATCGCGGTCACGCACGACCGCTGGTTCGCGCGCGGCTTCGACCGGTACGTGGTCTTCCAGAACGACGGGGAAGTGGTCGAGTCGGCCGAACCGGTCTGGGACGTGCGCTGATCCGGCCGCGGGCGTGTGGGAGTCTTGACCTCTTCACCTGGGAGGAGGGCCGTGATGGCCGCGGATTACTACCGTGTCGACACCGAGGACGGCGACCATATCGACGACCCGTCCGAGGACGCCCTCTACATGCTGTTGGAGGACCTGAACCCGATCGACAACAGGTTCCTGACGATTGCGCCGCCCGGCTCGCAACCTGCCTGGCACGCAACGGTGTCTCTTATGGACGATAATGTGTTCGCGGTCGAGCGCGCACACGCCGAGCTAGGCGTCCACGAGCTGGAGACCGGTACCGATCGGAACGCGATCGCCAGGGACCTCACCATTTGGCTGGCGAGCCGCTGCCGCCTCACCGGGCGGTAGCGCGCCGATCGGGGCGCTGCGGATCAGCGCCGATGGGGCTGGTAGACGGTCCGGCCGGTCCGGCGCGCCTCCAGGGCCAGACCCACCCGTTCGCGGTTGAACTCGCCGGAGCGCTCCCGGGCCCGGTCGGGCGGGAAGAACCCGAAGTCCTCGATCTCGTTCTCGCGCAGGTGGATTGAGTCGGGGTGCTCCACGACGCCGCCGTCGAAGACGTAGAACGTGAGCGGGTCGGCCACGACCCGGCCCCCGGGGATCCAGTCGAGCACGAGGAGGGCGCCCACCTGCAGGTCGAGGCCGATCTCTTCCTTGATCTCCCGGGCGCAGCCCTCGTGCGGCGTCTCGCCCCGGTCGACCCACCCGCCGACGAAGCCCCACTCGTCGCGCGAAACGGGCTTGACCAGGAGGACCCGGCCTCCGGGATCGGTGATGAGCGCGCAGGCGGCGGTGCCGGTGACGGCGATGCGGTCGAAGCGGGGGTGCCGCGGGGGAGCGGTGCCGGGTCCGGTCGGCGCTGCGTCCGCCGGGGCCTGCGCGGAAGGGTCCGACGGGGTCCGGGGACGGGGAGGCTCCGAAGCAGACATCCCGACATCCTATCCCTGCACTCTCCGCGAGGGTCGATCGAATCGGGACCGCGTCGCGCGCCGGAAGAACCGGTGCGCCCGTGAACCGCGGTGGGCGCTGCACGGCCGTTCGGTCAGGCCCCTCCGCCTCCTCCTGACGACTGCTGGTACCGGCTGTTGTCGGGGTCGAAGGCGCCCGGGCGGTCCGGGTCGGGTTCGACCAGGGTCTCACTCGCGTCTCCGACCGAGACCAGGACCGGGAAGCCCGGGAGCGGCACCCGGTCCGACTGCGTGGCCATCGCCGTGTCGAATCTGCCGCGCAGGTGCGGCGTCTCGTACTCGATCACGACCTTGAACTGCGGCCGGCCCGCGATCCACTGCTTCCGGAAGTCCGTCGCGACCACCTGGCCGGGGTATCTGTGCGCGGACTCGCGCAGGCGCAGGATCGTCCGCTGCCGACGGCTTGCTCTGAGGAGGACGAACGGCGCGGCGAGCCCCGCCCCGAGGAATCCGAACAGGCCACTCCCGGTGAACAGCAACAGGACCACGCCGTCCGGCCGGTCCCAGCTCGGTGTGGAGGGCGGCATTGCCGCGATCGCGGAAGCGAGCAGCCGTAGATGGAGCGCCCCGCCCACGAAGCATCCGAATCCCGCGGCTGCGACGCACACCGTGAACCCGGCCGACTGCTGCCCGAAGCGCTCCTCGACCGCCCCGTAGAGCCCCAGGTTCGCCAGCAGCATGAACAGCACCGCCAGCACGGCCAGGACGAGCCACCACCAGGTCGCCGCCATCTCCTCGATCGCCGGTGCGGTGTGGACCGCCCTGAAGATCCTCGGATAGCCCAGG
Source organism: Glycomyces paridis (assembly GCF_004912155.1). GTDB lineage: Bacteria > Actinomycetota > Actinomycetes > Mycobacteriales > Micromonosporaceae > Glycomyces > Glycomyces paridis. Next base: position 31,946 of record NZ_STGX01000021.1, on the reverse strand, counting down.
AACGCCAGCCCCGTCCACACGAGCGCAGTGAACACCGTTCCTATGGTCAGTCCGGTCGTGAACCGGCCGGCCCGCTTGCCCGGCGCGATCGTCGTGATCTTCGAGCCGCGATCGGTGGTCGAGAACACCGGGCCGGACTCCCACCACTGCCCGTGCCGCTCCTGTCCTTCGCTCATGCAGCCAATCTAGAACGCCGGTGCGCGCGGTGGACTGGTCGAGGGGGCCGGCGATCCGGCGGTGCTCGCGATGGTTCAGAGGGCGATAGCAATATATATCGGAATCGATGTTTAGAGGCGTTGGGCAGCAACCAAAGCAGCGGCGGATGCTGTCGTGGCGGATGGCAGACCGTTACAACTCGACGGTTCGGCGCGCCTTTGGGCGCGGGTCGTCGGCGAGTCGGGCCCAGCGGGCGGTGTCGTAGCGCCGTCCCTCGTACTTGAGCTTGGCGCGCTCGACGCCCTCGCGGAGGAACCCCGCGCGCTCGGCGATCCGCCCGGACGCAGGGTTGTTGAGCCGGTGGCCCAGCTCCAGGCGCCAGACGCCCGCCTCGTCGTGGAGCCACGGCACGAGCGCCGCGAGCGCGTCTGCGGCGATCCCGAGCCCGCGGGCCCGGCAGGTGGTCCAGTAGGACACCCAACCGACGTCGTGCCGATCGATGGCGGTGGCCGCCAAGTTCGCAAGCGGCTCATCATCATCGGCGCAGACCGCGAACGCGAACCCCGCCGGTCGAGCGATCAGGCCGGTCGCCCATCCGAGCCATTGCTCCGCGCGCGCCTCCGCGGTCTCACCCGAGGGAAACTGGCGGTCCATGTCCGGCGAGGCGAGAGCCTCAAGGACCGCACCGAAGTCGCCGGTCCGCCAAGGGCGCAGGTGCAGGGGAGTGCTCCGGGTCAGATCCACCCGGACACCTTAGAGCCTGGAATGACAGGTCCGGCTGTCGCAGTGGGAGTCCGGCCCCGAGGCGAGCGGGACCTCAGTCGGTCCGGGCCGGGCGACAGATTCCTGCGGCGATCGGCTCCCGCCCAGGGCCGTGGCTTTCGCGAGCGACCCAGGGCATCACGGGTTCGGCGTTCAGCGCCTCAGGTTCGGTGGAGGAGGGCGGGTCGTGATCGATTCGGGCGGGCCCGGGGGTGTGGTCAGGCTCGGAGGCGGGTGGCGTCGCGGCGGTACATGGCGGCGTGGCGGGTGAAGTCGTGGCGGCCGGTGTCGGCGGCGCGTTGGTCGGTGAAGGCGGCGAGGTCGTCGAGGCGTAGGGCGGCGGCTGCGCGGACCTCGGGGGGAGTGAAGTCGGCTCCGTAGGCGGCGATGAGTTCGCGGAGGCGGTGTTCCCGGGAGCCGAAGCGGTCGGGGTCGAAGCCGGCTGCGTCTTCGGCGTACGGGGTCAGGCGGTAGGCGAGGTAGGCGAGGTCCCAGAGGCGTGATCCGGGGGAGGCCATGTCGAAGTCGATCACGCCGACGAGGCGGCCATCGCGCACGATGAGGTTGTAAGGCGCGAAGTCGTTGTGGCAGACGACCTCGGCGGGTTCGTGGGTTGCGGTCCGCCAGACGCGTGGGGTTTGCGCGAGTGGCGCGCTCGCGTCGTGGAGCCGGCGGAGGAGGGCGGCGGCGGCGCGGAGTGTCGAGGGGGCCCAGCGGGTCTCGGGCGGGGCGGCGTCGAGGGTCTCGCCTTCGATGAAGGTGAGTATCTCGCGGTTGTGCGTGTCGAGGCCCATCGCGCGGGGTGTTTCGGGGATCGCGGCGGACGCGTAGAGGTCGAGCAGGTCGTGCACGGCCTCGGTCCAGGGGCCGCTGACGCGGCGGACTGTATCGCCGAGTTTGGTGACCGGGTCCATGTTGCCGCCCGACAAGGGTTGCTCTTCCTGCTGCACCGCACGATCGTAGGTTGTCGGGGAGCGGGGAGCGGGGAGCGGGGAGCGGGGAGCGGGGAGCGGGGGGCGGGGGGCGGGGGGCGGGGGGGGGGGGGCGGGGGGGGGGGGGGGGGGGGGGGCGGGGGGGGGGGGGCGGGGAGGGGGGAGCGGGGAGCGGGGAGCGGGGAGCGGGGCATGAGTCCAGGCTATCGACCGATGCTCGGCGTGTGGAGTCGGAAGCGCATCTCGGCGCACGCCATACCGGACTTTCGCGCGCAGGCCTCTCGTTGCGGCACCCGTGTATCGTGCAGGACCATGCGAGCGGCACCATGCAAGCGGCCCCCGGCGGGGCACCGAGACGGGTGGGCGCTTCCCGGCACCGCCGCACTCGGCTGCCACCCCGCGCCACCCCGCGCCACCCTGGACCATCACGCGCCGCCCCACGCTCGCAAGGCGTTCGCGCCGTGCTCAAGCAGGCAACACCCATCGCAGGTAATTCCCATCGAACGAGAGGCAAACTCGTGCCCAATCACAAGTCGGCAATCGTCCCCCTGACCATCGTTCCCCTGGCCTTCGCCGCGCTCGGGCTGGCCGCGTGCACCGCCGAGGTCGGCCCGACCGTCTCGGGTGAGAAGCTCGCCGAGGCCGCCGCGGACGCGCTCGAAGGCGAACTCGGCTCGCGCCCGGAGGTCGACTGCGGCGACGACTCGATCATCGCCAAGCAGGACAAGGAAGTCGACTGCGTGCTCACCGACCCCGACACGGGTACCGAGTACGACACGACCGTCACCTTCACCGGCGTCGACGGCGACCAGTGGGACATCGCCGTCCAGGTCGCCTCCGAGCCCAAGGGCGGCGCCGAGACCAGCGCCGCCGAAGAGACCTCCGAGGCGGCCGACGACAGCGCCGCCCAGCTCGAAATCGAGGCCACCGCGCTCGCCGACGCGGCCGAGGACGCCCTCGAAGAGCAGGTCGGCGCCCGTCCCGAGATCGACTGCGGGGAAGTCAACATCACCATCTACGAAGGCCGCACGACCTACTGCGAGCTCACCGAAGGCGGCGAGGTCTACGAGGTGACCCTCAGCGTCACCGAGATCGACGGCGAGCAGTTCAACTTCGACGTGCAGGTCGCCGACACTCCCAAGTAACGGGACCGAACGGGCGCGCGGTGGCGGCGCGCGGTTATCGTCGCCACCATGCGCGCCCTCGCCCCGATCCCCGCCCTGCTGCTCCTGGTGCTCGCCGGATGCTCGGGCGCCGACGAGACCGTGGCGCTCGACGCCGAGACCGCGACGGTCGCCGTCGGCGAGACACTCCGCGTCGACCTCGGCACCGTCAACGCCTCGGTCGGCGACAACTGGTACCTCGTCTCGGGCGCCGACACCGGCGTGATCGCCGAGGGGGACAAGCGCACCGACGGCGACGACGACTGCGACGGATGCAGCGGCGAGCTCTCCTGGGACTTCGAGGCCCTCGAAGCGGGCGAGACGACCCTGGTGTTCCAGTACTGCTTCAGGACCTCCCTGGCCGAATGCACGGGCGACGCGAGCGACGGCCCGCCGCCCGAACCGGTCGAACTCGCCGTCACCGTCACCGGATAGCAACGGCCCGAAGCCCACCGCGAATGCCTACCGAGTCGGCTGGCCGAGCGGACCATGCGGCATGGCCGCGTCTGCTCGGATCGCGGCTGATCGGATGATGCGGAAACCGTCATCAAGGGGTAGAACTGGTGGATGCTCGAATTGAATCCGTCCCTTTGGGATGACGTCGATCTGCCCATGTTGCAGCGCATCGCAGCTCTTTACGACGACAAAGGGCCGTTCAATGCCGAGTCCTTGGCCCAGCACTTCCAGATCGACCTCGAAGCGCGCGAGATCGCCTTCTCCGCTAAACGACTGGCCGACCACGGATACATCGAGGCGCAGAACCGCGCGGGCGGATTCCCGCACACGATCGTGAACGTCACGGAGAAGGCCCGGCAGATCCTTTCAGGCTTCCGCACGACGCGCGTCGAGATCGCGGCCCCGCAGTTCGAGGACCTCGGCCCGCAGCTCGACGACCTCGTCGCCAAGGTCGCGATGGCCTTGCAGGGGAACCCCGCCCACCCCAACGCCCCGCGCTGGCGCAAGCTCCTGGCGGCGGCCGCCGACGTGGGCGCGGGCGCCTCGGCATAGGCCGGCGCCCGGTCGCCGCACGGGCAGGGACCGGGTCGGCGCGCGGCCCGGTCAGGACCGGTCCGAGCGCTCCTTGAAGATGCCGTAGACCGCCGTGGCGAGGAACAGGATGATCCCGATGACCGCCAGCCACAGCAGGCCCTTGATCACGAAGCCCAGGACCGAGAACGCCAGCCAGACGAGGATGAGGATACCGAGGATTTTCCACATGTCTTGAGCGTACGTCGTCCCCCGCCCGAGAAGTCGCATTCGGCCCGAACGGGCCGAATGGTGGTCCCAGTGGCGGTTCCGCCAGCTCGAAGTCCAGCGTTAAGACTTGCGGAACAACAGGTTCGCGTAGTGGAAGCCGCGGATCGGGTCCTCCTCGGGGGCCGCGATCTGGCGGGCGACCTCGGTGAGGCCGGCCTCGCGCAGGAGACCGGCGACGCGGCCGACCGAGAGGCGGTAGGCCAGGGCCACCTTGTGGTCGAAGGGCCAGGCCAGCTGGGAAGTGTCCTCGTGCGCCTGGAAGCACAGCAGGAGCACGCCGCCGGGGGCGAGGACCCGGTGGAACTCGGTGAAGACCGCGGGCAGGTGCTCGGGCGGGGTGTGGATGATCGAGGAACGCGAGAGGACGCCGCCGAGGCTCGCGTCCGCGGCGTCGAGCGCCGCGAGGTCCCCGATCCGGAAATCCATGTCCGCGTGGAAGCGCCGCGCCAGAGCGACCATCTCGGCCGAGAGGTCGACGCCGCGGGCGTCCAGGCCCAGGTCGCGCAGGTGGGCGGTGACGTAGCCGGGGCCGCAGCCCGCGTCGAGGACCGGGAGCGGTCCGGCGGCCAGCTCGGCGAAGACCGCGATGGCGGCGCGGTCCAAGGGGTAGTCGCGCAGCGAGTGGCGGAACAGTTCGGCGTACTCCTCGGCCGCCGCATCGTAGCCGTCGCGAGTCGCGCTCATGTGCTCGTGTTCACCCATGACCCTTGACCCTACACCCGGTCCAATTGCCACTCCTGTACGCAGAATCGCAGGTCAATCGTGCAGTTGAGACCGGGAAGTGTCGGCATCCCGACGGACCGGACCTGGCCCCGCCGTGATACTCGGGAGAGCCGCATCCATGAGGGAGTGCCCATGTCCTCGGTCGACGAGTTCAGCGCCGCCGTCGGGAGCGCCGCCGCCTCCGCGGAGTCGGTCATCACCGCGATCGGCGCCGCGAAGTCCAACGGCGACGAGCTGGCGAGCGCCATCGACAGCCTCGACGCCGACGCCGCGGCCGCGCGCGTGCGGGCCGTGGGCGGGCGGCTCGAATCCGAGGCCGCCGCGATGGCGTTGCGGCTCAAGGACCTCCTGGACGAACTCCGCCAGCAGGCGCAGGGCGTCGGCGAGGCCTTAACTCGTGTCTCGGGCGGCGGTTCGCTGCTGGCGGCGCGGAACACGCCTCCGCCGTTCGACGCCCGCCCCGTCCTCGCCTCGCTGCCGGTCTTCGAGCGTAAGCGGGGCTCGACGCCGCGCACGCACGGCGAGATGCGCTACCCCGACGGGACCCGCACGCGGTTCGCGAGCGGGGAGGACGCGACGACGCCGCGGATACGCGAACACATGTGGGAGCACACGGGCCCCGTTCGATCCCCGCAGGGGTTCTGGTCGGAATCACACGCCGAACTCAAGGCCGCGCTGGCGATGAGCGACCACAGAGTGAAACGCGCCGATATCGTCATCAACAACCCGGGCGGGCCGTGCGAGGGTCGCATCGGCTGCGACGGGCTGCTGGCGCGGTACCTGCAACCGGGTTCGGTCCTGACGGTCCACTGGCCCGGCGGGGACGGTTCGACGCGGTCGAAGCGCTACACCGGGACGAGACGATGAGGAGGCGGCTGTGAGCGTCCGAGCCTATTTCCGGCCGGGGCACGCGGAGACCCCGCTGCTGGCCGCGACCGCCGCCGAGCTGGGCGGGATCATCGACGACCTCCTGGTCCAGCCGTACGAGTTCAGCATGGCCAACCTGTACATAGCCGAGCGCGAGTCCGAGGACCCGGTGGTGGAGCTGTCGGTGGGGCTCGATCCCGAACGGGGAGTGGGGAGCCTCCAGTTCCTCTCGGGGGAGGGGCGGTGGTTCTCCAAGGGGCGCACCAGCACCTACGACGAGGTCGTGTACTGCTACTACGGGAGCGGGTGCGCCTACCCGAGGGATTCGGAGGTCACCGTGGACGCGGTGCGGTCGGCGGTGGCGCAGTTCCTGGAGACGGACGGCGAGCGTCCGTCCTCGGTGGACTGGCAGGAGGCCTGAGGCCGGACCGCCCGAGGCGGTCCGGGCGCAGGGGTCAGGCCTTCGCGGCGGCGTGGGCGAGCGCGGATTCGGTGAGGCGGCCGTTGATCGCGGGGGCCTCGCGGACCAGCTCCTCGTCGTCGATCGCGGCGACCATGAAGAGCGCGTAGTCGATGCGGCGGGTGCGGTTGCTCGCCAGGACCGGGTCGCCGACGCGGCGGCTCCACACCGGCAGGCCCTCGCTGGGGCCCTCTTCGAGGTCGCTGCCGCGCACGACGGTCCAGCTGGTGTCGGAGGCGAAGATGCGGCGGCACGCCTCGATCTGGTCGTTGAGGTCGACCACGCGGATGACTTTCGCCAGGCGCGCGAGGGTCGCGACGAGCAGCCGCAGGTGCCAGGAGTAGACGTCCTTCCCGTCGCGGGTGATGTGCCAGCCGCAGGAGAAGACCAGGCGCGCGCCGGGGCGCGCGTAGTCGAGCACGGCCTGGGCGGTGCCGGAGGCGTAGTGGCCCATGCTCCAGGGCACGAGCACGGTGAGGACGGCGTCGCAGCCCTCGACGGCCCGTTCGACGGCGGCGCGGTCGTCGGTCTGGGCGCCGATCACCGTGATCCGGTCGGCGTAGTCGTCGAGTTTGTGGACGCTCTGCTCGCGGCAGACGCCCACGACCTCGAAGCCGCGGTCGAGCAGGTGCCCGACCATGTACCTGCCGAGCTTGCCGGAGGCGCCGACGACGCACACCCTCCTGCCCGCTCCGGGCCGCTCGTTCGCTGTCGGTTCCATGACCAGCTCCTCTGCTCGATCGGGCGGCTGAGCGCCGCCGCTACCTTTACACTGTACGGTAGTTCTTTACAGTGTACGGTACACAGGTCCAGAACGACAGATCCGGAGGACCGCGTGACCACCGAGCCCGACCCGACACCCCGCCGCACCCCCCTGACCAAGGCCGCGGTGCTCGGCGCGGCCGTCGACATGGCCGACCGGTCCGGCGCCGGCGTCCCCTCCATGCGCAACCTCGCCGACCGCCTCGGCGTCAAGGCCATGGCCCTCTACCACCACTTCCGCAACAAGGAAGCCCTCACCGACGGCATGACCGACCTCGTCTTTGCCGAGATCGAACTCCCCGCCGACGGCGCCGACTGGCACCCCGCCATGCGCGACCGCGCCCGCTCCCTGCGCGAGGCCCTGCGCCGCCACCCCTGGGCCAGCGCCCTCATGGACTCCCGCGCTCAACCCGGGCCCGCCACCCTCCGCCACCACGACGCCGTCATCGGATGCCTGCGCGGCGGCGGCTTCACCGTCGCCGGCGCCGCCCACGCCTTCGCCCTCATCGACGCCTACGTCTACGGCTTCGCCCTCCAAGAACGCAGCCTCCCCTTCGAGACCGTCGACGACCTCGAAGGCGTCGCCGAAGGCATCATGCAGTCCATGGCCGACGCCCACCTGCCGCACCTCGCCGAGATGTTCACCGAACTCGCCCTCAAACCCGGCTACGACTACGGCGAGGAGTTCGAGGTCGGCCTCGACCTCATCCTCGACGGCCTCGCCCGCCGCCGCACCGACTGGCGCTGACCGCCTCCGTCCGCGTGAACCCCGCACGCGAGGCCCCGACCCGGTTGGCCCGCTGGCATATCCTGGAGGACCTCGAACCGCGCCGCAGCGCCCCAGTCGGGCGGCGGCCGTTCGCACCACCCCAGGAGCCCGGTCTTGGCAGCGACCAACCGACGACCCGGCGGCGCAGGCCGCCCCGCACCCGCGCGCCCCCGCGCCGGTCGGCCGACCGCGGGCCCGCGATGACCTCCCCGCTCCCGCCGCACTCCCAGGCGTTCCTCGTCGGCGTCTCCAGCTACGACCATGTCGACCTCCCTCCGATCCAGCCCGCCCTCAACAGCCTCAAGGCCATGGACGCCCTGCTCACCGACCCCGGGCTGGGGCGCTGGCCGCGCAACCGCGTCGAGACCGTCCAGGACCCTCCCCTGTGGATCGACCTGGCGTTGCGGTTCAAGGAGACCGCCAGGCGCACCACCGGGGTGCTGCTGCTCTACTACGTCGGCCACGGCGTCATCGCTCACAACGGGTCGCTGTGCCTGACCGTGCGCGGCACGCGGCCGGACGAGCCCCGGATCACCGGCCTCGCTTGGGAGCACGTTGCCGAGGCCTTCACCGCCAGCCCCGCCCGCGTCAAGATCGCGATCCTCGACTGCTGCTTCGCCGGGCGCGCCATCGAGTCGCTCTCGGGCAACCAGGTCGGCCCCCTCGAAGTCAAAGGCGTCTACACCCTCACCGCGACCTCGGCGAACCGGACCGCGCACACCCCCGCGGACAACGGCGCCTGCACCTCCTTCACCGGCACCCTCCGGGACCTCCTGCACGAGGGCATCCCAAGCGGCAGAACCGAACTCACCTTCGCCGACCTGTACCCGCTGCTGGAGGCGCGCCTGCGCGAGAAGGGCCTGCCGCTCCCCAACCAGTGCAACACCGCCACCGCCGCGGACTTCCCGCTCACCCTCAACCGCTCCGTCGCCCCCGCGCGGCCGCCCGCCGTCGACACCGCCGAGGAGCCCGACGACCGCGACGGCGCCCGCGCCGCCCACATCGCCCGCCTGCTCGACCAGACCCTCAAGATCGCCTCCGACCTCGGCGCCTACGGGCCGGTCGCCCCGCTCGTCGTGGCCGCCGACCCCGAGCAGACCCAGACCGTGCGCGACGGCCTCGCCCGGTGCGGCAGCCCCGACGCCAACGCGCTGCCCCTGGCCGCCATGTCCGCCGCCCTCGCGGGCAATGACGACGACCTGGCCGAAGCGCTCGCGGCCGACGTCGAACGGCACTTCCACGACGGACACGGGCGCCCTTCCAGCGTCGCGATGGCGGCCGTCGCCGGCGTCCTCCTCGCGCACGACGGCGAAAGGGCCATGCGCCTGGTCGACCACCTCGTGCGCATCGGCCGCGACGCCGACGGCGAGCCGACCCGCCGCCGCGCCGAAGCCCTCGCCGCCGCCTCCCGCGTCTTCGCCGCCGTCGACCTCGACAAGTCCGGCGCGCTCGCCAAGGAGGCCGAAGCGCTCTACCTCGCCGACCCCTACCTGCCGCTCGACACCCAGACTCAAGTGCTGCAAGCGATCGCGTTCACCCGGCCCGGTCAGGCGGCGGGCCTCGCCGACGCGATCTTCCTCGACTTCTCCTCGATCGTGGCCGGCGCCGACCAGCTCGCCATCGTCGCCAGGCGCTTCCCCTCCGAGGCCATGACCGTCGCCCAGCACGGCGACCCCAGCCCCTTCAAACCCGCCGCGCTCGCCCGCGTCGCCGGGGCCCTGCCCGAGGCCGACCGCCCGCTCCGGCCCGGGGAGCGGCTCGAAGTGGTCTACCCGCGCGTCTACAACCTGTTCAAGGACGCCCAGGCGGCCGTCGACGGCATCGCCGACCCCGAGGCGAAGGTGCGCGCCGCCGCCGAGGTCATCCCGGCGTTCGCCCGCTACCAGTCCGACAGCGCCCGGAAGCTCTACCGCACCTATATGGGGACCGTCGCCGAGATCCGCGACCCGGACGCGCGCGCCAGGGCCATGTCCGTGTACCAGACGGCGCTCGCCAGCATCGCGGGCGGCATGACCGGCACCGACCTCGAAGGCGCCATCCGCCTCGCCCGATCGATCCCCGACCTCCGCGCCCGCGCCCTCGCACTCGCCTCGGTCGCAAAGGAACTCGCGGCGGGCCGCCTGGACCCCGACCGGGGACGCCGCGAGCGCTGAGGCGGGGACGGCTTAGCGCGGCCGGAGTCCGCTCAGGAGTCGCCGCGCTCCAGGCGGCGCAGCTCCGCCTCCTCGGCGGCCTCTTCGGCCTCCATCTCGGCGGCGGCCTTCGGGTCGACCTGCTTCCAGCGCTGGAACATCGCGTTCGCGGCCTCCTCGCCCTCGGGGGTGCCGTAGAAGGTCATCCTCCACAGGAGACCGTGGACCTCGTACTCGGCGGACGGGTCGTCGGCGATGACCGCCTCGCCCCACTCCAGGCCGCCCGGGATCGGGCGGACCGAGGGCTTGAGCGCCTCGATCGTGGCCTCCGCGTCCCGCCCGGCGCGACGCCGCGCTTGCGCCTTCGCCGCGTACGTCGACAGGCCGGTGAACACGCCGCCCGCGATGAGCCCGAGGATCGCGCCCGCCGCCACGCCGTTGACGACGTTTCCGGTCGCGAACGGCATGGCGACCATCGCGACCGCCATCCAGATCACGAGCCGCCAGTGGCCCAGCCGCTCGACGGACAGGAACCAGCCCGCGGGCGCCTCCGCGAACCCCGCGAGCGCGTCATCGAGCCGCGCGGCCAGCGCCGCCCGCTGGGCGACCGGCGCGTCAGGGCAGACGATGAACAGCCGCTGCGAGCGCGGCCCTTCGATGAGCCAGGGCAGAGGGGGCACGTGATTCTCCTCAGGGCGGGGCGGGGCGGGGCGGGGCGGGAGTGGGATTGACGTCGGTGGCGGTGGCGGTGGCGGTGGCGGTGGCGGTGGCGGTGGCGGGACGGGGCGGGAGTGGGAACGGTGGCGGCGGCGGTGGCGGCGGGTGGGGTCGGGTCGCCCCAGGATACGGCCGCGGGCCGCCCCCGATTCAGCTCGCACGGCCGCGTCTACGATAGCGACGTGTTCCGCAGCGACCCCGAGCTGCTCGTGACCCTCCGAGCCCTCGACGACCCCGACCGCTTCGAACGGCCCCTCGGTTTCGACCTGGCCGCAGCCGAAGCGCGCCACCGCCTGCTGACGGCGCGACTCGAAGCGGACTTCGCGACCACTTGCGAGACCATGACCGACATGGTGGAAACGAGCGAGTTCGGCCGCGTCCAAGTGCCTGCGGCGGCCACCGCCCGCGGCACCAGACTCGTGGTCAGCGTGAGCGCGTTCTGGCCCGTGGCGCTGGTCTCCGCCGACAACCCCGCCGCGTACTTCGGCGCCGAGGACGCACACGCCGAAGGCGTGCTCGACCTCGGGGACTTCGCCCGCGTGGTGCGCGCCTTGGACGACCTGGGCTACACGGCCGTGCCCGAAGAGCTCCTGAACACCGACTACGACGGTCCGAGCGTGTTGCGCGCCGAGCGCCCGGACTGGTACGAGCGGTTCTTCGGCTACTCCTGACCGGAACCGACGCCGGAGTCGGAATCGGAGTCGGAATCGGAGCCGGGCGGTGGCCCGGCCCGCCGGTCGACGGATCGGGCCGTCCTCGCAGGTGGGCACGTATGGCCGCAAGTGGGACGATCGTTCACGAATACGAGCGGTGATCGGGGGCGCGTGGCAGGATTGCCGTCGGACGACCGTGGGTACGGCGTTCCGGGACGATTTCGACCACACGGAGGACCACATGGCAGCGCTCGGCGGAACAGGCATCGAGATCTATCCGCTCGTCTTGGGCACCAACACGTTCGGCTGGAACACCCCCGAGAACGAGGCGCACGCCGTGCTCGACGCGTTCGCCGCGGCGGGCGGGAACCTGGTCGACACCGCCGACTCGTACTCGGCCTGGGCCGAGGGCAACTCCGGCGGGGAGTCCGAGACCGTCATCGGCACCTGGCTCGCCAAGAACCGCAGTGCGGGCGTGCTCGTCGCCACGAAGGTCTCCCAGCACCCCGAGTTCAAGGGCCTGTCGGGCCCGAACGTGCGCGCGGCCGCCGACGCCTCGCTCAAGCGGCTCGGGGTCGAGGCCATCGACCTGTACTACGCGCACTTCGACGACGCCGAGACCCCGCTCGAAGAGACCGTCGGCGCCTTCAACGACCTGGTCACCGAAGGCAAGATCCGCCACATCGGCGTCTCGAACTACAGCCCCGAGCGGCTGCGCGAATGGCTCGACATCACCGAGCGCACCGGCGCCGCGCGTCCCGTCGCGCTCCAACCGAAGTACAGTCTCGTCAGCCGCGGCTCCTTCGAGCCGGGCCTGCGCGACATCGCCGTCGCCGAAGGCCTCAGCGGGTTCCCCTACCACGTGCTGGCCAGCGGCTTCCTCACCGGCAAGTACCGCACCGAGGCCGACCTCGCGCAGAGCGTGCGCGGCGGCTCGGCCTCCCGGCACCTGAACCCCTCCGGGCTCGCCATCGTGGAGAAGCTCGACCAGATCGCGCGCGGCCGCGGCGTCGCGCCCGCCTCGATCGCGCTGGCCTGGGCCCGCAGCCGGCCCGGCATCGCCGCGCCGATCGCCGGCGCCCGCGTGGCCGACCAGCTCGCCCCGCTCCTGGCCTCGGCCGACATCGAACTCACCGCCGACGAGGCCGACGAGCTCACGGCGCTGTCGGACTTCATCGGCGCCTGACGGACCACCGAGGGGCCCGCGATCCGCCCGGATCGCGGGCCCTTAGCTTGTG
>NZ_STGX01000021.1:0-19324 GCF_004912155.1 Glycomyces paridis | reverse complement strand
CGAGCGCCGAGCGCCGAGCGCCGAGCGCCGAGCGCCGAGCGGCTCACGCGGTCAGCGGCTCGCGCGGTCGATCGAGCGGAGCATCCCGCGGACGGCGACGGCGTGGCCGCGGCTGCCGACGACCAGCGTCCGGTAGACGAAGCCCTGCGGCCCGGGGAAATCCGCGTAGGTGCGCGCCGCAACTTCCGTGCCGCCGGGCGCGTCGCTCAACGCGAACACGAGGCGGTACCGCGAGAAGCGGTGGCGGCCTTGCAGCACCAGGCGCTCGCCCGGCACCGCCGCCGACACCGCGAACCCGGCGTGCGGCTCGGTGCCCAGGAGCCGGAAGAGCAGGCCGTCACGGTCGCGCGCGAGAACGCCGCCGTACTCGTGCAGGGCCTCCCAGACGCGTCCGCGCGGGGCCGCGACCACCCGCCGGTGCTCGTCCACGAAAGCCGGCGCGCTCATCGCAGCGCCGCCGCGAGCGCGGGCGCCGAGCGGCGGCGGGCGTAGTGCACCGTGAGCACCGCCAGCAGCGGGCCCCACAGCGCGATCGGCGCGTAGGCGACCCAGAACACCGCCTCCTGCCAACCGTTGACGACCAGGCGGGTCGGCTCGCCGTCGATGCCCATGCCGAACGTGTACATGACCATCGCGTACGGGAACACCATGAGCGCGCTCGCGCCGAGCGCGGCCGGGACGACCGCCGCCGCGACCGGGACGCGGCGCCCGCCGAGCACGGGAATCCAGCGCGGCCACACCTCGCCCCACACCGTCACCAGCCCGACCGCGAGGAACGCGAGCCCTTCACTGACCACACTGAGCGCGATGATGTACCACCACGGGCCCGCCTCCAGGCCGCTCGCCTCCGCGAGCGCCGCCCGATCGACCTCCAGCAGCGGCACGTCGCCGATCATCGCCGCGATCCGCCACAGCGCCGACGGCAGCGCGGTCAGTGCGGTGGCGTACGCCGTCCACACCGCCCAGCGCGGCACGCCCGCGGCGGTGGCCCCGTGGAACCGTTCGGCCAACCCGGCCATCCGGACCTCCTCGATCACACCGGGGCGCCTGCCGTCCCGGACCCACCGAGCATCGCCCGGCGGCCGGAGGCGAACCTCCCCCTGGCGCCGCATCCGCCTCCCCCGCGCGGGGGAGCGCGTGAGTGCTTGGCGCGCAGGCGTATCGAGCGGAGCATAGGCGTCAGCGGTCTGGTCGATGCTCCTCGACTTTGAGGACCTCCCAGAAACCGAAGGGCTTGCCCGCGTCCTTCGCGTCCGGCAGGATCAGGCGCCACTTCGGCCCCGACTGCGAGCCCCGGTCGACGCGGAGGTAGCCGCCGACGGCCTCCGGGCCGAAGACCGACTCGGCGCGAATCGTGCTGTGCGAGCCGATGCGAACCGGCACCTTGCTCCGCGCCGCCTCGTCGGCGTGGACCCGCTCGGCCCACAGCTCCATCGCCCGGACCAGGCGCGCGGCGTGCGCGTCGCCGATCCGCGAATCGACGGTCATCGCCACCGCCTCCCAGTCGCTCTCGCCGCTGGAGACCATCAGACCCGAGGCGTACGCCTTCGCGACGAACCCGCTCGACCTCGCGTGCTCGAACAGGCGCCGCACCCGCGCCTCGTGCGAACGCGACGCCGTCAGCATCCGGACCACCCCGCCGACGACCAGCACCGGGAAGGCGAACGCGAGCGCGTTGCGAAACCACCCGTCGCCGAGGAAGAACGCCTCCACCACGCCCAGCTCGCCGATGCGGTGCCGGAAGTCGTTGAACAGCACGACCACGGCCGCGAGCACGAGGCCGAAGGCGACCGCCATGCCGCCGTTGAAACGCCGATCGTTCGCGATCACCGTCCGCTCGGTGAACCGCTCGAACGAGGAGACTACGTCGGGCACCGGCCCGCGGTCCAGCGGCGGCGCGCCCGCCGCCGCGTCCCACGCCGCGCTCGGATCGCCCGGCCAGGGGCGCCTGTCGTAACCCATCGGCCCATTGTGCGACCCGCCCGCACGTTCGCCTCAGCCAGCGTCCTCCGCGGCCGGGCGCGCGCCCGTGCGGGTCACCGCCAAGATGCTCACGTCGTCGTCCATGCGGGAGGCGAACCGGGTCGCGTCGTCCCACACGAACTCCACGAGGCGCCGCGGCGACTCCGGCACCACCAGGCCGTCGAGGTGGCGAGCGAGCGGGTAGTAGTTCCCGTCGACGTCCCGGGCCTCCACCAGGCCGTCCGAGTAGGCCAGGAGCGTGTCCTCGGGGCCGAACGCGACCGGCGTCGCCTCGCCGTGGCGCACCGGCGCCGCCAGGCGCAGCCCCAGCACCGGCACCGGCTTCAGGTCGATCTCCTCGACCTTCCCGCCGCGCAGCAGCAGCGGCGGCGGGTGCCCGCACGAGAGCAGCCGCACCTCGTCAGAATCGGGCGCGAACTCCGCCAGCAGCACCGAGGCGAACAGCTCCGGGACGTAGCCCTGCGCGGCGTCGCTGAGAATGCGCCGCTCCAGGCGCCAGGCGACCCCGCCGAGGTGCTCCTCGTCCAGGATCGCCTCGTGGAAGACCGCCAGCAGCATCGAGGCGGTGCCGACCGCGTCGAGGCCGTGGCCCTGCACGTCGCCGAGGATCATCCGCGTCCCGAACGGGCTGGAGCGCAGGTCGAACAGGTCGCCGCCGATGCGCGCGCCGCGCTGCGCCGAGTGGTAGACGCCCGCGCACGCGAGGTCGCCGACCCGCTCGGGCAGGTCCGGCAGGACCGCTTGCTGGGCGGCCTCGGAGACGCTGAGGACGGTCACCAGGCTTCGTTCGAAGCGCTGGCGGAACCAGGAGATGCCGATCGCGGTGGCGAAGACGATGGCGACGACGACGATGTCGTCGCCGTCGAAGCGGCGCGAGACCGGCAGGGGCGCGGCGACGATGCCGAGGCCGACCGCGGCGATGACGGCCGTCCAGAGGGGGCCGAGGACGAACGCTGAGAGGACGGGTACGACCGCCATCGCGATGCCCGCGTGGAGCGGGTCGGGGCGGAACAGCTGGAGGGAGGAGGCGGCGAGGAGGGCTCCCAGCGGGAGCAGCCGGACCCACAGCGGGATCGCCGTGCCCGGCCGCAGCACGCCCTCGCGAGGGACCCGCCCAGCCATGGCCCGAGTCTAGGCCGATGGACCTGCGTATTCGCCCGGTTCGGCCGGACGCTCAGGGGGTCTGGGCGTGGCGGGCGTCGTATTCGGCCTGGGCGGCGAGGATCTCCGGCATGGCGCCGTACAGGTCCACGACGAGGTCCCGCAGGCGGCCCTCGACCGCGGCGCCGGTCTCGGTGAGGCGGTACTCCACGCGGGAGGGGTAGCCGTCGGAGGCGAGGCGCGCGACGAGTCCGTCGCGTTCGAACTGGCGCAGGTTCTGGGCGAGGGCTTTCTCGTTGACGCCCTCGACCGCGCGCCGGATTTCGCTGAAGCGCATCGGGCCGTCGTGCAGGACCAGCAGAATGAGCGTGCCCCAGCGGCCCGTGACGTGGTCCAGGACCACGCGGGAGTCGCAGCCCCTCGCGGTCACCTGGAACGCGGGCGCGGTGTCGCCGGGACGAGTGCTCATGGCGTGATGTTACCTCCGCAACTGCGCTCTCGAAACGATTGTACTTTCATTATGAATGTGCTTTCATTTCGAAAGTAAGAAGTCCATCGTACCTCCGACCGAAGGAGCGAGCACATGATCGTCGTCACCGGGGCCACCGGCCAACTCGGGACACTCGTGGTGGAGGGCCTGATCAACCAGGTCCCCGTCGAACAGATCGCCGTCGTCGTCCGCGATCCGGCCAAGGCCGCGCGCTTCGGCGAGCTGGGCGTGGAGGTCCGCGTCGCCGACTACGACGCCCCCGAGACGCTCGCCGACGCCTTCCGCGCCGGCGAGAAGGTCCTGCTCGTCTCCGGCAGCGAGGTCGGGCGCCGCGTCCCGCAGCACAAGGCCGTCATCGACGCCGCGAAGAACGCGGGCGTCGCGCTCCTCGCCTACACCTCCATCCTCGGCGGGCCCGCCGCCGACTTCGAGCTGGCCCGCGAGCACCAGATCACCGAGCGGTACCTCATCGACTCGGGCCTGCCGTACACGCTGCTGCGCAACGGCTGGTACCACGAGAACTACACGCGCGACCTCGCCGGGGCCGTGGCCGCCGGGGCGTTCACCACCAGCACCGAGCCCGGCTCGCGCGTCGCCAGCGCCGCGCGCGCCGACTTCGCCGCCGCGGCCGTCGCGGTCCTCACCACCGAGGGCCACGAGAACCGCGAGTACGAGCTGAGCGGCGACGAGGCCTGGACCTTCGAGGAGTTCGCGGCCGAGACCGCCCGCGTGCGCGGCACGGACTTCCCCGTCAACCGCATCTCGGGGGAGGAGCTGCGGGGCATCCTCGTCGGGCAGGGCATCCCCGACCCGATCGCGGCGATCCTGGTGGGCGTGGACGAGGCGATCTCGCGCGGCCTGCTCGCCGAGCGCTCCGGCGACCTCGCGGCCCTCATCGGCCGCCCGACCACGCCGGTCGCCGAGGCGATCGCGCAGGGACTCAAGGCCTGAACGCGAACCGGCGCGGCCCGCGGGGAGTGTTTCCCGCGGGCCGCGCGGCCGTCAGCAGGCCGCGTTCGAAAAGGTCCTGGTCGAGGCCCTGCGAGGAGCGCTTCCCACGGGCCGAGCGGCTCTTAGCGGAAGAGCGCGGCGTGCTCCGCGGCCCACTGCGCGAAGGTCCGCGCGGGTGCGCCGGTGATCTGTTCGACCAGGTCGGAGGGTTCGGCGGTCCAGGCGGGCGGGTCGGCCCGCCAGTCGAGGACGTAGTCGATCGCCGCGTCCTCCATGCCCATCGCCCGCATCCGCTCCGCGCCCTCCTCTCGCGTGAGCTCGACGTACCGCAGGTCGCGGCCGGTCGCCTCGGCGATCGCGGCGACCTGGTCGGGGACGGCGAGCGCCTGCGGCCCGGTGAGCGGATAGGACCGTCCGGCATGGGCACTCGTGGTCAGGGCGGCGGCGCCGACCGCGGCGATGTCGGCCGGATGCGTCGGGGCGTGCGCGATGCGGCCGTAGGGCTCGCGGACCACGCCCTCGGACCGGATGTCGTCGGCCCAGGTGGCCGCGTTCGACATGAACTCGCCGGGCTGAAGGTGCGTCCACTCCAGACCGCTCGCCTCCACGGCCTCCTCGACCGGCCCGCGGAAGCCGTTCCACAGCACCGTCACCCGCCGGACCCCGGCCTTCGCGGCGGCGGCGAGCAGCTCGGGGGCGTTCGGGAGCGTCAGGTTGGTCGAACCCAGGGCCGACATGAGGTGCAGGCCCGTGGCCCCTTCTAGGGCGGCCTCGACGCTCGACGGGTCGGTGAGGTCGGCGGCCACCGTCTCGACCCCGGCCGGGAACCGCACCGCGTCCGGATCGCGCGCCAAGGCCCTGACCGGATGCCCTTCGGCCGCAAGGCGTTCGACCAGGTGTCGGCCCACATTGCCGGTGGCGCCGGTGATCAGGATCGTCATCGTTCCTCCTCGGCCGGGGCCGCGATCGCGGCCCGTCGGCTTCGTCAAGGCTAGGAACGGGAACGGACGGCGGCATCGGTCGCGCGTCGCAGGAGGCGCTCCGCCGCAGGTCCTAAGACCGCGTCCCGACCGCACCCCCGGCGCGGTCGGGACGCGGCGCCGTCACTCCCCGGAGGGCGCGGCGATCACGACGCCGCTGGGCAGCGGCGTGCCGAACTGCGGGAAGCCGCTGGAGTCGAACGTGATCGGCTGGACCCTAGTCTGTCGGGTCGAGCCGCAGCCCTGGCTGGAGGTCGTGTTCCCGTGGTACACCAGCCATTCCTCGGTGCCGTCGGGCGAGGTGAAGAACCCGTTGTGGCCGGGTCCGAAGACGCCCCCGCCCTGTTGGAGCACCGGCGTAGAGGTCTTCGTCCACGCCGAGGCCGAGAGCGGGTTCGAACCGGTGAGTTCGAGGATGCCCAGCTTGTAGTCGGGCGTGTTGCACGAGGAGGCCGAGAACGTCACGAAGGTCCGGCCGCCGTGCTGGAGCACGGCCGGGGCCTCGTTGGTGCGCCCGCCCTGCGTCTCCCAGCCGTAAGAGGGCCGCGAGATGGTGACGTGCGAGCCGGACACCGTCCAAGGGTTCGACATCGCGGCGATCCGCACCGACTGGTCGGCGCCGACCCACTCCGACCACAGCAGGTACAGCTGGCCGCCGACCTGGAGGTAGGAGCCGTCGATGTTCCACTGGTTCGGCAGCGGCGTCCCCATGAACTCGTACGGGCCCATCGGGGTCGAACTCGTCGAACGCAGGACGTGGAGCTTCTGGCCGTCGAAGTTCGTCTGCGAGTTCCCCGAGGTGTACATCAGGTACCAGGTGCCGTTGATGCGGTGGAACTCCGGCGCCCAGTGCGAGCAGCAGCGGCTGGTGTTGCCCGCGTCGTTCCACACCACGGTGTCCGAGGCGCTCTTGAGCCCTTCGAGGGTGGTCGAGCGGCGCATGATCACCGTGGAGTCCCATGTGGTGGTCGACATGTAGTAATAGCCGTCCCAGTACTCGATCCACGGATCGGCGCCGTTGGAGCGCAGCGGGTTCGACACCGTGTTCTCCGAAGTGGACGCGACCGGGTCGAGGCGCCAGCGCTGGGCGGTGAGCCCGTTGTAGGTGTACTGCGAGATGCGCGCGCCCGCAGAGGTGGACCACTCCCACAGGTCGAGCGCCTTGCCCGAGAAGCGGTTGACGAAGCTGTAGGTGCCGTCGGAGTGCGCGGTCGCCGACCACTGCTGGTTCGTGCCTCCGAGGTCGGTCCACTGGGCGATCGTCGCCCCGTCGGCGCTGTTCCACTCGAAGACCTCGAGCACCTGGTTGGAGTGCCGCGCCTGGATCTTGTAGTACCCGCTCCCGGCGTCCACGAAGCGGAACTGCTGGCAGGTGCACTGGTTGGGCGTGTACTGGTTGATCAGCGCGCCGGTGGCCGTCGAGGCGTTCTGCACGTCGAGCGCGAGGCCCGAGTGGGCGCTGGTGATGGTGAACCAGGTGCCGGTGGTGATGGCCGCCTGCGCGGGCTTGGGCGTGGAGACCGAGAGGCCGAAGGCGGCCAGCGCGGCGATGAGGGTGAAGACGACGAGGAGCCGGCCTCGTCTGCGTGTACTGCGGGGCAGGGTTGCGTTGAACATGTTGCGCTCCAGAAGGAGTGGTGGTGAGGGAGGGGCGAGGCGCACCGGTCGGGGTGCGCCTCGCGTTGCGACCCTCTCGGGTCGCGCTACGGCGGGGAGGCCGCGTGAGGGCGTCAGCTGCCGGTAAGGCCGAGCTTCCGTTCCTCAAATGCAGCTGCTCAACTGCCGTTGAGGCTCTGCTTCCAGTCCTCAACTGCCGTTGAGGCTCTGCTTCCAGTCCTCAACTGCCGTTGAGGAGCGGCCACCCCGCCGAGTTCCATTCGATCTGCTCGATGTCGAGCGTGAAGCCGCCGTTCGATCCGTACGCGTGGTACGCGATGAATCCCCTGTGGATTGATTGTCCGCCGGAGGCGACGTTGTTGCCGTAAGCGCCGAGGACCACCGTGCCGCCGCCGTTGCGCATGTCCACGCCGTTCGCGTCGACGAACGGGCCGGAGGGGGAGGTCGACCGGCCGACGGTGATCTTGTAGGTCGAGTCGGCGCCCGCGCAGCAGGTGCCGATCGAGGTGAAGAGGTAGTAGTACCCATTGCGGTAGGTCATCGAAGGGGCCTCGATGCCGCCGCCCTTGGTGGCCAGGCGGATCGGGGTCGCGCCCGCGGCGGGCTTGCCCGTGGACCAGTCGAGTTCGACGATGTGGATGCCCTCCCACCAGGAGCCGAAGGCCATCCAGTGGCGCCCGGACTCGTCCTCGATGATGTTCGGGTCGATCGCGTTGTAGGCGTTGCCCGCGTAGGACTGGAGCACCGCGCCCCGGTCGGTCCAGCCGTAGCCGGGGGCCGAGGGGTCGAGGGTCGGGCTGGTGGCGAGGCCGATGGCCGAGCGCTGCGACCCGAAGGTGGAGGCGGCGTAATAGAGGTAGTAGAGGCCCTGGTCGGCGTCGTAGAAGACCTCCGGCGCCCACAGGTTCGAGACGCCGCTGATCTGCTGGGTGATCCACGCGGGCTTGCTGTTCCAGATGGTGCCGAGGCTCTGCCAGGTGCGGCCGCCGTCGGTGGAGCGGCGGATCGCCGGGGTGCCGCCGCCGTTGCGGGCGTCGCCCGTGGCGAAGACGTACCACGGTTCGCCCGCGCATCCGACCCACACGGCGGGGTCGTGCGCCCCGAGGTTGCCGGTGAGGCTCCCGGGCGCGCTGGGGGGCGAGTCGCAGTCCTCCTGCGCCGGTTCGCCGGTGGTCGGCGGGTCGGTCGGCGTGGTCCCGGCCGGGTCGAGGCGCCACTGCTGGTTCGCCGCGCCGGTCGGGTCGTACTGGGAGATGCGCGTGCCCGGCGCCGTGGAGTGCTCCCAGAGGTCGAGGTTCTTGCCCGAGAAGCGGTTCGTGAAGATGTAGTGGCCGTCGGTCTCGGTGGCCCGCCACTGCTGGTTGGTGCCGCCGAGGTCGGTCCATTGCGCGATCGTGGCCCCGTTGGACGCGTTCCACTCGTACACGTCGAGCACCAGGTTGGAGTGCCTGACCTGGATGCGGTAGTAGCCGTTGCCGGCGTCGATGAACCGGAACTGCTGGGAGGCGGCGCCGGTGGCGGTCTGCTGCACCAGCTGCGCGCCGGTCGCGGTGCTGGCGCCCTCGACGTCGAGGACGAGGCCCGACAGGCGCGAGGTGACGGTGTACCAGGTGCCGGTGCTGATGGCGGCCTGGGCGTTCGCGGTGACGAGCATGAAGGTCGCGGCGGTGGTCAGCGCCGCGACCAGCACGGCGACGGCGGCGCGGAGCCTGCGTCGGCGCGCGGTTCGGTCGGGCGGGGGGACGGTCTTCGCGGTTCGCATGGTGTTGCTCCTGTGTCCCCGCGAGGCGGGGCGTCGAACGGACGCCGAATGGTGCCGGGCCATCGGCGATTGACATATGCGCGAATATCGATGGATATGCGCGCTCGTAGACTAACCGAGTTTTACCGATAACACAATCATTCCAACGGCAAAACTGACAACGTTGTACACGCCCGACCTCCCGCGTCGCCGCCCCGTCCCCCGCCGCGGCCGTGGCGAACTCGTAGCCGACCCGTGAACCGGCCCTCCCACACTGTCCGCCACGGCGCCGACCGGCCCAGGTCGCCGCTACTTGGGGGAGAGGAGGACGCATGAGCGACCGCAAGCACGCCGAGCCCGAGGCGATCGAGGAAATCGCCGAAGCGGTGCGAAGAGCCGGGGACGTCACGGCCGATGCCGCCGCCTACGCCCAGGAGGCCGACCCGGACCTTTACATGTGGGGCGCCGTCGGACTCCCGCTCGCCTACGGCTACTTCGAGGCCGTTGAGCACGTCCACGGCATCCTCGAACGCCTGCCCGGGGCACTCGCCGGACTCGCTACCCGGATCGACCAGGCCGCCAAGGCGATCGCCGCGAGCGACGAGGATTCCGCCAACGAATTCAACACCCTCGAAGACGAGACTGGCGAAGGGAACTGACCATGGGAGACGGCACCTACTTCGACGACGCGCCGCAGCAGTCCGACTTCGGCACCAACGCCGACGGCACGATACTCAACGACCCCGCCGCGGCCGTCACGAAGGCCTTGGAGAACTTTCCCGGCTACAAGCAGACCATCGCCGGCATCAGCTACATCGAGGACACCGGACCGCTCATCGGGAAGCTCTTCGACGGCGAGGCGACCTTCGACGACCTGTTCACCATCGTCGACACCTCGCTGACCTTGGCGGTCAACATCATCGAGACGATCGAACTCGGCATGGCCGCAGGCGAACTCGCCACCGGCGACCCCTTCGGCGTCCTCGGCACGGCCGTCTCCACGATGACCTCGATCGGGCTCACCTTCCTCCTCGAATCGCTGCAACCGGTGCAGGACCTCTTCGGCATGATCACCGGCAACCCCGGCCGCATCCGCGTCTCCCGCGACATGTGGGAGGCGCTGGCGACCGGCCTCGTGCCGATCGGGGTCCAGCTCGTGGACGGGTCGAACAAGCTCGGTGCCGTCTGGAGCGACACCGGCGCCGACGCGGCCCGTCTGCGCATGCTCGAAGGCAACGACGTCATCCAGGTCGCCGCCGCCCTCTCCTCCGGCGTCTCCGGCTCACTCGAATTCTGCGCGAGCACCTTCGAGAAGGTCCAGGGCTACCTCGTCAACCGGGCCTCCGACATCGCCGGAGCCCTCGTCTCGTACATCCCCTGGTTCTGGGAGGGGCCCAAGGGCTGGGTCCAGATCATCCTCGACTTCCTCCCCATGATCGCCCGGATCATCATCGAACTCGTCCAGATCGCGCTGCACCTCGCCAGGGCCCTCGGCGCGATCCTCGGCCTGATCCAGGGCGCGCAGGTCGCCGCCCAACTGATGAACCCCTATATCGACCGCATGTCGACCATCGCCTGACCGCTCGGGGACACCGCCGGTGGCATCGGCGTGGTTTCATGGGGGCTCGCCTGCCCGAGGTCGTGGTGTTCGTGGAATTTCGCATGCTCGGTCCTCTCGAAGTGAGAGGGGACGACGGTCCGCTGCCCCTTCGGGGACGCCACCACCCCAAGCTCCTCGCGATGCTCCTGGACGAGGCCGACCGGGTCGTGCCCGTCGACCGCATCACCGCCGCGCTGTGGGACGAGGACCCGCCCGAGTCGGCCCGCCAGCAGATCCACAACGTCGTCGCCGGACTGCGCGCCCAACTCGGTCCTGCCGGCTCCCGCCTGCGCACCGTCGGCGACGGCTACCGCATGGAACTCGCCACCGGTGAACTCGACGCCCTGCGCTGCAAGGCGAACGAGGCCGAAGCCAGGGCGCTCCTGGACGCCGGGGACCGCGAGGCGGCCGCCGAAGCGCTGCGCGCCGCACTCGCCGAATGGCGCGGCCCCGTCCTCGCAGGCCTCAAAGGACGGACCGTCGAATCGGTCGCACTCCGCTGGGAGGAGCACCGGCTCGCCCTGGTGGAGAAGCGCATCGACCTCGACCTGGACACCCGCGCCCACGACGACCTCGTCCCCGAACTGCGCCAGCTCACCGCCGCCCAACCCCTCCGCCAGCGCTTCACCGAGCAGCTCATGCTCGCCCTCCATCGGTCCGGGCGCACCCCCGACGCCCTCCGCACCTACGCCGACCTGCGCGACCGCCTCGCCGAAGAACTCGGCGCCGACCCCGGCCAGTCCCTGCGGGACCTCCACACCGCGATCCTCCGAGGGGACCCCGGTCTCGACGCGCCCGCGCCGATCGTCAACGCCCCCTTCGTCACCCCCGCGCTCCTGCCCTCCGACGTCGCGGCGTTCACGGGCCGCGGCGACGACCTCCGCGCCCTCGACGCCATGCTCGACGACGCGGCCCCCGACGTACGCCTCGCCACCGTCACCGGCACCGGCGGCGTCGGGAAGACCACCATCGCCGTGCACTGGGCGCACGCCGCCGCCGACCGCTTTCCCGACGGGCAGCTGTTCATCGACCTGCGCGGCTTCGACCCCCATCACGCGCCGCTGCGCCCCGACGAGGCCGCCCGCGCCTTCCTCGACGCCCTCGGCACCCCCAACGAGCGCATCCCGATCGCCCCCGAAGCCCAGATCGGGCTCTACCGCAGCCTCCTCGCCGACCGGCGGATGCTCGTGGTCCTCGACAACGCCGCCGACGCCGCCCAGGTGCGGCCGCTCCTGCCCGGCGGCCGCGGCAACTGCACCGTCGTCACCAGTCGCAACCCCCTCTACGGGCTCGTCGCCTCCCAGGGCGCCCGGCCGCGCGTCATCCGCGAGTTGCCCTTCGACGACGCGCACGCGTTCCTCGAACGGCGCCTCGGCAAGGACCGCGTCGCCGCCGAACCCGAAGCGGCCGAACGCATCATCGACCGGTGCGCCCGGCTCCCGCTGGCGCTCGCGATCGCCGCCGCCCGCGCCGCCTCACACCCCGACTTCGGGCTGGCCGCCCTCGCGGGCGAACTGGACGAGGCGGGCGGGCGCCTCGACGCCCTCGCCGGGGACGACCCCGCCACCGACGTCAGGACCGTCCTCGGCTGCTCCTACCGGGGTCTGAGCGCCCCCGCCGCCCGGCTCTTCCGGCTCCTGGGCCTGCACCCGGGCCCCGACGTGACCGCGCCCGCCGCCGCGAGCCTCGCCGCCGCGCCCGTGCGCGAGGTCCGCCGCTCCCTCGCCGAACTCGCGGGCGAGCACCTGCTCACCGAGCACGAACCCGGCCGGTACACCTTCCACGACCTCCTGCGCGCCTACGCCGCCGAACTCGTGGAGGACGAACCCGACCGCGACGACGCCTCGCGCCGCATGTTCGACCACTACGCGCACACGACCGCGCTCGCGTCCAAGCTCATCAAACCCGAGAACGCGCCGATCGGCGTCGAACCGGCCGCGCCCGGCGTCGTCCCCGAAGACCTCGCCGACGCCGAAGCGGCCACCGCGTGGGCCGAGGCCGAACGCCGGACCCTCATGGGCGCGGTCGACCTCGCCGCCGCCACCGGCAGCGACGCCGCCGCGTGGACGATCGCCTGGTGCTTCTGCCAGTACGTGTTCAACCGCGGGCACTGGCACGACGGCCTGGTCGTCCAGAGCGTCGCATTGCGTGCGGCCGTGCGAAGCGGCGACGTCATCGGCCAGATCTACTCGCACCGCTTCCTCGGCATCGCCCACAACGCGCTCTCCGAGCACACCGAGGCCAACCGGCACCTGCGCAAGGCGATCGCCAAATGCGACACCACCGAGCACCGGCGCGAACTCGCCCAGACGCACCGCACCTTCGGCCAGGTATTGGGCCGCCAGCGCGACTACGTCGGCGCCCTCTGGCACGGGCGCCGGGCCCTCGCCATCAGCATGGAGCTGGGCGTCGACCGGTTCCAGGCGCAGGCGCTCAACGCCGTGGGCTGGTTCCACGCGCAGCTGGGGGACTACGACGCGGCCCTGGAGCACTGCGAGCGGTCCCTGGCACTCCAGGTGGAGTTCGAATCCGTTGTGGGCCAGGCGATCACGTGGGACAGCATCGGGTACGTGCACCACCGGCAGGGACGGCTCCACCAGGCCGTGGACTGCTACCGGCGCTCGCTGGAGTGCTGCGAGATGTCGGGGAACCGGCACATCGAGGCCGAGACCCTGGAGCACCTCGGGGACGTCCACCTCGACCTCGGCGACCTGCCTTCGGCGCGGGCGGCCTGGCAGCAGTCGCTGGCGCTCGTGGACGCGCTCGGGTCGGTGGTGCGGGCGAAGGCGATCCGCGAGAAGCTCGCCGCCTAAGCGTCTGGGCGCGTAGCGCATCGCGACCGCGCCGGAGTCGTACTCCTGACGCTCCACAACGGTCAGATCGAGGTGTTCGGACAGTCCCGCGAACGGGGTCGGGCCGCGGCCGGTGATCCGGGGGTGGACCACGAACTCGTACTCGTCGATCAGGCCCAGCTCGGCCAGGGCGAGCGGCAGCGTCACACCGCCGAGGAGCAGCCCGCCGGGGTGCGCCTCCTTGATCCGGAGCACCTCGTCGCGGAGGTTCCCGTGCAGGAGTTCGGCGTTCCAGTCGACCTGTTCGAGGGTGCTCGACACGACGTACTTCTTCTTGGCGTCGATGGTGCGGGCGAAGGGCACCATCCACGGCTCCATCCACTCCGGAGGGTCGCCGGCTGGCGAGAACCGCCACGCCTCCTCCATCATCTGGTAGATGACGCGGCCGAACAGGAGAGCCTCGACCCGGTCGAAGCTCTCGGCGGCGCGGCGGTGCATCTCCTCGTCGGCGGGCATGGCGAGGTGGTCGCAGCAGCCGTCCACGGTGATGTTGATCGAATACCGGAGCGGTCCCATCGCGCCACCATACCGGCGGTGGCCGACAGGGGGCGCCGGTTCGGGTCAGCTCTGGACGCTGATGAGGACGACCACGAGGAACACGACGAGGAGGACCGCCAGCACCGCCAGCGCCACGCGCATCGCGGGGGACATGCCGGGCTGCGGCGGGGGCGTCACGTACTGCTGCGGGACCGGCTGCGGCGCAACGGGTCCGCCTTGACGCGGCGGGTAACCAGGCGGGGGCCCGGGGGGCCGGTTCGGGGGTCGTTGGGAGTTCAGTTGGTAGGCCAATGCGGCGGCTCCCTTTCGCTCGGGCGGCCCCGGGGTCGAGGCCGGACCGAGTGTGGTCGAGACCGGTACGAATCGGCTACGAGTGCGACATGAGCGGCAGACGTGCAGTTCGGGAGGCCGCCTCCGCGAATCAGTACGTCTTCGGGTCGCGGCCGGGCCCCGCCTCGATCCGGCGGGACTTCCCATGCACCCGTTCGTCCCAGACCTCAACGCCCGGCGCGAACCGGGCCGCGGCCGCCGCGATCGCCTCGGCGCCGCGCGGCGAGAGCCGGACGCTGCGGGCCCTGAGCATGGCGCCGAGCCGCACCGGGGAGCCGTCGCGGCGCACTTCGCGGCTCTCGCGTTCGCGCCTGCTCGGTTCGCGCCGGCTGACCGTGTACCAGTCCGAGGTTTTCAGCACGCCGACCTGCGACTGCCAGACCGGGAGGCACCACAGCCACTTCGACTGCTTGCGCCACAGGACGATCCGCTGAACCTGCTCCCACGGCGCCTCGACCCGCACCTCCTCCTTGCGCAGGTACAGGCCGCCGATCGCCTCGCCGTACAGCCGGATGCCGCCAGGCCCGACGACCGCCGCGGCCGGGGACCTGAGCAGGTGGAAGAGCTTCGCGCCCGACCAGGCCAACAGCGGCACGAGGTACACCAGGACCCCGGCCCACGCGGGCGCCTCCGTGTCGAGGCCGCGCGAGTCGCGGTAGTACACCGGGTCGCTCCCGGCGCTCACCAGCATCCACGGCGTGGCCGCCACGGCCACGGCGGTCACCGCGAACAGCACCACGTCCCGCACGCGCGCCCGCTCGGCCACCGCCACCTCATGCTCAGCTGACATGCCCCTCCTCGATCGGCTCCGGGCCCCTGCCCCGGCCTGCTTCCCAACCCTGCACGCTACGCCGCCCCGAGAATCCCCGCCGAGCGCTGTTGCGAAGGTCGAAAGCAGAAGGGCGGCGGCGGAGCGACACGCCTCCAGCAGCGGACGTGCGTCGGCTCCGCTCGGTGTTGGTGCAGGGGAGCAATGCGGGACTGCGCCATGTGCTCGGTCGGTGAACCGGTTTGCGGGCCTGCGGTTCAGAACCGCAGCGTGGCCTTGGCGATCCGGCCCGGCCGGTCGTCGGCGCGGGCCGCCAGGGTGCCGTCCGGCGCCCAGACGGCCGAGGCGCCCGCGGTCTCGGGGTAGTCGCTCCCCGGGCCGGCGAAGCAGCTCTGCACCACCCACATCCGGTACCCGGTCGCGAGGTGCGGCATCCGCTTGTCCCGCCGCGCCAGGCCCGCCGGAGTGAACAGCGAACCGGCGACGTAGGCGTCGATGCCGCCCGTGTCGGAGCGCAGCGCGGCCTCGGCGGTGGACGCCGGGTGCTCGAACATCATGGAGTCGCGGCAGATCGCCAGGCCCAGGCGCCAGCCGTCGAGCGCCATGACCACCGGCGAGGACGCGGCCGCGAATCGGCGCGACTCCTCCTCGTCGGGGTGCATCTTGCGATAGACCACCGACGGACCCGAGGCGTCGAAGCGGACCATCGCGATGTGCTCGACGCCGCCTGAAGCGACCGGTGCACCTGCCAGTGCCACCGAGCCGGTCGCCGTGCACGCCTCCGTGATCGGTGCCAGCGCCGGATCGTCAAGGGACACAGCAGGCGCAGCGAGAGTGTACGAGGTGAGCGAGAGCTCGGGGAAGACCACGAGACGCGCCCCGGCCTCGCGGATCGCCACGGCATGGGCGGCGGCGTTGCCCGCCACATCGCCGGGCCGCAGCAGCGGCTGCGCGGCGGCGACGGTCAGGGGCGCGGGGAAGTCGCTCATGCCCCGATCGTATCCGCGCCGAGCGGGCGCCCCGCGCGCTCGGGAACCGAGCGGCGTCGAAGTGGGCGCCCCGACCGGCGGCGGACGCCCCGCGCGCTGAAAGCTGCGGTCTTCCTTGTATCCCTTCGACCCGTGAACGCGAGCGCCCCGCGCTCGGGAGTCGAACGAGCACCGGTCCCCGAGCCGATACCCCGCGCTCGGGAGCCGAGGCACCCGCCGAGAGGTGCCGCGCCGTCCTGCCCGCGGCCCGTCTCGCTCGCCTGCTCGCCCGCTCGCCGACCTGCGGGGCGGCACATGCGGCCCTCTAGACTTGCCGCACCTCGCTGATTGGATCCCATGTCGCTCTTCTGGTTCATCATCCGCTTCCTGGCGGTCACGGTCGGCTTCGCCGCGCTCCACTACTACCTGTGGTGGCGCCTGTTCCGCGACACCACCGAGCGCGGCTCACTCTGGCGGCCGGTCGGCGCCGTAGTTCTCGGCGTCCTCGCCGGCTTCGGGCTCCTCGCCAGGTTCTTCACGCCCTCGGACGCGCCGCTGGCGTTCCAGTCGGCCGTGGGATGGCCCGGGCTGATCTGGTTCGGGCTGTTCCTGTACCTCTTCGGGCTCCTCATCGTCGGCGAGGCCGTGCGATGGCTCCTCGTCCGCCGCTCCCGCCGGGGCCTGAGCGAAGGCGAGGCCGCCGTTGACCGCGCCGACGGGTTCTATGTCCACCTCCGTGAACTGGCGGCCCGACTCCGGTTGCTGCCCAGACTCAAAGCTCCACCGGTCGAACCCGAACCGGTGCCCGAGACCGTCCACACCAGACGCCGACTGATGTCCAGGGCGATCGGCGTCGGCGCCGCGGCCACCGCCGTCGCGACCGTCGGACACGGTCTGTACGAGGGCTACCGGACGCCGCCGCTCAAACCCGTCACCGTCTCGCTCGCCAAGCTCGACCGGCGCTTCGACGGCTACCGGATCGCCGTCGTCGGCGACACCCACTTCTCGGCCATCCGCGGGCGCGGCTACTGCGAACGCGTCGTGGACCAGATCAACCGCGCCGACGCCGACCTCATCGCGTTCGTCGGCGACCTCGCCAGCAACGAGGCCGACCAGGTGCGCGACGCCACCGACCCGCTCGCCCGCCTGCGGGCCCGCGACGGCGCGTACTTCGTCGCCGGGAACGCCGAGCACTACGTCGGCGCCGACGAATGGTACGACCGCGTGGCCGAACTCGGCATGATCGGCCTGCCGAACACCCGCGTCGAACTCGCCGCCTTCGACCTCGCCGGGATCAACGACCTCATCGTCGAAGAACGCGGTTTCTCCGGCGAGACCGGGCCCGACTTCGAAGCGGCCCTCGGCGACCGGGACCCCGACCGGCCGGTCGTGTTCCTCGCCCACCAGCCCAACGCGATCGAACGCGCCGTCGACTACGGCGTCGACCTCCAGCTCTCCGGGCACACCCACGGCGGCCAGATGTGGCCCGTGCACTACGCCTCCCTCATCCGCAGCGGACAGCTCACCGGCCTCGAACGCCACGGCGACGCCCAGGTCTACGTCACCAACGGCGCCGGCACCAACGGCCCCCCGATCCGCGTCGGCGCGGACGCCGACATCACCGTGCTCACCCTGCGCTCGCCGCACTGACCGGCCTGGACGCCCGCCCCTACCATCGGGGTATGGACGATCGGCTCGCACAGCGGCTCGGCGCGCCGCGACGCCACTGGGACGACGCGACCCGACCGCCGCCAATGGAATCGCGTTCCGCCCCGATCCCCGCGGACTTCGCCGACTTCGCCGCCCGCGTCAAGATCCGCGACCCGCGCTGGCAGGGCCCGGCGCTCCTGGCAGGGATGGCGGTGTTCTGCGTTGTCTACGGCGCCTTCCCGAACACCGGCGGCCTCCTCGACCTCTCCGACCAGGCCCGCCGGGTCGCCCTGTGGGCAGGCGCCGCGGTCTTCGTCGCGGCGGCCGTCGCGGTCCTCGCCTGGGACCTGCGCACCCGGACCGAAGCGGTCTACCGCGCCTTCACGCGGTTCTGCGAGGACGGGAGCGTCGCCAGGGCCTTCCTGACCTCGCTCGACGTCGGCCACGAGGACTTCCGGCCCGCCTGGGTCCTCATCGACGCCGACCTGCCCGCCGACCGGGCCGCGCGCCTCCACGCCGCGTTCGGCGCCTGGCTGGACGCGATCCGGGCCGAGCCCGAGACCGGCAGGGCCGTGGCGCGATGGCTCCGCTCCGAGCCCGGACCGGTCCCCAGCGAGCGCCTGTTCGGACCTGACGCCGCCGGAGGCCTCCTCACCGGGCCGCTCGCGCGCAGCCGCTGGCAGGTCGTCATCCCCGCGCCCGGCCCCCGGAACCGGATCTTCCCCCTCCACGACGGCGACATTTCGGGCGAACCGGTGCCGACCCTCGGCTCCGGCTGAACGGCCCGGACTGTCGGACCCCGCGGTTAGGGTCGCGCCATGGACGTCATCCTCATCCCGGGCCTCTGGCTCGACGCCTCCTCGTGGGGCGACATCACGCCGGCGCTGGAGAAGGCCGGACACCGGCCGCACCCGCTCACCTTGCCGGGCATGGAGTCTCCGGACGCCGACCGCAGCGGCGTCGGCCTGCGCGACCACATCGACGCGGTGGTCGCCGCCGTCGACGCCATCGCCGGACCGGTGGTCCTCGTCGGCCACTCCGGTGGCGGCGCGATCGCGCACGCCGTCGCCGACACCCGGCCCGACCGGATCGCGCGCGTGGTCTACGTCGACGCCGCCCCGCTGGGCACCGGCGGCGTCATCAACGACGAACTCCCGGTGGTCGACGGCGAGATCCCGCTCCCGGACTGGAACGTCTTCGAAGACGAAGACCTGGTCGACCTCGACGACGACCTGCGCGCGGCCTTCCGCGCCAGGGCGATCCCGAGCCCCAAGGGCGTCGCCTACGACGCGATCGCCCTCGGCGACGAGCGGCGCTTCGACGTGCCCATCACCGTGATCTGCTGCGAGTTCGCCAGCGCCATGGTCCTCGCCTGGATCGAGCAGGGCGCGCCGTTCGCCCGCGAACTCGCGACCGTGAAGGAGGTCCAGTACATCGACCTCCCGACCGGCCACTGGCCCCAGTTCACCAAGCCCGCCGAACTCGCGGACGCGATCCTCTCGGCGGTCGGCAGGGCGTGAGCAAACGGTGATGCCGCCTCCCGGCCGGTCACGGCGCTCGATCGCCGCTTGACCTCAAGGCCGCTGGGCGCGTTTGACACGTTCGGGTGACAACCGGGCCTTTGGGCCCGGTTGTTGTCGTACCCGCGCGCGAACCTGGGGGCTACGGTTCCCCTCTGGGTGGGTGGGGGCTAGGTGTATTGCCCTGTGAGGTTGTGGATGCGGTCTGCGGGGGTGTGGCCTGCGAGTGCGGTGGGGGCTTGATCCCTTGGTGTTGACACCCTGATGCTCCGGA
>NZ_STGX01000028.1 GCF_004912155.1 Glycomyces paridis | reverse complement strand
GACGTGCGGGAGAAGAGCAGGGCGAGGGCGCCCATGACGGCCCCGGCGGCGAGCAGGATGAACAGGTCGTACGGTGAGAGGACGGGGACGCCGCCGATGATGAAGGGCCGCTCGGAGAACGGCGGGTGCATCGGCCGGTGCTCGGGTCCGAACGCGATCGCGAGTCCTGATTGGAGGACCATGACGAGGCCGATAGCGACGATGATGCCCGGCAGCGGGGCGTGGGCGGGCAGGCGGCGCATGAGGCCGCGCTCGACGGCCGCGCCGAGGACGGCTCCGGCGGCGAGGCCGGTGGCGAGCCCGGCCCAGTAGGAGCCGGTCGCGGCGGTGACGGCGAAGGCCGCGTACACGGCGGTGACGGCCATGGCGGCCTGCGCGAAGTTCACCACTCGCGCGGCGCGCCAGACGATGACGAGCGAAAGCGCGAACTGGGCGAGCACCGCGCCGCGGGCGAGCCCGGCGGAGAGGAGGAAGACGAGGCGGTCCATCAGCGCCTCCCGTCGCGGAGGGTGAGGCGGCGACTGATCCCGGTGGCGCTGGGGAGCGGGGCGAGGCTGCGGGTCTCGGGGCGCGACGCTCCGACGCGGCCCGAAGGCCGATCCGATACGCGCGCAGCCGAGCCGGTGCAGCGCTCGGCGGCATACAGGCCGGGGTCGAAGGGCCCGCCGATCCCGGTCGCGCCGCGGAGCGGGGTGAAACGGCGGACCGCAGGTCGCGGAGCCCTAGCGCGGCCCGAAGGCCGAACCGGCACGCGCGCAGCGGAACCGAAGCAGCGCTCGGCGCGCAGGCCGGGGTCGAGAGGCTCGCCGATCCCAGTGGTGCCGGAAAGCGGTGCAAAGCGGCGGACCTCAGGGCGCAGCGCCTTGACGCGGACCGAGGACCGATCTGTTACGCGCACAATGGAGCCGGAGCACCGCTTTGCTGCGACCCTCGTGCGCTCACGCGTGTCGCAGGCGGCGGCGCGGGCGCGGCCCGCGAGGGCGTCGCGGAGCCGGGCTGCGGAGAAGGCTTGGAATCGGTCCATCAGAACCCCAGGTAGGCGTGCCGGAGGGCGGGATCGGCCGCGAGTTCGGCGGCCGGGCGGTCGGCGACGACGGCGCCCAGTGAGAGCACCACGCCGCGGTGGGCCACCGACAGTGCGCCGGTGACGTTCTGCTCCGCGAGGAGCACGGTGAGGCCGGTGCGCGCGGCGGTGTCGCGCAGGACGCCGAGCAGTTGGGCCGTGACCTGCGGGGCGAGGCCGAGGGACGGTTCGTCGAGGAGCAGCACGCGGGGTCGGGCGAGGAGCGCCCGCGCGAGGGCGAGCATCTGCCGTTCGCCGCCGGAGAGGGTGTGGCCGGCGGCGGCGCGGCGGCGTTCCAGCGGCGGGAACAGGGCGTACATCTCCTCGACGGCGGCGCGGCGGGCGCGGGGGCGGTGGCGCCACAGGCCGCCGAGGCGCAGGTTCTCGTCCACGGTGAGCTCCACGACCACGCTGCGGCCCTCGGGGACGAGGGCGAGTCCGGCGCGCACGCGGTCTTCGGCGGCGGCCTTGGCGAGGTCCCGGTCGTGGAGGAGGACGCGGCCGCCGCGGACGGGCTGGAGCCCGGCGAGGGTCCGCAGGAGCGTGGTCTTCCCGGCGCCGTTGGCGCCCAGGAGGGCCACCACCGCGCCCTCCTCCACGTCGAGGTCGAACCGGTCGACGACGGGTGCGCCGTCGCCGTATCCGACGGTCAGTTCCTGGCAGGACAGCGCGCTCACGCGACCGCCTCCAGTCCGAGGTAGGCCGCTTCGACGGCGGGGTCGGTGCGCACGGCCTCGGGTGCGCCGCAGGCGATGACCTCGCCGAAGTCGAGGACGACGACGCGGTCGGCGACGTCCATGACGAAGTCGACGTGGTGCTCCACGAGGAGCACCGAGCAGCCCTCGGCGGCGACGCGGCGCACGGTGTCGGCGAGCGCGGCGATGTCGGCGGCGCCGAGACCTCCGGCGGGCTCGTCGAGCAGGAGCAGCCGCGGGTCGGTCGCGAGGGCGCGGGCGAGGGCGACGCGCTTGCGTTCGGGGTAGGGCAGCGTCCCGGCGGGCCGGTCGGCCAGGTGGGCGAGGTCGAGTTCCTCAAGTCGCTTGCAGGCCTTGGCGATCCGGTCGACGGCGGGGACGCTGGAGAGCGGCACGAGGACGTTCTCCAGGACGCTCATGTGCTCGAAGAGCCCGAGTCCCTGGAGGGTCCGGGCGATGCCGGCGCGCAGGAGGCCGGTGGCGTTGCGGGGTGCGGGGCGGCCGTCGACGGCGACGGTGCCGGCGCGGGGGCGCACGAGGGCGCAGACGGCGTTGAACACGGTGGTCTTGCCGGCGCCGTTGGGGCCGATGAGGGCGACGGTCTCGCCGTCGCCGACGTCGAAGGAGACGCCGTTGAGGGCGGTGAGGCCGCCGAAGGCGACTTCGAGGCCGCTCACTCGCAGACGGGGGGTGGTTCGGGGAGGGGTCGTCATCGTCGTACTCGCACCTCTTCGTGTCGGAGTAGTGCCACCATATCGCAGAAACCGACCGGACGGTATGTGCTGAGGACAGTGAATCCATATCGATATGTTGGCGGCCCGGGCTCCGGTGCCCGGACCGCCTCCGGGGAGGTCAGGTCTGGGGTATGCCGACGGTCATGCCGCCGTCGACCACGATCTCGGCGCCGGTGAGGTAGGCCGAGTCGTCGCCGGCGAGGAACACCACGGTCCCGGCGAGGTCGGCCGGGACGCCGGGGCGCCGCAGCGGGATGAGCAGCCGCTCGGGGTCGACGCGGGTGGTCATGTCGGTGAGGATGAAGCCGGGGTGGACGGAGTTCACCCGGATGCCGTCGGGGCCGAGTTCGACGGCGAGGGACTTGGTGAGGCCGCGGACGGCGAACTTCGTGGCCGTGTAGCCGTGCAGGCGTTCACTGCCGCGCAGACCCTCCACAGAGGAGACGTTGACGATCGAGCCGCGACCGGCGGCCTTCATCGCCGGGACGACCGCGCGGCAGCCGAGGAAGGTCCCGGTGAGGTTCACCGCGATCACGGCGTTCCACTTCGCGAGGGTGAAGTGCTCGATCGGGGCAGCGTTCGCGATCCCGGCGTTGTTGACCAGGACGTCGACGGCCCCGAGGCTGTCGAGGACCTCGCCGATCGCTCGCTCCCAGGCGCCTTCGTCGGTGACGTCGAGTTCGGTGAAGACGGCGCCGTCGAGGTCCGCGGCGAGCGCCTTGCCCTCGTCGGCGAGCACGTCGGCGACGACGACGCGGGCCCCGGCGGCGTGCAGGGCGCGCACGTACGACTCGCCGATGCCCCTGGCGCCGCCGGTGACGACGGCGACGCGTCCACTGAGGTCGGTCACTTCGCGACCTCCACCACGAGGCGGCCGGTGGTGCGCCCGCCCGCGAGGCGCTGCACCGCGCCCGCGGCCTCGGCGAACTCGACGGTGTCGCCCACGACCGGCCGGATCGCGCCGGTCTCGGCGAGCGCGGTCAGGGCCGCGTGCGCCTCGGCCACGAGTTCGGGGCGGCGCTGCTGGTAGAGGGCCCAGTGGAGGCCGAGGACGCTGTAGTTCTTGACGAGCGCGTGGTTGGCGCGGACCGGCGGCACCTCGCCGGAGGCGAAGCCGACCACGACGATGCGGCCCTCGAAGGCCACGCACTTGGTGGCGCCCTCGAAGGCCTCGCCGCCGACTGGGTCGAAGACGACGTCGGCGCCGCCGCGGGCCTTGACCGCGTCGATCCATGCGCCGCTTCGCAGGTGCGCCTCGTCGGCACCGGCGGCGAGGGCCACGGGGCGCTTCGCGTCGCTGCCGACGACGGCGACCACGTGCGCGCCTGCCGCGGCGCCGAGCTGGCAGGCGGCGGTGCCGACGCCTCCGGCGGCGGCGTGCACGAGCAGCGTCTCTCCACTCTGGAGCGCTGCGCGGCGGTGGAGCCCGAACCAGGCGGTCTGGTAGGCGATGAGGAGTGCCGCGGCCTGGGCGTCGTCGAGCGCCTCGGGCGCGGGGTGGACGGCCGCGGCGGGCACGGCCGCGTACTCGGCCATGACGCCGATGTCGGTGGCGACCACGCGTTCGCCGACGCGCGGGCCCGTGACGCCCTCGCCGAGGGCGACCACCTCGCCGCACAGTTCGATGCCGGGGACGAACGGGAGCGCGGGCCGCACCTGGTACTGGCCGCGCGCCAGCAGCACGTCGGGGAAGTTGACGGCGACGGCGCGGGTGCGCAGGAGCACCTGGCCGGGACCGGGTTCGGGCACGGCGACCTCGCGCAGGGCCATGACGGCCTCGGGTTCGCCGTGCGCGGTGACGTGCCAGGCGCGCATGGTGTCGGTCATTCGGTCCTCCGGATGCTTCGCAGGAACAGTTCGGTCAGTTGCGCCGCGACCTCGCCGCGGTCCTCGGGGCCGTCGGCGGAGAACCAGTTCGGCAGGTAGTGGACGTCGGAGAAGAAGTGGGCTATGAGGACGGAGGTCGAGACGTCCACGCGGAAGCGGCCTTCGGCCTTGCCGCGGTCGATGAGCTCGGCGAACTTGTCGTGGTACTCGCGGCGGCGGCGCTTGACCTCGGCGCGGCGCTCGGGGGTGAGCATGTGCTGGCTGCGGAAGAAGATCGTGCCCTCGGGCAGGAAGTCGATGGAGGTGAGGATGACGTCCTCGCACACCGACCTCAGGACGTCCTCGGTCGCCCCGCCCATCGCGGTGATCTCGTCGAGGCGGCGCTTCTGGAGCGAGAGCATCCGCTCGTAGATCGCGAAGAGGAGGTCGTCCTTGGAGGTGAAGTAGTGGTACATGGCGCCCTTGGTGACGCCCGCGGTCTTGACGATCTGCTGGACGCTGGTGTTCGCGTACCCCTGCTCGGCGAACAGTTCGAGCGCGGCGCGCAGCACCTCGTCGGCGACGTTCTTGGTCTTCACGGCTTCCCTCCCTCGTGGCGCGCGGCGCGCCGGGGCGCCCGCGGGGACCGGTGCGTCCCGGTCGTTGCGGCTTCCATCCTTCACCCCGCCTGGCGGATGCCGGCGCCGCCGTCGACGAGAAGGGTCTGGCCGGTGACCCAGGCGGCGTCCTCGGAGAGCAGGAACGCGGCCGGTCCGGCGACGTCGTCGGGGACGCCGAGGCGCGCGAGGGGGTAGGCGCGCGCCACCTGCTTCTCGCGGCCCTCGTAGAGGGCCTTGGACAGGCGGGTCTTGACGACGGCGGGGGCGAGGGCGTTGACGCGCACGTCGGGGGCGAGCTCGTCGGCGAGCTGGATCGTCAGGTTGATCAACGCGGCCTTGGTGATCCCGTAGAAGCCGATGTTGGGGCTGGCGGCGGTCCCGGCGACCGAGGCCATGTTCACGACCGATCGCAGGCGCGAAGCCGCGGCGGTCTCGCGGGTCCATGCGAGGGAGGCGATCACGTTGACCTCGAAGATCTTGCGGGCGGCGTCGAAGTCGATGCCGCCGAGGGGACCCCAGACCGGGTTGATCCCGGCGTTGTTGACGAGGTGGTCGATCCCGCCGAAGCGGTCGAAGGCGTGGGCGACGGCCTCCGCGCGGTGGTCGGCGTCGTCGGCGGGCCCGGCGACGCCGGAGGCGCGCGACTCGCCGAGCTCGTTCACGGCCTCCTTGAGGGCGTCCTCGTCGCGGCCGGTGATGACGACGGAGCCGCCTTCGGCCACGAGTCGTCGCGCTATGGCGAGGCCGATCCCGCGGCTCGCTCCGGTGATCAGGGCGACGCTGCCCTCGAATCGTTGCATGTCAGGCTCCAAACCGTCTGGTCGGTTTGTTGCTGACAGTACCATGCCGAAGCGAAGCGCGAAAGCGCCGCGGAGCGGGGTTCGCGGCCGGTGTCGCTCCTTCCGGGACCTTCAGCTCAGCGCTGGGCGGCGAGCCAGGCGGCCGGGTCGGCGGCGATGTGGTCGACCACGGTGGCCGCGGCGCCGATGGCGGCGGCGTCGGGTCCGAGGGTCGCGGGGTGGACCGCGATCGGCGCCCAGGCCGCCGAGAGGACCCGTTGGCGCAGTTCGGTCTCGACCCCGGCGAGGAGCCAGGAGGAGAGCACCGCGAAGCTCCCTCCCAACAGGACGGTGTCGATGTCGAACAGGTTGAGCACATTGGCGAGCGCGACGCCGAGCGCGTGGGCGGCGGTGTCGAGGGCCGCGAGCGTCTGCGGTCGTCCCTCGTCGGCCCAGGCCAGGACCGCCGCGTCGGGCGTCGTCCCCGCCTCGACGCCCTCGCCGCCGAGGATCGCCGCGAGGCTCGCGTACGTCTGGAGGCACCCGCGCGCCCCGCACCTGCACGGCTTGCCGTCCGGGTCTACGGTCACGTGCCCGAGCTCGCCGCCCCAGCCGTGGGAGCCGCGCATCGGGCGGCCGCCGAGCACGATCCCGGCCCCGATGTCGAGACCGCCTGAGACGTAGACGAAGTCGTCGGGCGCGCCCGAGGCCGCGGCGTGGCGCTCGCCACGCGCGGCGAGGTTCGCCTCGTTGTCGACGGCGCAGACGAGCCCGAGGCCGCCGATCCGCTCGCGCAGCAGCGCGCCCGCGTCCACCGACCGCCAGCCGAGCGCGGGCGCGGTCCGCACGATCCCGCCGTCCGTGGGGCCAGGGACGGCCAGCGTCGCGGTGACCACCGTGAGCCCCTCGGCGGTGGCCGCCTCGACCGCCTCGACCGCCATGCGGCCCAAGCGGTCCAGGACCGCGGGTGCCTCCGGGTCGTCGAGCGGAGCGAACGCGAGGTGGCGCACCGTCCCGGTCAGGTCGACCACGCACGCGGCGAGGCCGTCGGTGCGGATGTCGAGCCCGAGGCCCGCGGGGCCGCTGCGGGAGAGGCGCAGGCCCATCCGGGGGCGCCCGGCCCGACCCGCCGGGGTCGTCCCGGTCTCGGTGACCAGGCGCCCGGCGATGAGCTCCTCCACGATTCGCGTGATCGTGGGCCGCGTCAGGCCCGTCGCGGCTGCGAGTTCGGTGCGCGACACCGGGTCCGAGGCGGCGAGCAGACGCCGGAACACCAGCTCCAGGTTGAGGGCGCGCAGACGCTCCTGGCGGGCCGGATCGCCGCCGCCCCCGCTCATGCCGCCCGCGCCGCGTCCGCGAACGCGGCGGCCTCGTCCTCGGTGAGCGTCCCGTCTGCCACGACCGCAAGGATATGCCGTTCCAGGTGCGCGCCCGGCTCCAGGACCAGCGGACGGTCCCAGGTGAGCGAGGAGCCGACCCCGAGGTAGTCGCGGGCGCGCACGAACCAGCGGTCCGCCGCGGTCGTCGCGTCGGCCGCCAGGAACAGCATCGTCCACTCCCGGTCCTCCCCGTCGGCACCGGAGACGGCCACCCACGGCGCGGTCGTCCCGTTGACGGCGCGCTCGCCCGTCCCCGCCGGGCTGAGGACCCGCACCTGCTCGGTCCGGGCCGGACCGCGCCAGAAGAACCCGCCGTAACCGGCACCGACCCGCCCGAGCGAGGCCGGGCTGCGGATCGGCAGCGGCCGGTCGGTCGCGTTCGTCAGGCGCGTCCGCACCCCGAGCGTCCAGGCCGTGTCCCCCGAAGGGACGCAGTCGATCTCGCGGCGCTCGCGCAGCAGCGCAGAGCCTTCGGCATCGACCCACTGGAGGGTGTGCGCAAGGCCGGACTCGGTGTGTCGCAGCCAGCGCCGGTGGCGCTGCGCGCCGTGGTCGTCGAGCCAGGCCGGGCCGTGGCCGGCGACGAACGTGCGCCCGCCCCAGAAGTTGCGGCCGCCGATGTCGGGGGCGGCGATCGAGATGCCGAGCTGGTGGGTGTGCGAGTGGGGCCGGGCGTCGGTGACGAGGCAGCCGGCGAGGGTGCGCACGGGGTGGAGGAAGGGCCGCGGGGCGGTGGACGCGGGCAGTTGCGAGCGCCACACGTAGTCGGCGACGTCGCGGTCGCCCACTTGCAGGCGGACGGCGTCGGGCGGCCGCTCGGCGACCATCGAGCGGATCGTGCCGGAGTGCTCCATCGCGCCTCCAAGTCCCGCGGTCGGCGCTGGCACCGCGCCGGACCGCGCAGGGTGGGTCCTAGGGGAACCGCGTCTCATGCCCCCTCCTCACGGCCGAAACCGGCGCATGGAAACGCATTCCAGACCAGACAGGATATATCCTATAGGATTCCCGGTCAACGGTCTCGACCACGCAATTCCCCGAAATCCACCCCTGACCGACACGACCGGCCGACGCAACGGCCGCATACGAAGGCGCACTGCGCGAAACCGTGCATTCCGCGCGGCCGCTCGCGCCTCGCCCTGTCGGCGCCTCACCGCCACTGCACCGCAAGCCCCCGCCGAAACCACGGCGCCCCGCGCCCACCGCGAACCCCTCACGGGGCCCGCCTCGCCGAAACCACGCGGCCGTTCGCACTTCACCCCGCCCGCCTCCCGCGGCCGGCGCACCTCCACAACCGTTCACGACTCCCTCTTCGCCGCGACCGTCTCCACCAGGCCCTCGATCGCCTCCGCCCCCAACGCACCGTCCGCTATCACCGTGACGATGCGCCGCCTCGGGCCCTGGCCCGGCAGGGCCGTGAGCGGCTCGGACCAGGCGAGGGACGGCCCGACCCCGACGTAGTCGTCGCCGCGCACGAACCACGGGTCGCCCTGCCCGGCATCGGGAACGAACACCAGCGTCCAAGGATCCGGCCCGTGCGCGGCCAGCGCGAGCCAGTCGGTACGGGCGCCGTGCAGCCGCTCCTCCCCCGCCACGCCCGGCCCCAGGATGCGCACGCTCCGCAGCCCGCGCCGCGCCCGCCAGAAGAACCCGCCGTACCCGGCCCCGATGCGGCCCTTCGCACCCGGGCTCGAAATGACCAGCGGCTCGCCGGTCAGGTTCTGAAGGCTGTAGCGGAAGTCCAGCGCCCACGCCCGGTCGTCCACCGGCCGCGCCGCGATGCGGCGGCGCTCGCGCAGCAGCGCCGTCCCGTCGAAGCGGTTCCAGCGCAGCTCATGAGCGAGCACCGCCTCGGTCCGCGCCTCCCAGCGGTGGTGCCGCTGCACCCCGTGGTTGGGCAGCGGCACCGAACCGCGCCCCCGCACGTAAGTGCGCCCGCCCCAGAAGTTCGCGCCCCCCACGTCGGGCACCGCGAGGCTCGCCCCGAGGTGGTGCAGGTGGTCGGTCGGCATCGCCTCGGTGACCTCGACGCCCGAGAGCGTCCGCACCGGGTGCAGAAAAGGCCTGGGCGACAACGTGTTCGGCACATGCGGGCGCCACACGTACTCGGCGACGGCCTGCCCGCCCAGTTCGAGCCGGTGCGTCTGGACGAGTGCGAGCGCGTCGGCGTGCTCAGCACTCATAGTCGCCCGATCGCCCCTCGGCCACGCGCACGGCCCCGAACAGCGCGGACCCCTGCGAATCCGATGTGGACGCGAAGAGGCCCAGGGTCGCGCCGACCCAGCGGCCCTCGGTCGCCGTGAAGACCGGCCCGACCCGCCGGGGCGTCGCGCCGGTCAGGAACCGGCAGGCCCCGCCCGCGTCGACGTCCACGCCGAGGTGCGCGGCGTCGCCCGCCGGCTCGCGCGCGAGTTCGGCCTCCTTGTCGCCGTCGAAGACGCGGAGCACGAGGTCGGCGCCGTCCTCGTTGCGCTCCAAGCCGATCCAGGCAAAGGTGTCGCCCACGACCGCCAGGCCCGCGCGGGCGCCGGGCCCGCCCTCGAGCCGCAGCTCGGTGTAGGCCGCGAAGCGCTCGGCGGGGAGCCGCTGGCCGAGGAGGTTGGGCGCGTGGCGCAGGTCGCCGTCGCCGGGGACGCAGGCGAGCCGCAGACCGGCGTCGACGTCGGCCCATTCGGGCTCGGGGTTGGCCTGCCAGGACCACTGCGGGCCGATGCCGGTGGCGAAGTCGTCGGCGGTGTCGGGCGCGCAGACCGGCCCGTCGCCGGAGGGCTTGGCGTGCATGGCGACAGGGGTGCCCTTGTCGCCGATCTCGGGCCAGCCGTCCTCGTCCCAGCGCATCGGCTGGAGGTGCACGACCCTCCCGTAGGGGCCCTTGTCCTGGAAGTGCAGGAACCAGTCGGCACCGTCCTCTGTGGTCGTCCAGGCGCCCTGGTGGGGGCCGTTGACGTCGGTGCCGCCCTGGGCGAGCACGATCCGGCCCTCGTAGGGGCCGAAGGGGCTGCGGGAGCGGAACGCCGACTGCCAGCCGTCGGCGACGCCGCCGGCGGGAGCGAAGATCCAGTACCAGCCGTCGCGCTTGTAGAACTTGGGGCCTTCGAGGGTGCGGTAGCCGGGCAGCACGTCGCCGTCGATCGCCACGGTGCCCCCGTCGAGGAGCGCGGTCGCGTCCGCGTTCATGCGGTGCACGGTGAGGCGGTTGTTGATCCCCGCCCGGCTCTTGGCCCAGCCGTGCACGAGGTAGGCGGTGCCGTCGTCATCCCATAGTGGACACGGGTCGATGAGGCCCTTGCCGCCCTTGAGGAGGTGCGGGCGCGTCCACACGAGTTCGCGGCCGCCGTCCGGGCCGGGGTCCTCGGCGCTGGTGACGAACAGGCCCCGGTCGGGGTCGGGGTAGACGATCCAGAACCGGCCCGCGTGGTGGCGCAGGGCCGGGGCCCACACGCCGCCGCCGCGCTGGGGGGTGCGGAAGTCCGCCTCCGGTTCGAGCCGGGCGAGGGCGTGGCCGATGATCGTCCAGTTCACCAGGTCGCGGCTGTGGAGGATCGGCAGTCCCGGCACGCGGTGGAAGCTGGAGGCGGTCATGTAGTGGTCGGCGCCGACGCGGATCGCGTCGGGGTCGGACCAGTCGGCGTGCAGGACCGGGTTGCGGTAGGTGCCGTCGCCGTTGTCGGAGCTGAAGTGCTGCAATGGTCTCCCGTTCGTGTCGTGCGGCCGGCCTATTTGAGGCCGGTCGTGGCGATGCCCTTGACCAGGTACTTCTGTCCGGCGATGAAGAAGCCGATGATCGGCGCGAGCGACAGGACCGACATGGCGAACATCGGGCCCCACTGGGACTGGCCCTCGGAGTCGATGAACTGGCGCAGCGCCAGCGGCACCGTGTACAGCTCGGGGTCGGTGAGGTAGAGCAGCGGCCCGAAGAACTCGTTCCACACCGAGATGAACGTGAAGATCGCGGTGGTCGCGAACGCGGGGCGGCACAGCGGGAGGATGACGCTCCAGAAGGTGCGGAACGGGCCGCACCCGTCGATGCGGGCCGCGTCGTCGAGCTCCGGCGGCAGCGAGCGCATGAACTGCACCATAAGGAAGATGTAGAAGGCGTTGGTGGCCAGGAAGTTCGGCACCAGCAGCGGGTAGTAGGTGTTGAGCCAGCCGAGCTTGGCGAACAGGATGTACTGCGGGATGAGCAGGACGTGG
Organism: Glycomyces paridis; assembly: GCF_004912155.1. Lineage (GTDB taxonomy): Bacteria > Actinomycetota > Actinomycetes > Mycobacteriales > Micromonosporaceae > Glycomyces > Glycomyces paridis. Next base: position 21,357 of record NZ_STGX01000028.1, on the reverse strand, counting down.
CCCGGGAGCATCATCGTCCCGAGCATGAGCGCGAAGAACAGCTTGCGGCCGGTGAACTTGAGCCGGGCGAACCCGTACGCCGCCAGGGAGCACGAGAACAGGTTCCCCAGGATGCTCAGGACCACGATGATGATCGAGTTGGAGAAGTAGACCCCGAAGTCGTACTCCAGGGCCGTCCAGCCGTCGGTGTAGTTCGAGGGGTTCCACTCCGCGGGCCACAGCGCCAGGTCCGAGAAGATCAGGCCGTTCGGCTTGACGGAGCTGGAGAGCAGCCACAGCAGCGGGTACATCATGAACAGGCCGATGAGGCACAGGGCCACGTGCCGGGTGAACCGGCCGCGGCGGGTGCTGCCGAAGCGCTCGACGAGGCTGTCGTCGTCGGAGCGGTCCTTGACCCGGGGCGATTGCGCGGTCGTTGACATGGGAGGGACCTCAGTTGTCGTAGTTGACCCAGTACTTCGCGGTGAAGAAGGTGAGGGCGGTGAAGGCGGCGATGATGACCAGGAGCGTCCAGGCCATCGCCGAGGCGTAGCCCATGTTGAACTGGTTGAAGCCCTGCTGGTAGAGGTACAGGTTGTAGAACAATGTGGAGTTAGCCGGCCCGCCGCCGCCGTTGTTCATGACGAAGCCCTGCGTGAACGTCTGGAACGAGGCGATGATCGACTGGATCAGGTTGAAGAAGATGATGGGGCTCAGCAGCGGCAGCGTGATCGAGCGGAACCGGCGCCACTTCGAGGCGCCGTCGACGGCGGCGGCCTCGTAGTACATGACCGGGATCTGCCGCAGCCCGGCCAGGAAGATCACCATCGGCGAGCCGAACGTCCAGATGTGCAGGATGATCAGCGTCGTCAGCGCGAAGTCGGGGTCGGAGGTCCACGCGATGGCGTCCATGCCGAACCAGCCGAGGAACGCGTTCACGATCCCGTCGAGCCCGAACACGTAGCGCCACAGCAGGACCACGGCCACGCTCGCGCCGAGTAGCGAGGGCAGGTAGAACACCGCCCGGTACACCGGGAGCGCCTTGATGCCGCGGTTGAGGATCATCGCGACCCCCAGCGCCGCCGCCAGCGACAGCGGCACCGACACGAACGTGTAGATGAACGTGACCTTGAGCGACTTGAGCAGCACCGGGTCGTCGAACATGTCCGCGAAGTTCTGGAGCCCGATCCACTCCGGCGAGCTCAGCAGGTCGTAGTCGGTGAACGCGAGGTACAGCGACGCGAAGAACGGGACGACCGTGAAGAGCATCCCGATGAACCACGGCAGCAGGAACAGGTACCCGGCCCGGTCCTTGTGCGCCCGCCCGTGCGGCCGGCGCGGCCCCCGAGGGGACCGCGCCGGCCGAGCGGCCGCCTCCGGCATGACGGCGGCTTCGGTGGAGGTGGTCACCCCGCGATCGCCTGCTTCGACTCCTCGACGAACTGCGCGGCGCCGTCGGCGGGGGTCTGCCTCCCGAACTCGACCTCGACGGCGATGACGTCGAGGATGTCGGCGATGGCGCTGCCGCCGGGCGGGTACGTGTAGGAGCGCGGCAGCTCCTCCTCCTGGAGGCCCTGGAGGTACTCGGTGGCGAGCTGGTCGTCCGGTTCGAGCGAGTCCTTGATCTCCTCGGCCACCGACGAGTTCGCCGGGACGCCGCGGGTGGTGCCCGTCGCGAGCGAGGCCTCGGGGTCGGTGGTGAGGAAGTCGAGCAGCTTGATCGCCTCCTCGGGGTGCTTCGAGGCCGCGGCGACCGACCACAGGTGCGGGCAGTCGACGGACTGGCCGCGGCGCACCGCCTGGGACTCGCCGGGGATGCGCAGCAGCGCGAGGTTCCCGCCGCACGCGGCGTTGTACCCGAGGAAGTTGTTGGTGGGGATGATCTGCGAGGCGAGCTTGCCCTGGGCGATGTAGGACTGGTCGGGGCCGCCGCCGATCTCCTCGAAGAACCCGGCGGGCGGGTAGGCGCCGGACTGGCGCATCCCGTCGATGAGCTCGAACCAGGACTGGGTCGTGGCCGCCGAGATGCCGAGTTCCCCTGCCTCCGTGAAGAAGTCCTCGCCCTGCTGGCGGCAGTAGACGACGATGTTGGCGAGGGTCTGGGCGTCGAAGCCGGTGCCGTAGACCTCGCCGCCGCTGGCGTCGGAGACGGTCTGCGCGAAGGCCGCGAGGTCGTCCCAGCTCCAGGTGTCGCCGTCGGGGATCGCGGCGCCGTACTGCTCGGCGAGGTCCTTGCGGATGATGAAGCCGATGGCGTTGAGCCCGGCCGGGACGCCGAAGACGCTGTCGCCCACCGCGGCGAGCGTCGCCGCGCTGTCGGAGAGTCCACTGAGGTCGATGCTGTCGCCGTACTCGTTGAGGTCGAGGAGCGCGTCGCGGTCGGCGTACTCGCGCAGGCTGTCCATGCGCATCGCCATGAGGTCGGGGGCGTCGCCCGCGGCGAAGCGCGTGGCGAGCTTGTCCTGGTAGGGGCCCGAGTCCTGGTACTCGATCTCGATCTTCACGCCCTCGTTCTGCTCCAGGAAGATGTCGAGCGCCGCCTGGGTCTTCTCGGCCCGGGTGGCGTCGCCCCACCAGACCATGTTGAGGGTGACGCCGTCGCCCGAGTCGTCGTCGCCTCCGCCGCCGAAGCCGCGGCCGCAGGCGGCCAGCGCGGGCGCGGCGGCGAGGCCGAGGCCGGCGGCCTTCATGAGTCCGCGGCGGCTGAGGTCGGCGCGGGGGGTGGGGGGTTGTTCTGTGGTCACGCTTGCGGTCCCTTCGAGGGGCGGTCCGTGGTATCGATCGGACTCGATGATTCGGGTCAGGTTAGGGCTGGTGGACTAGTTATGTCAAGTCATGAAAGAAATTAAGTCAGGGTTACCGCAAACCATTGACCGCAATCCGGCGGGCTGCTTAGACTGACCCGGACTTCACCGACTCCTGGGCCGCTCCCTCCCGGAGGCGGCGCCTTCGACCCGTACTTCCACCGCCACCGCCTCGCCCCGGCCCGGGCGGTCCCCGGCCTGGTGAGGGAGTTCAGCGGCCCGCAGCCCGAGATTGGGACCTGAGCTGCACCGCCGCTGAACACCAGGAGCGGCCCCCGGCAACTGCCGGGGGCCGCTTTACGTCCGGAGAGGAGCCCGTTCCAGGGCCGGGCGGGCCTCAGAGGCAGGCGGCGTCCTCGCGGCGCAGGAAGGCGAGGCGCGCGGTCTTGTCGGGCAGCTCGATCTCGGACCCGAGCGTGAACCCGGTGCGGCGCAGCCGGGCCCGGGCCTGGTCGTTGCGCGTGTCCGGTTCGACCACGATCCGCAGGTTCGCGGGGTCCTCGAACAGGTACTCGGCGAGGACGCCCATGAGCGCGCCGGTGAACCCGGGGCGGGCCCGGTCGCGTGCGGCGGCGACCAGCAGGTGCGCGCCGATGTCGCCGGGCTCGACCTCGTAGCACTCGCCGACGGGGTCGGCCTCGGGCCGGTAGGTCTGGAACAGGGCGATCGGCTCGTCGTCGCGGGAGACGAGGAAGGCGTGGTGGGTCTCCAGCGCGTCGAGGTACTCGTAGATCGCGAGCACGTGTTCGCGCGAGTGGCCCGTCATGCCCCAGAAGCGGGCCCGCTCCTCGGTGACCCAGCCGTAGACGAGGTCGAGGTCCTCGGCGGGCCGCAGCGGCGCGATGGTCACCGTGCCGAAGCCGGGCGCCTTCCGCTCGAAGACGGCGGTCCGGTCGCTCATGCGGTACTCCTCTTCCATTGCGTCCCAGTCGGTCACGACGGGGACGAGTTCGCCGCCGCGCCACAGCGGGTGCTGGTCGCCGTGGTGGGGGCCGGGAACGCCCGACGCTCCGAAGGGGACGATCCAGCGGCTCTGCGAGCGGTCGGCGAGGTCCCAGACCCAGCGGGCTGCGGGCCCGCGCGAGAACCGCTCGGTGACGCCGGGGGCGCCCGAGGCGGCCAGGACGCAGTCCGCGTCGCCCGCATACCCGCCGGTGGATTCGGGCCAGGGTTCGCCGAAGGGCAGGTCCTGCCAGGGTTCGAGCCGATGGGCCTCGCCCCACGGGAGCCGTTCGGCGCCCGCGGCCTCCTCGAGCGCGTCGCGGATCGCGCGGTCCCTGTCCGGGGCCGCGACGTAGTCGAGGACGTGTGGGAGGGCGAACGCGATGCGGGGGGCGAGCGCGAGCGAGGGCGCGAACACCGGCGGCGCGTCGGCCGCCTCCCGGAGCCGATCGAACTGCGGCAGCGCGGCGAGGTGTCGCACGATGGCGGACCGGAACGTCGCGAAGCCCTGCGCCGCAAAGCTGTCGGCGTCCATGCGGCGGTTCCAGGCCAGCAGCTCGTCCCGCAGTGCGGCGGCTTCCGGGCCGAGATCGAGTCCAGGTAGCAGATCCAGGAGCACGCCCGCGGTCAGCGCGAGGGTGTCCGTGTGGATCGCGGCCATGTCCTCGGCGGTCCAGTCCGAGCGGGCGTCGAGGAGCGCGCGGATGCGGTCGGCGCGGTGGGGCGGGCAGAACTCGACGCCGAGCGGCGCGGAGAGGCCGCGGTCGTTCGCCATGACGGCGATGCGGTCGACCTCGCTGCGGTGCATGGGCTTCCAGCCGTCCCATCGATGCCGGGTCTCCCAGGCGGGGACCGGAACACGGAGGTTCGCCTTGTCGCGGTCGGGGACGCGTCCCGCCGTCCGGTGCAGTAGGCCGCCGTCGGTGTCGGCGGCCATGACGACGTTGACGGGCAGAGCCCAGGCGTCGAAGGCGGCGTCCACATCGGCCACGGTGCGGGCCCGGAGCAGGCGGGGCAGCGCCGCGAAGCCCAGGTCGGGGTCGGCCTGGAGCGGGCTGCGCAGGCTCAATGCCCCGCGCGCGTCCTCCACGACGACCGGTCCGCGGGCGGTCGCCACGGCCTCGACGACGACCGGCGCTCCCCCGGCGACCTCGATGGTCTCCGTCCAGGTCTCGGCGGGCTCCCAGCCTTCGGTGCCGAACGCCTCGATGGTCCCGTCCTCGTTGCGGCGCAGGCGTTCCTCGTAGGCGTCCTGGGTGTCGGCCATGGCGTTGGTGATGCCCCACGCCACGGTCCCGGCGTGTCCGAAGTGGGCGATCCCGGGGATTCCGGGCATGGCGAGGCCGACCACGTCGAACTCGTCGCAGGCCAGGTGGATCTGCTGGTAGCAGCCGGGCAGTTGGAGGAAGCGGTGCGGGTCCCCGGCGAGGAGCGGGCGCCCCGAAGCGGTCACGGCGCCGTCGAGGAGCCAGCCGTTGGAGCCGACGGGCTCGGGTCCTTCCATCGCGAAGTGGTCGACGGCCTCTTCCCCGCAGGCCTCGGCGACGCGGCGGCGCCAGAGCTTCGCGCCGAAACCGCCGCCGAAGAGCAGGTGCTCGGCGTGCCAGACGGCGAGCGGCGTCCACGGGTCCCACGGTTCGGGGAGGGCGTCGAGTTCGGGGGCGCGTTCGGCACCGGTCGGCATGGCGGCGTTGACGCCCCGCACGTAGGCGCCGACCCACTCGGCCGTCGCCGGGTCGAGCGCGGCGAACGCCGCCTTGGCGGCGCTTTCGATGCGGGCCTGGCGGACGAGACGGTCCCAGTGGAGCCAGCGCTCGCCGATGAGGGCCGAGGCGGTGCCGTGCGCGCGGCGCCGGAGGTTCTCCAGCTGCCAGGCCCGGTCGGTGGCGGCGTTCCAGCCCTGGGCGTACGCCAGCGCGTCCGCGTCGGAGGCCCGCAGGTGCGGGATGCCCCAGGCGTCCCGGTAGCAGATGAAGTCCATAATTAGGTTAGTCTAACCTAAGCTTTTCATCGCTCATGTTTCGAGGAAGGGCCCGCATGGGACACGGCTGGGAAGGCGCGGTACTGAAGCTGCTGCGCGCCAAGGACTTCAAGTTCACCGTCACCGGCGCCGAGCAGGTGACGGACCACTACCGGCGCCTGTCGTTCACCGACGGCGGCCTCCTCGCCGAGCTCCCGGTGCACCCCACGATGTGGGTCCGGCTGTGGTTCGACGACGGCGGCAAGCCCCACCAGCGCGGCTACACCCTGGTCGACCCTGACGCAGACAAGGGCGTCTTCGACATCGAGTTCGCCCTCCACCAAGGGATCGCGTGCGACTGGGCCCGCACCGCCGAGCCCGGCGACACCATCGCCGCCACCGTCTACGGCACCGGCTTCGCCCCCCTCGACCCCGCACCCGGCCGCCTCTTCATCGTCGGCGACGCCGCCTCCCTCCCGGCCGTCAACTCCCTCCTCGACGCCCACCCCGAGACCCCGGCGACCATCTGGTTCGAGACCACCGACGACGACGCCCTCCCCTTCCGCACCGACCCCGCCCGCCACGACCTCCGCCCCGTCCCCCGCGGCCCCGACGGCGACGCCCTGGTCGCGAAAGTCCGCGAAGACCTGCCCGAACTCCTGGAGTCCACCACCGACCCGTACATGTGGGTCGCGGCCGAAGCGAAGTCCACCCGGACCCTGGCCGCCTACGCCCGCAAGGAACTCGGCATCCCGAAGACCCGGTTCCACGCCCTGGCCTACTGGCGCTCCTGACCCTTCGAGAGGTCGGCCCACCCCGCGCGGGCGATCTGGTCGCGCAACGTCGTCGTCGGCGGCTTGAACCGGAACGACACCTCGCGTCCTTCGAACGGCGTCTTCGGGTCGGCCGACCACTCGACCGGCCGCCAGAACCTCGGATGCTCCCAGCTCTGCGTCACCACGCCGACCGCCTCGCCGTCCACGAGCACGGTCCACTCGCGCCGCCCGCCCCGGACCGGCGGGAGGTACTGCGCCTCCAAGACGTCTTTTACGGCCTCGGACAGTGTGAGAGCCTCGCTCGGTTCGACCTCGACCGACGTGGTGCCGTCTTCCATCCCCGCGAACCTCGAACGGGTGCGCCCCGGTCCGGGATCGGTTCGGGGCCCGATGGCATCGTTGTCGGTTCGAAGCCCTCCGAAGGCCCACATCACCCAGGTCAAAATCATCATTCCATGCCATGAAGCCACCATCAGCGCGGCGGAGAAGCCGGGTCGGGAGGCGATCTGGGGCTGGATCGCCTGGGCCGGGACGATCAGTGAGAAAAGCAAAGGAGTCACGAACAGGTTGGTCATGCCTTCGGGGATCCGCAGTGCCTCCGGAATGCTGATCCGCCCGAGCCGTCCACCGTCTGCGAACGCCCGGAAGCTCTTCGAGAACAGCAGGCCGAACATGGCAGTGATCGTCATACCGATTGCGCAGAGGAACTCCGAGATGGATCCCCCGCTCGCAATCCACGCGGCCAGCATTCCGATCGGCAGGACGACCGCCAGGAGCCATGCATACTGCCAGAACAGGACCGGGCCGAATCGGCGGATCGCGTCACGCATATCGAAAGTCCTCAGCATTCCGGGAGTGCGGCGATGGTGATCTGGGCGTTCACAGCATCACCGTGGATCTTGGTCGCCTGAAGCACCGCCGGGCAGAAGGCTTCGGCCCGCGAGAACAGCCTGCCCGCTTCACCCTCGGTGGCGAGCGTCGTCGCGATCCAGTCCAGGGCCGCAGCCGTGTCGACTCCGGTGATCGCGGCGGCATAGAAGCAGGTTCCGAAGAACAGGGCGGAGAATTCGTCCGTCGGTCCGAACGCGTGGCAGGCGAACCAGGCGACCTCGTCGCCTTCGAAGCCGATGGCCGCGGTCAGCTCCGTCATCCCGAGGTGCCGACTCCCGATGGCGTAGGAGTCGAACTCGTCGTCGAAGACGAGCATCGCACTGGGCCTTTCGGTCTGCCGCGCACCGTCGTCCACCCACTCAAGATCGAACGGCGCCAACGCCTCCCGCCATTCCTCCAGTCCGATCGGGGTCGGCAGGGTGCCGACGAAGTCGGGGCGCACCACATCGCCGATCGTGGTCGGCTCCGGTGGCGGTTCGTCCTGGACTCGGAGGTAGATGCCGGTTCCGGCGAAGAGCAGGAACGCAAGGAACAGTCCGCCGGCGCGGGCACGCGCGGACGGGAGTCGGAAGCCGAGGGGGCGCAGCGGGGTCTCCAGTTGTGAGGCGAGGGCAGTGAGCAAAGTGTATTGCTTCCGGCGAGCGGATGCGGACCCCGAACGCGGCCGTGGCCGGTCCGCAAGGAGGCCGGGTTCCCGCTGGTTGAGCGGGTTATCCCGATCGGTCACTTTGTTCATATAGGATGCCGACGTGATCGACCCCCCAAGTGAGAACGCCCCTTCGGCGTTGCCCCCCACGCCCAGCGAGCCCCCGCAGCAGCCGCCCACCCAGCCCAGCATCGAGGCCCGGCCCGACCTCCTGCCGCAGGCCCACCCGGTTCCGCCGAACACCGTGCAGATGCAGCCGGTCCCGTACGGCCCGTATGCACCCGCGGACATGCCCGTCGCCCCGCCGCCGCCGGCGAGTCCGTTCCGCTACCTGCTCATCGTGCTCGTGGTGGTCCTCATCGCGGGCGCGGGTGCGGCGGGGTACTTCCTGCTCGGCGGCGACGACGAGGGCGGCGACGCGGCCTTCGAAGCCGTCACCTCAGGCGAGGAGACCTCAAGCGCCGCACCGGAAGCCGAAGCGACCACCGAGGAGGCGCCGGCCTTCGAGTCCTCCGGCGCGATGATCCCGGTCGCGTCCGTGGGCTCTCAGACCCCCGTCCCCAGCGACACCTGGGAACTGCGTGAGGGCCCCGGCTCCGAGGGCGCCGACCTGAACGACATGAGCATCTACGTGATCCAGTACGAGGAGAGCTGGTTCGCGAACATCCTCATCGGCACCTACAACGTCGCCGACCTGCCGTACGACAGCGCCGCGATGACCGAGATCGCCACCGAGCTGACCTCGTTCTGGTCGGAGCAGTCGGCCGCGAGCGGCGTGAACGGCATCGTCTCCGTCCCGCAGATCACCGAGACCACCGTGGACGGACGCCCGGCGGTCCTCGGCGAGGCCACCGCCTCCTGGGACTCCACCGAACTCAGCCCCGACAAGTCCGAGCGGGTCATCACCTTCCTGGTCGACGTCGACGGCGTCAACGCCCTCTACGCCCAAGCCTGGATCCCCGAATCGGCCGACGCCGAGTACGACGCAGTGGTGGCGGCCCTCCTGGCCACGACCTTCGCCTGACCGACCGAAAAGGACCCGGCGAGGCCGCCGGGTCCTTTTCGCTTGCGGCCCAGGGATTCAAGCGGTGACGTCGGCGAGGTAGAGGCCGACGATCGCGTCGACGAGGCCGGCGCCCGCGTCGTGCCAGGTGGCGCGGGCGGTGGGGGCGCCAGCGGCGAGGGCCGATTCGCGGACGGCAGGGACGATGATCATGAGCTCGCGCACCATCTCGTCGCGTTCGGCGCGCACCCGGGGCGGCAGGTCGGCAAGGCACCGGTCGAGGCCGGACTTGACGTGCCGGAGTGAGGAGGCCGCGAACGCCTCCTCTTCGACGATTGGGCGCAGGCCGGGGTCGGTCAGGACCTGGGCGGCGAAGCGCGCGAACCAGGTCGGGTCGCCGAGGGAGCCGAGGTGGTCCATGGTCGGGAGCACGAAGCACTCGACCCAGTCGCGGAGCCCGCCGGTCGCGCCGACGGCCGCGATGCGGGCGACGCGCAGGCGCTCGATGGGCTCGCGGTGCCGAAGCACGATCGCGCGCACGAGGTCGGCCTTGGCGCCGAAGTGGTAGCCGACGGCGGTGTTGTTGCCCTGGCCGGCGGCCTCGGAGATCTGGCGGCCGGAGACGGCGGCGACGCCGTGCTCGGCGAAGAGCCGTTCGGCGGCGGACAGGATCGTCTCGCGGGTGGCCGCGACGCGCGCCGCCCTCGTCGTGCCGGTCATTGCGCCTCCTCTGGTGTGACCCTCATTAAACCTGCAGCGCTAGCCGTAAGTCAAGCACCTGACTTAATATTAGCGGGCCAACACCGCCAACAGGACGGAACACCGACCGATGTCACAGGCACCCGCGCCCTCGGCCACGCGCGCCGCGAAGCCGAACGGCGTCATCGCCGTCCTCGCCTTCGCCGGGATCGTGGTCTCGCTCATGCAGACCTTCGTCATCCCGCTCCTGCCCGAACTCCCCGAACTGCTCGACGCCTCCGCCGCCGACACCTCGTGGGCCGTCACCGCGACCCTCCTGGCCGGCGCCATCGCCACGCCCGTCGTCGGCCGCCTCGGCGACATGTTCGGCAAGCGCCGGATGCTGCTGGTGAGCCTCGGCCTCCTCACCGCCGGGTCGGTCGTCGCCGCGCTCCGCGCGAACCTCCCGGTCTTCATCGCCGGACGCGCGCTCCAAGGCCTCGCCGCCGGCGTGATCCCCCTGGGCATCAGCATCATGCGCGACGAACTGCCCAAGGCCCGCCTCGCCGGGGCGATGGCCCTCATGAGCGCCTCCCTCGGCATCGGCGGCGCACTCGGCCTCCCGGCCGCCGCCCTGCTCGCCGACCACGCCGACTGGCACGTCCTCTTCTGGGTCGCCGCCGGCGCGGGCCTGGCCTGCCTCGGGCTCGTCGCCGCGATCGTCCCCGAATCGGACGTGCGCTCGGGCGGCCGCTTCGACCTCGTCGGCGCACTCGGCCTCTCCGCCGGGCTCTTCGCAATGCTCCTGGCGATCTCCAAGGGCGCCGACTGGGGCTGGACCAGCGCGCCCACGCTCGGCCTCGCCATCGCCGCCGTTGTCATCCTTCTGGCCTGGGGCGCATGGGAACTGCGCGCACGCCAACCGCTGGTCGACCTGCGGACGACCGTGCGCCGCCAAGTGCTCGTCACCAACCTCGCCTCGGTGGTCTTCGGCTTCGCGATGCTCGCCATGTCGCTGGTCCTCCCCCAGCTGCTCCAGCTCCCCGAGGCCACCGGCGTCGGCTTCGGGCAGTCGATGCTCACCGTCGGCCTCGTCATGGCCCCCTCCGGGCTCGTCATGATGGCCATGTCCCCGATCTCGGCGCGCATCACCAACAGCCGGGGCCCCAAGACGACCCTCATGGCCGGCGCCGTCATCGTCGCCGCCGCCTACGCGCTCGCCGCGGTCTTCATGGCCGAGATCTGGCAGCTCGTGGCCGTCGCCGCGATCATGGGCGCGGGAATGGGCCTCGCCTACGGCGCGATGCCCGCCCTCATCATCGGCGCCACGCCGGTCTCCGAGACCGCCGCCGCCAACAGCCTGAACACGCTCATGCGCTCCATCGGCACCTCGGTCTCCAGCGCCGTCGCCGGCGTCATCCTCGCCCACATGACCGCCGACTTCGGCGGCGTCCCGCTGCCGACCCAGGACGCGTTCCGGCTCATCCTCGGCATCGCCTCCGGCGCCGCCCTCGTCGCCCTCGCCGTCGCCGCGTTCCTCCCCGGCCGCAAAGCCGCCGAACCGGAACCCGAACCCGTCCCGGTCGCCGCCGCGGCCTGAACCGCCCGCGCGGCACGCCCCCGCGCGCCCCGACGCCCTCTATGTTGAACGGAGACAGCGCAGTCCCCCCGAGAGGAGCCTCCCCATGTCGAGCCCGGCCGAGATCAAGGCGCAGATCCAAGGCGCCATCGAGCAGGTCCAGGAGGCCATGGGCGCCGTCGGCGGCGCCCAATCCCAGGCCGACACCGCCATCGGCGCCGCCACCGCCGCCACCCAGGACACCGCCAGCCCCCTCCCCGCCGAAGCCCTCTCCCAATGGCAGCAGGCCAAAGACCGCCTCGACGAAGCCCTCACCCTCTTCCAAGGCGGCGCCGACTCCCTAGAGCAGTACGCCAACTCGATCTGAACAACGCGGTGGCGAACCCGCCCGGGTCCGCCACCGCGTTGTTCAGAATCCTCTATTTCCCCTTGTAGACGCTGCTTCGGTGACCGATGCCGATGCCGATGCCGATGCCGATCACGATGACGATGAGCACCCCGTCATCGATCCGGTAGACGACACGCCAGTCGCCGACGCGGATGCGCCACCTGTCATCGTGCCCCTTGAGCTTCTTGACGCCGTCTGGGCGTGGATTCGACTGGAGTTTGTCGAGCGCGAGAACGACTCGGGTCCGCACCGGCTTATCGAGCTTGGCAAGTTGCTTCTGCGCCTCCTCGTTGAACTCCACACGGTATTGCAGATCGGTCACGCTTTGCCCTCGCCGAAATCCTCGGCGTACTCGGCGAGTACTTCAGCCAGCGTCTTTCGGGGCTTCCCGCCCTGCGCTTCCTCGGACTGGTCGGCGAGCAGGTTCAGATAGGCGTCCTCAGCCTCTTCGAGCATGTCGGCCTCATCGATCGGCACCACCGCCGCGATTCGCTTCCCCGCGCGAGTGATGACCGTACGGGCGCCGGTGTAGGCCACCTCGTTGAGCACGTCCGCGAGGTGAATCCGCAGTTCACCGACCGATATCTCATTCATGACATCAACCATGCCACAACCGTATGACTTGTACAAGCCATACCATCGGAAGACACGCCGAGCGGTACACAGGTTTCACGAGAACCAGCTGCCGAAGTACAGGCCGTCGCCCGCCTCGACGGGCGGCACTCGAACTCGCGACCCCGATATTGGAATAGATCGTTCCGCTCTGTTATACTTGGAACAAGTCATTCCGTTCCATGTTCTTCGCGAGGAGTCCCCATGCGCATCCTGATCACCGGAGCCACCGGAACCGTCGGCAGCAACGTCGTCGAGCAGCTGGCGGCGCTCGATCCGTCCGCTGAGCTGCACGCCCTCACCCGCAACCCCGAGGCCGTGCTCCCCGAGGGCGTCGAAGCGGTCGTCGGCGACCTCGCCGAGCCCGCGACGCTCACCGAGGCGTTCAAGGACGTCGACGCCGTCCACTTCATCAACTTCGCCGGGGACCAGAACGGCCCGATCCCCGACCCGGCCGCGGTCGTGGCGCTCGCCGAGCAGGCGGGCGTGCGGCGCGCAACCGTCCTCGGCGGCATCGCCGAAGGCCCGCTCGAACAGAGCCTCGAAGCCAGCGCCATCGCGGTCACCTACCTCCACCCGGTCGAGTTCATGTCGAACGTGCTCATGTGGTGGGCCGCCCCGATCAAGGCCGAAGGCGCGATCCGCGAGCCCTTCGGCGACCGCCGCAGCGCGATGGTCCACCCCGCCGACATCGGCGCCGTCGCCGCGAGGGTCCTCCTCGAAGGCGGCCACGAGGGCGAGTCGCTCCTCATCACCGGCCCCGAGGTCGTCACGATCCGCGCGAAGGTCCGCGTCCTGGGCGAGGCGATCGGCCGCGAGATCAAGTTCACCGAGCTCACCGTCGAAGAGGCGCACGAGAAGTGGCGCGGCGAGGGCATGAACGAGGGCGTGATCGCCTTCCTCACCGAGGCGCTCGGGAACACCCCCGAGGAGGGGATGACGGTGGTGGACACCGTCGAGCGCATCACCGGCCGCCCGGCCCGCGGTTTCGCCGAGTGGGCCGCCGAGCACGCCGAGGCCTTCCGCTGATCGACCGCGCCGAGGACGCCGCCCCGAACGGGGCGGCGTCCTTTTTCAGCGTGATGCTGTGATTGCAGGGTCTCGTTAGCATTCCTGAAACAACACACCACTTAGACCGATATTCACTGAATTACTTGCATCTTTAACTTTTATCGGTTTGGCTCTAATCTCCTTGTATGGCCTGCGTCACCGAATCCGACGTCCCATCATCGTCGGGCCCGGTGCGCCCGGCCGTGGCGGCCGTCCCCCCGACGGCCGTCGATGCCCTCACCCGAAAGGCATACATCAGATGAAACGCCAACGCGTACTGGCGGTCACCGCCGCCAGCGCCATCGCAACAGCGCTCACCCTCGGCACCGCCGGCACCCCGGCCTCCGCCGAAATCCTCGACGCCAAGGCCGCGGAGGCCCGCGCCGAGCTCACCGGCAAGGTCGCCCCGGGCCTGGTCGAGGAGCTCGCGGACACCTTCGGCATCACCGAATCCGAGGCGTACGACCGCCTCGCCGTCGAGGCCGTCGCCGCCGACCTGCTCGAAGAGGTCCCCGACTCGATCGAGGACTCCTATGCGGGCCTTTGGATCGCGGAGGACGCCGACGAGATCTTCGTCGCCACGACCGACGCCTCCGACACGAACGAGCTGCGCGCCGAGGGTGCCACCCCGGTCCTCGTCGAGCACGACCTCGCCGCACTGGAGGCGGCCGCGAGCACCCTTGACCGGCTCGCGGTCGACGGCCACTTCGGACACTACATCGACCTCGCCGCGAACACCCTGGTGATCGAGGCGGCCGACGTCGAGGCCGCCGACGCGGTCGTCGCGGCCTCGGGCGTCGACCCGGCGCTCATCACCGTCGAGACCGGCGCCGACGCGCCGGAGCCCTACTACGTGCGCGGCGGCGACGCGTACATCGTCGAGAACTCCTGGCGCTGCTCGGTGGGCTTCGCGGTCCGCCGCGGCTCGACCCCCGGGTTCGTGACCGCCGGCCACTGCGGTTCGGCGGGCGACCAGGTCACCTCCGGCCAGGCCGCACCGGGCACCTTCCAGGCCTCGGTGTTCCCCGGCTCCGACCGGGCGTGGGTCGCGGTGGGCGCCAGCGAGCCCCTGTACAACCAGGTGAACATGTACTCGGGCACCCGCTACGTCTACAACGCGAACCAGGCGGCGGTCGGCTCGTCCATCTGCCGCTCGGGCTCGACCACCGGCTGGCACTGCGGCACCGTGCAGGCGTTCAACCAGACCGTCTACTACGCCGAGGGCACCGTCCGCGGGCTGACGCGCACCAACGTGTGCGCCGAGCCCGGCGACTCGGGCGGCTCGTTCATCACCGGCAACAGCGCCCAGGGCATGACCTCGGGCGGCTCGGGGAACTGCTCCTCGGGCGGCACGACGTACTTCCAGCCGATCGGACCCGCCCTGAGCGCCTGGAGCCTGACGCTCGTGACGAGTTAGCAAGTCCGGCAAGTAAGAAGGAGGGCCCTTCCATCGAGGGGCCCTCCTTCGCCGTCCAACGGCCGATCCGGCTACGCCGGTTCGAGCGGCCGCGGCTCGGCCTTCCAGCGCACTCCGGCGCCGACCCAGGCGGCGGCGCGTTCGACGGCGGCGTGCAGGTGCTCGCGGTCGGCGCGGGCGTCGTCCCACTCAGCCGCCTCCACCACGAGCTCGCCGTTGCTACGGCGCAGCGCGACCCGGCCGGGCAGGTCGCTCCCGACGAAGATCGGCAGGCAGTAGTACCCGAAGGTCCGCTGCGGCTCGGGCACGTAGATCTCGATCTTCCAGCCGTGGCCCCACAGGCGGTCCATGCGCTCGCGCAGCCAAACGAGCTGGTCGAACATCGAGACCGCCACGGGCCGTTCGGCACCGGTGATGCGCCCGCGGCGCACCTGCGGGTCGATCCAGGCCTTGGTCTTCCAGCCCTCGACGGCGACCTGCTCGGTCTCCAGCTCGCGCAGGACCCGCTCGGTCTCGGCGATCTTGAGGCGGAAGTAGTCGGCGACGTCCTTGGTGGTGCCCACGCCGAGGTTGCGCAGTGCAGTGGTCACCATGTATCGCAGGCACGCCTCGTCGTCGGCGTCCCAGAGGTGCTCGGCGGGGATGGCGCGCTCGGCGAGCTGGTAGACGCGCTTGAACCCGACGCGGTGTGTGCATGCGACCTCGCCGAACCACAACAGGCGCTCCACGGCGTGCTTGTGGTCGGTGCGGTGGTTCCAGCTGTCGCCCATGTTGCCGGTGCCGAGGTCGCGGTGCATGGCGCCGGAAGGGAAGTCGGAGACGGTGATCGCACCGCGCTCGGCGAGGAGCGCGAGCACCTCCGCCTCGGCGACCGCGAGCGAGTCGTCCTCGTACCGCTCGCGCCACGCGCGGCGTCGCCGCGCGAGATAGGGCCAAGCCGAAACCGGCAGCAGCGACATCGCGTGCGCCCAGTACTCGAACGCCACCGGGCTCCGGCGCCGTTCGAGGCTGCGCACGGCCTCCTCAACGTCGAGGTCCCGCGAGAGCAGCGTCAGCTCATGCGCGCGCCGGACCGCCGAGATCGTGTCGAGCTGTATGCACCCCAGGCGTTCGAGCACGGTCTTGAAGCGGGTCGCCTTGGGCCGCAACTGGGCGGCCAGGGCGATCCGCCGCGCATCGGACAGCCGCATCGACTCGGGCACTGGACCGGTCCTCTCACCTCACCGACAATCGACCCGACGCTACCCCCAGGGTCCGACATCCCCCACGGCCCCGTCCGCCCGATCCGCCCCAAGACCCCTGTCGCACCCACCGGGCACCCTTGAAACCGGGGGCGCCTCAATCGCGACACGCCCGACCCCGGGGCACGCAAACCCGCCTCACCGAACCGCACCTCCCCCGATCGACCCGGCGAAGCTCTCCCAGAACGATCACGCACGCCCGTCCGGAAACCGACATCGGGACGAGGTCGCTTCGGGGCGTGACGTGCGAAGCTCCCGCGAGACGATCGCTCACGCCCATACCGAAGCCGGCACCGAAACGCGGCCGCTCCGGAACCTAACGGTCCGCCGTCGAACCGCGCGTCTCGATCAGCGCTGCGATCCGCAGCCCGCCTCAGCTTGCGGTGCCGAAGCGTTCGGCCGCCCGGGCCTTCGCCTTGGCGGCCTCCTCCTCGCGGTCGCGGGGCGCGGCCGTGGTCACCAGCGAGTCCAGCAGCTCCCGGGTCGCGGCCGCGACCGCCTCGACCGCCTTGTCGAACGCCTCCTCGTTGGCCTTCGACGGACTCGTCGACCCGCTGAGCTTGCGAACGTACTGGAGCGCCGCGGCCGCGACCTCCTCGTCGGTCGCGGGCGGCTCGAAATTGAACAGGGTTCGAATGCTTCGGCACATGCCTCCAGCATCGCACGCCGCACCGACTGAAAGGCCCGCCGCGAACGGCCTCGGCACGCACCTAGCCGCCCGCTCACCGCGAAATCGGCCGCGTCAAGGAGCCCGCGAACAGCAGAGGCGCGGGCCGAACCACCGCCCGCCGAGGAACCCGAGAACACCAGCGGCGCGGCCGGAACCCGACCGCGCCGCCGATGCTTCGCCTAGTTCGGCGCGTACGCCGCGGTGCCCGTCTCGGCCCGCGGGTCCGCCGCGCCCTCGACATGGCCCTCGCCGTCGACCTCGATGAGGTGCGCGTGCCCGAAACCGCTCCCCGCGGCCGCCCACTCCGTCGCATGGCCGCGCTCGCTCAGCCCGGCGCTCCACGCCTCGGGCGCACCCGTCTCCAGCTCGACGTCGATGTCGTACACACCCGTCCACGTCCCGAACCCGGTCTCGCCCGGGTGCAGCCGCCACCGCGGCGCGGCCACGGCCGCCTCCACCGACTCGCCGCCGTGCAGCACGCGCGCGATGAGCTGCGAGACGATCTGCGGCTGCGAGTCACCGCCCATCGAGCCGGCCACGAGCCGCAGCGTCCCGTCGGGCCTGGTCACCAGCGCCGGCACCAGCGTGTGCGGCGGGCGCTTCCCGGGCCCGAACTCCGCCGGGTGGCCCGGCGTCAGGTTGAACCCGGTGCCGCGGTTCTGGAGGCCGATCCCGGTGCGCGGCTCGAACAACCACGTCCCGAACCCGGCCGCGTTCGACTGGATGTAGGAAACGCCCATGCCGTTCCCGTCGAGCACCGCCATGTACGTGGTCCCGCCCGCGGCCTGGTGCACCGGCACCTCGGCCTTCCGGTCCGGGTCGATCAGCGCGGCCCGCTCGGCCGCCGAGGCCAGCAGGTCCGACACGTCGGCGCCCTCGAACAGCCGCTCGGGCCGGTCGTGGCCCGCCTGCCGGGCGGCCTCGACCAGGTAGTGCGCCCACAGCGGGTCGCCCGCGTCCACCGGCAGGTCCAGGCGGTCGGCGATCGCCAGCGCGAGCAGCAGCAGGTACCCCTGCGAGTTCGGGGCGGCGGCCCAGACGCGGTGCCCGAAGGCCTCCACGCTCAGCGGCTCCTCCCAGTCGGCATGGGACGCTGCGAGATCGGCCTCGGTGAACAGCCCCTTGCCGAGCTCCACGAGCCCCTGCCCGAAGTCGCCGAGGTAGAAGCCGTCGCGGCCCTGCTCGGCGGTCGCGCGCAGCGCGGCGGCGGTCCGCTCGCGGGTCACGGTCGAACCCGCTTCGAGGCCCACCAGGTCCTCGGCGCCCTCGACGCCTTCCACGATCGCCCCGGCCTTCGCGAGCATCGCCGTGGCGGGCCAGCCGCCCGCGGCCAGGGCGATCGCCGGCGCCAGCAGCTCGGCCATCGGCACGGTGCCGTAGCGCTCGTGCAGCGCGAACCAGCCGTCGACGCAGCCGGGGACGGTCGCCGAGCGCAGGTCGTTCCGGAACGGCATCGCGGTGTAGCCCTCGGCGCGCAGACCCTCGGGGTCGGCGCCGGAACCGGCGCGGCCCGAGGCGTTCAGATACGCCGGTGTCGCCTCGCCGGGCACGTGAACGAGTGCGAACAGGTCCCCGCCGAGCCCGCACAGGTGCGGAGCAACGACGGTCAGCGCCGTACCGGCGGCGATCGCGGCGTCGACGGCGTTGCCGCCCTTCGCGAGCACGTCGCGTCCGATACCGCTGACGAGCGGATCGACCGAACAGACCACACCCTGATCGACCACGGGGCCTCCTTCTTCGCGACCGCCGGGCCGAGGGCCCGCGCGGGGGTTGGGATCGGGCCGGACCGCAGGTCCGGCATCGCCCGAAGCCTACCTTGCCGCACGGCTAGTAGCGACCGGCCGCGTTCCGGCCGCCGACCGGTCACTCCCCGTCCGGCCCGCCGCTCCAGTTCCCCCTCGCCTGCCAGACCCACCCGGCGTACGCGACCACCAGCACCCCGAGCACCCCGAGGTGCTGCAACCCCGAGGGCTCCCCGACCAGCATCGCCGCCGTTCCGGCCAGCACCAGGACCAGCCGTGCCGCGAGCCCCGCGAACCGCGCCCGGCGCCCCCTCGCGACCAGGTCCCGGCGGCACTCGGCCGGCAGCACCGCGACCGAACGGGTCCACGCCGCCGCGAAGCCGAGGACCACGGCACCGGCGAGCACCGCCGATCCGGGCAGCGGCGTCGGAAGGACCCAGTCGGCGACGTTGAGCACGACCGGTGCCCGCAGCGCCCACTCGTACCAGCGCCACGGCCACCGCCACAGCGTCCCGGCGTAGACGTCCTCCGACTCGTCGATCATGTCCGGGTCCACGGGGTCCGCCGCGGCCGCGATCGCGACCGACTCGCGCGCGAGCCGCACTCCCGCGCTGAACCGTCCCCGCGTCTGGAGCAGTTCCGCGAGGTCGTCGCGCACCCCGACGCTGCCCGGGTCGAGCGCGAGGGCCCGTTCGAAATGCTCCTGCGCGAGCCGGTGCCGCAGGTGGTGGTCGTAGATCCGCCCGGCCGTCTGGTGCACCCACGCGTCGTCGGGCGCGAGCGCCACCGCCTTGCGCACCAACTCCCGCGTATCGGCGAAGTCCGCGTCCTCGCTCTGGATCGAGGCCAGCCGCATGTGGTACTGCCCGTTGTCCGGAGAGAGTTCAACAGCCCGCCACAGCGTCGCCGCGGCCTCCTCTTGCCGCTCCAGTTCGAAGAGCACGTTGGCGCGCAACCACAGTGCGTCGGCGTTCTCCGGCTCCTCCGCAACGGCCCGATCGGTCCAGGTCAGCGCCTCCTCCTGCCTGTCGGCCTCGTGCAGGCACCAGGCCAGCAGCAGCTGCGAGACCGACCCGGGCCCGTAGCGTTCGATGCCCTGCTCCAGCACCGCCGCGGCACCGGCGTGGTCGCCCGCGTCGATCAGCTCGTTCGCGCGGCCGTCCACGGCCCCGGAGACAAACCCCGGCCAGGTCCTCTCGACCGCCTTGAGCACCCGGCCGGCGGCGCGCTGTACCGGGATCTCGGACGGATTGTTGGCGTCGCTCATGCTCGGCTCCGGAAACGGTCGGCAACAGGGGGCCCGACCAGGTTAGAAGGCCGTCGCACGGCGTGAAGACGACGGCCCCGATCCCCTGCCCGGCAACCCCTCCCGACGATTGTTCTCCGACGCACACCCGCTGCGGGGTTCGCAAGCCGTGAACTGGCAATAACATAGAGGCGGACCGCGTCCACGCGTACGCCCAACTCTCTTGTACCGTGGAGTGACCGCGGTGGGGACGACAGGAAAGATCGGAACTGGTCAATGGAAGAGCCAACACAGCCTGCTGACTCAGCCGGGCCGATCTCGTCGACGGTGCACCGCTGGCGACGGCTCGCCGTCCGCCACGACCTCGAGTGGAGCGAGCTCCTGCTCATCGCCCTCAACCTGTACGGGTTGCGCGGCAACAACACCGAGGGCATGCGCCTGCGCCTGAACTCCGAGGACGAGGAGTTCATGCTGGTCCTGCCGGCCGATCGCGCGACCTCGCCGTTCAGCCTCCGCGCCCACGTCGACCCCTCCTCGCCGCAGCACGGCCTCAGCGAGCTGTGCGTCGACGGCACCCCGGTCGCCGAGATCATCGAAGCCGAACCCGGCGAAGAGGTCCGCGGCTACCTGCGCGCCGAGGGTACCGCGGCCACACTGCTCCTCCAGACCGGCGTGGAATCGGCCGACCTCGTGAAGTGCTACCGCGACCTGTTGCAGGCCTTGGCCTCCGACCTGTCCGACGACGAGCCGCACCTGTTCGACGAGGTGACGCTCTCCGCGGGCGGCGCCCACGAGGAGTCCCTCGTCGTCGAGCACCTGGTGGCCGTCCGCGAGGCCATGACCTCCGAAGGACTCCCCGAGACGACCACCCTCGGGGTCCTGACCCCGGCGCTGCGCAGCGGTTCGGCCTTCGCCGAACTCGCCGCCAAGGTCGGCCCGGTCCTGCTCTTCCTGACCACCGAGACCTTCGAAGACGACGGCGCCGCCGACGAGTCCGAGCCTTCCGTCCCCGAGGACGCCGCGGCCGCCGACCCCGTCGTCCCGCCCGCGAACCACCAGTCCGAGCGACTCTCCGAGATCCTCGCTGCGGCCCGCGAGGCCGGGCACCGGACCTCGTTCACCTACACGGTCGGCAGCGAACCGCTCGACGAGATGCGCGCCTGGCTGCTCCCCCTCGCGGAGCAGACCACCATGTGGCCCTCGCTGACGATCCTCCCCGCCGAATCCCCGGTCGACGACTCCCAGCACATCGCGGCCCCGGACGAACGCCTCGACTTCTTCCTGGAGGCCAGGCGCCTCCTCGAACAGATCTTCGCCCCCACCGAGCTCCGCCCGCAACCCTGGCGCTGCTACCGAGGCCTCTGGTACCGCCAACACGCCGGCGAACACCTCGACGGCCCCTACGTCTAAGAGCAACGAGAAAGGCCCCTACCGTTTCCGGTAGGGGCCTTTCTCATCATCTCGCCCGTGTATTCAGGGCAAACGGAAAGGCCCGACACTGTGTGTCGGGCCTTTCCCTCAGTTCATGTTTGGCGGTGTCCTGCTCTCCCACACCCTCTCGAGTGCAGTACCATCGGCGCTGGAAGCCGTAACGACCGGGTTCGGAATGGGACCGAGTGTGACACTTCCGCTGTCACCACCAAACAAACCTGCGACCAACACGAACCACACGATCAACAACCCACCCTTACAGGTGGTGCGATCAAGTCCGGGCGTGTTGCCTCAGAATCGCA
>NZ_STGX01000010.1:26222-226516 GCF_004912155.1 Glycomyces paridis | reverse complement strand
GACCGTCACGAGATATGGGCCAGAACCACTCCAGACCGTAATAATCACTGCCAGCAGGAACGGACCGAACGGCGCGAGAGCCTCGCCGCGCCCGGCCCACCGCAGCGCGAGCCCGGCCAGGCCCGTCAACACCATGCCCGAGGCGACGGCGAGCACGACCGCCATCCATCCCGCCCACGCCAGCGTCAACGCCGCCACCGCCGCGAACACCACGTCCCCGCCCCCGGCCCTACCCTTCGAGGCCAGCGACAGCATGACCATGACCACGGCCGTCACCGCCCCGGCAAGCAACCCGCGCCACAGCAACTCGGGTGTGAACACCAAGCCGACACCCGCGGCCAACGCGACGGTGCTCGAGGCGGTGAACGGCAGCCGTCGTGAGGCCACGTCGATGACGGACATGCCCGGGCCTGCGGCGGCGAACGCGGCAAGGCCGATGCCGACCTGCCATCCCGGTGCCAGCCACAGGGCGAGCTCCGCGCTGATCGCGGCGAGCACCGCCACGGATACGACCGCTGCAGCCTTGAACCCGCGGCTGCGGGTCCGCCAATCCCCGAACTCGTCGGAGGCCTCCATCCAGAACGCCGCCAGCGCGAGCGACGCTCCGAGAACGCTCCCGATGACGGCGGCAGCGAGGATGGCGAACACTCGCCCAATGTAAAGCTCGAACGAGTCAGCCAGGGACGATTCGCTCGTCACCGCCGTTATCGAGGTTGCTGTGACAGCTCGCAGGTGTCACGGCCGCTGTCACCACCTGTCACAAGCGGTGGTTTCCGGTCACCTTGGTCCAGTTGGACGGCGCGAGACGCCTGACATGCAATTCATCAACGAGAACACCCAGAAGCCCGGCGGTGGCCGGGTGGACGTGCCGCTGAGCGTGTGGTCGATCTGGGATGACGAGAACCTGGTCGAACGCCTGGCAGCCCAGTTCGCCGTCGAGTTCGAACAGGTCGCCCTTGTCGATCTGCCCGGAGCCAACCGCGTACTCGCAGGGCGGCGGACGCCGGTGAGCTTCTGCGATGCCACAGCCGCCGAGACCGAGCACGCCAAACTGCAGGCGCTCGGCGAGATCGCACCGATGGGGTGGATCGAACCGGCCGAGAAGCGCACGCTGCCGACACTGCTACGCGCATGGGAGAGCAGGGCAGCGCTCACCATCTGCGCCGACGATCCCGACCGCGACACCACCACTTGGGCCGCCGTCGCCGCGACGGTGCGGCCGTTCGGGTTGCTCGCGGTGATCTGGGACGACGACCGGCCCACCCTCAAGGCCCGGGTCGCGTGCGACGCGGCCGAGCTGAGCTACGCCGGCCACATCGTCACCGCGCGGGTCAGCTCCTTCGACCGGGCGGTGGTCTCCGCCGAGTCGCTGGAGCAGAACGGCCCCGGCGTCCACGGCCGCGTCGTGCGCCACGTTGGCTTGTGGGCGAAATACCCCCGGAGCGGCCTGTGAACAGCGAACGGTTCATCTCGGATCTGTGGGCGAGCGGCCAGGCGATCCCGCGCGTCCAGCGCGGCGACCGGTATGCCTCGGTCTCCGCGCCGCATCCGGCGAAGATGTGGCCGTCGACGGCCCGCCACGCGATCGCCGCGTTCTCTCGACCCGGTGACCTGGTCATCGACCCGATGGCCGGGATCGGGACGGTCCTGGTCGAAGCCGTCGACCTCGGCCGCGCCGCCTGGGGCGCCGACATCGAACCCGACTGGGTCGCCGCCTGTGCCGCGAACCTGCACCTCGCCCGCCAGCGCAGGCCGAGCGCGAAGGCGAGCGTGATGCGCGGCGACGCCCGGCACCTCACGCGGCTCCTGCCGAGGCGGCTCCACGGCCAGGTCGATCTCATCGTCACCTCCCCGCCCTACGGGAAAGCCACGCACGGGCGGGCATGGACGAAGCGGGAGACCGGCGGGAAGGTCCGCAAGACCGGATACGAGTACAGCACCGGCCGAGTGCGGGCGTCGCAACTGGCACGCAAACCCATGGACGAACTCCTCACCGGCATCGGCGAGATCTTCGCCGACTGCTACGCGGTGCTCGCCCCGGGCGCGAGGATGGTCGTGACCTGCCGCCCGTTCACCGACCGGGGCACGTTGGTGGACTTCCCACTGCTGTTGTTGGAGCTGTGCGAGGACATCGGGTTCCGACTGGAAGTGCGCTGCGCCGCGCTACTTGCCGAATGGAGGCCAGAGGAGCAGCGGTTGCGGCCGATCCACTCGTTCTTCGGGCTCCACAACGCCCGTGTGGCGATCGAACGGGGACGCCCCGCGCTGCTGCGAAGCCATGAGGACGTGCTCGTTCTGGCCAAGGACGGTGCCCGATGAACCGGACACCAGCGCCGGACCCGGCACAGGGGGCCGGACGGGCCGGCCCTCCGAGGTCGCAACGAGCGTCAGAAAGCCCCTATTGCCAAGGCTCGCAACGCCTTCGAGGTCGAGCTACGGTCCACGCCAGGGGGCAACTGCGGCATTGTTTCTGCAGGTCACAGGCGGTTTGGTGATGGCTAGACGGAACCTGTCGATCCGGGTGACCGGACGCCAGCGGGACCAGATCGATCCGCACCAGATCGCACAGATCCTGCTGGACCTGGCCGCTGCCACGGCAGACGGCGACAGCCACGACGCCGCAGCGCTCCCGAAACCGAAGCACGATCACGTCGACCAGGAAGAGGCTGAAGAGCCATGAGCACCAACGTCAATGCCGTCCCGGAATCGCCGAAGTCGCCCGTGCGGGCGGTCCTGTACTTCCGCGCCGCGAAGGACCCCGACGGCCGATCCATAGCCAGGCAGGAGGAGGCTTGCCGCCGCTTCGCACGCGAACACGGCCTGGAACCCTTCGCGGAGTTCACCGACCTCGGCAGGTCAGTCGGATTGGATTACCGGCCACCAGGCTTCCAACGCATGCTGGAATCCCTCGTTGAGGACGCGATCGCGGCCGTCGTCGTCTACGACGATTCCCGTTTGAGCCGCAACCTGATCGGGTTCCAGCGCTTCCGCGATGCGGTGTGCGAGCGGGGCGCTCGCCTCTACACCGTCACCGGACCCAACCCTGACAAGGGCCACGATGACCTGGTCGCCGAGATGCGAGAGTCGATCGTCCGCTATCTCAGCCGCCACAGTGTGGAAGGGACTGAGCGCTGATGAACCAGATCCCCGAACTCGCATCAGGCAAGCGCGCGCTGATATATCTGCGAGTCTCCAGCCAGGGCCAGGTCGACACCGACTACGACCCCGAGGGCAATTCGATCCCCGCCCAGCGCAAAGCCTGCCAGCGCAAGGCCGCGGAGCTGGGCGCGGAGATCGTCGACGAGTACGTCGACCCCGGCCGCTCCGCCCTGGAGATCAAGAACCGGCCCGAGTTCCAGAAGATGATGGCGCGCATCCGCAACCAGAAGGATGTCGACTACATCATCGTGTACGCCCGTTCCCGCATGCACCGCAACGCGACTGATGCACTGCTCACTCGCCGCGAACTCAAAGAGCTCGGCATCACCCTGGTCTCCGTTCGGGACTACACCGATGACTCGGACATGGGCGACATGATCGGGACCATCCTCGACGCGGTCAACGAGTATCAGTCGAAGGCGTCAGGTGCCGACATCGCCTTCAAGATGGAGGCCAAGGCGAAGAACGGCGGGACTCCGGGCCGCGCGAAGCTCGGCTACCGCAACATCACTGAGGAGGTCGAGGGCCGCAGCATCAACACCGTTGCCGTCGACCATGAACGGGCCCCGTACGTCCAGTCGATGTTCACCCTCTACGCCACCGGTAAGTACTCGTTCCCTGAACTGCGGGAAGCGGTCACCGAGGCGGGGCTGCGGACCCGCCCGACCAAGAAGTACCCGACCGGCAGGCCCATCTCGATCCACAAGATCGGCCAGCTGCTGCGCGACCGGTACTACCTCGGATACGTCGTCCACAAGGGGCAGGAATACCCAGGGCGACACGAGGCCCTGATCGACCCGGACCTGTTCGCGCGGGTGCAGAAGGTCCTCGACACCCAACGCGGTGGCGGTACCCGCGAGCGGGTCCACAGCCACCCGCTCAAAGGCCTGCTCTCGTGCGCACGATGCGGCGCGAAGCTCTACCTCGACCGAAGCAAGGGCGCCCGAGGCAATCTGTATTTCTACTTCCTCTGCCTCGGGCTGCGCGACCACTCCTGCGACCTTCCGCGTATCCCCGTCGTCCTGGTCCAGTCGTGCGTTGAGGACCACTTCGCGACGCTGCGCCTTCCCGAATCGGTCAGCCAGGCCATTCGCGGATCGCTGAACTCCTCTGCAAGTGAACGCCAGCAGACCGACCGGAGCCTCCGCCGCCGACTGAAACTCGAGCACGCCCGGTTGCAGGAGCAGCAACGCCAGTTCCTCGACCTGGTCGGGCACCCGGACTGGCCGATTGACCTGCTCAACGCCAAGATGCGGGATTTCGGCGACCAGATCGACACCATCGCCGAACGCCTCGAAGACAAGGAACAGGACATGGTCACGAAAGCAGGCGATGCGCTCTCCGAAGTCCTCGAACTCCTCGCCGACCCCCGCGGCCTGTTCCGTCGCCTCGACGACCACGGCCAGCGCCGTTTGAGTCGGGCGTGCTTCGATCAGCTCTATATCAATGCGGACGAGTACACTGATGCTCCCGTGATCGAGCGCGACCGGGTCAAACATCCGATCGCGCCGCTGCTGGGCGCATACGAAAAACGCCAGCGGGTGAATCACCCGCTGGCGTCTGCCAGGTCTTCAAAGGCCGTCTGTGCGGATAACGACCTATTGGTGGAGCTTAGGGGATTCGAACCCCTGACCTTTTCATTGCGAACGAAACGCGCTACCAACTGCGCCAAAGCCCCTTGCGGCGACAAGGTTAGCACAGGGGCGTGGAGGCGCCGCCGGGGAGCGGTGTGGGGCGGGTCTCGGTCGGGTGGCGGGGGTCAGATCCAGGATTTGAGCCACATGCGGGCGTGCCATTCGTCGCGGGGCAGGGCTTCGCCGGTGTAGATCGGCCAGAAGTAGGCGAAGCAGAGGACGACGACGGCGAGGAAGGCGCCGGCGATGAGGGCGCCGGTGAGGCGTCGTTCGGGGGAGCCGAGGGCGGGTTCGCCGCGGCGGTGGCGGCCGGTGATCATGCCCAGGCCCCAGGTGACGGCGCCGATGAAGAACGGGACGGCGGGGGCGGTGTAGAAGAAGAACATGGTGCGTTCGGGGTAGAAGAACCAGGGGATGATGCCGGCGGCGATGCCGGCGAGGAGGAACGTGGCGCGCCAGTCGGTCTTGTGGAGGGCCCACAGCAGGAGCGCGGCGGTGGCGGGGACGAAGGTCCACCACAGCAGGGGCGTGCCGAGCAGGAGGATCTCGGCGGCGCAGTCGCCGGCGCCGCAGTTGACGTCGGAGCTCCAGTAGAAGACGACGGGGCGCACGTCGAACAGCCACTCCCAGGGCGTGGACTGGTAGGCGTGCTCGGAGCTGAGGTTCTCGTGGAACTGGAGGACGCTGTGGTGGTACTGCCACCAGTTGACGAGCGCGCCGATGACGGGGGGCTCGGACTGGCCCTGGTCGGCGAGCCAGTGGCGGTAGGAGCCGGTGTCGTTGAGGAACCAGCCGGTCCACGAGAGGGCGTAGACGCCGATGGCGAGGAGGCCGAACCACAGGTTCTGGCCGAACTCGTAGATGAGGGTGTCGCGGAAGGGTTTGCGGGCGCCCGCGTCGACGCGCAGGCGCCAGTCCCAGACGATGAACATGAGGATCGCGATGATGATGTACCACAGCGCGGACCACTTGGTGGCCATGGCGAGTCCGAACAGGACCGCGCAGGCGATGCGCCACCACGGGAGGCCGAGGCGGGGCCGTTCGCGGCGGGCGTCCATGCCCGCCTCCATGGCGGCGAGCCAGCCGGCGCGGCGCCAGTCGCGGTCGCGCACGAGGCAGTACATGGCGGCGAGGAGGAGGGTGGCGATGAAGATGTCGAGCAGGGAGGTCCGCGACAGGACCAGGTGGCTGCCCTCGACGGCGAGCAGGAGGCCCGCGGTGCCGCCCAGGAGGGTCGAACCGGTGAGGCGGCGCATGAGCCGGATGAGGATCGCGACGGCGGCGATGCCGGCGGCGGCCGCGGCGATGCGCCAGCCGACCTCGTCGTAGCCGAACGCCCATTCGCCGAGGCCGATGAGCCACTTGCCGAACGGCGGGTGGGCGACGTACGCCGACCCGTCCGCGCCCGGGTCCCATTCGACGCCGTGGGAGAGCATCGAGTGCGCGTCCTGGGCGTAGTAGACCTCGTCGAAGATGAGGCCCTTGGGGTGGTTCAGGCCGATCAGGCGCAGGACCGCGGCGATGCCGGTGACCGCGAGGGTCACCCACAGGGCGCGGCGGGAGTCGTCCGGCAGGGTGCTCGCGAAGCGGGCCCGGACGGCGGGGAGGGGGCCGGGGAGCGGGGTCGGCCGCCAGGCGGCTGGCGGCTGCTCGGGCCGGACTGCGGTGGCGCTCACCGGCCTGAGTGTAGGGCCTTCGCGCGCCGGTGACTACACCAGATGGTCAGTGGACGAGCTCGGTCGGGGCCGTGAACGTCCCCTCCCCGTTGATCTCCCACTGCGCGGCGAGGATCTCGGCGACCGCGTTCGCGGGCCTGCCGTTGTTGTCCTTCCCGGCCGGGTTCCCGTACGTGTTGTCGGGGTCGGCGATGAACGCCGCCGCCGCCGCGTTCGGGGTGAAGCCCACGAACCAGTTGGTGGCGTTGCCGTCGGTGGTGCCGGTCTTCCCGGCGACCTCGCCGCCGACCGCCTCGACGGCTTCGCCGACCTGCGAGGCCGTGCCCCACGTGCAGTTCCCCGCGGCCGCGCCGATCCCGGTCGGGCAGCGTGCCGCGTCGACCGCGGCGCGGGCGACCTCGACGCTGACGGCCTGGTCGCAATCGGACGCGAAGTCGATCGAGCCGCCGGTGCCGGTCACCGCGCTCGTCGCCGGGACCGGCGTGCAGTACACGCCGTCGGCGGGCAGGGCCGCGTACGCCGCGGCCATGTCCAGCGGCGTCGTCTGCGTGACGCCCAGGACGAACTGGCCGTAGTTCGCGGCCGAGTCGCCGACGGTGTGCTGGAGGTCCTCGGCGGCCCGGAACTGGATGCCCAGGCGCTGCGCCATCGCGATGACGTGGTCGACGCCCACGCGCTCGGCCAGCTGCACGAAGTACGTGTTCACCGACTCCCCGAAACCGGTCCACATGTTGTAGTCGCCGACCTCGGACTTCGAGGCGTTCTTGGGGCACCAGTAGTTCCCGCACATCGCCGCCTCGCCCGGGCTGCCCACGTACTTCGACTGGTACTGGTACGGCGAGTAAATCGTCGTGTCCAGCGGCATCCCCGCCTCCAGGGCCGCGAGCATCGTGAACATCTTGAACGAGGACCCCGCCGGGTAGCCCGCCAGCGACGAGCTGCCCGACAGCAGCGGGTTCGTCGTGTTCGGGTAGGTGCCCAGGCCGTCGCCGCCGGTGTTGTCGCCGTTGCCGGAGATGTCGTTGGAGTACTCGCGGTTGACCGCCATGACCTCGATGCCGCCGGTGCCGGGCTTGACGACCACCGTGCCGAGCGCGTACTCCGAACCGGTCTCCTGCTGCGCCTCGACCGCGTCCTGCGCGGCGTCCTGGAGCTCCACGTCGAGCGTCGAGACGATCTCGTAGCCGCCGCGGAACAGCCGCGCGGTCCGCTCGGCCTCGGTCTTCCCGAAGTCCTCCTGCTGCTCCCACCACTGCTCGAAGTAGTCGACGAAGAACCCGTAGTCGGAGTCGATCGCGCCGCCGGAGGTGTTGTTCGCCTCCTGCGGGTTGAGGTTGAGGTCCTGGGCCTTGAACTCCCGGCCCTCCGCCGAGGAGAGCGAGCCGACCGCGACCATCCGGCTGATCACGTGGTCGCGGCGGACCTTCGCGGCCTCCGAGGAGCCGTTGATTGGGTCGTACGTCGACGGTGACTGGATGAGGCCCACCAGCATCGCCGACTCGTCCACCGTCAGGTCCGCCGGGACCTTCCCGAAGTACACCTGCGCGGCCGCGCCGATCCCGTACGCGCCGTTGCCGAAGTACACCGTGTTCAGGTAGTTGGTGAGGATCTCCTCCTTGGACATCTCCTCTTCGAGCGCCAGCGCGTAGCCCATCTCCTTGACCTTGCGGTCGATGGTGACCTCGCTGGCGGCGCGGACCTCCTCGGGGGTCGTCGCGGTGTAGGAGAGGACCTGGCGCACGTACTGCATGGTGATCGTCGAGGCGCCCTCGGAGGTGTCGCCGTCGGCGATGTTGGTGACCAGGGCGCGCATGACGCCTTCGGGGTCGACCCCGTTGTGCTCGAAGAAGTTCGAGTCCTCGGTGGCGACGAGCGCGTCGACGACGGAGGTGGGGATCTGGTCGTATTCGAGCTGGACGCGGTACTGGTCGCCGAAGGTGGCGATGACCGTCGAGCCGTCGGAGGCGTACAGGGTGGAGGACTCGGGGGCGGGCGGCAGGACGAGCTCGTCCGGGAGTTCCAGGACGGTCTCGGAGCCGACCTTGGCGAGGCCGCCGAAGCCCGAGGCCATCGGCAGGAAGGCCAGGCCGACGACGAGGCCGAAGGCGACCGCGACGGGCAGCAGTGCGAACATCGCGCGTCGCTGCACGGCGGTGATGGGACCGAACCAGGTCTGCGCCACCGGTTTCGAAGTTGAGCTCACGCTGTCTCCCGAGAAGCCCCGATACGGGGAACGGACGGTTGATTCAGTTGGGCGCGGCGAAGCGCCGAGTCAGGCGGAGTCCGGGGGGCGCGTCCACTCTACGACGCCGCCGGGCGCGGGCGCGGAGGCCGTCCGGGCCGGGTGGGGGCGATTACAGCCGATCGCGGCGCGGCGCGCCCCCGTCCACGGTGCCTCGTGCGGCGGCGGCGGGGACGGACGCGGGGTGCGTCGGGGCGGTCACCAGGCGAAGGCGAGGGAGGCGGCGAGGACGGCGCCGGCGGCGGCCCAGCACAGGCCGATCGCGGCGGAGCGTCCTTCGTAGAGCTTGGTGGCGCCGGAGACGGTGACGAGGGCGAACGCGGCGACCATGAAGAGGACGAGGGCGGGGGCCCAGCGCAGCAGGAGGCCGGCGGAGCCGCCGATGTAGGCGTTGTGGGCGCCGGGGCCGGTGGCGCGGGCGGTGAGGTCGGCGCCGACGTCCTCGGCGGAGACGTCGCCGGTGAGGGCGAGGTCCTTGGACCAGCCGTCGGCGGTGAAGCGGCCCTCGCAGGAGGGCGCGAAGCCGTCCTGGCAGGAGGTGACGGTGACGGTGCCGGTGTGGCCGTGGCCGACGCTGATCCACAGGGCGGGGGCGGCGGTCCAGGAGAAGAACATGAGCAGGCAGGCGCACACGAGGATGCCGAGGAGGGCGGTGGCGAAGGGGCGGGGTTCGCGGCGGCGCTGGGGGCGGCCGGGCCGGGCGGGGCGGCGGCGGTCGGTGGCGGCGGCGCGTTCCCAGACGGCGCGGATGGCGGCCATGCCCTCGGACTGGCTGCCGAGGGGGTCGCGTTGGGCGACCGGGTGCGGGGCCGCGTCGGGGTCCCAGGCGGGGGCGGGCCCGGCGGGGCCGTAGATGTTGGCCGGGACCTCGGGGACGGCGGGTGCGGCGGGCGCCTCGGCCTCGTCGGGGCGGCGACGGGGGGCGGGCTGGGACTGGGGGCCGGCCGCTCGGTGTGTTCCAGACATACCGGTTATTGCATCACCGAATCGCCGAAGGGGGGCGCAATCGCGCAGGGATAGTGTGTCGGCGGGGCGACACGGGGGCCGGGCGGCGGGCTCGGACGGTGCCTGTCCTGGAATGCGGACCGATACCATGGGGCGCATGACTCACGTATTGACCGCGCTGGCCTGGCCTTACGCCAACGGCCCTCGGCACATCGGACATGTAGCGGGATTCGGGGTTCCCGCCGACGTCTTCGCCCGCTACATGCGCATGCGCGGTCACGACGTGCTCATGGTCTCGGGGACCGACGAGCACGGGACGCCGATCCTGGTGCAGGCCGACTCGGAGGGCCTCAAGCCCGCCGAGGCGGCGGCGAAGTACAACCGGATCATCGTGGAGGACCTGGACGCGCTGGGCCTGTCGTACGACCTGTTCACGCGCACGACGACCGGGAACCACTACAAGACGGTGCAGGAGCTGTTCACGAGCCTGTACGGGAACGGGTACATCCTTCAGAAGCGGACGCTGGGGGCGATCAGCCCGTCGACGGGGCGCACGCTCCCGGACCGGTACATCGAGGGCACGTGCCCGCACTGCGGGTTCGACTCGGCGCGCGGTGACCAGTGCGACAACTGCGGGCGCCAGCTCGACCCGGTGGACCTCATCGACCCGAAGTCGCGGATCAACGGCGAGACGCCGAAGTTCGTGGAGGAGGACCACTTCTTCCTGGACCTGCCGGCGTTCGCCGACGCGCTGAACGCGTGGCTGGACACGCGCACGGGCTGGCGCACGAACGTCGTGCGGTTCACCAAGAACCTCCTCGACGACCTCCAGCCGCGCCCGATCTCCCGGGACCTGGACTGGGGGGTGCCGATCCCACTGGACGGCTGGATCGACCGCAAGGACAAGCGCCTGTACGTGTGGTTCGACGCGGTCATCGGGTACTTGAGCGCCACGATCGAGTGGGCGCGGCGTTCGGGCGACCCCGACGCGTGGAAAAAGTGGTGGCAGGACCCCGAGGCGGTCTCGTACTACTTCATGGGCAAGGACAACATCGTCTTCCACTCCGAGATCTGGCCCGCGATGCTCCTGGGCGCCAACGGCGAGGGCGGTAAGGGCGGCGAGCCGGGCGCGCTCGGGACGCTGAACCTGCCGACCGAGGTCGTCTCCTCGGAGTTCCTGACGATGGAGGGCAGGCAGTTCTCGTCCTCGCGCCGCGTGGTCATCTACGTGCGGGACTTCCTGGAGCGGTACTCCCCCGACGCGCTGCGCTACTACATCTGCGCGGCGGGCCCGGAGAACCAGGACTCGGACTTCACGTGGGCGGAGTTCTTGCGCCGCAACAACGACGAGCTCGTGGCCGGCTGGGGCAACCTGGTGAACCGCTCGGTCGCCATGGCCGCGAAGAACTTCGGCGCCGTGCCCGAGCCGGGCGAACTCGAGGAGGTCGACCGCGAGCTCCTCGCGGCGACCGCCGCGGCGTTCGACGCCGTCGGGGGCCTCATCGGCGAGAACAAGGTCCGCGCGGCGATCGGCGAGGCCATGAAGACCGTCGCGGCGGCCAACAAGTACCTGGCCGACACCGCGCCCTGGAAGATGAAGGAGGACCCCAAGCGCCAGGGCACGGTGCTGCACACGGTCCTCCAGGCCGTCTCGGACCTGAAGACGATCATGAGCCCGTTCCTGCCGCACTCCTCCCAGAAGGTCCACGAACTCCTCGGCGGCACCGGCGTCTTCGCGCCCATGCCGCGCATCGAGGAGGTCACCGACCTCGACGAGGGCGGCGCCACCGACGGCCCCTACCCGGTCCTCACCGGCGACTACTCCGCCACCCCCAAATGGGAGTCGGTCCCCCTCGCCCCCGGCACCCCTCTCGCGAAGCCCGTCCCGGTCTTCACGAAGCTCGAACCCACGATCGTGGAGGAAGAGATCGAGCGCCTCAACGCGTAGATCCAGACCGAAACGGCGGCGCCTGTCGGGCGCCGCCGTTTTCTCTGGCGACACGCGTAGCGCTTCGGGTGTTTTCATGTTCGCAACGCCTACGATCGGTCTCGTGACAGATACACTCGAAGACATGAGCAGGACCATCACGCAGCGCGAGCTGCGGAACGACAGCGCACGCATCCTCAAGGCCGCGGAGCAGGGCGAAGAGTTCACGGTGACCCGCAACGGCACCCCGATCGCGCGCGTGGTGCCGCTCGACGGACCCGACCGCCGGTACATCACGAAGGAGCAGATGGACCGAGGGCTCGAAGGCATGCCCCAGATCGACTACCAGCAGATGAGGGCCGATCTCGAAGAGTTCATCGACATGGACTTCAAGGACCCGTACGAGCACCGCAATGGATGATCGCCATGACGGCTTGACCGCCGGACTCCTCGACACCTGCGTGCTCGTCGACTACGCGCGACTGACCCCGGATTCGCTCCCCGACCTCCGCGCGGTCTGCACGATCACGCTTGCGGAACTGCACGCGGGCCCGCACGCCGCCCGGGACAACCCGATCGAGGAGGTACGACGCCGGCGGGTCGTCCAGAGCGTCGAGAGCCTGTTCACCGACCCGCTGCCGTTCGACCTCCGCGCCGCCCGCGCCTACGGGTCGGTGTCGCTGCTGACGATCGTCGCCGGCCGCAAGCCGCGCAAGTACCAGGCGGACCTGATGGTCGCCTCTGTCGCGATCGCCAACCAGTTGCCGCTGTACACGCGCAACCCGAAGGACTTCGCTCCGCTCGAGTCGATGCTGGAGATACGCGAGGTGTGAACGCACCGGGCCCGGCTTTCGCCGGGCCCGTTCGCTTTTTCAGAGGACGGGTGCGATCTCGCTGCGGGCGACCCATTTCTCGTAGACCCCGCGGCGGACGGCCTCGGCGCCGGTGCGGGTGAGGACGTCGGGGCTGGGGCGGCAGAGGCGGAAGCGGGCCCATTCCTCGTCGGCGTCGACGAGGGAGCCGGTGATGCCGTTCCAGACGACGCGGGTCGCCTCGCGCAGGACGCGGCGCACCTGGTGGACGCGGCCGAGCTCGACGCCGGGGAGTTCGAGGCGCTCGGCGGTGAGCGGGGTCCACCGCTGGTCGGCGTACGCGAACAGCTCGCATTCGGTGCCGGTGACGGTGTAGCCCACCAGTTTCGCGCCCTCGGGCAGCGGCAGGTCGGTGAGGTCGGCGGTGACGTGCTCGGGGAGCAGATGCGCGGCCGAGATCGCGAAACCGGTGCCGAGGACGGGCATCCCGCGCCGGTCCGAGGACGGCATCGCCGTCAGGCCTTCGTAGTCGGGCGCCACCGGCGCGTGGTAGTCGGCGGGGTCGGCCACGGGCCAGCGCAGGGCGAACGCCCACGCGTCGCCCGGTTCGGTCTCGCCGCCGAGGACCGAGCGGGCCGCGGGGGTGCGCAGGTGCGCGGTGTCCCTGCGGCGGTAGCAGAACCCGCCGGGGACCGCGGCGGTCTCCATGAGGCGCGCGATCTGCGCGGGGGTGACGGGCCGCTCCAGGAGGTCCCCGGGCGCGAGCGGGGAGGAGTTGCGGACGCGGTCGAGGAGGGCCCGGGCGGCGGGGTCGAGGTGCGGGGTCTGGGTGAGGCGCCGGACGTATTCGAGGTCGAGGCCGGGGCCGAGCGGGACGGTGAGCGAGCGGTCGTCGGCGACGCTGACGGGGACGCCTTCGCGCAGGACCTCGCCGGCGTGGGCGAAGTGGCGGTAGGGGTACTCGTCGCCGGGCCTGGCGTTGGGGAGGAAGTCGGGGCGGGGGAGCGCGGAGAAGAGCTCCCAGGCGGCGCCCTCGGCGTAGGGCGCGCCGGGGTACTTCTCGCCCTGCCATTCGACGGTGACGATCTGGTGCGGTCTGGTCAGGTCGGCCGGTACGGCGGGGCGGCGTTGCTGGAGCGCTGCGGCGCGGTTGCGGCGGGACGCGAGGTCGCGGGTCATGTGCGGCTCGATTCGTCATGCGCGGTGCGACAGCGATGTCGCGGGACGGTGGTCGCCGGAGGTCTCGGTGGTCACTGGCGGTGGTCCGACTGCCCGTCAACGTAAGCGGCCGCTGTCAGGCGCCGATGTCCGGAAAATGAAGAAGATGTTACGGCGGACGCGTTTCGCCCGTCCGGCCTCGGCGAACGGCCTCTGGACGCATCGACGCCCGCAAATCCGGCGGGTGCTCCATTGCGGTTCCGGGAGTGTCACGGAGCGTCTTCGCAAACCGGACACGAGAGGGTCCCCTGGGTCGAAAATACCCGCCGGGTACGACATTTCCCGTGCCCGCGAAGGCGAGCGGTCCTCGCGTGGCATCGTTGAGGCGTGTACCGAGCCGAACCCGCGCCGCAGCCCGAGCCGCTGCCGTTCCCCGTCGCCGACAGCCACACCCACCTCGACCTGGTCGACACGTTCGGGTCCGAGGAGGAGGTCCCCGTCCCCGCGCCCGACGCGCCCGGGGTGCGGGCCCGGCTGGACGAGGCCGAGGCGGTCGGCGTCGCGCGCGTCGTGCAGGTCGGCACCGACGTCGCCTCCTCGCGCTGGGCCGCCGCCCTCGCGGACGGGGACGCGCGCGTCCTGGCCGCCGCCGCACTGCACCCGAACGAGGCCCCGCGCCTGCCCGACCTCGACGCGGCCCTCGCCGAGATCGACGCGCTCGCGGCCCTGCCGCGCGTGGCCGCGCTCGGCGAGACCGGCCTCGACTACTTCCGCACCGCCGAGGACGGGCGCGACACCCAGCGCCGGTCCTTCCGCGCGCACATCGCGATCGCGAAGGAGCGCGGCAAGGCCCTGGTGATCCACGACCGGGACGCGCACGAGGACGTCCTGTCGGTCCTGGACGCCGACGGCGCGCCCGACCGCGTGGTGCTGCACTGCTTCTCGGGGGACTTCGCGTTCGCGAAGGAGTGCGCGCGGCGCGGGTTCTTCATGAGCTTCGCGGGGAACGTGACGTTCAAGAACGCCCAGCACCTGCGCGACGCCGCGTCCGTGGCGCCGCCCGAGCTCGTCCTCGTCGAGACCGACGCGCCGTTCATGGCGCCGGTCCCGGTGCGCGGGCACCGCAACCACCCGGCGCTGACGAACTACACGGCCCGCTTCCTCGCCGACCACCTCGGCCGGGACCTGGAGCCGTGGTGCGAGCGGCTGTGGGCGAACACCGAGGCGGCCTTCGGGACCTGGTAGCCGACTAGGAGACGTCGACGGTGGCCACGGCCGTGGCGGTGGCGCCCGCGGCGTCGGTGAGGGTGAACGTGAAGACCCACCGGCCCGCCGCGGGGAGGCTCACCTCCCCGGCGAGGATGCCGGTGCGCAGCTCGATGAGCCGCAGGTCCTCGGTCGCCTCGCCTTCCATGCCGTACTCGGCGGCCCATTCGACGGCCGCGAACGGTTCGCCGTCGAGGTCGTCGGCGATGATGCGGACGCTGTTGGGCCCGGGGCGGCCCGGTTCCAGGACCAGTTGCGCCGAGTAGGCCTCGGTGTTCACGAGCGTGGCCGTCTCGGTGGCCTGCGCTTCGGCGGTCTCGGTCTCCAGCAGCGCGGTCTTGGCGGGCACGGCCTGCACGAGGACCGCGACGGCGGCCATGACGGCCGCGAGGAACACGACCTCGACGCCCGCGGCCAGGCGCAGGCGGCGCCGGCCTTCGGTGCCGCGCAGCATCGCGCGGCGCGTGAACAGCCCGGCGGCGACGATGACGACGAACAGCGCGGTCTTGAGCATCACCAGGCGCCCGTAGGCCGTGTCGGTGAGCGCGGCGACCGAGTCGATGTGCAGCAGCGCCGAGGCGAGCCCGGCCACGAGGAGGTTCGCGACGAGCCACGGCACGAGGGCCGCCCAGGTCCCGGCCGCGGCATCGGGGACCTCGCCGTCCTTGCGCAGCGCCAGGATCAGGAGCACGAGCACGCCGCCGCCCCAGGTGAGGGCCGCGCCGAGGTGGACGAGGTCGGCGGCGAAGGCCACGACGACCGGTTCGGTCGCCATGGGGTGCCCGGCGAGCGGCCAGGTGGCGGCGAGGCCGACCCCGACCGCGGCGAGCCCGGCGGCCAGGGGCGCGCGCGGGCGCTCGGGCGAGCCGAGGACGGCGCGCATGAGCGGCAGGGCCAGCAGGACCAGGAGCAGGCGCAGGAGCGCGGCGAGGCCGGTGTTGGACTCCATGACGGTCTGGAGCCCGGTCGCGTCGAGGCCCGTCACGGTGGTGCCGGTCTCGTAGGCGGCCTGGAGCGGCAGGCCGAGCACGGCGGTCATGGCGACGACCGCGAGCCCGACGGCGGCGAGCTTCCCGAGGACCTCGCGCGGCCGCGCCCCGGCGACCAGGAGGACGCCCGCGCCGAGCGCCAGGGCCAGCGCGCCGTAGCCGAACCAGCGGTTGCCGTATAGGAAGGCCTGCACGGCGGGGTCGGTGTCGGTGGCGAGCGCTTCGGCGCTGGGGGCTTCGGTCTCGGTGCCGACGCTGTAGGTGAAGGTGCCGGCGACGGGGTGGCCGTCGTCGGAGACGACGCGGTAGCTGACGAGGTAGGTGCCTTCGGCGCTGGAGTCGACGGCGATGGTGATGGCGGTGCCGTCGTCGCTGCGGGTGACGCCCGTGTCTGCTCGGTCACCATCGGGAGCCACGACGCCGGTGGCCGCGTCTATGGGGGTCACTGGTTCGTTGAACTCGACGACGACTTCGGCGGGGGCGGTCTGCAGGACGGCTCCGGAGGCGGGGTCGGTCTTGGTGGCCGCGGCGTGGGCCGAGGCGTCCGAGGCCCAGAGCACGCCGATGAGCGCCGTCGCGAGCGCGGACCAGGCGAGTCGGTGGGCGAGGCGCGAGCCGGAGCGCCGTGCCGTGGGGGTGCGGCCGGCGGTCGTGGGGCTGGCGGTCAGTCGGCGTTGCATCGCCGCTGAGCGTACTCGAAACCGCTTCGCAAATCGAGTGTTGGACTTGAGAAAGGCAGGCGAGAGCCGTGGGCAGTGCTGACCGGAGGAACGAGCGCAGGCAGGCGGCGGAGACGCTGCGCCGACAGCAGGCGGCGGAGGCGAGGCGCCGCAAGATCGTGTTCGGGGTGGCGATCGGCGCGGCCGTGGTGCTCATCGGGGGGCTCCTGGTGGTCGGCATCCTCATGAACCGCGAGCCGGAGTACGAGTTGAACGACCCGGCGGCGCCGGTGACGGACTCGTTCGGGGTACGACTCGGGGACGGGCCGGTGGAGGTGGACCTGTTCATCGACTACATGTGCCCGGCGTGCAACCAGTTCGAGTCGGCGTATTCGGCGCAGATCCAGGGCTGGATCGACGACGGTTCGGTGACGGTGAACTACCACCCGTTGAACATCCTCGACCGGCTCTCGCAGCAGACGGAGTACTCGACGCGGGCCGCGGCGGCGGCGGTGTGCGCGGCGGACGCGGGCGAGCAGCAGTTCCTGGACTACACGCTGGCGCTGTACGCGAACCAGCCGGCGGAGAACTCGACGGGGCTCACCGACGAGGAGCTCATCGCGATCGGCCTGGACGAGGCGGGCCTGGACGCGTCCTGGCAGTCGTGCGTGGAGGCCGAGACGTACCGCGGCTGGGTGCAGGAGGGCACGGACTGGGCGACCGGTGAGGGCGGTGTGAGCGGGACGCCGACGGCGAAGATCGACGGCACCGTCGTGGAGGACAACTCGCTGTTCGCCGAGCAGGTGCAGGCGGCGATCGACGCGGCCTGATCCGCAGCGTTGCAAGGGGGCGTCGCCGGTTCGGCGGCGCCCTTCGTCGTGCCCGGGGTCAGGGTCGCAGGGCTTCCAGGGCGGTGGCGAGGGAGAAGCCGAAGGGCAGTTCGAGGCGGTGGCGTTCGAGGAGCGCGGTGTCGGCGAGGATCTCGGCGGTGGGGCCGTCGGCGGCGACGCGGCCGGCGTCGAGGATGACGGCGCGTTCGCACAGTTGGAGCGCGTAGGGCAGGTCGTGGGTGACGAGCATGAGGGTGGGGGCGGTGGCGTGGAGGATGCGGGCGAGGTCGCGGCGGCTGGCTGGGTCGAGGTTGGCGCTGGGTTCGTCGCAGACGACGATGTCCGGTCGCATGGCCAGGACGCCGGCGAGGGCGGCGCGGCGCTGCTGGCCGACGGAGAGGTGGTGCGGGGGGCGGTCGGCGAGGTCGGTGAGGCCGACGTCGGCGAGGGCGGCGGCGACGCGGTCGGCGAGGTCGGTGCCGCGCAGGCCGAGGTTGGCGGGGCCGAAGCCGACGTCGTCGGCGACGGTGGGCATGAACAGCTGGTCGTCGGGGCTTTGGAAGACGATGCCGACGCGGCGGCGGATCTCGGGGAGGGTCTTCTTGGCGACGGGGGTGTCGCCGACGTGGACGGTGCCTTCGGTGGCGGTGAGGAGTCCGGCGAAGTGGAGCATGAGGGTGGTCTTGCCGGCGCCGTTGGGACCGAGGACGGCGACGCGTTCGCCTTCGCGCACGTGGAGGTCGACGCCGTCGAGGGCGCGGTGGCCGTCGGGGTAGACGTGGTGGAGGCCTTCGATGCGCAGTGCGGTCATGGGGCCACCGTCGTCCACAGGGCGATGGCGGCGGCGAGTGCGGGGGCGGCGAGTGCGGCGGTCCACTGGAGGGCGGGGGCGGGTGCGGGGCCGACTTCGAGGGGGAGGCGGCCAGTGTAGCCGCGGGCGGCCATGGCCTGCCAGACGCGTTCGCCGCGTTCGAAGGAGCGGATGAAGACGACGCCGAGGGAGCGGGCGAGGGCGCCGGCCTGCCACAGGAGGCGGGGGTCGTCGCAGCGGGCGAGGCGGGCGAGGCGCATCTGGGTGACTTCGGCGACGGTGAGGTGGGCGTAGCGGACGGCGAACGCGGTGATCTGGAGGAGGATCTCGGGGCAGCGCAGGCGGGAGAGTCCGGCGAGGACGCCGGCGACGGGCGTGGTGGCCGAGAGCAGGAGGGCGGCCCAGACGCCGAGGGTGGCCTTGGCGAGGAGGTTCCATCCGGCCCACAGGCCGGTGGTGGAGGCGGTGAGGGCGCCGATGCGGATCTCGGGGCCCGCGACCATGAACGGGAAGGCGAGCGCGAGGAGCAGGAACGGGGACTCGACGAGGCTGCGGGTGAGGACCCACGGTGCGGGGACGCGGGCGAGCGCGAAGAGTCCGGCGAGGAGGAGCGCGTAGACGCCGAAGGCCCACACGGCTTCGCGGGGGGTGGCGGCGACCGCGCAGGTGAAGGCGACGAGGGCGACGATCTTCACCTGCGGGCGCAGCCGGTGGACCGGGGTGTCCCCGGGCCGGTACAGGCCGTCGGCGAGACTCACGCGTGCTCGGCGGGTTCGGCCTGGGGGGCCTTCTTGCCGCGGGCGAGGAGCCAGAACAGGCCGGTGGCGGCGGCGAGCGTGAACAGGGCGCCGAGGATGCCTGCGAGGGAGGCGCCGAGGACGTCGTTGTCGAGGAAGGACATGCCGTAGTCGGCGAAGGCGCCGCCGATCTCGTGGTCGCCGGCGGCCTGGAGGACGCAGGTGCCGCCGGCGATCTCGCCGTCGGCGGTGTCGCAGCCGGTGAGGAGGACCGATTCGAGGCCGTCGGGCGAGGCGGAGGCGAACAGGGACACGAATCCGGCGAGGACGAGGGTCACGAGGACACCGGCGACGAGGAACTTCGTGCGCTTCATGCGGTCTCCTTGATGGTGCGCGCGGGCCCTTGGGCGAGCGGGGTGCCGCGGAGGGCGTGGACGAGGTCGGGGCGCGCGAGGGCGACGGCGGTGATCGCGCCCGCGGTGATGACGCCTTCGCCGACGCCGATGAGGACGTGGGTGCCGAGGATCGCGGCGGCCATGGCACCGAAGGACTGCCCGACCTCTTCGCCGCCGAGCCAGAACTGGAGGAGGAACCCGGCGGAGGCGGCGACGACCGAGACGACGGCCGCGGCGAACGCGGCGGCCCCCAGGCCCCAGCGGGTGCGCGGGAGGACCTTGAGCGTGAGGACGAGCACGCCGTAGGAGACGAACGTGGCGACGAGCGCCATGTTGAAGACGTTGAGGCCCAGGGCGGTGACGGCGCCGTCGGCGAACAGGAGCGCCTGGATCGCGATGACGACGGTGACGCACAGGACGCCGAGCCAGGGCCCGAGGAGCGCGGCGGCGAGGGCGCCGCCGAGGAGGTGCCCGGAGACGCCCGCGGCGACGGGGAAGTTGAGCATCTGGGCGGCGAAGACGAACGCGGTCGCGAGGCCGGCCAGGGGCACGAGGCGGTCGTCGAGGCCGCGCCGGGCGGCGACGACGCACACGCCGACGGCGAGGGCGGCGATGAGCGCGAAGGCGAGCGAGACGGGTCCGTCGATGACGTCGGTGGGGATGTGCAGCGCCAGGTCTGACACGGGCGGGTGCCGCCTTTCGTCTGGGGAGGCTGGGCGGATCGGGGGTCGGCGGTGCGGCGGGGCTCCGCGTTCGGCGCCCCGCGTTCGGGCTATTGCCATTATTTTGCAAGAGCATTCGGTGCGCAGTCAAGGCGGGGGCGTCGCGCAGTGGCGCCCGACAGGGTTCTCCGGGCGTGCTCACAGGCGATTGTCAGGGACGGCCGGTAGGGTTGCGACCTGTGAACGTACGACTTGAGCCTGGTGAGGCGGCACCTGATTTCACGCTCGCCACCGACACCGGCGACACGCTGACCCTGTCGAGCCTCCAGGGGCGCAAGGTGATCCTGTACGCCTATCCGCGAGCAATGACCCCCGGCTGCACCAAGGAGGCGTGCGATTTCCGCGACTCCCTCGCGAGCCTCCAGGCCGCCGGGTACGCGGTCCTCGGGATCTCCCCCGACGAGCCCGCGGCGCTGGCGAAGTTCGTGGAGAACGACGGCCTGACCTTCCCGCTGTTGTCCGACCCCGAGCACAAGGTGCTCGAGGAGTACGGGGCGTGGGGCGAGAAGAAGAACTACGGCCGCACGATCCAGGGCGTCATCCGCTCGACCTTCGTCATCGACGAGTCCGGCGCGATCGAACTGGCGCAGTACAACGTGAAGGCCACCGGGCACGTGGCGCGCCTGAAGAAGGCCCTCGGGCTGGACTAGCGCGCCGCCCACCGGCGCCGCCGCGTTCATTCTTTCGGGCGACATTTTTCCTTACGACGGTAAGAACGGCTGTTTTCTGTCGTACCCCCGCAGGAGACTTGGACTGGGGTCGCCCCCCTTGGGAGGGCGGGGGACTGCCTAGGGCTTCGGCAGGAGCACCCGGAAGGTCGCCCCGCCGCCGGGCGTCTCGTGCAGGCGCACGCATCCGCCGTGCCCGGTGACGATCGCCGCGACGATCGACAGGCCCAGACCCGAACCGCCGTCCGCGCCGCGGGCGCGGCCCTGGTCGACCCGGTAGAGCCGCTCGAAGACCGCTTCGGCGTGCTCAGGCGCGATGCCGGGCCCGGTGTCGGCGACCTCCACGACCGCCGCCGGAAACGGCGGCGTCGCACCGACCTGCGCGAGACACGGCGGGCCCAGGCGCTCGCTCCAACCCAACCGCACCGCGATCCGCGCCTGCGGCGGGGTGTGCCGCAGCGCGTTCGCCACGAGGTTCGTCAGCACCTGCCGCAGGCGCGGCTCGTCCCCGGTCACGTCCACGGCGTCGAGGAACTCGTCGTCGCCGCCGGTCAACGGCGCCAAGGCGACGAAGCGTCCCGGCGCGCGCAGGTGCGCGTCGCCGACCGCGTCGGCCGCGACGCCGAGCAGGTCCACCGGCCCGCGCTGGAACGGCCGGCGCCGGTCGAGCGCGGCGAGGAGCATGAGGTCGTCCAGCAACAGGCCCATGCGCCGCGACTCGGCCTCGATCCGCCCGATGGTCTCGTCCAGCTCGGGCCCGGGCGCGACGCCCCCGCGCCGATACAGCTGCGCGAACCCCTTGATCGACGTCAACGGGGTCCGCAGCTCGTGCGAGGCGTCGGCGAGGAACTGCCGCAGCCGCGCCTCCGAAGCACCGCTCGCGTCCAGGGCCTCCTGAATGCGCGCGAGCATCGTGTTCAGCGCCGCCCCGAGCCGCCCGGTCTCGGTGTGCGGGTCGGTGTCGGTGACACGTTCGTCGAGACGGCCCGCGGCGATCGCCGCCGCCGTCTCCTCCATCCGGTCCAGCGGCCGCAGCCCGATCCGGGCGACCCGGAACGCGCCGAACGCCAGCAGCAGCAGGATCGCCAGGACCACGCCGCCGCCGATGAGCAGCAGCGACTCCGTCGCCGCGCCCACGTACTCCGAGGACAGCGCGAACACGACGTACTCCCCCGGCTCCTCGGACGCCACCGCCACGACCCGCCATGAGTTCCCGTCCTCGTCCGCGACCGTGAACGGCTCCCCCTCACGTTCGGCGAGGTCGCCGAGCCCGGTGAGCGCGGTCGCATCGACCCCGCCGAGCGCATAGAGGAACGTCCCGTCCGCCGCATATCGGTAGACGCGCGGGCTGTCGGGGAACCCGGCCTGCGGGCCGGGCGGGTCGAAGTCGCCCAGCGGCTCGCCGACCGGCGGCTCCTCCTCGTGCGCCACCGACGAGGCCCGGTCCAGCTGCCCGTCGATCCGGTCGGTCAGGACGTTCTGGAGCAGCGCCGTCGCGACGAGCATCGCCGCCGACAGCGCTAGCGCGCACAGCGTCACGATCGTGAACGCCATGCGGGAGCGGACGGTCCAGTGCCGCCAGCGCCGGGGCCGCCTCACGCGCCCGCGCGGGGCCGGCGCAGGGCGTAGCCGAAGCCGCGGACGGTGTGGATGAGCGGCGGGTCGGTCACGTCGATCTTGCGGCGCAGGTAGTACACGTAGGACTCGACGATGCGGCCGTTGCCGCCGAAGTCGTAGTTCCAGACGCGGTCGAGGATCTGGGCCTTACTGACGACCTTCCCGGCGTTGATCATGAGGTAGCGCAGGAGTTTGAACTCGGTGGGCGAGAGTTCGACGGTGCGTCCGGCGCGGCGGACCTCGTGGACGGCCTCGTCGAGTTCGAGGTCGGCGTAGCGCAGGACGCGGTCCTCGGGGGGCGCGGGGGTCTTGGCGCGGCGCAGGATCGCCTGGACGCGGAGGATGACCTCTTCGAGGTCGAAGGGCTTGGTGACGTAGTCGTCGCCGCCGACGGTGAGGCCGGTGACGCGGTCGCGCACGGCGTCGCGGGCGGTGAGGAAGAGGACGGGCAGGTCGCGGCCGGCGCGCAGGCGCTTGGCGACTTCGAAGCCGTCCATGTCGGGGAGCATGACGTCGAGGATGACGAGGTCGGGCCGGAAGGTCTCGGCGAGGCGCAGGGCCGCGGCGGCGTCGGGGGCGACGGCGACGTCGAAGCCGGTCAGGCGCAGTGTGGCGGACAGGAGCGCGCCGATGTTCTCCTCGTCGTCGACGACGAGGACGCGGTCCTTGGGTTCGGTCGGCTCTGGCAACTGGGGCTCCTTCTCGCGGTGCCCCGCCTGCCTATCGCGCGGGGCCGCAGGGCCGCTGTGAGGAACCTCAGAGCCGGCTCGGAGTCCGCGTCCCGGACGGTCCGGTGCGGGGTCCGCGGGCTCGGACGGGTCGGCTCGGTGTCCCGCGGCCGGATGGGCCCGGTCGGCGTTCGCGGCCTGGACCGGTCGGCTCGCGGCCCGCAGATTCGGTCCGACAGTGCGTTCCGGCGAGCCCAGACCGACCGTCTCGGTCTCCCAGTCTCAAAGCCGCTCGGGTCAGGGCCGGACGAGGCGGCTGCGGAGGGTGCGCGAGACGGGTCCGCGGGTGGGCCCGGTGGCCTCGTCGATCTCGGTGAGGCGGCGGAGGTCCTGGGCGGTGCCGGTGCGCAGCACGCGTTCGCGCTGGCGCCGGTACCGGTCGAGCAGCGCGGCCTGCTCCTCCTGCGGCAGCAGCGCCGAGCGCTGCACGGCCACCGCGAGGGCGGCGGCCAGTTCGATCTCGTCGGCGGGGTTCATGCCCCCGACCCTCCC
Source organism: Glycomyces paridis (assembly GCF_004912155.1). Classification (GTDB taxonomy): domain Bacteria; phylum Actinomycetota; class Actinomycetes; order Mycobacteriales; family Micromonosporaceae; genus Glycomyces; species Glycomyces paridis. The sequence goes on along the minus strand of NZ_STGX01000010.1, from coordinate 203,049 downwards.
CCGCCCTTGCGGCCGCGAGACGAAGCGCAGGTGAACCGCCCCGGTCCCGGCGGCCACGATCGGGGCGCGGTCCCGTGCCCTCGGTGGCGGATCGTCAGCCGAGGGCCCTGCCGATGGCGGCCGCGGCTTCGCGGAAGGAGCCCGGGTCGGGGCCGGAGTAGTTGAGGCGCAGGTGGGGGCCGGTGGGCTCGGCGGGGAACCATTCGTCGCCGGAGACGACGAGGACGCCCGCGTCGTCGCAGGCGCGCACGAGCGCGGGCAGGTCGGTCCCGTCCGGGAGGCGGGCCCACAGGTGGAGGCCGCCGCGGGGCATCGCGGTGAGGTGGGCCTGCGGGGCGAGTTCGCGCAGGCCGGCGGCGAGCAGGTCGCGGCGGGAGGCGAGCCGGTGGCGCAGTCCTTTGCGGTGGGTGCGCCAGGCGGGGCGGGTGACGACGTCGAGGGCGGCCGCTTGGAGGAGGCCGCTGACGTACATGGCCTCGGCGCGGGCGTCGGCGATGATCCGTTCGCGGGCGGGGCCGCGGGCGATGACGGCGGCGACGCGCACGGCCGGGGACACGCTCTTGGTGAGCGAGCGGAGGTAGACGACGTGGCCGGCGTCGTCGCGAGCGGCGAGCGGGGGCGCGTCGGCGTCGATGCCGAATTCGCGGGCCCAGTCGTCTTCGATGAGGAACGCCCCGTGGTCGCGGACGACGTCGAGGACCCGTCCGGCGAGGCCGGGGGTCCATTGGGCGCCGGTGGGGTTGGCGAAGTTCGGCTGCGCGTAGAAGGCGCGGGCGCCGGTGCGCGCGAAGGCTTCGGCGAGCTGGTCGGGGTCGGGTCCGTCGGGTCCCGAGGGGATCGGGACGGTCGCGACGCCTTCTCTCGCGGCGGCGGTGATGGCGCCCCAGTAGGTGGGCGATTCGATGAGGAGCGGCCTGCCGGGGCCGACGAGGACGCGGAACGCGGAGCTGAGGCCGCTCTGGCTGCCGGGGACGATGACGACGTCGCTGGCGGCGGGCGGCGCGGTCCCGGCGGGCGCGGCCTCGCCGAGTTCGGCGGCGAACCAGGCCCGCAGTTCGGGCAGGCCGGTGGCGGGCGGGCGCCCGATCGCGGCGTCGCCGCGTGCGGCGCGGGCGAGCGCGGCCTTGACGAGGGTTTCGGGGAGCAGTTCGCGGTCGGGGTATCCCGAGTGGAGCGCTATCGCGTCGGGTCCGGCGGTGCGGAGCGCGGCGGGGCCGCCGGGGATGCGGGCCCCGGGGGCGCCGAGGGCGGCGGTCTGCCAGCCGTAGTCGCCGGGCCGGGCGGTGCGCCGGGCCCTGACGAACGTGCCGACGCCGGGCCTGCTCTCCACCAGCCCTTGTGCGTTGAGGAGGCGGAGGGCGCGCTGCACGGTGACGGGTCCGGCGCCGAATTCGGCGGCGATCGCCCGTGTGGAGGGCAGGAGGGCGCCCGGGGCGGCGGCGGCGACGCGTTCGCGCAGGGCCGCCGCAATCCGTTCACTGCTATCGTTGACCATGAGAGACAAGAGTAGCGCTACCGACGTTCGCAGGTCCGTGCTATCGCCGTCCGGCACGGGGCCTCGGCGGGCACGGGCCGGTGCGGGGTCCCGCTGGTCGCGCCTCCGAGGCCTGTCGAGTACGGCGACGATCGGCGGTGATCCGGCGCGCACCGGCGCCGTTCCTTCCCGGGCGGGCCTGTGGTGGGGGCTGGTGGGCGTGGCGGCGTTCTCGTTCACCGTGCCGTTCACGAAGATCGCGGTCGGCGGCATGTCGCCGCTGCTCATCGGCGCGGGCCGGGCCGTGGTCGCGGCGGGGCTGGCGGCGGCGGTGCTCGCGGCCACGCGCCAGCGCCGGCCGGTCGGGTCGCAGTGGCTGCGGCTGGGGGTCGTCGCGGCCGGGGTCGTGATCGGCTTCCCGTTCCTGACGTCGTTCGCGCTCACCGCGACCGAGGCGAACCACGGCGCGGTCGTGATCGCGCTCCTGCCCGCGGCCACCGCGGTGGCGGCGGTCCTGCGCACCCGCGAACGCCCCAGGCCCGCGTTCTGGGTCACCGCCGGGATCGGCGCGCTCGCGGCGATCGCGTTCGCGGCCTTGCAGAACGGCGGCCTCACCGGGCTGCGCTGGCCGGACCTGCTGCTGTTCGGCGCGGTCGCGGCCGCCGCGGTCGGCTACGCCGAGGGCGGCCTGCTCGCACGCGAACTCGGTTCCTGGCAGACGATCTCGTGGGCGCTGGTCCTCGCCGCGCCCCTGACCGTCCCGGTCACGGCCGTCGCGCTCGCCGCGCGCCCGCCGCAGGCCGCGCCCGTCGAGTGGGCCGCGTTCGCCTACCTCGCGGCCGTGAGCATGTTCCTGGGCTTCTTCGCGTGGTACCGCGGCCTGGCGATCGGCCCGATCCCGCAGGTCAGCCAGATCCAGCTCGTGCAGCCGGTCATGACGATCACCTGGGCGGCGCTGCTCCTGGGCGAGCAGGTCACCTGGCTCACCGCCGCGGGCGGCCTCGCCGTCGTCGCCTGCACCGGCCTCGCGGTCCGCAGACGCTGAACCGCCGGGCGCCGCACGGGCCCATGCGAAAGCGCCCCCGTCCGGACCGGATCAGAGGCGCCGTGGTGCGCGAGGGGGGACTCGAACCCCCACGTCCTAGGACACAGGAACCTAAATCCTGCGCGTCTGCCAGTTCCGCCACTCGCGCGAGGCGTGCGTCGCGGCCCGCGCATCGTGACCTCGGGATGGGTTCGGGGTGCCGCGCGTGCCGGTGCTCTCATTCGAGCAGCAACTAGTGTGTCACACCTCCGGGGGTTCCCGTAGGCTGGTGCGGATGACTCGACCTGACAAGCGCGCAGCCGATGAGCTGCGCCCCGTGAAGTTCACCCGATCCTGGACCGACCACCCCGAGGGCTCGGTCCTCGTCGAGTTCGGCCGCACCCGCGTGCTGTGCACCGCCACGGTCAACCCCGGGGTGCCCCGCTGGCGCCGCGGCTCCGGCGAGGGCTGGGTGACCGCCGAGTACTCGATGCTCCCCCGCTCGACGCATTCGCGTTCGGACCGCGAGTCGATCCGCGGCAAGATCGGCGGGCGCACGCACGAGATCTCGCGCCTCATCGGCCGCTCCCTGCGCGCCTGCATCGACTTCAAGGCCTTGGGCGAGAACACGATCACCCTCGACTGCGATGTGCTCCAGGCCGACGGCGGCACCCGCACCGCCTCGATCACCGGCGCCTACATCGCGCTGCACGACGCGGTCGACTGGCTCAAGGAGCAGAAGCTCGCCCGCAAGCCCGACAAGATCCTCACGACCTCGGTCGCGGCGATCAGCGTCGGCATCGTGAACGGCGTCCCCGTGCTCGACCTCCCCTACGAGGAGGACGTGGCGGCCTCGGTCGACATGAACGTGGTCTGCACCGGCGAGGGCGACTTCGTCGAGGTCCAGGGCACCGGCGAGGAGGCGGTCTACAACCGCGCCGAGCTCGACCAGCTGCTGGACCTGGCCGTCAAGGGCTGCAAGGAGCTCGCCGGCCTCCAGGCGCGGACGCTCCTCGCCCCGTGAGGGTCCTGCTGGCGACCCGCAACCAGGGCAAGGTCGACGAGCTGCGGCAGATCCTCGCCGAGGCCGCCCCGCACGTCGAACTCGTGGGCCTCGACGCCGTCGAGTCCTACCCCGACACCCCCGAGACCGAGCTGACCTTCGCGGGCAACGCCCTGCTCAAGGCCCGCGACGGCGCCCGCCGCACGGGCCTGGCGACCATCGCCGACGACTCGGGCCTGGCCGTGGACGCGCTCAACGGGATGCCCGGGGTGCTCTCGGCCCGCTGGGCCGGCCGCGCGAAGGACGATGCGGCGAACAACGCGCTCCTGCTCGACCAGCTCGCGGACGTGCCCGACGGCCTGCGCGGCGGGAAGTTCGTGTGCGCGGCCGCGATGGTGTGGCCCGACGGGCGCGAACTGGTCGTCCACGGCGAGATGCCCGGGACCGTCGGCCGCGGGCCGAAGGGCGAGGGCGGCTTCGGCTACGACCCGCTGTTCACCCCCGAAGGCCACGACCGGACCAGCGCCGAGCTGACCGCGGCGGAGAAGAACGCGATCTCCCACCGCGGCAAGGCGTTCCGGGAACTCGCGGCGAAGATCTGAGACGATGCGAGAGGCGGCCCTCGGGCCGCCTCTTCGGCTATGCGCGGTCGCGGAGGATCGCGAGGGCCTTGTCGGCGTGGACGTTCATGTTCAGCTCGCCCTTGACCACGCCGACGATCTCACGGCCCGCGCCGATGACGAAGGTCCGGCGCCTGGTGGCGAGGACCGCGATCCGGCGCCGGGACCCGAAGGACTCGGCGACCGCGCCGTCGGGGTCGGACAGGAGCGGATAGCCCAGGGAGTGCTTGGCGGTGAAGGCCGCCTGGCGGTCGACGCTGTCGTGGGAGATGCCGACGGGGGTCGCGCCGAGCGCCTCGAACTCGGCGGCGAGGTCGCGGAAGTGGCAGGCCTCGGCGGTGCAGCCCGCGGACATGGCCTGCGGGTAGAAGAACAGCACGACCGGCCCCCGTTCCAGGAGCGAGTCGAGGCTGCGCGGCTCGCCGGTCTCGTCGGCGAGGGTGAAGTCCGGGGCGGTGTCTCCGATGTCCATGGGACCGAGTCTATCCGCGCGGGGGCGGCCCGGCGCCGTCGATTCGGCGGGCGAGCAGGGCCGCGGCCCTCATGTCATGCGGCGGTTTGACCTTCGGACCCAAATATAGATACACTCGAATATCACGATATTCATGCACTGATTCGCACGTGACGGCGCAGGCTCGGCAGGGCCAGGTTGGGAGCGCTCCACGACCGGCAGAGGAGTAGTTCCATGTCCATCACCGACACCGCGGCGCTCGGCGGCAGACGCCGCCGCATCGCCGCGGTCATGTCGCTGGTCCTGGCCGCGGTAACGGCCTTGACCTTCACCGCACTGTTCAGCAGCGACGACGCCGAGGCGCACGGGGCCACCGTGTTCCCCGGCTCCCGCCAGTACCTGTGCTACTTCGACGCGGTCAGCGCCAACGGCGCGCTCGACCCGTACAACGAGTCCTGCCAGAACGCACTGGACCAGGGCGGCCCGAACGCGTTCTACAACTGGTTCGGCAACCTCGACTCCAACGGCGCGGGCCAGACCGTCGGCTACATCCCCGACGGCCGGATCTGCGACGGCGGCGGCCGCGGCCCGTACGACTTCGAGGCGTTCAACGACCCGGGCAACTGGCCCCGGACCCACGTGACCGCCGGCGACACCGTCGAATGGCGCTACAACAACTGGGCCCACCACCCCGGCAAGTTCGACCTGTACATCACCAAGGACGGCTGGGACCCCAACCAGCCCATCGCCTGGGACGACCTCGAACTGTTCAAGACCTTCACCAACCCCGCCTCCAACGGCGGGCCCGGCTCGAACGACCACTACTACTACGGCAACCTGACGCTCCCGCAGAAGTCCGGTTACCACGTGGTCTTCACGCACTGGGTGCGCTCGGACTCCAACGAGAACTTCTACGCCTGCTCCGACGTCGAGTTCGACGGCGGCAACGGCGAGGTCTCCGGCATCCGCCCCGGCGCCGACCTGCCCGGCAACGACGGCGGCGTCGTCGACCCCCCGACCGACCCGACCAGCGACGACCCGACCGACGACCCGACGGACGAGCCGACCACCGGCGGGCCGACCGAGGGCGACTGCACCGCCACCGCCTCCGTCAACTCCTGGGGCAGCGGCGCGACCGTCACGATCACCGTCTCCAACACCGGGTCCGACCCGGTCAGCGACTGGATGATCCACTGGCTGTGGCCGCCGGACTCGGGCATCACCATCGCGAACTCGTGGAACACCACGATCTCCTCGATGGGCGACATGCAGATGGCGGGACCGGCGGGCTGGAACGCGACCATCGCCTCCGGCCAGGACGTGAGCTTCGGCTTCAACGTCAACGGCAGCCTGTCGACCATGCCGGCGCTCGACTGCATCCCCGGCTGAGTGCGCGACCGCTCAGGTGACGGACGGGCGTCCGGAACCTGAACGGTCGTCGAGAAAAACACCGCTTCCGCTCCTCCCCTCGGGGACCCGCTGAGATACTCGATGCAGCAGGTCATCCGAGGGGAGGAGCCATGTCAGCATCCGCAGCCGCGGCCGAACGGGAGCAGTCGGAGGCGATGTCCGCGTCCACGCCCGCCGGGACCGTCGTCCAGACCTACATCTCGAACCAGGTCGACGCGCTCAACCGCGCCATCGCCGCCACCGAGCGCTACGCCCCCGGATCGGCCGGTTCGGTCCGCGCCGCGATCCACCGGCTCCGCACCGCCGTCCGCGGCTACGAGCACCTGTTCACGCAGACCCCGCACGGCGGGCAGGAACTCGACCAGCTCCTGGCGGCCCTCAAGCACACCGAGGACCTCGAGAACCTCCGCGTCCACTTCGCCGACCGCTTCGACCAGCTCGACCTCACCGTGCCCGAGTACCCGAAATGGTATGCGGCCCTTGAAGAGGAGATGCGAGCCTCGTACCGCCAGATCGAGCGGGTCCACTCCCAGACCTGGGTCGCGGCCCTCCTCGGACAGGTGCGGATGTTCGCCGAGCACGCGCGCTTCTCACGGGAGGGCGACAAGCCCGCGTCCTCGCTCATGGGCGTCCTGTCGCAGGCGAAGACGCACCTGCTCGACACGTACGGGCGCCTGAGCTACGCCACCGACCTGGTCCTGGCGCGCGACGAGGCCCGCATCGCGGCCCGCGAGGCGCACTTCCTCGCCGAGGCCGCCGAACCGGCGCTCGGGCGCGCCGCCGAGGACGTCATCGTCCCCGTCGCCGACCTGGAGCACCTGCTCACCCAGTACCGCCAGGCGGTGATCGCCCGCAACTGGCTCCTGCGCCTGCCCGGCGCCGACAGGGCCGACCGGCTCACCGCGAGCCTCGCGGACCTGGAGAAGCAGCACCTGCACCAGCTCGGCGAGGAGATCGACACCGCCACCACCGGCATGATGGACCGCTGGAAGTAGGCACGGGAAAGGCGGGGCCGCCGGTGCGGCCCCGCCTTCGCGTTCGCTAGCCGCGCAGGACGGCCGCGAGGTTGTCGAGCCCGACCGGGCCGAGGTTGAGCGCCCGGGTGTGCCAGGCCTTGAGGTCGAACTCGGCCCCGGCGGCGGCCCTGGCCTCCTCGCGGGCCGCGAGCCAGGCCCGCTCGCCGAGCTTGTAGCAGATCGCCTGGCCCGGCCAGCCCGCGTAGCGGACGATCTCCGGGTAGGCCCGGTGACCGGCGATGCGGCCCCTGTCGCGCAGCACTTCAAGTGCCACGTCGAAGTTCCACCGCTCGCCGTGGCGCTTCGCCTCGGCCTCCGGCAGCGGCAGGTCGAGGTGCCAGCCGATGTCGATGGCGACGCGGGCCGCGCGCAGCGCCGAGCCCTTGAGCATCCCCAACCGGGTGCCCGGCTCGGTGAACCAGCCGAGCTCGTCGGAGAGCCGCTCGGCGTACAGGGCCCAGCCCTCGGCGTGGCCCGAGACCGACCCGAAGACCTTCGCGAAGCGCGAGAGGCCCTCGCCGGTGACCTTCGCCTGCCCGATCTGGAGGTGGTGGCCCGGCACGCCCTCGTGGAAGACCGTGGTCAGCTCGCCCCACACGGCGAAGCGCTCGCGTTCGGCCACCGGCCACCAGGTGCGGCCCGGGCGTGAGAGGTCCTCGCTGGGGCCCGTGTAGTACGCCGACCCGGCCGAAGAGCCGTGGACGAGTTCGACGTCGAGGTCGAGCAGGCGCGGGTCGATGTCGAAGTGGACGCCGTCGAGCGCTTCCAGCGCGCCGCGGTGCTTCTCGCGCAGCCACGCCAGGTACTCGTCGTGGTCGCCGAGCGTCTGGGTCGCGTCCAGGTGTGCGATCACCTCGCCCAGGCCCGCCCCCGGCAGGATCTTGTCGGCCTCCGCGGCCATCTCGTCCTCGATGCGGTGCAGCTCGTCCCAGGCCCACGCGTACGCGTCGCGGGCGTCGAGCTCGGCGCCGAGCGTGGCCCGCGCGTGCAGCAGGTACCGCTCCTCGCCGACGCCGTCGCGCTCGGCGGCGTGCGGCGCGTAGTCGCGCTCCAGGTAGGAGGCCGCGGACTCGAAGGCGGCGTAGGCGGCGTCGGCCGCCTCGCGCAGGTCCCGGGCCTGGGCGCCGTCGCCGTACGCGTCGACGTGCTTGTCGAACACGCGCGACTCGGCGTTGCGGCGGGCCTGCTTGACGCCCTCGGTCACTTGGAGGAGCGCCACGGTCTGGCCCTCCTCGACCCCGGCGTTCATGGTCCGGCGCCAGGTCGCGAACATCTCCGGGATCGCCCGCATCCGGGCGGCGACGGTCCGCCACTCGTCCTCGGTGCGCCGCGGCGCCAGGTCGACGTACGAGCACAGGGTCTGGATGAACCCGTAGGGCACCCGCAGCGCCCGGCGCCACTCGCCCGCGTCGTGGAGGGCGAGCCCGGATTCGAGCCGCTCGGCCATGTGCAGGCGGGCGAGGTCGTCGGCCGCGCCGGTCGACTCCAGGGCGTTCAGCCGCGCGAGGGTGTCGCGGTCCAGGCGGGCGCGCTCGGCGACGGCGTCCGGCCCCAGGTCGGAGGCGACCCCGAAGTCGCCCTTGATGCCCGCCATGCCGGCGAACATGGGGTGGAGGCGGGCGTACGAGGTGATGTACTCGTCCGCCAGTGCGAAGATGGGTGTGCTCATGGCCGCCAGCTTACCGCGCGGCTAGTAGTCCTTCGTTACACGACCGTTGCGCGTGGAGACGAGCACCGCGCCGACGAGCGCGGCCAGCAGGAGCAGCGAGAGGACCTCGAACGGCAGCACCCACCGCGCGAACACGGCCTCGCCGATCGCCGCCGCGCCGCCGTCCCCGTCGAGCTCGACCCGCGTCCAGCCGAACGCGCCGGTGAGCGCGGCGCCCAGGCCCAGGCCTACGCCGGCGGCGACGACGGCCCCGGGCGCCCGCGCGCGGTCGAGGTCGTCCGACGGGTCCGTCGGGGCCTTCGTGAGCATGGTCGCGAACAGCATCAGCACCACGATCGCGCCGACGTAGACGAGCACGAGCACCCACGCGAGGAACTCGGCGGTGAGCACCAGCGCGGCCCCGGCGATCCCGGCGAACGCGACCGCGAGCCACAGCCCGGCCCGCACGATCCGCCTCGTGGTCACCACGGCGAGCGCGGCGCCGAGCGCGAGGAGGCCGAACGCCAGGAGCAGCACGTCGGCGAGCGTCACGCGTCCGCCTCCGGCAGCGCGGCGGGCGGCACGTTCCCCATCCACTCCCCCAGGCGGCCCTTGCCGTGGAGGAGGTCGCGGATGTCGCCTTCGGCGTAGGCGAAGTCGGGGGCCCAGAACAGGGCGTCGAAGGGGCACACGTCGACGCAGATCCCGCAGTACATGCACAGCGAGAAGTCGATGTCGAAGCGGTCGAGGACGTTGACCTGGCGCGGGCGGGCCGCGCCCTCGACCTCGACGGTCTCCTTGTGGGAGTCGATGTAGATGCACCAGTCGGGGCACTCGCGCGCGCACAGCATGCAGGAGGTGCAGTTCGACTCGTGCAGGGCGATGACGCCGCGGGCGCGGTCGGGCAGTTCGGGCTCGCGTTCGGGGTACTGGCTCGTGACCGCGCGGCGCGCGGCGGTGCGCGCGGTCGCGGCGAGGCCGCTGACAAGTCCGCTCCCGGGAACCCTCATCCCCTCATCGTGGCAGAACGGGCGCCGCTTTTCCAGACCCGGCGCCCCGCTTCGCGGTTCGGGGGCCGCGGCGGTGTCGCATTTCCGACTCGCCGCGGGCCTCGGGGCGGTCCCGGTTTTCCGATGAAACCCGGTGGCGCCCTCGAAGAAGCCGTTACCGTGAGCCATTGACACGTCACGTCGATCCGGGTCGGTCCCGGCGACGACCGGGGAGGAACCGTGCCCATGCGAATGACGCAGCCCGTCCGAGGGATGCTCGCAGCGATCGCGCTCAGCGCCGCGATCGTGCTGACCACCGCCGCTCCGGCGAGCGCGGCCATCACCGTCACGCTCTCCCCGACCGCGGGGACCGTGGGCACACGCGTGGACGTGCTCGCCTCCAACTGCAACCAGAACGCGACGGCGGTCATCGAGAACACCAACGTGAGCATCGCGCTGCCGCGCAACAACAACAACGCCCAGGGGAACTTCACGGTCCCCGACGGGATGAAGACCGGGACGTACAGCGTGCTGGTGACCTGCGGCAGCGAGACGGCCTCCGCGAAGTTCACCGTGACCTCCGGTTCGGGCGCCTCCACCGGCGGCGGCTCGACGGCCTCGAACACGGCGACCGCGGTCCTGTGGTCGGGCGCGGCCGTCGTGGCGGCCGCGGCCGCGGGCCTGTGGCTGCTCAAGCGCCGCAGCGGCACCGCCGCGGCCTGACCCGCGTGGACGAGCCCGGGGGCCCGGCCCCCGAGACCGAGCGACCGATCCACCGGCCGGAACCCGCGTTCCGGCCGGTGGCCGCTTTCGTGCTGGCGATCGTCCTCGCCGGCGGCCTCGGTCTCGTGGTCGGCGGCGTCGTCCCGGTGCCCTCCCTGCGCTGGCCGCACTTCTCCAGCCCCTTCCACGACGACCCGTTCGCGGTGGCCGACCCGGCGGGCGGCGACTGGCTCGACCGCTCCGAGCCGACCCGCGTCGACATCGACGCGGTCGACGTCCACGCCCCGCTGAGCGCGCTCGGCCTGGACTACGAGGGGAACTTCGAGGTCCCTCCGATGTGGCGCCCGCACGAGGCGGGCTGGTTCGAGGCGGGGCCCACGCCCGGCGAGTTCGGGCCGACGGTCCTGCTCGGGCACGTGGACACCGACCGGAGCGGCCCGGCCGTGTTCTACGCGATCCGCGACCTCGAGGAGGGCGACGCGATCGAGGTGACCCGCGAGGACGGCCTCATCGTGACCTACGAGGTCACCGGCGTCGAGTCGTACCCGAAGCGGCGCCTGCCGTACGAGGAGGTCTTCGGCGTCGAGCCCGGGCCGGCCCTGCGGCTCATCACCTGCGGCGGCGAGTTCGACCGCGAGGAGGGCGACTACGCCGAGAACGTGGTGGTCTTCGCCGACTACGAGGGCAGCCGGAAGGCCACGGCGAAGGACCGCGACCGGCCCTTGAAGGGCCGCGACGACTTCGGGCGCTGATGTCGGTGGCGGCCGGTAGGTTCGCGCCATGACTTTGAAGATCGTGAACGTCACCGTGAACACCGACGACCCCAAGTCGCTCGCCCAGTGGTGGGCGGCGGCCCTCGGCGGCGAGATCACCGCCGACTGGGGCGAGTACGTCATGGTCGGCGGCGCCGACGGGACGGGCATGGCCTTCCAGTACGTGGTCGGCACCGCCCCCGGCCGCCTCCACGTCGACCTCGCCGCCGCCGACCCCGAAGCCGAGGTCGCCCGCCTCGTCGAAGCCGGAGCCGCCCGAGTCGCCGACCACGAGGCCCCCGGCGGCGCCTTCACCTGGACGGTCCTCGCCGACCCCGACGGCAACGAGTTCTGCGTGTCCCAGGCCCACTGACCGACTTGCCGGACACCTCTGTTCGACAAAAGTTGTACACTTGGCGCATGGCCATAGGATTCCGTCCCACGGACGACGACGAACGGATCATCCACAGCTTCAAACGAGAAGGCGAGAGCACGTCCGACGTGCTCCGGCGGGGCCTGCGCAGTCTCGAACGGCTCGCATGGGAGGAGGAGGCGCGGGCCGACATGGCGCGGCTCGCCCTCGAAGACCTCTCGGGCGAGCCCGACGACTGGGAGTACGACGAGAACGGCGACATCCGCATCGTCGCCACGGGCACCGTGGTCCTCGCTCGCAAGGACCGCGGCCGGTGATCCGGGGAGCGGTCTACCCGATCGACCTCGGCGACGCCAAGCGCGGCCACGAGCAGCGCGGCAAGCGCCTGGGGCTCGCGCTCAGCACGCACCAGGAGCGGTGGAGCACCTGCACGGTCATCCCGACTTCCACGAGCGCGCAGGCCTCGGCGTTCCGGCCCGAGGTCGTCGTGGCCGGTCGGCCGACGCGCATCCTGGTCGACCAGATCCGGACCATCGACACGCAGTACTTCGTGGGCGACCTGGTCGACTTCCTCAACCGGGAGGACATGGAGCAGGTCGAGTACGCCGTCGTCCGGTATCTCGGGCTCATGGCGTGAGGTCCGCGGGCCCGGGGCCGGGTCTTGACCCCTGCGGCTCCGGGCCCGCGGAGGTTCAGGCCAGGGCGTTCGCGAAGGCGGCGCGGGTCTCGGCGAAGACCTCCGCGCCGGGGCGGGCCCAGAGGGCGTCGTTGAACAGCTCGACCTCGATGGGGCCGCCGAAGCCGGTGGCGTCGACGGTCTCCTGGTAGCGCTTGAGGTCGATGCAGCCGTCGCCGAGCTGGCCGCGGCCGGTGAGCACGCCCGCCGGGAGCGGGGTGATCCAGTCGGCGAGCTGGAAGGAGGCGATGCGGCCCTCGGTCGCGGCGCGGGCGATGCCGCGCCAGACCTCCGGGTCCCACCAGATGTGGTAGGTGTCGACCACGACGCCGACCGCTTCGGCCGTGAAGGGCGCCGCGAGGTCGAGCGCCTCGTTCAGGGTGGTGACCACGCACCGGTCGGAGGCGAACATCGGGTGCAGCGGCTCGATCGCGAGCGTCACGCCCCGCTCCAGCGCGTACGGCGCGAGCACCGCGAGGGCCTCCTTGACGCCTTCGCGAGCGGAGTCGATCGTGCCGCCTTCGGGGATCGGGCCCGAGACGAGTACGAGGGACGGGGCGCCGAGCGCGGCGGCCTCGTCGATCGCGCGGCGGTTGTCGTCGATCGCGGCGGGGGTCGGGTCGGTGAAGAACCCGGCCCGGCACAGGCTGGTGACCTGGACGCCGGCGTCCTGGACGAGCTTGGCGCTCGCCTCGACGCCCATCTCCTGCACCGGTTCGCGCCACAGGCCGATGCCCGAGCCGGTCCGCGCGCAGGCCTCGACGGCCTCGCGCTGGTCCCAGAACTTCGCGGTGGCGTGGTTGAACGAGAACCGCTCCAAGACGCTCATGCGAGGCTCCTCGGGGGCTGCCCGGCGACCTTGAGCAGGGCGTTGAACCGGTCGATCGCGAGGTCCTCGTTCGGGAAGAGCCCCGCTTCGAGGGCGAGGTCCACGATCTGGCCGAAGTGGGCGACCGAGCGGGCCGACTCGAGCCCGCCGACCATCTTGAAGTGGTCCTGGAAGCCCGAGAGCCACGCGAGGAACACCACGCCGGTCTTGTAGTTGAACGTCGGGGCCTCGAAGACCTTGCGCGCCAGCGGCACCGTCGGGTCCAGGATCGCGTGGAACCCGGCGACGTCGCCCGCGTCGAGGCGCTGGGCGGCCCGCGAGGCGAGCGGCGCGAGCGGGTCGAAGATCCCCAGGAGCGCGTCGGAGTGCCCGAACTCGTCCCCGGCGATGAGCCGCGGGTAGTTGAAGTCGTCGCCGGTGTAGCAGCGGACGCCCGCGGGGAGGCGGCGGCGCAGGGCGATCTCGGACTCGGCGTCGAGCAGGCTCATCTTGATGCCGTCGATCTTGCCGGCGTTCTCGGTGATGATCTCCACGAACGTGTCGGCGGCCTCGCCGAGGTCGGACGAGCCCCAGTAGCCCTCCAGGGCCGGGTCGAACATGGGGCCGAGCCAGTGCAGGATCGCCTTGCCGCTGACCTCGCCGAGCAGTTCGGCGTAGAGGCGCTTGTAGTCGTCGGGGTGCTTCGCGCTCGCGGCGAGGGCGCGCGAGCACATGAGGATGGTGCCGGCCCCGGCGTCCTCGACGACGGCGAGCTGTTCGAGGTAGGCGGCGCGGACGGCGTCGAGGTCGGTCGGGGCGGCGCCGATCTGGTCGGTGCCGACCCCGCAGGCGAGCAGGTCGTCCGGTCCGGCGGCCTCGGCCGAGCGGCGGATGAGCTGCCTCGTGGCCTCCCAGTCCAGGCCCATGCCGCGCTGGGCGGTGTCCATGGCGTCGGCGACGCCGAGGCCGAGGTCCCACAGGTGGCGCCGGAACGCGAGGGTCGCGTCCCAGTCGACGCTGGCGGGGCGGCCGGGGCCGTTGTCCGCGAGCGGGTCGGCGACCACGTGGGCCGCCGAGTAGATGACGCGCGAGGTGAAGGTGCGGGTCACAGGACCAGGTCCTCCATGTCGATGCGGCGCCCTTCGCGGGCCGAGCGGTAGCCGGCCTCGGCGAGCTGGACGCCGCGGGCGGCGGCGAGGAAGTCGTGGTGCCAGGGGGCGTCGTCGACGACGTGGCGCAGGAACTCCTCCCACTGGAGTTTGAAGCCGTTGTCGAAGACCTCGTTGTCGGGCACCTCGTGCCACTGCTGCCGGAAGGGGATCGGCTGGTCGATGTCGGGGTTCCACACGGGCTTGGGGGTGTGGGCGCGGTGCTGGGCGCGGGCCTTGCGGAGCCCGGCGATCGCCGAGCCCTCGATGCCGTCCACGTGGAACTCGACGAGCTCCTCGCGGTCGACGCGGGTGGACCAGGAGGAGTTCATCTGGACGACGGTGCCGTCCTGAAGCTCGAAGATCGCGTACGCGGCGTCGTCGGCGGTGGCGGCGTAGGCCGCGCCCTGCTCGTCGAAGCGCTCGGGGATGTGGGTGGTGACGTGGGCGGTCACCGACTTGATCGGGGAGCCGAAGGTGCCTTCGAGCAGATAGGACCAGTGCGGGAACATGTCGAGGACCATGCCGCCGCCGTCTTCGGCGCGGTAGTTCCAGGAGGGCCGCTGGGCCTCCTGCCAGTCGCCTTCGAAGACCCAGTACCCGAACTCGCCGCGCACCGACAGGACGCGGCCGAAGAAGCCGGAGTCGACCAGGCGCTTGAGCTTGCGCAGGCCCGGGAGGTAGAGCTTGTCGGCGACCGCGCCGTTCTTGACGCCGGCGTCGCGGGCGGCGCGGGCGAGGCTGAGGGCGTCGTCGAGGCTCGTGGCGATGGGCTTCTCGGTGTAGACGTGCTTGCCTGCCTTGATGGCGGCGTTCACGGCCGCGAGGCGGTGGCGGGTGGTGAGGGCGTCGAAGTAGACGTCGATCGCGTCGTCGGCGAGGGCTTCGTCGAGGTTCGTCGTGTACTTGTCGAGACCGTGGCGCCCGGCGATCTCGGCGAGCTTGTCGGCGCTGCGGCCGACGAGGGTGAGCTCGGGCCAGATCACGCTGCCGTCGGCGCGCTCGACGCCGCCCTGCTCCCTGATGGCCAGGAGCGAGCGCACGAGGTGCTGGCGGTAGCCCATGCGCCCGGTCACCCCGTTCAGGGCGATGCCGACGGTGATTCGTTCTGCCATAGGGATCTGCTCCAGAATTTCGCTAGGCCGGTGCACGGCTCCGCGGGCGTCCGCCGCGGGCGCCGGTCTGCGGCGGCGCAAGCGGTCGCCGGGGAGGGCGCGTTACGACTGCGAAAGCGCTCACCACCGAGAGGCAAACGCTTTCTTGTATTTTCTGAAGCATACAGCAAAACCCCGCCGGTGTGAAAGCGGTCGCTAGACAGATTTATAGATACGAATACGGTCACGGCGACGGACTGCGCGTTCGAGCTGCGCCGCAACGGCTCCCGAGGACGCGAAACGCCCCGGTCCGACCGGACCGGGGCGTTCGACGGCGGTGCTAGAGGTACTGCTCGGCGATCTCGCCGACCTCGTCGGCGGGGGCCCAGATCTGGTACACGCCGTTGTCGTAGGGCTCCAGGCCCAGCGAGCGGGCCACGTCGGCGCGGCCGCCGCGGTACTCCAGGCGCAGCCAGTCGCCGGAGGCGCCGAGCACGAAGAACGGCTCGCCCCTCCAGGTGCAGACGGTGCGCACGTAGAAGAAGTCGTCGAGCTCGCCGATCGGCACGCCGCGGCGGAAGCGCCCGTCGGCGACCTCCACGAAGCCGTCGCCGCCGGTGGGCGAGTAGAGGCGCACGTGGGCGCCGTCGGGGCTGGAGTCGTACTCGGCGCCCTTCCAGCGGGCGATGTAGCCGTCCCTCATGACTAGGCGTCCTTCCAGTCGCGGTCGCGGTGGTCCAAGACGGACGCGGCGCGCTCCTCGGGCTTGGGGCGCACCAGGTCGTAGTGGCCCTGGGCGTCGCCCCAGGCCTCGCCCAGCGCGCTGTCGTAGCCTGCGGCGCCGTCGTAACCGGCGGCCGCGTCGTAGCCGGGCGCGGCGCCGTACCCGTAGGACTCGCCCATCGGGCCCGCCGGGGCGGGCGCGTCGGCGGCCGGGGCCGCCGGGAGCGCCGGGATCGAGGGCGCCTCGATCGCGGCGGGGCCCCCCTCGGCGAACGCTTGCGGAGCCGTAAATCTGCTCGAGTAGGCGCCGTCGACGGGGGTCCACTCGCGGGTGTCGGCGTCGTAGAGGGCGATGTCGGTGACCTCGCCGCGGGAGTCGATCCGCATGATCTTGGCCGCGTGCGGCAGGCGCACCGAGTCGACCTTGTGCTCGGGGATGCGGTCCTCGGGCGACTCGGAGGGCGCGAAGCCGTCGCCGCGGAACGGGCCGGCCTCCACGATCGTGCCGCCGCGCGACTCGGCCGTGGCGAAGTCGTTGCCGCCCAGGGCCTGCGGGTACAGGTCGGTGCGGTAGCCGATCCAGCGGAGCACGTGCACCGAGTCGTCGGTGGGGCTGAAGTCCTCGCTGGAGCGGATGAGCCCGAGCGCGAGGTACAGCTGCGCGGGGGTCCGCAGGTGGTCGACGGCGTCGGCGGGGTGCACGAAGCCGCCGACGCGGTCGTAGCCCCGTTCGAGGTAGAACGGCACCTGGTGGTGCGGGAGGGTCTTCTGCCACAGGACCGGCTGGACGCGGTGCGCGGGCGACAGGCGCGCCGCGGCGGCCTGGCGGCGCTCCATCTCGGTCGCGAAGACGAGGAGGTCCTTGGCCTCGGCCCACTTCAGGAGCGGCTCGACCTCGGGGCCGGACATGTTCGCGCCGACCTCGGTGCCGGGGTTGACGTACAGGGCGTAGTCCTGACCGGGCCAGTGCTGGATGAGCCAGCCGAAGGGCACCGTGGTGTGCGGGGTGTCCTCCCCGGCGCGCTCGGCCATCCGCTCGACCGTGGTGTAGACGGTGATCCCGATGATCCCGTCCACGATGTCGCTCGACCACCGGAACGCGGGGTCGCCGACGCGGATGTGCGCGGCGGCGGGGTCGCCGACGGGCAGGACCACGCTGGCGCACAGCAGGGTCTGGAGGAACGTGGCGGTGTCGCCCGAGGACGCGGCCTCGGCGAGCAGCGGCTCGGCGTCCTCGCCCGACAGCTCGACGGGCTCGGGCACGTCGGGGGCCGGCTCGGCCTGCGGGCGGCGCCCGAAGGCGCTCGACATCGACGAGAAGGACTCGGCGCTGCGCTGGGAGTCGTCCCCGGCCGCGGCGAAGGCGCCGGTGGCGGGGCCGAAGCTCCCGTTGGAGGGGCCGAACGCGTCGGCGGGCGGGCCGAAGGAGTCGGCGGGCGGGTACGGGTCGCGCTGCGGGGCCCGCGCGGCCGCGGCGCCGCCGAAGGCGTCCTGGGCCGGGAACGGCTCGGGGTGCGCGGCGGGCGGGGCCGGCTCGCGGGTGGGCAGCGTCAGCGGGTCGGGCTGCTGGTCGCGCAGCCAGTCCGGGGCGTCGGGCCACTGGTCCTGCTCGGTCGGCCACTGCGGCTCGACCGGGAAGGCGCCGGGCTGGGACCCGAAGCCCTGCGGCTGCGAGGTGTAGCCCTGCGGCGGCTGCGAGGGCTGGGCCGGCGGCTGGGAGTGGCGCGGCGAGGACGGCTGCGGGGCGAAGCCCTGCTGCGCGGCGTCGCCGAAGGCCGGTCCGCCGAAGCCCTCGGGCTCGGGGGCCTCCTCGCGCGGAGGCTGGCGCTGCGGCAGGCCCGCCGAGGTGGTGCCGCCGACCGTGGACTGCTGGCCGGTGGCGCCGTTGAGGTCCGAGGACCGTCGCGGCGCGGGCGGGACGTCGGGGATCGGCGGCGGCGGGGGCATGAAGCTCCCCTCGCGGACGGCCGGCGCGGGCGGCATGAGGCTGCCCTGGCGCGGGGCCGGGGCGGGCGCCATCGGGTTCGCGAACGGGTCGGAGTGCAGGGCGCCGGAGAAGCGGTCCTGCGGGGGGTACTGCTCGGCGGGCGGGGTCGGCGAGGGCGGCGCCGGGTCGGCCGGGACGGTCGTCATCCCCTGCGCGACCTGCGAGACGAACCAGGCCGGGAGGTAGCCCTCGATCGGCAGGCCGGGGTTGACCGCCAGCCACCACTCCTCGTCGGGCCAGGCCGACGCGAGCGCGCCGAAGCCGACGCGGCGGGAGGCCCCCGCGTTGTCCCTCAGGCACACCTGGAGCGCGCTCTCGGAGGTGAACGCGAGGATGTGGGTGCGGTCGTCGGTGGTCCACGTGGCCCACGTGTCCGCGCCCGTGCCGTTCGAGTCCTCATAGGACAGTGGAAGCACGAGTTCGATCTGCGCCAGGATTCTGAAGTATCCGTCCTGGTCCTCGGCTCGGAGCGCCTCTCGGAGACGGTGCTCGATCTCGTTACTCGGTTCCCACATCGATCCCACTCAGCCCTTCCCCCCTACCGGTCTTGGATGGGGCAGTGAAAATGCACGGCTCGCGGGCTTCGCCGAGGCCGCACGCCGTCGGCGAGCCGAGGCGTGTCGAGCGAACGCGGTGTCCCCTCGCGATCGTCACCGTAACGCGACCGCGTTGTCAAGTTTCCGTCAGTAGGGCGAGAATAACGAATTCATAAAGGAGGACGCGTGTCGTTCCCACGCAGTGGACCTGTCGCTGTGTAACGATCCGGTTCTCATGAGGTACCGTTCCGCTTCCCGCGCACTGGCCTGCGTCACCGCGACGCTGGCCGCGGCGCTGCTGTCCCCGGCGGCGGGCGGGGCCTCCGCGTCCGTCCCCTGGCACCTGGCCGCGATCGACGCCCCCGCCTCCTGGGCCGAGTCCACCGGCGAGGGCGTCGTGGTCGCCGTCGTCGACTCCGGCGTGGACGCCGACCACCCCGACCTCGCCGGCGCCGTCCTCCCCGGCCGCAGCTACGTCGACCTCGACCCCGGCGACGAGCCCCGGCTCCTCGCGCTCGGCTCCGAACCGGGCCCGGTCTACGAGCGCGCCTTCGGCCAGGCCGACCCGGTCGGCCACGGCACCGCCGTCGCGGGCCTCATCGCCGCCGGCGCCGACTCCGGCCATCCCGGCGTCGCCCCCGACGCCGAGATCCTCCCCGTGCGCGTCCTCGACGACGAGAACCGCTACCACGACTCGGCGATGGTCGGCGCGGCCGTCGAATGGGCCGTCGACAACGGCGCCGACATCGTCAACCTGTCCCTGGGCGGGCACTACGACTCCGCGCCCTTCGCCGAGGCCATCGCCTACGCCGAGGCCAACGACGTGCTCGTGGTGGCCTGCACCGGGAACCAGCGCCTCGACGAGCCCGCCGAAGAGGTCTGGTTCCCCGCCCGCGTCCCCGACGTCCTCGCCGTCACCGGCACCGACGACCGCGGATCGCGCTGGCGGACCGCCGTCACCGGCGAGGAGACCGACCTGGCCGCGCCCGGCGCCGACCTCCTCGCGCCCGAGCCCGGCGGCGGCCACCGCACCGTCACCGGCACCTCCTTCGCCTCCGCGCTCGTCTCCGGCGCCGCCGCGCTCGTGCGCTCGGCCCACCCGGACTGGACCGCCGCCGAAGTGCGCCGGGCCATGATCGCCACCGCCCGCGCAGGCGGCGAGGGCCTCGGCGCGGGCATGGTCGACGCGGCCGCCGCCGTCGCCGCCGACCTCGCGTCCCTGCCGCCGGTCGAGGTGCCCGCCGAGGCCTCGCCCGCGGTCGGCCTCGCGGCCACCACCGCGGGCGGCGCGCTGCTGGGCCTGGCGGCGCTGCTGCTGCGCGGCGGGCGCGTCCCGCGCACCCGGTACTGGACGGCCCGGCGGCTCGCCGCCCGCGAGGCCACGCCCGCGCCCGGGGCGTGAGACCCGGCCCGCCACGTACCATGGGCGGGGTGACCGCCGACGCCCGTTCGAGCCGACCC
Source organism: Glycomyces paridis (assembly GCF_004912155.1). GTDB lineage: Bacteria > Actinomycetota > Actinomycetes > Mycobacteriales > Micromonosporaceae > Glycomyces > Glycomyces paridis. The sequence goes on along the minus strand of NZ_STGX01000010.1, from coordinate 183,133 downwards.
GAGGCCCGCAAGCCGCTCCGTGAGCGGACCGAGAGCGAACTGGCCAGGAAGCGCCGGGCCCGCAAGATCGACCGCCTCCTCGCCGAGGCCCACCCCGACGCCCACTGCGAGCTCGACTACGCGAACCCGCTCGAACTGGCCGTCGCCACGATCCTCTCGGCCCAGTGCACCGACGTCCGCGTCAACCTCACGACCCCCGCGCTGTTCGCCCGCTACCGCTCGGCCGCCGACTACGCCGAGGCGAACCCCGAGGACGTCGAGGCGATCATCCGCCCGACCGGCTTCTACCGCAACAAGACCCGCTCGATCATCGGCCTCGGCAAGGCCCTCGTCGAGCACCACGGCGGCGAGCTGCCGCGCGGCATGGACGAGCTCGTGAAGCTCCCGGGCATCGGCCGCAAGACCGCGAACGTCATCCGCGGCAACGCCTTCGGCGTCCCGGGCATCACCGTCGACACCCACATGATCCGCATCACCAACCGCCTCGGCCTCGTCTCGGGCAAGGACCCGGTGAAGCTCGAATTCGCGATTCAGAAGCTCATCGAGCCGCGCGAGTGGACCATGTTCTCCCACCGGATCATCTTCCACGGGCGGCGCGTGTGCATCGCCCGCAAGCCCGCGTGCGGGGCCTGCTCGATCGCGGCCCTGTGCCCCTCCTTCGGCGAGGGCCCCACCGACCCGGCCGAGGCCGCGAAGCTCCTGCGCGGCGACAACATCCCCGACCTGCTGCGCCTGGCGGGCGTCGAGGACGCGGTGGACGCGTGAGGCGGGCACCGGCCGCCCTCGCGGCGATCGCGTTGGCCGCGCTCGCGGCGTGCACCGAGGACCCCGGCACCGAGGCGGGCGCCGAGCCGACCTGGTCGGTCGCCTGCTCCGCCGGATCGACCCCGGTCGAGGGCCTCGGCGAACTCGAACTCGACTGCCTCGGCGACGAGGCGTCCACGTCGGTGGGCACCGGCGGGAAGCCGCTCGTGCTGGTCCTGTGGGCGAGCTGGTGCATCCCGTGCCAGGACGAGGCCCCCGAGGTGCAGGCGTTCTTCGAGGCCCACGGCGACCAGGTCGACGTCCTCGGCGTCGACACCGCCGACACGCGCGAGCGCGGCCGCTGGTTCGCCGAGGAGTTCGCCATGACCTACCCGTCGGCGTTCGACCCCGACGAGGCCGTGCGCACCGGGCTCGGCGTCCCGGGCCTGCCGGGGGTAGCGTTCGTCGCCCCCGACGGCACGGTCGCCGAACTCGTCGTCGAGCCCGGCGTCACCGCCGAGAGCCTCGCCGCGACCGCCGAGGCCGCGTTCGGCCTGGAGCTCGGGTGAGCGGCCCCGCGTGGTGGCCGCCGCTCGTCGCGGCCGCGGGCGGGGCCGAACCGCCCACGGTGATGCGCGTCATCGCCGACCACTTCCACCCGCACGCCGAGGAGCACGCCCGCTCGGCCTCGGTCCTGGTGCTGCTCAAGGACACCGGCGACGCGGGCCCTTCGGTGCTGCTCCAGCAGCGGGCCGCGACGCTGCGGCACCATCCCGGCGAGGTCGCGTTCCCCGGCGGCGCCGCCGATCCCGGCGACGCCGACGCGGCCGCGACCGCCCTGCGCGAGGCCGCCGAGGAGCTCGCGGTCGATCCGGCCTCGGTCGCGGTCGGGGCGACGCTGCCGCCGCTGTGGATTCCGGTGTCGGGCTTCGCCGTCACGCCCGTCCTGGCGCTGTGGCGCCGCCCGCACACCGTCGCGCCGCAGGCGGCCTCCGAGGTGGCCGCGGCCCACCAGGTCCCGCTCGCGCTCCTGGCCGACCCGGCCGCGCGCGGCACCGTCCGATACCCCTCGGGCCGCGGCGGTCCGGGCTTCCGCGTCGCGGGCGTGCCGCTCATTTGGGGCTTCACCGCCGGGGTCCTGTCCTGGCTGCTGGAGCTGGGCGGCTGGTCCGTACCCTGGGACTCGGACCGGACGATGGAACTCGAAGGGCGCTGACGCCCGAAGGCGGAGGGTGCGATGAGCGCGACCGGCGCGGGCCTCCTCGTCGACGTCGTCATCGTGCTCCTGGCGCTCCTGTTCGCGATCAACGGCTACCGCGAGGGCTTCATCGCCTCGGCGACCACGTTCCTCGGCTTCCTCGGCGGGGCCCTCCTCGGCGCGCAGCTCGCGCCGTTCGCCGCCGACTTCTACACCGCGGCGCTCACCAAGCTCATCGTGTCGCTCGTCGTGGTCTTCGCGCTCGCCCTCGGCGGCATGGCCCTCGCGACCGCGATCGGCTACCGCCTGCGCAAGCGCCTGCGCTCCAACGGCTCCCGCCGCCTCGACCACCTGCTGGGCCCGCTCGTGTCCATCGTCGCGGTCCTCCTGGTCACCTGGGTGACGGCCGCGCCGCTCGCGGGCTCCTCGATGCCCGCCGTGGCCGGGGCCGTGCGCAATTCGAGCCTGGTCGGCGGCATCGACGAGTACATGCCCGAGTCCGTCAAGGGCGTCTACGAGTCCATGCGGGACTCGCTGAACACCTCGGGGATGCCGAACGTGTTCTTCGGCCTCGACCCGACCGACGCCCGCGAGGTCGACCCGCCCGACCCGGAGCTGGCGGCCTCCAGCGTCGTCGTCAACGCCGAGGAGTCGGTCCTCAAGGTCCACGGCTCCGCCCCCTCCTGCGACCGCCAGATCGAGGGTTCGAGCTTCGTGTACGCCGACGGCCTGGTCGCCACCAACGCGCACGTCGTGGCCGGGACCGAGTCGGTCCGCGTCGAGTCCGGCGGCGACCTCCTCGACGCCGAGGTGATCGTCTTCGAACCGGACAAGGACCTCGCGATCCTCTCGGTCCCGGGCCTGAGCGCCCCGGCCCTGCCCGTCGAGGGCGCGCTCTCGGACTCCGGCAACGACGCGATCGTCCTCGGCTACCCCGGCGGCGGGCCCTACACGGCGACGGCCGCGCGGGTGCGCGAGGCGCGGATCGTCACCGGCCCCGACATCTACGACGACGGCACCGTCACCCGCGAGGTCTACCAGCTGTACGCCACGATCATCGGCGGGAACTCCGGCGGCCCGCTCCTCAACCCCGAGGGCGAGGTGATCGGCGTCATCTTCGCGGCCGCGGTGGACGACCCCGAGACCGGTTACGCGCTCACCATCGGCGAGTCCGCGGCCGTCCTGGACGCGGGCCGCTCGGCCTCCGGACCGGTCGGCACCGGTTCCTGCACCTGAGCGCGCCTTCCCCGCCGTTTTCTCCATTGCCTGACGCTGGGCGTGACGTCACATTGCGGGTAGGCTGTACCGGTCGCCGCCGACGCGTTCCGTTCCACACCCCGCTCAGCGGCGCCGCGAGTCTCACGCAGCGACGCTCGAAACGGACGGAGCGCATTCTTCGGGAATGGAATGCCGTTTCCGGCGCCTGCGGTGCGCATGTGGATTTACGGGGGTCTCGCTCCCGCAATGCGGACAAGAGGCATAGACTCAGGACTTGCACTAGCGGTGCGTTGAAGAAAGGTGCGAACGGACATGGAAGATGTATTGGCCAGGGCCGCCCTGTTCAAGGGCGTCGACCCGGAAGCTGTCGAGTCGCTCATCAAAGAGATGGAGTACATCGACGTCAACAAGGGCCAGACCGTCTTCACCGAGAACGAGCCGGGAGACAGTCTCTACATCGTCATGTCCGGCAAGGTGAAGCTCGGTCGCCGTTCCGCCGACGGCCGCCAGAACCTCATCGCGGTGATGGGCCCCTCCGACATGGTCGGCGAGCTCGCACTGTTCGATCCCGGCCCCCGCACCGCCACCGCCACCGCTTTGACCGACACCCGCCTCGCACGCCTGTCGAAGACCGCCCTGCGACCCTGGCTGGCCAACCGGCCCGAGATCGCCGAGCAGCTCCTTCGGGTGATAGCGCGCCGGCTGCGTCGCACCAACGACTCGATGGCGGACCTCATCTTCACCGACGTGCCCGGCCGCGTCGCCAAGGCCCTGCTGCACATGGCGAGCCGCTTCGGCACCCGTGACGGCGGCGTCCTCCGCGTCACCCACGACCTCACGCAGGAGGAGCTCGCCCAGCTGGTCGGCGCCTCCCGCGAGACCGTGAACAAGGCCCTCGCCGACTTCGCCGGGCGCGGCTGGCTGCGCCTGGACGGCAAGAGCGTCATCATCATGGACCCCGAGCGGCTGGCTCGGCGCGCCCGCGTCTGACGCGGACCGAACGCACAGGCCCCCGGCTCCGCCGGGGGCCTCCTGCATTCCCGGTGACCGGCGAGACCGCACCCTTGGGCGATTCGACGTTCGCGCCCCCGGCCGTCTAGACTTCCCGTAACCATCCCGCAGTCCGTTGAAGGAGCGTCGTGGCAGGGCAACTGAACGTCGAAGTCGTCGCAGTCGAGTCGAAGGTGTGGACCGGCACGGCCAAGGCCGTCTACGCGCGCACCACCGAGGGCGAACTGGGCGTGCTCCCCGGCCACCAGCCGCTCCTCGGCGAGCTCCGCGTCGACAGCGTCGTGCGCGTGCAGCCCGCGGACGGCCCCGAGCTCGCCTGGCGGATCGAAGGCGGCTTCCTCTCCGTGACCACCGACGGGGTCACCATCCTCGCCGAGACCGCCGAAGCGGTCGCCCCCGCTTCGGCGTAGACCATGCTCAAGGCACTGCTCGTCGTCGCCGCACTGGCGGCGGCCGTCGCGGTGTTCCTGGTGCTGACGTACGTCCGCCGCTCCTTCTACTCCCGGGCCGGCTCGGTGGCCATGGCCGCCAGGCTCTCCCGGCACATGGAAGGACGCGGCTGGGCCCCCGGCTTCGCCGTCTACGAGAGCGGCACCCTCCGCTGGTTCCGGATGTTCTCCCTCGCCTTCGGCCCCCGCTACGCCCTCTCCCGCGAAGACCTCCAGATCTCCGACCGCCGCGTCCCCGTCGGCCCCGAGGCCCAGATCTTCCCGCCCGAAGTGGCGATCCTGCGCTGCAAGAGCGCAGGCGGCGAAGTCGAACTCGCCATGACGACCTCCGCCGTCACCGGTTTCCTCTCCTGGCTCGAAGCCGCTCCCCCGGGAGCGGCTTTTTACTCCGAACGAGACTGACGCCGAAGGCCTGGCGTGTCGCTACCCCTGCCCGTACGATTGCTTCGGGACCATGGGGAGGTGAACGTGAAAGTAAAAACACTCTCGCAGTACGCGGCTGCCCCGGTGGAAACGCTGAACGAGGTGATCGACGACTGCGAAGAAGTCGTCATCGCCCGCGATGACAAGGATCCCGTAGTGATCCTCCCTCTCGGTGAGTACGAGTCGATGAAGGAGACCCTGTACCTCCTGCGTGATCCTCAGTACGCCCAGGAGCTCATGGAGTCGATCAAACAGCTCGAATCGGGCCGTGGCCAGGTGAGGGACCTGCTTCAGTGAACCTCGTCTGGTCTGAGAAGGCCTGGGATGACTACCTCTACTGGCAGACGCACGACAAGAAGCTGTTGAAGCGCATCAACCTGCTGCTGGAGGACATCAAACGCAACGGGTACACCGGGTTGGGCAAGCCCGAGCCGTTGAAGCACGACCTCGGCGGTTACTGGTCACGCCGTATCGACGCCAAGCACCGGCTCATCTATCAAGTCTCCGAGGATCATGTCCATATCGCCAGGTGTCGCTTTCACTACGGCAAGCCGGACTCCTAGACAGAGGCCCAGTGCAGGTAAGAGGCCCCGCTCCCCGGGGCGGCCTTTCGGCCGGGGTGTTCCCTGGGGCGCGGGGCCTTGCCCTTCTCAGGCGCCGATGCGCGGGAAGGGCTTGGTGGAGAACAGGACCTCGACGGGCACTTCGAAGTACTCGGCGAGCTTGAGCGCGAGGTGGAGGCTCGGGCTGTACTCGCCGCGTTCGAGGTAGCCCACGGTCTGGTAGTGCACGCCCAGGGCGTCGGCGAGCTGGCGGCGCGAGACGCCGCGCTCGGCCCGCAGCACCGCGATCCGGTTGAAGACCTCGTCTCCGGCCACGGCTAACCCCACTGCTGCTGCATCTCGGCGCGGCGCGCGGCCACCGCCGAACCGGACTCGCGGCGCGCCATCCGCCGCAGGAGCTTCGGCGCCAGCGCCAGCGCGAGGACCGCCCAGGCGGCGAGCACGGCGAACATCAGGAGCGTGCGCCAGGAGCCGTCGACCTCGACGGCCACCGCCGAGTCCGGCAGCAGCGAGTGGCGCATCCCCAGGCCCATCCAGTAGATCGGGAAGACCTGCCCGATGCCCTGGAGCCAGCCCGGCAGGGCCGTGAGCGGGTAGAAGATGCCCGAGATCGCGACCGAGCCCATGATCGGGAACATGACCAGGCCCATGTTCTTGGGGTTGTTGATGGCCGCGCCGAGCACGGCCCCCAGCGGGAGGGTGGTGACGATGCCCATGAGGACGACGGCGACGAACAGGAGCCAGCGGTCGGGCGAGTCGAATTCGAGGCCGTCGAAGAGGACCAGTCCGGCCGCGAGCATCACCGCGACGGTGGCGAGGACGAACAGCGCGGTGGAGACCATGTGCCCGACCAGGTAGCCGGTCATGCCGCCGGGCATGGACTTGGCCCGCAGGAGGGTGCCGTTGGTGCGGTCCATCGAGAGGGTCCCCATGATGCCCATGATGCCGCCGAAGACGACGTTCATGCCGATGAGGCTGGGCATGTTCATCGCGCCCAGGGAGACCGGGGAGCCTTCGAAGTCGGCGCCGCGCATGAAGAACAGGACGACGATGGCGATGGCGGTGGGCATGATGAAGCCCATGAGGTCGCCGATGGTGGTCAGGGAGATGCGGGTCTCGATGAGGCCGCGCTTCCAGCCGGTCTTGTAGGCGTGCACGGTGGTGTTCATCGTGCCGGTGTTCGCCGCGGTGCTCATGCGGTGGCCTCCTTGAAGGTGTCGACGGCGGATTCGGCCTGTCCGGCTTCGAAGTCGGCGACGAGGGAGAGGTAGGCGTCCTCCAGGCTCGCGCGGTGGACTTCGAGGTCGGTGACGGCGCCGTCGTCGGTGGCGAGGAGTTTGCGCACGAAGTCGGTGGCGTCCTCGGTGGCGTGGATCTGGAGGGTGCCGTCCTGGATCCATTTGACCTCGGCGGTGGTGGCGGCGGCGCGGGCGAGCGCGTCGGGCGAGCCGTCGGCGATGATGCGGCCGCCGGCGAGGATCACGATGCGCTCGGCGAGCTTCTCGGCCTCGTCGAGGTCGTGGGTGGTGAGGAGGATCGTGGTGCCGTCGAGATCGGTGAGCCGGTGGATGAGTTCGTGGAACTCGCGGCGGGCGTGGGGGTCGAAGCCGGTGGTGGGCTCGTCGAGGAAGAGCAGGGCCGGGCGTCCGATGATGCCGAGGGCGACGTCGAGGCGGCGGCGTTGGCCGCCGGAGAGGGTCTGGACGCGCTGCGCGGCCTGTGCTTCGAGGCCGACGAGTCCGAGGAGGGCGTCGGCGTCCCAGGGTTCGGCGTAGGGCTTGTAGTACTCGCCGAAGTGGTCGAGGAGTTCGCGGACGCGCCACTTGCCGTTGTCGCGCCATTCCTGGAGGACGACGCCGAGTCCGGCCCGCCAGCGTTCGTCGCCGTGTTCGGGGTCGGTGCCGAGGACTTCGACGGTGCCGCCGCTGCGGGCGCGGAAGCCTTCGAGGATCTCGATGGTGGTGGTCTTGCCGGCGCCGTTGGGGCCGAGGAGGGCGGTGACGCCGCCGGGTTCGATCCGGAGGTCGAGGCCGGTGAGCACGTCCTTGTCGCCGTAGCGCATCCGAAGGTCGGACACGGCGATCACGGGCCCGTCCGATGCCGGGGGGTGTCCCATCTGGTTCTCCGTTGCAGTAATCCGTTCATTGATAGCACTCATGCTACATCTTGTCGAAGGACTCTGCCAACACGAATGCGGCCGCCCGTCTGTCGACGGGCGGCCGTGGTGGTGAAGCGCGGTGTCAGGCCCGCCGCTTCTCCCCCGAGCGGGCCAGGACCCGCTGGAGCAGGATGAACGCGAGCAGGAGCACGCCCATGGCGATCCGCGCCCACCACGAGGAGAGGTTCCCCTGGAAGGCGATGAGCGTGTTGAGCACGCCCCAGACCATGACCCCGGCCACGGTGCCGAGGACGAATCCTGCCCCGCCGGTCAGGAGGGTCCCGCCGATGACGACGGCGGCGATCGCGTCGAGCTCGGTGCCGACGTTCGCGAGCGGGTTCGCGCTCTTGGTCGCGAAGGCCGCGAAGACCCCCGCGAGGGCGGCGCAGAACCCGGAGACGGCGTAGACGCCGATCTTGGTGCGCGCCACCGGCAGGCCCATGAGGAGCGCGGACTGCTCGGAGCCGCCGACGGCGTAGACCGAGCGGCCGAACCGCGTGTAGTGCAGGACCACGAACGCGACGATGACGACGGCGAAGGCCCCGAAGGAGAGGTACGGCAGCCAGAAGCCGCCGTCGCGGACCTTCCCGAAGAACTCCACGTGCGTCATGCCCCAGCCGAAGAACTCGATGTCGCGCATGGACACGTCGGTCTCGGAGATCTGGAGGGTGAGGCCGCGGAACAGGAACAGCCCCACGAGGGTCGCGATGAACGGCTGCACGTTGAAGTGGTGGATCACCGCGCCGATGAGCACGCCCCAGGCGGTGCCGAACGCGAGGACGAGCACGAGCGCCAGCGGCGCGGCGATCCCGGCCTCGACGGTGAGCCACGCGCTCGCCATCGTCGAGAAGGCCATGACCGACCCCACGGACAGGTCGATGCCGCCCGAGAGGATCACGAAGGTCATGCCGACGGCGATCACGAGCAGGGGCGCGTTGTCGATGAAGAGCTTCGCGACGACCTGCGGCTGGTCGAACTTCGGGTAGTTCGCGACGCCGGTGAAGTACAGCACCAGCAGGAGCGCGAGGGTCGCGCCGATGGGGACGTACCGGCCGAGCCCGTCCAGGAGCGTCGAGCGCGCCGGGCGCTCGGTCAGGGTGTGCGCGGTCATTTCGCCAGGACCTCCTCGGCGGGCGCGGGCGCCGGGGCGGCCGGCCTCCGCTTGAACGGCTTCAGGACCCAGGCCCGGAACTCGGGGCTCTGGAGCAGCGCGACGGCGAAGACGACGATGGCCTTGGCGGTGAACTGCCACTGGCTGGAGAGCCCGACGTTGATGATGGTGTCCTCCAGCGTCCCGATGATCACCACGCCGATCGTGGTGCCCAGCAGGAAGAACCGGCCGCCGAGCAGCGCGGTCCCGCCGATGACGACGGCGAGGATCGCGTCCAGTTCGATCCACAGGCCGCCGTTGTTGGCGTCGGCGCTGCCGAGGTTGGCCGCGCCGATGAGCCCGGCCAGGCCCGCGCACAGCCCGCACACGAGGTACACCAGGACGGTGATCCCCTTGGCGCGGATGCCCGCGAGGCGGCTGGCCTCGGGGTTCCCGCCGACCGATTCGAGGAGCATCCCCAGTGCGGTGCGGCGGGTGAGCAGGGCGAGCGCGACGAGGGTGAGGACCGCGATCCAGATCGGGATCGGGATCGTCCACAGCGAGCCGCGCCCGATGCCGGTGAACGGGCTCGCGTCCTGGACCTTCGGGATCTGGCCGCCGGTGACGAGCTGCGCGATGCCGCGCCCGGCGATCATGAGGATGAGCGTGGCGACGATCGGCTGGATGCCGAAGCGGGCCACCATGACCCCGTTCCACGCGCCGATGACGGCGGTGACGGCGAGCGCGAGCGCCACGGCGGCGGCGACGAGCCCGGCGGAGGTCTGGTCGGGGGCGTCGATGATCATCTGGCAGGCGATCGCCGCGCCGATGGCGTAGACGGCGCCCACCGACAGGTCGATGCCCTTGGTGGCGATGACGAGCGTCATGCCCAGCGAGATGAGCAGGAGCGGCGCGGAGCGGCGCAGGATGTTCACGAACGCGCCGCCGAGGCGGCCGTCGTGGACGCTGGGGACGATGAAGTCGATGCCGGTGGCGGCGATGTTGACGGCGACGAGGGCGACCAGGATGATCACCGGCCACATGAGGCGCTTGGTGTAGGCGTTCACGCGCGGTGCCCTCCCGACACGATGGCGTCGACGATGCGGTCGGTGGTCATGTCGGCCTCGGATTCGAGCACGGCGACCAGGGCGCGGTCGCGCAGGACCGCGATCCGGTCGGACAGGCGGGTGACCTCGTCGAGCTCGGCCGAGACGAACAGGACGGCCATGCCGCCGCCGGAGAGCTCGGCCACGAGACGCTGGATGTCGGCCTTCGCGCCGACGTCGATGCCGCGCGTGGGCTCGTCGAGGATGAGCAGTTTGGGTTCGACGAGCATCCAGCGGGCCAGAAGCACCTTCTGCTGGTTGCCGCCCGAGAGGTTCTTGACGGGCATCGCCGGGTCGGCGGGGCGGATGTCGAGCTTCTCGATGAACTCGGCGACGAGCCGGTCGCGGCGGGCGGCCGGGACGGACCGGGCCCAGCCGCGCGAGGCCTGCATCGCCAGGATCATGTTCTCGGCGACGCTCAGATCCCCTACGAGCCCTTCGGTCTTGCGGTTCTCGGGGCAGAACGCGATGCCGCGGGCGGCGGCGGTACGCGGGTTGTGGCGCCCGGCGGGGGCGCCGTCGAAGACCAGCGACCCGGCGTCGGCCCGGTCGGCCCCGGCGATGAGCCGGGCGGTCTCGGTGCGGCCCGAGCCGAGCAGCCCGGCCAGGCCGACGACCTCGCCGCGGCGGATCGTGAGGTCGTAGGGGGCGATGGAGCCCTTGCGGCCCAGGCCCTCGGCCCGCACCAGCGGCTCCTCGTCCGCGACGCGGTGCGCCGAGGCGTCCCGCTCGATCTGCTCCAGCGTGGCGGCCTCGCGCCCGAGCATGTGCCCGATGAGCTCGCCCTGCGGCAGGTCCGCGGTGGCCCAGGAGCCGACGAGCGCGCCGTTGCGCAGCACGGTCATGCGGTCGGCGATCTCGTAGACCTGGTCGAGGAAGTGGGAGATGAACACCAGGGCGGTGCCGCCCTCGGCGAGGCGGCGCATGACGCCGAGGAGGACCTCGACCTCGTCGCGGTCGAGCGAGGAGGTCGGCTCGTCGAGGATGAGGACCTTCGCCTCGATGTCGACCGCTCGGGCGATCGCGACGAGCTGCTGCATGGCGATCGAGTACGCCGACAGGGGCGCGGCGACGTTGAGGTCGATGCCGATCTCGGCCAGGAGCGCCCTGGCCTTGCGGCGCATGGCCCTGAAGTCGATGAAGGGGCCGCGGCGCGGCTCGCGCCCCGCGAAGAGGTTCTCGGCCACCGACAGGTTGTCGGTGAGGTTGACCTCCTGGTAGACCGTCGAGATCCCGGCGGCCTGGGCGCCGCCGGGACTGTGGAACCTGACCGGTCTGCCTTCGAGGAGGATCTCGCCGGCGTCGGGTGCGTGGACGCCCGTCAAGACCTTGATCAAAGTGGACTTCCCGGCGCCGTTCTCCCCCATGACGGCGTGGATCTCTCCTGGCCGCAGGGTGAAGTCCACGCCGTCGAGGGCGCGGACACCGGTGAAGTCCTTCCTGATCCCGGTCATCTGGACGATCGGATCGTCGGACATGGGATACGACCTTCGCTGTGGCGCACCCGGATCGGGGTGCGGGCGTTGGGGGGCGGGCCGCGCCCGGGCGGGGGCCGGGGGCCGGTCAAGACCCCCCGGGGCCCGCCCGGGCGCGGAGTCTTCCAGAGGCGGAGCCGTCTAGAAGCAGTGCCGTCTAGAAGCGGAGCGAACTAGAACTGGCGGTTCGGGAGCTCGGCCTCGAACTGGGAGGCGTCGAAGGCGCTCTCCTCGACCGCGGTGAACTTCTCCAGTGAGTCGCCGTTCGCGACCTGCTCGACGACGTCCATGAGCTGGTCGCCGAAGACCGGGTTGCACTCGACGATGTAGTTGAGCTTGCCGTCGACGCCGGCCTGGAAACCGGCCTTGGAGCCGTCGACGATGATGATCTGGATGTCGGTGCCGGGGACCTTGCCGGACTCCTCGATCGCCTGGATCGCGCCGAGGCCCATCTCGTCGTTGTGGGCGTACAGCAGGTCGATCCCGTCGAGACCGTGCGTGGTGATGAAGGTCTCCATGACCGCCTTGCCCTCTTCGGCGGTGAAGTTGCCGGACTGGGAGTCGACGATCTCGTAGTCCAGGCCCTCGGCGTCGAGCACCTCGAAGAACCCGGCCTTGCGGTCGTTCGCGGGGGCCGAGCCGGTGGTGCCCTGGAGTTCGAGGATGCGGGTGCCGTCGGCGTCGTCGGCGAAGGTCTCGGCCGCCCAGGTGCCGGCCTTGCGGCCTTCCTCGGCGAAGTCCGAGCCCAGGCGCGTGACGTAGAGGTCCTCGTCGGCGGCCTCGACGCCGCGGTCGGCCAGGACCACGGGGATGCCCGCGTCCTCGGCCTCCTGGAGCACCTCGGTCCAGCCGGTCTCCACGACCGGGGCGAGGACGATGACGTCGACCTGCTGATTGATGAAGTCGCGGACCGCGGAGATCTGCTTCTCCTGGTCCTGCTGCGCGTCCACGAACTTCAGCTCGTGGCCCGCGGCCTCGGCAGCGGCCTGGACGGAGGCGGAGTTGGCGGTGCGCCAGGCGGATTCGGCGCCGACCTGCGCGAAGCCGATGACGAGGGAGCCGTCGGCGCCGCCCTCGGCGTCGTCGTCACCGCCGCCGCACGCCGACAGACCGAACAGGAGCGCACCGGCGCCGATGCCGGCGAGAACTTTCTTGAGCACTGGGGTGTCGCCTTTCGAGATCCGGAGAGGAATATAAGGGGTTTCGATATTTGAGGGAGTGCATGTTACCGTTCATATCCTTGCCCGTGTTACCGATCTCGTCAAGCGAAAGGGCCTACTCGGTGCCGTAACGATTTCACAACGCGCCGAAACCGGCGCGCTACTCCTGCGAGCCCCGCGGCCGCCACAGCACGTCGCCGCCGGGGTCCGCACCCTCGGCGCCCCCCGCGGACTGCCGGTTGGCTCGCCGCGCCAGCACGAACAGCAGGTCCGAGAGCCGGTTGAGGTAGGTCGAGGGCACCGCGTGCGTGGTCTCGGGCTCGGCTTCGAGCAGCGCCCACACCGACCGCTCCGCGCGCCGCGCCACAGTGCACGCCTGGTGCAGCAGCGCCGCGCCCGGCGTCCCGCCGCGCAGGATGAACGAGCGCAGCTTCTCCAGATCGGCGTTGCACTCGTCGATCCAGCCCTCCAGGCGGACCACATAGGACTCGTCAATGCGCAGCGGCGGGTACTTCGGGTCGGGCACCACCGGCGTAGCGAGGTCGGCGCCGACGTCGAACAGGTCGTTCTGGACCGCCAGGAGGATCGCCCCCTCGCGCTCTCCGACCGAGCCCGCGTGCAGCGCAAGGGCCGCACCGATCACCGCGTTCACCTCGTCCACGTCGCCGTACGCGGCGAGCCTGACATGGGTCTTGGCGACCCGCGAGAAGTCGGCGAGACCGGTCGTGCCGTCGTCGCCCGTCTTGGTGTAGATCCTGGTGAGATTGACCGCCATGCCCACGACCATATAGCCTCCGTGCATGACACAAGTCGCGGTAATCGGTTCGGGACTCATGGGTTCGGGCATCGCACAGGTCACAAGCCTCGGCGGCCGGAACGTCACGCTCATCGACACGGACGCGGGCGCGCTCGACCGCGCCGAGGCGGCCATACGGGACTCCCTGGACCGCTTCGTCAAGAAGGGCAGGATCGGCGCCGAGGAGGCCGCGGCCGCACGTTCGCGCGTCACCCGCTCCACCGACATCGCCGACGCGGCCGGCGCCGCGATCGTCGTCGAGGCCGTCTTCGAACGCGTCGACGTCAAGCAGGAGGTCTTCCGGAAGCTCTCGGCGGTCTGCGCGAGCGACACCGTCCTGGCGACGAACACCTCCGCGATCCCCATCACCGAGATCGCCGCCGCCGCCTCGCACCCCGAGCGCGTGGTCGGCACCCACTTCTTCTCCCCCGTGCCGATGATGGCGCTGTGCGAACTCATCCGCGGCCTGCACACCTCCGACGAGGCCCTGCGGACGGCCCGCGAGTTCGCCGAAGCGGCCGGGAAGACCTGTGTGGTCGTCAACCGGGACGTCGCCGGGTTCGCGACCACCCGCCTCATCTGCGCGTTCATCAACGAGGCGGCCCGGCTCGTGGAGGACGGCGTCATCTCCGCCGAGGACCTCGACACCGCCTGCCGCCTCGGCTTCGGCCACCCGATGGGCCCGCTCGCCACCGCCGACCTCACCGGCATCGACGTCATCTCGCACGCCACCGAGAACATCTACGAGGACACCGCCGACCCGAAGTTCTTCCCTCCCGCGCTACTGCGCCGGATGGTCGCCTCGGGGTCCATCGGCCGCAAGAGCGGCAAGGGCTTCTTCGACTACTCGGGGTTATCCACAGGCTGTGGACGACGCAAAGAACGGCGCGGACCTCGCGGTCCGCGCCGTTCTTTGCGTCTAGTTCGCGGTGAGGGTCGCCCGGGCCGGGGCCAGGACGCGTTCGCCGCCGCTGGTGACGGTCACGGTCAGTTCGACCGAGTCCGCGTCGGCCCTGCGGACCTTCGCCTCGACCACGAGGTCGGCGCCGCCGTCGGCGGGCACGACCACGGGACGCGCGAAGCGCGCGGAGAACTCGGTGAGGCGCAGGGTCTCACCGGTGGACGCGGCCCATTCGAGGACCGCCCGGGAGACCAGGCCCATCGTGTACATGCCGTGGGCGATGACGTCGGGGAGCCCGGCGGCCTCGGCCGCGGCCTCGTCGAGGTGGATGGGGTTGTGGTCGCCGGAGGCGTCGGCGTAGGCGACGAGGTCCGAGCGCACCACGGTGAAGGGGGTCGTGAACGCGGTCTCGCCCGCGGTGAGGTCCGCGAGACTCATGAGGGGTCTCCCGCCACGAACAAGGTGGTCCACACCTCGGCGGCGAGGCCTTCGGCGTCGGTGACACCGGTGTGGAGGGCGAGGAGGTCGTTCCCGGCCACGGTCTTGACCGACTCGACGGTGACGGTGCACGCGACGGCGTCGCCCGCCCGCAGCTCGCGGTGGTACGCGAAACGCTGCTCGCGGTGGAGCACCCTGCTGAAGTCGAGACCGAATTCGGGGTCGTCGACGAGCGGGTCCGCCGCGGGCAGCGTGAGCGATATCAAGTAGGTGGGGGGTACCGATCCGTCGTCGGCCAGTCCGAGGGACCGGGCGAAACGGGTCACCGACTCGGCGGTGATCGTCACCGGTGCGGTGGTCGGCAAGGACCGGCCCACATACGAAGGATTGAGCATGTGCCGGGCTGGAGGACTAGCGGGTCTCTTTGTGGACCTGCGAGGTCTTGCAGCGGCGGCAGTACTTCTTGAGCTCGAGCCGGTCGGGGTTGTTCCGACGGTTCTTCTTCGTGATGTAGTTGCGCTCCTTGCACTCCACGCACGCCATGGTGATCTTGGGGCGGACGTCAGTAGCCTTGGCCACGATGAGTGCCTTCCTCTTGACCGAACCGGCCGGTGGGCCGGTTCTACGAACGAAACAAAGCGTCGACCAGCATACCTCGGTGGTCGACGCTTTACAAAAGTAGCGATGGGCAGGATCGAACTGCCGACACAACGATTATGAGTCGTTTGCTCTACCACTGAGCTACACCGCCGTGCGCTCACTGCCACCTCGACGTCCCGCCTGGAACGGAGGGACCGTGTGAGCAGTACCGCACTCCGTTCCGAAGGAATCGGAGTGCTACCGAGCCCCCTTACGGAATCGAACCGTAGACCTTCTCCTTACCATGGAGACGCTCTGCCGACTGAGCTAAGGGGGCGTTCGCGAAGCTTCCCTCGCGGCCTTGACAAGAGTACATGACGGCGGCGGCTCCGCCGAAGCGGGGCCCGCCCTGCGGCGCGTGCCACAGGCGCCTCCGGGGCCCGCGGATCAGCCCAGGTTCTCCAGCCAGGCGGCGAAGCGGTCGGGCGGCAGAGGGCGCGAGAAGTAGTAGCCCTGGCCGGCCTCGCACTCCAGCTCGCGCAGCTCCTCGACGGTCCGGTGCGCCTCGATGCCCTCGGCGACGACCTCGATGGCGAAGTGGCGGGCGAGGCCGAGCACGGCCTCCACGATCGCCCGGTCGTCGGCGTCGGTCGCCATGCCCTGCACGAACCGCAGGTCGATCTTGATCTCCTGGACCGGCAGGCGCCGCAGGTACGCCAGCGAGGAGTACCCGGTGCCGAAGTCGTCCACCGACAGGCGCACGCCCATCGCGTGGAGCCGGTCGAGCGCGGGCGTCAGGCGCGGCTCGGCGGAGACCACGTCGTCCTCGGTGATCTCGAACGTCAGCCGCTCGGGGGGCACGCCGTGGCGCTCCAGGAGGGCCGCGACGGCGTCGGGGAAGCCCGCGTCGGCGAGCGTGCGCGGCGACAGGTTGACGGCCATCGGCAGCGGCCCGTCGGCCCTGGCCCACTCGGCCGAGCGGCGCAGGGCCTCGTCCAGGACGATCTCGGTGAGCTGGCCGAGCTGCCCGGTGGAGGCCGCGATCGGGATGAACTCCTCGGGGGCGACGAGCCCGAAGGTCGGGTGGGGCCAGCGCACGAGCGCTTCGGCGCCGATGACGGCGCCGGGCTCGCCGAGGTCCCGGTCGAGGCGGACCTTCGGCTGGAAGTGCACTTCGAGCTTGCGGCGGTCGAGGGCGCGGCGAAGGTCGGCGGCGAGGCCGATGCGGCGCAGGCTCTCCGACTCCAGGCCCGAGTGGTAGAGCTGGACGCCGTCGGCGGCGTGCTTGGCCTGCCTGGTGGCGCCGTCGGCGCGTTTGAGGAGCTCGTCGGCGTCGGCGGCGAAGTCGGGGTGGGTGACGACGCCGACGGCGGCCGAGAGGCTCACGGCGACGCCGCCGACCTCGAAGGGCCCCTGGAGTTCGGTGCGCAGGCGCCGGGCGGTCTCGACGGCGGCGTCGGTGGAGGCGAGGCGGGTCTGGAGGATGAACTCGTCGGAGTCGATGCGGCCGATGAAGGACGCGGCGGGCGCGTGGGCCTTGAGGCGGCGGGCGAACTCGGCGAGGGCGGTGTCCCCGGCCTCGTGGCCGAGCGCGTCGTTGATCTCGTGGAGGGCGTCCACATCGAACATGAGCACGGCGACGACCTCGCCGGGCACGGTGATCGACAGGGCCTCCTGGAGCGCCTCAAGGGACCGGCGGCGGCTCGGGAGGCGCGTGAGCGGGTCGTGGTAGGCGTCGTAGCGCAGCTGGTCGAGCAGGCGCTCGTTCTGGACGGCGATGCCGACGTTGGCGGCGATGGTCTCCAGGAGCTGGAGGTCGACGGGCACGAAGTGGGAGATCTCGCCGCCGATGCGGTCGGCCACGGAGAGGCAGCCGTAGACCTCGTCGCCCGAGCGCAGGGGCACGAGCATGGCCCCGCGCAGTCCCGCGGCCTCGAGGGCCTCGCGCTGGGCCCGCGTGCCGTTGCGGGGGTTGAGGAGCACGCCCCTGCCGGAGTCCATGACCTCCTGCTGGAGGCCGTCGGGGACCGGGTCGAGGTCGGTGAGCCCCTGGTCGTCGAGCGAGGAGGTGAGCCGGATCTGCGGGTAGCGGCCCGCGGCGGGGACCCACACGGTGGCGGTCTCGGCCGACAGGATGTCCCGCAGGCGCCCGAGCATGGCGTCGATGAGCCGTTTGGTGTGGACGGAGTCGACCACGAGCTGCGTGAACTCGTTGAGCTCGCGGAGCACTTGGCGCTGCCGGCGCAGGACCGCGTAGCTGCGGGCGAGGTAGATGAAGGCGGCGACGACGGCGGCGATGAGCACGCCGGTCCAGATGCTCGCGTCGAGCAGGACGAGGAACATGACGCCGACGCAGGCGCCGAGGACGGGGCCGATGAGCGTGAGGACGAAGCCGATCCAGGCCTTGACGACGCTCTTCCATCCTGAGAGGGCGTACAGCATCGCCGAGATGAACACGGTCGTCACGATGCCGGTGATGACGATCGCGGAGATGAGGACGAACCAGGTGCGGGGATCGGAGGCGGCGCCGAGGCCGAGGTAGTCGACGTAGAGGACCGTCACCGTGGTCCCGGCGGTCACGAGGCCGGTGTTGAACAGCGGCTTGAGCACGCCGATGTCCTCGCGGATGTACCGCCACGCGTAGAACAGGAGCGCCGCGAAGCACTTGGTCGCCACCACCCAGAAGGGAGGCAGGTAGAACAGGGCGATGACCAGCGGGATGTCGGTCAGGTTGAACGCGATGCCCATCCCGCGGGCGTGGTACTGGATGAGCACCCGCTGCCCGACGATGAACGCGGCGGCGAAGAGGATCCCCTGGACGACGGGAAAGGCCGGGGGCGGCGAGTACCAGAGGAGGCCCGCCGCCCCGGCTACGACCATGGTGCCGGTGATCACCCAGGGCAGCACCCGGAAGAGTGTCGGGTACCGCTCCCTTGTCACCGGCATCGCACGTCGACCATGTCCGGGCTCTCGGTCGTTAGTTGATCTCGCCCGAGACGGACGTCGAGTAGACGACCGGTTCGCTGGGGGCGGACGCGGAGTTGATCTCCCCGGACACCCCTCCGGCGGCGGCCGCGGACGCGGTTCCGGCGATGATGCCGAGCGCAATGAGGCCCGTCGCCGCGATGGCGCCGAGTCGCTTGAAGAGTCTGACCGGTTTCACGAGGCCTCCCGTGAGGTGTGAGTACGTGCTGTCAAGGGGACCAGTTGAGCCAATGTTGCCACAGTCGGATCGCGGTAGGGAAGGCTTGCGACCGTGATTCTCGCGCTCTTTCTGGTTGGCCGCACCACCGGGTGCGGTTCACAACATTCTCGCCGATGGGTCGCAGGCGGTCGCTGACGGGTCGGGAGTTCGCTCGCGTCACATCGAGCAGTCATGTAGGTTAGCCTTACCTTACTCCTCCCCCGTTCGCCGTTCGATAAGGAAACCGCCCATGCCTGCCGACACCGCCGCGCCCGCCGGGCCGCTCCCCTTCTCGACCCGGATACGCGAGGCCTCCTGGTCGCGCCATCAGGGTCTCGACCCTTCCGCCGACGAGGCCGACGGGGTGCCCGGCCTGTTCGACCGGCTCTTCGACGGCTCCCTCAGCCTCGGCGACTACACCCGCTGGCACGCGCAGCAGTACTTCGTCTACGCGGCCATCGAGGCCGCGGCCGAGCGCCACGAGGGCGACCCGGTGGCGGGCCCGTTCGTGTTCGCCGAGCTCGCGCGCCTGGACGCGATCGAGGCCGACCTGGCGTTCCTCATGGGACCGAAGTGGCGCTCGGGCGTCGAGCCGCTCCCCGCGACCGCGGCCTACGCCGCCCGCGTCGAGGAGGCCGCCGCGACCCCCGGCGGGTACATCGCCCACGCCTACACCCGCTACCTCGGCGACCTCTCCGGCGGCCAGGCCTTCGGGAAGGCCGCGCGGCGCAACTACGGCTTCGAGGGCCTGGGCGCGGGCTTCTACGTCTTCGAGGGGATCGCGAGCCCCAAGGCGTTCAAGGAGGAGTACCGCTCCCGGCTCGACGCGGTCGACCTGCCCGAGGACGAGCGCGAGCGCGTCATCGAAGAGGTCCTCCTCGCCTACGACCACAACGGGGCGATGCTCGCCGAGCTCGGCGCGAACCTGGGCGCGAACCCGTTCGACCCGAAGGTGATCGCGCAGATCTGCCACCACATGAACACCGACCACGCGGCCGACACGCTCGTCATCTGCCGCGGCGCGGGCGGTCTGCCCGCAGCGGAGTCGGCGCGCATGACCGGCTTCGACGGCGAGGGCGCCGACTTCGCCGCCGCCGTGGACGGCGCCGAGTCGCCGCTGCGCGTGCCGTGGGCCGCGCCGCTGACCGAGCGCGCCGAGGTCCGCCCCGAGATCGTGCGGATCTTCACCGAGTCCAAGGCCCTCCTCGACGCCCGCCCATAGTCGTTCGGTATGTCGCGAATGTCGAGACACGCCGGGCGGTGACGAATCTCGCCCGCCCGGCGGACGCGGCGTTAGTGTGTCCCGGTTGCCACGCTCACGGACGGCCCCCCGGAGCCCCGCCGCCCCGCGGCCCGGCCCCGCGACCCCGTCCTCTGAGCGCTCCGTCGAGCGGGAGGAAAGAGTGTCCGACCACGGACCGGCGGTCGCCCGAACCATCAGGCGCCACGCCGACCGGCCGCACCGAACGAGGGGCCAGCACCGGGCCACGTTCGCGGCAGAGCTCGCGCCGCTCCTGGCCGGGTCCCAGCGCCGCTACACCGCGGTCGTCGGGTCCGCGGTCGCCGGCGCCTCCATCGTCGCCATGGCCACGACCGCCGGGCTGCCCGCCGAGGAGCGGCACGGCTCCTCGCAGGCGGTCGCCGACATCGCCGCGCTCGCCGCCGAGGCGAGCGTCCCCGAGTCCCGCGGGGACGAGTCCGCCGCGCCGCTGGGGACCGGCGCGCCGGGCGAGGTCGTCCAGACCGGACGGACCTCGCCGGTCACCGCGCAGGGCCCGCAGATCGAGTGGACGCCGATGCTCGACCAGATCACCATCACCTCCCTGTTCGGGGAGCGCTGGGGCCGCAACCACAACGGCGTCGACTTCGACGCCGAGACCGGCGACCCGGTCTACGCGGCCTATCCCGGGACGGTCAAGCACGCCGGCTGGGAGTCCGGGTTCGGGAACCTCGTCATCATCGACCACGGGGACGGACTGGAGACGTACTACGCGCACAACTCCGCGGTCGACGTCCAGGTCGGACAGTGGGTGGACGCGGGCGACCTCATCTCCCACGCCGGGAACACCGGCTTCTCCTTCGGCTCCCACGTCCACTTCGAGGTGCATGTGGACGGCAGGCCGGTCGAGCCCCTCGGCTACCTCGCCGAGGCCGGGCTCGACCTGCGCTGAGCGCTCACAGCTTGCTGATCGGCGCCAGCCGCAGGATCACCCATTTGGGTTCGCCGTCGCCGAAGTCGATGCGGGCCTGGGCCCGCGGCCCGGCCCCCTTGAGCTCCACGACGCGCCCGAGCCCCCACTTGTCGTGGCTGACCCGGTCGCCGACGTCGAGCGCGGGCACGTCGGCGGCGTTGCGCACCACGATCGGCTGCCCGAACGAGGGCGACTTCGACTTGACCACGCGCGGCGGCGGCGCCGACTCCGACCACTTGACGAGGTCGCCGGGGATCTCGGCGAGGAACCGGCTCGCCGCGTAGTACTCCGGCTGCCCGAAGATGTTCCGCGTGCCCGCCCGCGTCAGGTGCAGGTGCTTGCGCGCCCGGGTGAGGCCCACGTACGCCAGGCGCCGCTCCTCCTCCAGGTCCCCGGGCTTGTTCATCGACCGCTCGTGCGGGAACAGGCCGTCGTCGAGACCCGTGAGGAACACCGTGTCGAACTCCAGGCCCTTGGCGGTGTGCAGGGTCATGAGGGTGACGACCCCGCCCTCCTCGGCCTCGGGGTCGGGGATCGAGTCGGCGTCCGAGACGAGCGCGACGTGCTCCAGGAAGGACGGCACGTCCGCGTTCAGTTCGGCCTCGTCGTCCTCGACGGTGCCGCGCACCACCTGTTCGGTGAACTCGTGGGCGACGGCGACGAGCTCCTGGAGGTTCTCCACCCGGCCCTCGTCCCTCGGGTCGGTGGACTGCTCCAGCCCTTCGAGGTACCCGGTGTCGGCGATGAGCTTGTCGAGCACCTCCTCCGGCGGCGCGGTGCCCGCCAGCGCGGTGGCCTCGTCCACGATCTCGCAGAACCGCTTGATGCCGGTGCGGGCGCGTCCGGAGACCCCGGGGGCCTCGTCCACGCGGTGGAGCGCGGCCGGGAAGCTGATGCGCAGCCGCGCCGCGAGCGCTTCGACCTCGGCGACCGCGCGGTCGCCGACGCCGCGTTTGGGCACGTTGACGACCCGCATCGCCGAGACCGTGTCGTCGGGGTTCGCCGTGAGCTTGAGGTAGGCGAGCATGTCGCGGACCTCTTTGCGCTCGTAGAAGCGCACGCCGCCGACGACCTTGTAGGGGATGCCGCGGCGCACGAACACCTCTTCGAACGCGCGGGACTGGGCGTTGGTTCGGTAGAAGATCGCGGTGTCGCCGAAGCTCGTCTCCTTGTCGTCCACGAGTTCGTCGATGCGGCCGGCGACCCACGCGGCCTCGTCGTGCTCGTTGTCGCCGGTGTGGCCGAGGATGGCCGAGCCGGTGCCCTCGTCGCTCCACAGCCGCTTCTCGCGCCCGCGCTCGGTGTTGTTGCGGATGACCCCGTTGGCGGCGTCGAGGATCGTCTGCGTGGAGCGGTAGTTCTGCTCCAGGAGGATCGTCTTGGCGTCGGGGAAGTCGCGTTCGAACTCGATGATGTTGCGGATCGTGGCGCCGCGGAAGGCGTAGATCGACTGGTCGGCGTCGCCGACGACGCACAGTTCGGACTTGTCGTCGCCGGTGCCCACGAGTTCGCGCACGAGCGTGTACTGGGCGTGGTTGGTGTCCTGGTACTCGTCGACCATGACGTGGCGGAACCGGAGCCGGTAGGAGCGGGCGACCTCGGGGAACTCGCGGAAGAGCTTGACGGTGGCGCCGATGATGTCGTCGAAGTCGACGGCCTGGGCGAGGCGCAGGCGCTCGTCGTACTGGGCGTACACGTCGGCGACGAGGGCGGCCCGGGCGTCGTCGGCCGCGGCGGCGGCCCGGTCGGGGCCGATGAGCTCGTTCTTGAGCCGGGAGATCTCGGCGGCGAGCCAGCGCGGGGAGTGCTTCTTGGAGTCGAGGCCGAGGTCCTTGACGATCTGGGTGAGCAGCCGCCGGGCGTCGTCGGTGTCGTAGATGGTGAAGCTGGGCTTCCAGCCGAGTCGGTGGGCCTCGCGGCGCAGGATGCGCAGGCACGCGGAGTGGAAGGTGAGGACCCACATGGCGCGCGAGCGGGGGCCGATGAGGCCTTCGACGCGTTCGCGCATCTCGGCGGCGGCCTTGTTCGTGAAGGTGATCGCGAGGATCTCGCCGGGGTGGGCGCCGCGTTCGGCCAGGAGGTAGGCGATGCGGTGGGTGAGGACCCGGGTCTTGCCCGAGCCCGCTCCGGCGACGATGAGCAGCGGTGATCCGGCGTGCTCGACGGCTTGGCGTTGCGGTTCGTTGAGACCGGTCAGTAGTGCCTGCGCTGCGTCATTCATAGGCCCTCAATTATGCCGCGCCGGGTACGACATCCTCCGGCGCGGCAGGGCTGAAACGTCTTAGAGGGGGCCTCTGCCGGCTCTCAGGATGAGCATGGCGATCTGGATGCCGTCGTCGCCGAGAGCGGCGCGGTACTTCTCCAGGATGGCGCGTTCGCGGTCGAGGACGAGGCGGGTGCCGCCGTTGGCCATGCGGATCTCGCCGATGGTCTTGGAGACCTCGGCGCGGCGCTGCCAGAGGCGGAGGATCTCGGCGTCGAGGCCGTCGATCTCGGTGCGCAGCTCGTTGAGGTCGTCGGTGACGACTTCAGGCGACGTGGTGGCGGTCATCAGGGCTTCTCCTAAGTGCGATGCGGATCGAACTCCGGGCGGCCAGCTCTCGGCGAAGCTTGCGAGCCGTCAATGTGCCCAGGCGACAAAAAACCCCGGGCGGTTCGCCCGGGGCAGTAGGTCGGTGTTCAGCGCGACGACCTACGGCTCGGACGGTTCCGGCCGTAGTAAAGGTAAAATCGCGCGCTCTGAGTCACGCCGCAAGTATGCCACACGCCCGCCGGTCTGACCAGCGGGCGTGTGGCGGTTCTCGCAGTGTTCTCGCGGTGTTAAGCCTCGGAGCCCCAGTTGGCGGCGCGGCGGCGGCGCATGAGCACCATCGCGACGATGCCGGCGAGCAGGACCGCGCCGCCGACGGAGGCGACGGTGGTCAGGCTGGAGCCGGTGACGGGGAGCTGCGGCTTGGGCGACTCGGAGGGCACCGCTTCGACGGTGATCTCGAGGTCGAAGTCCGCGGTGTACTCCTCGGTGTGCTGCTCGGCGAGGATGAGGCGCTGGCCGGGGACGTCTTCGCCGCCCTCGACCGGGACGAAGGTGCGCCCGGCGGGGATCGTCCAGGTGAACGTGTCGGTCACGAGGGTGACGGTGGTGCTGGCGGCTTCGGAGAGCTCGACGTAGAAGGTCAGGTCGTCGGTGAACTCGGTGACCTCCTCGCCGTTCTCGTCCACGACTTTGGCGCCTTCGGGCTGGGCGAAGGTGAGGCCGTCGAGGTTGGTGTCGACGGTGTAGGGGCCGACGGTGGTGCCTTCGGCGGCCGCGGCGGTCTCGTCGATCTCGAAGTAGGGCTCGAAGTCGGGCTCGTCGACGGGCGGGGAGTTGTCGAGGAGGTAGTTCATGACGAGGGCGACGGCCGTGTCGGCGCCGGATCCGCCGCCGGTCGGGTCGCCGGTCCGGGAGGCCCAGCCGTCGGTGAGGGTCCAGATGGCGGCCTGGGTGCCCGCGTAGGCGACCTGGTCGGCGGTGTAGCCGTCGAAGGGGTCCTCGGCGTCGCTGCCGGCACCGGCGGCGTCGATGATCGCGCCGGCGTTGGTGCCGTTGTAACCGTTGACGAGGACGCCGAGCACCTCCGGGAGGGCGGCGGGGTCGTCGACGGCGGCTTGGTCCCAGGGGCGCTCCTCGTGGGTGAGCTCCTCTTCGAAGCCGACCTCGATCTGGATGCAGTAGACGGTGCGCTGCTCCCCGTCGCCGAGGTCGATGTAGCGCATCTTCGCCTCGACGTCGTACGCGCTGCCGTTCAGTTGGCCGTTGAGGAGGATGCCGCTCTCGTAGCCGACGGAGCCGGAGGCGCCGTTGTCGCCGTCCTGCGCGTGGCCTGCGGCCGCTCCGCCGAGTGCGAGCGCGAGGCCTGCGGCAGCGGCCAGCGTCCCTTTCAGGGCTTTGGTCATCATGCTGTGATTTCCCTTTGCTGATCCGAGGGATTGACGCGTTTGTTCTTCTTCCGACACGTTAGCGGCCGTCTGCCGGTTGCAAATGACCCGTATCCGGCTGTGAGCTGGGTTTTCGCAGGGACGCAAAGGGAAAGGCGCAGCTCGAATGAGCCGCGCCACTATAACGATTCGGTATCGGCCGCCTTTCGCCTCAAGGGCGGCGGCTTTCAGAGAGCGGTGGGACGGAAGTGGCCGGGACCGGGGCGGATCGCTCGCCCAGGTCCCGGCCGCACCATGCGCCGGGCGTTTCGGTGAACCGCCGGGGCGCGCCCGGTTCCGGACCGTTGGAAGTGGTCCGGACCGCCCCGCGGCAGCGGGCGGGGGCGCTGCGCCCCGCCCGCGTCCGTCGCGTCTAGTGGACCGAGCCCTTGCGGCGCTTGGCGAACGCCATCGCGGTCAGGCCGGCGATGAGGAGCGCGAGGCCGCCGGCGAAGGCGACGCTCAGGCTCGAACCGGTGGTCGGCAGCTGCGGGGCGGGACCGGACTCGGTGGGCCGGTCGGTGGGCGCGTCGAGCGCGAAGCGCCATTCGGCGGGCAGTTCGCCCTCGCGCGGCTGGGCGAGGATGAGCTTCTGGGACTCCCCGGCGGTGAGCGGGTTGACCGCGTCGCCCGAGAGCGACTCGTCGTTCGTGGCGAGGAAGACGCGGCCGACGGGGAGGTCGTAGGCGGCGGTCCCGGAGATCGAGACCTCTTCGCTGCCCTCGTCGAGGACGATCCAGAACTCCTCGCCGTCCTCAAGGGACTCGATCGGGTCGCCGTCGGCGTCCTCCAGGCGGGCGCCCTCGGCCTCCAGCGCGACCGCGCCGGCGTTCGAGCGGATCGTGTACGGGCCGAAGCGCCCGTCCTCGTAGGCGGCGGTGTCGGCGCCTTCGAGGTCCACGGTGAACTCGGAGGGGTCGGGCACGCGGCCCGGCTCCTCGGTGAGGTGCTCGTAGACCTTGAGGACGGCCTCGTCCTCGCCGTCGTTGCCGCCCTTGACCGGGTTGTCCTCCAGCAGGTCCCAGTCGTCGGTGAAGTGCCAGACGGCGGCCTGCGTGCCCGCGTAGGCGACCTCGGCGGTCTCCTGGTCGCTCCAGTCGGGGTTCACCTCGCCGCCGGCCGACTCGATGAGGTCGGCGGCGCCGACGTTCGGGTAGCCGTTGAACAGGACCCAGCGGACCTGTTCGAGGTTGGCGACGCCCGACTCCTCCCAGTGGCCCTCGGCGTAGGGGCTCTCGGTGTCGAGCGGGGTCATGATGTCGATGCAGTAGACGACGAGGGTCTCCTCGGAGCCGTGCGGCGTGAGGCCGAGGACGTTGGCCCACACGTCGTACCGGTCCCCGTCGAAGCCGCCGCGCAGTTCGAGGCCGGGGGCGGTGACGATGTCGCCGGTGACCGGCTCGACCGCGTCCTCCTCCTGCGCCGAGGCCGGGCCGCCGGCGAGGACGGCCGCGAGGGCCGTCGCGGCGCCCAGACCGATGACAGTGGAGCGCGGGGTGCGGAACGTCTTGAGTCTCATCGTGGTTCGGTCCTCCTGGGAGCGGACGTGAGGTGTGTGGGGTCAGCGTGAGCCGCCTGACAAGAGAGGAAACGAGAAGACCCCGCGTGACGGCGCGGCCACTCGACCGAACGATGTGGAGAACCCTCCGAAAGTACGAGGACGAAACCGGACAAGACCGGCTTTGGACCGGCGCCGCAACACGCGAGCGCGGCCCGGGCCGTCCCGGAGGGCGCTCTATAGTCGGGGATATGCCGATCTCGAAAGCCGCCGCTCGCGGCATCACCGACGAATTCGCTCGCCGGAGGGGCCCCAAGACCGGCCTGGTCGTGGGCGCGGCCTGGGGCCACCCGGTGCTCACCGCCGCGCTCGAAGCGCTCATGCCCGCCGACCGGCTCACCGTCGTCGCCGACCCCTCCTCCACAGAGGACCTCAAGGCCTCACTCGCCGCCGAGGGCTCCTGGACGGCCGGGAACGTCACCGTCGTCGCCGCCCTCGCCGACGCCGAACCCGCCGAGGAGGTCATGCTCGCCGCGCCGGTCACCGTCGAGGCCGAGGCCTTCATCGACGACATCGCGCTGCTCCAGGAGAAGGTCGAGCCCGGCGGCGTGCTCTCCTTCGCCGCCACCCTCACCGCGCCCGCCCGCGAGGAGATCGCCGAACTCGTCGCCGAGTACGGCATCGGCACCGACCTCATCGTGCGCTCGCTCCCGCCCGTGCGCATCCACAAGCTCCGCATCGGCTCGGCCTCCAAGCACGAGGGCGAGCCGCGCGCCATCGCCGCCGCCGAGGGCCTCGCCCCCGCCTGGCGCGCCTCCTCGGTCGCCGTCACCCCGAACCTGCACCTCGACTCGAACGGGATCATCGCCGCCGGGCTCCTCCTCGGGACCGCCTGGGCCGCCAAGAAGATCCGGCCCGCCTCGAAGGCGTGGATCGTCCCGGCCCTCGCCGCCGTCCCCGTCGCCGCGTTCTTCCGCGACCCGCAGCGCGAAGCGGACCTGCGCGGCGAGGACGACGAGCCCGAAGCGGTGCTCGCCGCCTCCGACGGGCGCATCATGGCCGTCGAGACCGTCGTGGACGAGCGCTTCGGCGCCGCCACCGGCACCGCCGGCGCCGAATGGCTCCGCATCGCCGCCTACCTGTCGGTCACCGACGTGCACGTCAACCGCGCCCCCGTCGCCGGCGAGGTCGTCGACGTGTTCACCGAGAAGGGCGGCTACGCGAAGGTCAGCGCGCCCGAGGCCGAGCACAACGCCGCCTGCTACACGGTCGTCTCGACCCCCCGCGGACGCGTCGTCGTCGCCCAGCGCACCGGCGCGGTCCTGCGCCGCATCGTCAACCGCACCAAGCCCGGCGCCGCACTCGCCAAGGGCGAACGCTACGGGCTCATCCGCTTCGGCTCCCGCACCGACGTGTACCTGCCCGCCGGCGCCGCCGAAGCCTCGGTCGTGCCCGGCGAGACCGTCCGCGCCGGGGAGACCATCATCGCCAGATGGCGTTAGGGGGTGCCGGAGCATCCCCGGCGAGTCGGTATCCGAGTCCATTCGTTCGCTCGCTGTGCACAGTTACGGCTCGCAAGCATCGCCGAGGCCGCGGAAGGCGAATCGGATACCGGTGTTGTATCCGATTCGCCGACAACGCAGCGAGCGGGCGAATGGGCCGGAGAACGGCCGCCCGGGATGCTCCGGCACCCCCTAAGCCTGGGCGGCGAGGTTCTTCAGGTCGACCACTTGGAGTGCGTCCTCGACGGCCGCCGAGAGCGGCAGGTCGTCGAGGGCCGCCGCGTCCCACCAGCGCGACTCGCTCGTGGAGCCGCCCGCGGCCTCGACCACCTGGGCCGCCGACGGGTCCGGGACCGTGGCGGAGTAGATCGCGCGCACCCCGTGCCAGTCGAGCGGGTAGCCCTCCGGGCCGATCGCCCGCCGGTGCCGGAACGACGTGACGTTGAGCAGGTCCCCGACCAGGGCCTCCTGGCCGGTCTCCTCGTAGATCTCGCGGGAGACCGCCGCGCGCGGCGACTCGCCGAAGTCGACACCGCCGCCGGGCAGGTGCCAGGTGCCGCCGCCGGGATAGCCCTCGGCGATCCGGGCCAGCAGGATGCGGCCCGCGCCGTCGGCCACGACGCCGTACGCGCCGAAGCGCTGGCCGCGGCGACGGCGGCCCTTCTTCGCCTTCGCGGGCGGGACCGGGCGGGTCTCCTGCGGGGCCTTGACCACCGCGCCCGCCAGGCGCTCGTCCTCCAGGCCCAGGCAGGCCGAGACGAACGGCGAATGGGACTCCGCGGCCGCCCGCTCGGGCTCGACCCACTCCACCGACTCCCCCGAGCCGTGGCCGGTGCCCTCTTTGACGTCGGCGGCGTAGACGATCGCGTTCGTGTGGACGCCGCGGCGGGCGACGGCCACCGCCTCCAGCGGCGCGCCCACGACGACCTCGTAGCCGGTGTGCTCGCTGACGAGCCGCTCCGCGGCCCGCTTCGGCGGCTCGCCGTGGTCGATGACCCCGCCCGGCAGGTGCCAGGGCCCGGCCTCGCGCCCCGCGCGCTTCCTGCGGGTCAGCAGGACCCGGCCGCTCTCGTCACGTACCTCCCCGTACGCAGCTATCCGGAATTGCATCCCTCAACTGTACGGCGTGATCATGACTACCCGATGAAGCTTGCGCCCGAGCGGCGCCGCCGCCCTATTCCCACTCGATCGTGCCCGGCGGCTTGCTCGTGACGTCGAGCACCACCCGGTTGACGTCGGCGACCTCGTTGGTGATGCGCGTGGAGATCCGCGCCAGCAGCTCGTACGGCAGGCGCGACCAGTCCGCGGTCATCGCGTCCTCCGAGGAGACCGGCCGCAGCACGATCGGATGCCCGTAGGTGCGCCCGTCGCCCTGCACGCCCACCGAACGCACGTCGGCCAGCAGCACCACCGGGAACTGCCACACCGAGCGGTCCAGGCCCGCCGCCGTCAGCTCCGCGCGGGCGATCGCGTCCGCCGCCTTCAACAGGTCCAGGCGCTCGCGCGTGACCTCGCCGACGATCCGGATGCCCAGGCCCGGGCCCGGGAACGGGTGGCGCCACACCATCGACTCCGGCAGGCCCAGTTCGAGGCCGATCGCGCGGACCTCGTCCTTGAACAGGGTGCGCAGCGGCTCGATGAGCGCGAACTGGAGGTCGTCGGGCAGGCCGCCCACGTTGTGGTGGCTCTTGATGTTCGCGGTGCCCGTGCCGCCGCCGGACTCGACCACGTCCGGGTACAGCGTGCCCTGGACGAGGAAGTCGATGCCCTGCTCCTCGGCGATCTCGCGCGCCGCCGCCTCGAACGTCCGGATGAACTCCCGGCCGATGATCTTGCGCTTCTCCTCGGGGTCCGTCACGCCCTTGAGCGCCGACAGGAACTGCTCCGAGACGTCCACGCAGCGAACGTCGATGCCCGTCAACTGCGCGTAGTCCTTCTCGACCTGCTCGGCCTCGCCCGCGCGCAGCAGCCCGTGGTCGACGAACACGCACGTGAGCTGGTCGCCGATCGCCCGGTGCACCAGCGCCGCCGCCACCGACGAGTCCACGCCGCCCGACAGCGCGCACAGGACCCGCCTGTCGCCCACCTGCTCGCGGATCGCCGCGACCTGCTCGTCGATGATCGCCGAGTTCGTCCAGTTCGGCCTGATCCCCGCGATGTCGTGCAGGAAGTGGCGGATGACCGCCTGGCCGTGCGGCGTGTGCGCCACCTCCGGGTGGTACTGGACGCCCGCCAGGCGCGCCTCCAGGTTCTCGAACGCCGCCACCGGCGCCCCCGCCGTACGGGCGACCACGTCGAACCCCGCCGGGGCCTCCGAGACCGAGTCGCCGTGGCTCATCCACACCGACTGGTGCTCGGGCAGGCCGTCCAGGAGCTTCGACGCGCACAGCACGTCCAGCTCCGTCCCGCCGTACTCCGACAGGCCCGTCCGGGCCACCGTCCCGCCCAGGGCCTTCGCCATCGCCTGGAAGCCGTAGCAGATCCCGAGCACCGGCACCCCGGCCTCGAACAGGGCCGCGTCCACCTGCGGCGCGCCCTCGGCGTACACGCTCGAAGGACCGCCCGACAGGATGATCGCCGCCGGCTCCTTCGCGAGCATCTCCGCGGCGGGCATCGAAGAGGGCACGATCTCCGAATAGACGTTGGCCTCGCGCACTCGACGCGCGATGAGCTGCGCGTATTGGGCCCCGAAGTCGACCACCAGCACCGTTTGTCGCATGGCAACAGCGTAACCGGTAGCCGGCCTCACACCCGCAGGCGCGGCGGCCGGTGTGGGCGGGCCCGTACCGCGGCGCCGCCGGCGCCATAAGATCGCAACGTGCTCAACCCGGGCGTCGCCGAATCCTTCCGCCGGGTCGGCCAGGACCTGCGGGCGTGGACCCCGGGCGAGGCCACCCCGGTCCTCGCCGTGCGCGCCGCCTTCGGCATCGCCGTCGCCATGAGCGCCGTCGCCCTCCTCGACCACCCCGCCTGGGGACCCGCCGCCGCCATGGGCGCCTGGCTCGGCGGCGTCGCCCTCCTCACCCCCGGCACCCGCACCGGCCCCGCACTCCCCGTCCTCGTCGGCGCCGCGGGCGCACTCGGCGTCCTCCTCGGCGCCATCGGCAACCCGATCGTGCTCGTCGCCGCCGCGGCCGCCTACGCCTTCATCCTCACCTTCGTCGGCTCCGTCACCCACGTCGCCGGCGTCACCTTCACCGTCTCCGGCGTCATGTTCTTCCTCGCCGAACACGTCACCGTCGGCACCACCGCCCTCATCGCCGCCGCCGCCGTCCTCGCCGGCGGCGCCGTCCAAGCCCTCATGGCCCTCCTCCCCCCGTACTACCGCTGGGCCGAAGACCGCCGCACCCTCGCCGACGCCTGGCTCGCCCTCGCCGCCGAAGCCGACGCCCTCGCCGCCGACCCCAGCGCCCCCTTCCGCACCGAGACCCTCCTCGAAGCCGCCCGCGAACTCGACCGCCGCCGCGTCCTCCCCACCGCCGTCCTCGAAGCCCGCCGCCAGATCTACGCCGTCTCCGGCGCCATCGGCCGCACCGCCAGCGCCCGGGCCCGCGCCGACGCCCAGGACCGCGACACCGTCGCGTTCTACTCCGAAGCCCTCGAACTCGCCGCCCGCCTCCTCACCCACTTCGCCGACCGCATCACCGCCCGCCGCCCCGCGCCCCTCGACTGGGACGCGCTCCTCGACGGGCTCTCCCAGAACCCCATGGCCACCGCCACCGGCACCATGCCCACCGAGATCGGCGGCCTCCTGCGCACCCTCCACGAGACCGGCGCCTACGCCGAGCGGATCACCGACGGCGGCGGCGAAGTCATCGGCGACCCCGCGCTCGCCCACGTCACCAGCACCGCCCGCCAGACCTTCGAACAGCTCCGGGCCCGCCTGCACCGCCGCGACCCGGTCGTCCACCACGCGCTGCGGCGCGCAGGCGTCATCGCCCTGGCGATGACCATCGGCCTCCTGTGGCCCACCGGGCACGGGTACTGGATCCCGCTCACGGCCTGGCTGGTCCTCCAAGCGGACTTCGCGGGGACGCTCACACGCGGCACCACCAGGGCCGTCGGCACCACCGGCGGCGTCGTGCTCGCCTCGCTCCTCGGGCTCCTCCTGCCCGCCGACCAGCTGTGGCTCAGCCTCGTCGTGCTCGCGTACGCGCTCGTGGCCTACCTGGCGCGGCCGGTGTCGATGCTCGTGTTCGCCGCCGCCGTCTCCGGGTTCACGGTGTTCCAGATCGACCTCGCCGGCGAGGCACCGGTCCTCGCAGCCGTCGACCGGGGCGTGTGCACCCTGGTCGGCGCGGGGCTCGCGATCGGGTTCTACGTCCTCGTCCCGACCTGGCAGACCCGCAGGCTCGGCGACCTCCTCGGCGACCTCGTCGACGCCTACCGCGACTACGCGCGGCTGTCACTGGACCGGCAGGCGCATCCGGCCGACTACGACCGCAAGGTCATGCACGCCGCCATCGACCGCATCCGGGCGCGGCGGGCGGCCCTGAACAGCTCGGCGGATCAGGCGAAGGCCGAACCGGTCTCCGGTCCCGGACCCCTGTCGGCCGACGTCCTCGGCGTCGAGGCGGCGCTGTCGCGGGCCGGGCGGGCACTCGTGGCGGTCAACGCGACCCTCGGGCGCGACGAGGAGGGCATCGGTTTGGCGGGCGTCGACGCGTTCGCCGACTCGGTCGACGCGGCCTACATGCGGCTGGCGGCGCGGGCCCGCGGCGCGGCGGCGCCGCGGGGCGCGGACCTGGAGCAGGCGGCGCACCGGCTGGACCTGCGGCTCGCGGCCGTCGAGGACCGGGCGACGCGCACACGCCGCAACGTGCTGCGCTGGGAGGCCGACAACCTGGTGGAGGCGCTGGAGGACACGGCGCTGCTCATGGCCGACTGGAACGAGGCCTAGAAGAGGGCGGCGCGGGCCCGGTCGATCGCGGCGAAGGCGCTGTCGCGCTGGCCGGGGGTGAGGCGGGGTTCGGCGTCGAGGAGGTCGAGGCCGACGACCTGGAGCTGGTCGGGCAGGTGCATGTCGTTGGGCAGGCGCGGGACGGCCCGGCGGGGGTGGTGCTCGGCGTCGGCGGTGAGGTCGGCGAGGGCCTGGACGAGGTCGTGCATCGCTTCGGCCTTCGGAGACCAGCGAGCGGGCGACCAGTGGCGCGTGCCTTCGACGACGCGCCCGATCGCCCGCTGTAGCTCGGTGCTCAAGCCGCTAGTTGCTCTGGAAGTAGCTGAGGAGGCGGAGCAGGTTCCAGTACAGGAAGATGAGCCCGGCGGTGAGGCCGAAGGCCCCGGCCCAGGCGTACTTCTTGGGGGCGCCCATCTGCGCGGACTGCTCGATCATGTCGAAGTCGAGGATGAAGGAGAAGGCGGCCCAGAGGGTGATGCCGATGGCGATGATCCACTGGAGGGTGGTCGGGTCGCCGCCGGGGGAGGCGAAGAGGCCGAGGTTCGCGCCGAACATGCTCGCGACGAGGTTGACCATGGTCAGGGCGAAGATGCCAAAGCCGGCGCCGATGATGACCTTGGTGAAGACCGGGGAGTTCTTGAGGATGCGGAAGCGGTAGAGCGCGAGCATCCCGGCGAACACGAGGATGGTGCCGAGGAGGGCGTTGACGACGATGCCGGGGAACTGGGCCTCGAACACCGCGGAGACGCCGCCGAGGAGAAGCCCCTGCCCGATCGCGTAGGCGAAGCAGATGAAGGGGTTCGTGATCGGCTTGAACATCGAGAAGATGATGACGCCGAGGCCGACGACGGCGCCGAGGGTCATCAGCATGCCGGCGGTGCCCACCGAGGCGGAGTCGCCGCTGCCGACCATGCCGTAGGTGAGGATCGCCGCGACGAAGGTCGCGCCGACGAGGGCCACGGTGCGGACGATGACGTCGTCGATCCGCATGGTCTGGACCTGCGGGGCCTGGGTCATCTGTCCGTAAGGCCCGTACGCGGCACCCATGTGCTGCTGGTTGTACTGGGTCTTCACCATGTTCCGAAGGGATGAGTTCCTGCTCTGCATTGCCATGACCTGCGGTCCTCCGTTGAAGGTTCAAGGGTGTCTCCACCCTATCCGGTCGGTACCCGGACGACGACACAGCAGCGGAGCAATCGCTGCTCCGCTGCTGTGAATCCGTTCAGGAACGGTCAGATGCGGTTGATCCGGCCCAGTTCGGGGGCCTGGAGCGGCGCGTCCGCGGTGCCGAACTCGGCGATGTAGGCCTCGAACGCGTCGACGTCGAGCGCACCGAAGAGACGGTTCTCGCCTTCGGCGAACGCGGCGAAGGAGTCGCCGCCGTCGGCGAGGAACGAGTTGACGGTGACCCGGTAGGTCTGGTCGGCGACGATCGGCTCCCCGTTGAGCGCCAGGGAGTCGGCCACGATCTGGTCGGTGCCGGTCTTGGAGGTGTCCCACGTGTACGTGAAGCCCTCGGAGACCTGGAGGACCAGTGTGGTCGAACGCTCGGCGCTCGGCAGCTGCTGGCGCAGCGCTTCGAGGATCTGCGCGCCGGTCAGGTCGACGGTGACGACGTAGTTCGCGAAGGGCTGCACGGTGAACACTTCGGCGTAGGTCGCCTCGCCGGGGGTGCCCTGGTCGTAGAGGAGGTCGGCTCTGACGCCGCCGGGGTTCATGAAGGCGATCTCGGCGCCGCCGGCGTCCTCGGCCGCGGTGTTCCACAGTTGCGCGTCGGCGATGAGGCTGCCGAGCGGGAACTCCTCGGCGCGGGTGGCGCCGCGCTTGACGTCCTCGCCGATGTAGCCGACGACGCGGTTGCCGGCCTCGGCCGCGAGCGGCCCGTACTCGGCGAGGATGTCGGTCTGGTCCCCGTCGGCCTCGACGTCGCGGGTGACGACGGTGTTGGAGCCGGAGACCGAGGAGCGCACGATGTCCTTGGTGCGCTTGTCGTAGGTCGCGTCGATCTCGGTGAAGACCTTGCCGTAGGAGGACGCGGAGGTGACCATGCGCGGGTTGCCGGCCGGGTCGGGGACCGAGCAGACGTACTCGTTGTGGGTGTGGCCGGTGACGAGGATGTCCACGAGCGGGGTCATGGTCTCGGCGATGTCCACGATGGGCCCGGACATGCCGGTGCCGGTGCCGTCGAGGGACTCGCAGTCGTGGCCGGTGTCCTCGGCGACGGGCACGCCGCCTTCGTGGAGGAGCACGACGATGGCGTTGACGCCCTGGCGCTTGAGCTCGCGGGCGTACTTGTTCGCGGTCGCGACCTCGTCCTGGAACTCCAGGCCCTCGATGCCGGCCTGGGAGACGATGCTGCCGGTGCCTTCGAGGGTCATGCCGATGAAGCCGACCTTGACGCCGCCCTTGAACTTCTTGACCCAGTACGGGTCGAGGACGGGCTCGCCGGTGGCCTCGTCGACGACGTTCGCGCCGAGGTAGGGGAAGTCGGCGCCTTCGAAGTCCTCGTCGCCTTCGATGATGCGCTGGAGTTCGTCGTAGCCGGCGTCGAACTCGTGGTTGCCGACCGAGGAGACCTCGACGCCCATGGCGTTGAGCGACTCGATGGTGGGCTCGTCGTCGAAGACGGCCGACAGGAAGGGGCTGGCGCCGATGAGGTCGCCGGCGGCGACGGTGGTCGAGTACTTCTCGCCTTCGCGGGCCTGTTCGAGGTGCGTGGCGAGGTACTCGGCGCCGCCCACGGGCTCGTCGAAACCGGGGTAGGTGAGGCTGGAGGCGGCCTCGATGTTGCCGTGGAAGTCGTTGATGGCCAGCAGTTGCAGGTCGACCTGGCGGCCGTGGCCGTGGCCGTGGTCGCCGCCGTGGGACGACCAGGCGCCGACGGCGAGCGTGGTCGCCGCGAGCGCGGCCGCGCCGACGGCGGCGACCGCGCGGCGCTTGAGCCTGAAGTTCAGCATGGTTCTCCGTTGGGCGTGGATGGGTGGGGTGCGGAGCCGGTCCGCCGAGGGGTCGATGAGATCAGATCATAGGACGATTGCGCGCGAATCAACGCAGCATAACGGCTTCGCCAAGGACGGGCAACAGTCCGGGGGAGGCGCGTCGCGCCTCCCCCGGGGGGACTTCCGCAGGGCGTGAGGGGACGCCCCGGAGCGTCAGGCCTGGGCGGCCGCGTGCTTGGCGCGGATGCGCTCGACGACGCCGGCGGCCACGGTCTTCATGGCGTCCACGTCGGCGGTGCCCCACTGGTGGGTCTTGTTGTCGATGGCCCAGACGGTGCCGATGGTGGCGCCCTCGTCGTCCAGGAGCGGCGCCCCGATGTAGGAGCGGATGCCGAGGGCGTCGACCACCGGGTTGCCCGCGAAGCGCGCGTAGTCCATGACGTTGTTGAGCGCCATGGCCTTCTCGCGGGCCACCACGTACACGCAGTAGCCGTGGTCGCCGGGCATCTCGCGGCCGATCTCGGGGTCGGCCCCGTCGACCGACCGCGTGCCGGGCCCGGCGATCCCGGGGAAGAACTGGTGCTGGTTCTCGCCCACGAAGTTCACCCCGGCCCAGGTGGCGCCGGTGAGCTTGAGGATCTGCTCGGCCACGTCGTCGTACTCGGGGTCGGCCTCGGGCAGCGCGCCGATTCTCGCCTGGCGCGCGGCGCGCTTGGAGCCGTCGGGGTCCTCGGGGGTGACGGTGAGGCGGAACTCGTTCTCCAGATCGGTCATGGTTGTCTCCTAACTAGACGGTCGTCGGTGCGACCGAGATCAGATGCTTCGTCAGCGTGACCAGCGCCGAGGTCGCCGAGCGGGTGTCGCGGGCGTCGCACAGGACGATCGGGACGCCCGGGTCGAGGTCGAGCGCGGCCCGGACCTCCTCGGGCCCGTAGCGGTGGCCGCCGTCGAACTCGTTGACCGCCACGATGAACGGCGTGCCGCGCCGCTCGAAGAAGTCCAGGGACGGGAAGCAGTCCTCCAGTCGCCGCGTGTCGGCCAGGACCACCGCGCCGAACGCGCCCTCGGAGAGCTCGTTCCACATGAACCAGAACCGGTCCTGCCCGGGGGTGCCGAACAGGTAGAGGATGTACTGCGCGTCGAGGGTGATGCGCCCGAAGTCCAGGGCCACCGTCGTCGTCTGCTTGTCCCCCACGCCGGTCAGGTCGTCGGTGCCGATCGAGGCGGTGGTGATCGTCTCCTCGGTCGTCAGCGGCTCGATCTCCGACACCGAGGCGACGAACGTCGTCTTCCCGGCCCCGAAGCCGCCGGCGACGAGGAGTTTGACGGCGGTGGGCACCGGGTCGCCCCGGGGGTCAGAGTCGCCGTTGTAGGCCATTGAGGAGTGCCTCCAATACGGTTCGGTCGGTGGTGTCCACGGCGGGGTCGGGCGAGAGGAGCCCCACCGCGCCGAGGTCGAGGAGGTCGGAGAGGAGGACCTTGACGACCATCGCGGGCAGGCGCAGGTGCGCGGCGACCTCGGCCACCGAGATCGGCTCCCTGCACAGCAGCAGCACCTCGCCCAGCTCCGCTTCGAGCTGGGTGGGGCCGAGGCGCCCGGTCGCCCACACGAGCGTGAGCAGGTCGAGCGACGCGGTCGGCGCGGTGCGCCCGCCGCTGGCCATGTACGGGCGCACGAGCGGGCCCGCGTCGTCGTCGAGCAGCGGGCGCTCCGCGGAGTCGGCCATCAGCCCGCCAGGTCACCGCTGGGGACGGGCTCGGCGGTGCGGCGCACGGGCGTCTCCAGGGCGGGGCGGACGCTCCGGACGAGGATCGACATCTCGTAGCCGACCAGGCCCGCGTCGGCGTCGCGGTCGGTCGCGACCGCGAGCACCGCGCCGGAGCCGGCGGTCGAGACGAACAGCATGGTGTCGTCGAGTTCGGCCACGACCTGGCGCACGCCCGCGCTGGAGCCGAACTGGACGCCGGCGCTGCGCGCGAGGGAGAACATGCCCGAGGCGATGGCCGAGAGCTGGTCGGCCTGGTCGGGGTCGAGCCCCGAGTAGGCCTTCTTGATCCCGTCAGCCGAGAGCAGCAGGGCGCTGCGCGCGTGCGGGACCTTCTTGACCAGGCCCGCCAGGAGCCAGTTGAGATCCGATGCCTGTGGTCTGGCCTCGTCGCCCGACATTAGGCCTCCTCGTCTTGGTACGGAGTGGAACTGTCCGGATTGGGGATCGGATCGTCCTGGGCGCGGTGCTGGCCCTGCTGGAAGGCCTTCATGAGGCCCGGGTCGTGGCCGGCTTCGGAGCCGGTGCCGCCCTGCTGGGAGGCGTCGCGCAGTTGCGGGGCGAGGTGGGTCTGCCGGGCGCGCTTGGGGAGCGCGGGTCGGTCGTCGGACTCGGATCGGGGAGGCTCGACCGTGCGCACCGGTTCGATCGCGGCCACGGCCTGGCGCGGCGGGTGGGCGCCGCGTCCGGCGACCGGCTGCGGGCGGGCGTGCTGGCCGGTCGAGGTCAGCTGCACGGAGGGCAGCTGCGGCCCGGTCTCGGCCGCGGGCTTGCGGGGCTTGGGTGCGGACTCCTTGGGCTCGTTGACGCTCCGGCCGCCGCCGAGCACCTCCTCGGGCACCACGACGACCGCCTGGGTGCCGCCGAAGATGTTCGACTGCAACTGGACGACGAACTTGTGGCGGCGGGCGAGCTGCGAGACCACATAGAGGCCGATGCGCCCGTCCGCCAGCAGCGCTTCGAGGTCGACCTCGGCGGGAGTCGAGAGGACCCCGTTGTAGAACTCGCGGTCCTCCTGGGCCATGCCCAGGCCGCGGTCCTCGACCTCGACGGCCATGCCGGTGCGCACCTGGGCGACCCGGATGAGCACCTGGGTGCTCGGCGGGGAGAACAGCGTCGCGTTCTCGATGAGCTCGGCGACGAGGTGGATGAAGTCGGCGACCGCGTGGCCCTTGAGGGTGCCGTCGACCGGGCGCACGAGCTTGACGCGGGCGTAGTGCTCGACCTCGGCCACCGAGGAGCGCAGCGCCTCGTAGACGTTGACGGGGCGCGACCACTGCCGGTGCGAGGGCCCGCCGCCGAGGACCGCGAGGTTCTCGGCGTGCCGGCGCACCCGTGTCGCCAGGTGGTCGACCGAGAACAGTCCCTTGAGGAGGTCCGGGTCCTCGACCTGTCGCTCGAGGAAGTCCAGCTCCACGATCTCCCTGTGCGCCAACACCTGGAGGCGCCGGGCGCGGTTGACGAAGATGCCCACGCCCGGCTCGCCGTCGTCGGTGCGGGCCGACTGCGCGGCGGCCGCGATGGGTGCCGGGGCCGGGGCTTCGAGCGGGACGGGGGCCATGGGCTTCGGCGGCGCGGCAGGGGCGGCGATGCCGCGCGCCGCGATGGCCTCGGCGGCGGCCCGCAGGTGGCGGGCCTCGGCGGCGAGGAGCGCGATGGTCTCGTCCACGTTGCGCGCGCTGGAGCCGGGGTTGGGGAGCGGCACCGACCAGCGCTGGTCGGGCGGGGTGGCGCGCTGGAGGTCGTCGAGGACCTGCCACACCTTGTAATGGGTCTCCACAGTGGATCGGCGCACCGAGTTGATCCGCCGCCTGAAGTCCGCCTCGGTCTTCGTGGCGGAGCTGACGGCGAGGATGCCCACGAGCACCAGTAGTGCTGCGGCCGAACCGAACACGACCGGCGTGGTCCAAGCCGGACCGGCGGCGTCGACCCGGCTCAGGTAGACCGAGGCGCCCGCGCCGACGAGGGTCGCCAATCCGAGCGGCAGCAATGCCAGCCGCACGAGCCGCGATTTGAGCTCGACCGCGGGGCCCTCCTCTGCCGATGCGGATCCCCGGGGCGCGAGTCTTGCGAACTGAAAGGTTTGAGTTGTTGACCGAGGTGTTTCGGGCATCGCCATCCTCACGACACGGGTCTAACGGCTTCCGCGATACCTGGTAGGTCCAAACACGTTGCAGCAGAACAGAAAGCAGTCTTCCCCCCGCTCTGTTCGCCAGCATGGTATCAGCGTTCTGCTACTGGATAGCATGGCCGCCGGACGCAGTCAACCGGCGCGAAGCGCGCCCCGGAGGCCCTCGAAAGCCCGGCGGGGCAACATGATCGCAGGTCGAGGCCGGTACGGGAGGTCACGGGACGGCCTTCGCAAAGCGGAAAAATCATCACTCGTTCGATTCGCGAGGACCGGACGGCCCCACTCCGTCCGATCCCGTTGGCCGGCAAGACCTTCCCGTACCCGTGCCCGAGACGGGATTTGAACCCGCAAGTCTCACGACGGCCGGTTTTAAGCCGACTGTGTCTACCAGATTCCACCACTCGGGCCCGTATGCTGCCACGCTAGCGGTTCGACGGCCCCGATGGTCCCCCCGAGTTTCCACCAAGGGCCCCACCAGCTCTTCTGACATTCAAGTGTCGGCATCCCGACACTTTCCCGGCTCCAAAAGGGATGTCAGGACGGCCGGATCGAACACCCGTCATCCCGAGTTCTCTTGAGTCCACTGAGAACGGAACTATGCCCTTCGGGGCCGCATTCGATCAATGTCAAAGCGGCAGCGACGAAGAGGCGGAAGGGAATCGGGCTCGGACTCGGGCCGCCGGGTTCGCTCGGCTCGCCCTGCGAATGATCCTCATGTCCACCTCTGCATATCGAATTCCCTTTAGTCCTATACAGACACACATTCACCCGTTTAGGTGATGACACTCCCCCATATCCGTGTCAACATTGACTTATCGCACCAGTAAACACAACAGGACGCAAAAGCGTATAACTCCCAAGGGGGTGAGCAGGATGCAGACCGACTCCGAATCGAACCGGAACACCCAGGCGGCAGCCCTCCGCTCCCAGATCGAATCCCTTGCAGCGCAATCCCGCAGCCGCGAAGCCGACACTCTCAAGGCGGTCATCGCCTACACTTCGGCCGGTCTTCACAAAGCCTGCGACGGCTTCTCCGGCATTCGCGACTGGATCATGGAGTGCTTCGATTTCAACGCCGCGTGCGCGGGCCAGATGGCCTCCATCGCCCGGCTCGCCCCCCGCTTCGCACACCTCACCGAGGCGGCCCTCTCCGGCGGCGCCCGCATCGACGCCATCGCCTACGCGGTGCGTCGCCTTGAGCGCGAAGGCCTCTCGGTCTACTCCCGGGTCCCCTACCCCGAAGGCCCGGTCGAGTCCCCCTTCGATCCCGACATCCTCTGCGCCA
The DNA here is from genome assembly GCF_004912155.1 of Glycomyces paridis. Taxonomy (GTDB): domain Bacteria; phylum Actinomycetota; class Actinomycetes; order Mycobacteriales; family Micromonosporaceae; genus Glycomyces; species Glycomyces paridis. Next base: position 142,470 of record NZ_STGX01000010.1, on the reverse strand, counting down.
CTCCCGAAGAGCTGATCCGGGAGTTCTGCATCCACTCGGCCCGTTCGGAACTCACCGAACACTTCGACCGGATCTGCGCCGAACTCTTCGACCAGCAGGCCCTCCTCGACGAGATGAGCAGGCAGTCGCTCGCCTGGCTCGAAGTGAACGAGCGCCCCGACGGCATGTGGGACCTCGACGGCAGGCTCACCGCCGACACCGGGAAGCTCCTCAGCAACGCCCTGCGGACCGCGGTGGCCCCTCCCCGCCAGGAGGACGCCGACGCCGACGGGGTGCTCCCTCCCGCCGGGAACCGGAACGCCGAGGCCCTTCACCAGATGGTCGCCGCCTACGGCACCGACCCTGACGCGCCCAAGCGCCACGGCCACACCGCGACCCTGAACCTCACCTGCGACCTCGCCACCCTTCGCGGCGAGGAGACCGGCCGGACCCCCATGCTCGACGGCCGCCCCATCTCCCTCGCCAAGGCCCGCCACCTCGCCTGCGAGGCCGGGATCATCCCCTCGATCTTCGACTACACCACCGGCGAAGCCCTCGAACTCGGCCGAGCCAAGCGACTCCCCAACACCGCCCTCCGCCACAAGCTCGAACTCGAACAGCCCACCGGCTGCGCTTGGTCCGGCTGCCGGGCGCCGGTGTCGTGGACCGAGGCGCACCACGTGGAGCACTGGGCGAACGGGGGGCCCACGGTCGCCGAGAACCTGATCCTGCTGTGCCGCTTTCACCACGGGCGCATACACACCGACGCCTGGTCGATCGAGAAGACCGGCCCCGGGCGGGCGACGATCGTGCACACCGGCAACGGGTTGAGCGACGCCGAGTGGGAGGCCGAGAAGGACCTGCCGAATGGGCTCGACACCTCAGAGTGGTCGCCGAAGTTCCGGCGGGAACTCACCGACCTCGCGAGCTGGTACGCCCAGCAGACCATGAAGAGCTCTATCGAACGAGCCAGGAAGCGTTTCCGAAAGACCGAGGAAGCCTCATCCGAACCGGCGCTGGTCGGTGCGAGTTCCAGGGCGGCAAGCGATCCAGGCGGGGCGTCTCGGGAAGACCCCGGAGGACCGCCCTTCTTAGGAGGCCCTCGGCGGGCGACTGCCGAGGGAGCGCAGGTAGACCACCTCGCGAAGCCTGATCCCGCAAGGGAAAGGGCCCCTTGGCATGTCCGGACCCGATTCACTCCCCATTCCGGCGCCTCGCCGAGCGAACGATCCGACCAACAGGGCAGTCCATCGTCGCCGCCCGCTCTAACGCCGGGACAGGCGGGCCAGGCGGCCGCAGTCCCGGGCCTTAGTTCCTTCTTCCTCTCTGTCGCTGCCGTCTTGGGCACCAGACCGCCACAATCTGAAGCCCGAGAACCGACCCCGAGCCACTCCCACCTCTCTGTCGCCGCCATCTTGAACGCCGGTCCGTATGGGCCAGAAAGCCGAAGTCCAGACCCCGACCTGGGCCCACCTCGTAGTCGCCGCCGCTTTGACCGCAGAGGATTGCAACGCGGGTAGACCCCCGTTCGGGAACTCGGTGGCGCAGCTCAACCGGCTGACCGAGGATATGGACATGCCCAACACCCAGCCCCTCATCTACATCGCCGACTATGACCCCGACTGGGCTCGTCAGGCAGCCGAGGCCATCGAGGCGATCCGGGCCGCCGCGACCGGGTTGTTCGTCGCGGTGGAGCACATCGGGTCTACGGCGGTCCCCGGGTTGGCGGCCAAGCCGGTCATCGATCTGATGGCGGCCGTGGACAGGTTGGAAGCCGTTGGGGCGCATGGGGAGGCGATGGCGGGGCTGGGGTTCCTTCCGCATGAGAACGGCATGGATGACCGGGTGCTGTTCGTGCGAAGTGTGGACGGAGTGCGGACGCACATTCTTCATGTGGTGAGCGCCGAAAGCTGGCCGACCCGGAATCAGCGGTTGCTGCGGGATCACCTTCGGGCTCATCCGGGGGATGCGGCGCGGTACGGGCGGCTCAAGCGGGAGATCGCGGCGTCGGGGATCGCGCCGGGCGAGTACTCGCGGGCTAAGACCGCACTGGTGCAGGAGTTGACCGACCGGGCGCGGGCGGCGGTGGGGTTGGGGCCCGAGTCGGTGTGGGAGAAGCGGGGGCGGTTATCGCGAATCCGACAACCTCGGCGTTCGGGCACCGAGGGGCGGTGGGGCTGCCAGCATGGAACGGCTCTTGGGGGGCGCCGTCCGGTGGCGCCGTCCGGTGGCGCCGTCGACATAGACAGAGGTGGTCACATGCGCCGAATCCTTTCCAGCGCGGCACTGGCATTCGCGATCGGCTCGGTATGGGCCGCACCGGCGATGGCCGGGGACGAGGTCGCCGAGAGCGTGCACTGCGACGCGACGTTCAGCACGCCGACCGCGCTGCGGGTGGCGCCGAACGCAGGGGCCGACCAGATCGCGACGATCCCGGCCGAGACGTGGGTGAGCACCGGGTGCATCCCGTTCGAGGCCGGAGGGAACCACAAGACCTGCACGAACGAGTCCGAGGTGTGGGTCTGGGCGATCTGGGGCGACCACAGCGGGTACGCGCACACCGGCTGCATGAACCGGTACAACGTCCACTAGCGAACGGGGATCGGCCGGGCCCGCGGGGGCCCGGCCGTCGCCGTGTTCAGCGGGCGGCGACGGTGTGGGCCAAGGCTAGAGCGTACACGTCGGAGGGGGACTCGTCGAGGTCGGCGAGGTAGGCCATGCGGGCGTCGCGGCCCTCGCGGACCAGGTCGAGGACCGCGCGCCAGGCCGCGAGGTTCGGATGCTCGTAGGCGGTGCAGGCCTCGGCGGGGGCCAGGAGGCGCACGGCCTGTTCGAGGACCGGGGCCGGCAGGCGGTAGGAGGCCGAGCCGCCGCGGTGGCCGAGGACGGTGGCCATGACGACCGCGGGAAGCTGGTGGTCGCCGATGTTGACGCGGGCGAAGGCGATCCGCCCGGCCGCGTCCAGGACGCCGATCCCGTAGGCCGCGGGTGGACGCCAGCCGGGGATCGCGGCGGACAGGTGCTCGCGGGCGGCGGCAATCTGCTCGACCGAGGCCCAGGTGTCGCCAAGCTCGGCCAAGGCGAGGGTCACTGAATACTCGTACGGGAACGGGGGTGCGGTCATGGGCGCAGTCTCGCACCGCCCGCATGGGAACGCAAACCCCTTACCGGGAACGCGAAAGGGCCGCCGCCCGCGGATGCGGTGCGGCGGCCCCGAGGCGTCGCTAGAGAGGTGCCGCTAGACGAGCTGCTTCGGCTCGGCGTAGTGGCAGGCCGCGCGGGTCAGGCCCGCGTGGTCGGACCGCAGGAGCGGCTCGATGTCGATGCACTTCGACTGCTGCGACTCCGACAGCTCCTTGAACAAGGGGCAGCGGGTGCGGAAGCGGCAGCCCGAAGGCGGGTTCGACGGGCTGGGGACGTCGCCCTGGAGCACGATCCGCTCGCGGGCCCGCTCCTTGCGCGGGTCCGGCAGCGGGATCGCCGACATGAGCGCCTGCGTGTAAGGGTGGGCCGGACCGGCGAAGAGCTGGTCGGTCGTCCCCTCCTCCACGATCTTGCCCAGGTACATGACCGCGACCTTGTCCGCGATGTGGCGCACCACCGAAAGGTCGTGCGACACGAACAGATACGACAGCCCGAGCTCGTCCTGAAGGTCCTCCAGCAGGTTGATGACGCCGGCCTGGATCGAGACGTCCAGCGCCGACACCGGCTCGTCCAGCATGAGCACCCGCGGCTGGAGCGCGAGCGCGCGGGCGATGCCGATGCGCTGGCGCTGCCCGCCCGAGAACTCATGCGGGTACCGGTTGCGGTGCTCGGGGTTCAGCCCGACGATCTCGATCAGGCTGTTCACCCGGTCGCGCCCGCCGTTCTTGAACAGGCCGTGCACCCGCAGCGGCTCGGCGATGATCTCGAAGACCGTCAGCCGCGGGTCCAGGGACGCCATCGGGTCCTGGAACACCAGCTGGATGTCACGGCGGACCGGGCGCATCTGGTTGCGCGAGAGCTTCGTCAGGTCGCGGCCCTCGTACACCACCTCGCCGGAGGTCGGCGGGATGAGGTTCATCATCAGCCGCGCCGTCGTGGACTTCCCGCAACCGGACTCGCCCACCAGGGCGAGCGTCTCGGTCGCGCCGATGTCCAGGCTCACGCCCGAGACGGCGTGGACCGCGCCCACCTTGCGGCGCAGGATCCCCTTGGAGCGGACCGGGAACTCCTTGACCAGGTTCCTCCCGGCGATGACCGGCTCCGCCGCGTTCTGCGGCGTGTCGAGCATGGCGTTCACTTGGCCTCATCCTCCTCTTCGGCGATCGCGACGCCCTCGGCTTCGGCGGCTTCGACTTCGGCCTCCACGGAGAGGTCCGTGGCGACGGCGGCGAACACGTCGTCGGGCTGCTTGCCCTCCAACTGGTCCGAGAAGTGGCAGGCCGCCACGTGCCCGGTCCCGTCGATGGGCAGCAGGTCCGGCTCGACCTCCGCGCAGATGTCCTGGTGCATCGGGCAGCGCGGGCGGAACGGGCAGCCCGGCGGCATGTTCAGCATCGACGGCGGCGTCCCGTGGACGGGCGTGAGGCGGTGGCCCCGCGACTCGTCCATGCGCGGGAGCGAACCGATCAGGCCCAGCGTGTAGGGCATCCGCGGCTCGTAGAAGATCTCGTCCACACTGCCCTGCTCGACGGGGCGCCCGGCGTACATGACCAGGACCTCGTCGGTGTGGCCGGCGATGACGCCCAGGTCGTGGGTGATGAGGATGAGCGCCGCGTTGACCTCTTCGCGGGCCTTCTCCAAGGCTTCGAGCACCTGCGCCTGGACGGTCACGTCGAGGGCCGTGGTGGGCTCGTCGGCGATGATGACGTCCGGGTTGTTCGCCATGGCGATGGCGATGACCACGCGCTGGCGCATACCGCCCGACAGCTCGTGCGGGTAGGCGTCCACCCGCTGCTGCGGGTTGGGGATGCCGACCGAGTCGAGCAGGTCGATGCAGCGGGTGCGGGCCTCGGCCTTGCTGACGTCCGGGAAGTGGACGCGGATGGCCTCGGCCAGCTGGAAGCCGACCGTGTACACCGGGTTGAGACTGGTCAGCGGGTCCTGGAAGATCATGGAGATCTTCTTGCCGCGGACCCGCGAGAGCTCGGCGTCGCCGAGGCCGAGGAGCTCCTCGCCCTCCAGCTTCGCCGACCCGGTGATCTGCGCGGTCTTGGGCAGCAGGCCCATGACCGCCATCGAGGTGACCGACTTGCCCGAGCCCGACTCGCCGACGATGCCGAGGCTCTGGCCCCGGCGCAGCTCGTAGGAGACGCCGCGGACGGCGTGCACGAGCCCGTCCTCGGTCGGGAACGAGACGTTGAGGTCCTTGACTTCGAGGACCACGTCGCCCTTGGTGCCGACGGCGCGGCCGGAGCCGGTGCCGTCGCTGACTGAGATGTTCGACATCGCTATCGCCTCACCATCGTCTGCCGCGGGTCCATGGCGTCGCGCAGGCCGTCACCGATGAAGTTGATGGTGAGCGCGATCAGGATGATCATGAGACCCGGGATGTAGAACAGATACCAGTGCTCGTTGAACGCCGACGCGCCCGCGGCCTCGATGAGGAGGCCGAGCGAGGTGTCGGGGCTCTGGATGCCCAGGCCGAGGAACGACAGGGTCGTCTCGGACAGGATCGCGAAGGCGATCTGGAGGGTCACCGAGACGATGATGACGCTCATCGTGTTCGGGATGAGGTGCTTGACGATGATGTGCCAGTCGGAGCCGCCGACGGACTTTGCGGCCTCGACGAACTCCTTCTCGCGGAGGCTCAGCACCTCGGCCCGCACGGCGCGGGCGATCGAGGTCCAGCCGAAGATCGCGAGGATGAACGCCATGTGGTACCAGCGGACGCTGGTGTCGATGGCGCCCGCGAGCGCACCGGTGATGACCAGGAACGGGATCACGAACATGACGTCGAGGATGCGCATGAGCACCGCGTCGACCCACCCGCGGTAGAACCCGGCGACGGCGCCGTACAGCGCGCCGATGACGGTCGAGCCGATGGCGACGGTGAGCGCCACGTTGAGCGACTGCTTGGTCGCCTGCATCATGGCGCCGAGCATGTCGCGCCCGGCCTTGTCGGTGCCGAACGGGTGGTCCAGGCTCGGGGCGGCCCACGAGGGGATCTCCGAGTGGATCTTGTAGTCCCACTTCCACACGAACGGGCCGAGGTAGGCGAAGAGCACGATGATCACGAAGACGACGAGGCTGATCACTGCCGCGCGGTGGCGGAAGAATCGGCGCACGACCATCTCCCACTGGCCGCGCTCCTTGGTGGTGATGGCTTCCGCGTCCAGCGCGGGTGCGGTGTTACTCATAGCGGATCCTCGGGTCGAGCACGCCGTACAGGATGTCGGAGATCAGGACGCCGACGAGCACGACGACGCCGGAGATGAGCAGGTAGGCCATGACGGCGAAGGTGTCCCCGGCGTTGATGGCGTCGAGCGAGTAGACGCCCAGGCCCCGCCAGCCGAAGATGCGCTCGGTGACGATCGCGCCGCCCATGGCCGCCGAGAGCGACAGGGGCGCGAAGGTCGCCACGGGGATGAGCGCGGTCCGCAGCGCGTGGCGGCGCATGACGGTGCGGTTGCGGACGCCCTTGGCGCGCGCGAGCCGCACGTAGTCGGAGTTCATGACCTCCAGCATGCTGGCGCGCTGGTACCGCGAGATCGCGGCGTAGCCGCCGAGCATGAGCACCAGTGTGGGCACGATGAGGTAGGGCAGCGCGTCGACGAAGACCTCCCAGCCGTTCCCCTGGAAGCCGGTGGTCCCTGATCCGTAGGTCTGGAACAGGTTGGTGCCGAGCAGCTTGTTGAGCTGCACGGCCCCTTCCTTGAACAGCGAGCCGAGCCAGAAGATCGGCATGGCCAGGAACAGGAAGCCGAGGAAGGTCAGGGTGTAGTCGGTCTTGGAATACTGCTTGACCGCGCTGACCACACCGGAGAGAATGGCGATGCCGATGGAGGCGAGCGTGGCGAACAGGACCAGCCGGAGCGTGATCCAGAAGCGGGTGGAGACCTCGTAGCCGATGTCCATGGCGGAGCCCTCGATGGAGGGTCCCCACTTGCCCTGGAGCAGGCCGATGTCGTCGTTGGTGTCACCGATGCCGGTGAGCCAGATCCAGTACCGCTCGGGAACGGACCGGTCGTAGTACCACGCCGATTCGAGCGCGTCGACGGTCGACTGTGGCACCGGCTCGCCGGTGGACTGCTGAATCTCGAAGACCCTGTCTTGGACCGGGTCGTTCGAGACGTCGACCAGGACAAAACACAAGATAGTGGCCCCCAGCAGCACCGGGATCATCATCAGGGTGCGCCGGATTATGAATACAACCATAATGCCTCGTTAACGGTTTCTCTGCTGTGGACCGGTCCGCCTGCCGACCGGCCCGGACGCGCTGGTGCGCGCCCTCTCCTACGGCTCACTGACTCCCCATTCTCCGGCCTGGTCGGTGAGCTCCTGGCACTCTTCGGAAATCACTCCACTCCCCTTCCGCCGCCCGGCCGCGCGAGCGCGGGGGGCCCTCCCGCCGCCGCGGCCGGGAGGCCGCGGCGAAGGGGGGCCGTGCGGTGGTCATTCACCGATGAGCCCCCATTCTGCGAGGTTGTAGGCCGCGCGCTGCTGCGAAGCCCAATTGTCCCGGACGTTGACCAACCTATCGGAGACCATCACCGCGACCGGTGTGTCCACGATAGGCAGGACGTACGCGTCGGCGATGACCTGTTTGACGGCCTCGTTGGCCCGGCGCGCCGCCTCGTCGTAGTCGAGGGTGCCGTTGATGTCGGCGATGAGGCCGTCGAGGGCCTCGTCGTCGAGCCCGCCGAAGTTCGAGCCGGACTCGGATTCCCAGTACTGGGAGGCCGCGCCGACGAACAGCGGGGTCGAGCTCCAGCCGTAGTTGATGATGTCGAAGTCGCCCTCGGCGAGCACGGTGCCGAGGTCGACGTCGGGGATCGCGCGGGTCTTCACCGTGATGCCGAGGTCGGTGAGGTTGGCCTGGCCGAGTTCGGCGGTGATCTGGCGCGACTCCTTGGACTCGGAGTAGCGGAAGTCGAGTTCGACGGTCTCGCCCTCGGGGGTCAGGAGGTTGTCCGAGTCGTCCCAGGTGTACCCGGCCTCTTCGAGGATGCCGCGGGCCATCTCGATGTCGCCCGAGCCCTGGCCGGTGGCGGAGAGGTAGTCGGTGAAGTACTCCGAGCCGTTGCGGAACAGGTGGTTGCCCTTGCGCTCGATGTCGGACTGCACGAAGGCGTAGGTGCGCGAGATGATGTTCTCGACGTCGATGGCGGTGAGGACGGCCTGGCGCAGCGCCGGGTCCTGGAGGTCCTCCTGGCGCGTGTTGAGGTCGATGTGCTCCCAGGTGGGCCCGCCGGCGACCGCGTAGTTCACGTTGTCGGTGCCTTCGAGCTGGGTGATCGCCTCGGAGGTGACCGACATGGGCGCGGAGCCGTCGATCTCGCCGTTGCGCAGCGCGGTGACGATGTTGTCGAGGCCGTCGATGACCTTGAAGGTGATCTTGTCGAGGGTGACCTCGGTGTCGCCGGCCCAGTCCTCGTTCGGGGTGTAGACGACGTAGTCGCCGGCGACGGCGTCCTCGACCTTGTACGGCCCGGTGGTCCAGGCGGGGACGGTCTCGGAGAAGTAGTCCTCGGCGGCCTTCATCGCGGCCGGGTCGTTCCTCCAGTCGAAGCCCTGCTCGTCGGCGATGTGGGCGGGCTGGGAGAGCACTTCCTCGTACATCCACTCGGCCGAGTGGTAGCCGTCGACGTAGGCGACGGTGACGGTGGAGCCCTCGCCGGTGATCGAGGCGACCTGGGAGCCGTAGGTGGTGGTTGCGGGGGCGCAGCCCTCGCACTTGGCCTCGTCGCCGGAGACGGCGTACCAGTTGTAGACGAAGTCGTCGACGGTGACGGGGGTGCCGTCGCCCCAGTTCGCTCCGGCCTTGAGGGTGTACTCGACGGTGACGGGGTCCTCGCTGACGAGGACGGGCTCGGCGTCGAAGACGCCCTCGTTGACGACGAAGTCGCCCTCGGGGTCGAACTGGCCGATGTAGGGCCACATGCCCACGAGGGCGATGCTGATGTACGCGTTGTTGCCCTCGGCGGTGTTCTGGTTCCACGAGGCCCACGAGCCGTCGATGGCCCAGGTGATCTCGCCGCCGTCGGCCCGCTGGCCGGTGTTGCACCCGGCCGGGTCCTCGACGCAGTCGTCCAGGCTGGACGACGAGGTACCGCCCTGTCCGCAGCCTGCCAGGGCCAGGGTCGTGCAAGCGAAGGCGGCGACGGCCGCCATGTGGTGTCGCTTCATGGTTCCTCTCGTGGGTTTGCGTCGCTCGGCCGCGGTGGCGAGGAGGGCCCCTGCTGGGGGCGGTGGGCTCTCCGGGCCGGTGCCGGTGCGGTGGCGGGGGGAACCGACCGGGCGGGTCGGTCCTCGCGGCCGACGGGCGGTCGGGTCGAGTGACGCGAGGTACAGCCTTCCACGGGAACGGTGGGTTTCGAACGACCGAACCAGAGATGAGCTTCGTTCGTTATGTTCCCGTGACGTTCATTCCCTGAATGCCGCCGATTGGCGGATTTTTCACTGTCTGCCAGGGAAAACCCGTCGCGACACTGCGGCCGGGGAGGGACTTGGAGAGGGGTGCCGTCCGGTGCCGGTGATGCGGGAGTGACCGCTGTTGTTCACGGCGGCGTCACCGCGGCGAAACCTCCGGCGCCGGGACACTGAAGCGGCGGGGTCCCGGGGGACCCCGCCGCTCGGCTCAGTGGGCCTTTACGCGTTCTTCCACTCGACCACGTTGTAGACCGGGCCGGCCTGGCTGTTGCCGTTGGCCTTGACGCCCTCGACCAGGTTCGGGTTCCAGATGATGCCCTGGGGCTCGTCGTAGAACGGCAGGGTCAGCGCGAGCGGGACCGCGAGGGCCTCCACGTCGTTGGCGTAGCCGGCCGACTCCTCCACGTCGATGGTGGTCTGGACCTTGCCGATGGCCTCGTCCAGTTCCGGGAAGGAGTAGTTGCCGTAGGCGACGCCGGTCAGGAAGTACTGGCCGGGGCCGGAGCCGAAGGTCGGGCTGCCGGACCAGCCGAAGACGACCAGGTCGAAGTCGCTCTCGGAGAGGACCGAGCCGAGGTCGCCGTCGGGGATGGCCTTCAGTTCGAGCTCGATGCCGAGGAGCGCGAGCTGGGCCTGGGCGAGCTCGGAGATGGTCGTCCGCGCGCCGTCGCCTTCGCCGTAGCGGATGACGAGCTTGACGGCCTCGCCCTCGGGCGTCGTGCAGGTCTCGCCCTCGGCCACACCGGTGTAGCCGGCGGTGGTGAGGATCTCGGCGGCCTTGGTGATGTCGCCGGAGCCCTGGCCGGTCTCGGTCAGGTAGTCCACGAAGTACGGGCTGTTCACGCCGAAGAAGTGGTTCAGGCGCTGGGACACGTCGGTGCCCGGGAAGATGCGCTCGATCGAGTCCTTGACGTTGACGGCGGTGAAGACCGCCTGGCGCAGGGCCTGGTCCTTGAGGAACGGCGAGTTGACGTTGGTGTCGAGGTGGATCCAGACACCGCCCTCGTAGATGGCCTGCTCCAGGTTCGGGTCCTCGGCGGCCTTGTCGAACTCCTCCTGGATGAACTGGGTCGGCCAGGAGCCGGCGATGGTGCCCTGGCGCAGCTCGGTGACGGTCGACTCGGTGCCCTCGACGACGCGCATGGTGAGCTTCTCGATGGTCGGCTTGACCGAGCCCTGGTAGTTCTCGTTGATCTCGTACGTGATGAACTGGCCCATCTCGTACTCGACGGGCTTCCAGGGGCCGGTGACGACCTCGATGAGGTTCGCCTCGGTCCAGGCGATGGCCTCGCCCATGACGGCGGGGTCGGTCTGCCAGGTCGGGAACTCGGCCTCGATGATGTGCGAGGGCAGGTACACGGTGGGGCTGTAGAGCCACTCCGGGTCCTTGTGGCCCTCGACGAAGGTGACGACGAAGCCCTTCTCGGACGGCTCGATCGAGGCGATCTTGGAGCCGTAGGTGGTGGAGGCGGGCTGAGCCTTCTCCTGGTCGGCGCGCGCCTCGTTGCCCGAGATGCTGTACCACTGGAAGATGAGGTCCTCGACGCGGATCGGCTCGCCGTCGGACCACTGGGCGTTCTCGGTGAGGGTGTACTCGACCTGGAACGGCTCTTCGCTGATGACCTGGGCGTCGGCCCAGACGGCGTCGTTGAGCACGAAGCTGCCGTCCTCCTGGAAGTCACCGGAGGAGTTGCCGTCGAGGCCGAAGGTCTTGGGGAACATGGCCTGGTGGCCGTACGAGTTGTTGCCCGCACCGGTGTTCTCGTTCCAGGACTCCCACGCGGAGGAGATGCCCCAGGTGAGTTCCTTCTTTCCGGAGCCGCCGTTGCCCTCGTTGCCGCCGCAGGCGGCGAGGGTGAAGGCGGCGGTGCCGCCGATGGTCAGGCCTCCGAGAGCTCTACGGGTCAGAGCCATGAGTGTTCTCCTCCAGATATCGATGCCGAGGGGCCTTCGCGAGGCCGCGAAGGCGCCGATGCCTCGCGTCCGGGTGACGGTCGTTATGGGGAAGGCTTGCTGCCCTCGGCGGTGTTGTGACAAACACTGGCACAGACGTGAGGGGATTGACACGACCACGGCCCCAACTGGAGTTTATTCGTGATGTATTCGTGACTTTGCGCCTGCGGACTGTGCCCGGAATGGACCGTGGGGCCGATGTGGCATCGGCCCCACGGGGGAATTCAGTGAATTATCGGGACGGACCGTCGCCAATCGGCGACCCGCTCGGCGCGGTCCGTTCGCGGTCGGTTACGGCTTCTTCCACTCGCGGACGTTCCACAGCGCGGAGGCCTGGCTGGCCGGGTTCACGCCGGGACCGTCGACGAGGTTCGTGTTCCACATGATCGCCATCGGGCTGGAGTACAGCGGCAGGGTGTAGGCCTCGGCCACGGCCTGCGCGCTGATCTGGTTCGCGAAGTCCGCGGCCTCGTCGAGGTCGAGGGTGCTGCGGACCTTCGGCAGGAGCTCGTTGATGACCGGGTCGTCGTAGCCGCCCGCGTTCGAGTCCGACTCCGGGGAGAAGAACTGCTCGGGGGAGGTCGAGAACGCGGGGCTGCCGACCCACGAGTAGACGACGAGGTCGAAGTCCCCGGCGGACAGCGTCGAGGACAGCTCGTCGTCGCCGAAGCCCTTGAGCTCGAGGTCGATGCCGACCGCGACCAGCTGGGCCTGGATGATCTCGCCGGTGAGCTTGCGGATCTCGTTCGAGGCCGCGAAGCGGAAGTTGAACGCGACGACCTTGCCGTCGGCGTTGACGAGCTTGTCGTCACCGTTCCAGGTGTAGCCGGCGCCGCTGAGGAGGGTCTTGGCAGCCTCGACGTCGCCCTGGCCGTAGTTGGCGGGCCCGGTGTAGTCGACGTAGTAGGGGCTGTCCTCGGTGAAGAAGTGGTTGCCCAGCCACGGCGCCTCGGTGCCCGGGAACGCCTTGGACTTGATCTCCTCGATGTCGATGATCGTGAAGACCGCCTGGCGCAGCGCCGTGTCCTTGAGGAACTCGTTGCCCACGTTCATGTCGAAGTGCGACCAGGTCGCGCCCGCGTAGGCCTCGTACTTCAGCTCGGGCTGCTCGTCGAGCGGCGCCATCTGCTCCATGCTGAAGTCGTTGGGCCAGCAGCCCGCGATGTTGCCCTGGCGCAGCTCGGTGACCTGCGCTTCGAGGCCGTCGATGGCCTTGAGGGTGAGCTTGTCGAACGAGGCCTTCGCCGAGCCCTGGAACTTGTCGTTGGGCACGTACTCGACGAACTCGCCGAGCTTCCACTTGGTCGGCTTGTAGGCGCCGAGCACGACGTCCCACAGGTCGTCGTTGAAGAAGACGATGGCGTCGCCCATGACCTCGGGGTCGGTCGCCCAGTCGGCGAAGCCGTTCTCCTCGGCGAAGTGGCTCGGGAGGTAGACGCCGCCGGTGAAGGTCCACTCGGGGTCGGTGGTGCCCTCCTTGAAGGTGAAGACGATCTTGCCCGGCTCGGGCTCCTCGATGCTGGCGATGTTCGCGCCGGTGTTGCCGGCGGGGAGCGCCTTCTCCTGGTTGGCGTGCGCCGGGTCGGTCGAGGTGCTGTACCACTGGAAGATGAAGTCCTGGAGGCGCACGGGCTTGCCGTCCGACCACTGCGCACCCTCTTTGAGGGTGACCTGGACCTGCATCGGCGCCTCGGCGAGGAGCTCCGGCTCGCCCTCGAAGATCGCGTCGTCGTAGAAGACCTTGCCCGAGGGGTCGAAGTCGTAGCCGACCTGGCCGACGGGGTTCATCGGGGTCGTCGCGATGTTGGTCGCCGAGGCGTTGCCGGTGCCCGTGTTCTGGTTCCAGGCCGACCAGCTGGACGAGACCGCCCAGGTGAGTTCGCCGCCGCTCGACGAGCCTTCGTTGTCGTCGTTGCCGCCGCAGGCCGCCAGCATCAGAGCGGACGAGCCGCCGATCGTCAGGCCGCCGAACGCTCTACGAGTCAGAGCCATTGCTGTGTCTCCTCCATTGATGGGCCGAGGCGAGGGGTCACCGTCGCGGGCCGCGGGGAGGCGTCGTCGCCGTGCCGGGCCGCTGGAGAGGGGCCGGTTGGCCGCCTCGGCAGTGCTGCGTCACACGGTGCCACGTCACAGTGGCGAAGGGAACGCCTCGGTACCCATTTGGCTGACCATTGTTATCCGAACGATACGGAAAAGGGGCGGTCCGGCCGGACCGCCCCTGGTGCTCGCCGCCGCTAGGCGGGCTTCCATTCGCGCACGTTCCACAGCGGACCGGCCTGGCTGTTGCCGTTGGCCACGATCCCGGTGAGCGTGCCGTTGTTGTACAGCGTCGACTGCGGCTCGTCCAGGAGCGGCAGCGTGAACGCGGCGGGCATGACCATCGCGTCGACGTCGTTGGCGAACTGCGCCGACTCGGCGATGTCGGTGGTCGAGCGGACCTTCGCGATGGCCTCGTCGAGCCCGTCGAGCGTGTACGAGCCGAAGTTCGAGGACGAGTCCGAGGCGAAGTACTGCTGCGGCGCGGTCGTGAACGCCGGCGTGCCCGACCAGCCGAAGATGATCATGTCGAAGTTGCCCTCGGAGAGGACGGTGCCCAGGTCGCCGTCCGGAATCGCCTCCAGCGAGACGTCGATGCCGATCTCCGCCAGGTAGGCCTGGACGAGCTCGCCGGTGGTCTGGCGGGTCAGGTCGCCCTCGCCGTAGCGGAAGTCGAGCGTGACCGGGTCGCCGTCGGGCGTCATGAGCGTGTCGCCGGTGGTGTACCCGGCGGCCTCGAGCGCGGCGTTGGCCGCGTCGGCGTCGCCCGAGCCCTGGAGCGGGTCGGTCGCGCCCAGCGAGTCGACGAAGAACTCCGAGGCGGCGTTGAAGAAGTGGTTCTTGCGCGCCGCGACCTCGGTGTCGGGGTAGTTCTTCGCGATGATGTCCTCGTTGTCGATCGCGGTGAACACGGCCTGGCGCAGGGCCTGGTCGGCGAGGAACTCGTTGTTCGTGTTGGTGTCGATGTGGAGCCAGATCGAGCCCTCGTACACCTCGGTGGTGATCGCCGAGTCGTCGGCGACCTTGTCGAGCTCCTCCTGGCTGAACTCCGAGGGCCACGCGCCGTCGATCGAGCCCTGCCGCAGCTCGGTGACGATCGACTCGGTGCCCTCGACGACCTTGAGGGTGAGCTTGTCCAGGCCCGGGTCGACCGTGCCCTGGTACTTGTCGTTGGGCTCGTAGGTGACGTAGTCGCCCGCGACCGCGTCGGTCGGCGTGTAGGGGCCGGTCGACCAGGTCGGCGGGTTCTGCGCGAACCAGGTGGCGCTCTCGCCCATGACGGCCGGGTCGGTCTTCCAGTCGGCGAAGCCGTTGTCCACGGCGATGTGGGCCGGGTACATCGACAGGCCGAAGAACTCCCACTCGGGGTCGAGGTAGCCGTCCACGTAGGTCATGGTGACCACGTTCTCGGCGGTCTCCTCGATGGAGGCGACGTTGGCGCCCCAGTCGGTGGAGGCGGGCACGCACGCGTCCTGCGCGCACTTGGCCTCGTCGCCCGACATCTGGTACCAGATGTAGGTGAAGTCGTCGGCGCCGAAGTCCTCGCCGTCGGACCACTGGGCGTTCTCGTTGAGCGTGTACTCCACCGTCATCGGCGACTCGCTCGTGAGCTCGGGGGCCTTGGACAGGAGGGCGTCGTTGAAGACCCACTGGCCGTCCTGGTCGAAGTCGCCGAGGAGCGTCGCGCCGGGCGTCAGGACCTGGTGGAGGTACGAGTTGTTGCCGTCCGCCGTGTTCTCGTTCCACGACTCCCAGCCCGAGCTGATCGCCCAGGTCGCCTCGCTGTCGCCTCCCGAGTCGCTTCCGCCGCCGCAGGCGGCGAGCCCCGCGGCGGCCAGCGCCGCCGTGCCGGCGAGGGCGTACGCCCTCGCTTGTGCAGGTCGCATATGACCACTCCTCCGTGTGTGGATCCCCTGTGGGCCGCGGCGCGTTGGATTCGCGGCTCGGATCATCGTTACACCTGGAAGGGCCGGTTTCGGGCAGTTTCGGCAATCGGCGCGGGGTCGTCCTCCTGAAGGGAGCGGCGGTGTCCCCTGTAGATGTGGTTCAGGCGGTCATCGCTTCGGGGAGTGGGCGTCGGTGGACGACGGTGAGGCGGGAGACGGCGCGGGTGAGGGCGACGTAGAGGTGGCGCAGGCCCACGCCGGGGACGGCGGCGGCGGGGCCGTCGGGCCAGGTGGCGGGGGCTTCGACGATCTCGGCGGGTTCGACGACCACGACGTGGTCGTATTCGAGGCCTTTGGCGAGGCTGGCGGCGACGAGTTCGACGCGGTCGGTGCCTGAGAGGAGCGGGGCGAGTGCGGCGGCGCGGTCGTCGGCGGCGATGACGCCGACGAGGCCTTCTTCTCGGAGTGCGGCGGCGACGGCGGTGCGGACGCCCGTTTCGAGGTCGTCGGTGTGCAGGTGGTCGAGGGCGCCGTCGGAGCGGATGGAGCGGGCGGGGGCGACGTCGACGCCGAGGTGCGGTAGGACCCGGTTGGCGAGTTCGATGATGACGGCGGGGACGCGGAAGCCGGTGGTGAGTTCGGTGTGCTCGGCGGCGGGTTTGCCGAGGTGGCGCATCTGGTCGTCCCAGGAGGAGGCGGCCCAGGGGGTGGTGCCTTGGGCGAGGTCGCCGAGGACGGTGATCGAGCCTTTGCCGGAGCGGCGGGCGATGGCGCGGCACTGCATCGGGGAGAGGTCCTGTGCTTCGTCGATGACGATGTGGCCGTAGGAGGCGGAGGGGTCGCGGAGGTTGAGGTGGGCCTCGATCTCGTCGGCGATGAGGAGGTCGGCGGCGGTCTGCTTGGCGGCGGCGCGGGCGGGGCGGGCGAGGAGGGCGGTTTCGGCGTCGGTGAGGACGCCGCGGGCGGCGTCGGCGCGGAAGGCCTCGTCGCGTTGGAGTTTCTTGACGACGGTCTTGGTGTTGAGTTTGGGCCAGGCGGCGTCGAGGAAGGCCTGGACGGCGGGGGCGCGTTTGAGTTTGGTGGCCCAGCGGCCGTCCGGGGAGTGGCCGGAGCGGATCTCGGCCTGGCGGCGGACGCCTTGGACGATGGCCTCTTCGAGGGCTTTGCGTCCGGCGGTGTAGGTGCGGGTGTGTTTGCGGGCGTTGGTGAGCGCTTCGTCGAGGTAGCGCAGGCCGAGGCGCCAGCGCCAGCCGCCGTCGGCGATGAGGAGGCCTTCGGCGGGGTCGGCTCCGGCGCCGCGGAGGCCGGTCTCGGCGGTGGCGACGTGGCCCCAGACGGCGCGTTCGCAGACGAGGGCCATGCGTTCGTCGTGTTTGAGGAGGGCGGTCTGGGGGTCGTCGGCGGCGGTGGCGGTGTGGGCGCCGGTGAGCTGCTGGACGGTGGTCTGCCAGACGGCGGTCTCGCCGAGGGTGGGGAGGACGCCGGAGATGTAGGCGAGGAAGCCTTCGTTGGGGCCGACGACGAGGACGCCGGACTTGTTGAGCTTCTCGGTGTAGGTGTAGAGGAGCCAGGCGGCGCGGTGGAGGCCGACGGCGGTCTTGCCGGTGCCGGGGGCGCCTTGGACGCAGAGGTCGACGGCGGCGTCGCGGCGGATGAGTTCGTCCTGTTCGGGCTGGATGGTGGCGACGATGTCGCGCATGGGTCCGGTGCGGGGGCGTTCGATCTCGGCGGTGAGGATGTCGGATGAGATCTCTTCGCCGAAGGCGAGGTTCTCGTCTTCGAAGCCGGTGATGCGGGCGCCTTGGAAGCCGAAGCGGCGGCGGCGGGCGATGCCGCGGCGGTCGTGGGCGGAGGCGCGGTAGTACTGCTCGGAGAGTGCGGCGCGCCAGTCGAGGACGAGGGGGTCGCCGTGTTCGTCGCGGATGTGGCGGCGGCCGATGTGGAAGTCCTCGTCGTCGTCGGTCCAGATGCGGCCGAAGAAGAGGGCGATGTCGCGGTCGGTGAGGTCGGCCATGCGCGGGACGGTGTAGTTGGCCATGGCCCAGCCGAACTGCTTGTCGGGGCCGACGTCGCCGATGCCCATGTTCTTGCCGGACTCGTCGACCTCGCCGGCGTAGGTGCGGTGGATGGCCTCGGTCGCGGCGAGCATCCGGGCCATCTCGGTCCGGGCGCGCTCGTGGTTGGCCAGTTCGGTCTTGAGCTCGTCGGTCTGGAGTTCGTTCGCTGACACAGGAGTCTCCCCGGTGGATTTGTCAGACGGTTCACTCGGCGCGCGTTCGCGGCGTGCGCGGTGATGGCGAACCGTCGACCCTACCTGGGCCCGACCTGGGGTTGCAATCGATTTAGCGTGTGTTCGGGGTCAGCGGGCGGCGAGGGGTTTGACGTCGACGAGGCGGCCGTCGTCGCGGTGGAGGACCCAGCCGGCTTGGGCGTCGGTGCCGTCGAGGGGGACGGCGGTCCCGGTGAGGTCGTGGCCGTCGCGGGCGGCGACGGCGACGAGGAGGGCGGCGAGGACGGCGCCTTCGGCGCAGACGACGGTGGTGCGGCGGGAGTCGGGGAGGGTGCGCAGGGCGCGGGCGGCGAGCCAGACGGCGGCGGGGGCGGCGCTGGGGAGGCCGGGGGCGGCGGCGCTGAGGTCGTCGGCGACGGTGACGCGCAGGTCGAGGCGGCTGGCAAGGGGTGCGAGGGTGTCGGCGCAGCCGGGGCCGGAGAGCAGTTCGGTGGGGCTGTAGAGCTGGAGGAAGTCGGCGAGGGCGCGGGCGCGGCGGGCCTGGGCGTCGGTGGGCGGCGTCTGGCCGGCGGGGGCGAGGTGGCGTAGGAGGATGAGCGCGGAGAGCATCAGCGTTCCCCGTTCCGGAGGGCGGGGGGCGTTGTCCGCCGCCGGCCCGGAACGGGTTCGGGCCGGCGGGTCGGTGCAACCGAGAGACGCATACCGACGATGCTTCATCGGCGGATGAACGGCGAGTGAACCCGGAGTTTGCGGGGAGGTGAACACTCCGCGGCAGTGCCGTCTAGGCGCGTCGCTACGGCTGGTAGCGCAGGTCTTCGTACTCCTCGTGGCGCTGCATCCAGCGGTCCACGAACGGGCAGGTCGGGTAGGCCTTCGCGCCCTTGCCGCGCAGGTCGTCGAGGGCGTGGCGCACGAGCCGGTCGCCCCATCCGCGCCCGCGCAGCGAACGGTCCACTTCGGTGTGGGGCAGGACCGTGAAGTCCTCCCGCACGAGGTACTCCAGGTAACCGAGCACCGTCCCGGCCGCGTCGCGCAGCTCGTACCGGTGCTCGTCGACATTCTCGACTACTGAAAGATCCGCCATGTCGCAACCCTATCCAGTCCCACCGCCCTCAAGCGACTCCAGCGGTGCGTGCTCCGACACGCCCGGGGAGGAGGAGTGAGGCGAGGGCCGCGGCGAGGCAGATGGCGGCGGCGGCGGTGAAGACGTCGGCGTACTGGGCGGCGAGGGCCGCGTCGAGGGCTTCGCGGTAGACCGCCTGGCGCTGGAGGAACTCGGCCTCGGTGATGCCGAAGGGCAGGGGGGAGTCGAGGTCGGCGGTGGATTCGGCGAAGCGGTGGAGGCTCCAGGAGGTGAGGGCGGCAACACCGACGAGCATGCCCATCATGCGGGCGACGACGACGGCGGCCGAGGCGGTGCCGTGGGCGTCCTCGGGGGTGGTGCGCAGGGCGGCCGAGGAGAGGGGGGCGATGGTGGCGCCGAGGGCGGCCCCGGCGAGGGCGAGGCCGGGTTCGACGTCGGGGACGGCGCGGCCGATCCACAGGTAGGCGGCGGCTGCGGCGGCGAACCCGGCAACGGCGGGGAGGCGCTCGCCGAAGCGGGAGGCGAGGGCGCCGCCGGCGAGCGCGCCGACGGGCAGGCCGACGAGGAACCACATGAGGAGGAGGGCTCCGCCGGTGGCGTCGAGGCCGCGGAGCGTCTGGGCGAGGAGCTGGACGTCGACGAGGGTGACCATGAGGACGGCTCCGGCCGCGAGGCTCGCGGCCAGGGTCGCGCCGAAGGGGAAGCCGCGGACCCCGGCGGGGTCGAGGAGGCGCACCGGGGACCGCCACTGGTGCAGGCCGAACGCGGCCAGGGCTGCGGCGGCGGCGAGGAGGACCGGGGGTCCCCAGGAGGGCAGGACCCCGGCCTGGGCGTCGGGGTTGTAGAGCCCGACGGTGAACAGCCCCAGGGCGATCGCGAGGAGGAGGCCGCCGACGACGTCGACGCGGGCGCTGCTGCGGGCCTCGGTCTTCGGCAGCGCGTACTGGATCGCCAGGGCCGCGAGCAGAGCGAGGGGGAGGTTGATCCAGAAGATGCCGCGCCAGCCGATGAGGGCGGCGACGCCCGCGCCGAACAGGGGCCCGAGGACGGCGCCGAGTTCCTGGGCGGCGCCGACCCAGCCGAGGACGACGGGGCGGCGGCGGGCGGCGAACAGGTCGGCGGCGAGGGCCATCGTCACCGGCAGGAGCGCGCCGCCGGCGAGGCCCTGGAGGGCCCGGCCCGCCACGAGCGGCGCGAGCTCGGTGGACACGGCGGAGACGAGCGAGCCGATCGCGAAGGCGGCCAGGCACGCGTGGATGACCACTTTGCGTCCGAAGCGGTCGGAGAGGCGCCCGAGCAGCGGCATCCCGGCCGTGTAGCCGAGGAGGTAGCCGGTGACCAGGGGCGTGGCCCGCTCCAGGTGGTTCGCGGGGATGCCGAACTCGCCGATCATGTCGACCAGGACCGTCACGAGCACGTACGCGTCGATCGATCCGATCAGGACGGCGGCCCCGGCCGCGCCGATCGCGATGCGGCGGCGCGCCGCCTCAGGGCGCCTCAACCGTCACCGGTTCGTCGTAGTCGGACAGGTGCAGCGCCACGGTCGCGTCCCCTTGGCTGAACTCGGCCTTGACGACGCGGGCGGTCTCCTGGTCGAACCAGACGGTCGCGGTGTTCCAGTCCCCTTCGGCCGGAATGAACTCGCCGAACACGGCCGGGTCGAACACGACCTCGTACCGGTAGGCGTCGACGCCGTCGACCTTCTCGGCCTCCTGGGGCTCGGCCGAGTCGACGGCCTCCAGGAGCGCGGCGATGCCCCGGTCGGGGCCAGGAGGATCGTCGGGTCGTACGGGAGCATGTCGTCGCCGACGGGGATCTGCTGGAAGCCGCCGGTGAAGCCCTTGACGTAGGCGTCCTCGCCGATGATCACGTACTCGACCTCGACGTCCACGCCGAAGGCGGTGATGGTCCCGGTGCCCTCGGCCGAGCCGTCCGCGGTGACGACGCCGTCGGCGGCCTTGACCGACAGGCCCTCGACCGAGCCGTCGACGGTCAGGTCGAAGCGGACGCTCTCGACCTCGGCCATCGCGGCGGCGGCGGCGGGGATGACGTCGTCGGCCGGAGGCGACTCCTCGCCGGTGCAGGCGGCGGTCAGGAGGACGAGGGCGAGGCCGCTGAGCGCGAGGGGAACTGGTCGCATGGACCGATCCTATGCCGCCGCGCCCGGCGGCCGGGGCGCAGCGGCGCGGCGGAGGGGTCCGCCGCGCCGCTGCGCCGGTGGCGCTAGGAGCAGGAGACCGAAGGCCAGTTCCAGTTCCCGTTGGCCATGATCGTGACGCCGAAGTTGTTGCCCGAGCCGTTGGGCGTGCACACCATCTGCGTCGCGGTCGGCCAGGTGGCGTTGCAGTTCCAGAAGGAGCTGACGCGGGCGGCGCCCTGCATGTTGAGGACGACGCGCCAGTCGCTCTTGCCCGAGACGTTGACGTTGAGGTTGTACCGGTCACCCCAGCGCTGGCCCGCCGACAGGGCGGCAGTGCAGGCGCCGCCGCCACCGGGGTCGGGATCGGGGTCGGGGTCGCCGCCGCCGGTGCTGTCGAGCGTGATGTTCGAGTTGCCGGTGGACTGGTAGCCCTCGGTCGCCATGATCATGTAGTAGCTGAACGCGCCGAGGTTCATGCCCGCCCGGGACCACGCGTCGAAGTGCTCGCCGGTGTTGATGGTCCCGGAGGTGCGGTTGCCCTGGCGGACGCTCCAGTACTGCTGGAAGGTCCTGGTGCCCTCGACCGACGGCGCGTTGGTCCGGGTGGACTCCCCGAGCCAGTAGGTGCCCCCGCTGGTGTTGAGCGTGCCGCGGCCCGAGGCGCCGCTACTGGGGTTGTAGGGGCCGTGCGATTCGACGATGTAGTACTCGACCAGCGGGTTGGAGGTCCAGCCATAGAGGGCGAGGTAGCCGTTGCTGCCGTGGTTGACCGAACCGCTGTAGTTGACGGTCCGGCGTCCGCCGTTGGCCCAGCCCTTGCCGCCGACCCAGTTGTTGGCGCCGTTCCACGAGGAGCTGTAGTTGCCCCCCGCGCCGAGGGTCATCGAGGCGCGGCCCTGGGTGTCGGTCCAGAACGAGTAGTAGTAGCCGTTGTGGGTGCCCTCCTGGTTGGTGGTGATGGTCTGCTGCGCGAGGGCCTGGCCGGGCATGAGCAGGCCGGCGCCGCCCAGGGCGAGGGCGCTCGCGCCGCCGAGCAGGAGGCTCCTGCGGCCGAAGATGCTGGGGGGCGGATTGTCCATGGACATCCTTCCTCCTAGGAGACGGGTGCCGAGCGGCCCGCGGGATGGCGAGCCGCATCGAAAGATGTCTATCTCTCTCGATGGAACCATCGTGAACCGGCCGACCGAGGGTGTCAATGACTTCCGGAAAACTATCGGAACTTTCTTGGTCCATAACAGGGAGACAATTGGTACATATGCCCTGATCACGGCCACACACGGCCGCCAAGCGCCACCGATGCCCACCCGACCGCGCCCAACCACCGCACCGATTCCCACTCCAGTACCGAAACTTCCGGAAACTATCAACAGCAGTCCGGCCTCCGCCCGAAACCCTCCAGAACAGACGAAAAGACCCGCCCGATACATCGGGCGGGTCTGCGGTGCCCCCGGCAGGATTCGAACCTGCGACACCTGGTCCCGGAAACCAGTGCTCTATCCACTGAGCTACGGAGGCGCGGCGATCGACGGATCGATCGGCCGCCACGATGCTACCAGTGCCCCGTCCGCTTCCCGCAGGCGGTTTGGCCGGCGAGGATCACAGCCGGGCGACGGCGGCGGTTTCGCGGCGGAAGTGTCGGACGCGCGGCATAGGCTGACTCCGCGGAAACCCCCGAGCCTAGCGGACACGCTGGGAGTTCAGTGACCGAAACCCCGGAAAAACGCAACATCTTGGGGGCACCCCAGTGCCCGACCACAACATGTATGATTCTGCACTGTCAGGTCGGTGCTGTCGAACTCCACTGCCATCACATGCCGTAATCGCATGGAGAGGGCCGCGCCGCCGTGCCGTCAGAGCGCGGCCCGCAGCGGGCCGGGCGCCACAGCAAGCACAGCACGAGGGGATGCAGAGATGACCGGGCTCGCCACCACGCCATCCGCCACCACCGCACCGCAGCAGCGGAGCCACGACCAGGGTCCCGCCGCCCGGGTCGCCGACCGCATCCGCGTCCACGCCGTCGGGCTGCCCGACGTCGACGCCGAGAAGGTCATCGCCCAGATCGAGGCCGGCCTGTGGCCGGGAGCGACCGAGAAGGGCCTGCGCGAGCGGGCCGTCGAGATCACCTCGTCGAGCGTCGCCTCCGAGCCGACCTACTCCAAGCTCGCCGCCCGCCTCCTCGCCGAGCACATCGCCGACGAGACCGCGGGCGAGGGCGTCACCAGCTTCACCGCGTCCATCGCGGCGTGCCGCGACAACGGCCTGCTCTCCGAAGACCTCGTCGCGTTCGTGGAGGCCAACGGCGCCGCGCTCGACGCCGTCATCGACGAGACCGCCGACGACCGCTTCGAGTACTTCGGGCTGCGCACCGTCTACGACCGCTACCTGCTGCGCCACCCCGAGCACCGCACGGTCCTCGAACGCCCGCAGTACTTCATGCTCCGCGTCGCGTGCGGCCTGAGCCAGTCGGTCGAGGAGGCCGCCGAACTGTACCGGCTCATGTCGGCCCTCGCGTACCTGCCCTCCTCGCCGACGCTGTTCAACTCCGGGACGCGCCGCCCGCAGCTGTCCTCGTGCTTCCTGCTCGACTCCCCCAAGGACGAGCTCGACTCAATCTACGAGCGCTACAGCCAGGTCGCACGCCTGTCGAAGTACGCCGGCGGCATCGGCATCGCGTGGTCGCGCGTGCGTTCGCGGGGCTCGCTCATCCGCGGCACCAACGGGCACTCCAACGGGATCGTGCCGTGGCTGCGCACCCTCGACTCGTCCGTGGCGGCGGTGAACCAGGGCGGGCGACGCAAGGGCGCCGCGTGCGTGTACCTGGCGACCTGGCACGCCGACATCGAGGAGTTCCTGGAGCTGCGGGACAACACCGGCGACACCGAGCGCCGCACCCACAACCTCAACCTCGCCAACTGGATCCCCGACGAGTTCATGCGCCGGGTCGAGGCCGACGCCCAGTGGTCCCTGTTCGACCCCAAGGAGACCCCCGAGCTGGTCGACCTGTGGGGCGAGCGCTTCGACGAGGCCTACCGGGCCGCCGAGGCCGCCGGGAAGGCCCGCAAGACCATCCCCGCCCGCGAGCTGTACGGGCGCATGATGCGCACCCTCGCCCAGACCGGCAACGGCTGGATCACCTTCTCCGACACCGCGAACCGGACCTCGAACCAGACCGCGCGCGACGAGAACGTCATCCACCTCTCGAACCTGTGCACCGAGATCCTGGAGGTCACCAACGACTCCGAGACCGCCGTGTGCAACCTCGGATCGGTGAACCTCGCCGAGCACTGCACGAGCGAGGGCTTCGACTTCGAGCGGCTCGAACGCACCGTCGCCACCGCCGTCAAGTTCCTCGACCGCACCATCGACCTCGGCTTCTACCCGACCGCCGAGGCCGAGAAGGCCAACCGCAAGTGGCGCCCGATCGGCCTGGGCTGCATGGGCCTCGCCGACGCGTTCTTCAAGCTCGGGCTCGCCTTCGACTCCGAGGAGGCGCTCGCGCTCTCGACCGCGATCGCCGAGCGCATCGCGATCGTGGCCTACGAGACCTCCGCGCGTCTCGCCGCCGAGCTCGGGGCCCACCCGAACTTCGCCGAGACCCGCGCCGCCGACGGCGTGCTCCACACCGACCACTACCCGAACGCGCGGATCACGCTCGATGCGCGCTGGGACGCCGTCCGCGAGCGGATCGCCGAGCACGGCCTGCGCAACTCGCTCATGATCGCCATCGCGCCGACCGCGACCATCGCCTCGATCGCCGGGTGCGCCGAGTGCATCGAGCCGGTCGTCTCCAACGTCTTCAAGCGCGAGACGCTCTCCGGCGAGTTCCTCCAGGTCAACCGCCACCTCATCGCCGAGCTCAAGGAGCGCGGCATCTGGAGCGAGCAGGTGCGCCAGGCCATCGTCCTCGCCGAGGGCTCCGTCCAGGGCATCGCGGCGATCCCGGCCGACCTCCAGGAGCGCTACCGCACCGCCTGGGAGCTGCCGCAGCGCGCGCTCATCGACCTCGCCGCCGCCCGCACGCCGTTCATCGACCAGGCCCAGTCGCTCAACCTGTTCCAGGCCTCGCCGACCATCGGCAAGCTCTCCTCGATGTACCGCTACGCCTGGCAGCAGGGCCTGAAGACCACGTACTACCTGCGCAGCCGCCCGGCCACGCGCATCAACCAGACCACGGTCAGCGCCCAGGCGGCCGAGCCGCAGCCGACCGAGCTGGAGGTCATCCCTGCCGACATCGCGTGCTCCCTGGAGAACCCGGAGAGCTGCGAGGCCTGCCAGTAGGACCCGGGGCGGCGGGGCCCAGCGCCCCGCCGCCTGCTCACACCCCTGCGCTCAAAGCCCCTGCGCCCCAAGCACACCGCGACACGAGAGGACCCGCCCATGCTGCTCGACCCAGGTATGGACCTGACACTGCGACCGATGAAGTACCCGGACTTCTACGAGCAGTACCGGGACGCCATCAAGAACACGTGGCACGTCGAGGAGGTCGACCTCGCCTCCGACCTGACGGACCTGGCCGGGTTCACGCCCCAGGAGCAGCACCTCATCCACCGCCTCGTGGCCTTCTTCGCCACCGGCGACACCATCGTCGCGAACAACCTGGTGCTCAACCTGTACCAGCACGTCAACTCCCCCGAAGGGCGCCTGTACCTCTCGCGCCAGCTCTTCGAGGAGGCCGTGCACGTGCAGTTCTACCTGACGCTGCTCGACACCTACCTGCCCGACCCCGAGGAGCGCGCCAAGGCCTTCGACGCGGTCAACAACATCCCCTCGATCAAGCGCAAGGCCGACTTCTGCTTCAAGTGGATCGACTCGGTCTTCGACATGCAGGAGCTCAAGACCGCCGAGGACCGCCGGACCTTCCTGCTCAACCTCATCTGCTTCGCCGCGTGCATCGAGGGCCTGTTCTTCTACGGCGCCTTCGCGTACGTGTACTGGCTGCGCAGCCGGGGCCTGCTCGACGGCCTCGCGACCGGCACCAACTGGGTCTTCCGCGACGAGTCCTGCCACATGAACTTCGCGTTCAGCGTCGTCGACATCGTGCGCCAGGAGGAGCCCGAGCTGTTCGACGACCGGATGCGCCAGCAGGTCACCGACATGCTGGAGGAGGCCGTGGAGGCCGAACTCCAGTTCGCCGAGGACCTCATCGGCGAGGGGATGCCGGGCATGACCGTCAAGGACATGAAGTCGTACCTGGAGTACGCCGCCGACCAGCGCCTGGTGCGCCTCGGCATGCCCAAGAAGTGGGGCTCGGAGAACCCGTTCCCGTTCATGGCGCTCCAGGACGTGCAGGAGCTGACGAACTTCTTCGAGCGCAGGGCGACCGCCTACCAGGTGGCCGTGGAGGGCAAGGTCGACCTCGACGAGGAGTTCTGATCCGAGGCCGTGGCCCGCGGTGATCCGCGAACCCAGTCCCGCCACGGCGAAGAGGGCCCGGCACCTGTGGTGCCGGGCCCTCTCGGTGTCTTGCGCTACTCGCCGCGGGCGAAGGTCATCGTCGTGGCCTCCTGGCCGTCCTTGAGCTGCGCGACGCACAGGAACGTGCCGTCGCCGGGGACGTGGACGTCGGTGACCCAGTCGATCGCGTCGCCGGCGATGAGCTGCGACAGCGGGCCGCCTTCGAGCTGGCCGTCGACGCACGCGCCGGCGACGGTCGCGTCGGCCCTTGCGGCCTCGGCGTCCTCGACCCCTTCGGGCAGCTGACCGGTCGCGTAGGCCTCCCACAGGTGCGGGCCGTCGCAGGTGGCCGCGGCGAAGTCGCCGTCGAAGCAGGTCGGCTCGGCGACGCACCCGGCGCCATCGGTCTCCAGGGTGCAGGTGCTCACGTAGTCGGCGGCCGCGGACTGCTCGGCGAGCCCGGCGGTCTCCTCGGAGTCGAAGAGCCAGACGCCGCCGGTGATGAGCAGCGCGAGGACGATGAGGCCCGCGGCGCCCATGCCGATGAGGCGCCCGACGCTGGAGCCGGTGTCGCCTTCTTTCAGGCGCCGTTCCTTGCGGGTCAGGCCGGTCTCGTTGCGCGCGATCGGGACGGGGAGGCGCGAGTCGTGGTCGTCGCGGGCGCCGCCTGAGGAGAAGGACTGCCACTTAGCGGTCTCGTCTGCGAAGCCGCCAGGTTCGTCGAAGGGCGCACCCGAGGGCGGGCTCATCGGCGGCGGGCTGGAGACGCGCGGCGCGGCGGCGCGTTCAGGCGGGGAGGGCCTGAAGCCTTGGGGCGCTTGCGGTTCGGGGGCGCGCCGGGGGGCCTGGTCGCGGCGGCGGCTCGGCGCGAGGCGGAGCGTGGAGGGCGACTCGCCCGCGCCGCCCAGATCGGCGTAGCCGGGCTCGGGGGCCGCACCGCGGGCCTCGGGGCGCGGCGGGGAGGCGTAGGCGCCGTACATGCCCTGGGGGGCCGGGGAGACGGGTTCGCGCTGGGGCGGGGGGCCGTCGGTGACGCGCGGGAGGATGCCGGTCGAGGCCTCGGGGATGCTCGCGAGGAACTCCCGGAACTCGACGGCGGTCGGGCGCCCGTCGGGGTTGTTGATGAGGGCCGTGCGCAGCATTTCGAGCAGGAGGGGCGATATGCCGGGGATCGCCGGGATCGGCCGGTCGAACAGGGCCGCGACGTCGTTGATGTCGAGCACGCCGTCCGAGGGGAAGCGCGGGGGGTTGCCGCTGAGCATCGCGTAGAGCGTGGCCGCGAGCGAGTAGACGTCGGCGCTGGGGCCGACCTCGCGCATCTGGAAGATCTCCAGGGGCGCGTACGCGGGCGTCGCCATGGTCGAGACGGGCTCGCCGGGCTGCGGGACCGGGATGAGGCTGGAGAGGCCGAAGTCGGCGAGGACCGCGTGGCCCTGCTGGTTGACCAGGAGGTTCGCGGGCTTGACGTCGCGGTGGACGATCCCGGCCTCGTGCGCGGCGGCGAGGGCGTCGGCGATGCGGATGCCGATCGCGATGGTCTGCTGCGGC
This sequence comes from Glycomyces paridis, assembly GCF_004912155.1. Lineage (GTDB taxonomy): Bacteria > Actinomycetota > Actinomycetes > Mycobacteriales > Micromonosporaceae > Glycomyces > Glycomyces paridis. The sequence goes on along the minus strand of NZ_STGX01000010.1, from coordinate 114,646 downwards.
GCGATCGTGGTGTGCCGGTCGAGCAGGTCGGCGACCGAGCCGCGGCAGCGCTCCATGACCACGTACGGGTTGGCCTGGTGGGTGAGGCCCGCGGAGATCATCTTGACCACGCACGGGTGGTCGGAGACGCGCCCGGCGGTCTGGACCTCGCGGCGGAAGCGCTCGCGGGAGGCGTCGTCGGTGAGCGGCCGGGCCTCGATCTTGACGGCGACCTCGGTGCCGTCGTCGTACCGGGTGGCGCTGTAGACCGTGGAGTACGCGCCCCGGTCGATCTCGGTGAAGCCGGTCAGGCGCTCGATCCCCTGGAGGAGCGATTCGGGGTCGGCCTCCTGGCGGAATCCGGGAGGGGCGAGGTGGGGACCGGTTGGAGCACCGTAGGACGAGATGGTGTCCACTGGGTACAGCCTCCGTTCTCGGCGACGCTCGCGAGCCGCCGATCAGCCTAGTGTCGAGCCTGGAGCAGGTGGGAACGCGGTCTGCGGTGGGGGGCGTTCCTGACCTCGGTCCCTTCGCTCGGGCCTGGGGGATCCGAGTCATGGGACCTTTGACGCATAACGTTACGGCAACGCGTCCATGATTCTGTATACCCCTGGACGAAAAGGCACCGACAACTGGCCGAACGGATGAGGTGTCGCTTCCCGTGCGGCAGAAGCGGGTGACGCATAGTGAACGCATCCCCCGTGCGGCGCGCGGGAGGGCGGACGGTCCGACTGGAACCGGTCGCGGTCCGTGAGGGCCGCCTCCGGCAGGGCCGTCCGTCCACCCGCTGCGTCGTCTGCACCCCTCAAGGTTCCCAGGGCGCGGCGAGGTCGCGGCGCACAGCGCGTGCGATCGAGAAGGGTCTCAGGCCACCGGGGCGTTCGCGAGGTAGGACTCGGCCCAGGCGGTGCTCTCGGGGTCCTCGCCGAAGGACTTCAGAGCGGTGCGGGCCCACGCGGCGGCCTCGTCGGTGCGGCCCTCCTCGTCGAGCAGGCGCGCGTAGCGGGCCACGATGGCGCGGCGGGGCCGACCCAGGGCCGGCTCGTCGTAATGCGCCGCAAGGGGTTCGAGCATCCGCAGGGCCTCGGCTCGGTCGCCCTTGGCGGCGCGCACGTCCGCCAGGAGCGCGGTGTTGGCCGCGCGCCCGGGTTCGAGCACGTCGTCGGTGAGCAGCGCGAGCGCCTCCTCCGCGGCGGCCTCGGCCGTGGCCGGGTCCCCCGCTTCGAGTGCGCAGCGGCCTCTGAGGTTGTGCGCCAAGGAGATCAGGAGCGGGTGGCCGGTCTTGGCGCCGTACTCCTCGGCGGTCGCGGCGAGGTCGAGGGCGTGGTCGAGCGCGCCGATCGAGCGGGCCGCGAGGGCCCGCACGTACTTGGCGAAGCCGCGGCCCCAGTCGTCGTCGATGCGCTCGAAGTCGCGGAAGGACTTGCGGGCGGCCGCGTCGGCGCCCGCGGGGAGGCCGAGCCCGATCTGGGCGGCGGCGCCGATCGCGCGCAGCAGCCCGACGGCGAACACGTCGCCCGAGCGCTCGCCGATCGGCATGAACACGTCCGACAGCCGCTTCGCCTCGGTGAAGCGCCCGGCCATGAGCAGGGCGAACGCGGAGACGCCGCGGACCCAGGCGCGCCCGACGAGGTCCATCTGGCGGGCGAAGGCCTTCGCGGCCTCGCGGAGCACGTCGTCGGCGCCGTCGAAGTCGCCGCGGGCCACCAGGACCCACGCGCGGTGCTGGAGGGCCCAGGCCAGGCGCTTGTCGTCGCCGACGCCGTAGGCGACGTCGTAGGCGTCGAGGAACCGGGCCTCGGCCTCGGAGAGGTGCCCGGCGAGGAAGTCGAGCAGTCCGATGCGGCACTGCGCGTCGCAGCGCGGCCCGGCCAGGCCCTCGCGGCGCGAGAGCGCCAGCGCGGCCGTCCAGGCGCCGCGGGCGGCCTGGAGTTCGCCCTTGTAGCGGTGGAGGCGCCCGCGCAGCAGGAGCAGCTGGGCGACGAGTTCGGCCTCGTCCTCGGGGAAGTCGTCGCCGAAGAGGCGCCCGGAGGGGTGCTCGTCGTCCTCGTGGTCGTCGGCGGGGATGAGGCCGATGTCGACGGCGAGGCCTTCGATCTCGGCCTCGGCTTCGACGGTGCGGCCGAGGCGGGTGAGGGCGCGGCCGCGCAGGAGGCGGTCGTCGGCGCTCAGGGGGGCGAGGCGTTCGACGCCGTTGAGGAGGGCGACGGCGCGTTCGGGCTCGGAGGCGTCCATGGCGCGGACGGCCTGCTTGCGGACGGCTTCGACGGCGAGCGGGAGGACGTTCCAGACCTCGTCGAGCGCTTCGATCTCGACTTCGCGGGCGAGGGTGACGGCCTGTTCGGCGTGGAAGACGACGAGGTCGTCGGCGCTCTGGCCTTCGAGTTCGGTGTCGGCGGCCCAGCGGGCGATCTCGGCGTGGGCGTGGGCGGCGTCGGCTTTCCCGATGGGCGCGTAGGCGGCCTGGCGCAGGAGCGGGGTGACGAAGCGGTAGCCGCCGTAGGAGCGGCGGCGCAGCATCCTGCGGTCGAGGAGTTCCTGGAGGGCGCGTTCGAACTCGCCGGGGACCTCCTTCTCGAGCAGTTGCGTGGCCTCGGGGGGCACGGCGTCGCCGAAGATGGAGGCGGCGCGCAGGAGGGCGCGGGCGGCCGGTGAGAGGGCGTCGATGCGGGCGCCGAGGACCTGTGCGAGGTCGCGGGAGAGGACGCGTCCGGTGAGGGACCCTGCGGCGAGTCGCCACTGGTCGCCGTCCGCGGTAAGCAGGCCCTGCTCGGTGAGGAGGGTGACGAGTTCGGCGAGGTAGTAGGGGTTGCCCTGGGCGAAGCCGAGGAGGCGGTCCTCGTCGGGTTTGGGCATGCGGCCGCCGCCGAGGAACTCGCGCAGGAGGCGGGCGGCGTCGGCGCCGGCGAGCGGCGGGAGCGGGTGGACCTCGGCTTCGGAGATGCGGGTGAGGACGCCGGAGGAGCGGGTGAGTTCGGGGCGGCCGTAGAGGATCACGAGGACGGGGCCGTGGATCTTGGCGAGGGCGACGCCGAGGGCGTCGATGCCGTCGAGGGAGGCGGTGTGAAGGTCGTCGATGTTGAGCACGAGGGGGCCGTGGGTGGCCATGTGCGTGATGAGTTCGGCGACGGCTTCGGGGATGGTGTACGCGTCGGACTGCTGGCCGGTGAAGCCGCCGGGGCGGTCGGTGGCGCCGGGTCGGCCGTGGCCGAGGAGGCCGAGCAGGAGCGTGATGTTGAGGCGGCATTCGCCGTGGTCGGCGTGGCCGTCGGCGATGCGGCGCAGTTTCGTCTCGGCGGTGGCGCGGTCGTCGTCGAAGCGCAGGCCGGCGGCTTTGCGCACGAGGTCGGCGAGGGGCCCGAAGCGGCGGCCCTCCCCGTAGGGGGCGACGCGGACGGTGAGGACGCGGGCGCCGCGCTCGGTGGCGACGGTGCGGACTTCGCGGGCGAAGCGGGTCTTGCCCATGCCGGCTTCGGCGGTGTGGATGAGCACGAGCGGCTCGCCGCGGTCGATGACGGCTTCGAGGCGGCCGGTGACGCGGCCGATCTCGGCGTCGCGTCCGATGAACGGCGCGGTGTCGCCGAGGCTGGCGCGGGTGCCGGGCTCGTCTTCGAGGCCGAGGAGCTGGAACACTTCGACGGGCTCGCGCTTGCCCTTGAGGCGCACGGGGGTGAGGCGGCGCCAGGCGGCGGCGTGCTTGGTCGCGCGCATGGTCTCCTCGCCGGCCCAGACGGTGCCGACGGAGGCCACGTCGCACAGGCGCGCGGCGGTGTTCACGGTGTCGCCGATGACGGTGTACTCGAGGTTCGCCTGCATCCCGGCGACGACCAGGCCCGAGCGGAGACCGATGCGCAGCCCGATGGGCAGGCCGCCGCCGGACTCGGCCTTGAGGAGCCTGCGGACGCGTTTCTGCATGGCCTGCGCGGCGCGCACGGCCCGCTCGGCGTCGTCCTCGTGCGAGAGCGGCGCACCGAACACGGCCATGAGGCCGTCCCCGGTGAGCTTGTCGACGTGCCCGCCGAACTCGTTGACGGCGGAGACGCACTCCGCCAGGAGCCGGTCGGTGACGGACGAGACCCGTTCGGGGTCGAGGCTCTCGGACCAGGTCGTGAAGTCGGAGAGGTCGCAGAACAGCACCGTGACGTAGCGGCGCTCGGTCTGCGGGGCGGTCGCCTCCGGAGAGAGCGGCGCGCCGCAGTTGTGGCAGTAGCGCGCGCCGGGCACGGTGAGTACGGAACAGAACGGGCAGGTCACAGCAGCACCAACGCCGAAAGCCGGGTGTGTTGTTCCCCACTCCTTGTGGGAATGGGGTGCTTCTCGCGCTTCACGCTGGCAAGGATACGTGGCCTAGCTGACAGATACCTGTGCGCGGAGCCACAAACCGCCGAGAAGCGGACCAACCCTCATCCGAACAGACGACCCCCGCCTCACTGAAACCGGACGCCCCGCCAGTACTCCGCCGACACCCNCCCCCCCCCCCCCCCCCCCCCCCCCCCCCCCCCCCCCCCTCGCGACTCCGAAGCCCGAAAGACACCCAAATGAACACCGCCCCCGATTCGGCGCCGCCCCCGGCCGAGGACCCCCCGCCGCGGACCCTGCTCTACGGCCTGCCGCCGATGCCGCCGCCTCCGGACGAGAACCCGGCCCCCGATCCGACGCCGCCTCCGGACCCGCGGACGGTGATTACGGTCCGCCACAACCGGCGCCTGGGCTGGTGGCTGGCGTCGATCGGGTGGCCGCTGTGGGTCCTCTCCTCTTGGGGAGTGTTCGCCTTGGACGTGGAGGACTCGCTGCTCCAGTTCGAGATGTTCCTGCCGATCTACGCGGCGATCCTCGGGACCCAGCTGCTGTTCATGGGCCCGGCGCTGCACTACGACACGCGCACCGGGCACCTGTGGGGTTCGGGCTGGACCCGGTCGGGACTCGGGAAGTGGCGCGCGGGCGACCGCATCGAGTACTCCGTTCACTTCGGCGCCTTGGAAATCCTGCGGCCCGACGGCAGGCGGCGCCGGATCGTGCGCGGTTCGGCCCTGCTGAACCGCCAGGACTGGACCGCCTTCGTCGACGTGTTCCTCGCCCACCAGAACGCCCGCGCCGCCGCCGAGCACCCGGCTCCGAAGCAGTCGGCATGAACGGCGAGAACGCGGCGGCACCACCCGGCGAAACCCCCGATCCGGCTCGGATCGTGGTGCGGGCGAGCCTGGTTCGTTGTCTGATCACGGCAGCCCTAGGGCTGCCGGTGGCTGCGGTGCTCGTGCTGCACGATCCTCCGAGCGCGGCGGTCGACGGGCTGCTGCGCCTCGGCGGGATCCTGATCGGTATGGGGGCGCTGGGCCGGATCGCACTGGTCGTGCGCCGCTGGTATTTCACGTTCGACACGAGGCGTCGAACGGTCACCGCCTCGGGCAGGTGGCGGCATAAGGGGACCTATCCGGCACGCGGGTACGAGCGGATCGAGTACTCCGTCTACGACTCCCGGGTCTACGAAGTGAGCGCCGACGGCAGACGGCGCCGCCTGCCGATCCGACGACGGGTCGCCGACCGGCGCGATTGGGCACGGTTCGTCGACCTGCTCATGCGGGACCTGCCGGCTCCGACCACTGAGCGCCGGGTCGAGACGGTCGAGGTCAGGCTGCGGCGAGTTCGCCTCCTCGTGACCGGCACGGTCATGTTCGCGGCGTATGTCGCGGCCTCTTATCTGTTGCCCCAGGCCAACAGCCGATTGGAGGACCTGCTGCGGGGCTTCGTCTGCGGCTTCCTCATCGGGATTTCGGTGGTGCTCGTCAGGTTTGCCCTGTCGAAGCGCTACCTGTCCTTCGACCTGCGGACGGGGCGGCTCCACGGCCCGGGTGCCAAGCATTGGTGGCAGTCCTGGCCACATGGCCGCTTCGCGCGGATCGAGTACTCCGTGTACGACGCCCGCCTGTACGAGGTCCGCACCGGAAAGCGGCACCGCCTGCCGCTCTACCGCTGGGCCGCGAACCCGGCGGACTGGAAGGCGCTGGTCGATGCGCTCCTGACGTCGTCGCCGGACAGCGAGGATGCCGCCGAAGACCGCACGGACCACCGGTGAGGGCACGACCCAGGCCGAGGCCGTCGGCGGTGAGCCGGTTCCAGCAGGAACTAGGGCAGGAGTGTGAAGGCGTCGACGTGGGCGGGTCGGACGATGTTGAAGTGGCGGTGGTCGATCGTGGCGACCTCGCGGATGCGTAGGCGTTCGGCGAGCGCGACGACAGACGCGTCCACGGCACCGAGGGGCAGATCGGCGTATTGCTCGACCAGATCGGCGATGCGCAGCAGCTCCTCATCGGTGGTCGGGCTGAGCGTCAGCGCCCCTGAGGGTCGGCGAGCCCGCGCAGGAAGGCCGCCTCGGCCTTCGAGCCGCGGTTGCGGTCGAGGAGCCAGCAGACCTCGGTGAGCACGGGCGAGGGAATCAGCAACGGCACTCGGACCGTGCGGAACTACGCGACGCAGCGGGCGTGATGGTGGTCGTCGGTGTCCATGAGCGCCAGCAGGGGACCCGTGTCGACAACGATCAACGGTCATCGTCCTCGTCGCGCAGGATCTCCTCGTGGCGCTCGGCGAGGTCGCCTCGGCCAGAGGAGAAGGACCCGATCCAATCGGGCAGCGCCGCCTCGTCGCGCGCGGGATCGGGCATGGCGTATCGAGCGCGAATCCAGGTGAGCGCCTCGGCGGCCTGCGGCTCGCCCAAGTCCTCGACCAGACGATGGAGCAACTCCTTGCTCGTCATCTCGACACCTCCAGTACTCGTCGATCCCAAACGTACGGGGTCGGGGTCCTATGGCTTGGATTCACGGTCGGTCATCGCCCGAGGCGCGGTCGCCGAGCGTGCAGTGCAGGCCCGACACGTGGAGGGAGGGTGTCATCGTCGCCATCGGTGTCTCGGGGGCATGGGCGCAGCGGCGCGCCGGGCGCGGCGCCGTGGGAAAGTCGCGGGTGGGGATCGAGTCGATGGCATCCCACCGGATGCGAAGGGGCGCTTGGGGAAACGGCCGAGGCCCGGTCCCCGTGGTGCGGGGGCCGGGCCTCGGTGCGGCTCGGTCAGGCGGTGACGAGGCTGGCCTTCTGGAATTCCTTGACGGTGGTGTAGCCGGTCTTGGCCATGGCCCGGCGGAGGCCGCCGAAGAGGTTCTGGCTGCCGTCGGAGGAGTTGCTGGGGCCGTAGAGGATCGCTTCGAGGTCGGGGACCTCGACGTCGCCGGAGTCGCCGGGGCGGAAGCGCCCGCGGGGGAGCTTGGGGTGCGAGGCGGCGGAGTGCCACCAGGCGCCGGCGGCCGGGGACTCGGCGGCGTCGGCGAGGATGGAGCCGAGCATGACCGCGTCGGCGCCGCAGGCGATGGCCTTGGCGATGGCGCCGGAGTTGGTGATCTCGCCGTCGGCGATGAGGTGGACGTAGCGTCCGCCGGTCTCGTCGAGGTAGTCGCGGCGGGCCGCGGCGGCCTCGACGACGGCCGAGGCCATCGGGACGTCGATGCCGAGCACGGTGTCGGTGGTCGACCAGTCGTCGGAGCCGACGCCGACGATGACGCCCGCGGCGCCGGTGCGCATGAGGTGCATCGCGGTCTTGTAGTTGGTGGCTCCGCCGACGACGACGGGGACGTCCAGGTCGGCGATGAACTGCTTGAGGTTGAGCACGTCGCCGCCGGAGGAGACGTGCTCCGCGGAGACGATGGTGCCCTGGATGACGAGCAGGTCGACGCCCGCTTCGACGGCGATCGGGCCGAGCTCGGCGGTGTGCTGGGGGCTCATCCGCAGGGCGGTGGTGACGCCGCCGGCGCGGATCTCGGCGATACGCTCGGTGATGAGCTCGGGCTTCACCGGTTCGGCGTAGATCTCCTGGAGCCGCTCGATGGCGTTCTCGGCGGGCGTGTCCGCGAGTTCCTTGAGCAGCGAGGTGGGGTCGACGTAGCGGCACCACAGCCCTTCGGCGTTGAGCACGCCGAGGCCGCCGAGGCGGCCCATCTCGATCACCGAGGCCGGGCTCATCGTCGCGTCGGACGGGTGCGCCACGGCAGGGATCTCGAAGCGGTAGGCGTCGAGCTGCCATTCGGTGGAGACATCGTCGATGTCCCTGGTCCGCCGGGTCGGCACGAGCGCCACTTCGGACAGGCGCCACCCGCGCGCCACGATCTTGCCGGGGCCGATCTCGACCAATTCCCGCACAGTCACACCTCGCAAAGTTACGGCTAGCAAGCGTCGCCGTGGGTCTACCGGTCCCGACTACCGCGTGTGGTAGTTGGGCGCTTCGACGGTCATCTGGATGTCGTGCGGGTGGCTCTCCTTGAGTCCCGCAGCGGTGATCCGGACCAGACGCCCGCGCTCATGCATCGCTTCGATGGTACCGGCCCCGGTGTAGCCCATGGCACTGCGCAGTCCGCCGACGAGCTGGTAGACCACCTGTGCGAGGGTCCCGCGGTAGGGCACCTGTCCCTCGACGCCTTCGGGGACGAGCTTGTCGTTGGACTCGACGCCGCCCTGGAAGTACCGGTCCTTGGAGTAGGAGCGGGCCTCGCCGCGGGACTGCATGGCGCCCAGCGAGCCCATGCCGCGGTAGGACTTGAACTGCTTGCCGTTCATGTAGATGAGGTCGCCGGGGCTCTCGGCGCAGCCGGCGAACAGCTGTCCCATCATGACCGAGGAGGCGCCGGCGACGATGGCCTTGGCGATGTCGCCGGAGTACTGGATGCCGCCGTCGGCGATGACCGGGACGCCGCGCTGGCGTGCGACGCGCACGGTGTCCATGATCGCCGAGACCTGGGGGGCGCCCACGCCGGCGACGACGCGGGTGGTGCAGATGGCGCCGGGTCCGACGCCGACCTTGACGGCATCGGCGCCCGCGTCGGCCATGGCGTTGGCGGCCGCGGCGGTGACGATGTTGCCGCCGATGATGTCGACCCTGTCGCCGAAGTCCTTGGCGACGCGGGCGATCATGTCGAGCACGCCACGGGAGTGGCCGTGCGCGGAGTCGACGGAGAGCAGGTCGATCCCGGCTTCGACGAGCTGCCCGGCGCGGGAGTACTGGTCGTCGCCGACGCCGATGGCGCCGCCGACGCGCAGGCGCCCGACGTCGTCCTTGGAGGCGTTGGGGAACTCCTCGCGCTTGGAGAAGTCCTTGACGGTGATGAGGCCGCGCAGGTGGCCCTCGGCGTCGACGATCGGGAGCTTCTCGATCTTGTTGCGCTTGAGCAGTTCCAGGGCCTCGTCGCTGGAGACGCCCTCGGGGGCGGTGACCAGGTCGCGGGAGGTCATGACAGAGGCCACGGTCACGGACATGTCGCTCTCGAAGCGCATGTCGCGGTTGGTGACGATGCCGATGAGCTTGCCGTCCTCGTCGGTGACCGGCAGCCCCGAGATGCGGTACTTGCCGCAGAGCTTGTCGACCTGTTCGAGCGTGTCGTGCGGGGAGCAGGTGACGGGGTCGGCGACCATGCCGGACTCGGAGCGCTTGACGAGGTCGACCTGCTGGGCCTGCTCTTCGGCGGACATGTTGCGGTGCAGGATGCCCAGGCCGCCGAGGCGGGCCATCGCGATGGCCATGCGGGCCTCGGTGACGGTGTCCATCGCGGCGGTCAGCAGCGGCACCGAGATGCGGATGTTACGGGTGAGCTGGGAGGACGTGTCGACCTCGGAGGGGATCACGTCGGATTCGCCGGGCAGGAGCAGTACGTCGTCGAAGGTCAGGCCGAGCGGGATGGCACCGGCCGAGCCCATGGGGACCGTGGTCCCGCCGACACGCTCACCGGTAGCACCCTCGTGCCCCTGAATTCCGAAATCCCCTGAGAACGCCATGTGGCAATGGTAGTGCCGTAACCTGCGTCGCTTCGAGTCGCACACGTCCCCTGTCGGTGTGATTCGCACCGGGCCCCGAGGGCCGGTGAGGGGATCATGGGACGTGCCCGGCCCCAGGTGGCGGGGCCGGGCACGCGAAGCTGTACGTGTCGCCTACTCCAGGAGCTCGCCGACCTCGTCGGACACGGTGTCCCACGCCTCGGTGGCGCCGTCGGTGACGTCCTCCCACACTTCCCCGGCGTCGATGTCCCCGATCGCGTCGGCGATGCCGTCCACGGCGTCGTCGAAGATCTCCTCGGCGCCCTCGGTGAAGTCGTCCATTGCCGTCTCCTTGCGTGTACTGGCCGGCGCGGGGCCGGTCGGTTGGCTTGCGGCCCATGTTAATGAGTGGGCGCCGCCCTGTCACCGGGCGGAGGCGAGGCTGGCACGCTTCCGGGAGGAAGACGGCCCGCCGACCGCGCAGGCCCGGTCCCGTCGTCACCGGGCGTTAGGCTTGAAGGGTGTATGAGGAGCCTCGCGACCCGTTCGCCGACGATCCCGACCACGCGGAGGCGCATCCCACGTTCGAACCCGAACTGGACGACGACGACCGCGCCGACCTCCTCGAAGACCTCCACGAACTGGAGCTGTTCGAGCGGGTGCTGCATCCGCAGGGTTTCCGCGGCGTCGTCGTCGACTGCGACGACTGCGACGAGCCGCACTACTTCACGTGGGGCCTGCTCATGGCGAACCTGCGCGGCCTCTTGGAGGCCAACTGCGCGCAGGTCCACGAGCCCGCCTACGACCCCGACCCGGCCCACTACGTGACCTGGGACTACGCCCGCGGGTACTCCGACTGCTGGGTCGGACGCCAGGGCGGCGACGCCGCGGGGGCCTGAGGGCGCCTCGCCGGGGCGGGGCACACTGGACCGCGGCCGGCCCCACGGCGCGGGACCGGCGCAGGCGCCGCGCCCGTTGCCGAGGGCGCCCGGCGCACCGGCGCGAACCCGAGGAGACACATGGTCGACCCCTTCATCCGGACCTTCGAGGACGCCGACCGCGAAGGGCCCCTCGGGGGCCTGCGGCTGGCCGTCAAGGACCTGTTCGACCTCGCGGGCGTCCCGACCGGCGCAGGCAACCCACGCTGGGCCGAGACCCACCCGGTGCCGGACGAGGACGCGGCGGCCGTCGCGCTGCTGCGCGCCGCGGGCGCGCGAGTGGTCGGCAAGACGATCACCGACGAGCTCGCGTGGAGCCTCAACGGCTCCAACCGGCACTACGGGACCCCCGACAACCCGGCCGCGCCCGGCCGCGTGCCCGGCGGGTCCTCCTCGGGTTCGGCCTCGGCGGTCGCACTGGGCCTGGCCGACATCGGCCTGGGCACCGACACCGGCGGGTCGATCCGCGTCCCGGCCTCCTACTGCGGGCTCTACGGGCTGCGCCCGACCCACGGGCGGGTGAACCTGGAGGGTGCCGTGCCGCTCGCGGCGAGCTTCGACACCGCGGGCGTCCTCACGCGGGACGCGGCCACGCTGCGCCTGGCGATGACGGCGCTCCTCGGCAAAGCGCCCGCGACAGCCCCGATCACGCGGCTGCTGGCGCCGCGCGACGTGTGGGGCGAGATCCCCGAGTCGACGCGCGCGGCAGTATGGCCCGCGGTCGAGTCGCTGGGACTGGACGTGGACGACGCGCCGCTGTTCGCGGCGGGCGAGGAGGCCGCGCCGCTGGAGCGGGCCAGGGTCGCCTACGCGACGCTCCAGGCCCGCGAGGCCTGGGAGACGCACGGCGCGTGGATCGAGGAGGCCGCCCCCGAGTTCGGGCCCGGCGTCGCCGCACGCTTCAAGGCGGCCTCGGGCATCGGGGACGCCGAGGTCGCGGCGGCTGGACTCGTGCGCGAGCACATGCGCGCGCTCGTCGCCCAGCGGCTCCCCGAGGGCACGGCACTGGCGATCCCCGCCGCGCCGGCCCCGGCGCCGCGCCTCGGCGAGGCGCCGGACCGGGAGGCCATCGTGCGACTCACGTGCATCGCCGGGCTCGCCGGCGCGCCGGGCGCGGCAGTGCCCGCCGGCAGGGTCGAGCACCTGCCGGTCGGGCTCCAGCTCGTCGCCGCCCCGGGGGGCGACGAGGCGCTGCTGGCGCTGGCCGAACGGGCCTGAGGGCCGGTCGGCGCCGGCTCACGCCGGCACCGGAACGCAACCCGCGCAGGCCGATCGGGGAAGGATCGGCCCGCCTTCGTCTATCGTGTGCGGCTCCCGGCCGGTCGTCCCAAGGACGCCTGGCCGGCCCGCCGCGGTGCCCCGGAACCGCCTGCCGCGGTCCTTGCGGGCGACGGCCGCCGAGCGGACGCGCGGGACGCTCGATTCCCGTCGCGGCCCTCGGAAGGCCTTGCGCTGCTTCTGGTCGGACGCCGCCGAACGAGGGGCCTGCCAGCTCCCCGGCGCGGTCGCGCCCGATGCCGAGTCCCGTGCCGTCCCTGCCGAAACGGTGCCGGTCCTCAGCGGACGGTGTTCAGCAGACCAGTCCCGAGCGGAAGGCCTCGGCCACCGCGTGGGCCCGGTCGCGGGCGCCGAGCTTGCGGAACATGCGGCGCGCATGGGTCTTGACGGTGTCCTCGGAGACGAACAGGTCGCGTCCGATCTCGGCGTTCGACTTGCCCTCGCTCATCCCGCGCAGGACCTGGAGCTCGCGTTCGGTGAGCTTCATGCCCTGGAGGGTCGAGCGCTGGCGGGGGACGGTCTCGGTGACGCGCTGGAGCGTCGGCGAGGCGAACATGATCGCCTGCGCCAGCGCGACCAGGAGGTCGTCGGAGTTGTTGGACGGGGTGCGGATGACACCCCGCGCACCCGCGGCGACCACCATGGCGGCCGTGCGGGGGTCGGCGGCGCCGGACAGGAGGACTCCGGTCCGGGGCGAACGGGCGCGGACGGTCTTGACGAACTTGACCGGGTCCGGTGCGGCCAGGGCCACATCGACCAGCACCACGTCCACCTGGCGTCGGCCGAGTTCGAGGAACAGCTCAGGTGATCCCTCGACGGACTTGACCGCCTGCGCCAACCCCATGCGGGTCGCGCAGGCCGAGATCTTCTGTCCGGCTTGAGGAGTCTTAACACAGACCAGTACGGTTCTCACTTTGTTCTACCTTTCGCTGCGGTAGGCCGTGCGTGTCTCTCTATGCGGCACGCAGGCGGTCCGCCGCCATGACGCGAGTTCGCGCAAATTTTTCGAGTGACTTTTCGAGGTTTCCGGGATGAGGCGCGGACGGATGGTGTTCGGTTCGCTGACGCGAGAACCTCGTCGCCGGTGGGAAACTGGGGGCATGACACAGCGAAGAGGCGGACGGCAGCACCGGGCCGAGTCCAGCGATTTTGGTGACCATCGTTCACATCCACCTCGCCATGAACTGTCTAACGAACTAACGGCCCTGGAAGGTACGAGTTACGGCCGATATAAATCCCTGCGTGGCAAATGGTGGACAGGACCGGCGGTTCTGGACATTTCGCAAGTCCAGTCCGACCCCTACGCCCCGCCGAGCCGCGTCGCGCTCCACTTCGACGCCGAGGCCGCCGACCTGCCCGCCGAGTGGCACGCCACCGCCGAGCGCCGCCGGGCGCTCGCCGTGCTCCTCGTCAAGCGCTTCAAGAAGGCCGCCGAGACAAGGGATCTGCGCATCGACGCGGGCGGCCAGGAGATCCTGCGCCGCAGCTCCTGCGAGGTCGGCGCCGACGGCACGGTCGTCTTCCGCCTCGGCGCGCAGCTGCCGGGGCACGGGCGGCGCATCGCCGGGCGCCAGGCCGCGCGGCTGCTGTGCGAGCTCCTGCCCGACGCGGCAGACGAGGCGCTCGCCGTCGGCGAGGACGAGGCGATGCGCTGGGCGCGACACGCCGACGACGTCGCCGCGCTGCGCGAGGCCGTCGCGGCGGCGGGCCTCGTCGCGTTCGTCGCCGACGGGTCGATGCTCGCGCGACGCTCGGGCGTGGACGACCGGCCCCTGGAGGGCGGCGTGCCGTTCGCGGGCCCCGAGTCGATGGCCGCGGAGTTCACGCTCCCGCACGCGGGCACGGTGCGCGGCATGGGCATCGGGCCCGGCGTCACCCTCATCGTCGGCGGCGGCTTCCACGGCAAGTCGACGCTCCTGCGGGCCCTGGAGGCCGGGGTGTGGGACCACGTGCCCGGCGACGGCAGGGAGCTCGTCGTCGCCGACCGCTCGGCGGTGAAGGTCCGCGCCGAGGACGGGCGCGCGGTCACCGGCGTCGACGTGCACGCCTTCGTGGACCACCTGCCTTCGGGCGACGACACGCGGCGTTTCACGACCGCGAACGCCTCGGGTTCGACCTCGCAGGCCGCGGCCGTGGTCGAGTCGCTCGAAGCGGGCGCGCGGGTGCTGCTCATCGACGAGGACACCGCCGCGACGAACCTCATGATCCGCGACGCGCGGATGCAGGAGCTCGTCGCCAAGGACCGCGAGCCGCTCACGCCGCTGGTGGACCTGGTGCGGTCGATGGCCGACGACCACGGGGTGTCGACGGTGCTCGTCATGGGCGGCTCGGGCGACTACATGGACGTGGCCGACCGGGTCGTCTTGATGGACGCCTACCGGCCCGAGGACGTCACGGAGCGGGCGAAGGCGCTGGCGGCCAGGCCGACCGGTCGGCGGGTCGAGGCGGAGGGGTTCGCGATGCCGCGGGCGCGGGTGGTGGATCCGCGGTCGGTGTCCTCGGAGTCGCGCGGGCGCCAGAAGATCCGCGCCGACGGCACGGACGGGCTCCGCTTCGGCGAGTCCGAAGTGGATGTTCGGTCGGTGGAGCAGATCACCGACCACTCGATGACCTCGGGGATCGGCCTGGCGATCGAGGCGGCGGTGCGCCGCGGCTGGATCGACGGGAAGGCGACCGTGGCGGTGGCGCTGGACCGCATCGAGGAGGGGCTCGGGACCGAGGGCGCGGCCGAGCTGCTGCGGGTGCGGGACGTGGACCTCGCGGTGCCGCGGCGGTTCGAGATCGCGGCGACGCTCAACCGGATGCGGGAGCTGCGGGTGTCGCCGGGCGAGGAGTGAAGGGCGGGGCCGGTTGCGCCGCAACCGGTGTCGTCACGGTGGTGCCGTACGGTCTGAGACCGGAATCACTGCGAACCGGTCGATCTGAATCCGGATCGACTGAATCCAGGCGTAAAAGTGCCTTCGCGGCTCCGATCCCCAAAGGCCGCGAAGGCACTTGAACTCTATCGGTTTCCCGACAGTCGCGCGAGTAACTGTCGGGATGTTGACACTTCGAATTCCAGACACGTGATTGACCTGCGGCGAAACGCGAAGGGGGCCGCCGACTTCCGTCGGCGGCCCCTTCGGGTCTCGTCCCCGAGCGGTGCTCCGGGGCTCGACGCTAGTGCGAGTGGCTGTGCCCGCCGTGGGAGTGCGAGTGGCCGTGGCCGGCCGCCTCTTCCTCTTCCTCGGGCTTGTCCACGATCGTCACCTCGGTCGTGAGCAGCATGCCCACGATCGAGCCGGCGTTCAGCAGCGCGTTGCGGGTGACCTTCACCGGGTCGATGATCCCGGCGGCGACCAGGTCCTCGTACTCGCCGGTGGCGGCGTTCCAGCCTTCGCGCCAGCCCTTGCCGGCGACCGCGTTCACGACCACGTCGCCCGACTCGCCCGCGTTGAGGGCGATGCGGCGCAGCGGCTCCGAGAGCGCGGCGGCGAGGATGCGGACGCCCACGAGGGCCTCGGCGTCGTCGAGCTCGATCTTGTCGAGACCGGCGATCGCGTGCACGAGGGCCGCGCCGCCGCCGGCGACGATGCCCTCCTCGACCGCGGCCTTGGTCGCGTTGACCGCGTCCTCGATGCGGTGCTTGCGCTCCTTGAGCTCGACCTCGGTGGCCGCGCCGACCTGGATGACGGCGACGCCGCCGGAGAGCTTCGCGAGACGCTCCTCCAGCTTCTCGCGGTCCCAGGAGGACTCGGTCGTGGAGGCCTGCTGCTTGATCTGCGCGATGCGGGCGTTGACCTCGTCCTTGGTGCCCCCGCCGTCGACGATGGTGGTGGCGTCCTTGGACACGGTGACCCGGCGGGCCCGGCCCAGGTGCGACAGGTCGGCCTGCTTGAGTTCCAGGCCGATCTCCGAGGAGATGACCTCGGCGCCCGTCAGGGTCGCGATGTCGCCCAGGATGGCCTTGCGGCGGTCGCCGAAGGCCGGGGCCTTGACGGCGCACACGCGCAGGGTGCCGCGCAGGGCGTTCACCGACAGGGTCGCGAGGGCCTGGCCCTCGACGTCCTCGGCGATGATCAGGAGCGGCTTGGAGGTCTCCACGACCCGCTCCAGCACCGGCAGCAGCTCCTCGATCGAGCCGACCTTGGAGTTGGAGATGAGGATGTAGGGGTCCTCGAACACCGTCTGGCGCGAGTCCTGGTCGGTGATGAAGTTCGGCGAGATGAAGCCCTTGTCGAACTGCATGCCCTCGGTCACCTCGAGCACGGTCTCCAGGCTGGAGCCGTCCTCGACGGAGACGACGCCCTCGACGCCCACGGCGTCCATGGCCTTGGCGATGAGCTCGCCGATCTCCGGGTCCTGCGCCGAGACCGCCGCGACCTGCGCGATGTGCTCGTGGTCGGAGATCTCGATGGCCTGGCTCAGCAGCTCGTCCGACACGGCGTTCGCCGCCGCCTCGATGCCCTTGCGGATCGCGATCGGGTTGCCCCCGGCCGTGACCGCCTTGATGCCGGCGTGGCTCATCTTCTGGGCCAGCACGGTCGCGGTGGTGGTGCCGTCGCCCGCGACGTCGTTCGTCTTGGTCGCGACCTCCTTCACCAGCTGCGCGCCCAGGTTGGCGTACGGGTCGGCGAGCTCGATCTCCTTGGCGATGGTGACACCGTCGTTGGTGATGAGCGGAGCGCCGAAGGAGCGCTGGAGGACCACGTTGCGGCCCTTCGGGCCCAGCGTGACCTTGACGGTGTCGGCGAGCGCGTCGATGCCGTGCAGCAGGTTGTGCCGCGCGTCCTCGGCGAAGTTGAGAATCTTCGGCATGAAAGTCCCTTCCTAGGACACGAATGGGCCCTCGGCGATGCGGCTGAGGGCCCGACGCGTGCTAGTTCTCGACGACCGCGAGAACGTCGCGCGAGGACAGGACGAGGTACTCCTCGCCGTTGTACTTGACCTCGGTGCCGCCGTACTTCGAGTAGATGACCACGTCGCCGACGTTCACGTCGATCGGGATGCGGTTGCCCTTGTCGTCGATGTTGCCCGGGCCCACGGCCAGGACGGTGCCCTCCTGGGGCTTCTCCTTGGCGGTGTCGGGGATGACGAGACCGGAGGCGGTGGTGGTCTCGGCCTCGTTCGCCTGGACCACGATGCGGTCGCCCAGCGGCTTGATGGCAGCCTTGCTCACTTGGTTTCTCCAAACCTGGTGTTCAGAACGGTTGTCCGCCACGACAGCGCGGGTCTCGTCGTCGCGGGTGCCGAGGCACCGGCCCGTGGCTGTTGGCACTCTCCAGGTGAGAGTGCCAAAGCGATCATAGCGCTTGGCAATCTCACTCTGCGAGTGCTAACCCAGAGGTTAGTTCGCCCAGGTCGGAGCGTCAACGACGGGTCTCCGACGTCATAGCGGCAAGCCGCTGAACACCCGCCGAACACGAACCCGGGGGCCGCGAGCCGCGGGCGGCACGCCCCGGACGGCGCCGGGACGCGGAGAGCCGGGACGCGGGGAGCCGGGCGGCGGCCGGGCAGGGCCTCCGCCCTCGCCCTCGCCCTCGCCCTCGCCCTCGCCCTCGCCCTCGCCCTCGCCGAGGGATCATGGACGCCGTGGAACCCAGCCTGCTCGAAGCCCTCCGCGCCGATCCCGGCCTCCAGTCGGCCGCCGCCGAGGCCCTGTCGCGCGAGGGCGACCGCGCGCCGCTCGCGCTGCGGAAGGCCGGCGTGGACCCGGCCCTGGCGGCGGCGGCCCTGACGCTGGCCGACCTGCGCCGCAGCGCCCGCGCCAAGTTCGGCGACCTCGCCGACCGCCTGTACTTCACCCGCGCGGGCCTGGAGCAGGCCACGCGCTGGCCCGTCGCGGTGCGCCGTGCGGCCCGCTTCGCCGCCGCCGGTGACCGCGTCACCGACCTGTGCTGCGGCCTCGGTACGGAGGCCCTGGCGTTCGCCGAGGCGGGCCTGGCGGTCGAGGCGGTCGACATGGACCCGGCGACGGCCGCGTACGCGAGCGCGAACGCTGAGGCGCTCGGCCTCCCGGTGGAGGTGCGCGTGGGCAACGCCCTGACGACCCCCTTGTCCCCCACGGCCTTCGCCGACCCGGCGCGGCGCTCAGGGGGCACGAGGAACTTCAACCCCGCCGACTACTCGCCGCCGCTCGACCCGCTCCTGTCGCACCTGGGCGGGGCCCGCTTCGCGGCCGTCAAGCTCGGCCCGGGGATCGGCCACGACTGGATTCCGGAGGGCGCCGAAGCGGAGTGGGTCTCGGTGGACCGCGACGTGGTCGAGGCGTGCCTGTGGCTCGGCGAGGCGGCGCAAGTGTCCCGGCGCGCGAGCGTCTGCAAGGCCGGGACCTGGCACGAGCTGACGGGCACCGGCGACCGCCTCGCCGAGGTCGGCCCGGTCGCCGACTACCTCTACGAACCCGACGGCGCCGTGATCAGGGCGGGCCTGGTCGCGGAACTCGCCGATTCGCTGGACGCGCACACGGCCAGCGAGCGCATCGCCTACCTCTACGGCGACGACCTCCGCGAGACCCCGTTCGCACGCGCCTGGAAAATCGAGGAGGTCTGGCCGCTCCACCCGAAGAAGCTCAAAGCGCTCCTCGCCGAACGCGGCATCGGCCGCCTCACCATCAAGCAGAGGGGCACCGGCATCGACCCCGCAGCCCTGCGAAAGCAGCTGAAACTGAAGGGCCCCTATGAAGCGACCCTCATAGCGACCCGAATCGGAGAAGCCCACGCGGCCCTCTTGTGCAACGAGGCCTAAGCCGCCGCGAACGGCTTGATCCGAAGCAGGTCACCGGCGAGGCGGTCGCGCTCGATCTCGAGGTCGTATCGGTTCTGAAGGTTCATCCAGAACCTGTCGGAAGTCGCGAAGTAGCGGGCGAGCCGCAGCGCCGTATCGGCGCTGATGCGGCGCTTGCCGTGCACGATCTCATTGATCCGCCGCGCCGGCACCCCGATCTCCAGCGCGAGCCGGTACTGCGAGATCCCGAGCGGCGCAAGGAACTCCTCGGACAGGATCTCCCCCGGATGAATCCGCATCAACGCCTACGCGACCTGGAGGCGACGGTCCTCGATGCGAATGGCGACCTCACCGATCGGCACATCGAGCATGAGGGCGATGGCCTCGCGGGCCATCGATTCGGCCTCGGCCAGATCCCGACCCTGGGTGAACACGCCCGGCATTTCGCGGATCTCGACCGGGAACCAGTCGCCGTCTCGGGGCCCGACCATCGCGGTGTAGGTCGTCATCTGCACTTCCCTTCACCTCAGAGCTTGACGATGCGAGCTTTGCCCTGGGTCAGAGCCGCCATGTCATCGGGGTCGCTCGTGAGAATCACGGTCGAGACCGGGACGGCAATCGCCGTCGCAGCGACAACCGCGTCGATTGCATCGGCATGGCCGTGTCTTCCGGTCTGTCCGAGCAGTTTCGAAGCGGCCCGGGCGATCTCCTCGGAAACAGGGATGACGTCGATTCGGCTCACCGCCCAATCGAATCGCGCCTGTTGGAGCCGTGGATCGCGGGCTTCGACCAGCGTCAGCGCGCTGGCCGCCACAACGAGGTCATCTCGCCAGGCCTGTTCCAGGATCGCCATGACTCGACGGTCGTAGCGGACCAGTCGAGACAGCCCTTCACTGTCGAGCAGGACAGTTCGAAGGTTCACGCGGCGTGCCCTCGCATCTCGTCGGCCTCACCGTAGAGCGCATCGTGAGCCTCGGCGAGCTCCCCTGCACTGAACTCTCCGTGCCTTTCAATGTGGTCGTCCAGCAATTCGCGGAGGTCTTCCCGACGCATCTGCTTCAACAGCGCATCTTCAAGGTATGCCGAGAAGGCCCGCTTGCCGACTCGACGGCGAACCTCGTTGACCGTCCCCCGATGCAGGGAGGCGCTCACACTGACCGCCGGGCCCTCCCCGCGTCGCATTTCCGAGATCGTGTCGTCACTCATGGTCCGAGTTTAGCAAATTATTTAACAAATGGGCTCGTCGGGGAGTTCGGCAGTGAGGTCTACTTCCACGAGTTGGCCCTTGTAGCCGAGAGCGGTGACGCCGAGGACCGTGCTGGCGCTGTTGAATGCGGGGCCTAGCTTCGGGTGGTCGTGGAGGCGGTGCCAGGCGTTGCCGATTGTGCGGCTGTCGGCGCTCACGACGTAGACGACCGAGCGGACCACGTCTTTTGGTTCGGCTCCGGCGACCGCCAGCGCCGCCATGCAGTTCGCCGCGACCTGTTCGATCTGCGCCTCCAGGTCGCCGATGCCGACGACCTGCTGGTCCTGGTCGACGGGGCACTGCCCGGCGAGGTGGGCGGTGCGGCCGGGTTCGGTGATGGTGACGTGGCGGTAGCCGCCGGTCGGGTGGAGTTGGTCGTTCGGCATGGGCTGAGGGTAGGCGGGGGGTCGGTGCGGCACAACGAGGTTTGCGGGGGCCGGGTGTCGATGCGCGGGCGGGTGCGGGCGATGGCGGAGACTTGCCGGGCGGCTCCGGGTGCGGCGCAGGGCGGTCGGGGCGTGATGGAGGGGAGTGGCCGTGGCATCGCAGGACCCGGTCGGCCGGGTGTCGGTCTTCAGCACCGGCTCGGTCGCGGTGCGGCCCGAACATGTCGGGCCGACGCGCAAGCACCCGTACCTGTGGCTGTTCACGTCGCGGAGGTGGACGGCGCCGCGGCCGGTGAACGTGTTCGTCGTGGAGCACCGGGAGGGCCTGGTGCTCTTCGACACCGGACAGGACCGGGCGGCGACGGTCGATCCGACGTACTTTCCGGCCGGGCCGATGGGGCTCGTCTTCACACGGGTGGCGAAGGGCCGCATGGGGGCCGGGGAGACCGTGCCTGCGCGGCTCGCGGCGCTCGGGCTGCGCGCCGAGGACGTCGCGAAGGCGGTCGTGTCGCATCTGCACTACGACCATGTCGGCGGGCTGCGGGACCTCCCGCGGGCCGAGGTCCTCGTGAGCCGCGCGGAGTTGGACTCGCTGACGTCGCCGTTCCCGGTGGCGCGCGGGCTGCTGCCAGGGCGGCTCCATGATGGAGCGCGTTGGCGCCCTGTCGATTTCGAGCCGCTCGGCGATGCGGGTCTGGCGCCGTTCACGGCCGGGTTCGACCTGTTCGGGGACGGCGCGCTCGTGATGCTGCCGACGCCGGGGCACACGCCGGGGTCGATGTCGATGCTGGTGCGCCGCAAGGGCGGCGCCCCGCTGCTCATGGTCGGCGACTTGACGTACGACGCCGAACTGCTGGCGGCGGGCGCGCTGCCGGGGCTGGGCGACCGGCGGCGGATGGCAAGGGCCGCAGCGGAGGTCAACGAGCTGCGGCGGCGCCTGCCGGGTCTGGCGGTGCTCGCCGCGCACGATCCGAACGCGGCGGCGCTGCTGGAGCGTGCAAGCGAAGGCTGACGGCGGCGCTGCTGGAACGCGTGGGCGGGGCGCCGCTTCGGTGACACCGCTCCGGAAGGGGAGGCTGAGCGCCCGCCGCGCTACTCGGCGTCGGCGATGCGGCGGCGCAGGGCCGCGTCCTTGTCGGCGACCATGCGTTCGAGGTCGACCTGGAAGTTCGCGATCCGCTCGCGCAGGGCCTCGTCGCTCGCGCCGAGGATGCGCACGGCGAGGAGCCCGGCGTTGCGGGCGCCGCCGATGGAGACGGTGGCGACGGG
This sequence comes from Glycomyces paridis, assembly GCF_004912155.1. GTDB lineage: Bacteria > Actinomycetota > Actinomycetes > Mycobacteriales > Micromonosporaceae > Glycomyces > Glycomyces paridis. The sequence continues at coordinate 93,056 of NZ_STGX01000010.1, read as the reverse complement.
GATGCCGGCGGGCATCTGGACGATCGACAGGAGCGAGTCCATGCCGTCGAGGTGCTTGAGCGGCACCGGGACGCCGATGACGGGGAGGGTCGTGGCGGAGGCGACCATGCCGGGCAGGTGGGCCGCGCCGCCCGCGCCGGCGATGACGACCTGGAGGCCGCGGGAGGCGGCCGACTCGGCGTAGGCGAGCATCCCCTGGGGGGTGCGGTGGGCCGAGACGACGCGGACCTCGTAGGGGATGCCGAACTCGGCCAGCGCGGTGGTGGCCGGTTCCATGGTGGGCCAGTCGGAGTCGGAGCCCATGATGACGCCGACGCGCGGCGCGTGCTGCTCTGCCATGTTCATTCGCCTTCTTGGAGCCATTTGGCGGCGCGCAGGGCGCGGCGCCGCAGGAGGTCGGGGTCGTCGCCGCAGACGGTGACGTGGCCGATCTTGCGTCCGGGGCGGACGGCCTTGCCGTAGAGGTGGACGCGGGCGCCGGGGTCGTCGGCGAGGAGGTGCTGGAGGCGTTCGTCGAGGCGGGGGCCGCCGGGTGCGCCGCCGAGGACGTTGGCCATGACGGTGTGGGGGGCGGCGAGGTCGGTGGCGCCGAGGGGGTAGTCGAGGACGGCGCGCAGGTGCTGTTCGAACTGGCTGGTGCGGGCGCCTTCGATGGTCCAGTGGCCGGAGTTGTGGGCGCGCATGGCGAGTTCGTTGACGAAGAGGCCCTTGGAGGTCTGGAAGAGTTCGACGGCGAGCATCCCGCAGACGTCGAGTTCGGTCGCGACGGTCTCGGCGATGCGGCGGGCCTGGTCGGCGGTGGCGGGGTCGAGGTGCGGTGCGGGGGCGAGGACTTCGGTGCAGATGCCGCCGGTCTGGACGGTCTCGACGACGGGGTAGACGGCGGTCTCGCCGCTGGGCGAGCGGGCGATCTGGACGGCGAGTTCGCGTTGGAGGGCCATGCGTTCTTCGGCGATGAGGCGGATGCCGGAGGCGAGGACGGTCTGGGCGTCGGCGGGGGTGTCGATCATCCAGACGCCTCTGCCGTCGTAGCCGCCGGTGGCGGCCTTGAGGACGCAGGGGAGGCCGAAGGCCTCGACGTCGGAGATGGAGTCGACGGGGGCCCAGCGGGGCTGGGGGAGGCCGAGGGCGCCGAGGCGGGTGCGCATGGCCTGCTTGTCCTGGGCGTGGAGGAGGGCGTCGGGCCGGGGCAGGACGTCGACGCCTTCGGCGACGAGGGTGCGGAGGGCGTCTTGGGGGACGTGCTCGTGGTCGAAGGTGACGACGGTGCAGTCCTTGGCGAAGGCGCGGAGGTCGTCGAGGTCGCGGTAGTCGCCGAGGGTGGTCGCGGGGGCGACGACGGCGGCGCTCTCGCCGGGGTCGCCGGCGAGCACTCTGAGGCTCTGGCCGAGGGCGATGGCGGCCTGGTGGGTCATGCGGGCGAGCTGACCGGCGCCGATCATGCCCACCGTCGGAAGTTGCGTCGCGGCGTCCACGGCGAGAGCCTAACGCGGGGGCGGGCGGGGGCCGGGCTCATCGGGACGCGGCGTGACCTGGGCCCTGAGGGGATCATGGGATGTCTCGGCGGTCGCAGTTTCCGGGGCCTGGCGACGCGGTGCGGCCGGTGCGGCCATGATGGAGGCGTACCCGCCGCAGACTCCCGAAGGGCCGCCATGATCGAGCTGTACTCCCCCGCCGAGATCGAGGCGATGCGACCGGCCGGCCGCTTCGTCGCCGCGACGCTGTCCGAGCTGTCGAAGGTCGCCGCCGTGGGCGTCAACCTCCTGGAGCTCGACGAACTCGTCGCCCGCCGCATCAAGGAGGCCGGGGCGGTCTCCTGCTACGTCGACTACCACCCGTCGTTCGGCGCGAGCCCGTTCGGGAAGGTGCTGTGCACCTCGGTGAACGACGCGGTCCTGCACGGCCTGCCGTTCGACTACGCGCTCCAGGACGGCGACCTGCTCAGCGTCGACTTCGCCGCCGAGGTCGACGGCTGGGTGGCCGACTCGGCCCTGTCGGTCGTGGTCGGCACGCCGCGCCCCGAGGACCTGCGGCTCATCGACACCACCACGCGGGCGCTGGAGGCGGGCATCGCCGCGGCCGTGGTCGGGAACAAGCTCGGCGACGTCGGGCACGCCATCGCCACGGTCGCGCGCGGCGACGGCCTGGGCGTGAACACCCAGTTCGGCGGGCACGGCGTGGGCCGGACCATGCACGGGGACCCGCACGTGCCCAACGACGGGCGTCCGGGCCGGGGCATGAAGCTGAAGCCGGGCCTGGTCATCGCGATCGAGCCGTGGTTCCTGCACACGACCGACGAGATCCGCTACGACCCGGACGGGTGGACGCTGCGCAGCGCCGACGGCTCGCGCGGCGCGCACATGGAGCACACGATCGCGGTCACCGAGGACGGCCCGATCGTGCTCACCGCGCGGGACTGAGCGCTCAGACGTCGCTCTGGTGCTGGGGCCGTTCGGCCTCGGCGCGTTTGAGGCGCTCCATGCGGTCGATCATCCGCTCGGACGCGATCTCCTCGGCGGTGACGGCGTACCCGTAGTGGTCGCGCCAGTCGCCGTCGATGTACAGGTACCGCTTGTGCAGGCCCTCGCGGCGCAGCCCGAGCTTCTCGGCGACCCGGTTCGAGGGACCGTTCTCGGGCCGGATGTTCACCTCGACGCGGTGCAGGCGCCCGACGGTGAGCGCGTGGTCGACCACGAGCGCCAGCGCGGTCGCGGTGATGTTGCGCCCGGCGTGGCCGCGGTCGATCCAGTAGCCGGCGTACGCCGAGCCGAAGGCGCGGCGCACGATGTTGCCGACGGTGAGCCCGCCGACGAGGTCGCCCTGCCAGCAGACGGCGAGCGGCCAGCTAGTGCCGTCCTTGACGGAGCGTTTGAGGCCGCGGACCATCGCGCGGAAGGCGGCCGGGGAGTGGGCTTCGTGCCAGGTGGTGCCGGTGCCCGGTTCCCAAGGGGCGAGCCAGGCTTCGTTGGCGCGGCGCAGTTTCGACCAGCGGGCCGCGTCGGAGCGTCGAAAGGGCCTGACGCTCACGTCGCCGTGGTCGAGGTGCACCGGCCATCCGGGGTTGGAAAGGGTCATCGGTCTGGGTCCAACTGCGGTTCACGGCGTCCGGCCATCAGTGGCCGTCCGCCTGCGTGTCTATGGGGTGGGTCATCGGTTCCGATCCAGCAGCAGCACGTCGACCGTCGACCCGGCGGGCACCCGGGTGGCGTTCTCGCCGACGGTCATCAGGCCGGTGGCCTCGGCGAGTCCGGAGAGCGTGTAGGAGGTGGATCCCAGTGGCGCCACGGTGTAGCCGCCGCCGCGCCGCTCGGCGACGCGGACGGGACGGAACTCCCGCAGCCCGCTCGGTGAGGATACGGGCTCGGTCAGGTTGGCGCGCACGCTGGGCCGGAAAACGGGTTCGGCCCCGGCGAGGCGCTGGATGAGCGGCCGGGCGATCACCTCGAAGGCGATCGTGGCCGCGACGGGGTCGCCGGGCAGGCACACGACGGGGACCTCTTCGGGGCCGATGGTGCCGAAGCCCATGGTCTCGCAGAGGTACACGGCGATCGGCGCGAAGTCGACGGCGCCGTCCCGGGAGAAGGTGCGCCGGACCATGTCGCCGGGGCCGGTGCCGGTGCCGCCGGTCGTGATGACGAGGTCGGCGCGCAGGATCTGGTCGTCGAGGACCGAGCGGAGCGCGTCGGGCTCGTCGTCGCAGATGCCGACGCGGTAGGCGTGGGCGCCGGCCTCGGAGGCGGCGGCGGTGACGAGGTGGGAGTTGACGTCGATGAGCTGGCCGGGCTGGGAGGGCCGGCCGGTGTCGACGAGTTCGTCGCCGGTGGCGATGACGACGACGCGCGGGGTCGGGCGGACCACGACGTCGGCGATCCCGGCCGCGGCCAAGAGCCCGACGAGCTGCGGGGTGACGCGGCGGCCCTCGTAGGCGAGGATCTCTCCGGAGGGCCGCTCGGAGCCCATGCGGCGCACGCCGTGCCCGCGGCGCGGGACCTGGCGGACCTCGACGGTGGCCATGCCCTCGTCGGTCCAGGCGAGGGGCACGACGATGTCGGCGCCGACCGGGAGCGGTGCCCCGGCGGCGACGGAGAAGCAGGTGCCGGCCACCAGGCGCACGGGGCGCCAGGAGGAGGCGGAGAGGTCGCCGAGGACTTTGAGGCCCACGCCGCGTTCGGCGCTGGCGCCGCCGATGTCGTCGGCGGCGCACGCGTAGCCGTCGATGGCGGCGTAGTCGAAGGCGGGGAGCGGGCCGGGGTTGACCGCGTTCTCGGCCAGCACCGACCCGGTCGACTGGGTCATGTCGATGTCGACCGGGGGCAGGGGTCGGACCAGGGCCAGTGCCTTCGACAGGAAGTCGGCCAATGGCGTCGCCTCGCCGGTCCCCTTCACTCCGCTTCCCCCCGTCGGTCAGTTCCTCATCTGCGGCGCATCGCGGCCGCCGGCTCAGTCAAGTGTCGCACTGAATGCGCGCAGCCAGGCGTTGAAGCCGGGCAAGTCGTCGCGCTCGCTGGCGAGTTCCACCAGGGTCTGGAGGTACGCGACGGGTTCTCCGGTGTCGTACCGCCGACCCCGGTAGACCACCGCGTGGACGGGGGTTCCCTTGGCGCGCATGGTGTCCATCGCGTCGGTGAGTTGGATCTCGCCGCCCGATCCGGGGCCGGTGCCCTCCAGGACGGGGAAGATCGAGCCGGGCAGGACGTAGCGTCCGATGAGGATGAGGTTGGAGGGCGCGTCCTCCAGGGCGGGTTTTTCGACCAAACCGGTGACCTCGACGACGTCGGGGTCGTCGGTGGCCTGCACGGCGGCGACCCCGTAGCGGGAGACCTGGTCGTCGGGGACCTCCACGAGCGCGAGGACGATCCCGCCGGTCTCGGCCTGGAGGTCGATCATGCGCGGCAGGAGGCGGTCTTCGAGCGGGTAGAACTCGTCGCCGAGGAGGACCGCGAAGGGCTCGTCGCCCACATGGGACGCGGCGCGGCCGACGGCGTGGCCGAGGCCCTTGGCGCCGCCCTGGCGGATCGCGGTGATCTCGGCGATGGACTCGGGGGCCTTGACGGTCGCGAGCATCGCGTCCTTGCCCTTGGCGCGGAGGGCGTTGTCGAGGTCGGCGCGCGCGTCGAAGTAGTCGACCATGGCGTCCTTGCCCGGCGCGGTGACGAGGGTGACGTCGTCGGCGCCCGCGGCGGCGGCCTCTTCGACGATGTACTGGAGGACCGGCTTGTCCACGATCGGCAGGAGTTCCTTGGGGATGGCCTTCGTGACCGGCAGGAAGCGGGTGGCGAAGCCGGCCGCGGGGATGACGGCTTTCACGGCGCGAGGCGAGGTTGCAGACATACCGCGAGGGTATCGTGCACACGCTCCGTCAGATGTCGGCCACCCTGCCGAACAGCGGGTGAACCTTCGGCGTTCGAGCGTCCGTCGAGTTAGGAGCATTGCGGGCCGGTGGCGGGCTCAGACGGCCACGTGCCAGGTGCCGCTCCGGAGCGTCGCGGGACCGGCGGCGGGTTCAGACCGCGACGCGCCACGTGCCGCGCCCGGCGGCCTTCGCGGCGTAGAGGGCCTCGTCGGCGGCGGCGAGAACGGCGGTCGCGGTGTCGGCGTGCTCGCCGAGGACGGCGATGCCGATCGAGACGCTGATGCGCAGCTCGCGCGTGTCGGCGCCGTCGTGGACCTTGAACGGGCGGGCGGCCACGGCGCGCCCGAGCCGCTCGGCCACGACCTCGGCGCCCACCGCGTCGGTCTCGGGCAGCAGCACCATGAACTCCTCGCCGCCGTGGCGGAAGGCCAGGTCGACCTCGCGGATCTGCGCGGTGATGCGGCGGGCGAGCTCCACGAGGACCTGGTCGCCGACCGGGTGGCCGTACGTGTCGTTCACGGTCTTGAAGCGGTCGAGGTCGATCGCCAGCAGCGCCGAGGGCCGCTGGTAGCGGCGGGTGCGCTCGGCCTCGCGGCGCAGCGAGGTCTGCATGACCCGGTAGTTCCACAGGCCCGTGAGCGGGTCGGTGAGGCTCAGCCGCTGGGCCTGGCGGTGCAGCAGGACGTTCTCGACCGCGACCGAGGCCTGACCGGCGAAGGTACGGAGCGTGTCGACGTCCCCCGGCTCGAAGTCCTCCCCCGCGACCCGGTTGTACACGACCAGGACGCCGAGGACGCCCCCGTCGGTCCGCGGCGCGCTCCCGAACTCGGGCTCGCCGGGCGCACGGCCGTCGCCGTACGGGACGGCGGGATGCTCGGCGGGCCGGTCCCCGTTGTCGCGGTCCGCTTCGATGAGGCGACTCGCGGCCCGGTCGCCCGAGGGCGGACGGGCCGTGGTGCGGTCGGGATCGGCGAACTGGCGGCCGGCCCGGTCGGCGTCCACGGTGTGGCGACCGGTGGTGCGGTCGCGGTCGACGGGTCGCGCAGTGGTGCGGTCAGGATCGACGAACTGGCGGCCGGTGCGGTCCTGGTCGATTGACTGGCGACCGCTACTGCGCTCATGGTCAACGGGCTGGCGCCCGTTGAACGGCACCGCGACGACCGTGCGGGCGTCCGGTTCGGTGTCGACGCGGTGCCACTCGCCGAAGCGGCCGTCGACGATGCGGCCGTGGGCGGGGACGCCGCTGGCGGCGATGGAGCCGAGGATGCCCTCGCCGATGCGGATGGTCGCGGGCTGGTCCAGGCCGAGGTCGCCTTCGCCGGCGCGTTCGCGCAGTTGGTCGGCGTCGTCCACGTCGACCAGGAGGATCGCGCCGGCCTCGGCGCCGGCGGTGACCATCGCCGTGTCGAGGATGACCTCCAGGATGCGGTCGAGGTCGAGGGTGGCCGTCAACGTCTGTCCGAGGCGGCCGAGCTGGCCGCGCATCTGGTCGCGGGAGGAGGTGAGGGCCTGGACGTAGGCCTGGGTCTGGGCGGTCATGCGGTTGAAGGAGAGCGCGAGCTGCGCGACCTCGTCGCGCCCGTGCACCGGCACCCGGACGTCAAGGTCGCCTTCGCTGACGCGCTCGGCCGCCGCCGAGAGCTCCGCCAGGGGGCGCGTGGTCGAGCGCGCGAGCCAGGTCGCCAGGCCCATCGCGAGGATGGTCGAGGCGGTCACCATGGCCGCGAGCGTCCAGTACATGGGGGTGACGTCGGTGGCGACGGTGCCGATGCGCAGGGGAAGGAAGGAGTCGGTGTAGTCCCAGCGGCCGACCTCCTCGGCGCCCGCGTGGAGCGGACGCTCGCGGTTGTCCTGGAGGACCAGGTCAGCGTCGGCGACCAGCGCCAGGCGGCCCAGGAACTCGCGGTCGACGATCCGGAAGGCGCTGAAGACGGCGGTCGTCCCGTCGGTGCCCTGGACCTCGGCCTGCGCGCCGAGCGCCACGATCGGGCCCTCGCCCGCGTAGGCGGCCGACTCGCCGCAGTCGACCCAGGCGCCCTCGGGGGCCTCCGCGCCGACGTCCTTGCCGGGGTCGGTGCCCGCCTCGTCGAGGCTGGTGAAGACGACGCCGTCGACGACCTTGCGGCCGACCACGAGCTGCGCCATCTCCACGGCGGTCCGCTCGCCGCCGCTGCTGTAATTGAGCGCGACCGCCGCGGCCGAGGCCTGGATGCGCTCGCACACCGTGCCGAGGGTCGAATCGACCATCGTCACCGCCGAGTTCGCCAGCGCTTCGCCCCGGGAGTCCGCCAGATGGGACATGACGGCAGCGACGAACACGGCCCCCACCAGGACCGGCCCGAGCACGACGACGAGGAACGCCGTGGTGAGCCGTGAGCGCAGCGACACCGAAGCCCCCTCAAGTTCACTGCTTAGAAGACTACCTAGAGCAACCGATCGGATACGACCCGGCATGAGGTTTTCCCACGGTCTGGCCGAAAGTACGATCATGGTCGGCTGTTCGGTGGAATCCTCCCAGGTAAATGACGCCAAGGAAGGGATTTTCGATGCTGGAGACGAAGCCCGCGACGCGGACGCGACTGCTCGCCGCACGCACCTCGACGCCCGGCGCCGAGCGCGGCCGGGCCGACCTGGAGACCTGGAAGGCCTTGCGGGCCTTCCTCATCGAATCGGTCGACGAGGGTGCGACCATCGCAGCCTACCGGCCTTTCGGCGCGGAACCGGGAGCGACACTGGAACCCGAACTGCCCGAACGGCTCACGGTGGTCTACAAGGTGCTGCTGCCAGTGCTGTTGCCCGACAACGACCTCGCCTGGGAGGCTGTCGGACCGCTTGGGACGCAGGAGGAGGGCGCGGATTCACCCTTCGGGGGGCCCGCGGCGGGCGGCGCGGGGCCGGACGGGGAGAACGGCGGTCCTTCGAACGCTCGACTGGCCCCCGAGGCGGTCGGCGAGGTCGCCGCGGTGATCGTCCCGGGGCTCGCCGTCTCACATGACGGGATGCGGCTCGGTCGCGGCGGGGGCTCGTACGACCGGGCGCTGGCGCGGGTCGGTCCGGGGGTGCCGGTGGTGGCGCTGCTGCGCGACGACGAGTTCGGCGTCCCGGTCCCCGCCGAGCCGCACGACCGCCCGGTCACCGGCGTGGTCACCCCCGGGCGGGGCTTCGTCTCGCTGCGGTGAGGGGTGATGCGGATCGCGGGGCGCGTGTGAGCCGGACGGATGGGATTAGCACTCCCGGTTGTTGACTGCTAATGTCGATCGGGATCCGTGTTGAATGCTGGAGGTTGGACGTGCCCGTCTACGAATACCGCTGCAAGGAGTGCGGTTACGAGTTCGACAAGCACCAGTCGTTCTCGGAAGCCCGCCTCACCGACTGCCCGAGCTGCGAGGCCGTGAACTCGCTGCGCAAGGTCTTCGGGAACGTCGGCGTCACCTTCAAGGGCAGCGGCTTCTACCGCACCGACTCGCGCTCCACCGGTTCCAGCTCGCTCAGCTCGAACGGCTCCAAGAACGGCGCGAAGGCCGACTCGAAGCCCAAGTCCGAGTCGAAGCCCGCCGCGAAGTCCGACGCGAAGTCGGGCTCGGGCAGCGCCGCCAAGGCGGCGTAGCACCCTCAGACCACGACCGGCCCCGCTTGGCGGGGCCGGTCTTTTCGCGTCTTAGAAGCAGCATGGCAACGTATGCCGGTGGTAGCATATGAATATGGCTAAGAAGCGCACCATGGTCTACGCGGACGAGGAAGACCTCGCGATCATCAAGGAGGCCGCGAAGCGGTACGGCGTGTCCGAGGCGGAGATCATCCGCAACGCGATCCACCGCGCCGCGATGTCGAGCCGCATCTGGGAGGAGCCGTTCTTCACCCGGACGTCCAAGCGGCTGGTGGAGCGCGACGAAACCTTCAGCGAGGCCAGGGAAGCGGTCTGGGACGAGCAGTACGAGAAGTACCGGCGGATGCGGGACGAGCGTTGATCGTCGTAGTCGCCGACACCTCGGGGCTCATCGCCGCACGCAGCGCCGACGACCCGGCGGGCCCCGGCTCTCGGGAGGCGCTCCGGCAAGCAGGCCATCTGGTGATCTCTCCGCTGCTGCTCTCGGAGTTCGACCACCTGGCCACTCGCGAGTTCGGTCGGCCCGAAGCGATGCACGCGATCGACGACCTCCGTGCTCGACTGGACGACCGCCGCGCCGAGATGCCGCTCATCACTTCGCGAATGCTCGCCCTCGCACAGGACATCCGCAGGCAGTACCGCGACTTGGACCTCGACCTGACCGATGCGGTGAACGTGGTGATCGCCGCCGAATACGAGACCGACGCGATCCTGACGCTCGACCGCCGCGACTTCCGAGCGATCAAGCCTCTGGCGCAGTTCAAGGCGTTCCGGCTGCTCCCCGACGATCTGTAAGCCGGAGGGCAGCGCCGCCTAGCGGCTTGAGGCGACTCGGGCGCCGTGTGAACTTCAGCCGGTGTCGGGCGTGCAAGCGGTCGGCACCGGTTTTTTCCGTGTCTTCGTTCGCGCCGGGGCTTCGGTTCGGCGGCGGTCCTGCGGCTCAGATCGCGAGGGCGACGGTGGTGGTGAGCACGAGCTGCGCGAGGGCGATCGGGACGAGGCCCTTCCAGCACAGCGCCTGGATCTGGTCGACGCGCAGACGCGGCCAGGCCACCCGCAGCCAGATGACGACCATCGCGAGCGCGCCGGTCTTGAGGAGCGTCCACAGCCAGCCGAGCGATTCGGGGCCGGGGCCGCGCCACCCGCCGAGGAACAGGACCGAGGTGAGCGCGGCGATGACGACGATGCCGACGTACTCGGCGAGCAGCAGCAGCGCGAAGCGCAGCCCGGCGTACTCGGTGAGGTAGCCGAAGACGAGTTCGGAGTCGGCGATCGGCGCGTCGAACGGCGGGCGGCGGATCTCGGCGAGCCCGGCGGTGAAGAACACGAGCGCGGCCGGTGCCTGCCACAGCAGCCACCAGGGGTTCCATGCCTCCACGATCCCCGGGAGGCTCAGCGTCCCGGCCGCGACGGCGATCGAGGCGGCGGCGAGCACGAGCGGCAGTTCGTAGGCCATGAGCTGGGCGGCGCCGCGCAGGGCGCCCAGGAGCGTGTACTTGTTCGCCGAGGACCACCCGGCCATGAGCACGGCGATGACGCCCACGCCGACGAGCGCGATCACGATGAACAGGCCCATGTCGAGGTCGGCGCCCACGAGGTCGCCGGGGCCGAGCGGGATGAACAGCAGGACCAGGAGGTAGGGCAGGAGTGCGACGGCCGGGGCGAGCTTGAAGACGGGCTTGTCGGCGGCGTCGGGGACGAGGTCCTCCTTCTGCGCGAACTTGACGCCGTCGGCGATGAGCTGCGCCCAGCCGTGGAAGCGCCCGGCGTGCATCGGTCCGAGGCGGCCCTGCATGTGGGCCATGAGCTTGTGCTCGGTCTGGCCGACGACGAGCGGCAGGACGAGGAACGCGGCGAGGACCGCGAGCGTCTTGACGGCGATCTCAAGCAGCATCGGGACCGGGCCCTTCGGGGGCGCCGGGGGCGGTGCCGTCGGCTTCGGCGGGCGAGCCGGCGTCCCCGTCGGTTGCGGCGCTCGCTCGACCCTCCTGCGGCCGGGCCGGGCGCGCGGTGGCGGCCTTGCGCGGGCGTTCGGTGCGGGGCTCGCGCGGGACCGTCCCGTCTGCGGTTGGTGCTTCCGCTTGGGCCGCTTCGGGTTCGAGCCAGTTCTCCGGGACTCCGGGCGGGCGTTTCGGGGCGCGTTTGCGCGCCGTGCCGTGGCCTTCGCCGGGTTCTTTCGCGCCGGGCCAGGGCTTGACGACCCGGGAGGCGAGGACGAAGTCCTTGCGGAGGGGGTGGCCCTCGAACTCGGGCGCGAGCAGCAGCGGTTCGAGGCCGGGGTGGCCGGGGAAGTCGACGCCGAACATCTCGTGGGTCTCGCGCTCGTGCCAGTCGGCGCCGGGGTAGAGGTCGACGACGGAGTCGACGGCGCCTTCGGTGAGCATGGCGCGCAGCAGCACGCCGCGCCGCCCGGCGACCGACCACAGGTGTGCCACGATCCGGAAGCCCTCGGGGCCTTCGTCCACTGCGGAGAGCCAGTCGAAGAAGTCGCAGCCGATCTCGTCGCGGCACGCGCGCACGGCCTCGTGCCAGTCCTTCGCGTCGACGTCGGCGACCGCGCGGGGGCCGTCCTCGCCGAGGTCCTCGACGCCGAGCGCCGAGCGGACCCGCTGGAGCCAGGGGTCGTTCACGGTCGCGACCTCCGACCCGAATTCCTATGCGGTTCGGTCACCGGGCCTCCTCAGCGGCGGGCGCAGACTCGGCTTGCGCAGCGGTTCGGCGGCGATCCGCTTCTGGAGTTCGCCGATGCCGTGGAGCAGCGCCTCGGGGCGCGGCGGGCAGCCGGGGATGTAGACGTCCACGGGGATGATCTGGTCGACGCCCTTGGTGACGCAGTAGGAGTCCCAGTAGGGTCCGCCGGAGTTGGAGCAGGCGCCGAAGGAGATCACGTACTTCGGCTCGGGCATCTGGTCGTAGAGCCGCTTGACGGCCGGTGCCATCTTGTCGGTGACCGTGCCGGAGACGACCATGAGGTCCGCCTGGCGCGGGGAGTGCGCGAAGGGGATGACGCCCAGGCGCATGAAGTCATGGCGGCTCATCGAGGCCGCGATGAACTCGATGGCGCAGCAGGCGAGCCCGAAGTTGAAGACCCACAGGGAATAGCGCCGGCCCCAGTTGAGCACGAAGCGGATCGGTTCGCCCGCCATCGCGAGCGTGCGGGCCGCGGCCGAGTCCTGCTCCGCGGACTCGCGGCCGGGCCTGGCCGGGAACGGCAACCTCACCGCCATCGCAGCACCCCCTTGCGCCAGGCGTAGGCGAGCCCGAGGGCGAGCACGCCGACGAACACGCCCATCTCGGCCGCCGCCGCGGTCCCGAACGCGCGGAAGACCACCGCCCACGGGAACAGGAACACCGCCTCGACGGCGAAGAGCACGAACAGGAACGCGTACACGTAGTAGCGGATCTGCACCTGGGCCCAGTCGCTCCCGACGTGGCCCGGGGCCGACTCGGGGTCGACGCCGCACTCGTAGGTCCCGCCCTTCGCGGCCGAGGGCGCCGACGGGCGCAGGACCCGGTTGGCGGTCATGGCCGCGGCGACGAACGCGAATCCGGCGAGCAGCAGCACCCCGAAGACCGCGTAGTCGCTCAGCCGTGAGGTGTCCATGGCCACAGCCTAGTGCCGCGGCGGGCCCGGTGGAACCCGCGCGGAGCGGGTTTCGGCGCCGTTCGCGTTCCAGGAGGCCCGAAGTGGATCGAAGCGGCGCCGGACGCAACCGCGGGCGCTCCGCGAACGTGTGTTGTACGAAGAGGATTCACGCCGAAGGCGGCCCGTCGGACCCCGACCCGCCCGCGTGGAGGCACGAGGAATGGGATCGAGCATGACCGCCGTCAGCGCCCCGACGCTGCACCGGGACCCGTCGCGGCCCGCCGACGCGGCGACCCGCCCGGAGCGCGAGGACGCTCCCGGGAGCGGGCCGCTGACCGCCGCCGCGCCCGCGTTCGATCCCGAGTTCGACGCTCTGGTACGCGACTGGACGGCGACGGACGGTGACGAGCCGGGACCGCTCGGCGGCGCCGCGATCGGCGCGGGGGCGACCCCGCCTCGCGTCTGCGCCCATGCGACAGCGACAATGGTTGCCGCCGGACCCGAGCAGCGGGGCCCGAACCGTGCCCTTGTCCCCCCTAAATGCGCTGGAGCGGATGTGCGAACGGAGGCGGAGTTCACCGACCTCTACGAGAAGCATTTCTCGGAGCTCGCCGCCCAGGTGTGCGCATATCTCGGTGACGCCACCGAGGCGCAGGACCTGGTGCAGGAGGCGTTCCTGCGGGCATGGCAGCGCTGGGACCGGGTCGGCGGCTACGAGGAGCCGGTCGCGTGGGTCCGCCGCGTCGCCTGGAACCTCGCCACCAGCCGCCACCGCCGCAACCAGGTGGCGCGCAAGTTCCTCCAGAAGTCCTCGGCGCCCGAGCCGGCCCCCGCCGCGAGCCCCGACCACGTCGCGCTCGTCGCCGCGCTCAAGCAGGTCCCGGCCAAGCGCCGCCAGGCGCTGGTCATGCACTACATGGCGGACATGACGATCGCCGCGATCGCCAAGGAGACCGGCGCCCGCGAGGGCACCGTCAAGTCCTGGCTCCACCGCGGCCGCAAGGAGCTCGCCGCGCTCATGCGCGAGGAGACCCCGGCGCCGCCGCACGACCCCGACACCATGCCCATCCGCATCCGGCGCGGCATCACCGGCGCCGCGAAGGTGCCCCGGCCCGCGGGCCGCCGAGCTTCCGTGAGGGAGGACCGCTCATGACCACCGACCCCCATGAGGACGCGGCGGTCGCCGCGGCCTTCGCGAACCTGCGGGCGGCCTCGTCCGAGCAGTTCCCGCCGCCGCCGGTCGACGAGCTCATCATGCGCGGCCCGGCCGCGCTGCGCCGCCGCCGGCTCGTCTCGCTCGCCGCCGTCCTCGGCGCGTGCACCGCGGTCACCGCGGGCGGCTTCGCCGTCGCGCAGACCCTCGGCCCGCTCACCGGCGGGGCCGGCACCACCGGGACCGGCGCGGCCACCGTCACGGCCCCGGCCTCCGACGACTCGCCGAGCGCCTCCCCCGGCGACGGCGCCTCCCCGCAGACCGACGAGGGCGCGGCCCCCACGACCACCCCCGCGGCCCCCGCCGACGACCTCGCCGCGCTCATCGTCGAGGGCCCCTTCGAAGGGGACTGGGCCGAGCCCTGCGGGTCCGGCCCGCAGGAGGCCGACTTCACGACCTGGGTGATCACCGCCGAGACCGGCTGGAGCATCACCGCGGTCGCCGAGGGCGACGCGGACGGCGACGGCGAGCCCGACACCGTCCTGGCCCTCACCTGCGACGGGCGGACCGGCGTGGCCGCGTTCGCCATGCAGGACGCCGACGACGAGCAGGTCCTCGCCTCCTTCGCGTGGGTGTGGCAGCCCGACGGCGACCACGAGGCGACCGGGATCGCCGCCGTCGAGGACGGTTCCGTCACGGTCGAGGGCACCGACGCCGCCGACGCGGCGTGGACGGTCCACTACGAGTGGGACGGCGAGGCGTTCGTCCTCGTCGAGGCCCCCGCGACCACCGACCCGACGCCGACCGAGTCCACCACGAGCGCGAGCCCGGCCGAGACGCCGAGCACCGACGCCGCCGCCGCGAGCACCTCCAGCGGGTCCTGAAAGGGCCGACCGGGCGGGGTCGGATGCCCGACTCCGGCGTGTCGCGACGCCCCCTCCCGTTCCACGATCCGAGACGATCGGACCGCTCGGATTCGGCGCCGACGCGACCGAAACCAGAGGTCTGGGTCACTGCCGGGCCGAAGGCGTCCCAACAGGTGAGCCGAAACGCACCGAGTGGTGTCGCCTACATCGCGCCCGCCTTGCGGGGTTGGCATCCCGCGGCGGCGCCCGCGTAGCATCGCTACTAGCAGACCTGGCGGAGCCCCGCTCCCCCAGCCCGAAGCGCCGCAGTCCCTGCGTGCCCCCATAACCCGCATGAGGAGAACTAGGTGAATACCGTCCGGCAGCTCGACCGGGTCGTCATCCGCTTCGCAGGGGACTCCGGCGACGGGATGCAGCTCACAGGCGACCGCTTCACCGCGGAGACCGCGAAACTCGGGAACGACCTGTCGACCCTCCCGAACTACCCCGCCGAGATCCGCGCCCCCGCCGGGACGCTCCCGGGGGTGTCGAGCTTCCAGATCCACTTCGCCGACACCGACATCCTCACCCCGGGCGACCAGCCCGAGGTGCTCATCGCGATGAACCCGGCCGCGCTCAAGGCCAACCTCGGCGACCTCAAGTCGGGCGGCACCATCGTCGTCAACACCGACGAGTTCACCAAGCGCAACCTCACCAAGGTCGGCTACGCCGCCAACCCGCTCGAAGACGGCTCGCTGGAGGACTACCAGGTCCACCCGGTCGCCCTCGCGACCCTCACCATCGGCGCCCTCGCCGAGTTCGAGGTGAGCAAGAAGGACGCCGAGCGGTCCAAGAACATGTTCGCCCTCGGGCTCGTCTCGTGGATGTACTCGCGCCCGATCGAGGCGACCGAGGAGTTCCTGCGCGGCAAGTTCAAGGCCAAGCCGCTCATCGCCGAGGCGAACATCGCCGCGCTCAAGGCCGGCTGGAACTACGGCGACACCACCGAGGCCTTCGCGGTCCGGTTCGAGATCCCGCCGGCGAAGCTCACCGCGGGCACCTACCGCAACATCACCGGCAACACCGCGCTCGCCTGGGGCATCACCGCCGCGGGCGTCGCCTCCGGGCTGCCGGTGTTCCTCGGCGCGTACCCGATCACCCCGGCCAGCGACATCCTCCACGAGCTGTCCAAGCACAAGCGCTTCGGCGTCACCACCGTGCAGGCCGAGGACGAGATCGCCGCGGTCGGCGCGGCCCTGGGCGCCTCGTGGGGCGGGGCGCTCGGCGTCACCACCTCCTCGGGCCCGGGCATCGCGCTCAAGTCCGAGACGATCTCCCTGGCCGTCTCCCTGGAGCTGCCGCTCCTGGTCGTCGACGTGCAGCGCGCCGGCCCCTCGACGGGCCTGCCGACCAAGACCGAGCAGGCCGACCTCGTGATGGCGATGTTCGGCCGCCACGGCGAGGCCCCGATCGCCGTCCTCGCGCCGCAGTCCCCTTCGGACTGCTTCGACATCATGCTCGAAGCCGCGCGGATCGCCCTGACGTACCGCACCCCGGTCATGGTCCTCTCCGACGGCTACATCGCCAACGGCGCCGAGCCCTGGAACCTGCCCGAGACCGCCGACCTCCCGGACCTCTCGGTCGACTTCGCGACCGAGCCGAACGGCGTCGACAAGGCAGGCGAGCCGGTGTTCCTGCCGTACCTGCGCGACCCCGAGACGCTCGCGCGCCCGTGGGCCGTCCCCGGCACGCCCGGCCTCCAGCACCGCATCGGCGGGATCGAGAAGGCCGACAAGACCGGCGACATCTCCTACGACCCCGAGAACCACGACCACATGGTGCGCACCCGCGCGGCGAAGATCGCCGGGGTCACCGTGCCGGACCTCGAAGTGGACGACCCGGGCGACGCCGACGTGCTCGTGCTCGGCTGGGGCTCCACGTGGGGCCCGATCGGCGCCTCGGTGCGGGGCCTGCGCGAGAAGGGCGTCCCGATCGCGCGGGCGCACCTGCGCCACCTCAACCCCATGCCGAAGAACACCGCCGAGGTCCTCGCGCGCTACAAGCGCGTCGTGGTGCCCGAGATGAACCTCGGGCAGCTCGCGCTGCTGCTGCGCGGGAACTTCCCCGGGACCGACGTGGTCGGCTACAACAAGGTGCGCGGCCTGCCGTTCACCTCCAACGAACTCCAGGACGCCCTTGAGGAGGTCATCAAGAATGGTTGACGTCAAGCTCGACGCCCCGAAGCTCAAGGCGAAGGACTTCAAGTCGAGCCAGGAGGTGCGCTGGTGCCCCGGCTGCGGCGACTACGCCATCCTCGCCGCCGTCCAGTCGTTCCTGCCCGAGCTGGGCCTCGAACGCGAGAAGATCGCGTTCGTCTCCGGCATCGGCTGCTCCTCGCGGTTCCCGTACTACCTGAACACGTACGGCATCCACTCGATCCACGGCCGCGCCCCGGCCATCGCCACGGGCCTGGCGGTCTCGCGCCCCGACCTGTCGGTGTGGGTCGTCACCGGCGACGGCGACGCGCTGTCGATCGGCGGCAACCACCTCATCCACGCGCTGCGCCGCAACGTGAACCTGAAGATCCTGCTGTTCAACAACCGGATCTACGGCCTCACCAAGGGCCAGTACTCGCCGACCTCGGGCGCGGGCACGCTCACCAAGTCGAGCCCGATGGGCTCGGTGGACTCCCCGTTCAACCCGCTGTCGCTCGCGCTGGGCTCCGAGGCGACCTTCGTGGCCCGCACGCTGGACTCCGACCGCGCGCACCTCCAGGAGGTCCTGCGCGCGGCGGCCGAGCACGAGGGCTCGGCGTTCGTGGAGATCTACCAGAACTGCCCGATCTTCAACGACGGCGCGTTCGAGGTCCTCAAGAACCCCGAGACCCGCGACGAGTCGCTCATCCGCCTCCAGCACGGCGAGCCGATCGCCTTCGGGGACAAGGTCGTCGTGCAATCGGGCTACGGGCTCCAGGTCAAGGACGCCGCCGAGGTCGACCCGGCCGACGTCGTGGTCCACAAGTCCGACGTGGACGACCCGGCCTACGCCTTCGCGCTCTCGCGCCTCTCGGGGGTCGCGCTCGACCACACCCCCATCGGCGTGTTCCGCAACGTCTCCCGCCCGACCTACGACCAGGGCGTCCGCACCCAGGTCGACGAGGCGGCCACCGGCGTCGACCGCAAGGAGGCCCTCGACCGCCTCCTGCACTCCGGCGACACCTGGACCGTGCTCTAACGGTCCGAGCGCTCAGACGCGAAGCGAAACGGCCGGACCCGAGGGTCCGGCCGTTTCGTCGTCGGTGAAGCGATCGTCAGAGGAGCGGTTGGAGTTCGGCCGCCGCCGCTCGGAGGCGTTCGGTGAGGATGGGCCAGGTGGACCTGATGTCGTCCAAGGGCATCGCGACGGCGAAGACGATGCGCTCGTCGGGGGCGTCGCCCTCGCGGATGACGACGCCCGCGCAGGCGACGCCGTCCTTGAACTGGCCGATCTCGGCGTACACGCCGGACTCGCCGTAGACGGCGAGGTCGTACTCGAACGCGTCGGGCTCGGTGAGGGTGTGCCCGGTGAACCTGCGCATCCCCGCCGAGCGGAGGAAGCGGGCGCGGTCCATGGGCTGGAGGGTCGCCAGGAGCGCCTTGCCGAGCGCGGTGGCGTGGGCGCCGTCGTCGAAGCCGACGATGAGGTCCTCCACGTGCGGGCTGCGGTTGCCCTCGATGACGTCGGTGACGGCCGGGCGGCCCTCCACGAAGCGGGCCACGAAGGTCGAGTAGCCGGTCTCGCCGGACATGCGGCGCATGTACTCACCGCAGGTGCTCGGGCCGGCCATCGCGCGGGTGAGTTCGGAGTAGCGGTCGGAGACTTCGAGGCCGAGCGAGTAGCGGCCGGATTCGTCGCGGCGCAGGTACCGCTCGTAGACGAGGGTGCGCAGCAGGTTGTAGGCGGTGGCGCGGTTGAGGCCGCACTCGAAGGCGATGCGGGGGGCCGAGACGCCGTCGGCGTGGCGGCCCACGAGCTCCATGATGCGCAGCGCCCGCTGGACGCTCTGGATCATCTTGGTCGGTTCGACGCGCTCGGCCGGGAGGGAACCGATCGGCTTGGGCGGCTTGGGCTTGCGCCGCTCGCCGCGGGGCCTTCCCAGTCGCGGTCCGTCCGCGCGGGATCGCGCGCCGAACTCCTTCGGGTCGCCTCCACGCGATTCGTCGCCTGGTCGCCGCTGCTCCACCATGCCGCCGCTCCAATTGCACACCGTGACCTGACGGGTCGGCGCCGGGTGCGGCGCCGGCCAGGTCGGCCGTGATCTAACTATATAAACAACAGCCGGTTGCGTCACCGTCGCATACAAGGCAGTATCGAAGTGTCAGCACCGTTCGCGGTCCGGCTCACGCCGGTCGCGGACAACCCGCGGCGGCGATGTCGAGTCCCCACCAAACTTCCTCGTCGCCACCGCGGAACATTCGAATAACCGAAACGCGGCGGCTCCCTCCCACCAGGGCCGCCGCGTTTCGTCTCCCCATGCGAGGGAAGGCGATGCGGCAGCGGATTCCCAACGGGCCCGGCCGGTGACGCCAGGGCCAACAGTTGCACACGCTGCGTGTGCGAGTCAAGACCGTTCACTCGTATTAGGTACACATTCCGGGCGATCCGGTCGGTCTGGGCAGCGGCGATCCGGCATCGCCTCAGGGCGATCCGGTCGGTCCCGGCGGGCGCGATCCGACCGCGCGCTTCGGGGCACATGAGCGGAAATCGGGTCGAGCCGAGCGCTTGGAGTACGGTTGCCAACGTGCCCGCCTCCACCACCGCCCCCGCCGGCCCCAGGACCGCCACCACCATCACCGCCGCCATGAGCGTCCAGGTCGCCGCCGTGCTCCCGCTCTTCCTCTTCGGCGGGCTCGCCGTCCAGGTCGCCGACGAACTCGGCATGAGCGTCAGCCAGATCGGACTCGTCACCGGTCTGTACTTCGCGATCTCCGCGCTCACCACCGTCCCCTCCGGACGCCTCGTCGACCGCTTCGGCGCCCTCGTGACCGCCCGCGTCGCCGTCGCGCTCTCCGCGACGGCCCTGCTGGGCATCGCGGCCTTCGCCCGCGAGCCGATCGTCCTCACCGCGTTCCTGGCGCTGTGCGCCCCCGCCAACGGCCTCGGACAGCTCGCCTCCAACACGGTCCTCACCGAATGGGCGCCGGTGCGCGGCAGGGGACTCCTGTTCGGCGCCAAGCAGGCCTCGGTGCCGCTGTGCATCATGATCGGCGGCCTCTCGGTGCCCGCCGTCGCGCTCACCCTCGGCTGGCGCTGGGCCTTCGTGTTCGGCGCCGCCATCGTCCTCGCCGCGCTCCTGCCGCTCGCCGGACTCGGACGCCCGCGCCCGCGCGAACGTGTCGCCGCCGCCAGGCCGCTCGACGTGACGCTGCTGCTGTTCGCCGTCGCGACCTTCCTCGGGGCCACCGCCGCGACACCGATCGGCTCGTTCCTCACCACGTACACCGTGGACATCGGCGGGTCCGAGAGCTTCGCGGGCCTCAACCTGACGATCGGCGGCATCGCCGGGGTCATCGCCCGCACCGGCTTCGGCGCGGTCGGCGACCGGGGGAACGGCAAGGAGTTCCTCGTCATCTCCCTCATGCTCCTGGGCGGCGCGGCCGGACTCGCCACGTTCCTGTTCGAACTGCCGTGGCTGCTGCCGCTGGGGACCGTCTGCGCCTACGCGCTCGGCTGGGCCTGGCCGGGCCTGATGAACCACGCCGTCACCAGCCGCTACCCCGACGCGCCCGCGCTCGCGACCTCCGTCACGCAGACCGGGATCTTCCTCGGCGGCGCCATCGGGCCGATCAGCTTCGGCCTCCTCGTGCACCACGCCGGGTGGAGCGCGGGCTGGATCGCGGTGGTGGCGGCCATGTCCGCGTCGGCCCTGTTCATCGCCGCCGGCAGCGCCTCGGCCGCGAGGGCCCGGCATTGACGGATCTCGCTGCGGCCCGGCCGACTCCCCGTTCCCGCGCCGTGCCCGCGCCCGGTGCCACACGATAAGGTGAGCCTGTGGTGACCACCCGACGTGCGCAGACCGCGCTGACCTTTACCGACGAGGCCTTCGCCGACGAGATGCGCGCCTCCCTCGAACTGGTCGAGGAGCGACTGCTCAAGGCCGTCGACACCGACCAGCCGCTGCTGCGCCAGTCCGGGTCCCACCTCATCCGCGCCGGCGGGAAACGCTTCCGCCCCATGCTCACCCTCGCGTGCGCGCACCTGGGCGACCCGAACCGGCCCGGCATCCTCGACGCCGCCGTCGCGCTCGAACTGACGCACCTGGCGACCCTGTACCACGACGACGTCATGGACGAGGCCCTCCTGCGCCGCGGCGCCCCGAGCGCCAACGCCCGCTGGGACAACTCCATCGCGATCCTCACCGGCGACTACGTCTTCAGCCGCGCCGCCGAGATCATGGCCGAGCTCGGCACCGAGGCCGTGCGCCTCCAGGCCGCGACCTTCGCGCGCCTCGTGCGCGGCCAGATCAACGAGACGATGCCGATCCCCGAGGGCACCGACGCCGTCGAGTGGCACCTTGAGATCCTCTCCGAGAAGACCGGCTCGCTCATCGCCACGTGCGCGAAGTTCGGCGCCTGGTTCGCGGGGGCCGACGAGCCGACGATCGCCACCGCCGAGGAGTTCGGCGAGGTCATCGGCGTGGCCTTCCAGATCGCCGACGACATCATCGACGTCGAGTCCGACACCTCCGGCAAGACCCCCGGCACCGACCTCCTCGAAGGCGTCCCGACCCTCCCGGTGATCTACGCCCTCGCGGGCGACGACCCGGCCGACACGCGCCTCCGCGAACTCGTCTCCGGCCCGGTCCCCGAGTCGGACCTGGACGAGGCCCTGGCGCTCTTGCGGGCCTCCAAGGCGCTCACGCAGGCGAAGGACACCCTCCACCAGTACCAGGAGCGCGCCCGCTCGCTCGCCAAGGCCCTCCCCCAGGGCCCGGCCCAGAAGGCCCTGGTCGACATCTGCGACTACATGCTCGAACGCGACGCCTGAGTGCGATCCGCGCTCGTCACTCGCTTCGCCCGACGTTTTCGACGCCGATGACGCTCAGCACCTCGTCGATGCGATAGAGGACCCGCCACGCGCCGACGCGCGCGCGGCGGTAGTCGGGCCCCCAGGCCACCGAACCCGCCGGGCGGGGGTCCTGCTCCAGCGCGTCGAGGAACTCCAGCAACTCCTCAAGCTCCTTGTGGTGGGTTGCCATGAAGCGGGACACCTGCGAGACCACGGCGGGCTCCCACTGCACCGTGTACCTCACTGCTCGGCGGCCCTGGCCGCCGCTTCGCGCAGCAATCGCTTCGCGTCCTCGTGTCCGATCGGCTGCACGCCCTGGGCGCGGGCGAGTTGACCTCGGAGGGCCGCGATGGTGTCCTCCATGTCCTCCCAGTCGCTGAAGTTCACGACCATGGCGATGGGCCGGTCGTGGTCGGTGATCACGGTCTGCTGGTGCGCGGCGGCGCGGCGGACGATGTCGCCGAGTTTCGGCCGCGCCTCGGTGATGGTGTACGTCATCATGCAACTACATTAACATGAGATGCATCTTGGCTCGGAGGCGTGAGCTTCGGTCGTGAAGTGTGTTCCGGGTCGCACCGGGGGCCCGGGGGTGGGACGGGTTCGCTATGGTTCAAGGACCGCTTTCCCCAGGAAGCGCCCCCTGGTACGGCCTTGGCGCCGTGCCGCGATCCAGTCGAGACCGGGCCGTCGAACGGCCTGGACGCACCTCCGGCGCGCCGTCGCCCGCCGAGAAGGGAGCGCAGTGCGACCCAGCCATGCCGGGCCCCCTGCCAAGCCGAAGACCGTCCTCGCCGCGCAAGGCGTCATCTGGCTCCAGTTCGCGGCCATCCTCCTGGTCTACTCGATCGGCCTGCGGTTCCTGTTCGACGCGACCAGGTCCGACTCCAGCCACGAGACCATGCTCGACGTGGTCGGCTCGATCGGCCTCGACAACATCGTCACCATTCTTCTCAGCGTCGCCATCACCGTCTCGATGCCCTTCATCGCCACCCGCCTCGGCCAGCGCCGCGCGCACGCCGTCAAGGCCGCCTGGTGGGCCCTCGCGATCGTGCCTCTGGCGATGTACGCCTGGATCCTCGGCCGCGCCTACTTCGCGACCTTCCCCGACGAGGCCCCGTTCTTCATGAGCGCCGCCGCAATGCTCCTCGTCTGCGGCTCCTTCCCGACGGCCGCGCTCCTGCTGCTGCGCACCCGAGGCGCCCGCGCCTGGTTCGCCGCCGAAGAGCTCTTCGAGGAGATCGACCGCGAACTCTCCGAGACCGGCGAACTCGAAGCCGTCACCGCCAGGTAATCGACGCCCGAACGCCGCGGGGAGCCGGGCTCCCCGCGGCGTTCGCCGTCTCCTTGCCCGCGTCGGATGCACTGCGGCCCTTGCCTTGTGGGGGTACACCCCACCAAGCGAAGTCCGGCCTGCATCAATGTGCCCGGCCCGAGTTCCGTTTAGCGTCGGCGTACATGACCACCGCAACTTCGCGAACCGCTCCCCCGCCGGGCGCCGGGACGGGACGCCGACCGTTCACCGTGCGCATCGCCTCCTGGAGCGCCGCCAACCCCTGGAAGGCCGTCCTCGCCTGGGCGCTCTTCGTCGCCCTGTGCTTCGGCGCCGGCGCCATGGCCGGCACGAAGCAGGTCGCGTTCTCCGACTACTGGATCGGCGAGGCCGGCGAGGCCGAGACCATCGCCCTGGAGCACGGCCTCGACGCACCCGCGGTCGAGCAGGTCCTCATCACCTCCCCCGAAGGCGCCCTCGACCCGGCCGCCGCCGAAGCCGCCGCCGCCGAACTGCGCGAGCGCATGAGCGCGCTCGACGAGGTCGCGGAGGTGGCCGAGCCGGTCACCGCCGACAGCGGCGACGCGGTCATGGTCGCCGTGACCATGTCCATGCCCGCCCACGAGGCCGGCGACCACATCGACCCGCTGCTCGCGGCCACCGCGTCGGTGCAGGAGTCCCACCCCGGCCTGGCGATCGACCAGACCGGCTCCAAGTCGCTCTCGACCGAGCTCAACGACCAGCTCGGCACCCAGCTCGCCCAGGTGGAGCGGTTCACGCTGCCTCTGACGCTCCTCATCCTGTTCGTCGTCTTCGGGTCGCTCCTGCTGGCGGGCGTACCGCTGGCGCTGGCGGTCACCTCGATCGTCGCCGCGCTCGGCGCGTACGCGCTGAGCTCGCACTTCTTCCCCGATGCCGGAGGCGCGGTCACCAGCGTCCTCGCGATGATCGGCATGGCCGTGGGCGTGGACTACTCGCTGTTCTACCTCAAGCGCGTGCGGGAGGAGCGGGCTCGCGGCGGCGGGGCCGACCCCCTCGCCGCCTCGGTCGAAGCGGCCGCCGCCACCGCCGGGCGCACCATCGTGACCTCCGGGATCGCCGTGATCGTCTCGATGGCGGGGCTGTACCTCGTCGACGACGTCATCTTCTCCTCGATCGCCACGGCCTGCATCATCGTCGTCGCCATGGCGATGATCAGCTCGCTGACCGTGCTCCCCGCGCTGCTCGTCAAGATCGGCCGGCGCCTCGACGGCGGCAGGCTCCTCAGGCGCCGCGCGAAGCCGGGCCAGGGCCGCGGCTGGTCGAGGGTCCTGCGGCCCTCCCTGCGCCACCCCGTCGCGACGGCCGCCATCGGCACCGCCGTCATCGTCGGCTTCGCGACTCCGGCGCTGGCCATGACGACGAGCGTCGAGGGCAAGGAGTCGTTCCCCAAGTCGCTCCACACGATCGCGACCTACGACGCGCTCGTCGCCGAGTTCCCCGAAGCGGGGCTCACGCACTCGGTGGTCGCGGAGGTCGGGCCCGGGGACGGCGCCGCGCTCGCAGAAGCCGTGGCGGAGTTGGAGGAGCGGACCCGGGGGAACGCGCTGTTCGCCGAGACCGACGCGCCGCGGATCAGCACCGCTCCCGACGGCACGGCGGTCCGGCTCGAACTGCCGATCCCCTACGCCACCAGCGATCCCCGGGCCGAGGAGTCCCTGGAGCTGCTGCGCGGCGAACTCGTCCCGGACACCGTCGGCCGGATCGAAGGCGCCCGCTACGCCGTCTCCGGCGAGCCCGCCTACTCCGCGGACTACTCGGCGCACCAGGCCGAACGGCTGTTCCTCGTGGTCGCGTTCGTGCTCCTGGCGACCCTCGTCGTCATGCTCATCGCGTTCCGGTCGCTCGTCTTCGCGCTCGTGAGCATGGGCCTGAACCTGCTGTCGAGCCTGGCGGCCTGGGGCGCGCTGGTGCTGGTGTTCCAGCACACCTGGGCCGAGGGCCTCCTCGGCTTCGACTCGCCCGGGTTCATCGGCTCGCGCACGCCGCTCATGGTGTTCGCGATCCTCTTCGGCCTCTCACTGGACTACCAGCTGTTCGTGATGAGCCGGATCAAGGAGGCCTCGCTGCGCGGCCTCGCACCGACCGCGGCGATCCGCCAGGGCATCCTGTCCTCGGCGAGCGTGGTCACGAGCGCGGCGCTGATCATGATGTCGGTGTTCGTGGCGTTCGTCTTCATCGACCGCATCGAGATGAAGCAGCTCGGTTTCGCGCTGGCGCTGGGCGTCCTGCTCGACGCCGTGGTCGTGCGGGTGATGCTGCTCCCGGCGCTGATGGCGATGGTCGCCCGGGCCGGGCGCTGGCCCGCGAGCTGGCGGCCGCGGGTCGCCTCGCGTTAGTCGGCGGCGAAGCCCCGGGGAGCGTGCTCCCCGGGGCGGACAGGGAGGCGTTTGAACTGGTGGAGGTGGGCGATGGCCTGCTCAACCACCCAGCGGATGCGTCCGAGTCCGATGATCGTGTTGCGGCCGCGCTGCGGGATGATCGGCCCTGCGCTTGGACCTCAGCCAGTCACGCAAGGCTGCCGAGTCGTAGCCGCCGTCGGCCAGGATGGCATCGGGCCGGCGCCTTGGGCGTCCGACGCGGCCCGCGACGGGAGGGATCGCATCGACCAGATTCCGAGCCCGCCGACCGGTGACAGCGGCGGCATCGCCTCCTGGACCGATGACGCGCGACCGAACAGAGGCGACCAAGGCCGCCCGGCGAGCTGAGGGCCGGATTGGGCCTCGGTCACTGCGTCAGCGACAACGAGGTGCCGCTCTCCCCCCGCCCGCACTCCGGCCGACCGGTCACCTTCAATCGCGGTTCAAACAGGCAGCGACAAAAGGGTCGCCACTCTCTTCCGCCCGCACTCCGGCTGACCGGCTCGTGCGGTTCGGCGCTCAAGCGGGCAGCGACGACTCAGCGGGAATCGAGGTCGGATTCCGTTGCCGGGCACGACGAGGGGCCCGATCCCATGCGGGATTCGGGCTGGAGGCCTTGATGCGGTGCGCCTTCCCCCCGCCGGGATCGCAGCCCCGGCGGGCGGGTTCAGAACGGTATGAGTTCTTCGGCGGAGTTCCGCTCCCCGTAGATCGGGGGCGGCGGTGCCATCGCTCCGAGTTCGATCACCGGAATCTCAGTCGCATTCGCCCTCTTGCGCCGACCCTGCCAGATCGGGTCTTCGAAGTACTCCCGGCCCTGCTCGACCTGCTCGAGTTTCACTTGCAACCCCGGCTTCATCGCCTCGGACCACTCCGAAGCGAAGAGCCCGGTGGGGAAGACGTTCGCCTCGTCATGCTGGAAGGCCTCGTCCAAGTCCGCATCGGTGCGCCAGTCGGAGCAGCCGCACTCTCGGCCGGCAATACCGATCGGGTGGTCGTGGTGGGTAATGACCGCCTGGCCGGGGTCGGTCTTCTCGACCGTCCAGCCCTCCGTGTGGAGGCGGCCGTGGTGGAAGCGGCACAGCAGGATCAGGTTCTCGGCGTTCGTGTCGCCGCCGTCGGCCCAGTGCGCCAGGTGGTGGGCTTCGCACCACGAGACGGGGCGGTCGCACCCGTGCCAGGCGCAGCCGCCCTGCTGCTCAAGCTCCAGTTTGCGGCGCAGCGCCGTGTTGGGAAGGCGCAACGCCCTGCCCAGTTCCACGGCTTCACCACGGGCGTAGTCGAACACCGAGGGGATCACCAGGGCCTCACA
Organism: Glycomyces paridis; assembly: GCF_004912155.1. GTDB lineage: Bacteria > Actinomycetota > Actinomycetes > Mycobacteriales > Micromonosporaceae > Glycomyces > Glycomyces paridis. The sequence continues at coordinate 66,484 of NZ_STGX01000010.1, read as the reverse complement.
GGCCAGGAGCCGGGCCTGGGCCACCGAGATCGGCTCGCCCTCCAAGATCGGTAGGCGGCCGGTGTCCTTCCCTTGAAGGGTCTCGATGTCCACGACCAGATCCAGAGTGGCGGTGTGCCCGTGGCGGGTCGCCGCCTGCGAAGAGGAGCCGTACCCGGCGATGAGCTGGTGCAGCGCCTCGGCGTTGCGGTTCGCCTGGGGAGGGAGGACGCCGTACTGGTCGGTCTCGTCGTCGCGCGGGGGCGGGCAGGCGGTCTTCAGGTACTTGTCGAGCAGGCGGCCGGTGTCCGAGGACAGGAGGCCCGAGAGCGCCCACATCCCGCCTTCCTCGATCTGTTGGACCTCAAGGTATTGCAGGGACTTCTCGCCGAGACCGTCGAGGAGTTCGACTTCTTCGGCCAGGCCCGCGTGGAGTTCGGTGAGGTGTCGGCGCAGTTCCCGGTAGGGGGCGTGGGCGGCGAACTCGACCACGAGCGCCTCGGGGGTGGCGCAGGAGACCGCCGCGTCGAAGGGGGAGGCAACCGGAGTCCGGAAGGGGGTGCGGGCGAACAGGGCGGCGGCGGGGGTCTTGTGCAGCTGGTTGACGGCGTAGGCGACCTGGTCGATCCGGGCGTAGCCGTTCAAGGCGGCCTCGGCGAGGCGGTCGAACTTCGATGCGAGCTTGGCGATCGAGGCGATGTTGCCCGCTGCGGAGAAGGTGAAGTCGAAGGTCGAGACCAGCCAGTCGCGGTGGGCCGAGAAGCCGTCGACTTCACGGTGCACGTTGCCTTCGAAGGCGTCCATGACCAGTCGGAGCGCCGTGGCGTAGACGCCGTTGATCAGAGCCGCGCTGTCGTCGAGGGAGGCGTGGAGGGCCCGGGCGGCTTCGCGTCGTGCGGTTCGGTCCTGGGGAGTGAGTGTCTTGGCGGCCATCGGGTTCACCTCCTACCTGTTCTCGAACGGTCCGCTTGTTTTGTAGTTCAATAGTAACCCTGTGCAATTGATTGATCCACTTTTGACAGTGAGATTTGGGCCATACTTTGCACCTCTCCCGTTGGCGCGCAGGGAAAATGGGCCCGTCGGCTGCCGTCAGGCCGGGTCAATATGAGACCTCTTCGTCGCTGCCCGCTTGAAGTTCGAGCCCGGCTTCGCCGCGGGCCGTCCGACTCGCCCAATCGAGTACCACCCCTTCGTCGCCGCCGCTTTGACCCCGACCCAGACGGCGGCCGGACACACGACGAAGCCCCGGGGAGGGTGCTCCCCGGGGCTTCGTCTGGCTTCGTCTTACGTCCGTCAGGTACCTAGGAAGGTGCTGGCCTGGTCGACGATGTCGAGCAGGAAGCCCGGGGCGAAACCGAGGATGAGGGTCGCGGCGACGCCCGCGGCGACCACCGTGCCCGCCATCGGGCTCGGCAGGTTCACCGTCGGCGCGTCCGGCGCGGGCTCGTTGAGCCACAGCAGGACCACGACCCGCAGGTACGGGAACGCCAGGATCGCCGAGGAGACGACGCCGACGATCACCAGGCCCAGCTCGTCGGCCTGGAGCGCCGCGGCGAACAGGCTGAACTTCGCCGAGAACCCGCTCGTGAACGGCAGGCCCGCGAGCGCGAGCATGAGGATCGTGAAGACCACGGCCGTACCCGGCGACTTCTTGCCGAGACCGGCCCAGCGGGCCAGGTGCGTGGCCTCCTCGTCGCCGTCGCGCACCAGCGAGACCACCGCGAACGCGGCGATCACGGTGAAGCCGTAGGCGGCCAGGTAGAACATGGTCGATCCGACCGCGTCACCGAGGGCGATGACCCCGACCAGCAGGTACCCGGCGTTCGCGATCGAGCTGTAGGCCAAGAGCCGCTTGATGTTCCGCTGCGTCACCGCGAAGATGGCGCCGCCGATCATCGTCGCCACGGCGATCACGGTGAGGATGAGGTGCCAGTCCCACGCCGAGGACGAGAGCCCCACGTTGAACACGCGCAGCAGCCCGCCGAACGCGGCGACCTTGACGCAGCCCGCCATCAGAGCGGTGACCGGCGTCGGCGCGCCCGTGTAGACGTCGGGCGTCCACATGTGGAACGGCACCGCCGCGGCCTTGAACAGCATCGCGACCGCGATCATGGCGACGCCGATGTACAGCAGCATCCGCGGCTCGTCGGAGCTGATCCCCGCCTGGTTGATCCCCGCGAGGTCCACCGTCCCGGCGAAGCCGTACAGCATCGCCATGCCGTACACGTAGAACGCCGAGGCGAAGGCCCCCAGCAGGAAGTACTTGAGCGCGGCCTCCTGGCTGATGAGGCGGCGGCGCTTGGCGAGGCCGCACAGCAGGTACAGCGGCAGCGAGAGCATCTCCAGGGCCACGAACATGGTGAGGAGGTCGCCTGCGGTCACGAACATCATCATGCCGCCGACCGCGAAGAGCGTCAGCGGGAAGATCTCCGTCGCTCCCGGCTCGCGGCTCTGCGCCTTGTCGGCCGCCGAGTCGGCCACCACGGCCGCCTCGGCGACGAAGTCGCCGCCCTTGACGGTGCGCCGCTCGGCCAGCAGGAGGATCGCGATCACCGAGAGGACCGCGATGGTGCCCTGGAGGAACAGGCCCGGACCGTCGAGCACGACCGAACCGAGGCGCACCCCCTCGATCGAGAACGCGGTGGTGTTCGTGTCGTCGTTCAGCAGCACCGCCACGGCCGCGAAGGACCCGGCGAGCGCGGCCACGGCCAACGACACCTGCACCACGAGGCGCTTGCCCTTCGGCACCACGGCCTCCACCAGGAGACCGAGGAAGGCCGCGACGAACACGATGATCATGGGGGCCAGTCCCCCCCAGTCGATCTGGAGCGCTGGGGCCTCATTCATTGCTGACTCCTTCGGCGGCGGGCACGTTGTCAGAAGGCGCAGTCTGCGGCTCGCCGGTGATGAACACGAGCGTGTTGTCGACGGCCGGCCCGACGGCGTCGATGAGCGGCTGCGGGAAGAACCCGAAGCCGAGGATGGCGATCACCAGCGGCGCCACGAGCGCCTTCTCGCGCACGGTGAGGTCGCGCTTCATCGCGGGCACCTCGTCGAGCGCGGGGTTGCGGTCGCCCTGCATGGTGCGCTGGTACATCCAGAGGACGTACGCGGCGGCGAGGATGATGCCGAGGGTCGCCAGGACGGCGACCGGCTCGTTGTCGGTGAACGCGCCGAACAGGACCAGGAACTCCGAGATGAACGGCGCCGTGCCCGGCAGCGAGAGCGAGGCGAGCCCGGCGAACAGGAAGATCCCCGCCAGCAGCGGCAGCGTCTTCGCGGCCCCGCCGTAGTCGGTGATCTGCGCCGAGCCGCGGCGGAACGTCAGGAAGCCGACCACGATGAACAGCAGGCCCGTCGCCAGGCCGTGGTTGAACATGTAGAGGACCGCGCCGGTCGCCGAGGCCTGCGTGAACGCGAAGATCCCGATGCCGATGAACCCGAAGTGCGCGATCGACGTGTAGGCCACGAGCCGCTTGAGGTCGGTCTGGCCGATCGCGACGAACGCGGCGTACAGGACCCCGATGACGCTCATTCCGATCACCCACGGCGCGAACGTCTTCGTCGCGTCGGGGAACAGCGGGATGCAGTAGCGCAGGATCGCGAACGTCCCGATCTTGTCCATGACGCCGACCAGCAGCGCGGCGACCGCGGCCGGGGCCGCGCCGCCCGCGTCCGGCAGCCACGTGTGGAACGGGAAGAACGGCGCCTTGATCGCGAACGCGAGGAAGAACCCGAGGAACAGCCAGTTCTGAAGCGAACCGTCGGCCATCGGCTCGGCCTCGACCAGCGTCTGCCAGTCGAAGACCCCGCCGTTGTTCACCCACAGGGCGATCACGGCCACGAGCATGAACAGGCCGCCGAGCAGCGAGTACAGGAAGAACTTCACCGCCGCGTACTGGCGGCGCGGGCCGGTGCCGTAGGAGCCGATGAGGAAGTACATCGGCACGAGCATCGCTTCGAAGAAGAAGTAGAACAGCAGCACGTTCGAGGCCAGGAACGTCGCGAGCATCGCCGCTTCGAGCGCGAGGATGAGCGCGAAGAACGCCGGGACCGAGCGCTTGACCGCGTCGAGGTCGCGCCAGGCGGCGAGCATCGCGATCGGCGTGAGCCCGGCGGTCAGCGCCACCAGGAGCAGCGCGATCCCGTCGATCCCCCACGACAGGCTCAGGTCCCAGTTCTCGATCCACGTGTAGGACTCGGTGAACTGGAGCCACGGCGCGTCCGGCCCGTAGTCGAAGCCGACCGCGACCAGCGCCGTGATGACCGCGACCGCGCCGGAGAAGGCGAGCGCGGTCCAGCGGGCCGCGGCGGCCTGCTCGCGCCTGATCGAGGCCACGACGACCGCGCCGATCAGGGGCACGGCGACGAGCGCCGACAGCAATGGGAGTTCGTTCATTGGATGACCACCACCATGAGCGCGGCCACCACGATGACGGCGCCGGACAGAATGGACAGGGCGTAGGAGCGGACGAAGCCGGTCTGGAGCGCGAGCAGCCGGCGCGAGGTCCCGCCGATCGCGGCCGACAGGCCGTTGACGAGGCCGTCGACCACGCGGCCGTCCATCGCCACGGAGGCGCTGGCGGCCAGGCGGCTCGGGCGTTCGAAGACGCCGCGGTTGACCGCTTCGCCGCCGAGGTCGGCGCGGGCGACGCGGACCGGCCAGGCCGCCGCGCGGGGCACCTCGTCGGTGCCGCGGCGGAACAGGAGCCAGGCGAGGACCGCGCCGAGGACCACGACGGCGGTGGTGGCGATGGTGACCTGCATGTGCGTGAGGTGGCCGTGGGCCTCCTCGTGCTCGCCGAACACGGGCGTGAGCCACTCGGTGACGGGCGAGGCCATGAGGCCTCCCGCGGCGAGCGAGCCTATGCCGAGCAGGACCAGCGGGCCGGTCATGATCGCCGGGGACTCGTGCGGGTGCACGTCCTCGGTCCATCGCTTGGGGCCGTGGAAGGTGAGGACGAACAGGCGGGTCATGTAGAAGGCCGTGAGCGCCGCGCCGAGGAGGGCGGCGCCGCCGACGACCCAGCCCTGCCAGCCTTCGCGGGCGAAGGCGGCGGCGATGATCGGGTCCTTGGTGAAGAAGCCCGAGAACGGGAACAGGCCGATGATGGCGAGCCATCCGGCGGCGAAGGTCGCGTACGTCCAGGGCATCTTCCGCCACAGGCTGCCGAAGCGGCGGATGTCGGTCTGGTCGTTCATGGCGTGCATGACCGAGCCGGAGCCGAGGAACAGCCCGGCCTTGAAGAAGCCGTGGGCGAGCAGGTGGATGATGCCGAGCGCGAACGCGCCGCCGCCGAGGCCGACGGCGAGGAACATGTAGCCGATCTGGGAGACCGTGGACCAGGCGAGGACGCGTTTGATGTCGTCCTTGGCGCAGCCGACGATCGAGCCGAACAGGAGCGTCAGGGCGCCGACGACGACCACGGCGGTCTGGACGTCGGCGTTGAGGCTGAAGATGACGTTCGAGCGGGCGATGAGGTAGACGCCCGCGGTGACCATGGTGGCGGCGTGGATGAGCGCCGACACCGGGGTCGGGCCCTCCATCGCGTCGGGGAGCCAGGTCTGGAACGGCCACTGGCCGGACTTGCCGCAGGCCGCCGCGAGGAGCAGCAGGCCGATGGCGAGGCTCGTGCCGGTCGAGAGCGACTCGGCGCCGTTGAAGACACCGGCGAAGTCGACGGTGCCGAGCGTGCCGAGCATGGTGAACATCGCCAGGAGGAAGCCGACGTCGGCGACCCGGTTGGCGAGGAAGGCCTTCTTGCCTGCGGTCGCGGCGGCGGGCTTGAGCTGCCAGAACGCGATGAGGAGGTAGGAGGCGACGCCCACGCCCTCCCAGCCGATGAAGGTCATGAAGTAGTTGCCGCCGAGCACGAGGACGAGCATCGCGGCGGCGAACAGGTTGAAGTAGGCGAAGAACTTCCGGCGTCCGGCGTCGTGCGACATGTAGCCGATCGCGTAGACGTGGATGAGGAAGCCGACCCCGGTGATGAGCAGGCAGAAGACCGCGCTGAGCGGGTCGAACAGGAGGCTCGCGTCGATCTTGAGGTCCCCGACCGAGATGATCGTGAACAGGTCGAGCTTGGCGCTCTTGTCGTCGAGGCCCGCGAGCGAGCCGAACAGGCCGAGCGCGAGGGCGAAGGCCGCGGCGATGGTGCCGGTGCCGAGCCAGTGCCCCCACTTGTCGGCGCGTCGGCCCGCGAGCAGCAGGATCGCGGCCCCGAGCGCGGGCAGTGCGATGAGCGCCCAGGTGAAGGTCAGCAGCCCTTCGGCGGGCGCGTACGAGATGTCCACTGAGTCCCCTCTAGGCCTTCAGGAGGTTGGCGTCGTCGACGGAGGCGGAGCGCCGGGACCGGTAGATCGCCATGATGATCGCCAGGCCGACGACGACTTCGGCGGCGGCCACGGCCATCACGAAGAAGGCCATCACCTGCCCGTCGATGGTGCCGGTGGTGCGGGCGAAGGTGACCAGGGTCAGGTTCCCGGCGTTGAGCATGAGCTCGACGCACATGAACACGACGATGGAGTTGCGCCGCACCAGGACGCCGACGGCGCCGATGCAGAACAGCATCGAGGCGAGGATGAGGTAGTACTCCGGGTTCATAGGTCCCGCCCTTCGGTGTGCTTCGGGGCCGCTTCGGCGGCGGTGAGCTGGCGCGGCGGCACGTAGTCCGAGAGGCTCTCGGGCTCGATGGTGCCGTCCGGCAGCAGCGCCGGGGTCGCGGTCGAGTCCGAGTTCGCGAAGACGCCGGGGCCGGGCTTGGGCCCGGGGTAGACGCCGGGCGCGAACCGCTCGCGGCTGTGCTCCTTCTGCCCGCGGTGGCCGCCCTTCTTGGCGACGTGCGCGAACATGAGGGCGCCGACGGCGGCGACGGTGAGGACGCCGGAGACGATCTCGAACGGGAACAGGTAGGTCGAGAAGAGGGCCTCGGCGATCGCCTCGACGTTCGTCTGGGCGCCGGTGGCCCAGGCGGGGTCGGCGGCGACGGTGAGGCCCGAGACGGCGCGGGCGAGGCCCGAGGCGAGCAGGGCGGCCAGGCCGATGCCCAGGAGCACCGCGAGGAACCGCTGCCCGCGCAGGGTCTCGAACATCGAGTCCTTCGAGTCGCGCCCGAAGAGCATGAGCACGAACAGGAACAGCATCATGATCGCGCCGGTGTAGACCATGATCTGCACGAAGCCGAGGAACGGCGCGGACTGCATGATGTAGAAGACCGCGAGGCACATCATGGTGATGGCGAGCATGAGCGCGGCGTGGATGGCCGAGCGGGCGAGGACGAGGCCGACGGCCCCGCCGAGCGCGATCGGCGCGAGGATCCAGAAGAACAGCGCCTCGCCGAACGAGGCGTCGGCGGCGACGGTCTGCGCGAGGTCGATCACTGCTGCCCCCTCTTGGTCTGCGCGAGCATCTCCGTCAGGGAGAACTCGGCGCCCTCGGAGGCGCCCGGGTTCGTCGGGCCTGACTCGTAGTAGGCCTTCTCGCTGTCGCCCAGGCGCATCGGGTGCGGCGGCTGCTCCATGCCCTCGATGAGCGGCGCGAGCAGCTCCTCCTTGGTGAAGATGAGGTCGCGGCGGTCGTCGCGGGCCAGCTCGTACTCGTTGCTCATGGTGAGCGAGCGGGTCGGGCAGGCCTCGATGCACAGGCCGCAGAAGATGCAGCGGGCGTAGTTGATCTGGTAGGTCTTGGCGTACCGCTCGCCGGGCGAGAACCGCTCGGCCTCGGTGTTCTCGGCGCCCTCGACGTAGATCGCGTCGGCGGGGCAGGCCCAGGCGCACAGCTCGCAGCCGATGCACTTCTCCAGGCCGTCCGGGTGGCGGTTGAGCACGTGCCGGCCGTGGTAGCGCGGCTGGAGCTTCGAGGGCTCCTCCGGGTAGTCGACCGTCACCTTCGGCTTGAACATGTGCGAGAAGGTGACGCCGAAGCCTTTGGCGAAACCGGACATCTACGCTTCCCCCTTTTCACTGGTCGCGGCAGCGGCGTCCTCGTCGGACGCCGCGGCGGCGCGGGCGGGTTGGAGCTCCTTGAGGGCCCGGGGGCTCGGCGGGACGGCGAGGTCGAGCGGCGGCACTGGGAAGCCGCCCATGCCGGCGTCGGGCTCGGCCGGCTCCTCGTACTGCTTGCGGCTGGGCCAGAAGAAGATCAGGGCCATGACCACGATGGCCGCGCCGCCCGCGAAGGCGATGCGGGTGGTGAGACCGTTGCCGGCGTCGAGGCCGATGTTCATGGCCGCGAGGACCATGAGCCACACCAGGGAGACCGGCACGAGGACCTTCCAGCCCAGGCGCATGAACTGGTCGTAGCGCAGGCGCGGCAGGGTGCCGCGCAGCCACACGTAGAAGAACAGGAACGCCAGGACCTTCGCGAAGAACCAGATGAGGGGCATGAAGCCCTCGTTGGCCGCGGGCCACCAGGCGTCGGGGAAGGGCGCGGCCCAGCCGCCGAGGAACAGCGTGACGCACAGGGCCGACATCGTGACCATGTTGACGTACTCGGCGAGGAAGAACGAGGCGTACTTCAGGCTGGAGTACTCGGTCGCGAAGCCCGCCACCAGCTCGGACTCGGCCTCGGGGAGGTCGAACGGGGCGCGGTTCGTCTCGCCGACCATCGCGATCACGAAGATCACGAAGCTCGGGGCGAGGATGATGAAGTACCAGCCCGGGAGCGTCAGTTCGAGCGAGCCGATCGTCAGCGGCAGGCCTTCGGCCTGCGCCTCGACGATCGCGCCGGTCGACAGCAGCTGCGACTGGAAGAACACCGCGAGCACGGCCAGGCCGAGCGCGATCTCGTAGGAGATCACCTGCGCGGCGGCGCGCAGGGCGCCCAGCAGCGAGTAGGCCGAGCCGGAGGCCCAGCCCGCCAGGACGATGCCGTACACGCCGAGCGCCGAGCAGGCGAGGATGACCAGGACGCTCACCTCGAAGTCGGTGAGCTGCAAGGCCGTCTCGACGCCGAAGACGTTCACCTCGGGACCGAAGGGGATCACCGAGAAGGCCGTGAACGCGCAGGTGACCGCGATGACGGGGGCCGCGATGAACACGACCTTGTCGGCGGTGCGCGGCATGACGTCCTCTTTGAACGCCAGCTTCAGGCCGTCGGCGAGCGACTGGAGCAGCCCGAAGGGGCCGTTCCGGTTCGGGCCGGGCCGCACCTGCATGATCGCCACGACGCGCCGCTCGTACCAGATGGTGAACAGCACCAACAGGACCAGGACCACGAAGACCAGGACGCCCTTGACGAGCATCAGCCAGATCGGATCGTTCATGAGTTGACCGCCTTGATCTCGTCCCCGGCGTCGGCGGGCGACGCGTCGCCCTGCCCGGCCGGGCGCGGCACGTTCGGGTAGGCCTTGATGGTGACCACGTCGCCGGAGCCCGCGCCCAGGTGGCGGTAGATCCCGCGGCCGGGCGCGTTCTGCGGCAGCCACACCACGCCCTCGGGCATGGCCGTGACCGCGAGCGGCAGCGTGATCCCGCCGATCGCGGTGGAGACGGTGACCCCGGCGCCCTCGGTCGCGCCGATGGCCTTGGCCGTCGCCGCGCTCAAGCGCACCACCGGGTCCGGCGCGCAGCCGGCCAGGTGCGGGTTGTTCTCCTGCATGGAGCCGCCGTCGAGCAGCTGGCGCCAGGTCGCGAGGACCGCCTTGCCGTCTTCACCGGCGTGGGCGGGCTTGTCGGCGGCCCAGTCCGGGGCCTCCTGGCGGGTGATCGGGTCGGGGAGCCCGGCGAGTTCGGCGCGGACGGTGCGCGTCTCGGCGAGGCCGAGCTTGAAGCCCATGGCGTCGGCGAGCGCGTCGAGGACCGCGTGGTCGCTCATGAGGTCGGAGTCGATGACGGTGTCGAAGGTCCGCAGGCGGCCCTCCCAGTCGAAGTAGGCCCCGGCCTTGCCGGTGACCGGTGCGACCGGCAGGATCACGTCGGCCACCCGGGTGACCGCGGAGTGGCGGATCTCCAGGGAGACGACGAAGCGGGCGGCGTACAGGGCCGCTTCGACGGCGGGCGCGTCGGCGAAGTCGTACGGGTCGACGCCGCCGATGAGCAGGGCGTCGATCTCGCCGTCGGCGGCGGCCTGGAGAAGGTCCCAGGCGCCGCGGCCGTCGCCGCCGGGCAGGGACTCGACGCCCCAGTACTCGGCGAGCTGCTCGCGGTCGGCCGCGTAGGAGGCGAGGCCGCCGCCGGGCAGGAGCCCGGGGAGGCAGCCGGCCTCGACCGCGCCGCGGTCCCCGGCGCGCCGGGGGATCCAGGCGAGGCGGGCGCCGGTGGCCTTGGCGAGGCGCACGGCCGCGGAGAAGGCCCCTTCGACGGTGGCGAGGCGCTCGCCGAGGAGGATCACCGCGCCCTCTTCGTTCAGGGCGTCGCGGACGTAGCCGCCGCGGGCCCAGCCGTCGAGGAGTTCGGCCTCCTCGCCGGGGAGGGTCTCGATGAGGTTCGCGCCGAGCTTGCGGGTGCCGCGGGTCGCGAAGGGCGCGGCCACGTGGACGCGCTGCCCGTGGGCCTTGACCGCTTTCCGCAGGCGCAGGAAGGCGATCGGGCATTCCTCTTCGACTTCGATGCCGACGGTGAGGACGACGGGCGCCTTCTCGAGGTCCTCGTAGGTGACGGCGCCGCTGGAGGGGTAGACCCCGGCGACGGCGTGGGCGAGGAACTCGGCCTCCTCGGTGGAGTGCGGCCGGGAGCGGAAGTCGATGTCGTTGGTGTCGAGGGCGATGCGCGCGAACTTGGCGTACGCGTAGGCGTCCTCGACGGTGAGGCGGCCGCCGGGGAGGACCCCGACGCGGCCCGCGGCGTCGCCGGTGAGCCCGGCGGCGGCGCGGCGCAGGGCCTCGGGCCAGGAGGCCTCGCGCAGGGACCCGTCCGCTTCGCGCACGAGCGGCTTGGTGATGCGGTCGGCCGCTTCGATGTAGGAGGAGGCCCAGCGGCCCTTGTCGCAGTTCCACTCCTCGTTGACGGCGGGCTCGTCGCCGGCGAGGCGGCGCATGACCTTGCCGCGCCGGTGGTCGGAGCGCTGCTCGCAGCCGGCCGAGCAGTGCTCGCACACGCTGGGGCTGGAGACGAGGTCGAAGGGCCGGGAGCGGAACCGGTACTGGGTGCCGGTGAGGGCCCCGACCGGGCAGATCTGGACGGTGTTGCCCGAGAAGTAGGACTCGAACGGCTCGTCCTCGTACACGCCGACCTGTTCGAGGGCGGAGCGCTCCATCAGCTCGATGAAGGGGTCGCCTGCGATCTGGTCGGAGAAGCGGGTGCAGCGCGCGCACAGCACGCAGCGCTCGCGGTCGAGGAGGACCTGCGAGGAGATCGGGAGCGCCTTCTTGTAGTGGCGCTTGTCCTTGGCCTCCATGCGGGTCTCGGTGCGCCCGGTGCTCATGGCCTGGTTCTGGAGGGGGCATTCGCCGCCCTTGTCGCAGACGGGGCAGTCGAGGGGGTGGTTGATCAGGAGGAACTCCATGATCCCCTCCTGCGCCTCCTTGGCGACCTCGCTGGAGTGCTGGGTCTTGACGACCATGCCCTCCATCGCGGTGGTGGTGCAGGAGGCGGCGGGCTTGGGCATCCCGCGGCCGTTGCCCATGTCGGGGACGTCGACGAGGCACTGGCGGCAGGCCCCGGCGGGTTCGAGGAGGGGGTGGTCGCAGAAGCGGGGGATCTCGATGCCGAGCTGCTCGGCGGCCCGGATGATCAAGGTGCCCTTGGGGACCGTCACTTCGACGCCGTCGATGGTGAACGTGACTTGATCGGTCATGTCAGTGCGCTCCGATCTTCTCAGCGTCGAAGAGGGCTGGTTTGTGGCCCTCGATGTAGTCGAGGTAGTCCTGGCGGAAGAACTTCAGCGAGGAGGTGACGCAGGAGGTCGCGCCGTCGCCGAGGCCGCAGAAGGACCGGCCGAGGAGGTTCTTGCAGGCGCTCTCCAGGAGCTTGAGGTCGCCGATGGACCCGGTGCCGGAGAGGATGCGTTCGTAGACGCGGACCATCCAGTAGTTGCCCTCGCGGCACGGGGTGCACTTGCCGCAGGACTCGTGCTGGTAGAACTTCAGCCACCGCCAGCAGGAGACGACGGGGCAGTCCTGGTCGGAGAAGATCATGACCGCGGTGGTGCCGAGGATGGACCCTGCCTTGGCGACGTTGTCGAAGTCGAGCGGGACGTCGATGGAGTCGGCCGAGAGCATCGGGGTCGAGGAGCCGCCGGGCGTGAAGAACTTGAGCTCGTGCCCGTCCTCCATGCCGCCGGCGAGCTCGATGAGCTCGCGCAGCGTGGTGCCGAGCGAGCACTCGTACTGGCCGGGGTGCTTGACGCGCCCGGAGAGCGAGTAGATCATCGTGCCCGCGGCGTTCTCGGAGCCGAGGTCCTTCCACCACTGGGCGCCGCCGAGCACGATGTGCGGGACGGCGGCGATCGAGCCGACGTTGTTGATGCAGGTCGGCTTGTTGTAGAGCCCGTGCGTGGCGGGGAAGGGCGGGCGCAGGCGCGGTTGGCCGCGCTTGCCTTCGAGGGAGTCGAGGAGGGCGGTCTCCTCGCCGCAGATGTAGGCGCCGGCGCCGGAGTGGATGACCACGTCGAGGTCGAAGCCGGAGCCGAGGATGTCCTTGCCGAGGTAGCCGGCCTCTTTGGCTTCGCGGACGGCGTTGCGCAGGCGGCGGGCGGCGTGGATGGCCTCGCCGCGCACGTACACGAACGCGCGGCTGGCTTTGATGGCGTAGGAGGCGATGACGACGCCCTCGATGAGCGCGTGGGGGTCGTTCATCATGAGCGGCAGGTCCTTGCAGGTGCCCGGCTCGCCTTCGTCGGCGTTGACGACGAGGTAGTGCTCCTGGCCGTCGTCGGGCACGAACTGCCACTTCATGCCGACGGGGAACCCGGCGCCGCCGCGGCCGCGGTGGCCCGACTCCTTCATGAAGGAGATGAGGTCGGCCTGCGAGTAACCGAGGGCCTTGCGCAGGGCCTTGTAGCCGTCGAGCTGCTCGTAGACGTCGATCTTCCACGCGCCCGGGGACATCCAGCGCTTGGTGACGACGGGCTTGAGCTTGTTGAGGACGTCCTCGCGGGGCCGCCTGGGAGCTGGCACGGTAACGCTCACTTCGCTTCCTCGGGTGTCTTGGCGAGCAGCGGGGCGGCGGGGTCGGACGGGGGCGCGGTGATGCCGGCCTCGGCGGCGAGGCGGGCGCCGGCGAGGGTCGCGTCGCCTTGGGCGTTGCCTTCGAGTCCGGCGGTGCGCTCCTCGTCGAACCCGGCCAGCTGCACGGAGATCTCGCGGAGGGTGCACAGGGGTGCGCCGCGGCTGGGGATCGGGCGGCGCCCGTCCTTGAGCTCGCGGACCAGGTCGAGCGCCTTGTCCTCGTCGACGTCGTCGAAGAACTCGTAGTTGACGGTGACGACCGGCGCGTAGTCGCAGGCGGCGAGGCACTCGGCGTGTTCGAGCGTGATCTTGCCGTCGGGCGTGGTCTGGTCGTGGTCGACGTCGAGTTCGGCGCTGAGGGCGTCGAACACCTGCTGCCCGCCCTTGGCGCGGCAGAGGGTGTTGGTGCACACCGAGACGAGCCAGTCGCCGGCCGGCTCGCGCTTGTACATCGTGTAGAAGGTCGACACCGCCTGCACCTGGGCCTTGGTGATGTCGAGGATCTCGGCGCAGAAGGCGATGCCGTCGTCCGAGACGTACCCGTCGTGCGACTGCACGAGGTGCAGCAGCGGCAGGAGCGCGGAGCGCTCGCGGCCTTCGGGGTAGCGGACGAGGATGGCCTCGGCCTGCTCGCGGATCTTCTCCGGGTAGTTCACCGGTCGCAACCTCCCATGACGGGGTCGAGCGAGGCGCCGCCGGCGATGACGTCGGCCAGGAGGCCGCCTTCGGCGAGCGCGGGGATCGACTGCAAGTTGATGAAGGAGGGTTCGCGCATGTGGACGCGGAACGGCCTCGTGCCGCCGTCGGAGACGGCGTGGATGCCCAGTTCGCCGCGGGGGGCCTCGATCGCGGTGTACACCTGCCCGGCCGGGACGCGGAAGCCCTCGGTGACGAGCTTGAAGTGGTGGATGAGGGCTTCCATCGACTGGCTCATGATGTGCCTGATGTGGTTGAGGCTGTTGCCCATGCCGTCGCCGCCGAGGGCGAGCTGGGCGGGCCAGGCGATCTTCTTGTCCTCGACCATGACCGGGCCCGGTTCGAGCTTGTCGAGGCCCTGACTGATGATCTTGAGGCTCTCGCGGATCTCGTCGAGGCGGACGACGTAGCGGGCCCAGGCGTCGGCGCCGTTGTGGGTCGGGACCTCGAAGTCGTACTCCTCGTAGCCGCAGTACGGCTGCGTCTTGCGCAGGTCCCAGGCGAGTCCGGCGGAGCGGAGCACGGGGCCGGTGACGCCGAGGGCGAGGCAGCCGGAGACGTCGAGGTAGCCGACGCCCTGGGTGCGCTCCTGCCAGATGACGTTGCCGGTGAGCAGGCCCTCGTAGTCGTCGAGGCCCTTGGGCATGTAGTCGACGAACTCGCGGATCATCTTGACGCCGTCGGCGGGGAGGTCCTGGGCGACGCCGCCGGGGCGGACGTAGGCCATGTTCATGCGCAGGCCGCAGACGGCTTCGAAGATGTCGAGGATCTTCTCGCGGTCGCGGAAGCCGTAGATCATCATCGAGAGCGCGCCGAGCTCCATGCCGGTGGTCGCGAGGGCCACCAGGTGGGAGCTGATGCGGTTGAGCTCCATCATGATCACGCGGATGACGTCGGCGCGCTTGGGCACGGTGACGCCGAGGAGCTTCTCGACGGCGAGGCAGTACGCAGTCTCGTTGAAGATCGGCGCGAGGTAGTCGGCGCGGGTCACGAAGGTCGTGCCCTGGGTCCAGTTGCGGTATTCGAGGTTCTTCTCGATGCCGGTGTGGAGGTAGCCGACGATGGGCCGCACCGAGCGGACGGTCTCGCCTTCGAGCTCGCAGACCAGGCGGAGCACGCCGTGCGTGGACGGGTGCTGGGGGCCGAGGTTGACGATGAGGCGCTCTTCGGAGACCGGGTCGACGGAGGCGACGAGCTCGTCCCAGTCGCCGCCGGTGACGGTGTAGACGCGGCCTTCGGTCGTGTCGCGTTCGGCCGCATAGGCGTCGGTGCCGTCCGCGTCCGCCTGCGGAGCCGTGAAGGAAGCAGAGTCGGTAGTGGTCACTTGTAGGACCTCCGTTCGTCCGGCGGCGGGATGTGGGCGCCCTTGTATTCGACCGCGATGCCGCCGAGCGGGTAGTCCTTCCGCTGCGGGTGGCCCTCCCAGTCGTCGGGCATGAGGATGCGGGTGAGGTGCGGGTGGCCCTCGAAGACGACGCCGAACATGTCGTAGGCCTCCCGCTCCTGCCAGTCGGCGGTCGGGTACACGGCCGTGACGGACTGGACCACGGGGTGGTCGAGGCCGACGGCGGTCTCCAGGCGGACGTTGCGGCGGTAGGTCATCGACGTCAGGTGGTAGACGACGTGGAGCCGGTTGCGCTGGTCGGGGTAGTCCACGCCGGACACCGAGGAGCACAGCTCGAAGCGCAGCCCCTCGTCGTCGCGCATGGTCTTGCAGACCTCGGCGACGCGGTCGGGCGCGATGTGGATCGTCAGCTCGCCGCGGTCGACGATGACGGCGCGGGCGACGTCCTCGCCGAGCAGTTCCCGAAGGGCGCCTACAACTTCGTCGAAGTAGCCGCCGAGCGGGGCGGCGGTCGAGACGAGCTCGAACGTGCTCGGGCTCTGGCGGACGAGGCCGCCGAACCCGGAGGTGTCGCCGGTCCCGGCGACGCCGAACAGACCCTGTTCCTGGTCGCTCATCGCTTCGCCACCCCCTTCCGGATGCGCAGCTGCTCCTCGTTCCCGGCCTTGACCGCCTCGGTCCACTCCTTCTTGCGCTGCTTGTTGAAGCGGTAGGAGGAGGGCATCGCGCCGGGCTTGACGACCGGCTCGGGGAGGTCGGCGAGGGCCTGGCGGCGCTTCTCGCCGAGGGGCTCGTGCTGGACCTTCTCGTGGAGCTTGAGGATCGCGTCCAGGAGCATCTCGGGGCGGGGCGGGCAGCCGGGGAGGTACATGTCCACGGGCACGACGTGGTCAACGCCCTGGACGATCGCGTAGTTGTTGAACATGCCGCCGGAGGTGGCGCACACGCCCATCGACAGCACCCATTTCGGCTCGGGCATCTGGTCGTAGATCTGGCGCAGCACCGGCGCCATCTTCTGGCTCACGCGCCCGGCCACGATCATGAGGTCGGCCTGGCGCGGGGAGGCCCGGAAGACCTCCATGCCGAAGCGGCCGGTGTCGTAGCGGGCGGCGCCGGTGGCCATCATCTCGATGGCGCAGCAGGCGAGGCCGAAGGTGGCGGGCCACATCGAGGACTTGCGCGTCCAGTTGACGAGCGCCTCGACGGTGGTGAGGATGATGCCCTGCGGGAGTTTCTCTTCTACACCCATGTCGGAATCTCAGTCCCAGTCCAGTCCGCCGCGACGCCATTCGTAGGCGTAGGCGACGAACAGCGCGGCGATGAACATGATGACGGCCCAGAACCCGAAGATCCCGAGGACGTCGTGGTGGACGGCCCACGGCACGAGGAAGATGATCTCGATGTCGAAGACGATGAACAGCATCGCGGTGAGGTAGAACTTCACCGGGAACTTCGTCGGACCCGCGGTCGTGGGCGCCGGCTCGATGCCGCATTCGTAAGGGTCGTACTTGGCGCGGTTCCTGCGGTGGGGGCCGGTGATGCGCGAGGCGACCACCGAGACGACGCCGAAGCCGAGTCCGATCGCGAACATGATCACGACCGGCACATAGACCTGCATGTGCTCAGACCCTCCTTTCGGTGGCACTAGTGGTGACGCCCACGGGCCGTGCGTCGGCCCTGGCGGTATGGCTTGCGGTCCGGCTCGCGAGGCCGGGGAGCCGGGTGCGGCCGAGGCCTGGAGTGACGACCCGCATCCCGTTGACGATCCGGTCGGCGACGTCCCGACCGGGCCGGTCGGTGAGGTTCGCCAGGAGCTTGAGGACCACGCGCATGAGCGCGGGGCGCTTGAGCCCGTGCTCGGTGCACAGCTTCATCACGGCGGGCTGCCCGATGAGGTGCACGAAGATCCCGCCCATGCGGTAGTAGGAGCCCCAGAGGCGGTCCATGCGCTCGGCGTAGGTGCGCAGGACGGCCTCGCGGCGGGGCACGCTCGGCGCCCGCAGCGCCTCGGCCGCGGTCTCGGCGGCGACCTCGCCCGCCTCGATGGCGTAGGCGATGCCCTCCCCGTTGAAGGGGTTGACCATGCCGCCGGAGTCGCCCACGAGCATGAGCCCGCGGCTGTAGTGCGGGGTCCTGTTGAAGCCCATGGGGAGCGCGGCCCCGCGTACGGGCCCGTCGGCGTTCGCCTCGTCGGTGAGGCCCCACTCCTCGGGGGTGTTCGCGAGCCAGTCCCGCAGGAGGCCGCGGTAGTCGGTGTTCTGGTAGCCCGCCGAGGAGTTGAGGACCCCGAGGCCGACGTTGACACGGCCGTCGCCGAGGCCGAAGATCCACCCGTAGCCCGGTTGCAGGACGTCGGGTTCGGCGGCGGTGCGCAGGGCCAGCCAGGATTCGAGGTAGTCGTCGTCGTGCTTGGCCTCGGACCGGTAGTACTGGCGGACCGCGACGCCCATCGGGCGCCCCTCGTCGCGCTTGAGGCCCAGGGCGAGCGCGAGGCGCCCGGAGACGCCGTCGGCGGCGATCACCAAGGGGGCCTTGTAGGTCACGGTCTCGCCGTCCTCGACGGCGGTGATGCCGCAGACGCGCCCGGCGAGGTCGAAGACCGGGGCGGTGACCTTGACGCCGCACCGCAGCTCGGCACCGGCGGCGACCGCGCGGTCGGCGAGGATCTGGTCGAAGTCCAGGCGCGTGCGGGTCAGGCCGTAGTCGGGGAAGTCCTCCAGGGTCGGCCAGTCGAGCTCGATGGAGGCGCCGTCGGCGACCACGCGCAGGCCCCGGTTGCGGAGCCAGCCGGCGGACTCGGAGGTGTCGACGCCCATCTTGAGCAGCTGCGCGACGGCTCGGGGCGTGAGCCCGTCGCCGCAGACCTTCTCGCGCGGGAACCGGGTCTTCTCCAGCAGCATGACGTCGAGGCCCCGGGAGGCCAGGTGGTAGGCCGCGGCCGAACCACCGGGTCCCGCGCCGACGACGATGACGTCGGCATCCGGGGTTGCGTGAGTGGTCACGGGCGTCCTCTCAGGCGGATGGGGCGGTGATCCTAATAACGATCGACCCGCTTGTGAAGCTCTTCACAAGCGTTTGGCGCCAGTCTAGAACTTCGATATCTACGCCCCGTCACTTAGGTCCGCCTAAGTTGTCATTATTCGAGGTCACGATGCGAACAGGTGTCGCTGAACCAGAGTTGCGGGAGCGAACCGAGAGTCTGGCGTGACGGCCGTCGCCACGGTGATAAACCCGACAATCGATAGCCCTTGCAACTCGCCATACATCGAAACACTCTCGTAACAGCGCCCCGGCGCGGCAGTGCGGCCGCCGGCGTGGGCAGCACCACATCGTTCGAAATTGAACTTCCGCCCGCCGCACCGCTATGGTCGATGGGTAATTCAAATCTGAACTATCATCTCGCTTCCCTGGAGGAACGCACATGTCCGTCGAGCCCGTCAAGCTCTCCGTGATCTTCTACTCGGCCACCGGCAACGTCACCGCGCTGGCGAAGCAGATCGCCGAGTCCGCCGAGAAGGCCGGCGCCGAAGTGCGCCTGCGCCGCGTCACCGAGCTCGCCCCGCAGGCCGCCATCGACTCCAACCCGGCATGGGCCGAGAACGTCAAGGCCATCGCCGACATCCCCGAGGCCACCTCCGAGGACGTCACCTGGGCCGACGCGGTCATCATGGGCTCGCCGACCCGCTACGGCAACGTCGCGGCGCAGCTCAAGCAGTTCATCGACACCCTCGGCCCGCAGTGGTTCCAGGGCCTGCTCAAGGACAAGGTCTACTCCGGCTTCGCCGCGGCCTCCGGCAAGCACGGCGGCAACGAGTCGACCCTGCTCGCCCTCTACAACTCGTTCCACCACTTCGGCGGCATCATCGTCGCCCCCGGCTACGCGAACGAGACCCTCTTCGCCAACGCCTCGCCCTACGGCGTCTCCCACTGGAACGGCTACGACATCGACGAGCAGACCCTCGCCGGCGCCACCGCCCAGGCCGAACGCGTCGTCGCCACCGCCACCGCCCTCAAGGCCGGCCGCGCCGCCCTCGCCCTCTGAGCAAACCGAAAAGCGCCCGCCCGAAGCATTCGGGCGGGCGCTTTCGCGTTCAATCCTCGAGTCCGGTCCGAGGACTGTGGTTCTCGATGTCGTCGTTCTCGGCGGTGACCCCGCCGAGCGCCTCGGGGACGACGAAGTCCCCGTCGGCGATGAGCACGCACCCGCCCGCGCTCACTTCGAACCTCGATCCCGGGTAGTACCAGCCGAGAACCTCCTCGCCGTCGGCCTTGACCGCCCACAGCGAACCGTCCCCGGCCAGCTCCCGCTCGACCTCGTACCCCTGCGCCTTCCAGACGGCCTCGACCTCCGCCGCCAGCGCCTCGGCCGCCGCGGGGTCCTCCGCGAGTGCCTCGGGGAGGCTGTAGGTCAGCCGGACCTTGGCGGCGCCCTCGGCGACCTGGTCTTCGTTCATGCCGTACAGACATTCCCTCAGCTCGATGACCCGACCCTCGAATCCGGAGAAGTCCCCCAGTTCGGCGATGGTGTCCGCGACGAAGGCCTCCTCGGCGGCCAGCGCCTCCACATCGGTCATGTCCTCGTTGATCTTGGGACTGGAGCAGGCCGTCAGGGCGAAGAGGGCCGCCGACGCGAGTGCGGCGAGACTGGTGCGAGTCATGTGGAGTCCCGGGGGCCGTTGTCGGTGAAGCGGTCGTTCTCGGGGAGGACGCCGCCGGTGGGTTCGGGGATGGTGAATTCGCCGTCGCCGATCTCGGTGCACTGGGCGCCGCCGCCGAGCGAGGTCTCGATGAGGACCTTTCCGAGCAGCGTGAGGTAGATGCCGATCCCATCATCGCGGACGGCGTTCACGTGCGAGATCTCTCCGGCGTCGTTCCGGTCCACTTCGACCTCGTGCCCGAGAGCTTCCCAGTGGTCCGCGAGGATTTCCGGGTAGGTCTCGCGGACGGTCGGGTCCTCCCAGCTCGCTTCGGGAAACTCGTAGGTGAGGTGCACGGTGTCGTGCCCTTCGAGCGACTCGTTCCGGTCCACCCCGTACAGGCAGTCTTCGAGGCTCACGTTGCGCGAGTGGAACCCTGGGAACGCGTCGAGCACGGCGATCGACTCGGCGACGAACGCCTCCATGGTCGCCAGCACCTCGGTGTCGGTGTAGTCCTGGTGGACATCGGCTGCGGTGCATCCGGATGCGGCGAAGACGACGGCGAGACCGGCGGCGAGTGCCGCGACGGTCGGGCGTGTCATGCGCGGCCTTCGGGCGGGTTGAGGGGCGCGAGCGCTTCGTGGGTGGTGGGGATGCCGTCGGGGAAGTACTCCTCGACCAGGTCCCCGGGGCCGCCGGGTTCGACGCCGCCGGTCGGCGGAATGTACTCGATCTCGCCTGCCTCGCTCACCGGCACGCAGCCGGATCCGATGTACAGGCCCACGTATCCGCCGACGGCGTACCAGAGGCTGATCCCGTCGTGCCGGACGGCGACCAGGTTCCGGTCGGTGCGTTCGGCACCTTCGACTTCGTCGTCGGTGGCGATTTCGTATCCGGCGTCGGTCCAGTGCTCGCGCAGCGTCGCCACGTATTGGTCGCGGACCTGCTCGGTTGCGGAGTCGGCGATCGAAAAGCGGTAGCGCACCTCAATGGCGGTGTATTCATCGTCGTCCACGCCGTCGTGACTGCACGGCATCTCGGCCCAACTCCGCTGTTCGAAACCCGGGAAGTCGCCGAGCCCGGCGACGGCGTCGGCCGCGGCCTCCTCCATGGGCGCGTAGGCCTCGGCTTGGGTGTACTCGCTCTCGGGCGGTTCGTCGCCTGAGAGGTCGTCCACCACTGAGCATCCGCTCGCGGCGAGGAGGGCGGCGGCCGCGGCCGCGGTCCGCAAGCGGGCTTTCACAGCTGGTCCTCGAAGGATTCGGGCGAGTCGAAAGGGTTGACCGCCTGCTGGGTGACAGGGATGCCACCTGGGAAGTACTCCTCCACCTTGTCGCCTTTGCCACCGGGCCGAATGCCCCCGGTGGGTGGTATGTACTGGATGTCGGCGATATCGCTTGTCGGTACACAACCCGATTGGATGTAAAGGCCTACATAGCCCGAGACGTTGTACCACAGAGTGACGCCGTCGGCCCGGTGCGCGACCAGGTTGCGGTCGGTGCGGGTCGTTCCTTCGACCGCGTCGTCGGTGACGATCCGGTAGCCCTTCCCGATCCAGTGCTCGCGCAGCGAGTCGACGTACTGTTGCCGAACCAGGTCAGTCTGGGAGTCGGCGATCGAAAAGCGGTAGCGGACCTCGATGTTGGTGTAGTCCGGGTCGTCGACTCCTCGACGGCTGCACGGCATCTCGGCCCAACTCCGCTGTTCGAAACCCGGGAAGTCGTGGAGGGCGGCCACGGCCTCGGCTGCGGCCGTTTCGACGGGCGCGTAGGCCTCGGCTTGGGTGTACTCGGATGCCGGGGGTGTGTCCATGTCGTCCTTCACGATCGAGCAGACGGATAGCGACTCGGCCGCCAGCGCGGCCGCGTACCGGGTTCACAATTGCGCCTCATCGAACCAGGTCCTCCTGACCGGTGACGATGTAGGACTGGTTCGTGCGGCTGGTCGTATTGGCTACAGGATGCTCCTCGTTCCCGGTGTCCCAGTACGAGCTGTGGTTCTCCACCGGTCCATCCCAGAACTGCCACCACGACCCTGACTCGCGGGTCGCGTCGCTGGTGAAGGTGTTGCCGCCGAAGTCCTCGTTCACGGGGGCGTTGCCGTGGACCGGCGCGTACTGGATCATGTCCGATTCATTCGTGGAGGCCCACACGTTGTCTTCGTTCACCCCGAGCGCTGAGGCCGTGTCGACGCCTACGCCAGGTGAGGCGACAAACATGAGGTTGTCGGCGTCGACGCCCTCGGTCGCGGCCGCGGTACCGACCATCGTGGTGCCGTATGAGTGTCCGGTCAGCGTCAAGTTGGAAGGATCGCCTTCGGCGGTGGCGCGGATGCCCTGGGTGAAGGACTCGAGATCGGCGGAACCCTCTTCAGCCCATTTGGAGTCGGTGGCCTCTATGAGGTCGTCCGGAGCGTCGTAGCCCATCCAGAGCACGGTGGCGGTCTCCTCTCCCGGGGCGGCGTTCTGCGCGTCGAATGCCATCGTCCTGGTGCGGTCGAGGAGGCCTCCGCTCGCACCAGCAAGGTCGCCGCCGGTGCCGGGCACGTAGGCGTTGACATTGTCCGCGGTGTCGGGGTTGCCGACCGAGACGATCGCCTGGCCGCTGCCTTCGGTGTCGAACCCGAGCAGGTAGTACTGCTGGCCGGTCTCAGAGTAGGACTTCGGGCTGCCGTCTTCGTTGGTGATCTCGCCTTGGAGGTCGGAGAGCTCGTCGCGGTCGGTCTGGAGGTCGTGGATTTCCGCTTCGAGGATCGAGTACTGCGGGTCAGTCGGCGGGGTCTGGGCGAGTTCCGCCTCCTTGGCGGCGATCTGGGTGTCGAGGCCGTCGATGCGGTCGTCGAGGAGGGTGCGGTTGGCGGTGTCGCGCGACTCGGTGGGGATGCCGTCGACGGGGCCGACCCATTCGGGGTGTTCGGCGACGAGGGCGTCGCGTTCGGCGTCGCTGAGGCCTTCCCACCACTGGTTGACCTGTTCGGGGGACATGCCGGAGGTGCCTTCGGCGATGGCGCGGGCCTCGTCGGCGACCTCTTGGGAGACGGCGTCCTTGTAGTCGCCGATGAGGTCGTCGTAGGTGGCGCCGAGCTGCGGGGGCAGTTCGGAGGGGTTCTCGCGCATCTCCTTGAGGGCGGCGGCCGCGTCGTCGTCGGCGTCGTGGGCGCGGGACATGACGGCGCGGAGCCAGTCCTGGTACTGCCCGGCGAGGCCGATGGCGGTGCCGTAGAGGTCGACGCCGTTGAAGAGGACCTTGACGGTGTCCCAGTCCCAGAAGCCGTCGGGTTTCTTGACGCCGCACATGTCGCACAGCCACTGGGGCGGGTCGAGGGTGAGGATGGCCTGGTGGAGGCCGCCGGAGAGGTTGACGTCGTATTCGCTCTGGGGGCCTTCGATGTCGAAGTCGTGCTGTTCGATGAGCGGGACGAGCTCCTTGAGTTCGTCCTGCTCGGCCTCGAAGGCGTCGGCGGCCTCGTGGAGGGTGGTGGCGATGCGGGTGGAGGCGTAGTCGGAGAGGTCGTCCTCGAACCGGTCGGCGGTCATGGCGATCTGCTCGCGGACCTGCGTGGCGGTGTTGGACTCGTAGTGCTCGACGGAGAGGTGGCCGTCGATGACGTCGGAGCGCAGGCGCTCGGTCTGGTCGAGCATGGCGTCGACGTGGGTCTTCCACGAGTCGCCGAGGGTGCGCACGGCGCCGCAGTCGAGGTCGCGGAGCTGCTGCCAGGTCATCTCGCTCATGGGGGCCTACCAGTCCGGCCTGGAGGAGGCGTTCGCGTTGGGGCGCGTGGGGTAGAGGTCGCCGGCGACGGAGGCGAAGGTGCCCGCGTTGTAGTCGTCGATCTCGACGGCCTCTTCGGTGCAGACGGCGAGATATTCGCCGGTGTTGCCGAGGAGGCCGGTGAAGCCGCCCGCGCGGTGGGTCTGCCACCACTCGCCGGCCGCTTCGAGGGCGGGGCCGAGTGCGGTGCCGGCGTCCTTGAGCGGTCCGCAGGCGTCGGCGTTCGCGCCGGCCATGGTGGCGGTCTGGCGGTCCACCTCGGCCTCGATCTCGAAGAGGACGTCGACGGAGCGGCGCACCTCGTCGGGTTCCATGGTGAAGACGTCAGCTCCGGCCATCGGGCACCTCGATCACGGATCGTGTGGATACCGGCGCGTAGAGGGTTGCCAATCGAGACTCCTCATCGGGGGCGAATGGGGAATGGAGATCCGCCCCACTATAGCGAGCGCGCGCCAGCGGTGGATGGTCCGAAAAGGTCAGGTCTGGATGCGGGTGAGGAGGCGCTTGGCGAGGTCGCCGAGTTGGCGCATCTCGTCGCGGTCGAGCTCGTCGAAGATGAGGCTGCGGACGAGGCGGACGTGGCCGGGGGCGGCGGTGGCGAGGCGTTCGCGGCCGCCGTCGGTGAGGGTGGCGAGGGTGGAGCGGCCGTCGGTGGGGCAGGCGTAGCGGGCGATGAGTCGTTCGCCTTCGAGGCGGCGGGCGACGTGGGAGAGGCGGGAGAGGGAGCCGTTGCAGACGAAGGCGAGGTCGCTCATGCGCATGGTCTGCTCCTCGGCGTGTTCGAGGGCGGCGAGGACGCCGTATTCGAAGTAGTTGAGGTCGGCGTCGCGCCGCAGTTGGCCGTCGAGGGCGCTGGGGAGGCGCATCACCACGCCGATGACGCTCAGCCAGGAGGTCATCTCCTCGTCGTCGAGCCAGGGCGCCGTTTCGCTCATGTGCCAAGCCTAACGTCACTACTTGATTCCTCAACCGATACGAGTAGTATTTGTTGAACTTTCAACGAAATGGAGTGGTCATGCCCGCCCGTCCCGGCGCCGCGTTCGACGCCTTCCTCGAGTCCACGGCCCCGAGCGCTGCCGAGCGCCGCGACTGGACCCCCGAGGACGGCCCGCTGCCCGCGCTCTACCTCAGTCACGGCGCCCCGCCGCTGTTCGACGAGGCCGAGTGGATGGCGCAGCTCTTCGCGTGGGCCCAGGGCCTGCCGCGGCCCAAGGGCATCCTCATCGTCTCGGCCCACTGGGAGGCCGCGCCGCTCATGATCTCCAGCCCGGCGGCGGCCACGCCCCTGGTGTACGACTTCGGCGGCTTCGCCGAGCGGTACTTCTCGATGCGCTACGAGACCCCGGACGCGACCGCGATGGCCCGCCGCGTCGCCGCCGCCATGCCCGACTCCGAGCCGCTCCACCAGCACGCGAGCCGCGGGCTCGACCACGGCGCCTGGGTGCCGCTCAAGGTCATGTACCCGGACGCGGACCTGCCGGTCCTCCAGTTGTCGATCCCCACGCACGACCCCGACCGCCTCATGGCGATCGGGCGGCGCCTGCGCCCGCTCCGCGAGGAGGGCTACCTGGTGATCGGCTCGGGCTTCATGACCCACGGGCTGCCGTTCGTCGACTTCCGCCACCCCGAGAAGGTCCCCGGCTGGTCGGCGGACTTCGACGTCTGGGCCGCCGAGGCCATCGCCCGCGGCGACATCGGCGAGCTGGCGCGCTACCGCTCGCAGGCGCCGGGGATGCCGTACGCGCACCCGACGGTGGACCACTACGTGCCGCTGTTCGTGACCTACGGGGCCGCGACCGACCCCGAGCAGGCCGCGACGACGGTCGTCGACGGGTACTGGTTCGGCCTGTCGAAGCGCTCGTTCCAGTTGAACTGAGCGCCCTGGACCCGCGGGCCGGTGATCGTCATGTCGAGCGCCCGCCGGAGCCGTCCGCGCCGCCTACGGGGGCGGCGCGGGCGGCGCTTTTCTGTTGCAGGCGTTCGCTACTTGAAGCCGCGGTGCATGGCGACGGCGCCGCCGGCGAGGTTGCGCCAGGCGACCTTCCTGTACCCGGCCTTGACGATCCGGTCGGCGAACTCGGCCTGGTCGGGCCAGGCCATGGTCGTGTCGGCGAGGTAGCGGTAGGCCTCGGGGTCGGAGGCGACGCGCGCGGCGACCTTCGGCAGCACGTGCTTGACGAAGACGCCGTGGGCCTTCCGGTAGGGCTTCCACACCGGCCGCGAGACCTCGCACAGGACCATGCGGCCGCCGGGGGCGAGGACGCGGCGGATCTCGGCGAGGCACGCGTCCAGGTCGACCACGTTGCGCACGAAGAAGGAGCCGGTAACGGCGTTGAAGGTGCCGTCGGCGAACGGCAGGTGGAGCGCGTCGGCGTTCACCAGCGGGACCTGGCGGTCGCGGTGGGCCTGGAGCATCCCCAGGGAGAAGTCGACGCCGATGACGTCGGCGCCGGACTTGGCGAGCTCGACGGTGGAGACGCCCGTGCCCGCGCCGAGGTCGAGGCAGCGCTCGCCGGGCTGGAGGCTGAGCGCCTCGCGCACGGCCTTGCGCCAGCGCTTGTCCATCCCGGCGACCATGACGGTGTTGGTGCGGTCGTAGCCCGGCGCGACCCGGTCGAACATCGCCGCGACGCGGCCGGGTTCCTTACGCGGGGTATTCGCTTCGTTCGCCTCGATCACCCCGACAGCCTTGCACACGCCGCAGAGAAAATCCGCCGGAGCCCTGTCGGTGTGGGCCCCGGCGGATCAAGGGGTTATATCGGGCGCGCGCGGAATCACGCGGCGCGGGCGGCCTGAAGGGAGCAGGGAAGGGCCGCACACTCGCCCGGAGGAGTGGCAATGGGAAGCTTCGACTGGGACGCAACGGGAAGCGCGGTGCCGTGGTCGGTCGCCTGAGCCACCTGCGCCTCCTCGTCATCGGTTCGGTCCGAGCGCCGCGTTCCGCGGGCCCGGCTGGGATGACGCTGAGAGATCCCCCGAGTGCGGCGTGCGCTACAGAACCACATTGACGCATGGAAGCTGTGATGTCGATCTATGAAACCGAACCGTTATCGCGCGTAACCCATCCGATAACTAGGGGGTGTGGGTTCTCACAGACTGCTGCCGAGTCGTCACGAAGGCCGGAAACCCGCAGGTTCCGACGGATTTGAGACTCGCCGTCCCGCGTTTCCGCCCGGGGCCGTGAAGCGCCCGCAGGGCGGGTTCTGGCCGTGGGCGGCCAGGGTGGTTCGGGCCCGCGCGGCGCGCCGACACGAATTCGGGCACGCCTCAGCGGGCGTGGACGGGATCAGAGACCCGTGGGCGGTGAACACGGCCCGGAAACGAATCGGCGGGGCGCGCGGATTCCGCGCGCCCCGCCTTCTCCAGGGGATACACGGAGCGGCTCGGCCGCTCCAGTGAATCAGGCATGAAGGCCCGCTGAACGGCGCGGGCCTCATCGAGCATCGCGGACGCGAGCCCGATCGACAAGGCCCGAGACGAAAGCGTTACCGACCCCGAGACCAGGCATCGCATCGCACGAACCACTCGAAAGCCGACCGATCTCTGCCAAACGGCCCACCACGCCCACGCCCACGCCCACGCCCACGCCCACGCCCACGCCCACGCCGAATCAGGATCGCGCGTCCGGGAACCGCGAACAGGGCGCGGCCCTCTCGCCGCCGCGCCATGCCGAACCGTGCCACCCGCCGGCGATTCCCACTCCACGGCTCCACCTTCGCCGCTCCCCCGCTGCTCGGCTCGAACCCGTGTCGTCGCCGCTCACTGCCCTTCGATCCGGGTGCGAGCCTTCCGAGTCCCAGTCTGAGTTCGGCTTCAGGTTCGCTTCAGGTCGCTTCAGCGTGGCTTCAGGTTCGGTGGGGCACCATCGAGTTCCGGAAGCGTGCGAGGAGAGGAGGAAGGCCTATCGATCGAGGTGGTTGCCCTTGAGCACGGTGGCCGTGCAGTTGCCGGCGGCGCCGTTCACCAAGGCGGTGTACGGGTCGCCTTTGGTGGGCACGTCGAAGACGGCGAGGTCGGCTCGGGCGCCGATCTTGAGGACGCCGATGTCGTTGCGGCCGAGGGCTTTGGCGCCGCCCTCGGTGGCGGCGCGGACGAGCCATTCGTTGAGGCCTTCGCCGCCGTCGCCTTGGGCGAGGGCGAGCTTGCGGAGGACGGGCCATTCGGCGGCGACGTCGAGGTCGGGGCTGGAGGCGCGCGAGTCGGTGCCGACGGCGACGGTGTTGCCTTCGGCTCGGAGGGCGGCCACGGGCGGCTCGCCCGCTTCGAGGCGAGCGTTGGAGCGGGCGCAGAGGGCGACGGCGCTGTTCTTGGAGCGCAGGAGTTCACGGTCGGTCTTGTCGAGGTGGACGCCGTGCGCGACATGGGAGTCCGCGCCGAGCCAGCCGACCTTGTCCATCTGGGTGGCCGGGGAGTGCCCGGCGCCGCCGTCGGCGAGTTCGAGGGCGAGTCCGGCGCGGCGGTTCATGAACGCGAACGGTCCGGAGCCGCGGCGCACGAACATGTCCTCGTGGGTGGTCTCGGCGAGGTGCGGGTGGATGCGGATGTCGAGGGTGCGCGCGAGTTCGGCGAGGCTCTTGCCGACGCCGGTGCCCAGCGTGTACAGGGTGTGCGGGCTGATGCCGACGGCGATGTCGGAGTTGTTGACCGCGCGGCTGTCGGTGACGACCTCGCGCCAGGCGTTACGGCGGGCCTCCCAGGCGGCGTCGTCGATGAAGCACGCCTCCCAGTAGGCGACGCCGGCGAGGTCGGAGGCGAAGAGCGGCTCGAACCCGGCCTGGGGGGTGACGATGTCGGCGACGGCGGTGACGCCGTGGGCGATGGACTCGTCGATGCCCGCCTGGACGGAGGACTTCCAGATCTCGTCGGCCGTGGCGGGGTTGCGGCGGGCGAACTCCTGGATCCACTCGAAGAACTCCTTCTCGTTGCCGTACATGTCGGCGAAGGAGGTGTAGCAGAGATGGGTGTGGGCGTTGACGAGTCCGGGGGTGAGGACGCCGTCGAAGGCGGTCGTGCCGTCGGCCTCGGGGGCGTCGGCGGCGGGGCCGACGTAGGCGATGCGCCCGTCGTCGACCCCGACCGCGCCCTCGCGGATCGGCTCGCCCGCGATCGGGACCACGACGGGGGCGGTGTAAAGGTGCATGAGCCGAGCTTACTCAGCGTCGGTCGCCGACTCCAGCGCCGCGTAGGCCGGGCGGATGACGTCCTCGATGAGGCGGCGGCGTTCCGGGTGGTGCAGGAACGCGGCCTTCGCGGCGTTCTCGGTGCACCGCTTGACCTCGGCCCAGCCCCACCCGAAGGTCTCCGAGAGCAGCGCGAACTCGCGCGAGGTGTGGGTGCGGCTCATGAGCCGGTTGTCGTTGTTGACGGTGACGCGGAATCCGAGGTCGTAGAGCGCCTTGATCGGGTGCGTCTCGATGGACTCGGCGCCCTCGGTCTGGAGGTTGGAGGAGGGCGCGACTTCGAGGGCGATGCGCCGGTCGCGGATGTAGTGGGCGAGGTTCGAGAGCTTCGCCTCGTCGCCGGTGAGGTCGATGTCCTTGATGAGCTGGACGCCGTGCCCGATGCGGTTCGCGCCGCAGACGGCGACCGCGCCCCAGATCGACTCGGGCCCGACGGACTCGCCCGCGTGGATGGTGAACGGCATCGACTCGCGCCGCAGGTACTCGAAGGCCTCGATGTGGCGCTCGGCCGGGTTGCCGATCTCGCCGCCGGCGATGTCGAAGCCGACGACGCCCTTGTCGCGGTAGGCGACGGCGAGCTTGGCGATCTCCAGGGTGCGGTCGGCGTGGCGCATCCCGCACAGGAGGGTGCGGACCTTGATGGTGCGGCCGGCCTTCTCGGCGAGCCGCTCGCCCTCCTCGAAGCCGGCGAGGGTGGCCTCGACGACGCCTTCGAGGCTCAGACCGCCGAGGAGCTGCTGCTCGGGCGCGTAGCGGACCTCGGCGTAGACCACGCCGTCCTCGGCGAGGTCCTGGGCGGCCTCGGAGGCGATGCGGAAGCAGTGGTCGGCCTGCTGGGAGACGGCGATGGTGTGCGCGAAGGTCTCCAGGTACCGCTCCAGGGTGCCGGAGTCGGCGGCCTCGAAGAACCAGTTCCCGAGGGCCTCGGCGTCGGTCGCGGGCAGCGTGTGGCCGATCTCGTCGGCGATCTCGATGAGCGTCTGGGGGCGCAGGCCGCCGTCGAGGTGCTCGTGGAGGACGACCTTGGGGGCCGAGCGGATCTGTTCGCGGGACAAAGGCTTCGCATTCATCCCATGAATATAGCGAGGCGCCCGCGCCCGACGCCGCGCGACGAGCCCGGTGTCCGCTCACTGGTTTCGGGCGCATGGACGCGAACGCTCGGCACTCGGCACTCGGCACTCGGCACTCGGCACTCGGCACCCGGCACTCGGCACTCGGCACTCGGCACTCGGCACTCGGCACTCGGCGGGATGAGCATGCGGGCGGGATCACTCGGATGCGGGCGCCACGCCGAATCGGTTGCCGCGAACCGAAGCCGGGCACGCCGGAGATCGACCCGTCCACCACGCGATCCATCGCGGCACTGCGACCGCGGGAGCGCTTCCTAGAAGCGGACCTCGTCCCAGTGGGCGGGGCGCTCGTCGCCGAAGACCACGGCCCATTCGAGGGCCCAGCGGCGGTGCCACACGAGGTTGTCGTCCACGCCGCGCGGCGGGGCCTGGCCCGCCCGCCTGGCCTGGTCGCAGACCCAGTCGAGGCAGTAGTAGAGGTCGAGCATCTCGGCGACCACGCTCGCGTCACGGGTGGGGGTGAGTCGCCGGTCGCGCCAGTTCCCGAACGACTCGGGGCGGCGCAGGTCCGGCAGCAGCTCGGGCAGTTCTTCAGTGCACGGCACGCCGGGGTCGAGGTGGTCGACCAGGCCGAGCAGCCACGCCACCGTGTAGAGGCTCTCCAGCTGGTCGGCGTATCGGGCGCGTTCCCCTCTGCCGCAAGCGATGAAGCCCCATTCGTCGGGCGAGAGGTGGTCGAGCACGTGGGCGTCGAGGAGCCAGCGCATCGCCAGTTCCTCCGGCATGTCGAAGACGCGGGCCTGGACGACGTTGAGGATCGCGGCGCGGGCCTCGACGTGGCCGCGCGGGCGCAGGCGGGGAAGGCGGCCCGAGGGGAACGGCATGGGGAACTGCGCGGGGGGCGCGGGGAGGCCGAGGGCACTGAGACCGTCTACTGTACGCAGTCGGATGCTCCGGGGGTCTGAGATCACCGTCGGCATATGGCTCCCTACCACTTGGGGTTCACCTGTGGGGTGAGTGCGCATTCACTCGGAAGGGTGTTTAGTGAAGCACTGTAGCGTTCGACACAGCCCCGCGTCAACGCGGGAGGGAAAATCCATCGGTGCGAACATGCGTGTTACGCAGGGGTTTCGTCACCGCCCGGACGAGTCGCAAGTGTCCGGAGCGCCGGTTTGACCCGAGTTGTGACCAGTCCCATGCGCCCGGAGGGGCCCATCGCCTTCGACACGTGTTCGACGCGGGACGGACCGTGCCGAACCGTCGCAACGCGGCACGCTGCGGCCGTCGCCGAAACGAACCGGACCGCAACGAGCGGTGACGATCCGGCGACGGCGGGCACGCGCCTGCGGCCCGGGTCCGGCCTCCGGGCCGCCGCGGCGGGCGGGCATCCTTGTAGACGTGAACAGTCCCCAGGTCATCGACGACCGGTACCGGCTGGTGCGACCGGTCGGCGCCGGCGGCATGGGCCGGGTCTGGCAGGGCCTCGACCTCCACCTGGAGCGCGAGGTCGCCGTCAAGGTCGTGCGCCCCGACCTCCTCGACGGGCCCGGCCGCCACGAGGCCGCCGCCCGCTTCCGCCGCGAAGCGCGCGTGACCGCCCAGATCCAGCACCCCGGCGTGCCCGCCATCTTCGACGCCGGGCTCGACGCGGCCTCCGGCGAGCTGTTCCTCGTCATGGCCTACCTGCCCGGACTCAACCTCCGCGACCTCCTCGACGAGACCGGCCCCCTCCCCGTCGACTGGACCCTCGCCATCGGCGCGCAGCTCGCCTCCGTCCTCACCGCCGCCCACGAGCGCCACGTCATCCACCGGGACCTCAAGCCCGCCAACATCATCGTCGGCCCCACCGGCCTGGTCCACGTGGTGGACTTCGGGATCGCCGCGGTCCTGGAGCCGGACGTCTCGCGCCTGACCGCCACCGGCGACAAGCCCGGCACGCTCAACTACATGGCCCCCGAGCAGATCCGCGCCCAGCCCGCCGGTCCCGCCGCCGACCTCTACGCCCTCGGCGCCCTCCTGTTCGAGATGGCCACGGGCGAAAGGCTCTTCGCCGACCGCGGCTCCGCGTACGAGGTGCAGACCGCGCACCTGAAGGAACTGCCCGAGCCGGTCCGCCGCGCCCGGCCCGACTTCCCCTCCGAGCTCGACGGCCTCGTCTCGCGCCTGCTCTCCAAGGAGCCCGCCGAGCGCGGCTCGGACGCCGCCGCCGTCCACCTCCAGCTCGCCGCGATGCTCGCAGGATCGCCGGCCTCCGGTACGCCCGTGCGCGACTGCGGCGACCCGACCTGGCCGTTCCGGGCCCCGCTCGCCCCCGCCCGGGTCGCGAGGGAGGCCGCCGCCAAGGCCGCGGCGCCGCAGCCGGACCGGTCCGCACGGCGCCTCGCCGAGGCCGACCGCGCCTATGCCGCAGGGGACTTCAACGGGGCGCTCTCGGCGTTCCGCGCGCTCGCGAAGGACCTGGAAACGCCCGACCCGGCACTGGCGCTGCGCTGCCAGGCGAAGGCCGCGCAGTGCCTTGCGGCCCTGGGGAACGCGGCGAGCGCCTTGACGGGCCTGTCGAGCGTCGTCGAGCGGCAGCGGCGCCTCGAGGGCGAGCGGGCGCGGTCGACCCTGTACTCGCGGCGCATCGCAGTGGACATGCTCGCGGCCCTCGGCCGGATGCCCGAGGCCCACCGTGAACTGGCTACTGTGGTCGGTGAGATGGCCGCCGCGTTCGGCCCGGCCGATGCCGATACGATCGAGGCCGAACGGCTGCTGCGGGCTTGGTCCGCGCCGCCCCAGGCGGGTCCGGGGTG
Source organism: Glycomyces paridis (assembly GCF_004912155.1). Classification (GTDB taxonomy): domain Bacteria; phylum Actinomycetota; class Actinomycetes; order Mycobacteriales; family Micromonosporaceae; genus Glycomyces; species Glycomyces paridis. The sequence goes on along the minus strand of NZ_STGX01000010.1, from coordinate 33,906 downwards.
GCCGATGCCGACCGCCTCCTCGCCTGGGAGTCCCCCTCGATGACCGTCCCCGGTCCCTACGCCCCTCCGCTCGACGACGCCAAGGCCCGCTCCCGGCGGCGCCTGGTCACCGTCGGCGGCTTCGCTTGGGCTTTCATCCCCTTGCTCACGTGCGGTTTCGGTGCGCCCGTGGCGTTCGCGATCGCGGTGGGCCGCCGCCGCGACACGATGACGATCGTGGGCCTGGTCCTGTACTCGGCGATCCTCCTCGCCGGCTGCGGCTCGATCGGCGCGTACGACTACGAAGAGACCCCGAAGTGGGCGACGGTCGCCTTCAACACGGCGATCAGCCTGACCGCGCTCGGCGCGACCGCGCACCTGCTGCTCATCCGCTCGCTGGTGTGGGCGCCCATCGCGCCGGCGGCCGCACCGGTCCCGGTGGCGCGCCTGTCGAACGAGGAGGTCCTCGACCGGGCCCGGCGCCTGCGCGCCCAGGCGCGGCGGACCGCCGAGGCCGATCCCATGCTCGCCAAGCGACTCGGCGTCGGCCGCCCGGACCTGCCTCGCCAGTTCGACGACGGCGGCCTGGTCGACCTCAACCACGCCCCGATGCGGGTACTCGTCACGCTGCCGGGCGTGACCGAGCGCAGCGCCAGGCAGATCCTCGACCGCGTGGCGGGCACCGGGCCGTTCGCGAGCCTGGGCGAGGTGATGCTGGTCGTCGAGATCAGCCCTTCGTTCGAGCATCATCTGCGCGAGTACTGCGTCTTCATTCCCTAAGCGGGACATGCGAACGGCCCCGGAGCTTCGCTCCGGGGCCGTTCAGCGTGCGGTGTTAGTCGATGCAGAACACGGCGGCGGTGCGGCCGAAGAAGTCGACGGCGTCGAGGGTGTACGAGCTGTCGCACTCGGCGGCGAGGGCCGCGGTGTCGGCGGTGGCCCACTCGGCCTGGTCGATCTCGATGACGCTGACCACAGTGGAGTCGACGTCGGGCGAGTCGCAGGGGTAGGTGCCCAGCATGGGCTCGGCCGAGGAGAAGCACTCGCCCGCGGCGGAGGGCACGACCGGGGTCGCGCCGGCGGCGGTCGGGTTGCCGGTGGCCTCCAGGCAGAACAGGTAGTTGACCTCACCGGTCATCTCGTCGTAGATCATGTTCCAGTCGGTCCAGGTCTTGCCGGGGACCTGGGCGCCGTTCTCCTCGCCGCAGAGGGCGAAGACGTCGGTCTCGGGGAGGGTGCCGCCGGGGGCGGAGAGGCCCGGGTCGGCCTCGATCGCGGTGATGGTCCAGAAGGCGTCCGCGCCGCCGCAGTCCACGGAGAAGACGTCCTGGTCGACCAGGACCTCTTCGGGCATGCAGTCGCCGACGGCCGCGTCGGCGGCGGCGTCGAGCTGTGCGTTGCTGACCTCGGTGTCGGTAGTCGAGTCGTCGGAGACGGCGTCTTCGAGTGCGCCGCAGCCGGTCAGGGCGACGCCGCCCGCGAGGGCGACGCCGCCGACGGCGAGGATGCGGCGGATGGGACCGAGGGTCTCGGAGTTCACGTGATGAGCTGCTTTCTGTGCGGCACCGCCCTCGGGTCGGGCGGTGCTGGAGTACAGCGGCGACCCTAGGGAGCACGTTCAACTACCGATCCGGCGGGACCGGTCACCGACCGGGAATCGGGGCCGCTGACCAGGGAGTTCGCTCACTCCATGCAATCGAGATCACGTTCACATGGCGAAGATCACCGCGTTTTCCGCCCGGCAGACTGACGTCCGGGCACCCGGAAACGCCCTCGCGGTGCTATTCGAGGCAGTAGACGGCCGTGGTCCGGCCGAAGCGGTCGACCGCTTCGTGCGCGTGCCCGCCGCAGGCCGAGGCGAGCGCCGCGGTGTCGGCGGTGCCCCATTCGGACTCGTCGATCGCGACGACGCTGGAAACAGTGAAGGCCGCCTCGGGCGAATCGCACGGGTAGGTGCCGAGGATGTCGTCCGCCGGGTCGAGGCACTCGCCTTCGGAGGGGGCGGTCGGGTCGGCCCCGGCGGCGGTCGGGCGGCCCACGGCCTCAAGGCAGAACAGGGACTTCACTTCGCCGGAGACCGCATCGGCGACCATGCCCCAGTCGGTCCAGGCCCGGCCGGGGACCTGGGCGCCGATCGACTCGCCGCAGAACGCGAAGACCTCGGCGTCGGGGAGGGTGCCGCCGACCGCGATCAGGTCGGGGTCCTCGATGGCCGTGATGGTCCAGAAGGCGTCGGCGCTGCCGCAGTCCACGGCGAAGTCCTCCGGGTCGTCCGGGACGTCCCGAGCGGTGCAGTCGCCGACCGCCGCTTCGGCGACGGGGATCGGCGCGTCCTCGGCCCCGGAGTCGGTGTCCCCGAAGGGACCGCACCCGGTCAGGGCGAGGGCGGCGCCGCAGGAGGCGAGCAGGCGGCGGTTGCGGCGCTGGGGGTTCACACGGTCCTCGCCGTGCGGCTCAGGCGGCGCGTCGACGGGCTTCGCCGCATTTTCTGATGGTCCGAATCGACTGGGGCGCACCGGGATCACCGGGCGCCGAGGTCAGCGAGGAGGGCGACGGCCGCGCGGGACGGGTCGTCGCCGTACGCGGACGGGAAGGCGTCGGCAAGGTGCCAGCCGGCGCGGCGCAGGGCCCGGTGCCGGTCCAGGTGCGCTTGGGGCCCTTCGGGATGGACGCCGCAGAGGACCCCGATCGAGGCCTCGCCTTCACCGAGGACGAGATCGACACTCCAGTGCCCCACGGGGTAGTCGAGACGCACGGCGGCGTCGCCGCCTTTGAGCGCGGCGGCGAGGCTCGCGGTCCAGGGCCCCGCGCCGGTGCCGCCCTCGGGCGACTTGGGCGGTCGGTCGGCGTAGGCGAGGAAGTCGCCGACGAGACCGCCGGGGTCGTCGAGCGCGGTGACGATGTGGAGGTGGCTGCGGGCGCGGGTGATCATGACGTTGAACAGGTTCGGCCCGGCGAGGAACCGCCGCCGCCCGGCCGGGTCGCCTTCGGCGGCCCCGAGGGCGGCGATGACCGTCTCGGCCTCGCTGCCTTGGAAGGCGTGCACGGTGCCCGAGCGGATGCGCCGCTCCCGCAAGGTCTCCAGGTCGAAGCGGCGCACGATGGCCGCCTCGACCGCTTCGGCCTGGGCGCGGAAGGGCGACAGGACGGCCAGGCCCCGGTCGCCGCGTTCGACGAGCTCGGCGAGCAGGTCGAGCGCACGGTCCACTTCGGCCGGTATGACGCCTTTGGCGTTGGCGCGCTTCGCTTCGACGCGATGGACGGTGATCGCGTCGGCCTCGTGGTTGCGCGGGTGGGTCGTGACGGGGGCGACGCGCCCGCCGTAGAAGCGGGCCGCGGAGAAGCCGATGAGGTGGGGGACGGAGCGGTGATGCTCGGTGAGCTCGACGGCGGGTCCGGCGCCGCGGGCGAGGTCGTAGGCGCTGACGCGTCCGGTGTCCAATCGGGACTCGAACTCGCGAAGGCCGTGCCGGTCGAGGACGTCGTGGAGGCGGTCGTCCGCGGCGAAGGACACGAACCGGAGCTGGCGGGGGTCCCCGGCGACGACGGCGCGGCGGGCGCGGGCGAGGACGGGGGCGGCGCGGAGCTGGTTGATGTGGCTGGCCTCGTCGAGGATCACGAGGTCGAAGAGCCCTGCGGTGGGCGGGAGCACGGCTTCGGCGTCGGCGACCGTTCCGATCCACAGTGGTGCGGCGCTGAGGAGGGCCCCGGCGTCGACCCCTTCGAGCATCTTGCCGCGATAGGCGCGTCTGCCGTTGCGCAGCGCGAGGTCGAGGGCGGCGAGCGAGCGGCGGGCGGCGCGACGGTTGCGGTCGGCGGCGGGCCGCGAGCGCAGTGCGGCGCCGACCGCTTGGGCGCTTTCGGTATCGGCCGCTTCGAGGGCGCGCCACATGGGAGCGAGATCGAGTCCGCCTCGGGCGGCGAGAGTTCCGGCGGCCTGGACGTCCCGGGCGGTGTCGAGGGCGCGCCGCAGCGCGTCGGGGGTGCCTTCGGCGCCGGTCAGGACGGTGAGCCGGGCGCGGGCGCGGCGGCGTCGCCAGCGCCGCCACCAGCCGCCGCCTTCGGCGTGGGCGGTCGCGGCGAGGGCTTCGACGGCGTCGAGGTCGGCCTCGCGCAGGAGCGGGAAGTCGTCGACGAGGAACACGGGGGCGTCCTGCGCGCGCAGGCGGCGCCGTTCGAGGTCGAGACCCGTGGTGATCTCGGCTTCGATGCGGGCGCGGTGGGCGAGGGCGTCGGCGGCGGCGGTCGCGTCCCGTTCGGCGGCTTTGCGGTCGCCGCGCTGTTCGGCGTCGATGGTCTGGGCGCCTTGGTGTTCGGAGTCGCCGAAGTGGATCGGGGCGGGGCCGGGGTGGCGGGCGAGGAGCTGCCCGAGGACGTCGGCGGCGTGTACGGACTGGGTGGCGATGAGGACCGACTGCCCGGCGGCGACGGCGTCGAGGGCGATCGCGGCGAGGGTGTGGCTCTTGCCGCAGCCGGGCGCGCCGGTCACGACGGTGACGGGGCCGCGTCGGGCGAGGAGGACCGCGGCGGCCTGCTCGCGCGAGAGCGGCAGGGGGCAGCGCGGCGGTTCGTCTTCTGCAGCTTCGGGTTCGGTGTCGGCGGCACCTTCGAATGCGGTGCCGATGCCGTAGGCGGCGGCGAGCGCGGTGGCGTCGAGGCCGGGCCGGGCGGCCCAGTCCTTGAGGCTGCGGGCGATGGGGGCGGCCTCGGTCTCGTCGGCGATGTAGACGACGGGCCGGGCGAGGACAACGCCGGCGCCGTTGGGTTTGGCGGCGCGGACTTCGACGCGTTCGGCGGGGAATCCGGCGGTGCGGGCGGCGTCGAGGAGCCAGGCGGGGTCGTCGAGGAGTTCGGCGGGCCGGTCGGGGTCGAACGCGGCGGCGAGTTTCGCGGCGTGCTCGGTGTCTTCGAGGGCGGGGTGGACGGCGATGTCCCCGGCGGGGACGACCTTGAGGTCCCAGGGGCGGGTCTGGGCCGGTTCGAGGCGGATGGGCCGGGTGGCGAGCGGCACGGTGACTTGGCGGGTCTTGCCGTCGACTTCCATGCGGCCCATGACGATCGCGAAGCCTTGGCGGAGGCTGCGTTCGTCGCGGTGGAGTTCGTCGTGGGCGGCGAGGGCCTCGGCTCCGGCGACGGTGCCCATGCCGCCGTCCCAGACCGCGGAGGCGCCGATGCGGCCCCAGGCGGTCTGCTTGGCGACGGGGGCGAGGTCGGCGAGGGCGGCCAGGACGCGGGCGGTCATGGCGGAAGTGTACGGCCGTTCGGAAAGGGCGGGGTGGTGACGGCCGGGGCGCTCACCGCGCGGTGTCGGCGCCTGAACGGCCGGAACGCCGTGCGGGACCTGCGGCAGGTCCCGCACGGCGGGTGCGGAGCGGTGGGTGGGAGGAGGGCGCGGGTTCCGCCCATTGGTCGCCGCGCCCTCCCGTCAGGGGCGCCCTCAGGCGATCTCGACGAAGTACTGGGTGCCGTCGAGGGCCCAGAGGTCCTCGACGTAGAGGAGGTAGGTCTCGGCGCCGGTGGGCACTTCGACGCAGGCGGCGCCGGAGGCGACCGAGCCCGAGGAGACGTCGGCGGTGTCCATGAGGTCGTTCTCGACGGTGTTCAGGCAGTCGACGCTGTCGTAGAAGGTGCCGTCGGCCCAGATGCCGAAGGTGGCGTCGAGCCACAGGGAGCCGGCCTCGGTGCCGCTGTAGGTGCCTTCGAGGGTGACGAGGCTGAACTGGTTGCCGTCGGCGGGGGCCTCGTTGAACTCGTTGGCGCCCAGGACGGCGTCGGTGGCTTCGAGTTCGACGGTCCCGGTGATGGTCCAGTCGGTGATCTCGACGGCGGACCCGGCGGCAAGCGGCGCGTCGGGGCTGGTGCCGTCGCCGGTGGCGGCGGCTTCCTCTTCGCCGCCTTCCTCGGCCGCGTCGGCTTCGGTGGTGGTGTCGGTGTCGCTGCCGCCGTCGCCTTCCTCTGCGCTGCAAGCGGTCAGGGCGGCGAGGCCGATGAGGGCGGCGCCACTGGCGGCGAGGAGGCGCTTGGTGAGATCGGGGAATTCGGTGTTCATTGCGAACCTTTCGTGGGGTGTCGATCGCGTTCTAAAGCTTGTGAACTTACTTCACGAGACTAGTAGACTGTGTCGAACCTCAGCAACGCGGGGTGGGTTACGATTCGATAAATCAGACAGGGGAACCGCATGACCACCCGGAACACCGCCCCCGGCGCCACCGTCACGCTCACCGACCTCGCCCGCCTCGCGGGCGTCGGCCGCAACGCCGTCAGCAACTGGCGCCGCCGCGAACCCGACTTCCCCACCCCCGTCGACGAATCCGCCCGCCGCCCCCGCTTCTCCCTCCCCGAACTGGAGACCTGGGCCGCCGCCCACGGACGCGACCTGCACGTCACCGACGCCGACCGCCTCTGGTTCCACCTCGCCGCCGACCACGCCACGCCCGAATCCGCCCTCGAAGCCGTCGCGGCGGCCCTCGACGGACGCGGGGACGCCTCGATCGCGAAGCAGCTCAACGCGATCGAAGTCGACGCTTCGGCGCTCTTCGAGTTCTTCATCGAGCGCGCGAGGGAAGCGGCCGGTACCGGGTTGCCGCCGGGCATCGGCCCCCTCGCCGACATCGCGGCAGCGATTCAGGGGGTGCGGGCCGAAACCGAGGCAAACGGAGGCCGCGCCGCCGCCTCGCGCAGGGCCGACGCGGCCGAAAGCGGCACAGCCGCTCCCGCCGACCCGAACGGAGGCCGCTCCGCTGCGCCCGACACCCGGCTGGATGATCGGGGTAGCGCTCCTCGCGTCCACGACCCGGCCTGCGATGAGGGCGACCTCCTCGCCGCCGTCGCCCGCCGGATCGGCCATTGTGCCGCGCTCACCGGCCGCGACCTCTCCCCGGCGCGCGCCGACATCACCGCGCGGCGGCTCGCACTCCTCGACCCGGACGCCGAGGTGGCCGCACGCGTCGGCGACGCCCTCCTCGAACCGCTCGGCCCCGGCCGCTACGACCTGGTCGTCTGCGACCCGCCCTTCAACCTCAAGGACTGGGGCCACGACCGCCTCCCCGCGGGCGACGACCCCCGCCTGGCCTACGGCACCCCGCCGCGCACCGAGCCCGAACTCGCCTGGGCCCTCCACTGCGCCGCGCTCCTCGCGCCCGGCGGCCACGCGGTCGTGCGCATGCCTGCCCAGGTCGCCCACCGCCGCACCGGCAGGCGCATCCGCTCCGAGCTGCTCCGCTGGGGCGTCCTCCGCGCCGTGGTCGACCACCCGGACGCCAAGGCGCACTTGTGGATTCTCGGCCCGAGCGGCGAGGCCGCGCAACTCCTCGTCTCCAACGGACGCGACTTCTCCGCGGCCTGGCGGGCCTTCACCGCGGACCCGAACGCGCCCATAGCGACCGCCGATTCGGCCACCATCCCGCTCATGCGCCTGTGGGACGAGGACGTCGACATCTCCCCCGCCGTCTACCTCGCGGGCGCCCCCGGCGACACCACCGACCTCGCCGCCGACATCGACGCGCTCACCGAACGCCTCACCGCCCTCGCCGCTTTCTCGCTTCCTCGATTCTCAACCGGCACAGAGGAAAGCGCACCAGAGACCAGCCTCGCTGACCTCGAACGCGACGGCCACCTCCGCGTCGCGCCGGGAGGCGTTGGCGGATTCGAAGCGACCGGAGGGATCGGCGGCACCGAAGGCGCAGGCGGTTCCAGCGGCACGCGA
>NZ_STGX01000010.1:0-26165 GCF_004912155.1 Glycomyces paridis | reverse complement strand
CCGGCTCAGAGGATGATGCACGCTGCGCCATCGTCGATCCCGTCGGCGAGCCGCCCGTGCGCCTCGGCTTCGCGCACGAGGCCACCGAGACGCAATGGACCATCACCTGCGCCCCGACCACCGACCTCGGCTGGATCGCCGCCGCCCTCACCGCCCGACTCCCCAACGCCACCAAGCGAACCGCCACCGGCGCCAAGCGCCGCCTCCTGTCCGTGAAAATCCCACGGCTCCCGCTTGACGAGCAACGCCGCCGCGGTGCGGCCTACGCCCGCCTCGAAACGCTCAGATCCTCACTCGCGGCAGCGGAAACGGCCACAGCAGCACTCGCGGCCGCAACGGCAGCAGGCCTGGTGTCGGGAACGGTCCGAGCGGAAAACTGAACGCCCCCCCCTCCCCGCAATGCAGGCCGACGGACTCCACCACCCACGGACATCGGCATGCCCCGGGCACGGCCCCCAACTCCACGGCGTAACCGCGAACCACCTGGTATTCAGGCGCCTGACCACCAGCCGTACCCAGCGGCTCGGCCTCGCGGCGGTCCCCGCCCCCTCCTCCGGCAGGGCCGCACCGGAGCTGAAGCCACAGGCCGCCACTGGAGGTGCGCCGAACCGCCGGAAGCGATCGAGTCCGACCGATTCGGGACGGCCGCGCCGCTCACCGCCACGGCAAGGCCCGGATACGCAAGATTCCTCCCCGACCGCCGCTGCCGCATCAGTTGTCGCACGAGCGCGTCAACGCATTGGCGATCGCAATGAGCCCTTCGCCGCCGACGCATGGTCGAGACTTCCTACCCTCGGAACGGTTCGCACACCCCCAGCGAGAGTCCGCCATGAACCCAGACCCCGCCCCCGAACCAGAGCCGACAATCGAGCCCGAAACCCCTTCTGGGCCCGAACCCGAGCCGGACCCAGAACCGACCCCTGATGCAACCTCGCCCCCGGGCCCGATCTCGGCGCAGGCCGCCGTCCGAACCCAGCCCGAAGACTCCGCTCCGCCTTCGGCCCGAGCTCCGGTCCCCGACCAGGCTGCCGCTCCGACTCCGACTCCGGCCACGGAACCCGAACGGGCGCGGGCGCCGTGGCAGATCGTCCTCGGCGTCGCGGCCCTGTGGTTCTACGTCGTCGTGGGCATCGGGTACGCCGCGTACAACGCGATCCTGGTCCGGATCAGCTTCGACTCTGCCGCTGGCCGACACTACGGCGCGCTCAGCCTCTTCCTCGCGGTGCCGAGTGTCGTGCTCGCGCTGGTCGTCGGCATCCTCGCCGTGAAGCTCTGGACCGGCAGCGAATCGGCCCGGCGAGCGCTCCTGATCGGCGGGACGATCGTGCTCGGTTTCGCCATCGTTGAAGCGGAGCTCGGCGACGGGTACCTGCTCGCGTTCTCGATAGTCCTGGTGGCACCGATCTACCGCCTCCTGCCCACCGCTGCGGCCCGGGCCTGGTGCGACCCGGCATCGGACAGCCACAGCTCCCGCATCGCGCCGGGCCCCGCCGCCCCGTATGCCGTGGTCATCACGCTCGCCGCGCTCTGGATCGTGGCCGGCATCCTGCTGTACACGAGTTTCTTCGCCCTCACGATGCTGAGCGCGGACCTCAGCGACTACATCGACGGCGCCTCGGCCGCCACGTTCCCGCTGTTGGGCGTGGCCTTCCTGTCCGCGCTCCACCTCGTGTTCGCCGCAGCCCTGACCGGACGCTCGAACTTCGGCCGCATCGGCACCATCACCCTCATGTCGCTCTACGCGGCGGCGCTCGGTGCCGTCGCGGTCCTGGCGATTCCCACCGAAGGCTTCGAAACCTGGGCCACCAGACTCGCCCTCGCCCTGATCCCACTGGCCTTCACCTGGGCCCTCCTGACCGGCCCGGCCCGAACCTGGTGCCAACGGACGTAGCGAGCCGCCAACCGCACCGACCGCCTTACGACACGAAAACGCCCGGCCAAAGGCCGGGCGAAAGGTGTTGGAGCCGCTGACAGGATTCGAACCCGCAACCTACGCATTACAAGTGCGTTGCTCTACCGTTAAAGCTACAGCGGCTGGTCAGCGCGGCACTACCCGCGCGACGACCTCGATACTACTGGATCGCGGCCCGCACCGAGAAATGGCCGAGCTCACACTCCGCATGCCATCGGCCACCCGTCGTCCCGACCCGCCGGTATCGGCGGGGTCATGGAGTACTCCGAGCCGCTGCGGGAGATGCTCCGGCACCGAGCGCAAGTAGGCGGCCCGTCCTTTTGGACGGGCCGCCTACTTCGGTTTGCTTCTGAGGGCGGTTCCTGGCCGCCTTGAGAAACCGTGCGTCTGGGTTTACTTGAGGCCGTAGGCGCGGATGACGGTGTTGGTCACTTCGGTGCCGTTGTCGGCGAGGGCGGTGGTGCGGATGGAGACCCACTTGGCTTTGCGGGGGTGGCGCAGTTCGGCGGTGGCGGTGTCGCCGTCGCGGTCGAGATCGACGGCCTTCCAGGTCGCGCCGTCGTCGTAGGAGACCTCGAAGGTCATGTCCTCGGCGTGGGCGACGGGGCCGTACTCGTCGGTCCGCATTTCAAGGGTGACCTCTTGGCAGGCGCGGCGGTCGCCGTAGCCGCCTGCGAGGTCGTCGGCCGCGAGGACCACGTACGGGAAGGCGAGGCGATCGAACTCGCCTTCGGGCATCGATTCGGAGTCGAAGCTCCAGGAGGAGCTCACCGAGGTACCGAAGTCGACGGTGGTCGGGGCCTGGGCGAGCTCGGTGGTGAAGGTGTAGCGGCCCGCGTCGCCCGCGGGGAGTTCGGTGAACGCGCTGTCCCAGTAGAAGTCGTAGCCGTCGGCGGAGGCGAGGAGCTCGCCGTCGCGGGTCAGCTCGTAGCCGCCGAGGGCGCCGATGAGTTGCAGGGACTCGTCGTTGGCGCCGCCGACGGGCGTGCCGGCGAAGAAGAACTCGGTGCCGGAGTCGGTGCCGCGAGTGGCGTCGACGGGACCGCTGGAGAGGCCACCGTTGGGGATCGTCCGGGCGGTCGGGCCGGGCTCGAAGGACTCCTCGTAGGAGGCCACGAAGCCGTCGGTCATCTCGCCGTCCGCGTCGCGCAGGCCGGCTCGAAGGCCGTTGTCCCAGGTGATCTCGGGGTCGGCGGTGTAGTACATGGTCCGCTGCGAGGGCACCGGGGTGTCGACCAGACGGCAGTAGCCCATGCCGATCTGGCCTTCGGTGAGGTCGCCGTAGCCGCAGGTCTGGCCGTCCACGGGAGTGCCGAGGTCACGGTAGTCGGCGGCCAGCACGGCGAGGTCGTCGTCGGCCGGAGCGAAGGCGGTGTCGGCCGGGTAGCCGCTCGCGTCGTGGAAGGCGAGGTTGTAGACGTACGGGTCCGCGGCGCCTTCGGGAGAGGCGAGGACCGGCTGGTAGATGAAGCTGCGCTCGAACTCGGGGAGGTCGGGTTCGGGGAGCAGGAAAGCGTCGTCGTTCGGGCCGAGGTAGGTGCCGTAGCCGAGGTTCGCGTCCGCGCTTTCGGCGCCCATGTAGAAGGCGGCGTTGAGGAGTGCGGCGTCGGACTGCTCGACCTCGACGCTCACCGGGCGCGCGTCGGCGGCCTCGACGAGGAGTTCGGTGACGTCGTCGTCGGTGACGGTCACCGGGGTCATGCCGATGGTGGTCTCGCCGCGCCGGGTGTCCGTGGCGTCGTTCCAGAAGCCGGTGACGATGACGTAGTCGCCGGGCGCGAGCGCCTCGGAGGCGCCGCCGTTCTCGTCGATCTCGATCGAGCCGAAGTCGGAGCCGTCGCGGGCGGCCCACAGGACCCAGGCGCCGTCCGGGGCCTTGCCGGCGCGGGTACGCAGGTCGAGGTGGAACTTGCGGAGGTCGTCGGCGGCGAGGGTGGTCGCCGGGAATGTGTCGGGGACGAGCCCGGCGTAGGCGCGTTGGTCCAGTTCGGACTCGGTGAGGGCGGCAGCGTCGGTGTGGTCGCCGCGCAGGAGTTCGGAGACGTTGTAGCGGCGCGGGTCCTCGTCGCCGGCGGTGATGGCCGCGACGCGGTCGGTCGGGACGACGACGAGATCGCCGCTCGGCGAAGGCGGCGTGAGGAAGGAGGTCCCTTCGCGGCCGGGTGCCGGCTCGATGCCGGCGGTGCCGTTGGGGAGCAGGGTGATCCGGTCGCCGGTGGGGAGCACGACCGATTCGGGGAGGTGCTCCCCACCGGGCGGGACGTCCTGAGGGGCCGCCGAGGCGGCCTGCCCCAGGGCGAGCAGTGAGCCGGCCGCCAGTGCGGCGGCGGCTGCGGCGCTCGCGAACCTGGTCTTACGCATAGGGAATCCCCTTACGGAAGGTTCGAGCGGGTCGGTCGACCCACTCGGTTCCAAGGCGCATTGGAGGATTCGAAAGGTTGCATACTTGGTATGTATTTCTGCGGGCACTCGCGGTCATGAGGAGCCGGAGCCGGACTCGTTGCGGCACCGGAGGTGTGGGCGGCGCCGGGCACGTTCGGAGAACGCCACGGGCGAGCGGTTCGGTTGCAGGCGCTCGGAAGGCGGCAGGTGGGCTGCGGCACGCCTGCGGCGGCCGTATCGGGCGTACTCCCGGGCGGCACGGACTTCCTGGCGGTGCTCCCCACCGGCCCCGTGCGCCGAGCCCTCGGCGCCGTGGCCACCCTTGCGGGTGGGGCCGACTCGCGATGCGAGCGGCGCACCCGCTCAAAGTCGCGGTGCTCGCAATGGGCCCCGCGCGGCGTTCCTCGGCACCGTGGCCACCCACGCGGTGCGGACGCAACGCGCGTTGCGATCGGCTCGGCCGTGACGCGAAGGGGCGCCCGGCCGAGGCCGGGCGCCGCTTCACGTTGCAAGAGCGGGTTACTCGTCCCTGATCGCGTAGACCTGCATGCCCTCCGCCGTGAAGCACGCAAGGCGCGTGTCGGAGGCGCCGCAGGTGAAGACCTCGAGGTCGGTGCGCAGGGCGGTGCGGGAGCCGTCGCGGCCGAGGCCGATGACGCTGCCGGGGGTGGAGAGGAACGTGCCGCCTTCGGGCCAGGAGAGGGCGCTGCCGCCGTCGACGGCCTCGAAGCCCTCCTCGGCGAGGTTGTTCTCCACGGCCTTGAAGTTCTTGTCGTACACCTGGGTCCGCAGGTCGTCGCCCTCGTAGTACTCGACCATGAGGCGGTCGCCGATCGGGTCGACGCCGCCGAACTCGCCGTCGTCGAAGGTGTGGACGATCTCCTCGGCGTCGGCGTCGTAGACCTGCCAGTGGTAGGCGCTGGTGGCCTCGGGCGCGAGCTCGGCGACGCAGATCAGCGCCTCGCCGCACGCGGTCATCGTCTCGATCTCCGCGTCCTCGACGTCGACGGAGACCTCCGCGGCCCGCGCCAGGTCCTTGTCGATGTCGTAGACGTTGATCTCGTAGCCGGACTCCTTGTCGACGGCCACGTACAGCAGGCCGTTCCAGGCGAAGTACCGGTCGTCGACGGTCTCCAGCTCCTTCTCGGCGACGGTGTCGCCCGATTCGAGGTCGTAGACGTGCAGCATGTTGTCGCTGGTGAGCACCCAGAGGCGGCCGTCGCCGTTGCTCGGCGTCGAGGGCTTGCCGAGGTCGTCGGGGTTGCCGACGAGGCCCCAGGAGGCGATGGTGACGCCGTCCTCCTCGTCGCCCAGCGTCCAGTCGGCGACCGGCGCGCCGTCGGCGTCGAAGACCTCGATCACGGTGCCGCCGTAAGGGGCGATGACGAAGAGGTCGCCCGAGCGGGCGGCGTCGCGGCCGGAACTGGTGCGGGTGTTGACGGTCTCGCCGGTCTTCCAGTCGAGGAAGTAGTAGCGGTACTCGACCGCGCCGCCGCTGGCCTCGACCTCCTGCGAGAACGCGATGAGGTCATCGGAGACGTAGAACTTGTCCTCCCAGCCGTCGCCGGGGAACACCTTGTCCTCGTCCCAGAGCGGCTCGCCGGTGGCGGTGTCGACGGCGCGGAGGTGCATCTCCTCGCCATCCTGGTTGCTGGAAGTGGCTGCGGTGTAGGCGAACAGGGCCTTGTCGTCCCAGACGCGGACCTCGTAGACGCCGCTGTTGCCTTCGGCCGCGAACGGGATGGCGGCGCCGACCTCGGTCAGCTCCTCGGCGAACGGACGCTGCTTGTACGGGTTGGTGAGCCACCACCAGCCGAGCGGGAGCGCGACGGCGAGCACCGCGACGGCCGCGATGATCGCGATCCACTTCGGACGAAGGCGGCGCTTGGGCTTCTCGGGCTCGCCGCGGCGCAGCTGCATCGTCTGGTCGGAGCCGGGCGTGACCGGCGGCAGGCTCCCCGAGTGCATGTGCGGCGCGGTGGGCGACTGCGGCGGCGTGGCCATCGGCGCGGGCGGCGTCACCGGGGCGGTGCTCGTCAAGGCCAGCGCGGCGCCCTCGCTCACGGGCAGTTCGGGCTGCTCCAGGACCGTCGGCGCGATGCCGAGTCCTTCATGGAGCATTTTGGCGACCATGGGCATCCGGCTGGAGCCGCCGACGAGGAACAGGCCGGTGAGGTGTTCGGGGCGGCGGCCGGTGAGGCCGAGAACGCGCTGGGTCTCGCCGACCGCGCGGGCGAGGAGCGGGCGCGAGATCTGGTCGAGCTCGCCGCGGGTGAGGTGGAGGGACTGGGCCATGTCGGGGACCGTCACGGGGGCCACGGAGGAGCGCGAGAGCATCTCCTTGGCGGCGCGGACCTCGTCCCACAGTTCTCGGCGGTTGCGCATTTCGCTTGCGCCGCTGGGCTGTTCGAGGCGCTTCCAGATCTCGGGCTCGCGCTGCCGTACGGTCTCGCCGATGTGGGCCACGAGGGCGGCGTCGAAGTCGAGGCCGCCGAGGTCGTGGAGGCCGCCGTCGGCGAGGACGCCGAAGGAGCCGTCGCCTCGGCGTTCGAGGACGGCGATGTCGAGGGTGCCGCCGCCGAAGTCGAAGACGGCGAGGGCCTGGCCGGGCGTGAGGGGCTGGGCGAGGCGGGAGGTGTAGTAGTGGGCGGCGGCGACGGGTTCGGTGAGGATCTTGACGGGCCGGTAGCCGGCCTGCGCGGCGGCGTCGTGGAGGGCGGCGCGGCGCTGCTCGCTCCAGGCGGCGGGGCAGGTGAGGACCGCGTTGGGGAGGTGGCCCACTGATTCGACGGCGGTGCGGGCGACACGGGCGAGGATGGCGGCGAAGGCGGCCGTCACGGGGATCTCGCGGTCGCCGAGGAGGAGGGTGCCGTCGCTGATGCGCTGCTTGGGGTTGGGTTCGAAGCGCTCGGGGGCGGTCGAGGCGAGGCGCTCGGCGTCCTTGCCGGTGTGGATCGTGCCGGCCTGGTCGAGGAAGACCGCCGAGGGCATCACCGGGGAGCCGTCGAACAGCAGCGGCCTGGTGCGGCCGTC
Organism: Glycomyces paridis; assembly: GCF_004912155.1. GTDB lineage: Bacteria > Actinomycetota > Actinomycetes > Mycobacteriales > Micromonosporaceae > Glycomyces > Glycomyces paridis. The sequence goes on along the minus strand of NZ_STGX01000010.1, from coordinate 18,838 downwards.
GGGCCAGACCACGACCGCGACGGTGTGCGAGGTACCGAGGTCGACGCTGAGCAGGTAATCAGCCGGCATGTGGGTGCAGCTCCGGGGGCTAGGGCGTGCGGGTCCGTTTCAGATTAATCCCGCGGGGCGACAAGCGCGGGTACGGGATCACCCATTGTGGCGGCCGCACGGCAGGAACGGGGGACGCAGGCCCGCCGGACCGCCCGGCTCGTTGCCTCGACTGAGCCTGCGCGGACGCCGTGATCCTATAGGATATTTCCTATAGGATCACGGCGCGTAAGGGCCTTAGCGACGCTGGCGTTGGACTTCGGCGAGGACCACGGAGGCCGCGACCGAGGCGTTGAGGGACTCGACCTCGCCGCCGATCGGGATGCTCACGCGGTGGTCGCAGGTCTCGGCGACGAGGCGGGAGACGCCCTTGCCCTCGTCGCCGACGACGATGAGCAGCGGGTCGGTGGCGACCGGGAGGTCGTAGACGTCGACGTCGCCGCCGCCGTCGAGGGCGACGGTCATGAACCCGGCCTGCTGGCAGGCCTGGATCGTGCGGGTGAGGTTGACGACCTTGGCGACCGGCAGCCGGGCCGCCGCGCCCGCGGAGGTGCGCCAGGCCACGGCCGTGACGCTCGCGGCGCGCTTGGAGGGGATGATGAGCCCGTGGCCGCCGAACGCGGCGGTCGAGCGGATGATCGCGCCCAGGTTGCGCGGGTCGGTGACGCCGTCGAGCGCCACGAGGAGCGGCGCGGTGCCGGAGGTCTTGCTGATCTCGACGAGGTCTTCGAACTCGGCGTACGCGTACGGTTCGATTTCGAGGCCGATGCCCTGGTGGAGGGCGTTCTTGGTCCGGCGGTCGAGGTCGCGGCGGGCGAGCTCCTTGATCGGGAGGTCGCGGTTGCCGGCCAGGCGCACGGACTCGGCGACGCGGTCGTCGAGGTCGGTGCCGAAGGCCACGTACAGGGCGGTGGCCGGGACCTTGGCGCGCAGGGCCTCCAGGACGGGGTTGCGGCCGAGGATGAGCTCGGCCTCGTCGCCCCGGCGGCGCTCGGTCTGCTTGGGCTTGACCTTGCCGATGTTGGTGGTGCGGCCCTCGGAGGCGGCCTTCGTGCGCTCCTTGGCCTGCTTCCACTGGGTCTTGCGGGGCTTGTCGTCGCCGGTGTAGGACTTGTGCCAGGGGCGGTCCTCGGCCTTGAGGGTGCGGCCGTGCCCGGCCAGGCCCTTCTTGCCGCCGCCGGAGCCGATCTTGGGCCCGGCCTTGGAGGTCTTGCGGCGGTTCGGGTGTCCACCCTTGGTGCTCATCGGTTCAGGTTCCCCAGGTCGTCGTTCGTTGCGGGCGGCGTCGCCCTACGGATCGGGCCTCGGATCTCGGGCGCGCGGCGCGACGCCTAATCCACAGTCCACACGGGACCGCGAGGCGTGTCCTTGACGGTGATGCCGGCGTGCGCGAGCTCGTCGCGGATGCGGTCGGCAGCCGCGTAGTCCTTGCGGGCCCTGGCCTCGGCGCGCTGTTCGAGCGCGATCTTCACCAGCGCGTCCACGGCGCCGGTGAGCTTCGCGTCACCCGGGTCGTCCCAGTGCGGGTCGAGCGGGTCGAGGCCGAGCTGGTCGAGCATAGCTCGGACGCCGGCCCCGATGCGGGCCGCGGCGGCGTCGTCGCCGGCGTCGAGGGCCGCATTGCCCTCGCGGGCGGCGTCGTGGACGACCGCGACGGCCGCGGGTGTGTTGAGATCGTCATCCATCGCGGCGGTGAACTCGGGCGAGAGGGCGCCGCCGATGGTCGTCTCCGCGCCGAGCGCCTCCGCCGTACGGTGTACGAAGTTGGTGAGGCGGTCCCAGGCGGCCTGCGCCTCGCCGAGGGCGGCCTCGGAGAAGTCCACGGGCGAGCGGTACTGCGCGCTGGTCAGGTAGTAGCGGATGTCGACGGGGCGGAAGCCCTTCTCCCCCAGGGCCTCCACGCTGAGCGTGTTGCCGAGGGACTTGCTCATCTTCGTGCCCGAGAGGTTGAGCATCCCGTTGTGCACCCAGAAGTTCGCGAACCCGAGCCCGGCCGCGCGGGACTGGGCCAGCTCGTTCTCGTGGTGGGGGAACATGATGTCGGTGCCGCCGCCGTGGATGTCGAAGGCGTCGCCGAGGTAGCGGCGGGCCATGGCGGAGCACTCGATGTGCCAGCCGGGTCGGCCGGGGCCCCACGGGGAGGTCCAGGCGGCGTCCTCGGGCTCGCCTGGCTTGTGCGCCTTCCACAGGCCGAAGTCGCGCGAGTCGCGCTTGGCGCCGGACTCGGCGCTGGAGAGCATGTCCTCGGGGCGGCGGTGCGAGAGCTCGCCGTAGGCGGGCCAGGAGGACACGTCGAACCAGACGTCGCCGGCCTCGGTGACGTAGGCGTGGCCGCGCTCGACGAGGTCGCCGATGAGGTCGGTCATCTGCGTGATGTGGCCGGTCGCGCGCGGCTCGTAGGTGGGCGCGATGACGCCGAGGGCGTCGTAGGCGGCGGCGAGCACGCGCTCGTTCTCGTAGGCGATCGCCCACCAGTGGCGGCCCTGCTCCTCGCCGCGCACTAGAATCTTGTCGTCGATGTCGGTGACGTTGCGCACGTAGGTGACGTCGTAGCCGGTGCGGCGCAGCCAGCGGATGAGCACGTCGTACGAGACGCCCGACCGCAGATGGCCGATATGGGGCGGGCCCTGAACGGTGAGGCCGCACAGGTAGACGCCGACATGGCCGGGCTTCCGGGGCTGGAAGTCGCGAACGGATCGGGTGCCGGTGTCGTACAGTCGCAGGCTCACCCGCCAAGTCTAAACAACCAGGCCACCCCCGCCCCCCGCCGATCCCCGCGTGTCCGCGCCCCGAAGCGCCCGGAGGAACCCGAAGGCGCCCCGGCGGCGGTGTGGCCCGGGAGAAATGTCGGACCCCCGACGCACCCTTGTATCGGGGGCCCGAAACGCGGCACGCGAAGGCTTCGGCCGCGCCCGGAAAACGACGGGTCTCGCGGCGGCCCATCACGAATCGAGCGCGAGCCCGCCCCTAGTCGGCGGCCGCATCTCGCGGTTCACCCGATCGTGGGGACCGGAATTGTCGTACCCGCCGGGCACCCTCGTATCGGGGGCCCGGAGCACTGGCCGCTTCGGCGTTGCCCCTGCCTTGGAAGCGCCCGCGCCCTTGTGATCTCCCCCCGGGCGCGGCGAAGCCGCGGCACCGTTCCGGGTGCCGCGGCTTCGCCGGCGGCGGTGTGGGCCGCCGCCTTCCTCGCAGTCTTCGGTCGTGCTGCGCCGTTAGGCGGCGCGGCGGCGCATGAGGATGAGGGCGCCGCCCGCCACGGCGAGCACTGCGGCGGCTCCGACGAGGAGGCCCGTGGCGCCCGAGCCGGTCTCGGGGAGGGCTTCGCCGCCCGATTCGCTCTCGCTCGGGTCCTCGCCGTCGCCGGCGAGGCCGTCGGCGACGTCGTAGAGGGTGGTGGTGCCGGAGATCTCGTTGCCGACCACGATCATCGCCCGCCCGGTCGGCGAGTCGGCCGCCGCGACGAACTTGATGCTCTCGGGCCCGAGGTCGCCGGCGTCGCCCTCGCCGGGCGCGACCGCGAAGTCCCGCGCGGTCACGTAGTCCACGAACACCGAGGCGGCCGGGTCGGTCACGTCGTAGACCATCACGCCGCCCTGGCGCTCCAGGCCGATGAACGCGTAGGTGCGGTCGCCGACCGCGCCCACCGCCACCGCCTCGGGCTCGGGGCCCTTGTCGTCGGAGCGGTCGTCGAAGTCGTTGGACTCGTTGTCGGCGTTGAAGAACTCGGCGTAGTCCGCCGCCAGGAGCGTCTCGAAGTCCGAGCCGGAGTCGAACACCAGCTCGCCGTCGGCCGACCAGATCGAGAACGACCGCCCGCCGAAGGAGTACAGCCCGTCATAGCAGCCCGCCTCGGTCTGACCGAGCGTCGAGGTCACCTTGAGGCGCCCCAGCGCCTCCTTCGACTGGAGCTCGGCGAGGTCGTAGCCCGCGAACGCGTCGGCGCACAGCTCCAGGTCCTCGACCCGGGCCTCCTCGGAGTACTCGCCCCACTCGCGCACGTCGCCCTCGTTGGCGGTGACCAGGAACGTCTCGCCGCCGGCCTCATAGGTCGCGATCGTGTCCGGCAGGTACAGGCCCTGGACCGGCCACGACCCGATCGACACCGCGTCGTCCTTGTCGGAGGCGTCGAGCTCGTTGCCCGGCGCCGAGTGATCCTTCGTCCCCAGCGCGTGCACGTCCACGACGGCCGCCGAAGCCAGGTCGACCACCGCGATCGCGTTGTTCTCCTGGAGCGTCACGTAAGCGGTCGCGTCGTCGGGCATCGCCACGTACTCCGGCTCGATCCCCGCGGCCACGTCCTCGGGGTCGGGCCCGAACACGCGGAAGCCCTCCGGCAGGTCCTTCGCGCCCGACGCGTAGGCCTCGAAGTCGGCCGTGCGCACCTCGTGCGTCTCTGCGTCGATCACCGACACCGTCCCGTCCGGGTCCACCGCGTAGTCCTCGGAGGGCTCGCCCTCGTTCGCGACCACGATGTACCTCCCGCCGGGCGAGAACGCGAGGCTGTCGGGCAGCGAACCGACCTCGACCCGGTCGAGGAACGCGCCCTCGGTGTCGAACAGGGCCACCCAGCCCGCACCGGTCTTGTCCGGCGCCTCGACCGCGACGGCCACCAGGTCGCCCTGCACCGCAACGGAGTTGGCGACCGCGCCGTCCACGCCGATGGCGTCGGCCGCGTCGATCGAGAAGGCCTTGACGGGCGCGGCCGGGTCGGCGACGTCGAGCACGTCCACCACCGCGGCCTCGGCGTTCACGGTGAACACCCGCTGCGTCAGCGGGTCGTAGGCGACGATCTCGGCGGCCCCGGCGGCGAACGCGCCGGACTCGTAGGTGCCGAGAGGCGTCACGGTGAGGGCGGGTTCCTGGGCCGCGGCCGGGACGGCGGGGATTGCGAGGGCGGCGATACCCAGGGCCAGCGGGGGAACGAGCAGGCGCTTGAGCACGGTGCGGTTCCTGTCTTCAGTTGGGGACGGGAGGGAACGGCCCCAGTTCAGCGACCCCAGACGACCCGCGCCGAAGCGCCCGGTGAACCGCGCGTGAACACCCGGGCGCGAATCGGCCCGGTAGTACCCAGGTACCGCCCCCGCCCCGAAAATCCTCCCTGAGCAGGACCCCGCATCCGTCCTTGAGCAGATGTGGCGGCCCGCAGCGCCGCCTTACACTGACCTCGTCCCCGCCCGATCCCCCCAGACAGGAGCCCCCTTGATCACCGCGACGGGTCTATACAAGCGCTACCGCAAGACGGTGGCCGTAGACCGACTCAGCTTCGACGTCAGGCCAGGCGTCGTCACCGGCTTCCTCGGCCCCAACGGGTCCGGCAAGTCCACCACCATGCGCCTCATGCTCGGACTCGACCACGGCGAGGGCCAGACCCTCTTCGACGGCGAGCGCTTCAGCGACATCCGCCGCCCCATGAACAAGGTCGGCACCCTCCTGGAGGCCAAGCCCTTCCACCCCACCCGCACCGCGCGCAACCACCTGCGGATGCTCGCCAGCGCCAACGGCGTCGGCGACAAGCGCGTCGACGAGGTCATGGAGCTGGTCGGCCTCGGCACCGTCAAGCGCAAGAAGCCGAAGGGCTACTCCCTGGGCATGGCCCAGCGCCTCGGCCTCGCCCAGGCGCTCCTGGGCGACCCGCGCATCCTGCTGCTCGACGAGCCCACGAACGGCCTCGACCCGCACGGCATCCACTGGATGCGCGACATGCTCAAGCACCTCGCCTCCGAGGGCCGCACCATCTTCGTCTCCAGCCACCTGCTCTCGGAGATGCAGCTCATGGCCGACGAACTGGTGGTCATCGGCCGCGGCACGATGATCTTCAACGGCGTCGTGGACCAGTTCGTGCGCGACTTCACCCAGTCCACGGTGATCGTCCGCGGGCCCGAGGCGGCGGGCTTCGTCCCGGCGTTGGAGGGCGCGGGCGCCGAGGTCGCGAAGGGTAAGGACGGCGAACTCGTCATCTCCGGCATGGAGATCGGCGCGGTCGGGCACCTGGCGTTCACCGAGAACGTGGAGCTGTCCGAGCTGTCCACCCGCTCCGCCTCCCTGGAGGAGGCGTTCATGTCCGCCACCGGCTCCACGGAGGAGTTCGTCGCGGCCGAGCCCCCGACCGCCCCTGCTACCGAGAAGGCCGACGGTGCCGACAATGCTTGATGCCCTTCGTTACGAGTGGACGCGGCTGACGACGCTGCGTTCGACCTACTGGCTCACCGGCATCGGCGTGCTGTGCGCGCTGGCGATCCCGGTGATCGCCGGGTTCGCGGCGGGCGGCGACCCGATCGACGCCGAGATCACGGCCATCATGCTGAACGGCGGCGCGGCGTTCGGGATTCCATTCCTGGCGGTGTTCATGGCGATCATCGGGATCTTCGCGACCGGGCACGAGTACCGTCACGGGACGATCCAGCCGACGTTGACGGCGCTGCCGCAGCGCTCGCGGCTCATCATGGCGAAGCTGCTCGTTGTCGCGGTGGTGACGGTTGTGGTGACGCTGGTGTCGATGGCGCTGAACGCGTTGGCGATCGCGATCTTCTGGGGCGAGGTTCCGGGCCTGTTCGAGGACCCGCTGGCGTCGGCCCTGCTCGGGTACTTGGTGTACACGCTGGTCTACACGCTCGTGGGTCTGGGCCTGGGGCTGCTGTTCCGGGGCGTGCCCTCGGCGCTGGTGGTCATCTTCCTGATGCCGCTGATCATCGAGAACATCATCTTGGGGCTGTCGTTCCTGCCGATGGCGGACTGGCTGGTGCCGGTGGTGAAGTTCCTGCCGTTCAGTTCGGGCGCGCGCCTGTTGGCGATCGAACCGATGGTGATCCCCGACTACGACCTCTTCGGCCGCTGGGGTTCGGGCGGGGTGTTCGCGGTGTTCGCGGCGCTGATCGTCACGGCCGCTTGGATTCTGTTCAAGAAGCGCGACGCGTAGTTCATAGGCGAAGAGGCGGGCCCCGGAGTGTTCCGGGGCCCGCCTCGTGCTTTGCAGTGCCGTTATGCGCTATGTCGTGCTGTGTCGTGTCGCGGGAGGCCTACCAGGTTCCGGCGGCGCGGCGGCGCATGACGTAGATGACCGCTGCGCCCGCCACGGCGAGTGCGGCGGCCGCGGCGACGGCCACGGTCAGGGCCGAGCCGGTGGTGGGCAGCTTGCCGCCGCCGGCGACCGGGGTGGTGGTCTCCTCGCCGGGCGGCGGGGTCTCGGCGCAGGCCTCGGCGTCGTATTCCCAGGTGTAGCTCTCGAAGAGCTCGTCGTCGATGTAGACGTCGACGGTGAGCCCTTCGTTGACGACGTCGATGCCGCCGAAGAAGTTGTCCCCGGGGTTCATGGTCATCTCGAGGCTGTCGCCGTCGCTGGTCTCGAAGCGGACGTCGACGGGGGTGCCGCCGTTCTGGACGGCGGTGTTGAGGAACTCGTAGGCGACGCCGTCGCATTCGGACCAGAGGCTGCCGGTGAGGTCGGAGTAGGCGATGCACTCGGCGTCGTAGTCCTCGAAGGTGAAGGCCTGCTCGCCTTCGGGCCAGGTGACGGCGATCGACGGTTCGGTCGAGCCGTCGTAGGCGACGAGGGGGTAGAGCTCCAGCGGCGCGTCGCCGGGGGCGAGGGTGTGGGTCTCCTCGCCGGCGGCGGTGGTGACGGTGAAGTCGGTGGTGATGCCGTTCTCGGGCACCGAGAGGACGATCTTGAACTCGACGCAGTCGGCGACGATGCTCACTTCGGCGAGGCCGACGCAGGCGGTGCGGTAGTCGTCGAGGACGAGGCCGGTGCTCTCCTCGTCCCAGTTGACGTCGATCCAGGGGTCGTCGCTGCCGCGGTCGTAGTCGATCGGGACGGTGACGGTCTTGGTCTCGCCGGGGGCGAGGGTGTGGGTCTCCTCGCCGGCGGCGGTGGTGACGGTGAAGTCGGTGGCGCGCCCGTTGGCCGGCACTTCGAGGAGGACGGTGAAGTCGGTGCAGGTGGCGGTCACGGAGGCCGCGGAGGGTTCGAGGGTGCACTCGCCGAGGAGGACCTTGTCGGAGAAGCCGAGGGTGGCGCCGACGGCGAGCTTGCCGGAGGTGGTGGCCCAGACGGTCGGGGCGACGAGCCGCACCCACGAGGTGTCGCCGGGGAGGACCTGGATGCCGGTGAGGTCGCCTTCGCCCGCGCGGGGCACTTCAGTGTCCTGTTCGAGGGTCGCGCCGGACTCGAAGTCGGGCTCGTGGAACTTCCACGGCTTGTCGCCCTCGGTCTGGTAGCCGATGGGGAGGGTCTTGTGGTCGTAGGACCGGTCGGTCTCGGTGGTGTCCTCCAGGTGCCAGGTCACGTGCCATTCGCCGGCCTTGCATTCGGCCTCGCCCCACACGTCGGTGGTGACGTTGAACCATTTGCGGTCGCCGTCGAAGTGGCTGCCCGTCGCCTGGGCGGGGGCCGCCGCGGCGGCGGCCGCCGCGAGGCCGAGGGCCGCGGCGGCGAGGAGCGCCGCGATCCGCTTGAGGGTGTGTCTGGGTTGCACGTCGTCTCTCCGGTAGGGGGATCTGCGAAAAGGAGGGCGGCGGCCGCGTCTTCACGCGGACCGGGTGAGGGGTGGTCGCCCCGGACCGGGCGGCCGCCGCCCCTCCTGGCTGGGCACTATCTGAACGCGAGAGCGAATTCGCAGGTTGCACAACGATTCTGCAACGCTCCAAGTGCCGGTTTTGCTCCTATGTGGCGCTCGGACGAATGCGGCGCCACACCCCTGAACCGCCCCCGACCCGGCCCATCCGGGGCATTCGGCGCGCAACGCGAAGGCGGCCCGGAGCGTTCGCTCCGGGCCGCCTCGTGGTCGGTCGTCTACTCGGCTTCCAGTTGCGAGGCCCAGTCGCCGAAGTACTCGCGGAGGCGCGGCACCGCTTCGGCGGCGAGCGGGAGTTCGGTGTCGTCGAGGCGTTCGAGCATCCGCATCATCGAGGCGAGCACCGCCGGATCGAACCCCGGATCGATGTCGGCGGCGCGGCGGAGCAGCTCCGATCGTCCGAAGCGCTCGGCCAGCAGGTGCACGTCGGCGAAGTCGCGGGGCTCCGCCCGCCCGAACAGCGCCAGCAGCTTCTGTCCGGCCAGCTCGAGCGGGTCGAACGCGGGCCCCACGGCGGTGGCGACGGTGGGAAGCCGCGGAGGCGCGTCGACGGCGAGGTCGACCAGGATCTCGTCGTCCATGCCGGTCAGGTGCATCCGGCAGAAGGTCGAGACCGCTTGGATCACCGCGGTCTTCCAGCCTCGTTGAGCGGCGGCGTCGGCGAGCGCCTGGGACGCTTTCGCAACAGCGTCAGGCTGTTGCGCGGTGAAGAAGTCGAGGTCGTCGGTGGGCCGGTCGATGAGCCGCTGGGCGAGGAGCGCACCGCCGCCGGCGAGCACGAAGCCACGGCTCTCGGGAAGCGTGAAGAACAGGCGCAGTGTCGCGGCCTGGAGGTCGGTGAGGCCCGCCCCGGCCACTATCGGTCCCCTCCGCGGATCAGGGGCGTCCAGGCCTCGCGGATCTCGCGCGGCAGGACGAGTTCGTCCCACAGGTCGGCGAGGAGGAGGCCGTCGACGTATTCGAGGAGGTCCGCGGGGAGGCCTTCTCGCAGGACGATCGCGTAGACGCGCGCCCGCTGGCGCCGTTCGGCGAGGTCGAACACGCGGCCGCGATCGGACCAGTTGAGGTGCAGCGGCAGCCTGACCTGCGCGAGAGCGGCGGCGGCGGGAAGCCGCGGCAGGTGGTCGGGCACGTGGAAGGGCCGGCCGCGAGCGGTGCTGTGGACGCTGAAGCGGATGCGCGGCTCGATCGCCAGCTCGAATCCCGCGGCTTCGAGGATGCGCTGGGCCGTGGTCATGGTCGGTGACTTCTGCCCGTGCTCGTACGCCGACAGGGCGGGCCGGGAGGTCTTCGCGAGCTGCGCCAGTTCGGCCTGGCTCAGTCCCGCCGCGTCCCTCGCCTTCCGGATGAGGTCGTCGGTCATCGCACCCCCTTGGTGGTATCCGATCAGATACCTCAAGTGTAGGCCAACGCGAAGGCGGCCCGGAGCTGATGCTCCGGGCCGCCTCTCGGTTCGTCTATGCCGCTTCGAGTTCGCGGCGGACGAGGTCGGCGGTCTCGATGGAGTTGAGGGCGGCGCCCTTCATGAGGTTGTCGGCGACGACGAAGAACTCCAGGGAGTTGGGGAAGTCGATGGACTGGCGGATGCGGCCGACCTGGGTGCCGGACTTGCCGACCGAGTCGGCGGGCATCGGGAAGACGCCGTTGGCGGGGTCGTCGACGAGGTCGACGCCCTCGGCGGCGGCGAGGACGCGGTGGGCATCGGCGACGGTGACCTCGCGGTCGAAGGTGGCGTGGACGACCTGGGAGTGGCCCACGGCCACGGGCACGCGCACGCAGGTGGAGGCGACCTTGAGGTCGGGGAGGCCGAGGATCTTGCGGGACTCGTTGCGCACCTTGAGCTCCTCGGAGGTCCAGCCGTCCTCCTTCCAGCCGCCGACCTTGGGCACGATGTTGAGCGCCAGCGGCGCGCCGAACGGCGCGTCGAACTCCTCGCCGAGGACCATGCGCAGGTCCGAGCCGGCGGTGCCGAGCCCCTCGACGCCCGCGACCTTCGCCAACTGCGCGTACAGCGCTTCGAGGCCTTCCTTGCCCGAGCCGGAGGCCGCCTGGTAGGAGGCGACCGACATCGAGACGAGCCCGAAGTGCTCGTTGAGCGCCGCGAGGGTCGGGATGAGCGCGAGGGTGGTGCAGTTGGCGTTCGCGATGATGCCCTTGGGGCGCACGCGCGCGGCCTCGGGGTTGGCCTCGCGGCACACCAGCGGCACGTCGGGGTCCATGCGGAAGTGCCCGGACTTGTCGATGACGACGACGCCCTTGGCGGCGGCCACCGGCACCCATTCGGCGCTGACCTCGTCGGGCAGGTCGAAGTGGGCGATGTCGATGCCCTCGAAGACGTCGGCGTCGAGCGCCCGCACGGTCAGGACCTCGTCGCCGACCTCGAGCTGCTTGCCCGCCGAGCGGGCCGAGGCGACGAGGCGGACCTCGCCCCAGTTGCCGCGTTCGGCGGCGATGAGGCGGCGCATGATGGTGCCGACGACGCCGGTGGCGCCGACGATCGCGACGTTGAGCTTGCGTCCCATGCCTATCGCCCCGTTCCGGCGTACACGACGGCCGCTTCGTCGCCGCCGAGCTCGAACTTGTCGTGGACGGCGCGCACGGCCACGTCCAGGTCGGTGTCGCGGCAGACCACGGAGATGCGGATCTCGGAGGTGGAGATGATCTCGATGTTCACCCCGGCGTCCGCGAGCGCCTGGCAGAAGTTCGCCGTCACGCCCGGGTGCGAGCGCATCCCGGCCCCGACCAGGGAGATCTTGCCGATGTGCTCGTCGTAGATGAGCTTCTCGAACCCGATCGCGTCCTGGTGGCGCTTGAGCTCGCCGGTGGCCTTGGGCCCGGACTCCTTGGGGAGGGTGAAGGAGATGTCGGTGTGGCCGTTCCCGGCGATCGACACGTTCTGCACGATCATGTCGATGTCGACCTCGGCATCGGCGATGACCTGGAAGATCGCGGCCGCCGCGCCCGGCTTGTCGGGCACGCGGGTGACGGTGATCTTGGCTTCGTCGCGGTCGTGCGCGACGCCGCTGATGAGTGCCTGCTCCACGGAAAGCTCCTCCATGTTGCCCGACACGATCGTGCCGGTCTTGTTCGAGTACGACGAGCGGACGTGCAGCGGGATGCCGTAGCGGCGGGCGTACTCCACGCTGCGCAGGTACAGGATCTTCGAGCCCGACGCGGCCATCTCCAGCATCTCCTCGAAGGTGATGGTGTCGAGCTTCTTCGCGTTCGGGACGATCCGGGGGTCGGCGCTGAACACGCCGTCCACGTCCGAATAGATCTCGCACACGTCGGCCTCGAGCGCGGCGGCCAGCGCGACCGCGGTCATGTCCGAGCCGCCGCGGCCGAGGGTGGTGATGTCCTTGGTGTCGGGGCTGACGCCCTGGAAGCCCGCGACGATGGTGATGTAGCCCTCGTCGAGGGCCGAGCGGATGCGCCCGGGGGTGACGTCGATGATGCGGGCGCCGCCGTGGACGGCCGTGGTCAGCATCCCGGCCTGGGAGCCGGTGAAGGACCGGGCCTGGAAGCCGAGGTCGTTGATCGCCATGGCGAGCAGGGACATCGAGATGCGCTCGCCGGCGGTCAGGAGCATGTCGAGCTCGCGCGGTTCGGGGACGGGCGAGACCTGGGAGGCCAGGTCGACCAGCTCGTCGGTGGTGTCACCCATGGCGGAGACGACGACGACCACGTCGTCGCCCCGCTTTCGCGTGGCGACGATCCGCTCCGCCACGCGCTTGACGCGTTCGGCATTCTCGACCGATGATCCGCCGTACTTCTGCACGACTAGCGCCACGGGTTCCACCTCACTCGCTCATGTCTCGGGTGTCACGGGGCCGCCTCGTTGCGGGCGGCCATGTCACCTTAACTGCGCATACCGGTGTGTCGCCAGGTCGTTCTGGGTGATGGGACAGAGAATCGGGCCGTGGCACACACTTGGGGCAAGTCAGTGGCGGCGCTCACGCTCGTCTGCGCGGCGGTGGCGGGGTGCGGGACGGCGACGGCCGTGGACGAGCCGGGGGAGGCGCCGCGGCGCGTGAGCGCGCAGGCGACGCTCATCGGGCGGGTCACCAAGGCGATGGACGCGACGTTCACCGCCGAGTACGCGTGGTCGGAGGGCGGCACGGTCACGGTCTGGGCGGCCGAGGACGGGACGTGGCGCGTGGACGTCCCGGACTGGGCGCTGGGCGGCACGGTGGACGTGACGGTGGCGTGGACGACCGGCGGGTTCTTCCAGTGCGCGGCGGGCCGGTGCGTGAAGCTCGCGGGGATCACCGGGGAGATCCCCGCGAAGTACGACCCGCGGGTGCAGCTGCCGTTCGTGGAGTGGCTGCCGCAACTGCTGGACCGGCAGCTGCCGTTCAACGTCGCCCAGGACGGCGACTGCTTCACCCTCACCGCGAACACGGTCGTGGTCGACACGCCGATGCCGGGCGGGGAGTGGTGCCTGGACGACGCGGGCACGATCCTGTCGGTCGCCTCGAAGGACTTCGGGACGCTGGAGTTGACCGCGCCGCCCGCGGAGGCGGTCGCGACCGTGGAGCTGCCGGGCGATCCGAGCGACGCCGATCCGTTGGGCGCCAAGGCGCCTCCGGAGCCGAGCCCGTCGGTGGACCCGTCGGCGACGCCGTCGCCGGGCGCTTCGGCGTCGCCGGGGGCGACCCCGTCCCCGTCCGAGGACCCCTCACCCTCCGGCGGGACCGGAGAGTAAGGAAGGCGACACGAGGGGTCGTTCGCGGGGCGGTTCGTGGCACCATGAACGGTGGCGCCGCCGCGAGTCCGGCCCGCGGCCGCGCCCGGCCGCCGCCTCCCGCGGCGCCGCACGCCGCAGGACGGACTCTCCGAAGGACTTCGCATGACCGCTTCCATCGACCGCCACGCCCAGACCGCGGCGCCGATCCACCCGCTGCTGGCCTCGCGTCACTCCACCAGGGCCCTCGCCCCGGACGTCGACCTCACCGACGCCCAGGCCGCCGCCTTGATCGAGGCGGCCCGCTGGGCGCCGAGCGCGGGCAACACCCAGCCGTGGCGGTTCCTGCTCGCGCGGCGCGGCACCGGCGAATTCAAGCGCGTCCTCGACTGCCTCAACCCCGGCAACCGCGACTGGGCGGGCACCGCCTCGGCGCTGCTGGTCGCCGTGCGCACCGACGCGAACGAGCGCGGCCCGCTCTCGCACGCGATGTACGACCTCGGCCAGTCGATGGCGCACCTGACGTTCCAGGCGCTCGCGGAGGGGCTCACCGTCCGGCAGATGGCCGGTTTCGACGCGGCCGCGCTCGCCGACGAGTTCGGCCTGGCCGCGCCGCTGGTGCCGACCACGGTGGTCGCGATCGGCGTCGCCGGCGACCCCGCCGACCTGCACGAATCCGTGTCGGGACCGGACCGGGCCGCGCGGGTGCGCCTGTCGGTCGACGAGCTGCTCATCCAGCCGTAGCGGCCGCCTCCTGGGACCGGCGGTCCCAGGATTCGGGCATCGGTGTCGACCGGTGCGGCCGGCCGGGTGTAGGCTCGGCGGGTCATGCGGAACACGATGCTCCTTACGTGCCGCGGCGGGGCCAACTAGGTCGGCTCCCTCGCCGCGGGTTCTGTCATGCCGGCTGGCTCAGGCAATCACTGCTAGATCACCAGACCACAGGAGCATCCGTGACTTCGTCCTTCGCAGACCGCGCCAAGCGCTACCAGTCGTACCACTCCCAGTTCACCGTGTCGCTGCCCGACCGCACGTGGCCGGACAAGGTCGTCGAGACCGCCCCCGTCTGGTGCGCGGTGGACCTGCGCGACGGGAACCAGGCCCTCATCGACCCGATGACGCCCGACCGCAAGCGGAAGATGTTCCAGCTGCTGGTCGACATGGGCTACAAGGAGATCGAGGTCGGCTTCCCCTCCGCGTCGCAGACCGACTTCGACTTCGTGCGGATGCTGATCGAGCAGGACCTCATCCCCGAGGACGTCACGATCCAGGTCCTGACGCAGTGCCGCGAGCACCTCATCGAGCGGACCTTCGAGAGCCTGCGCGGCGCCAGACAGGCCATCGTGCACTTCTACAACTCGACCTCCACGCTCCAGCGCCGCGTCGTGTTCGGCCTGGACAAGGACGGCATCACCGACATCGCCACGCAGGGCGCGCGCCTGTGCCTGAAGTACGCCGAGATGCACACCCCCGACACGGCGATCCGCTACGAGTACTCCCCCGAGTCCTACACCGGCACCGAACTGGAGTACGCCGTCGAGGTGTGCGCGAAGGTCGCCGAGGTCATCCAGCCCACCCCCGAGTGGCCGCTGATCCTGAACCTGCCCGCCACCGTCGAGATGGCCACCCCGAACGTGTACGCCGACTCGATCGAGTGGATGCACCGCAACCTGCCGAACCGCGAGTCGATCGTCCTGTCGGTCCACCCGCACAACGACCGCGGCACCGGCGTCGCCGCCGCCGAACTGGCCGTCCAGGCCGGCGCCGACCGCGTCGAGGGCTGCCTGTTCGGCAACGGCGAGCGCACCGGCAACGTCTGCCTGGTGACCCTGGGCATGAACCTGTTCAGCCAGGGCGTCGACCCCGGCGTCGACTTCGGGAACATCGACGAGATCAAGCGCGCCGTCGAGTACTGCAACCAGCTGCCCGTCCACGAGCGCCACCCGTACGCGGGCGACCTGGTGTACACCGCGTTCTCCGGTTCACACCAGGACGCGATCAAGAAGGGCTTCGCCCACCTGGAGGCCGACGCGGCCGCCGCGGGCGTCGACGTCGACGCCTTCACCTGGGGCGTACCGTACCTGCCGATCGACCCCAAGGACGTCGGCCGCAACTACGAGGCGGTCATCCGCGTCAACTCGCAGTCCGGCAAGGGCGGCGTCGCCTACGTCATGCAGAGCGAGTACGGCTTCGACCTGCCCCGGCGCATGCAGATCGAGTTCAGCCAGGCCATCCAGCGGCACACCGACGCCTCCGGCAAGGAGGTCTCGACCACCGAGATCCACGAGGGCTTCCGCCGCGAGTACCACCCCGACTACCAGCCGACGCCGCGCCTGGTCGTAGAGGACCACACCACCGCGCACGCCGCCGAGCAGCTGACCCTGGACGCCCAGATCGTCCTCGACGGCGTCGAGCAGAAGATCTCCGGCACCGGCAACGGCCCGCTCTCGGCCTTCACCGACGCCCTGACCTCCGTCGGCGTCCACGTCGAAGTCCTCGACTACGCCGAGCACGCCCTGTCCGCCGGCCAGCACGCCCAGGCCGCGGCCTATGTGGAGTGCGCCATCGACGGCAAGACCGTCTGGGGCGCCGGGGTGCACCCGAACATCGTCCTCGCGACGATGCGCGCGGTCGCCAGCGCCTACAACCGGGCCTGAACACGTCGCCGGCGCACTGCGCCGGCGAGGCCGCCCGGTCCACCGACCGAACCCGCGTCTACAAGGGACACGCCCACGAGGCGGCCCCCCGCGTGCCCGCGCCACCCGCGCGGCACCGCACCCGCCCGCACCGACTCCGGCGACCCGTCGAAAGTCCGGCGCGAGGCGACGACGCGGCAGCGACCGAAGAGAGACCCGCTGGGGCGGGCCGCGTGACGCGGCCCGCCCCAGCGGCGTCGCAGGCGTGGCTGTCACAGGCGACGCGGTACGAAGCTATGGGCGCGGCGGGCGATTTCGAACGCTCTGTGTCGCAGGCGGCCAGTACCGTCGGTGCCGGAGCACCTGGCCCCGACGGACGAACGGAACGGTCTTGCCCTTCACCACACCCCCACGGCCCCTTGACTTCGCGGCGATGTTCCCCGAGCTTCGCCCGCTCGCGCGGCCAGGCGTGCGCCTGCACCCCCGCGAGGGCACGCCGACCGCGCGCGCATCCTCGATCGGCGGCCCGCTCCTGTGGCCCGCCGCCGAACCCTGGCCGACCTGCACCGAACAGCACGACGACAGCGAGTCCGAACCGATCGAATACGTCGTCGCACTGCGCACCTACTACGCCGACCGCGACGCCCGTATGGCCGCGAAGGAGGCGATCGACTGGGACGTCGAGCGGCTGATCCCCGACCGCATCAAGGCGGCGCACCCGCTCCAACCCGGCTTCGACCCGGCCGCGCCCTCTCCCCTGATCGCCTACGCGCAACTGCACTACGCCGAGGTGCCGGGCCTGCCGTGGCCCGAGCGCTTCGACCTGCTCCAGGTGCTGTGGTGCCCCAGGGACCACCCCGACATCGACAGCCCGTACTCGCCGGCGTTCCAGTTGCGCTGGCGCCGAATGGAGGGCCTCGGCGACCTCGCCGCCGAACCGCCGCTCCCGGCGGTCTGCTTCGAGGACTACCTGCCGAACCAGTGCACCCTCGCCCCGGAGGCGGTCACCGAGTACCCACAGCTGGAGGACCTGCCCCAGGCGCTGGCGTCGCGCATCCGCGCCGTCGAGGACGACGAGGGCGCCGACATGTACGGCTGGGACTTCGCCAGGGCGCCGGGAAACAAGGCGGTCGGCCACGGCGGCACCTGGGGCATCATCGACCCATTCCCGGTGCTGTGCGAGTGCGGCGCTGAGCAACTGCCGCTGCTCACCGTCGATTCGGGAGAGTCGGACGGCGGCGACGGCTCTTGGCGCCCGATCGAGGACGCGGGCCGCGACCGGCGATTCCAGAACCCGACCGGCATCACGGTGGGCCGCTCCAACAAGCTCCAGCTCTACTACTGCCCGGAGAGCGAGAACCACACGAACCGCACGGTCATGTTCTGATCGACCGCAACGCATCCCCGGGCGCGGCACCCGGAATCACACCGGCTCTTCGACCGCCGAGTCGAGATCCGATGAGACCCGCGACGAGCATCGCCGCATCGACGCATCCCGACTCCCATTGGGCTGCTTGGGTTTCCATGTGATTGACCGTTCCGGTCGGAGGCACACCGCCGGTCGGACTCGGTCGGGGTTCAATCGGTCAGCGACGGAGCGGCAGTGAGAAGAATGAAGGGTGCACCGCCGCAGCCAGCCCTCCGGCCCCTGCAACCCGCACGAACCGGCCCGGCCACGCACCTCATGCACCCGATTCGATCCGGGCGCGGCCCGCAACTTTCGAACCCACTCGGCCTGACCTGCTACTCCGGCAACCTAACCCACGCAGTACAACGGCCGAAACGACCCGACCGAGTTCGCTCTGGGCCCTTAGGCTCCCAATCCGACCCGACCCGACCACGCTCGACCCCAAGCTTCGGCCCGGTCCTCGGTTTGCCAGCAGATCCGAAACGGGCCGCGCCCCGGGGCTGGTTCTGCGCCGGGTGCCTCGGCCGGTGGGACAGTGGCGGCGGGGTCTGGTGGCCGGAACCCGAGGTTAAGGCGAGCGGCGACAACGAGCTGGATGGTTCGTGCGGCGGCAACGCCGGGGTCGGGTCAGTTTCACCCGGCCTCAAAGCGGGCGGCGACAACAAGCTGGTCGGCTGGTGCGGGAGCGCTCTAGTGGCCGGGTTGCCTCGGCCTGGGGTGGCGGGTTCGTCTCGCTACTGGACTGGTTGCGCCGCTTCAGATCAGATTCCTTCAGCCCGCTCGACTAGCGAGTCTCGGGCCGGTTCGCCCGACCCCGCCACTGTCGCTTCGCCGCGCTCGACCACTCCGGTCCGCTGGCCTCGTCCGGCGCCCTCTCGCTTCGCCCGCGCTATGCCCCAGCCGCGCCGCTTCGCCGCACCCGGTGAAGGCCGTACCGCTTCGCACTGCCGACCCGCGCCGCTTCGCCCTGACGGCGACGCTGCCTGAGCTGCTGCCGCGAGTGTCGGTGCTGCGCCCGCCTTCGCCACCGCGACCACCACTATCACCAGTGTTAGTCGCCGACCCGATTCGGACCCACCCGGCCCGACCCGCTTCGATGCGGCCCGAACCGATCCGGCCGGTTTCGGTTCCGACCCGATCCGGCCCGACCCGCTTCGGCCTGGCCCGATCCGATCCGACCCGGCCCGACTTGCTCGGAACCGACCCGGCTCGGCCTGCTTCGGTTCGGTCTGGCCCGCTTGGCCTGACCTGCTCCGGCGCAACCTGATCCGACACGTTTCGCTCCGGCCCAATCCGACTCGATCCGATCCGACCAACCCGATTCGGCCGGTTTCGGTTCGACCCGGTCCGCTTCGGCTCACTCCAGCCCGGTCCGCTCCGGTCCGACCTGCTCCGGCCTGGCCCGATCCGATCCGGTTCTGTCGGGCGCCTGTGGCGCACGATGCCGTACCAGGTCGCATTCGGTCGTACCGATAGCGCCGATGGT
>NZ_STGX01000025.1:20534-48148 GCF_004912155.1 Glycomyces paridis | reverse complement strand
TGAGGAAGGTGCCGGTCTGCGCCTCGACGTCCCAGCCGAGGAGCTCGACGTCGGTGCCCTTGTCGGTGTTGTGCTGCTCGATGCCGCGGGCGAAGCCGTCCATGAAGATGGTCACCGGCGGGATCTGCATGCCGCCCCAGGTGGCGACGGTGCCGGTCTCGGTCTGCGCGGCGGCGATGTAGCCGGCGAGGAACGCGGACTGGGCGGTGTCGAACTGGATCGAGTAGACGTTGTCCGTCTCGACGGGGGCGCCGTCGGCGTCGGAGGGCGTGCCGTCGACGATGGCGAAGCCGACGCCGGTGTTCGCGAGGGCCGCGTTGGTCACGTTGGCGGACATGAGGCCGCCGACGCCCACGATGAAGTCGCAGCCCTTGTCGACCAGGGACTGGAGGTTCGGGTCGTAGTCGTCGGTGTTGGACGACTCCTTGTACTCGACCTTGATGGCGGAGTTCTCGGCCGAGGCGGCTTCCATGCCGGCCCAGGCGGACTCGTTGAAGGACTTGTCGTCGATGCCGCCCGAGTCGGTCACCATGCAGGCGCTGAACGAGCCTTCGGCGTTGTCGTCGCCGTTCGAGTCGGACGGCGCGTCGCCACAGGCGGCGAGGGCGGCGAGGCCGATGGCGGAGATGCCCGCCAGGGCCAGCTTGAACGGCTTGACAGCCATCTGGTCTCCTTTGACAATCCAAGGGGGTAAGTCGATACCCGCCTAATCATGGCCGCAGGCGCGGGCCTTTGGCACTGTCCTTGATGATTTCGTTACCGAAACATCCTATGACTGAGACCAGTGGTGAACTGGTGTTTCGCCGGTACTACGACGCGATTGCAGCTCGACGGGCCCGCCGGGCGCCGCCGGCGGGCAAATCGGGTCCGCGCCGGACCGCTCAGGTCCAGAAGACGGCCACGCCCGCGGTCACGGCGATGAGCGCGCCGGTCGCATAGAAGTGGCCCGCGGCCACCTTCTCGCGCTTCTTCCACACGGGAATGGCGATCATGACGCCGAGCAGCAGCGCCAGCAGGAACTTGACGCCGAGCTTGGCGTGGTTGGCGTCCCCGTCGGCGCTCGCGAGGCCGTACAGGACGATGCCGGTGGCGAGCTGGGTGGCGATGCCGTACAGCATCGCGTTGTTGAAGTCGAACTTGTGCTTCAGGAGGGACACCAGCCAGCCGCCGAAGACCGCGGCGAAACCGAGCAGGTGGAGGTAGCGCAGCGCGAGGTGAACGAAGTCCATGCCGCGGAGTATGTCAGAGGCCCCGCGCTCACCGTCCGAGAGCGCCCGGTCCCCGGAACCGGTCACATCGCGGGCCGCGGCGGGCGACGGCGTTCCTCCAGGCGGGGGCGATCGCGGCCGGGCTGGTCGGCGCGGTGCTGGCGTTCCGGCTCGACGCGGAGGTGGCGGCGCAGGCCGCGGGCGCCTGCGTCCTCGCGACCGTCCTCTTCTCCGGGGTGATCATCCTCGTGGGCACGCGGAGCGTGCGGGAGTGGTGCGCCCGCTGAACACGGCGACGGCCGGGACCTCGAGGACCCGGCCGTTCGCGTTCGCGTCAGTGCACGCGGTGGGCACCCGCGGCCGCGCGGGCGGTGAACACGCGCGGTTCGGGCAGGCCCGCCTGGGCCGCCGCCTCGACGACGGCCGCCTCGACCTTGGCCGCGGCCTCGGCCTCGACCAGGGCGATGGCGCTGCCGCCGAAGCCGCCGCCGGTCATGCGGGCGCCCAGGGCCCCCGCGCCGAGCGCGGCGTCCACGGCGCAGTCGAGCTCCACCGAGGAGACCTCGTAGTCGTCGCGCAGCGACACGTGCGAGGCGGTGAGCAGCTCGCCGATGCCCGCGACCGCGCCGCCCCTGAGGATCGCGACGGTGGCCTTGACGCGCTCGTTCTCGGTGAGCACGTGGCGCATCCGGCGGTCGAGCCGGTCGTCCTCCAGCCTCGCGTCCGCCGGGGCGTCGCGCAGGTGCGAGACGCCGAGCAGGCGCGCGGCCTCCTCGCAGTCGGCGCGGCGGGCGGCGTACTCGCCGTCGGCGTGCCGGTGCGGGGCACGCGTGTCGACCACGAGCATGGTCAGACCCTCGGAGGCGAGGTCGAACGGCACCTGCTCGCGCGAGAGGTCCCGGCAGTCCATGAACATGACGTGCCCGGCCTCGCACAGCAGCGACGCGGACTGGTCGAGGACGCCCGTGGGCGCGCCCACGTACTCGTTCTCGGCCTTCTGCGCGATGCGCGCGGCCTCGGCGCGGTCGATCTCGTGCCCGTACAGGTCGGCCAACGCGATGAGCGCGGCGCATTCGAGTGCGGCCGAGGAGGAGAGCCCTCCGCCGACCGGCACGTCCGAGTGCAGCGCGATCCGGGCGGGCCCGACCGGGTACCCGGATTCGCCGAGGGCCCAGGCGACCCCGGCGAGGTAGGCGGCCCAGCCCTCGACGCCGTCGAGGGTCGCGGTGCGCACGGTGTCGCCGCCGCCGTGGGTGGAGTGGAAAGCCCACTCCTGGGAGCGGGACGCGGCGGCGGCGGCGTAGAACGGCAGCGCGAAGGGCATCACGAAGCCGTCGTTGTAGTCGGTGTGCTCGCCGATGAGGTTGACGCGTCCGGGTGCGGCCCAGACGCCTTCGGGTTCGGTCCCGAAGACCTCGGTGTGGGCGGCCCGGGCCGTCTCGGCGAGGGCGGCGGCGTGCGCGTCGGGCGTCTTAGGAGCGGGCATGCTGGTAGTACTCCCAGGCGTCGGCGACCATGCGGTCGAGCGAGTCGCGGCTGGGCTTCCAGCCGAGTTCGGTCTTGGCGCGCTCGGAGGAGGCGACGAGTTCGGCGGGGTCGCCGGGGCGGCGGGGGCCGATGTCGACGGGGAAGTCGACGCCGGTGACGCGCTTGACGGTGGCGACGACCTCCTTGTTGGAGAAGCCGTTGCCGTTGCCGAGGTTGTAGATCTTGTGCTCGCCGGTCTCGGCGGCCTTGAGGGCGAGGAGGTGGGCGTCGGCGAGGTCGGCGACGTGGATGTAGTCGCGGACGCAGGTGCCGTCGGGGGTGGGGTAGTCCTCGCCGAAGAGCCCGAAGGACTCGCGCGCGCCGGAGGCGGCGTCGAAGGCGATCGGGATGATGTGGGTCTCGGGCTGGTGGTTCTCGCCGTGCCAGACGCCGGAGCGGTCCTGGTAGGCGCCGACGACGTTGAAGTAGCGCAGGGAGACCGCGGCGAGCCCGTAGGCGGTGACCTCGGAGGCGATCGCCATGTCGCTGGAGAGCTTGGTGGCGCCGTAGGTGGAGGTGGGGGCCTTGGCGGCCTCCTCCTTGATGGGGACCTCGGTGGGGTTGCCGTAGACGGCGGCGGTGGAGGAGAACACGAGGGTGCGCACGCCGGCCTCGCGCATGGCGTCGAGGAGGGCGAAGGTGCCGCTGGTGTTGGCCTCCCAGTAGATGTCGGGCCGCTCCATGGACTCGCCGGCGGCGATGAGGCCCGCGAAGTGGAGCACGCCGTCGAAGGAGCCGTCGAGGACCTCGGCGGCCTCCTGGACGGGGCGGCGGACGAGGGCCGCGCCGGCCGGGACGCGCTCGGCCGCGCCGGTGGAGCAGTCGTCGAGGACGACGACGTCGTGCCCCTCTTCGAGCAGCATCGTGGCGACGATCGAACCGATGTAGCCGGCGCCGCCGGTGACGAGGTACTTCACAGTGCTTCCTTCAGGATCTCAGCGGCCGTCTCGGGGCCGAGGTCGTTGACGAAACCGCCCATGACCGACTCCGAGGAGGCCAGGAACTTGACCTTGCCCGCGCCGCGTCGGATCGAAACGATCTCCAGGCGCAGGCGCCCCAGTTCGCGTCCTTCTCCGACGGGGGCCTGGTGCCAGCCTGCCATGTAAGGCATGGCCTCCCCCGGGAAGGCGCCGTCGCAGCGCTTGAGCACGTCGAGGTAGAGGGGCGCGAACGCGGCGATGGACTCGTCGGTGAGCTCGGTGAGGTCGGCGAAGCGGCGCTTGGGGTAAAGGTGGACTTCGAAGGGCCAGCGGGCCGCGTAGGGGGTGAAGGCGATCCAGTGGTCGTTCTCGGCGATGACGCGGGGGCCGGCGGACTCGGAGGCGAGGATGTCGTCGAAGAGGTCGCGGCCGGTGCGTTCGCGGTGGCGGCGGGCGGCGTAGAGGTGCTTGCGGGTCTGGGGGGTGACGTAGGGGTAGGCGTAGATCTGGCCGTGGGGGTGGTGGAGGGTCACGCCGATCTCGACGCCGCGGTTCTCGAAGCAGAAGACCTGGGCGACGTCGCCGCGCGCGGAGAGTTCGGCGGTGCGCTGCGCGAGGGCGCGGACGACGAGTTCGACGCGTTCGGGGCCGAGGTCGACCAGGGAGGCGTCGTGGTCGTCGGAGAAGCAGACGACCTCGCAGCGGCCCGAGGCCGGGACGGCGGTCTCCATGCCGGTCCCGGGGTCGGCGGGCGCGAGGGTACCGGGCGCCTCGAAACCGCCGAAACTGGGGAAACGGTTCTCGAAGACGGCCACTTCGTAGTCGGGGGCCGGGATCTCGGTGAGGTCCTCGCCTTCGGAGGGGCACAGCGGGCAGGCGACCGGGAGGGGCGGGCGGGAGCTGCGGCCGGCGGAGACGGCGACCCACTCGTCGCGGAGGACGTCGTATCGCATGTGCCCGGCGCTGACGCGTTCGCCGAGGTCGCGCTTGTCGGCGAAGCTGGCGCGGCCGGCGTCGGGCGCGGTGTTGAAGTACAGGATCCGGCGGCCGTCTGCGAGGCTGCCGGACTCGGTGTGGAAGGCGGTCATGATCTCTTCTCGTTGGTGGTGCGTGCCCCCGGTTCGGGGACCGGCGCGAGCACGACCTGGTCGACGTGCTCGTTGAGTAGGCGCCGGGCCTCCTCGTCGAGGAGGGAGTCGGTGACGATGACGTCGGCGTCGCCGAGGGCGGCGATCGTGGCGATGCCGACGATGTCGAACTTGGTGTGGTCGGCGAGGACCACGAGGCGGCGGCCCTTGGCGGCGAGGGTGGCGACGGTCTCGGCTTCGAGGAGATTGGGGGTGGTGAACCCGGCGCGCTCGGACATGCCGTGGACGCCGAGGAAGACCGAGTCGACGTTGACCTTCTCCAGGGAGGCGACGGCGAAGGGGCCGACGAGCGCGTCGGAGGGGGTGCGGACGCCGCCGGTGAGGATGACGGTCTGGTCGCTTCGCCCGGCGCGGTAGAACACGTCGGCGACGGGGACGGAGTTGGTGACTACGGTGAGGTCGGGGACGTCGGTGAGGCGGTGGGCGAGCGTCCAGGTGGTGGTGCCCGCGGAGAGGGCGATGGCCTGGCCGGGGCCCACCAGGGTGGCGGCGGCGTCGGCGATGGCCTGCTTCTCGGCCTCCTGGCGGACCTGCTTGACGGCGAAGCCCGGTTCGGCGGTGGAGCCGAAGTCGACGGCGGTGGCGCCGCCGTGGACCTTGGCGACGAGGCCGCGGTGGGCGAGGGTCTCCAGGTCGCGGCGGATGGTCATGTCCGAGACGCCGAACTCCTCGACGAGGTCGGCCACGCGGACCGCCCCGGTCCGGTGGACGCGTTCGGCGATCCGGCTCTGTCGCTGCTGCGCCAGCATGGCGCCTCCCCATAGATACGCGCGTATAGCGCTCATGATCCAACACAATTAAACATCAGGATCGGCGGCGCCGCAATACCGGGTGGCCGCCGTCTCGGCCCGGATGTCAGAATCGGTCCATGACGACTGCCGACCGCAAGCCCCGCGTCTTCTCAGGGATCCAGCCCACCTCGGACTCGTTCCACCTCGGGAACTACCTGGGCGCGCTGCGGCAGTGGGTGGCGATGCAGGACTCGACCGACGCGCTCTACTGCGTCGTCGACCTCCACGCGATCACCGTCGATCACGACCCAAAGGTATTGCACGAGCGCTCACGGGTGAGCGCCGCGCAGCTGCTCGCGCTGGGCCTCGACCCCGAGCGGTGCACCCTCTTCGTGCAGTCCCAGGTGCCCGAGCACGCGATGCTCGCCTGGATCCTCGGCTCCGAGACCGGCATGGGCGAAGCGAGCCGGATGACCCAGTACAAGGACAAGTCCGCCAAACAAGAACGCACAACGGTGGGGCTGTTCACCTACCCGATCCTCATGGCCGCCGACATCCTGCTCTACCAGACCGACCAGGTCCCCGTCGGCGAGGACCAGCGCCAGCACCTCGAACTCTCCCGCGACCTCGCGGGCCGGTTCAACACCACGTACGGCAGGACCTTCGTCGTCCCCGAGCCCTACATCGTCAAGGAGACCGCGACGATCAAGGACCTCTCGGAGCCCGAGAAGAAGATGTCGAAGTCCTCCGCGAGCCCGCGCGGGTGCCTCTACCTCCTCGACGAGCCGAACCAGATGCGCAAGAAGATCAAGAGCGCCGTCACCGACTCCGGCGGCGACGTCCGCTACGACACCGAGGCCAAGGCCGGCGTGTCGAACCTGCTCAACATCTACGCCGCGCTCGCCGACACCACCGTGGAGAAGCTGGAGGGCGAGTACGCAGGGAAGGGCTACGGGGACTTCAAGGGCGACCTCGCCGACGTCGTCGCCGAGACCCTCGCCCCGATCGCCGCGCGCACCAAGGAGTTCCTCGCCGACAAGGCCGAGCTCGACCGGGTCCTCACCGCCGGCGCCGAGAAGGCCCGCGGCCTCGCCGTGCGCACCATCGCCAAGGCGTACAAGAAGGTCGGCTTCTTCCCCCCGGTGACGCTTTAGTGGACCCCGAACCGCGGCCGGGACGACCTCCCGTCGTCACCGTCGGCGTCGCGATCCCGGTGCCCTCGCCCTGGCGCGAGGTCCTCGACGACGCCCGCCTCGCCTCCGGCGACCCGCTCGGCGGCATCGTCCCGGCGCACCTGACCCTCCTGGGCCCCACCGAGATCGCCTCGGCGGCACTCGACGGCTTCCGGACCCACCTCGCCGCCGTCGCCGCCGCCTGCCCGGCGTTCGACCTGCACCTGCGCGGCACCGGGTCCTTCCGGCCCGTCACCGAGGTGGTCTTCGCGGCCGTCGTCGACGGCATCGCCATGTGCGAGCGGCTCGAATCCGCGATCCGCACCGGCCCGGCCGAACGCGAGCGCACCTTCCCCTATCACCCGCACATCACCATCGCCCAGAACGTCGGCACCCGCGCCCTCGACACCGCCTTCGCCTCCCTCGCGGGCTTCGAGGCCAAGTTCCGCGTCGCCGCGTTCACCCTCTACACGCACCCCAGCCCCGGCGACTGGACCTCCGAGACCCTCACCGGCGCCCCGGTCCCCTGGACCCCGCGCGCGGTGTACCGGCTCGAAGGCTGAGCCGGCCCGGACGCACGTCAGCCGCCGCCCGGACGCACCGGGCGGCGGCTGGAAGCCTGGGCTAGAAGTCGAAGAGGTCCTCGAAGACGCTCTTGCGCTTCTTCTTCTTGTAGTGGTAGTCGCCGTCACGGCGACGGTCGTCGTAGTGGTCGTCGCGACGGCGGTCGTCGGACCGACGGTCGTCGTAGCGGCGGTCGTCCCGGCGCTCGTCGTAGCGGGGCTCGCGCGACGGTGCGGCCGGAGGGGCGACCGCGGCACCGCGCTGGTAGGAGGATTCGGCATTCATCAGGTGTTCGAGCTCGCCGCGGTCGAGGAAAATGCCCTTGCATTCGGAGCACTGCTCCACGACTACGCCGTTGCGCTCGTACTGGTGCATGGGGTTCTGACATTTCGGACAGAGCATCTGCATCATGACATGAACCTATCGTGGAATCAGAGTGGATGCCCAACCAGGTAGGGGCTCCCCACCTGTGAGTTCTCACAGGTGGTGACACAGAAGTGTGAAAGGCGCACGCACGGCGCGGGCAATCGGCGCGAAACGATACGAACGGCACCGGCGCGCGTTCATTCCGGCCGCTGGACCGAAAGGCCGCGCGGGGCATTCCCCGCGCGGCCCTCGACGTCGTCGGTGCTAGTGCGTGAAGTGCCTCGTGCCGGTCAGGTACATCGTGATGCCGGCTTCCTTCGCGGCGGCGATGACCTCCTGGTCGCGGACCGAGCCGCCGGGCTGGACCACGGCCTTGACGCCGCCGTCGATGAGGATCTGGAGGCCGTCGGGGAAGGGGAAGAACGCGTCGGAGGAGGCGACCGCGCCGCGGGCGCGGTCGGCTCCGGCGCGTTCGACGGCGAGCTTCGCGGAGTCGACGCGGTTGACCTGGCCCATGCCGACGCCCACGGAGGCGCCGCCGGAGGCGAGGAGGATCGCGTTCGACTTCACCGAACGCACGGCGCGCCAAGCGAACACGAGGTCGGCGAGGGTCGCCTCGTCGGCCGCGTCGCCGGTGGCGAGGGTCCAGTTCTCGGGGTCGTCGCCGTCGGCGTCGACCCGGTCGGGGCGCTGGGCGAGCACGCCGCCGGAGATCGGCTTGAGCTCGACGTCGGCCGGGGCCCACTCCGGGGCCAGCAGGATGCGGAGGTTCTTCTTGGCCGAGAGGATCGCGATCGCCTCGTCGCTGAACGCCGGGGCCACCACGACCTCGGTGAAGATCTCGGCGATCTGGGCGGCGGCCTCGGCGTCGACCTCGGTGTTCGCGGCGATCACGCCGCCGTAGGCGCTCAGCGGGTCGCACTCGTGGGCCTTGCGGTGGGCCTCGGCGATCGAGGCGCCCGAGGCGATCCCGCACGGGTTGGCGTGCTTGATGATCGCCACGGTCGGCTCGACGAAGTCGTGCGCGGCGCGCCAGGCGGCGTCCGCGTCGGTGTAGTTGTTGAAGCTCATCGCCTTGCCGTGCAGCTGCTCGGCCTGCGCGAGCCCGGCCGCGCCGGGGACGCTGTAGACGGCGGCGGCCTGGTGCGGGTTCTCCCCGTAGCGCAGGTCGGCGAGCTTGGCCATCGGCACGGCCAGGAAGTCGCCGAGGTCGTCGCTTGCCACCTGCTCGGCGAGCCAGGTCGCGACGCCCGCGTCGTAGGTGGCGAGGTGCGCGAAGGCCTTGGCGGCCAGGCGGAGCCGCTGCTCGGCGGTGGTGCCCTCGGAGGCGGCGGCGCGGACCAGGTCGTAGTCGGCCGGGTCGACGACCACGGCGACGTTCGCGTGGTTCTTGGCGGCGCCGCGGACCATCGAGGGGCCGCCGACGTCGATCTTCTCCACGATGTCGTCGAAGCCCGCGCCGGAGGCGACGGTCGCCGCGAACGGGTACAGGTTGCCCACGAGCAGGTCGAACGCCTCGATGCCGAGGTCGGCGAGCTGCGCGCGGTGGGAGTCGCGGCGGACGTCGGCGAGCATCCCGGCGTGGACCTTCGGGTGGAGGGTCTTCACGCGGTCGTCGAGGATCTCGGGGAAGCCGGTCAGCTCCTCGACCTTCGTGACGGGGATGCCGGCCTCGGCGATGCGGGCCGCGGTCGAACCGGTCGAGACGAGCGCGACGCCCGACGCGTGGAGGTCCGCCGCGAGTTCGACGACACCGGTCTTGTCGTAGACGGAGATGAGGGCTCGCTTGATGAGCTTCCGCTCGGACATGTGTGCACTGCTCCTGATCGAGTAATGACTGCGGCCCAGGCGTTCGACCGCAGTAACAGGTTCAGCAGTGCCGCTCCCTGGTGGTACTCCACCCGTGACCGTCTCTGAAGGTCCCCCCTCAACAACGAGCTGCCCGGTCCGTGCCACGGGAAACCTCGAAAGACGTCACTCGCCAGTCGCGACCAGCCGAGCGTAACACGGCCGCTTCGGACCGCGGTTCGGCCGCGTCGCGTGAGCGTCGCCACCAAGGACGGGAGGCGAGCGCCGCCAGGACCCCGCCGAACGCGTTCATGAGCGCGTCGTCCACCGAGACGACCCGGCCGGTCAGGAGCGTGAACTGGAGCGCCTCCAGCGTCACGGCGGCGACGACGGCACCGACCGCGATCGCGCCGAGGCCGAGCCTGAACCGGACCGGCAGGAAGAACCCCGCGGCGGCGAACACGAACAGGTTCCCCGCGAGCTGCTCGACGATCCGGCGCGGCCCGGCGCCGGCGAGGTCGGCGAGGTCCACGAACGGGACGAGCTGAAGCGCGTTCGCGCCCTCGCGGGAGGTGAGGCCGAGGAACAGCAGCGGCACCGAGCCGACGACCGCACCGACCTCCGCGAGGGAGTGCAGCCAGGCCTCGCGGCGCGGCCGTCCCGCGCGGATGCGCCAAGCGGCGAGCGCCCAGGCGACGCCGAACGCGAGCGGCAGCAGGGCGAAGGCGACGTAGAGCGTGTTCGCTTCGAGGGAGTTGACGGCGAGGGGTCGCATGGCCGATCAGCCTAGTCGAAACCCGGCCCGGTCAGCCCAGTCGAACGCGGTGACCTTCGACGCTCCAGCCGTCGCGGACCATGCGGCCGACGGCGGCGACCAGTTGGGCGCGTTCGGCTTCCTTGATGCGCTCGGTGAGGGTCTCGACGGTGTCGTCGTCCTCGACGGGGACGGCGCACTGGGCGACGATCGGGCCGGTGTCGACGCCCGCGTCGCAGATGAAGAGGGTCGCTCCGGCGAGCTTGACGCCCGCGGCGAGGGCCTCGCCGGGGCCGTTCATGCCCGGGAAGGCCGGGAGCAGCGAGTTGTGGGTGTTGATGTAGCGGCCGGGGAAGGCCGCCAGGAAGCGCGGCCCGCAGAGCTTGAGGAACCCGGCGGAGACGATGAGGTCGGGCTCGTGGGCGGCGACTTCGGCGGTGAGGGCCTCGTCCCAGGCGTCGCGGGTCGCGTGGTCCTTGACGCGGTGCACGAAGGTGGGGACGCCGGCCTTCGCGGCGCGCTCGGCGCCGTAGGTGCCGTCGCGGTCGGCGCCGACGGCGACGACGCGGGCCCCGTAGGCCGGGTCTTGGCAGGCGTCGAGCAGGGCCTGGAGGTTCGAGCCGGAGCCGGAGACGAGGACGACGAGCTTGGCGGCGGCTGCGGACCCGGAGGTCGGGACATCGGTCACGCCGAGAACCCTAACGCGTCGTCGCGGTTCGGCGAGGGCTCGGGGATGACCACCGTGTCCCTGCGCACGAGCTCGGCTTCGGCGGCCCGGCGGTGCACGGCGAACAGGCGGGCGACGAGGGCGGCGCCGACGAGGCCGATGAGGAACTGGACGCCGCCGAGGGCGACGACCGCGAGCGGGTCGGGGCCGAGGACGGCGAGGAGGTCGACGCCCGCGGCGCCGCCGGAGAGATAGGAGAGGAGGCCGAGGACGGCGGCGGCGGTGGCCGCGGCGACGATCGCCGCGGTCGTCACGCGGGGGACGCGCAGGTCCGGGGAGCGGTAGGTGAGGACCACGCCGAAGACGGCCGCGAGCATCACCGGCAGTCCGATGAGGATGGTCGCGTAGTCGGGGAGCGGCGCGGTGGGCACGGCGGCGAAGACCGGGAAGGCCGGGAGCGGGCCGAGTTCGACCAGCGCGGCCTGGACGGCGGTGTCGGTGCCGACGGCGAAGCCGGGCCCGGTGATGTAGGCGGCGGCCCAGACGGCGAGGTTCGGCAGGTAGAGCAGGCTCAGGAGGGCCACGATCCAGGACTCGTCCCCGTAGACGCCGAGGGTGTCGGCGACGACGGGTCCGCGCACGGCGAAGGCGACGCCGGTGGCGGCCGCGCCGCACGCGAGGACCGCTCCGGCGGTGGTCATGCCGGTGCGCAGGCCGCGCCGCAGCCACAACGAGGAGGTGTCCCAGGGCAGGACCCCGGCTTCGCGGGCCGCGCCGTAGGCGGTGGCGGCGATGACGAGCGGCGCGGCGTGGGCGAGCGCGGCCGGGAGGTCCACGGTGAACGGTCCGGTGCTGCACAGGGCGGCGACTCCGGCGACCGCTCCGGTGTAGAGGATGGTGACGAGACCGGCGGCGGCGCGCACGGCCGCGGCGTCCCTGCCGCCGATGGCCCGGGTGGTTCCGGCGGCGGCCTTGGCGAGGCGCCAGGCGATGAGGGCGGTGAGCGCGAGCGGGGCGACGCTGAGGTGGATCGTTCCGATGTCGACGGGCGCGCCGTGCCCGGAGAGCCAGACGACCCCGGCGGCAGCGGCCACGGTCGCGACGGACCCTTCGGCGCCGGCCTGCCACCAGCCGAGGATGACGCACACCAGGATCGGCGTGAACACGACCACGATGGACCACAGGGTGGTGGCGAGCGCGGAGGCGAGGAGGGCGCGGGGGCGTCGGGCGGCCTTGCCGCGCACGGGGATCGCCTCGGTGGCGCGCTGGGACGGGAGGGGGTCGGCGGCGACGTCGATCGGCACGGTCGCGCGCTGCGCGCTTCCCGCCCGGCCGGGCCTTCGATCTGGTCGCTGCTCCACGCCGACCAGTCTGTCACAAGGGGGCACGTGGAGGACGGTTCCCATGACGGGCCGCCGAATGCGAGGATGGGTCGGCGATCCCGCCCGTGGGGGCGGGCCGAAGGAGGCGGCAGTATGGAAGGTCCGGGCGACTTCTACGCGACGGTCGAGGCCTACGACGTGGTGGACGGCGACACGTTCCGCGCGAGGATCGACGGCGAGAAGGTGCGGGTGCGCATCATGGGCATCAACTCCCCCGAGTCGGGCGGGTACCGCGAGGAGGAGGACTGGGGCGAGGAGGCGAAGCTCTACGCCAAGAAGAAGCTCGAAGGCCGCACCGTCCACCTGTTCACCGACCCCGGCGACCCCATGTTCGACCAGTACGACCGCCTCCTGGCGCACGTCGTCATGGAGAACGGCATGAACTACGCCGTCCTCGCCGTCGCCGAGGGCATGGCCCACACCTACATCCTGCGCCACCAGGAGCTCACCATCGGCGACACCCTCCGCAAGGCCGAGAAGCTCGCCAGGGCCGAACGCCGCGGCATGTGGTCCTCCGCCGCCCACCGCGAATAGTCACCGACAGTAGTATCGGCTGTCGAGGAGGTACTCCATGGCCATCGATCAACCCGCGCGGCGGCGGCGCGTGACGGTCGCCGAGCTGCGATCCCATCGCACCGATCTGGCGCGCATCGGCGAGCAGCACGGCCTCAGCAACATTCGCGTCTTCGGTTCGGTGGCCCGCGGCGAGGCCGATGAGGACAGCGACCTGGACCTGCTCGTGGACGTCGCGCCGGGACGCGGCTACTTCGACATGGCGGGGTTCGCGCTCGACGTCGAGCAGTTGCTCGGGGTGTACACCGAGGTGTCGACGGTCTCGGGGTTGAAGTCGCGCATACGCGACCGGGTGCTGGCGGAGGCGATCCGGCTGTGAGGGATGACCGCGAGCGGTTTGCGGACATCCTGGAGGCGGCGGAGAAGATCCGGCGCAAGGTTGCTGAGGGCCGAGACGGATTCGATGCCGACGAATACGCGCAATTGGCCGTCGTCCACCTGATCCAGATCATCGGCGAGGCTGCGAACCGCCTCTCACCGGAGGCGACCGCGGCCATTCCGGATGTCCCGTGGCGGCAGATCGTCGCGACCCGCAACCGGGTGGTGCACAGTTACTTCGATGTCGATCTCGACCTCCTGTGGAATGTGGCGGCCGTTGACATCCCCAGACTCGCCGATCGGCTGAGCGAGGCACATCCTGATGTGGCCGCCCACGACTGACGCATGCGCGAGGGGCCCGGCCGTTGTGCGGCCGGGCCCCTTCGTGTTCGATCAGACCGCTTCGTCGACGGGCGTGCGTTCGCGCCCGTAGAGGAGGGGCTGGACGATGGCGGCGAGGATGCCGCCGCAGAGGGGGGCGACGATGAAGAGCCACAGGTGCTCCAGGGGCGCGCCGCCGGCGAAGAGGGCGGGGCCGAGGGAGCGGGCCGGGTTCACCGAGGTGCCGGTGAGCGGGAGGCCGACGAGGTGGATGACGGCGAGGACGAGGCCGATGGCGGCGCCCGCGGCGGGCGTGGCGCCCTTCTTGCTGGTAACGGCGAGGACGACGAACACGAGCAGGAACGTCAGGAGCGTCTCGATGACGAAGGCGCCGCCGACGTCGACGGTGGCGCCGTAGTCGTTGGCGCCGAGCGCGCCGGTCTGGTCGGTGGCGCCGCCGCCGGTCGTCATGTACTTCAGGAGCGCGGCCGCCCCGATGCCGCCGGCGAACTGGGCGATCCAGAAGCCGACCGCGGGGCCGACGCCGATGCGGCCGGTCAGGAGCGCGCCGAGCGTGACCGCCGGGTTGACGTGGCAACCGGAGATCGGGCCGAGCGCGTAGGCGAGGGCGAACAGCACGAGGCCGAACGCGAGCGCGACGCCCACGTACCCGACCCCTTCGGGCTCGATCCCGTACACGGCCGCGCCGACGGCGAAGAAGACCAGGCAGAAGGTGCCGATGAGTTCGGCCCAGATCGCTCGCATGACGTCCTCCTCGATGCCGGTGCGTGCCGTCCAGTCATCGAGGATCGCAGCATCGAAGGCCCCAGGGGCCGATTCGCCCCGATTGGACGGCTACCGGCGCCCGCTCAGGCGCGTTCGAGGTAGTGGAGGAGGCCGGTCGGCCGGAGTCCTCAGACCAGTGACAGTTTGATGATGAGCGCACGATCGAGGTCGGCAAGCTCATCAGGCTCCAGCGCGCCTTTGAAGTCGCCGAACCGACTGGGGTCGAGCGATTGGATCTGGTCGGTGAGGATACGGGTCTTCGCGCCGAGGAGCTCGCACTCCGGCCGGTAGACCGCCTCTCCGGCGCTGGTGGAGGTCATTGCGACCGTCACGGTGCTGCAAGCGAAGCGATCGGACTGGATGACCACGCAGTAGCGTTTGCCGCGCTGTTCGTGTCCTCGTCCTGCCAATGGTCGGATTTCGTATATCGCTCCGCGGAAGATCAATCGAGGAGTCCCAGGAACCGCTGGATCGCCAGCATCTCGGCCCGGTCGTCAGGGTCGGCGGCCAGCCGTTCGGAGTCCTCGCGCGCTTGCCGGATGACCTCGTCCCGGTAGGCGTGCAGCAACGCGTACCGAACGGCCTCGGTCTTCGTGCGTCCGTTCGCGGTCAGAGCGGCGAGGGCTCGATCCATGGCCTCGTCGGTGCGTACGTTGAGTGTCGACATGACCTCATCGTATCACATTTTGTAATACAGCCTGGTCAGGCGCGTTCGAGGTAGTGGAGGACGGCGGCGACGCGGCGGTCGGTCTGGTCGCCGGGGTTGAGGTCGAGCTTGAGGAAGATGTTGCGGATGTGCTTGTGGACGGCGTTCTCGGTGATGAACAGGCGTGCGGCGATGGCGGTGTTGCCGAGGCCCTCGGCCATGACCGACAGGACCTCCTTCTCGCGGGGGGTGAGGCGCTCGACCGGGTCGTCGGCGCGGCGCTGGGCGAACAGCTGGGCGACGACCTCGGGGTCGATGGCGGTGCCGCCGTCGGCGACGCGGCGCAGGGCCTCCACGAACGCGTCGACGCGGCCGACGCGCTCCTTGAGGAGGTAGCCGACGCTGCGGGCGCCATCGGCGAGGAGGTCGGTGGCGAAGCTCTGCTCGACGTAGGCGGAGAGGACGAGGACGGCCAGGCCCGGTTGGGCGCGGCGGGCGGCGACGGCGGCCTTGATGCCCTCGTCGGTGTGGGTCGGGGGCATCCGCACGTCGACCACGGCGACGTCGGGGCGGTGCTCGGCGACGGCGGCCAGGAACTCCTCGGGCCCGCCGACGGAGGCGACGACGTCGAAGCCCTCGCCGCGCAGGACGAGGTTGAGGCCCTCGCGGAGGAGGGTGTCGTCCTCGGCGATCACGATCCGCACGGCAGCTCCACTCTGATCTCGGTCGGCCCGCCCTCGGGGCTGGAGACGACGACCGTCCCGTCCAGGGCCTCGACGCGGCGCGCGATGCCCGCCAGGCCCGAGCCGCCTTCGGCGTCGGCGCCGCCGCGGCCGTCGTCGGCGACGACGACCCTGAGGGTATTCCATCTGCGGATCACGACCACCGAGGCGTACGTGGCGCGAGAGTGCTTGGCCACGTTGGTGAGCGACTCGGCGACCACGAAGTAGGCGGTGGCCTCCACGCTCGCGGGGCACCGGCCCTCCACGTCGACCTGCACGGTGCACGGAACGGCGCAGTCGGAGGCGAGCGCGCTCAGGGCGCCCGCGAGGCCGCGGTCCTCCAGGACCGGCGGCAGGATCGAACGGACGACCGCGCGCAGTTCGGCGAGCGACTCCTCGACGGTGGTCTGGGCGCGTTCGAGGATCTCGTCGGCGCGTTCGGGCGAACGAGTGACCTCGCGCCGGGCCGCGCCGATGAGGACGTTGACGGCGACGAGCCGGTTCTGCGCGCCGTCGTGGAGCGCGCGTTCGATGCGGCGCAGCTCGACGGCGTGCGCGTCGAGCGCGGCGGCGCGCGTCGCGGTGAGGCGGGCGACGCGTTCGGACAGGTCGACCTCGGGGTCGGGGCCGAGGAGGTTCACGCCCGGGCGGGCCTGGAGGCCGAGGATCTTGGGGCCGAACAGGAGCCACAGGGCGAACACGGCGATGCCGGTGGCGCACCCGAGGATCGCGGTGTTGGCGCTCTGGGCGGTGAGGAGGCCGTTGAGGATCTGCTGCTCGGACTCGGGCGCGAAGTACCACCACAGCGGGTAGGTGACGTCGCGGACGGCGATGAACGGCATCTGGAGCAGGATCGCGCCGAGGATGAGGCCCCACGTGCCGTGCAGGACCGTCCACAGCAGGTCGCGGCGGGCGCTCGGGTCGGTGCGGGCCTCCTTGAGCGAGCGCGGCGGTTCGGCGATCGGCCCGGTGTAGGGCGACTCGACGTCGTGGCCGAGGCGGCGCAGGCGCCGCCGTTCGAGCCCGGCGACGATCCGCACCCACTGCATCATCGGCGCCACGAGCGGGCGCCCGACGCCGAGCACCGCGAGCGCCCCCGTGAGCAGGACCAACGGCAGCGTGTACAGCGCGAGGATGCCGTACGCGGCGCCCACGGCCCCGTACCCGGAGGCGCGCAGCGACGCGAACAGGAGCGACCGCGAGTCGCCCTGGGTGCCGTCCACGCGCAGGAGCGCGTCGAAGCGGGCGCGCCAGCGCCCGGGCTGGTCTTCGGCCATGCGCACCCCCTGGTTCTCGGCAGTCCTGGTTTCCAACGGTTCCGGTTTCGGCGGCCCGGTTCGCAACCGCCTCGGTCCTCAGCGGCACCGGTTTTCGGCGGCACGGTTTCGGCGGTTCTGACGTGCCGGTCCGCCGTCGACTCAGAAACCTACCCGCAGCGGCGCGGATCGTCGCTACAGCTGCCTGTACCTCGGGCCCTCCTGCTGCCCCCACCTGGGAAACGGCAGCTGACCGCATTGGGCGAGAAGGCGATCCGCCATAGCGTCGACACCATCAGATCCGGAGGGACACCATGAACGACCAGTACCGCATCTCCGCCCCGCGGCAGGCGCCGCCGGCGGCGGGCGACCACTACAAGCTCACCAGCTCCGCGCTGTGGATCGGCCTCGTCGGCGGCGCGGCCTTCAACGTCGGGCTCCAGGCGGTCGGCCTGTGGCTCCTGGCGATCCCGTTCGGCGCGATGGCCGCCGTGAGCGGCATCGCGCTCATCGTCCGCGCGCTCGTGTCCGGGAAGCGCCGATGAAGACCCTCGCCGCCCCTCACGGCGGGCTGCGCACCGACGCGACCCGCCCTCCGGCCCTGCTCATGCGCGAGGTCACCAAGACGTACGACGGCGCTCATACGGTGCTCGACCGGGTCTCGCTGGAGGTCCAGCGGGGGACGTTCCTCGCGGTCATGGGCCCGTCCGGGTCGGGCAAGTCAACGCTGCTGCACTGCGCGGCCGGGCTCGACGACCCGACGAGCGGCGAGGTCCACGTGGGCGGCCACCGCCTGTCGGGTCTCAGCGAGACCAAGCGGACCCTGCTGCGGCGCAGGCGGATCGGCTTCGTCTTCCAGTCGTACAACCTGCTGCCGTCGCTGACGGTGGAGGAGAACCTGACGCTGCCGCTGCGCCTGTCGGGCGCGGCGGCCGACCGCACCTGGCTGCGGCACCTGGTCGAGCGGGTGGGCATCGCGGACCTGCTCGACCGCAGGCCCGCCGAGCTCTCGGGCGGCCAGCAGCAGCGCGCGGCGATCGCGCGGTCGCTCGCGGCCCGGCCCGCCGTGGTCTTCGCCGACGAGCCGACCGGCGCGCTCGACCTCGACACCGCCGCCGAGGTGCTCGACCTGCTGCGCGAGCTGGTGGACGAGTGGGAGCAGACCGTCGTCATGGTCACCCACGACCCGGCCGCCGCCGCGCACGCCCACGCGGCCTGCGTGGTCGCGGACGGGCGCATCGACGCGTACGTGACGAACCCGGACGCGGCCGGACTCGCCCGGCGCCTGACGACGCTCGGGCGGCGCTGACGTGGCACGGCGCGCCCCGGTGGACCGCCTGCCGAGCGGCCGGATCGGCATGGCCGGGCCCTCGCTGCACATGGCCCGGCGGCGCCTCGCGGGCCTCGTCGCGGTCGGCCTCGCCGTGGCGGGCGGGGCCGCGATGATCACCGTCGCGGCCGTCCTCGCCGAGACCGGCCTGACCTCGCATGTCGGCCCCGAACGGCTCGACGGCGCCGAGGTGCTGGTGGCGGCGACGCAGCGCCACGCGGTGCCCGAGGACGTCGACGTGCCGCTGCCCGAACGGGACGCGATCGACGCGGATCTGGTCGAGGCGGTCCTGGCGGTCCCGGGCGTGGAGGCCGCGGCCGCCGACGTCGCGTTCACCGCCCGGATGCCCGGCGGCGAGCCGGTCGAGGGGCACGGCTGGGACACCGCCGCGCTCACCGGTGCGGCCGTGGACGGCGACGCGCCCGACGGGCCCGGCGAGATCGCCTTCGATGCGGCGACCGCCGCGGCCGCGGGCCTGGACCTCGGCGACCCGCTCACGATCACGACACCGGGCGGCGACGAGACGTTCACCGTCGTGGGCCTCACCGACGCCCCCGGCGTCCACACCGACACCGCGACAGCCCGCGGCCTCGCGGGCCTCGGCGAGGACGAGACCGACCTCATCGCCGTCCGCACCGCGCCGGGCGCCGACCCCGAGACCGTCGCGGGCGACCTGCGGGCGGCGCTGCCGGGCCTGGAGGTTGCCACCGGCGACGCCCGCGGCGACCTCGAACGGCTCGAGAACCAGGCCGCGACGGGCGACCTCGTCGCAATGGCATTCGCGATGGGGGGCACCGTCACGCTCCTGGTCGGGTTCATCACGGCCGGGGCGATCGGCGTCGCCGTCGCGAACCAGCGCCGCGACCTCGCGCTCCTGCGCGCCGTCGGCGCCACTCCGCGCCAGGTGCGGCGCCTGATCGCCGCGCAGGCGACCGCCGCCGCGGCGATCGCGCTCGTCCCCGGCGTCGCTGCCGGGCACCTCCTCGCCGGGGCCTTCACCGGCTTCCTCACCGACTCCGGGATGCTCCCCGAAGGACTCCCGTTGGCGCGCACGCCGATCAGCGTCCTGGCGGTCGCGGCGCTGCTGCTGCTCACCGTCCAGGTGGCCGCGCGCGGCGCCGCCATGCGCGCCTCGCGACTGCCCGCCACCGCCGCGGTCGCCGAAGCCCGGGTCGAACCGAAGGCGCCCGGACGCGTGCGCACCCTCGCCGGGATCGCGCTGCTGCTCGCCACCGGGGCGCAGTCGCTCCTGCCGCTCGCCGTGCCCGGCGAGTCCGCGTTCATCGCCGCCGTGACCGCGACGATCGTGGCCGTCATCGGCTTCGCGATGGCCGGGCCGGTGATCGTCGGCGCGCTCACGGGCCGCGCCGCTCGCCGCCTCGACGACCGCA
Organism: Glycomyces paridis; assembly: GCF_004912155.1. GTDB lineage: Bacteria > Actinomycetota > Actinomycetes > Mycobacteriales > Micromonosporaceae > Glycomyces > Glycomyces paridis. Next base: position 28,578 of record NZ_STGX01000025.1, on the reverse strand, counting down.
CGCCCGCGCCGATGTGGCTGGCGGTCATGAACAGCCGCGCGTTCGCGCGCCGCACCGCCGGCGCCGTCGCGGTCCTCGCGCTCGCGGTCGGCCTGACGATCACCCAGGTGTTCTCGCAGACGACGTACACCGAGGTCACCGCCGCCGAGATCGCCGAGGGCGCGAGGGCCGACGCCACCGTCACCGGTCCGGTCGGGCCCGCCGACCTCGCCGAGCTCGCAGCGACCCCGGGCGTGGAGGGCGCCGTGGGCGTCGCGCACACCACCGTCCTGCGTGTCACCGACGACGCCGGAGCCGCCGAACCGTATGCGGCCCTGGCGTTCACGCCCGGCATCGAACAGGTCGCCGACCTCGGGTCGGTCGAAGGGGACCTCGGACGCGGCGGCACCGTCGCCGTGGCCGCCGCCTCGGCCCGCCTGTGGGGCGTCGAGGTCGGCGACCGGATCGAACTCGTCCTCGCCGACGGGACCAGGATCGAACCCGAGGTCGGCGGGACCTACGAGCGCGGCTTCGGCTTCGGGTCGATCGTGCTCGCCGCCGACCTGCTGGAACGCCCGCGCTTCTACGAGGCCGCACTCGTCGCCGGGGATCCGATCGCGGTCGCCGACTGGGCCGCGGGCACGGGCCTGGCGGTCGAGGCGGGCGCTACGGTGCCGCGCGAGCCGTCCGGGATGACCCCAGACCAGTGGATCAGCCTCATGGCGACCCTCGCCATGACCGGCTACGTGCTCCTGGGCACCGCCAACGGCCTCGTCGCGGCCACCTCGCGGCGCCGCACCGAGTTCGCCGCGCTCCGCGCGGTCGGCGCCACGCCCCGCCAGGTGCGGGCGATGGTGTCGCGCGAAGCGCTCCTCGTCGCCGCCGTCGCGGTCGGCGCGGGACTGTCGTTCTCGGGGCTCCCGATGGCCGTGCTCGGCCTCGGGTTCCTCGGGAAACCCTGGCCGCAGGGGCCGCTGTGGGTCATCCCCGCCACCGTCGCGGTCGCGGTCCTGCTCGCCTGGACCGCCACCGCGATCCCGGCCCGCCGCGCGTTGTCGGGACCGCCGACGGCGGCGCTGGCGGTCGACTGATGACGCGGCTAGGGCCGCCGTCCGGAGACGGCGGCCCTAGCGGGTGTGTGTGGTTATGCGGCTTCGACTGCGGTGCGGCGGCCCAGGAGGGCCGTCGCGCTGGCGGCGAGGCCGATGAGGGCCACGGCCGTGACCATGTAGAGGCCGGGGCGGTACTGCGCGATGCTCGTGGCGGCGCCGCCGGAGATGAGGCCGGTGACGACGGCGAGGACGACCGCGCCGCCGATCTGGCCCGAGGTCTGGACGAGGCCGGAGGCGAGGCCCTGCTCGTCGTCGGCGATCCCCTCGGTGGCCTGGACCATGACCGAGGAGAAGCCGAGCGCGAAGCCGAGGCCCAGCAGCAGGAACGCGGGCAGGTAGTCCACGACGTAGTTCGGCTCGGCGCTGCCGCCCCGGGCGATGAACCAGAGGTAGCCGAGGACGAACGCGGCCATCGAAGCGATGATCATCGACTTGGTGCCGTAGCGGTCGATGAACTTCCCGGCGAACGGGGAGAGGACCGCGACGATGATCCCGGCGGGGGCCAGCGCGAGCGCCATCTGGATCGGCTCCCACTGGAGCGTGTTCTGAAGGTAGAGCGACACGATCGTCTGGAAGCTGATGTAGGAGCCGAAGATCGCGAGTGCGGCGAGGTTGGCCCGCACGATCGACTTGACCTTGAAGATGCTCAGGCGCACCAGCGGGTGAGCGACCTTGTTCTCGATGATGAAGAACGCGCCGAGAAGCACGACCGCGGCCACGGTGGTGGCGGTGACCAGGGGCGTGAAGCCGGTCTCGGGGACGGTGACGATGGTGTAGACGGCGGCGAGCATGCCGCCGGTGAGGGTGGCGGAGCCGGCGAAGTCGATGTGCCCCTTCTCGCGCTCGGCGTTCTTGGGGACCACGAAGAAGGCGGCGATGATGACGCCGGCGACCACCACGACGGGCGCGAAGAACGTCAGGCGCCAGTCGATGCTGGTGAGCAGGCCGGAGGCGATGAGGCCCGAGGCGTAGCCGGTGGCGCCGAAGACGGTGAAGATCGACAGGGCCTTGTTGCGGTCGTGGCCTTCCTTGAAGGTGGTGGTGATGATCGACAGGGCGGCCGGGGCGGTGAACGCGGCGGCGACGCCCTTGACGATGCGCGAGGCGATGAGCAGGGCCTCGTTGTCGACGAGGCCGCCGATGAGGGAGGCGGCGCCGAAGACGACGAGCGCGGTGAGGAAGACCTGGCGGCGTCCGAGGAGGTCGGCCATGCGTCCGCCCAGGAGAAGGAGGCCGCCGTAGCCGAGGATGTAGCCGTTGACGATCCATTGGAGCGAGGCGGTTTCGAGGCCGAGTTCGGCGCCGATGGAGGGGAGCGCGACGCCGACCATGGAGACGTCGAGCGCGTCGAGGAACATCGCGAGTCCGGCGACGAAGAGGACGGCCCAGAGCTTCGGTCCCCAGCGGCTCGGGGCGTGTGCCGGGGTATGCGCCGGGGTGTCGATGCGGTTCGCGGGTTCGTCTTCCAGGGGTTTGGTGGCAGTGATCGTCATGGGCACGAATTTACATGCGCGTGCATTGGATGTCAACACATCAAATGCATGGACATTAAATGTCTTGACATGGTAATCTCCTGGTCATGGACGCTGCACCGGACGACGACGTATGTGTGAAGTGGTCTGAGACACTGCGCGTGTACCACACCACATCGTGCGAGCTCGAATCCGAGCTCCAGGCTCGACACGCCTTGGGGCTCAGCGAGTTCGAGGTGCTCCTGATCCTGTCCAAGTGCTGCGGCGACGGCGAGGGCAAGGCCAAGATGAAGGACATCGAGGCCGAGATGTACCTCAGCCAGAGCGCCCTCTCCCGCACCGTCACCCGCCTGGAGAAGGCGGGCCTGGTCACCCGCGCGGTGTGCGACTTCGACCGGCGCGCGAACTTCCTCATGCTCACCCCCTCCGGCCGCGAGCGCTTCAAGGCCGCTCAGCCGACCCACCGCGAGGTCCTCGTCAAGCACCTCTCCTGAGGCGATGCGCCCCTGGCGTTCGCGCCGGACGCGGGACGGCTGCACCCACCCCCTGTACAGGGTCGGTAAGGTGAAGGCGAGAGAAGTCACGACCTGATCCGGCTTGGAGCGTGGATGCAATGACTCCCCCTGAGAACGACCGACCCGAAGACGAGGACGGCGGCACCTTCAAGCTCAAGCCCGGTGCCGGAACCCCTCCCCCGGCGGCGCCGCCCGCGGGCGGCGAGGAGAACCTCGACCGCACCATGAAGATCCAGCGCGGCGCCGTCCCGAGCGCGCCCGGCACGCCCCCGCCGCCGCCCTCCCCCCTCGGCAACCCGACCGGCCCGGCCGAACCGCAGGCCGCGACGTACGCCGAGACCACCGTCATGCCCCAGCAGGGCGGCTCCCAGACCGGCTACCAGCCGACCCAGCAGCCGCAGCAGCCGCCGCTCGGCCAGCCCCAGCCCGGCTACGGCCAGCAGCCGCCCCAGCAGTCCCAGCCGCCGCAGGGCTACGGCCAGCAGCCCTACCCGGGCCCGCCGCCGCAGCAGGGCTACCCGCAGGCCCAGCCGGGCGTCCCGGCCGGCGAGGCGCCCGAGGGCATCAAGCGCATCGGCCTCATTGCCATGATCGGCGCCGGCCTCGGCGTCGTCGCCGCGATCGTGTTCATCGCCATGCTGGGGCCCTTCGGCGTCGGCGCGGCCCTGTTCATCCTGCTGTTCTCCGCCGCGTTCGGCTGGTACGGCTGGGCGCTGCCCAAGGGGAAGATCCCCGCCGCGGGCCTGCGCCTGACCGGCATCATCCTCATGATGATCGGCGCCGGCGGCTCCGTGCTCTCGGTGCTCGGTGCGCTCATCACGCTCGACTTCATCAGCGTCGTGCTCTACCTCGTGCTCGGCGCCGCCTACGGCTACGCGTCCTTCCTCTACATCAAGGACGACGCCGTCAAGGCCTACATCAAGGGCGCCCCCGCCGCGCCCTACGGCTACCCGCAGCAGGCGGGCTACCCGCAGCAGCAGCCCCAGCAGCAGGCGCCGTACGGCCAGCCGCAGCAGCCCGGCGGCTACCCGCCGCCGCCCCCCGGGTACCCGCAGCAGGGGCAGCAGCCCCCGCAGCCGCCCTACGGCGGTTAGCCCTACCGGCTCACACCGGTCGCGACTAAGCTCACTCGTATGCATCGGCCGCGGCACGCACGGCTCGCCACAAGCGCCGTGCGTGCCGCGGTCTCCGTACAAGGAGGTACTTCCATGTCTGCAAGCAGCGCGCCGATCCGAGTGGTCGTGGCCAAGGTCGGACTCGACGGCCACGACAGGGGCGCGAAGGTCGTGGCGCGGGCCCTGCGCGACGCGGGCATGGAAGTGGTCTACACCGGGCTGCACAACTCCCCCGAGCAGGTCGTGGCGACCGCGCTCGCCGAGGACGCCGACGCGATCGGCCTGAGCATCCTCTCCGGCGCCCACATGACGCTCTTCCCGCGCGTGCTGCGCCTGCTGGACGAGGCCGACGCGCGCGACATCGTCGTCTTCGGCGGCGGCATCATCCCCGACGAGGACGCGGCCGAGCTCCGCGAGGCCGGCGTGGCCGAGATCTTCGGCCCCGGCGCCTCGACCCAGGTGATCGCCGAGTGGGTGCGCGGTCATGTGCCCTCACCCGATCAGGGCAGCCGCGCGGCCGCCTGAGGCCCGCTGCCTGCGGCGACGCCCGCTTCGAAAAATTCTTTGGCGAGACCGTAACCGGGTTCGGGCGGTCTCGTTCTTATAGGTGTCGGAGGCATTCGAAAGAACGCCGAAGACGCATCGGCAGCGGCGCGAAAGCGCCGCTCGGATACGGCCTCAGCGCATTGAACGATGATTTCGAACTCATCGGTAACACGCTAGAGCTGTGCCACAAACTGCCGATGCCCTGTCGATTGAGGGGTGGCGATAGGGCATCGTGCCTAAGGGAATCAAGCCATTGAGGGGTGGGCTTGGTTCCCGCTAAGGGGACCGGACGCCTGAGGGGTGCGTCCGGTCCCCGCCTCTTTGCCCCGAGCGCACAATTCCTCGCACCGGCCGTGAACCGCCAGGCCGGGCCCGGCGCCGCCGATCCGGCCGCCAGACTCATCACACCGGCCGCCTGCCGGACGCCCCGACCGCTCGCCGCGGGTTACCCTGCGATAACGGGCACCTGTACCTGTGCCCCGCTCGCCGGACCCGGTTCACCGGGAACGCGGCCCCTGGCCGCGCCGCGGGCGGGGAGGCCCAGGGCCGTCCGGTCAAGGAAGACTAGCTAGTGGAGCGGACTCTACAGTGGATCTGTACGAATACCAGGGCCGCGCACTGTTCGCCCGGCACAGTGTGCCGGTGCTGGACGGCGGCGTCGCCACCACCCCGCAGGAGGCCGTGGAGCTCGCAGAGCGCCTCGGCGACCGGGTGGTCGTCAAAGCGCAGGTGAAGGTCGGCGGCCGAGGCAAGGCGGGCGGCGTGAAACTCGCCGACACCGTCGACGAGGTCAAGACCCACGCCACGAACATCCTCGGCATGGACATCAAGGGCCACACCGTCGAGAAGGTCATGCTGACGGTCACCGCCGACATCGACTCCGAGTACTACTTCTCCTACCTGCTCGACCGGGCGAACCGCACCTTCCTGTGCATCGCCTCCGTCGCCGGCGGCATGGAGATCGAAGAGGTCGCCCACACCGACCCCGACAAGGTCGTCAAGCTCCCCATCGACGCCGGGGTCGGCGTCACCGAGGAGATCGCGAACGACATCGTGACCCGGGCCGGGTTCCCCGAGGACCTGCGCGACCAGCTCGTCGACGTGTTCGTCAAGCTCTGGGGCGCGTTCGTGGCCGAAGACGCCACGCTCGTCGAGGTCAACCCGCTCGTGCGCACCCCCGAGGGCAAGGTCCTCGCGCTCGACGCGAAGGTCACCCTGGACGAGAACGCCGACTTCCGCCACCCCGAGAACGCCGAGTTCGAGGACAAGGCCGCGGTCGACCCGCTCGAGCAGCGCGCCAAGGACTCCGGCCTCAACTACGTCAAGCTCGACGGCGCGGTCGGCATCATCGGCAACGGCGCGGGGCTCGTCATGTCCACGCTGGACGTCGTGTCGTACGCCGGCGAGAACCACGGGGGCGTCAAGCCCGCGAACTTCCTCGACATCGGCGGCGGCGCCTCCGCGGCCGTCATGGCGAACGGCCTCGAAGTGGTCCTGTCGGACCCGCAGGTCAAGTCCGTGTTCGTGAACATCTTCGGCGGCATCACCGCGTGCGACGAGGTCGCCCGCGGCATCCTCGGCGCGCTCCAGACGCTCGCCGACCGCGGCGAGGACGTCACCAAGCCGCTCGTCGCCCGCATCGACGGCAACAACGCCGAGGAGGGCCGCAAGATCCTCGCCGACGCGAACCACCCGCTCATCACCGTGGTCGAGACCATGGACGCCGCGGCCGACAAGGCCGCCGAACTCGCGAACAAGGGAGCGTAGTCCGATGGCGATCTTCCTCAATGAGAACTCCAAGGTCATCGTCCAGGGCATGACCGGCTCCGAGGGCATGAAGCACACCCGCCGCATGCTCAAGGCCGGCACCGAGATCGTCGGCGGCGTGAACCCGCGCAAGGCCGGCACCAAGGTCGACGTCGACGGCGTGAGCCTGCCGGTGTTCGCCTCCGTGCAGGAGGCCATCAGTGAGACCGGCGCGAACGCCTCCGTCGTGTTCGTGCCCCCGGCCTTCTCCAAGGCCGCCGTGATCGAGGCGATCGACGCCGAGATCGAACTGGTCATCGTCATCACCGAGGGCATCCCGGTGCACGACTCCGTGACCTTCTGGAACTACGCCGAGTCCAAGGGCAACAAGACCCGCATCGTGGGCCCGAACTGCCCCGGCATCGCCAGCCCCGGCAAGTCGAACGCGGGCATCACCCCCGCCGACATCACCGGCTCGGGCCCGATCGGCCTCGTCTCCAAGTCCGGGACGCTGACCTACCAGCTCATGTACGAGCTGCGCGACATCGGCTTCTCGACCTCCGTCGGCATCGGCGGCGACCCGGTCATCGGGACCACCCACATCGACTGCCTCAAGGCCTTCGAAGAGGACCCCGAGACCAAGGCGATCGTCATGATCGGCGAGATCGGCGGCGACGCCGAGGAGCGCGCGGCCGAGTACATCAAGAACCACGTCACCAAGCCCGTGGTCGGCTACATCGCCGGTTTCACCGCACCCGAGGGCAAGACGATGGGCCACGCCGGCGCCATCATCTCCGGCTCCGCCGGGACCGCCGACTCCAAGAAGGAGGCCCTGGAGGCCGCCGGGGTCAAGGTCGGCAAGACCCCGAGCGAGACCGCCCGCCTCATGCGCGAGGTCGTCGAGAACCTCTAAGCGGGGCAAGGACACAGGAGGCCGGGCGGGGAACCGCCCGGCCTTCGTCGCGTCAGTCCTCCTCGATCCAGAAGTTGTCGTGGAGGGCGAAGAACGCCTTGCGCTCCTCGTCGGTCATGTCGCCGATCGTCAGCAGGCCCTCGAAGTAGTCCTCGCGCGGGGCGCCGGGATGGAACATGAGGAGCATCGAGGCGGGCTCGCCGGACTCGTTGCGGAAGCCGTGGACGCCGCCCTCGGGGACGTGCACGAAGTCGCCTGGCACGTGGTCGACCCACTTGGCGCCGTTGTAGATCCGGATGCTCCCCGAGAGGATGTAGAAGGACTCGGAGATGGTGCGGTGGAAGTGCGGGTCGGGCCCGGAGCGGGCGCCGCTCATGTTCCATTGGTAGAGGCCGAACTGGCCGTTCGTGGTCGCGCCCGTGGCGAGGTAGCCGGCGGTGCCGCCGTTCGGGTAGGTCAGGTCCGGCGCGGCCCCGGCGGGCCGGAACTGCGCGTTCATCTCGCCGTGGTCGCCGAAGTACTTCGGTTCGGGGTAGGACATGTTCGCTCGCTCTCTGCTCCGGACCGGCGGCGCGGGTCCCGCGCCCCGGCGGGCTCGTGAAGGCCGGTGCACACGTGAAGACCGCCCGGCGGACCGGAAATCATC
>NZ_STGX01000025.1:0-20415 GCF_004912155.1 Glycomyces paridis | reverse complement strand
CGCCGCCGTCGGCGGCCCGGACCTCGAAGTACCCGCGGAGGCCCGCGTGGTCGACCTCGCCGGGCGCACCCTGATGCCGGGCCTCATCGACTGCCACGCGCACGTCAACGCCCACTCCGCGAACCTCCCCGGGCTCGCCGACGAGTCCCCCGCGTACGTCGCTCTGTTGGCCGCCAACGAGATGCGGGCAATGCTGCACCGCGGCTTCACCACCGTGCGCGACCCGGGCGGGGCGGACTTCGGGCTGCACGAAGCGGTCGCGCAGGGAATCGTGGACGGGCCGCGCCTGTACTTCGGCGGCAAGGCGCTCTCGCAGACCGGCGGGCACGGCGACGGGCGCCCGCGCGGGCGCAGCGTGCGCGACGACCACCAGTGCTGCCCGGACATGAGCACGGTGTGCGACGGCGTGGACGAGGTGCGCCGGGCCGCACGCGAGCAGCTGCGCACCGGCGCCCACCACGTCAAGATCATGCTCTCCGGCGGCGTCGCCTCCCCGACCGACCGTATCGACTCGACCCAGTTCTCCCTGGAGGAGATCCGCGCGATCGTGGAGGAGGCCGAGGCCGCCAACCGGTACGTCGCCGGGCACGCCTACACCGCCCGCGCGATCAACCGCGGGCTCGAAGCGGGCGTGCGGTCGATCGAGCACGGCAACCTGCTCGACGAGTCCAGTGTGGAGTTGTTCTTGGAGCGCGACGCGTTCCTGGTGCCCACCTTGGTGACGTACGACCGCATGGCAGCCGAAGGGGCCGAGCACGGCCTCCCCGAGGCGAGCCTGGCGAAGAACCCGCTCGTGCTCGACGCGGGCCTCAAGGCCCTCGACCTCGCGCACCGCGCGGGAGTGAACCTCTGCTACGGCTCGGACCTGCTCGGCGGGATGCGGCGGCACCAGTTGCGGGAGTTCACGATCCGCGGCGCCGTCCAGCCCGCCGCGGATGTGATCCGCTCGGCCACCGTCACCGCCGCGCGGCTCCTCGGAGAGGACGGTCGGCTCGGCCGGATCGTGCCCGGCGCGCTCGCCGACATGCTCGTCTTGGACGGCGACCCGTTGGAGGACCTCGCGGTGCTCACCGATCCGGAGGAGCGCTTGAAGATGGTCGTGCAGGGCGGCGCGGTGAAGCTCGACCGGCTGTAGGAACGGCGACGGCCCCGGTGCTGCGCACCGGGGCCGACTCGATCGCTCAGCCGCGCTTGAGGATCACGAAACCGGTGGCCCACAGGACGAGCGCGCTGCCGAACCCGGCGATGGCGCCGCCGAGCCCGACCCCGGCGAACCCGCCCGCGATGCCGCCTGCGCCGGCGAGCGCCATCGCGTACCCGGTCAGCTTGTAGGTCGGCTCGTCGAAGGCCCGCGCAAGCGGGACGAAGTGCAGGCCGACGATCACGGCGACCGTGCCGGGCAGGAAGTCGACCAGGTCGAGGGCGTTCGCCGTGGCGATCGCGGCGACGATGAGGACGACCTCGAAGGCGACCCAGATCCCGTACCGCTTCCCCCAGTCCTTCGGCAGCTCGCGCGGCCCGCGCGTCGACTCGATCCGGGGGATCGCGACGACCAGCCCCACGCTCACCGCCAGCGCGATCGCGAACCCGATCAGGTAGCCGGCGCCCGGGAGCACGCCCGCGCCCCCGAAGTACCAGCCGAGGCCGAAGAACGCGCAGATCATGACGCCGTTGCGGCGCATCCCGGCGCTCATCCTGTCCGGTGCGGTGAAGGTTTCCATGCCGTCATTGTGCCAGGAGTCGACCGCTGTTCACATTGCGTCGCGCTGGGACCTGGTTCACCTTGCATCCCAGTATGTGCGGGCGATTGATAGCGTCGGTGGAAGCTTGAACCGCACCCCCGCAACGACTCTTCCCGAGGAGCCTCCATGAGTTCACCGACCGAACAGTCGGGCATCGCCGACGTGCTCGCGCAGGCCCTACAGGTGGCCAAGGACGGCCAACGGGCGCAAGAGGACGCGGGCAAGGAGAAGGTCGAGGTCGAGGTGGCCGACGGCATGGTCCGGGTCTCGGCGACCCTGGCGGGCAAGGTCACGGTCGAAGTGGTCGACCCGCGCGCGATGCGCCTGGGCGGCTCCGAACTCGCCGAGCAGATCACCACCGGCGTCAACGCCGCGCTCGACAAGGCCCGCGAGCAGGCCGGGCTCCCCGGGGCCGTCGACCTCGACGCGCTCACCGAGAAGGTCGAGGAGATCCAGCAGCAGTCGGTGCAGCGGCTCAGCTCGTTCATGACGAGCCTGGCGGAGTCGCACGGCAGGATCGTGCAGACCGCCGCGCAGAGCAAGGGCATGGAGCGTTGAGCCTCCAGATCGACCCCGACGGCCTCGACCAGGCCGGCCAGAGCATCGAGGGCACGGCCGAGCGGTTCTTCGCCGCCGTGGACGAGTTCTCCTCCAGGATCGAGGGCGTCACCGCGGCCTGCGGGAGCGACGAGATCGGCGGCCTCATCGAGCAGGCGCACACCGCGGTCTTCGAGTTCGCGAAGGAGTGCTTCTCGGAGGCGGCGCAGTCGATGGCCGACGCGGGCCTGGACGTGCGCGACTTCGCGGTGCAGCACCTCAACGCGGACAACGAGGTCGCGCAGGCGTTCATTCAGCTCACCTCGGAACTGGACGGTGGCTCCTGATGGCGATCATGCTCCCTTCGGAACTGGCGACCCTCCTGGGCGTCCTCGGCTTCGACTGGCCGCAGTCCAATGAGGACAACCTCATGGAGTTCGGCCAGGCGTGGCTCGACTTCGGCGGCGAACTCGGCGACATCCTCGGCGAGGCCGACGCCAACGCCGCCCAGGCCTGGACCGACCAGATCGGCAAGGACATCGACGCGTTCAAGGCCTGGTGGGAGAGCGAGGACGGCCCCGCGGACGTGCTCGACAACGGCTCCATCGGCGCGATGATCGCCGGCGTCGGGCTCATCATCTGCTCGATCATCGTCCTCGTCCTGAAGATCATGGTGCTCGTCCAGCTCGTGATCCTCGCGGTCCAGATCGCCATCGCCATCGCCCAGGCCGCCGTCACCTTCGGCGCCTCGCTGCTCCAGGTCCCGATCTTCCAGCAGCTCGCCCGCACCGTCGTCGGCAACCTCATGCAGGAAGCCGTCTTCAAACTCCTCGAAGCGTAGGCACCAATGGGAAAGAAAAGCGGCGGCAAGCTCATCAGCGCCGCGCTCGACTTCTTCAAGAAGGCGAAGAAGCAGCGCGCCGGGCGGGCCCAGCAGAACAAGATGGACTACGACATGCTCCATCACGCGCTCGTCGGCGACACCAGGCCGGGCCGGAACTCCGGCAGCGGCTACCACTGGCGCCCCGGCGGCAACGACTTCGACGGCAGGCGCATCCGCCCCGGCACCCACCGGCCCGTCGGCGACGGCGGCGTCTACCAGGCCGAACCCGAGTTCCTCGACCCCGGCCCGCCCCCGTTCTGGAAGCCCAAGGGCGGCAACAACGGCGTCTCCACGTTCTTCCCCGACAGCTGGGACGGACCTGAGGTCGACCGCAACATCGCCAGCGCCTTCCGCAAGAGCCAGCCGCACCCGAACGACCCGAACATGTGGGTCGGCGAATCCAACGGCGTCAAGATCAGCGGCTACTATGACAACGCCAACGGCCGCGGATACACGCACGGCTTCCCATCCGACCAGCAGTAATGAAAGGCGCGACTGAGCAATGCGCTTCCGTATGGACGACTACTTCGGTCCGGTCGTGGACGCCCCGCCGCCCGGCCGGGAAGTCCTCGCCGCCTGGATCTGCACCGACATCGGCCGCAAGTTCCGCGTCCTCCTCGACGCCCTCGCCATGACCGACGACGTGCGCGCCGGCGGCGAGCCGTTCGAGCAGTGGGATTCCGAGGGCTGGGACGTCACCTTCCGGCCCGACGGCGTGACGATCCGCGCCGCCCACGGCAACCGCCAGGGCGCGACCTACAGCGTCGAGGACGTCCGCACCGCCCTCGAAGACTTCTGGCAGTTCATGGTCGAGACCCCCGAACGCGCCAACGCCCCCCGCAACTACCGCCCCGACCTCCCCGAATGGCAGGAAGGCCTCCTCCAATGGGAGGACACCTGGCAGATCCGCCACCCCTACCGCGGCCGCCTCGGCATCCCCACCCAAGGCCCCGCCTGACACGAGTATCGAGGGCGCGGACGGCGGGTGCCGTCCGCGCCTTCGCCGTCTCAGGATGGGCGCGCGCCGCGCCGCAGGGTAGCCGAGGCACGGGAAACGGTCCCGCTTCAGCCGTCACAGTCTCGGAACAAGGTCTCCTTTCTGCGCCAGAGGGTTATGGCGTTGTGGAGGACGGCGCGGGTGCGGGCGGGGTGGTGTTGATGGAGCCAGGCGTGGCCGGTCGGGGCGGAGGCGAGGCGGGGTAGGGCGTCGAGGTGGGTGACGTGGCCGAGGAGGGTGCCGTCGGCGGCGGTGATGCGGAGGACCGGTTCGTGCCAGTTCCATGCGAAGGCCAGGGTGCGGTCGTCGACGTCGGCGTAGCCGAGGACGGGGAGGCGGTCGATGAAGTGGAGGGTCATCCTTCGACCTCCGCTTCATGGCGGGCGGCGTGGTGCCAGATGGCGGTTGCTTTGTCTCTGGCGGCGCGGCGCAGGGCCGCGGACCATTCGGCGCGGTAGAGGTGCAGGCGCGCGAACGGCGAGCCGATCCGGTTGATGTAGCCGAGGTCGACGGCCGGTTCAGGTGCGATGCGCCGCAACCGGACCGAGGTGGTGGAGCCCCCGGCGAGCTGGTAGACCTCAATGCGGCGGTGCTCGAGGGTGAAGCGGCCCAGGACGATCCGCTCGGGATCGGGTCGTCGGGCGCGGGAGCCGGTGTCGCTCATGCCGCACCGCCCCAGGAGAAGCCGATGAGCGTGGTGAGCACGTCGCGGAGGGAGTCGGAGTTGATCTTGGAGGCGAGGAGCTTCACCGCGGAGCGGCGTTGGGGGCAGCCGTGGGCACCCCATTTGTGGTTGCACCATTCGCAGCGCAGGCGGCCGAGGCCGAACCAGGTGCGGTAGGGCCGGTGGAGTTCGAGGTCGATTTTGACCGAGGCCGGGACCGGGTCATGGCGTACGCTGAAGGCAACCATGGGAGGTTTCCTCTCTGGCTAGGGGCGGGCTGCTGGACTTTCTGCCAAGGCCGTACAGCAGCCCGCCGCGTTTCGTATTCAGTTAGTTTTCTGGGACGCGTGATACACGCGTGCTGAAACTCTTGCACATACTTTCGCGAACGCCAAGCAGCGACACACCGGTGAGCCGGGAGTGTCTAGACGCGTGTTCGTGATTCGGCACGGACCTTGCGGCCCGACATGATACCGGGTCGTGTGTGCGATGGAGGTACGGCGAGTCACGCAGGGGCGCAACACCAGTCGCGGGAATGCGGTCGAAATAGATAGTAGTCTATTCGTGTATCAGCAGTACGGTCCATTGTCAACTTGTTGCCAAACACTGGAACTCTCCACATAGACCTGAAATGCTGAGGACTCGCCCACGATCCCCAAGGGAGTCACGATGCGCCACCTCAGGCGAATCCTCATCGCCATCACCCTCGCCCTCAGCGCCACCATGTTCATCCCCGCCACCGCCGCCCAGGCCGCCAACGAATGGGTCAAGATCTGCTTCGGCGGCTTCGTCTCCGACGGCGAAGGCGGGTTCTACTGGGACCCCTGCGCCATCGAGGTCGACGTCTTCCTCGGGCAGGAGATCGAACTCCCCTGCCGACCCCCGTGCGGTCTCGGGTTCGACTACCTGGACCCGAAGATCCGCTGGGACGAGCAGTACAAGTACTTCGAACGCCTCGACCTCGGCCTCGAACGGCTCTCCGAGTCGCGGCTCACGAAGGACCCCGACCTCGCGCAGAAGCTCCGCGACGAGTCGATCGAGCACTTCCTCGCGGCGGCCGAGATCCGCGAGGGCGCCAATGTGGAGCTGAACGAGGTCGCCTGGGTCGACTACGAGACCGGGAAGATCCTGGAAGGCGACGACCAGTTGCTCTGGGCCGTCGGCAAGGACCTCCTCGCAGGCCAGCAGTTGATGCTCAAGGGCCTCGAAGATCCCAAGGGCGTCGAGGCGGCGATGGAGGCCTATGAATCGGCCCTCGCCCACCTCAGCGGCTGAGGTAGCGGAACGCGAAGGCGCGGGCGAAGGGATTCGCCCGCGCCTTCGCGCGAGTGCCGCTAGCGCTGCGCCGCTTTACAGGTCGAAGTGGCAGGCGACCTTGTGGCCGGCTGTGGTCTCGCGCCATTCGGGTTCCTGCTCGGCGCAGATGTCCTCGGCCCAAGGGCAGCGGGTGCGGAAGCGGCAGCCGGAGGGCGGGTTCGCCGGGGAGGGGAGGTCGCCCTTGAGGATGATGCGCTCGCGGGTGGCCTCGACCTCCGGGTCCGGTTGCGGCACAGCGGAGAGCAGGGCCTTGGTGTACGGGTGGCGGGGGTTCTCGTAGATCGACTCGGAGTCGGCCTCCTCCACGAGCTTGCCTAGGTACATGACGCCTACGCGGTCCGAGAGGTGGCGGACCACCGCGAGGTCGTGGGCGATGACGAGGTACGTCAGGCCGAACTCGACCTGGAGCTCTTCGAGGAGGTTCATGACCTGCGCCTGGATCGACACGTCCAGGGCGCTCACCGGCTCGTCGCAGACGATGAGGTCCGGGCGGAGCATGAGCGCGCGGGCGATGCCCAGTCTCTGGCGCTGGCCGCCGGAGAACTCGTGCGGGTAGCGCTCCAGGACCGACTTCGGCAGACCCACCGCGTCGAGGGTGTCGACGGCGAGCTTGCGCCGTTCCGCCTTCGACCCGATCCCGTGGACCTTCAAGGGCTCGGCGAGGAGTATGTCCACATTGTGCCGAGGGTTCAGCGAGCCGAGCGGGTCCTGGAAGACCATCTGCATCTTCGAGCGGTGGCGGCGCAGCCGCTCGCCCTTGAGGGCGGTGACCTCGTCGGCGCCGAGACGGACACGGCCCGCGGTCGGCTCCTCCAGGCGCAGCACCGCGCGCCCGAGCGTGGTCTTGCCGCAACCGGACTCGCCGACCAGGCCGTACGTGCCGCCCGAGTCGACGCGGAGGCTCACGCCGTCGACCGCCCGGACATGGCCCACGACCCGCTCGACGAGGAGGCCGCGCCGGATCGGGAAGTGGACCTCCAGTCCCTCGACCTCCAGCAGCGGCGAGGAGTCGTCCCCACCGGTGCGCTGGACGGGAACGCGCGGTTCGGATGCGGTGCTCATGCGACCTCCTCGGCCATGACGCAGCGGTGGACGTGCGAGGACCCGACCAGGGCGGGCTCGCCTTCGACGCAGGCCGCGGCGACGCGGTCGCAGCGCGGCGCGAACGCGCAGCCGTCCTTCCAGCGGATCACGTCGGCGATCGACCCCCTGATGGGCGTGAGCGGCTCGTGCGTGCCGAGGTCGAGGCGCGGGATCGACCCGAGCAGCCCCACCGTGTAGGGGTGCGTCGGCCGCGCGAACAGCTCGCGCACCGGCGCCGACTCGACCACGCGCCCCGAGTAGAGCACGTTGACCTCGTCGCAGATCCCGGCCACGACGCCGAGGTCGTGGGTGATCATGAGCAGCGCCGTGCCCTCGGTCTCCACGAGGTCCTTGAGCAGTTCGAGGATCTGCGCCTGGATCGTGACGTCGAGGGCCGTGGTCGGCTCGTCGGCGATGAGCAGCCGCGGCGCGCAGGCCACGGCGATCGCGATGAGCACGCGCTGGCGCATCCCGCCGGAGAGCTGGTGCGGGTACTCCTTGAGGCGCCGGGTCGGATCGGGGATGCCGACGCGGTCGAGGAGATTCGCGGCCTCGCGGTTCGCCTTGTCGCCCTTGAGACCCCGGTGTCGCTGGAGGACCTCGGTGATCTGGCGGCCGATGGTGACGACCGGGTTGAGGCTGGAGAGCGGGTCCTGGAAGACCATCGCGAGGTCTGAGCCGCGGCGGCGGCGCATCGACGCGGGCGGCAGGGACAACAGGTCGGTGCCGTCGAAGACGGCCCGGCCCGAGACGTCGGCGCCGCTGCGGGAGGCCTTGCGGGCCTTGGGCTGCGGGGCGACGGGTGCGATGCCCGCGGCGGACTCCGCGGCGGCGGCCTGGACGGGGGCGGGTTTGCCGCGGCCCCTGGGCAGGAGGCCCATGATCGCGAGGCTGGTGACGGACTTGCCGCAGCCGGACTCGCCGACCAGGCCCACGACGCGGCCCTGGTCGACGGTGAACGAGACCCCGTCGACGGCGGTGGCCGCCCCGAAGGCGACCCGCAGGTCTTCTACTTCGAGCAGCGCCATTTACCTTCGCCTTCTCGGTCGGGAGGTGGACGGTTCGCGGTGCGTGAGGGGCCGGTGCGCGGCGGCGGGCGCCGGGTGCGCGGAGGCGTCGTGGTGCGCTGCGGCGGGCGCCGCCGGGCACACAGAGGCGTTGTCGTGCGCCGTCACTCCTGCCTCCTCAGCCGCGGGTCGAGCGATTCGCGCATGGCCTCGCCCAGGAGGGTGAAGCCGAGCGCGGTGACGATGATCGCCACCGCCGGGTAGATCGCCAGTTGCGGTGCGCCCGAGAGGAACCGCTGGGCGTCGGCGAGCATCGTGCCCCACTCGGGGGTGCCCGGGTCGGGGTTGCCCAGGCCCAGGTACGACAGGGCCGCCGCCTCGATGATCGCGGTCGCGAGCACGAGCGTGGCCTGGACGATGACCGGGCCGAGCGAGTTCGGGAAGATGTGCGCGACCACGATGCGGCTCTTGGGGACGCCGATGGAGATCGCGGCGAGCACGTAGTCCGAGTGGGCCTGCGCGAGCATGGAACCGCGCATCATGCGCGCGAAGATCGGGATCTGCGCGACGCCGACCGAGACCATGACTGTCGTCAGGCTCGGGCCCATGAGCGCCGCGATGCTCAAGGCCAGCAGCAGCATCGGGATCGCCAGCGCGACGTCGACCGCGCGCATCACGGCCGCTTCGACGCGTTCGCCCCAGCGGCCGCCGAAGGTCCCCAGGGCGGCGGCGCCGCCGCCCACGAGGGCGCCGGCGACGAAGCCGATGAGGGTGGCGACGACGCCGACCAGGAGGGTCTGGCGGGCGCCGATGATCATGCGGGAGAACATGTCCCGGCCGAGGTGGTCGAGGCCGAGCCAGTTCTCGGGGCGCGGGCCGGGGAAGATGCTGCGGTTGAGGAAGACCTCGCGTCCCCAGGTCTGGGCGGTCGGGTCGTAGGGGGCGATCCAGGGTCCGAGGATCGCCACGAGGACGAACAGGCCCACGATCACGGCCCCGCTGATCGCCATCGGGGAGCGACGCATCCGCCGCACGGACTGGCGCCACAGGGAGCCGGACCGGGCGTCCCGGGCCTCGGCGTGCGCCTCGATGAGGCGGTCGAGCTTCTCGATCTTGGCGGTGGTCATTTCCGCACCCGCACTCTCGGGTCGAGGAGGCCGTAGGACAGGTCCACGATCAGGTTGAGCACCACATAGGACACCGCGATGACGAGGATGAAGCCCATGAGCGCCGGGTAGTCGCGTTCCTGCGTCGCCTGGTAGACGAACGAGCCGACGCCGCCGAAGGAGAACACGCTCTCGGTGAGCACGGCCCCCGCGAACAGGGAGCCGAGCAGCAGCCCGATCACCGTCACGATGGGCAGCATCGCGTTGCGCATGACGTGGCGCCCGCGGATCACGGCGGGCTTGAGGCCCTTGGAGTCGGCGGTGCGCACGTAGTCCTCGCCGATCACGTCGAGGACGCTCGCGCGGGTGATCCGCACGACCACCGCGAGCGGGATCGAGGAGAGCGCCACGGCCGGGAGGATCAGGTGGAGGAACGCGTCGCCCGCCACGTTGAACTCGCCGGTGATGAGGCCGTCCAGAACTCTCAGGCCCGTGACGTCGGTGTACTGGAGTCCCGAGCTGAGGCGGAAGGTGGAGGGCAGGAGCGCGAGCTCCTGCGCGAACACCACCTTCAGCATGGCCGCGAGGAAGAACACCGGGATGCAGATGCCGATGAGCGAGCCCGAGACGGCCGCGAAGTCGAGCCAGGTGCCGCGCTTGCGCGCCGCGAGGTAGCCCAGGGGGATGCCGATGCCGACGGCGATCACCATGGCCGCCAAGGACAGTTCGATGGTGGCGGGCAGCCGGTCGGCCAGTTCCGTGGCGACGGGCCGCCCGCTCGACAGGGACGAGCCCAAGTCGAGTCGGACGACCCGTTGCAGGAATTCGAGGTACTGGACCCAGACGGGTTCGTTCAGGCCCAGTGACTCGCGTAGGGCCGCCCGGTCGTCGAGCGTGGCGTTCTCGGGGAGCATCTGGTTCTCGGGTCCGCCCGGGAGGGCTTTGAACCACGCGAACAGGAGCAGGGAGAGCCCGAGAAGCGCCACGCTCAACTGCAGGAGGCGTTTTACGGTGTACCGCAGCATATTCTGCTATCGACCAGTTCCGTCTACTGCTGAGTGAAGAAGACCTGCGCGAAGTTCTCCTGCGTGAGCGGGGAGGCGTTCGGCGGGTAGACGTTCGCGGCGAAGGCGATCGACGGCGGGGAGCTGGAGAGCGGCAGGCCCGGCAGTTCCTCCATGATCGTCTCGTTCGCGGTCATCCACAGCTCGGTGCGGGTGGCCTCGTCGGGCTCGGAGGTCGCGGCGGCCACGGCGTCGAAGATCGCCTGGTCGTCGGCGGTCAGGCCGAACTCGGTGGAGGCGTCGGCGAACCAGGTGCCGAGGAAGTTGTACGGGTCGGCGTAATCGCCGGTCCAGCCCAGGAGGTACAGCGGGCATTCGCCGCTGCGCGTCGTCGGGATGTACTCGGTCCACGTGATCGGCGTGGCGGTCACGGTGATCCCGGCGGCCTCGAGGTCGGAGGAGATCATGTCGAAGATGTCCTTCGGCGAGGGCATGTAGGGGCGCGACACGTCGGTCGGGTAGCAGAACTCGATCGAGAGGTCCTCCTGCCCGGCCTCGGCGAGGAGCTCCTTGGCCTTCTCGGCGTCGTAGCCGTACTCGACGACGTCCTCGGACCAGCCTTCGAGGCTCGGCGGCATGAACTGGGTCGCGACGGTCGCGCCGGGCGGGAGCACCGAGTTGACGATGCGCTCGCGGTCGACGGCGTAGGACAGCGCCTCGCGGACCTTGTGGTCTTCGAGCGGGGCGTTGCCCTGCGCGTAGGCGAGGTACAGGAGGTTGAAGACGCCGCGGGTCGGCACCTGGAAGCCGGCGTCGACGAGCGGCTGCACGTCGGCCGGGGCGGCGAGGTCGTAGCCCTGGACGTCGCCGGTCTCGAGGGCCTGGCGGCGCGCGGTCTCGTCGGAGATGGTCCGGAAGATGATGGTCTTCACCCCGGCCTTCTCACCCCAGTAGTCGTCGTTGCGGGTGAGGGTGACGGCCTGCTCGGCGTGGTCCCACGACTCGATCGTGAACGGGCCGGTGCCGGCGAGGCTGCCGGGGGTCATCGCGTAGTCCGGCTGCGGCGAGTCGGCGGCCTCGATGGTCGCGTCGGCGACGGCGTCGATCGAGGTCGGGCTCATGATCGCGAACGAGTTGAGCGTGAACGCGTGCGGAAAGCTGGAGGAGTACTTGCTGATCGTGATGGTCGCGTCCAGGCCGTCGGCCTCGCAGCCCTGGTAGATCGACTCGCTCTCCATGCCCATCTCGGCGTCGTTCTCGGCGAAGCCGCCGAAGACCGCCGAGTAGTAGTAGGTGAAGTTCTCGGACTGGAAGCCGCCCTTGAAGTTCGCCCACCGGTCGAAGTTCGCGCAGACCGCGGCGCCGTCGAGGTCGGTGCCGTCGTGGAACTTCACGCCCTCACGCAGGTGGAAGGTCCATACGGTGCCTTCGTCGTTCTGGTCGAAGGACTCGGCGAGGCCGGGCACGGTGTCGGTGCACTCGGTGTCGAGGAGGGTCTCGTAGACCTGGCGGGTGACGCGGAACGTCTCGCCGTCCGAGGCGAGGGCCGGGTCCAGGGAGGACGGCTCGCCGGGGGTGCCGAAGACGAAGGGCGTGCTCTCGCTGGCGGCCTCGTCCTTGACGGCGTCGGTGTCGGTCCGCTCGGGGCAGGTGAAGTCGAAGTCCTCGGCGGTGTTGGCGTCACCGCCTGACTCGCCGTCGTCGCTACAGGCCGTGAACAGGCCCAAGGCCATCGCGGCGCCTGCCGCTGCGGCCAGGGCGCGCCTGACTGGGGTTGGTGACGTGCGCATAGGTTGTCTCACCCGTCGGTCGTTGGGTATTCGGAGGTAGACCTAGAGTAGGACAAGGTGAGTTACGACACTGTTAAGCGTTATGCGATCGTGACCGTTCCGGCGACTATTGTTACCCAAACCGCACAGTTCACTTCGGAGCGAAACCTGTTGCGCCGCAACGGGTCCTAGAATGCGGCAGGCGCGGCCGCCGGTCGGGGCCGCGAGCGGCGGCCACCGGGGCGCCTGCGCCGCTTCGGGTCCGGGACGGGCCCTAGTCCATGTCGCGGCGGCCGGAGAAGGCGCGCCCGAGCGTGACCTCGTCGGCGTACTCCAGGTCGCCGCCGACCGGCAGGCCGCTGGCGAGCCGTGTCACCTTGAACCCCATGGGCTTGACGAGCATCGCCAGGTACGTGGCCGTGGCCTCGCCCTCGGTGTTGGGGTCGGTGGCGATGATGATCTCCTTGGTCTCCCCCGACTGGAGACGCACCATGAGCTGGCGGATGCGCAGGTCGTCGGGGCCGATCCCTTCGAGCGGGTTGATCGCCCCGCCGAGCACGTGGTAGCGGCCGCGGAACTCGCCGGTGCGCTCGATCGCGAGGACGTCCTTGGGCTCCTCCACGACGCAGATGAGCGTCTCGGAGCGGCGCGGGTCGCGGCAGATCCCGCACTGCTCGGCCTCGGTGACGTTGCCGCAGGTCTCGCAGAACCGCACCTGGGCCTTGACGCGTTCGAGCGCGGAGGTGAGGCGCTCGACGTCGGCGCTCTCGGAGGCGAGCAGGTGGAAGGCGAGCCGCTGGGCGCTCTTCGGCCCGATGCCGGGCAGCTGGCCCAGCTCCTCGATGAGGTCGCCCAATGCCCCGTCGTACAAGGGTCTCTCTTTTCTCGCCGCGTGGTCGGTGGGTGGAAAGGCGACCCCGGTCCGCCTGCGGGCGAACGGGGTCGGAGGGTGAGGACCCTCTACATGCCCGGGAGGCCGAGGCCGCCGGTCATGCCGCCGAGGGCGTCGCCGAGCGGGCCCATCTTCTCGCTGGCGAGGCGCTTGGCGTCCTCGGTGGCCGCCTGGACGGCCGCGAGCACGAGGTCTTCGAGGGTTTCGACGTCCTCGGGGTCGACCGCGTTCGGGTCGATCTTGACGCGCACCAGCTCGCCGTCGCCGGTGACCGTCGCCGTGACGAGCCCGCCGCCGGCCGAGGCGCTGACCTCGGTCTGGGCGAGTTCGGCCTGGGCCTGCATCATGTCGGACTGCATCTGCTGCGCCTGCTGGAGCAGCTTCTGCATGTCGCCGCCTGGGAACATGTCGATCTCCTCGCCGTGGTCGTTCGGGGGTCTCCTGGTATACGGCAACCCTAGCCGCTCGCGGTGACGCGCACCCGCCGAGCACGCCGCGGCGCGGGCCCGCAAGCCGCGCCGCGCGGGCGTGCGTTCAGGCGATCTGCTTGGCGCCGAAGGCGGTGGACAGGAGTTTGACGGCCTGCTCCTCGCTGGTGCCGAAGCCGCCGGGGGCGACCGGGTCGTCGGGGCTCGGCTCGTCGAAGTCCTCGGCCGGGGGCTCGGGGGCCGGGGCGCGGCGGTCGGCGTCGCTCGCGGCGCGGGCGGCGGGCGCGGACGCCCTAGGAGCCGGCGCCGTCCCCGCTTTTGGGAGGTTCGCGACCTCCCCCACCTCGCACCGGACCTTCCAGGTGCCGCCGAGGACCTCGCCGAGGACCCCCACGACGATCCCGTACGCGGGCTCCTTCTGGAGGTTCTCGGCGTGGAAGCTGTGCTTGAACGCGAGGACGACCTCGTTGTCCGTGGCGTCGGCGACCGTGGCCTCCGACAGCAGCGCCGCGGTGGTGCGCTTCTTGTCCTTGACGGCCATCATGATCCGATCCCACTGGCGTCGGATCGAGGCGGCGCCGGGACCGGCGGCGTCGGCGACCGGCACCGGCTCGGGCCGGGCCTGCGGCGGCTCGGGTTCGGCGGCCGGTGGAGCGGCGGGCGGCTGCGGCGCGGCGGGCTCGTCGTCCCACGGCGGGGTCGCCGGGGCGCTCGGTGCCGAGGCGGCGACGGGAGCCGCCGGAGCCGGGACGCTCGGGCTCGGGACGCTCGGTGCGGCCTGTGGTTCGGGGCGCGGGGCGGCGGCGACCGGGCGCGGTTCGGCGAAGGCGGCCCCGGCGGCGCGCTGCTCCAAGGTCTCCAGCCGCTGCATGAGTCCGGCCATCGACTCGTCGGAGCCGGGCAGGATCGCGCGGACGCAGGCGAGTTCGAGCAGGAGCCGCGGCGCGGTGGCCCCGCGCATCCCGGCGAGCCCGGCGGCCACGACCTCGCCCATGCGCATGAGCGTGGAGGTGCCCATGCGGGTGGCCTGGCTGGTCATCTTGGCGAGCTGGTCGGCGGGCGCGTCGACCAGGCCGAGCGAGCCCGCGTCGGGCACCTGGGTGAGCACGATGAGGTCGCGGAGGCGTTCGAGGAGGTCCCCGGCGTAGCGGCGGGGGTCGTGGCCGCCTTCGACCACGCGCTCCACGACCTCCATGACCTGGGCGCCGTCGGCGGCGGCGAAGGCCTCGCACATCTCGTCGAGGAGCCCGGCGTCGGTGACGCCGAGGAGCCCGGCGGCCCGCTCGTAGGTGACGCCCTCGGGCCCGGCGCCGGCGATGAGCTGGTCGAGGACCGAGAGGGTGTCGCGGGCCGAGCCGCCGCCGGAGCGCACGACGAGCGGCAGCACGTCGTCGGCGACGACCGCGCCCTCCTCGTCGCAGAGCTTCCGGCACAGCTCGCGCATCGCGGGCGGCGGGATGAGGCGGAACGGGTAGTGGTGCGTGCGCGAGCGGATGGTCGGCAGGACCTTGTCGGGCTCGGTGGTCGCGAAGATGAACAGGACGTACTCCGGCGGCTCCTCCACGAGCTTGAGGAGCGCGTTGAAGCCGGCGGCGGTGACCATGTGCGCTTCGTCGATGATGTAGATCTTGAAGCGGGAGTCGACGGGCGCGAAGACGGCCCGTTCACGCAGCTCACGGGCGTCGTCGACGCCGCCGTGGCTGGCCGCGTCGATCTCGATGACGTCGATCGAGCCGTGGCCGTCGGCCGCGAGGGCCCGGCAGGAGCGGCACTCGCCGCACGGCTCGGGCGTGGGGCCCTGGGCGCAGTTGAGCGAGCGGGCGAGGATGCGCGCCGAGGAGGTCTTGCCGCAGCCGCGCGGCCCAGAGAAGAGGTAGGCGTGGTTGAGGCGCCCGGCGCGGATGGCGTTGATGAGCGGTTCGGTGACGTGCTCCTGGCCGACGACTTCGGCGAAGGTCTGCGGCCGGTATTTGCGGTACAGCGCGAGTGCCACGTCATCCTCCAGTCGGCGCCCGCGGGGCGGTGCCTCGGTTCTCGCTCGGGCGGTGCTGCCCCCGCCGGTTGCCGCCGCGCGGTCCCGGCCGGAGCCCTGCGGACCGGTCCGCGGCCCGCCTGAAGCCAGGGTACGGCCTGGGTCCGACGTTCGGCGGCGCGACCGGTGGTCTTGGAAGGGACGGCACAGGCCGGGCCGGGCGAGGCCGGGAGTGGTTGGAGTCGAGCTCGCGAGGGGTGGCCCTGATCACGTGTTATCGGTATCCTCATACGGTACCGAGATATTTAAACGTTTCAATTCTAAGGAGTCCGCGTTGCGCACCCTCGCATCACCCCTCCGGCGGCGGCTCGGCCGCTGGCTGGCCGCCGCGGCCGTGGCGGCCCTCGCCGCGGCAGGCCTCACCGTCCTCGGCGCCGCCCCGGCGTCGGCGGTGGAGACGAACACCTGGTACCGGATCGTCAACGACCATTCGGGCCTGGCCGTCTCCGTCCAGAACGCCTCGCAGACCGCGGGCGCCGCCGCCGTCCTCGCCACCCCCTCGAACGCGAACGAGCAGCAGTTCCGCTTCGTCTCGTCGGGGAGCGGCTACTACCGGATCCAAGCCCGGCACTCGAATCAGGTACTCGACGTCTACGCCAAGTCCACCGCCAACGGCGCCGACGTCGTGCAGTGGACCGACAACAACGGCACCAACCAGCAATGGCAGGTGAACACCCAGTCCGACGGCTCGGTGGAACTCGTCAACCGCAACTCCGGCAAGGCGCTCGACAACTGGGAGTGGGCCACCACCCCCGGCAGCCGCGTCTCGCAGTACGACCGCAACAACCTGGAGTCGCAGCACTGGAAGCTCGTCCCGGTCGGCTCGACCGGCGGGGGCGGCACCGGCGCGGTCACCGACGCGAACCTCCAGTACTACGGGCGCTGGAGCAAGGCCGACCCGTCCTACCCGACGATGGGCTGGGCCGGCGGCTACGTCGAGACCGCCTTCACCGGCTCCTCGATCGGCGTGAAGCTGCGCGGCACCATCGACCTGTGGTACTCCGTGGACGGGGGCGCCGAGACGTGGATCAGGTCCGCCTCGGGGACGGTCACCGTGCGCTCGGGCCTGGGCTCGGGCACGCACACGGTCCGGATCGGCTTCCGCGAGCGGGCGGGCTCCTACACCGGCGACCCGGCCTTCGGCGGGTTCGTGCTCGCCTCGGGCGGCCAGACCGTCGCGACGCAGCGGCCCGAGCACCACATCGAGTTCATCGGCGACTCGATCACCGTGGGCCAGCCGAACGGGAACCGCCCGTTCACGACCTACGCGTGGCTCTCCTCCGAAGCGCTCGGCGCCTCCCATATGCAGGTCGCCGAGGGCGGCGCGTGCGTCTCGACCACCGACTGCCGCGGCATGGTCGACTGGTTCCTGCGCACCACCAACCAGGACGTCAACGAGATGTGGGACTTCTCGACGTACGACACCGATCTGGTCGTGATCAACCTGGGCACCAACAACAAGGTGTCGGCGGCGCAGTTCCAGAGCGACTACGTGCTGCTGCTGGAACGAGCGAGGCAGGCGTACCCGAACGCGGAGATCCTCGCGATGGGGGTCTTCCGGGAGCGGCTGCTCACGGAGGTCCAGAACGCCGTGACCGCCCGCAACAACGCCGGCGACGCGAAGGTGCACTACGTGAACACGGTCGGGTGGGTCGACCCGGCCACCGACACGTCCGACAACGTGCACCCCACGGACGCGGGCCACGCCAAGATCGCGGGCTACCTGACGCCGATCCTGGCGCAGTACCTCTGATCGGCGCATGAACGGCGCCCGCCCCGATTCGGGGCGGGCGCCGCCCGGCTCACGGCCCGGTCCTGACGGACCGGGCCGGTCTCAGACCTCGTCCTGGAGCTTCGCGATCTCCTTCTCCAGGCCCGCGCGGGTCAGGCGCAGCTGCTCCTCGGCGACCTCGACGGCGTCGAGGTAGCTGCGGGTGCGCACGAGCTGGCGGATGCGCTCCTCGGCCTCGCGGTCGCTGTGGCCGTCGTTGACGCGGCGGAAGTCGGCCACGGCGCGGTCGGCCTCGGCCTTGGCGCGCTCCTGGGTCTGGCGCATGAGCTCGGAGGCCTGGGCGCGCGCCTGCGCGATGATCTGGCGCGAGTAGTGCTGCGCCTGGTTGACGTAGCCCTCGGCCTGCTGCTGCGCCTGGGAGATGAGGTTGACGGCGGTGGAGGTCGGCGTCGTCGGCGAGGCCGCCTGGAGCCGCTGGCTGCTCTGCTGCGACTGCCAGGACCGCAGCGCCTCCTTGAGCTTCTCGGCGTCGGCCCGCAGCGCCGCCTCCCGCTGGTCGCGGCTGGCGAGCTCGTCGGCGATGCGCGTGAGGAAGCGGTGCACCTCGTCGGGCTGGTAGCCGCGGCGGGTCAGGCTCGTCATCGAGAACCTGGCGTTGTTGACCTGTCCGACGGTGACCTTCCCACCAGACTGCCGGTATGTGTACATAGTGGAATCTCCTGTCTCACTCGGCTGACGGCTCGAAGTGGATGGCCTCCGCCCGGACCCCGGCGTCCAGCAGGTGCTTCCTGCTCGACTCGACCATGCCCGGCGGGCCGCACACGAAGACCTCGGCGCCCGCGCAGCGCCCGTGCGCCACGGCCAGCTCCACGGGGGAGCCGATCCGGACCCCGCCGCCGAAGAGGTCCTCGTCGGCGCAGGGGACGAACTCCAGCCACTCGTACGCCGCCGCGAGCGCGCGCAACTCGTCCAGGTAGTACAGGCCTGCGGGATTCCTTGCGCCCCAGTAGAGGCTGGTGGGCCGCGGCGCGGTGGCGATCTGCTCGATCAGCGCCTTCATCGGGGCGACGCCGGTGCCGCCCGCGATGAGGGCGACCCGGGGCGGGTTGCCGCCGAGGACGAGCCCTCTGCCCACGGCCGGGCCGAGGCGGAGCGGGTCGCCGGGGCGCAGGAGCGAGACCATCGCGGTCGAGACCTCGCCGCCGTCGACGGCGCGGACGTGGAGTTCGACGGTGCCGTCCGCCCTCGGCGCGTTCGCCGGCGTGTACTGGCGCCAGGCCCGGGGCCGCAGCTCCGTGCACAGCGAGAACGACTGGCCCGGAAGGTAGTCGAAGCGGCGGCCGGGCGCGATGGTGATCACGGCGGTCTCGAGGTCGCGGCGCTCGTGGGCGACGACCTCGGCGTCCCACCAGGCCGGGGCGTAGTGGGCGGCCTCGTCGGCGGCGTCGGCCATCGTGGCGGCGACGATGCCGTACGCGGCGGCCCAGTCCGAGGCGATGGCAGGCGTCCAATGTGGACCGCTGAAGTGCTCCAGCGTGGCGACGAGGGCCTCGCCGACGGCCGGGTAGTGGCCGCGCAGCGCCCCGAACTTCCGGTGGTCGCGGCCGAGGTCCTGGAGGACGGGGACGACCTGCTCGATGGTGTCGACGTTGCTCACCACCGCCCCGAGCGCCGCGACGAGCTTGTCGCGCTGCGCGGCCATGTTCATCGGGAACAGGTCGCGCGTCTCGGGGTGGGTGAGGAACAGCGTCGAGTAGAAGTACAGCGGAACCTGGTCGCCGTGCGCCGCGACCAGGCTCCAGTTCTTCTTCAACCGTTCGGCGTCGACCATGCGACTATGCGTCCGCCTCGATGACGTCCGGCGCGACCGACTCCAGGACCTTGCCGACGGCCTCGATGATGTCCTGGGGGACTTCGAGTTCGACCAGGACCGCGACGAGGTGGGCGCCGACGGCCGCGTACTGGTCCGCCGTGATCCCCATGCCGCGGTGGGCCTCGGCGAGCTCGCGGCCCTCATAGGACTTCGGGCCCTCAAGGACCTGCGAGATCAGGGCCACCTGGTGGCGCTTGAGGCGGGCCAGGTCGGTGTCGGCGAAGAACCCCGAGAGGTCGGGGTCGGCCAGCAGGCGCTTGTAGAACCGCTCGACCGCCTCGGTGACGGCGGGAGCGCCGCCGATCCGCTCGTACGGGGTCAGCGGCAGTGCTTCGGCATCGGTCATGATTCATCCTTACGGGGGATATCGCGGTTTGCGACCAGAGCCTACCGCCGACTACGCGAATGATCCATAGTGTTCGTCATGTTTTCAGCGTTTTCCCTGCCAGATGGGCGGATCGTGAGTGCCCTGTCACTACGAGCACGCGGCGCCCGCCTCCGTGACCAATGGAGACGGACACCGCCGCCGAAACCGGCGGAGCCCCAACGGAAACCGTCGGCAACGCTCCGCCGGTACGTCACTGCTTCACACGATGGTCACTGTGCGGAGAGCGCCTCGGTCGGCGACAGCCGCGAGGCCCGCACCGCCGGGTACAGACCCGCCACCGCGCCGATGAACAGCGTCGCCGCCACACCGCCGGCACTCGCCCAGTACGGGACCACCGCAGGCCACCCGCGCGACGACGCGTACACCGCCGTCACCGCCGTCCCCAGCACCACCCCGCCCACACCGCCGAGCGCACTCAACAGCAGCGACTCCGCAAGGAACTGCAACCGGATCTGACCCCGCGTCGCGCCCAGCGACCGCCGAAGCCCGATCTCACTGCGCCGCTCCAGCACCGAGATCACCATCGTGTTCGCGACACCGACCCCTCCCACCAGCAGCGCCACCGCGCCCAGACCCAGCAGCATCCCCGTGAACGCCGAGTCGATCGCGTTCTTCGCCGCCAGCGCGTCAGAAGGCCGCTCCACCGAGACCTCATCGGGCGCTTCGGGATTCGCCGTCGCCGCCAGGACCCCGGCCACGTCAGCCACGTACCGCTCCTCGGCCCGCGTGTAGATCGCCGTCGCGTGCCCGTCGAACCCGAGGTATGTCGCCGCCGCCTCCCAGCCCACCAGCACCGCCAGGTCCAGCTCCGGCGCGAGCGCCACCGGCTCCAGCACCCCGACCACCGTGAACCACCGACCGCCCAGGAACACCTGCACGCCGTCTCCGGACCCGGTGATCCCGAGCTGCTCGGCGGCGCCCGAACCGAGCACCACCGCCGGGTACGAGGCCGTCGCCTCGT
>NZ_STGX01000020.1 GCF_004912155.1 Glycomyces paridis | reverse complement strand
GTGTGGAGTGGACGGGTACTAACCGCCGAGAACTTAACATAACCTCCTCTTTATAAGACGCCACCTCACTGGACAGTGAGGGTAGGACGACGAGACATTCACGCACGCTATGCGATTCTGAGACAACACACATGCGCTCAGACCCGTCAGGGTCTTCGAGACGGTTGTTGCCACAGGTTTGTTTGGTGGTGAAAGCGGAAGTGTCACACCCGGTCCCATTCCGAACCCGGTCGTTACGGCTTCCAGCGCCGATGGTACTGCACTCGAGAGGGTGTGGGAGAGCAGGAGACCGCCAAACATGAACTGAGGGAAAGGCCCGACACACAGTGTCGGGCCTTTTCGCATGCCTGGAATACGGAGTGGGGACCTGGCGCTCTGAGCGCTTCACGATCTTGGTCCGAATTCGCGAGATAGGATTCGGCCTGTGCCGGACCTGCCTGTTCGTCGCGTCGGAGTATTCGGCGGGACCTTCGACCCACCTCACTTGGGCCACCTGGTGGCGGCGAGTGAGGCGGCTTTCGAGTGCGGGCTCGACGAGGTCGTCTTCGTGCCTGCGGGGGACCCGTGGCAGAAGCACCACCTGAACGTGACGAAGGCCGAAGCGCGGCTTGCGATGACGGCATTGGCCGTGGCGGGGGACCCGCTGTTCCGGATCAGCGTGTGCGACATCGAGCGCGAGGGCCCGACCTATGCGGTCGACACGGTCGCCGACGTTCGGGGCGAGTACAACGGTGATGTAGAGCTGTACTTCATCATCGGCGCGGACTCGCTGGAGAACCTCCACACCTGGCACCGGGTCGAGGAGCTGTGCAAGGCGGTCAGCTTCATCGCGTTGAACAGGCCCGGTCATTCGCGCAGCGAGGTCGACACCTCGTTCGGGGCGCAGGTCGAGTACATCGACATGCCGGCCGTGGACCTCTCCTCGACCGAGTGCCGGCAGCGGGTGCGGGACGGCCAGCCGCTGCGGTACCTCGTCCCCGAAGCGGTGGCGGCGTACGTCGAGGAGCACGGCCTTTACGCCGCTTGAGAGTTGGGACGCGGCGCACAGCGCCGGGCGCGAAACTGGGAGGGCTCCGTCGTACCCAGCGTGTAAGACTAGAGCTGAGCCGGTGGAGCACCGGTGGAACCTCGTCGTCAGGAGCCTTCGTGACCGCAAGTGAAACCGCCAAGACCCTTGCCACCTCCGCGGCACAGGCGGCGGCTGACAAGAAGGCCTTCGCCATCAACCTCCGGGACGTCACCTCGAAGATCGCGCTCACCGACGTCTTCGTGATCGTGTCGGCCTCGAACGAGCGACAGGTCCACGCGGTCGTCGACGCGGTCGAAGAGCGTCTGATCAAGGAGCACGACACGCGCCCCCTCCGCCGTGAGGGCAAGGGCGGCGAGCAGTGGGTGCTCTTGGACTACAACGACATCGTCGTTCACGTCTTCCACCAGGAGGCGCGCGACTTCTACGGGCTCGACGGCCTGTGGAAGGACTGCCCCGAGATCGAGTTCGTGGATCTGGCCGACGTGGAGCGGGCGAAGCGATCCGAGGTGTCCGAGCCGCAGGACGGGGACGAGCGGTGAACCGCCTCCTGGTCGTCCGCCACGGACAGACCGAGTGGAACATCGCCGGTCGCATCCAGGGCTCCTCTGACATCGACCTCGACGCGACCGGCCTTGCCCAGGCCGCCGAGGCGGCCCCCGAGCTCGCCGCGTACGAGCCGGTCCGGATCTTCTCCTCGGACCTGCGCCGCGCGGTCGAGACGGCGCGGCCCGTCGCAGACCTGGTCGGTGTCGAGATCGAGCTCGACAAGCGGCTCCGCGAGCGTGCGTACGGGCCCTGGGAGGGCCTGACGCACGTCGAGATTGCCGAGCGGTTCCCCGAGGACCACCGGCGTTGGCGTTCGCAGGAGCCGTTGCAGCACCCGGAGATCGAGACCTGGGCGGAACTGCACCGGCGGACCGCCGACGCGGTGAAGGACATCGTCGAGGCCGAGACCGAGGGCACCGCGATCGTGGTCTGCCACGGCGGGTCGGCGAGGCAGATCGTCGGCGGCATCCTCGGCTGGGAGCAGGGTCCGACCAGCGGCCTCTCCGGCATGGACAACGCCCACTGGGCGGACCTGCGGCGGATGCGTTCGGGCAAGTGGCGCCTGTTCGGGTACAACCTGGGCGTACCCGCCGCGCACACGATCGGGGCGAGCCCGCTCGCGAAGGGCCAGCAGGCCAGCAGGTAGCGGTGGGGACCCGGTCTTGAGACCGGACTGGGCTCCGCTGCGAGACGCGGCCCGGCGCGGGACGTAGGCTTCGACCGAGGTGCAACCGCGCCGGGATCGGAGACGTCAAACCGGCATGGACACGCACACTTTTCGCACCAGGCGGCTCGCGGGCCCGACCGGTCTGCTCGCCGGTGCGCTCCTCCTCGTCGGACTCGCCGCGTGCGGGAACGGCTCCGGAGGGGACGTCGAGACGCAGACCGGAGCCGAGACGACCGAGACGGCCTCCGTCCCGGAGACCACCGAGGAGGAGAGCCCCGTGCCCGAGGAGACCACCCCGTACCTGGACCCGTCGCTCGGCGAGCCGTCCAAGTCCGGTTCCGACTCGCAGACGACCATCACCGGGACCGTCGAGTCCGGCATCGAGTCCGGCTGCCTCGTCCTCGAATACGACGGGACCGTGTACGGCATCTTCGGCAGTTACGACGCCTCCGTGGTGTACGCGGGCGCGCAGGTCACGCTCCACGGGCAGGTCGACGCGGGCATGATGTCGACCTGCCAGCAGGGCACCCCGTTCGTGGTGGAAGACGCCGAATCCGCGGATTAGGTAGTGTGGCGGCGTGACCGTCGTCGTTGTTACCGATTCCACCTCGGCTTTGTCCGAACCGCTGCGCGCCGCCCACGGCGGCCTGACGGTGCTCGGCATCCCCGTGCTGATCGGCGGCACCGAGTACCGCGAGGGCGAGGACATCGACGGTGACGGCATCCTGCGGGCGCTGCGCGAGGGCCGGTCGGTGACGACGTCGGGCCTGCCGCCCGAGGAGCTGCGTGCCACGTACCAGCGGTTGCTGGACGAGGGCGCCAGCGGCGTCGTCTCGGTGCACCTGTCGGGCAGGCTCTCGGGGACCGTCGCCGCGGCCGAGGCCGCCGCGGTCGGGTTCGAGGGCCGCGTCGCGGTCGTGGACTCGCTGAACGCGGGCATGGGGGTCGGCTATCCGGCGCTCGCCGCCGCGGTCGCCGCGGAGAAGGGCGCCGATCTGTTCGCCGTCGCCGCCGCCGCGCAGGAGACGGTCAGCCGGACCACCACATACTTCTACCTCGACACCCTTGAGTTCCTGCGGCGCGGCGGCAGGATCAGCGCGGCCCGCGCGATCGTGGGCACCGCGCTGTCGGTGAAGCCCATCCTCGGGATCGACGACGGCCGGATCGACGTGGTCGAGAAGGTGCGCACACCGACCCGGGGGCTTCAGCGGCTCGCGGCGCTCGCGGTGGCCGACGCGGGCGGGGCCGAGGTCGAGATGACCGTCCACCACCTCGGCGCGGAGCGGCGCGCGGAGGCCCTGTCGGGATGGCTCGCCGAGCACTTCGCGGACCGGTTGCAGCGCATGGACGTGACGGAGGTCGACGCGGCCGTGGGCGCGCACTGCGGGCCGGGCCTGGTCGGCGTGATCACCCGCCGGACGACGTGAGGCCCGCGCGCTTATCGCAAGTTCCCGGCGAATGCGGCGTCGAGACGGCTCGGCCGCATTATGACCGCTCGCTGCGGCTTCGTCCACACCGATCGCGGTTGTCCACAGGGTCGATCCGGGTTGTCCACAGGTCGAAAATTCGCGGGTATCGGCCGTGTCCTCCGCTCGTTGTCCCCGGTATGGAACGCGATCAACCACCCGAGCACGGCGCCCTCGCCGCGCGGCTCAGAATGCGACTCAACGACTCCGATGTCGACCGGGTCTGTAACGAGACCGTCGACGCCGCCACCGGGGACGCCCGACCCGAACCCGAACTCGACGCGGGCCGCGCCCGACGGTTCGAGGAGCGGGTCGAACGGCTCCAGACCCGTTTGGGCCTTTCGCATCTGAACCGCTGGGTGCTGCTCGCCGTCGCGGTCGTCGTCGCGGCGGTCGGGTTGTCGGTGACGGTGCTGTCCTGGCCCGACTCGGAACCGGCCGCGACCGTGCCCGCAGCGGCCCCGGAGGCCTCGGACGCGGCTCCGGCGACCATCGTGGTCTCGGTGGCCGGGGCGGTCAACGAGCCGGGCATCGTGGAGCTGGAGGCGGGCGCGCGGGTCGCCGACGCCATCGAGGCCGCCGGCGGGCTCGCCGAGGGCGCCGACCCCGGCTTCCTCAACCTTGCGCGCGTGGTCGCGGACGGGGACCTGGTGGCCGTGCCCGACGCCGCGGCCTCGGGAGCGGCGCCCGCAGCAGGGGACGCGGCCGCCGGCGGGCTGGCGAACATCAACGTCGCCGGGCCCGCGGAACTGGACGCCCTCAACGGCATCGGGCCGGTGCTCGCCGAGCGGATCATCGCCTACCGTGACGAGCACGGCAGCTTCTCCTCGATCGACGAGCTGTCGGACGTGTCCGGGATCGGCTCGGCCCTCCTCGAACAGCTCCGCGAGCAGGTGACGCTGTGAACGGGCCGGAGAGGAGGTGCGCCTCGTGAGCGCCGAGTTCCATCTTCGGCCCGCCCCTTCGGAAGTGGTCCGCCGCGACCGGCGGCTGCCGCTCGCAGCCGCCGGGGTGTGGGCGGCCGGGCTCGCGGTCCTGTACGGCACGGCCGCGATCGGCGCCGCCCTTGCGGCCGTCTGCCTCGCACTGGCTCTGGCGGGTTCGCGGTGGCGGCGCGGCCTCGGCGCCGCCGCCGCCACGGTCGCGTTCGGAGGGATGCTCGGCGCGGGGGTCACCGCCGTGCACGTCGCGGCCCGTGACCATCCCGAGCTCGCGGCGATGACTGCCGCCGAGGCCCACGGGGAGGCGGAGCTGGTGCTCCAGAGCGTTCCGAAGGCCTCGTCGCGTCGGCCCGACCTCGTCACCGCCAGCGCGAGACTGCGCTCGTTCACCACGGACGGGGCGACCCTCGAAGGGAACTGGAAGGTGCTCCTGGTCGCCAGCGGCGAAGAATGGGCCGAGACGACCGCCGGGCAGCGCCTGGCGGTGCCCGCCGTGCTCCGCGAGGCCGATGCCGGGCGGCTCACCGCCGCGATCGTCAGCGCCCGCGGCCCGCCCGAACCGGAAGGGCCGCCGTCGCTGCCGTACCGGTTCGCCGACCATGTGCGCGAACGGCTCTCGGCCGCCGTGGCGGTCGTTCCCCAACCCGAGGCGGGGTTGATCCCGGCGCTCGCGGTCGGCGACACCTCCATGATGGACGCCGAGACGGCCGCCGACTTCAAGGCGACCGGGCTGGTGCACCTCGTGGTCGTCTCGGGCTACCACCTGAGCCTCATCGTCGGGGCCGTGCTCGCGGTGGCGACGGCCTGCCGCGCAGGCCCCAGGGCGCGGGTGCTCGCGGGCGCGGTCGCGGCCGGGGCGATCGTGGTCGTCGCCGGGCCGCAGCCGAGCGTGCTGCGGGCGGCGGTGATGGCGGGGATGACGCTGCTGGCGCTGGCCGCCGGGCGTCCGCGCGCGGCGATGCCCGCCTTGGCGACGGCGGTGCTCGTGCTGGTGCTCGCCGACCCGGACATGGCTGCGCAGGCGGGGTTCGCGCTGTCGGTGGCGGCCTGCGTCGGGTTGCTGCTCTTGGCGTTCCGGTGGGCGAAGCCGCTCGAACACCGCGGCTGGCCGCAGGCGGTGGCGCTGGCCGTGACGATCCCGATGGCGACGCAGGTGGCGGTGACGCCGCTGCTGGTCGGGCTCGGGAGCGGGGTGAGCCTCGTGTCGGTGCCGGTGAACCTGCTGGCGGCGCTGGTGGCCGCACCGGTGGTGGTGCTCTCGGTGGGCGCGGCCGCCGCGGCGGCGGTGTGGGTGCCGGCCGGAGAGGTCGCGGCGCAGTTGGCCGCGGTTCCGACGCGTTGGCTGATCTGGTTGGCGCGCACGGGGGCCGAGGTGCCCGGTGCGATGCTGCCGTTGCCGGGCGGGGTGTGGTGGGGTCTCGGTTCGGGGGCGGCGCTCGCGGTGCTGATCTGGTCGCTGCATTCGCGGCGTCTGCGTCGGCCCGTGTTCGCGGTGCTCGCCGCGGCCGCGGTCGGAGCGGTTCCCGCGTGCCTGTGGACCGGTGGCGCGCCGTCCGGGTGGGTCGTGACCATGTGCGATGTGGGCCAGGGCGACGCGTTGGTGCTGCCGGCGGGGGAGGACGTGGTGGTGGTCGACGTGGGGCCCGACCCGGCCCTGGTCGACGCGTGCCTGGACGACCTCGGGGTGGAGCGGATCGCGCTGCTGGTGCTGTCGCACTTCCACATCGACCACACCGCCGGTATCGGTGGGGCGATGGAGGGTCGCGAGGTGGGCGCGGTGCTCGCGCCGCCGCCGGGCGAGGCCCGCTACGGGTACGACCTCGTGGAGGAGGCGGCCGGGGCGGTGCCGGTGCTTGCGGCGGTGCCGGGGGAGGTGTTCGCGTTCGGGGCGACGCGGCTGGAGGTGCTGGCGCCGCCTCCGGAGCCGTTGAGCGGCACCAGGTCGGACCCGAACAATAACTCGGTGGCGCTGCGGGCCGAGGTCGCGGGGACGAGCGTCCTGCTGACCGGGGACGTGGAGCTGGAGGGACAGCGGGCGCTGCTGGCGGGTGGCGCGGCGCTGGACGTGGACGTCTTGAAGGTGCCGCATCATGGGTCGGCGTTTCAGGTGCGGGAGCTTTTGGAGGCGGCCGACCCGGCAGTGGCGCTTGTTGGCGTGGGCGCGGGCAACGAGTACGGGCATCCGGACCCGGGGCCGCTCGCGGTGCTGGAGGAGCGCGGGGCGCTGGTGTTCCGGACGGATGAGGACGGGCGGATCACGGTGGTGCGCAACGGCGACCGATTCGAGGTGATGACGGGAGCGTGAGGGGGGGCGCGGAGGCGGGTGCGCCGGAGGCTCCGACAGGGGGCAAGGGGGCTCCGGCCCCCGGGATTGGGCGTGTCGGTTTGGAGGGCCCAATGGAATGGGGCGGCGCGAGAGTTCGGCAGGGGACGATGTGTTCCGGCTCCCTGGGGTAGGCAGTTTCGGTTTCCGAGCCCCGATACAAGAGCGGCTCGGGGATCCGATAGAGGTCGACGGGCTCCGGCCCCCGGAGTCGGGCGTGTCGGTTCGCAGGTCCCCCCGATTCAAGAGTGGCGCGGGGGTGTGACATGGGTGGGGTGGTGCGGACCCCGGGCTTGAGTATGGCGGAATCGGGTGTGGCGGGGCTTGGCGTGGTGGAGTCGGGTGTGGCGGTTTCGAGTGCCCCGATGACAGTGCCCCCGAAGACAAGGGCGACTCGGGGCCGACAGTCCGGCGCGGCGGGGTTCGGCAGTTGGCGGTGCGTGGTCGGGTTGTGACGCACTTTTGGGTGATTGGTTTCCGGACGGCTCGGACCTGTCCGGTACGGGGCGGCATCGATCGGGGGTTGCGCGGGAGACGATGGCCCGGTCGAAACCCGTGGGGATGCGGTCGGCATGAAAGGATGGTCCGGTGGCAGCACTCCAACCCATCCGCCTGATCCTGGGCGACGACGAATTCCTCGCCGAGCGCGCCGCCGCCGAGTACGTCAAGGCGGTCCGCGCCGAGATGCCCGAGCACGATCCCGCGCCGGCCGTCAACCGCGTCAGCGGCGCCGACCTCACCACCGGCGCCCTCGCCGGGCTCACCAGCCCGACCCTGTTCGGCGGCGCGGTCGTCGCCGTCGTGGAGACGGGCCAGGACGTCGACAAGGACACCGCGGCGGCGGTCCTCGCCTACGCCGCGCAGCCCGCGCCCGGCATCTACCTCGCCGTCTGCCACAACGGCGGCAACAAGGGCAAGGCGCTCTCCGAAGGGCTCAAGAAGCTCGACGTCGAGACCGTGCGCGTCTCCAAGATCAAGCGCCAGCCCGACCGGGTCGCGTTCGTGCGCGGCGAGCTCCGCGACGCCGGGGCCTCGCCGCGGTCGGCCTCCGCCGAGATCGCGGACACGATCATCCAGGCCGTCGGCTCCGACCTGCGTGAACTCGCCTCCGCGTGCGCCCAGCTCGTCGCCGACACCGACGGGAAGATCACCCAGGAGAGCGTCGCCCAGTACTACTCGGGCCGCGCCGAGGTCTCCGGCTTCGCCGTCGCCGACGCCACCATCGCCGGGGACGCCGGGGAGGCCCTCGGGACGCTGCGCTGGGCCATGCAGGTCGGCGTCGACCCCGTGCCGATCGCCGACGCGCTCGCGATGGCCGTCCGCAACCTGTCACGGGTCGCGGCCGAACGCGGCGGCGCCGCGCAGCTCGCCGGGCAGCTCGGCATGGCCCCCTGGCAGATCGAGAAGGCGAGAAAGCAGTCCCGCAACTGGACCGCCGACGCCCTCGCCGAGGCGATGCGGGTCTGCGCCCGCCTCAACGGCGAGGTCAAGGGCGGCGCGGACGACCGCGGCTGGGCCCTCGAACACGCGGTCCTCGAAATCACCCGGTTGAGCGCTTCAGGAAGGTCCGGTCGTGTCTGAGTACCGCCACGGACGAGTGGCCCGGCTGCGCCGCCCCTGGTACGCCAGGACCCTGCGGCTCAAGCACCTGCACCTCTCCCACGTCTGGTGCGTGGTCCTGTTCGAGGGGTCCGTGGCGCTGGCCGTCCTCATGGCGCTGACCGAACTGGTGCCGTGGCTGGTGGTGCTCGTCCTGCCGCTCGCGGTGGCGGCCATGGTGAAGATCAACGACGTCATCGCGGGCGCGCACGACCGCGGCTGAACCGCCGCGGGGAACGCCGAAGGCCCGGGGGCGTCGCCCCCGGGCCTTCTGAAGCTTGTGCTCCTCGCAGGCTGCGCTTACGCGGCCGCGGACAGCTTGTTGTAAGCCGCGGCGAGCTTGGACTTGCGCTGCGCGGCCTGGTTCTTGTGGATGACGCCCTTGGTGGCGGCCTTGTCCAGCTCACGGCTGGCGGCGCGCAGGTGCGTCTCGGCAGCGGTGACGTCGCCGGTGGCAGACGCCTCACGGAACTTCCGGACGGCGGTCTTCAGCGACGACTTCACAGACTTGTTGCGGATCCGGCGCTTCTCGTTCGTCAGAATGCGCTTTTCCTTGGACTTAATGTTCGCCACGCGTGAAGCCTCAGTTTCGTGATTGCTTGGTTCCTTAATTGATCGCGTCGGAGGCAGAGGGCACTCCGAGCGCCTGTCAACGTTACCAGGAGCCGAGCATCGCACACGCCCTGGGAGCATGACCGCGAGCCAGATTACACCAGGTCGAAGGGCCGGTTCGCACGCCGGTCACCCGCTGTCGCGCACGTTACCCCGGGGCCCTCACACGGCCGCGCCGCGGGCGCGGAGCGCGGGCAGGATCACCTCGTCGACGATGCTGTCGATCGCCTCGTCCGAGATGGTGCCGAACAGCAGGAACTCGCTGCGCCCCAAGTCGGTCGGGAGTCTGAGGAGGCGCGGGGTGAGGTGCTCCTCGGCGAGTTCGCCGCGGTCGATCGCGCGCCGGTACACCACCTGGTACAGCAGGTTGACCAGTTCGCTCGCGAGCCCGCCGAGCAGGACCTCCCGCACGTCTGGGTCCTTGCTGACCTCGGCCAGCATGCCGAGCATCGCGGTCTGGCCGATCAGGGTCATGCGCTCTCTCGCCACGGTGAGCAACGCGACCATGTCGCCGCGCAGGCTCCCGGTGTCCGGGACGGCGTCCGCCTTCGGGATGCGGCTCGCGATGCATGAGATGAGCATCTCCACCCGGCTCGACCAGCGCCGATACAGCACCGGCTTGCTCGTGCCGGCTCGCTTCGCGACGCCCTCCATCGTGAGCTTCGCGAAGCCGACCTCGCTGAACTCCGCCCACACGGCGTCGAGGATCGCCTGTTCGAGCTCTTCACCGCGGCGTCTGGACGCTGTCCTGCGCTTCACCGGACTCCCTCTGGATACGGATCGTTTCTTATGTTACGTTGAGCCTAGCAAGATACGAGCCGTATCTTAACGATGATTGGAAACCATCATGGAAACCTCCACCCCCGAGCGCACCCCGATCGGACGGGTGATCGCGCTCAGCGCCGGTCTCGCGCTCATCGTCGGCGTCCTCACTCTCGCATTCGCCTGGCCCTCGACCGGGATGGGCCCGCACGAGGTCCCCATCGCCGTCGTCGCCCCCGACTCGGCCGCCGACCAGGTCCAGGCCCAACTCGACCAGGCCGAACCCGACGGCTTCGACGTGACCGCGGCGGCCGACGCCGACGAGGCCGCGACCCTCATCGAGGAGCGCGAGGTCTACGCCGCCTTCGCCATCGCACCCGACGGCATCACCGTCTACACCGCCTCGGCCGCCTCCCCGGTGGTCTCGCGCCTGGTCGTCGGCATCGCCGACGGCGTCGCGGCCCAGATGGGCGGCGTCCCCGTCACCGTCGAAGACCTCGTGGCGCTGCCCGCCGACGACCCGAACGGCGCCGGACTCGCCGCCTCCGCCCTGCCGCTCGCCGCCGGCGGCATCATGATCGCCGCGCTCATCGGCTTCAACGTGCGCGGCACCGGTCGCCAGATCGCGGCCGCGATCCTCGCCCCGCTCGCGGTGGGCGCGGGCGTTGCGGCGATCATGCTGTACGTCCTCGAATCCATCGGCGGCGACTACCTGCCGGTGGCCGGCGCGCTGGCGCTGGCGATGGCCGCCACCGGGTGGCTGATCCTCGGGCTCGTGAAGCTCCTCGGCCGCGCCGGGGTGATCGTGGGCGCCGTCATCGTGATGCTCGTCGGCAACCCGCTCTCGGGCATGGCGAGCTCGCCGGAGATGCTCCCCGCGCCGTGGGGCGAGTTCGGGCAGTACCTGGCCCCGGGCGCGGGCGGGACGCTGCTGCGCTCGGCCGCGTACTTCGACGGGCACGGCGGCGCGACCGCCGTGTGGGTGCTCGCGGCCTGGACGGCGCTCGGTGTGGTGCTGTTCACGATCGGCGCGGTGCGTTCGAAGGTGAAGGCCGTGCAGCCCGAGCCCCAGGTGGCGGTGCCGGTCGCCGCGTAGGCGACCTGAGACCGGCCTCGGCCCCGGCCCGCGCGAGCGGGCCGGGGCCGAGGGCCGTCGGGCGGTGGTGAGCGGGACGCCTTTTCCCGCTGGGTGTGCGGGGTGCCTCGGGGCCGTAAGGCAGAATTGTCAAGCCACCCCGTCCGAACGGGGCACATCCACGGCCCGCAAGCGCCGCCGAGAGGGAAGGTCACAGTGACCAACGCGCCAGGCTCGACCGCTCCGGACACCATCCGGAACTTCTGCATCATCGCGCACATCGACCACGGCAAGTCCACCCTGGCCGACCGCATGTTGCAGATCACCGAGGTCGTCGACGCCCGCCAGATGCGCGCGCAGTACCTCGACCGGATGGACATCGAGCGGGAGCGCGGCATCACCGTGAAGTCTCAGGCCGTCCGGATGCCCTGGACGGTCCGCTCCGGCGAGTCCGAGGGCGAGGGCTTCGTGCTCAACATGATCGACACCCCCGGGCACGTCGACTTCACCTACGAGGTGTCCCGGTCGCTCGCCGCCTGCGAGGGCGCGATCCTCCTGGTCGACGCCGCACAGGGCATCGAGGCGCAGACGCTCGCGAACCTCTACCTGGCGATGGCCAACGACCTCACCATCATCCCGGTGCTCAACAAGATCGACCTCCCCTCGGCCGACCCCGACCGCTACGCCGAGGAGATCGCGAACCTCATCGGCTGCGAGCCCGAGGACGTCTTCCGCGTCTCCGGCAAGACCGGTGCGGGCGTCGCCGAGCTGCTCGACGCCGTCGTGGCCCAGATCCCGGCCCCCACCGGCGACGCCGACGCGCCCGCCCGCGCGCTCATCTTCGACTCCGTCTACGACGTGTACCGCGGCGTCGTCACCTACATCCGCGTCATCGACGGCAAGCTCAGCGCCCGCGACCGCATCCGCATGATGTCCACCCGCGCCGACCACGAGCTGCTGGAGATCGGCGTCATCAGCCCCGAACCGGTGGTTTCCAAGGCCCTCGGCGTCGGCGAGGTCGGCTACCTCATCACCGGCGTGAAGGACGTGCGCCAGTCGAAGGTCGGCGACACCGTCACGCTCAACAAGAACCCCGCCACCGAGGCGCTGCCGGGCTACACGATCGCCAAGCCCATGGTCTTCTCCGGGCTCTACCCGATCGACGGCTCCGACTACGGGAACCTGCGCGAAGCGCTCGACAAGTTGCAGCTCAACGACGCCGCGCTCCAGTACGAGCCCGAGACCTCGGCCGCACTCGGCTTCGGCTTCCGCGTCGGCTTCCTCGGCCTGCTGCACCTGGAGATCATCCAGGAGCGACTCGAACGCGAGTTCAACCTCGACCTCATCTCGACCGCGCCGAACGTGGTGTACCAGGTCGTCAAGGAGGACGGCGAGGAGATCGAGGTCACCAACCCCTCGGAGTTCCCCGAGGGCAAGATCCACTCGATCACCGAGCCGGTCGTCAAGGCCACCATCCTGACCCCGACCGAGTACATCGGCACGGTCATGGAGCTGTGCCAGACCAAGCGCGGCGTGCAGATCGGCATGGACTACCTCTCGACCGACCGCGTCGAGATCCGCTACACCATGCCGCTGGCCGAGATCGTCTTCGACTTCTTCGACCACCTCAAGTCCCGCACCAAGGGCTACGCCTCGCTCGACTACGATATCGACGGCTCCCAGCAGTCCGACCTCGTGAAGGTCGACATCCTGCTCCAGGGCGAGAAGGTCGACGCCTTCGCGGCGATCGTCCACAAGGACCAGGCCTACGCCTACGGGGTGCGCCTGTCCGAGCGCCTCAAGAAGCTCATCCCGCGCCAGCAGTTCGAGGTGCCCATCCAGGCCGCCATCGGCAGCCGCATCATCGCCCGCGAGACCATCCGCGCCCTCCGCAAGGACGTCCTCGCCAAGTGCTACGGCGGCGACATCTCCCGCAAGCGCAAGCTGCTGGAGAAGCAGAAGGAGGGCAAGAAGCGCATGAAGAACATCGGCCGCGTCGAGGTCCCGCAGGAGGCGTTCATCGCCGCGCTGCGCACGGACGAGGACTAGCGCAGACGAGGACCAGTAGAGACG
Source organism: Glycomyces paridis (assembly GCF_004912155.1). Taxonomy (GTDB): domain Bacteria; phylum Actinomycetota; class Actinomycetes; order Mycobacteriales; family Micromonosporaceae; genus Glycomyces; species Glycomyces paridis. Next base: position 100,173 of record NZ_STGX01000020.1, on the reverse strand, counting down.
ACGAGGGGGACGGCACCGTTCGGTGCCGTCCCCCTCGCTTTCGCTTGCAGGCCTTACTGGACCGGCGGCTGGCCGGGGGCCGGAGGCTGCTGGTAGCCCTGGACCGGCGGCTGCTGGGGGTAACCGGGGGCCGGGGGCTGCTGCGGGTAGCCCTGGGGCGGCTGCTGCTGGGCGTAGCCCTGCGGCCCGGTCGGGGGCTTCGGCTGGTTGCCGGGGCGCGACTTCAGCCAGTGCTCGACCTCGGGCTGGGTCAGCAGGTAGAAACCGATGCCGACCGCAGCGAGCTTCGCGAGCGCGAGCAGGGAGCCCAGCGCCGCGAACCAGCCGATGGTCCAGCCGCCCGCGAAACCGCCCAGCGAGAAGAAGCCGAGGATGCCGAGGGCGATGTACAGGGGCGTGCGCGGGTCGGCCGCGCCGAAGCCGCCGAGCTTGTCCTTGGTGACGACATAGGCGACGGCGACCGCGAAGGCCCCCGTGATGAGGCCGAAGACCGAGCCGCCGACGATGAAGCCGGTGCCGTACCACCACGGCGCGGTCGCCGAGGCGATGATCGCGAACACGAGGATGAGGACCGTCGCGGCGGCGTACGCCCACAGCAATTGCGTGAACTGATTGACCTTCTTGGGGCGGCCGGGGTGCTCTTTGAGGCCCCATTCGGTCGCGAAGTCGGAGGGGGCGCCCGGCTGCGGTCCGGGACCGGTCGGGCCTTGGTTCGCGCCGTACGGATTCGGTTCGGGCGATTGCGGTTGGTACGTCATATTCGCTGCTCCGGGCATAGGGACGGGTGCACTATCACCGATCACTGTAGCCCTCGCATGCGACTTCGGGGGTTCGGCGTTTCCGTGCGAATGCGGTGGGGGAGCGACCAATCCGCGCAATAGGGGAATAGGTGCGAATGCGGTGCGCGGCAAAGGGGGCGGGGCGCACCCCGCCCCCTTTCCCCGAACCTAGTTCAGGGTGTCGTCGACGTTCTCGTCCGAGTCGGCGAAGACCCGGTCGTCCGTCGAGGCGGTCGCCGCGTCGACCGGGCGGTCGTAGGTCTGGTGGAGGGTCCGGTCGCGGTCGGCGATCGTGTACGACCGGCGCGTGTACACCGGCGCGCCGGGCACGGTCACCTGCGGCACCACCTGGAACTTGACGTCCATCTGCTCGGCGGTGATCACCGTCTCGACGTAGCCGCGCTGGGCGTTGCGGAACTTGATGTGCGGGTTGATCTTCAGGGCCGCGTTGTCCTCGGGCACCGAGTCGGCCCCGTTGCCGCCCGAGGTGATCGAGGTGGCGACGAGCTCGACGCCGACCGAGGCGCCCTGCGCCGCGGGGAAGTCCGGGAGGATCTCGCCGGCCCAGTGGGTGTGCACGTCGCCGGTGAGCACCACCGGGTTGCGGACCTCGGCCTCGACCCAGCCGTCGATGATGCGCTGCCGGGAGGCCGCGTAGCCGTCCCAGCCGTCCATGCTGGTGCGCAGCGGCCCGCCGGCGTCGGCGTCGCGCTGCGTGAAGAACACCTGCTGGCCGATCACGTCCCAGCGGGCGCGGGAGTCGTGGAACCCGTCGATGAGCCACTCCTCTTGCGCCGCACCGGTGATGGTGCGCGACTCGTCCCACGCCTCGGCGCAGTCGGTCTTCGTGCCGTCGCCGCAGGCCTGGTCGTCGCGGTACTGGCGGGTGTCGAGCATGTGGAAGTTCGCCAGGCGGCCCCACTGGACGCGCCGGTACAGCTGCATGTCGATGCCCTCGGGCACCGAGCTGCGCCGCAGCGGCATGTTCTCCCAGTACGCCTGGAAGGCCGCGGCCCGGCGGACCAGGAAGTCCTCGCGGACAGGGGTGTCCGATCCGGACTCGGGGACCTCGTCGGCCCAGTTGTTCTCCGTCTCGTGGTCGTCCCACACGACCAGCCACGGCGCGACCAGGTGCGCGGCCTGGAGGTCGGCGTCGGCCTTGTACTGGGCGTGGCGCTGGCGGTAGGTCGCGAGCGAGACCGTCTCGGGCCCTTCGTGGTCGCGCACGTTCCCGTCGGGGGAGTTGTACACGCCGGCCTTGTACTCGTACTGGTAGTCGCCCAGGTGCAGGACGAGGTCGGGGCGGGATTCGGCGAGGTGGCGGTAGGCGGTGAAGTAGCCGTGCTCGTACTGGGAGCAGGAGGCGAAGGCCATGCGCAGCTCGGCGGGCATGGACCGGCGGGAGGGGGCGGTGAGGGTGCGGCCGGTCGGGGAGGTCCAGCGCCCGGTCTTGAAGCGGTAGTAGTACTCGCGGCCCGATTCGAGGCCGTCGACTTCGATGTGGACGCTGTAGCCGATGGCGGCGGCGGTCTCGGCGCGGCCGGAGGCGACGCGGCGGCGGAACCGCTCGTCCTTCGCCACTTCCCATGTGACGTCGTAGGAGCCGTCGGGGATGCCGCCGAAACCGTCCTCGGCCAGCGGGTCGATCGCCAGGCGGGTCCACAGGACCACGCCGTCGGGCTCGGGGTCGCCGGAGGCGACGCCGAGGGTGAAGGGGTCGGAGCGGAGGGCTGGGTGGATCCGGGTCTCGGCCCAGGCCGCGGCGGGGACCGCGGTCGCGGCGCCGACGGCGGAGGAGGTGAGCAGGATACGGCGCGAAAGGCGCATGTGGACCTCGATTTGATGGGGGTTGCGCGGGTTTGACCCGTACAGCCCAGCAAGCGAGCGTTGATGCGCCGGGTCCAGCGGAGGTCACGGCGGTGAACCGGGGCCGAACACTGGTGCGCCTGAGGCGGATCGGCCGTCCGAAGACGTGCAGGGAACAGAGCGGCGCAAGGGCCCCTAGTGGCGGATGCCCTTGCGCCTGAAGCGAATGCGGTCCTCTACGCCTCCGAGGCGAAGGTGACGACGATGGTCCCGGGGTCGAGGTCCTCGGTCGCGGCGACGTTCTCGCCGTCCTCGCTCTGGGGCTCTACCCAGCCGTCTTCGCCTGGGGTCCATACGAGTCCGTCGTAGGCGACGCTCTCGATGCCGTGGTCGTAGGACCGCGCGACCGCCCAGGCCGCGCGGTTCCAGCCCGGCACCGCCTCGTACGGGCCGATCACCACGGTCGTCTCATCGACGCTGGTCGCCTCGATGCCCCACTGGTACGCGTACGCCTCGGCCAGGGACGCCGGCTCGGCGGCCTCGTCGGCGCTGCCGGAGACGCACCGCAGGCCCGACTCCTCGCCGCCGGCGAGGACCGCGGCGATCACCACCGCGTCGTCCTCCCACTGCTCGTACAGCTCGGGGTAGGCGCTGATCTGGACCGCCTGCGCGGCCTCGGCGAGCGTCATGTCCCGCCACCCGTCGGTGCGGTCGAGCTTCTCGTAGAACTTGAAAGAGGCGTAGACGGGGTCGAGGAGCTCCTCCTCGGTGCCCCAGCCCATGCTCGGGCGCTGCTGGAACAGGCCCAGCGAGTCGTGGTGCCCGTAGTCGACGTTGACGAGTTCGGACTCCTGCATGGCCGTGGTGATCGCCACGGCCACCGCCCGCTCGTCCATGCCGTCGCGCATCCCGACCGCCGCGATCGTGGCCGCGTTCGCGGTCTGCTCGGCCGTCAGGTGCACCGGCTCCTCGCCGCCGCCGAAGTAGCAGCCGGTCGGCCGCGGGCGCAGCAGGTCGTCGACGTCGCCGCCGCAACCGGCGAGGGCCGCCGCGAGCAGCAGCGAGGTCAGGGCCGGGAGCACGCGCAAGGAAGACTCCGATCAGGTCGGTCGACGGCTGATCAGCCTACCCAAGAAGGCGCCCGCTTCTCAATGAACGAACGGACACCTTCCCGTCCCTCTTCGGAGAAGAAGTACTCGGCCGTCACGGCGGCCGCATCCCGCAACTCCTGTCGCAGATTCGGTGTGGCCGTGAGCACTTTGATTCCGGCCTGCGCGGACGGACCGCCCGCCACCAGCGACTGCACCACCTCGGCCGCCCGCTTGTCGCCCATGCCCTCGACGACCGTGTGCGTGAAGAGGCCCACACCGCTCCCATACGCCTCGAACGGGTCGCCCAGCAGGAAGACCGAACGCATCTGAGCGGGGCTCAGATGCCGCGCCACGACCGGTGCGATGACCGCCGGGACCACGCCGAGCCGCACCTCGCTGAACGCGAAACTCTGGTTCCCTTCCAGGACGGTGACGTCGGCCGCCGCCAGCAGGCCCAGCCCGCCGCCCTTCGCGCCGCCCTTCGCCAGGGCGACCACCGGCTTCGGCGACTCGCAGAGGTCCGCCAGCAGCTCCGCCAGGTGCGCCGCCGGGAGCTCCTCCAGGCAGGTCGCCGCCGCCGACTCCTTCAAGTCCGCGCCCGCGCAGAACACCGGACCCGTGTGGTCGATGAGCACCACCCGCACCTGGTCGTCGGCGACCGCCGCCGCCAGCGCCTCCCGGAGCTGCGCGATCATCCGGATCGAGAGGGCGTTGCGCCGATCCGGGGCGTCGAGGGTAATCGAGGCCACGTTCCGCGCCGGCCAGTACTTGATCAAAGCATCGTTGCCGTTCATGCCAGTACCGTAGTCAGCGTGTCCACCAGTCCCGCAACCGCAGCCGTGACTTCCCCCACCTCCGCGATCGACGCGGCCGCGGGCGGTCCCCTCGAAGCCGGATTCGGCTTCTACGTGCACGTCCCGTTCTGCGTCTCCCGCTGCGGCTACTGCGACTTCAACACCTACACCGCCTCCGAACTCGGCTCCGGCGTCTCCCGCGACACCTACGCCGCGATCGTGCGCGCCGAGATCCGCGCCGCCGCCGACCGGTTCACGAAGCACAGCGAAGGTGCCCTCCCCAAGGTCGACACCGTCTTCTTCGGCGGCGGCACCCCCACCCTCCTGCCCGCCGCCGACCTCGCCGCGATCCTCGCCGAGATCGACCGCGAGTTCGGCCTCGCCGACGGCTACGAGGCCACCACCGAGGCCAACCCCGAATCGATCGACGCCGACTACCTCGCCGAACTCCACGACGGCGGCTTCACTCGCCTGTCGGTCGGCATGCAGTCCACCGCCTCCCACGTCCTGAAGATCCTCGACCGCGAGCACTCCCCGCAGAAGGCCCTCAACGCCGTCGCGCACGCCCACAAGGCCGGATTCGAGCACGTGAGCCTCGACCTCATCTACGGCACGCCCGGCGAGTCCGCCGCCGACTTCGCCGACAGCCTCGCCGCCGCCGTCGACACCGGCGTCGACCACGTCTCCGCGTACGCCCTCATAGTCGAGGACGGCACCGCGCTCGCCCGCCGCATCCGCGCAGGCTCCGTGCCCCAGCCCTCCGACGACGTCGCCGCCGACCGCTACCTCGCGGCCGACGCGGCCCTCTCGGCGGCCGGATTCGACTGGTACGAGGTCTCCAACTGGGCCAAGACCCCCGAGGCGCGCTGCCGCCACAACCTCATCTACTGGGAGGGCGGCCACTGGTGGGGCGCCGGCCCCGGCGCGCACTCCCACCTGCCGGGCGTGCGCTGGTGGAACCACAAGCACCCCTCCACGTACGCGACCGCGCTGGCGCAGGGCCTGCCCGCGGCCGGGCACGAAGTGCTCACCGACGAGGACCGGTACCTGGAGCGGGTGCTCCTGCTCACCCGGCTCGCCACCGGCGTCCCGGTGGACGAGCTGCGGCCCGCCGGGGCCGAGGCCGCCGAACGCGTTGCCGCCGACGGGCTCGCGACCCTCGACGACGGCCGCCTGACCCTCACGCTGCGCGGTCGCCTCCTCGCGGACGCCGTGGTGAGAGACCTCACCGCCTGACGACGCCGGAGCGCGCGGCCCGTAGATTTGACACCGTCACGCAGGAGCCTGCGCCCCGTAAGCTCCTGGAGGCCGCACCGGCCCGAGGCCCGCACCGCCCCCCAACGCGGCGCGCGAGCCGCAGACGACCGGCGCGGCGACCCCCAGTCCCCCATACCGGAGCCCGCCACCCATGCACACGCCACCGCCCACCGCGCGCCCCCTCCGCCGCCGCGGCCTGCTCGTCGCCTCCGCCGCCGGCCTCGCCGCCGCGGCAGCGGCCGCCTGCTCCGAGGAGGAGCCGCCGCCGGCAGAGGACGACGGCGGCGCCGGCGCCGCCGAGGAGACCCCCTCGGAGTCGCCCTCGCCCGAGCCGCCCCGCGAGATCACCATCACGCACGTGGGCGACACCATGCCCGGCTCCTACCCGAACCAGATGGCCTCCGACGAGGGCGCGAGCTTCTTCTCCGGCGTCAAGGACTCCCTCAGCGGCGATGTGATCATCGCGAACCTCGAAGGCGCCTTCTCGACCCTCGAGTTCGACAAGTGCGGCGGCGGCCAGTGCACCTACTTCCGCCTGCCCGCCGAATACGCCCAGGTCTTCGCCGACGCGGGCTTCGACGTGCTCAACCAGGCCAACAACCACGGCTGGGACGCCGGGCCCGACGGCGCCACCGAGACCCAGGACGCCATCCGCGAGGCCGGCATGGAGGTCTGCGGGATCAAGGGCGAGGTCTGCCTGGTCGAGACCGAGAGCGGGCTCACCGTCGGCCTGGTCGGCTTCGCGCCGTACACGTTCTACACCGACAACCGCGACCTCGACGCCGTCGCCGCGCTCGTCGCCTCCGCCAAGGAGCAGGCCGACATCGTCATCGCCACCGCCCACCTCGGCGCCGAGGGCACCGACCACCGGCACGTCCCCGAAGGCGTCGAGAACTACCTCGGCGAAGACCGCGGCGACACCCGCGCCTTCGCGCGCACCTGCGTCGACAACGGCGCCGACCTCGTCTTCGGCCACGGCCCGCACGTCCTGCGCGGCATGGAGTTCTACAACGGCAAGCTCATCGCCTACTCCCTGGGGAACTTCGGCGGCGGCCAGAACCTCTTCGCCACCGACGGCCCCCTCGGGCGCTCGGCCGTCCTGTCGATCACCGTCCGCGAGGACGGCACCATCGTCGCCGGCCAGGCCCTCGCCACCCGCATGGACGGCGCCGGCTACCCCCAGCTCGACGGCGACAACGGCGCCTTCGACGACCTCAACGAGCTCGCCGCCGACTTCGGGGACGCCGGAGTGACCGTCGCCGACGACGGCGCGCTCAACCTCCCGAGCGTCTGAGGCCACACGTAGACTGGCACTCCCGGACCGGGAGTGCCAAACTTGAGTCCGGCCCTGACGGGGCCGGCACCGGGCCCGGGCCCGGCGGACGGCACCGAGATCGAAGGGACGTGGCGGCGATGGACGATCGCAAGCTCGAAGTGCTTCGCGCCATCGTCGAGGACTACGTTGCGACCGAGGAGCCCGTCGGCTCCAAGGCCGTCGCCCAACGCCACGCCCTCGGCGTCTCCGCCGCCACCGTCCGCAACGACATGGCCTACCTCGAAGAGGCCGGCTACATCCAGCAGCCCCACACCTCCGCCGGGCGCATCCCCACCGCGAAGGGCTACCGCCTGTTCGTCGACCGCCTCGGCAAGATCAAGCCGCTCTCGGCCGCCGAACGGCGCGCCGTGCACCGCTTCCTCTCCGAGGCCATCGACCTCGACGACGTCGTCACCCGCACCGTGCGCCTCCTCGCGCAGCTCACCCACCAGGTCGCCGTCGTCCAGTACCCGAGCCTCAACCGCTCCTCGGTGCGCCACCTCGAACTCGTCTCGCTCACACCGACCCGGCTCATGCTCGTCATGATCACCGACACCGGCCGGGTCGAGCAGCGCTACGTCGAGATGCCCGCCGAGCTCAGCGAGGACGACGTACTCGAACTGCGGCGCCTGGTCAACGAGCAGCTCCAGGGCCGCCCACTCGCCGACGCGCCCCGCGTGATCGCCGACCTCGCCGACCTCGTCCGCCCCGAACTGCGCGACACCGCCTCGGCGCTGGCGCGGGTCCTGGTCGAGACCTTGGTCGCCCGCACCGAGGAGCGCGTGGCCGTCGCCGGCGCCGCCAACCTCACCCGCCCCGGGAACTTCTTCGCCGGGTCGATGCGGCCCATCCTCGAAGCGCTTGAAGAGGAGGTCGTGCTCATGCAGCTGCTGGGGCGAGCCGACTCCAACGCGCTGCTGACGGTGCGCATCGGCGACGAGAACCACCTCGACGACTTCCGCGAGACCACCGTGGTCACCGCCGGATACGGGCCGGGCTCGGTGGTCGGCCACATGGGCGTCCTCGGACCCACCCGCATGGACTACCCGGGCACCATCGCGGCGGTACGCGCCGTGGCCCGGTACGTGTCCGAGATTTTGGAACAGAACCGCTGACAGGACGATTCGCACGTGGCTAAGGACTACTACGGCATTCTCGGCGTCGACCGGAACGCCACCGACGACGAACTCAAGAAGGCGTACCGGAAGCTGGCGCGCAAGTACCACCCCGACGTCAGCGACGAACCCGACGCGCAAGAGCGCCTCCAGGAGATCAACGCCGCCTTCGAGGTCCTCATGGACCCCCAGAAGCGCGCCGTCGTGGACGCCGGCGGCGACCCGTTCTCCCGCACCGGCGGCGGCGCCGGCGGCGCCCCGTTCATGGGCTTCGAGGACATCATGGACGCCTTCTTCGGCGGCTCCATGGGCGGCTTCGGCCGCCGCGGCCCGCGCTCGCGCACCCGCCCCGGCAACGACGCGCTGCTGCGCCTCGACCTCGACCTCGAAGAGGTCGCCTTCGGCACCGAGTCGACCCTGACCGTCGACACCGCGATCCTGTGCGACGCCTGCGAGGGCTCCTGCACCGAGGGCAGCGCCGAACCGCAGACGTGCACCACCTGCGGCGGCTCCGGTGAGGTCCAGGTCGTGCAGCGCACCATCCTCGGCCAGGTCCGTACCGCCCGTCCCTGCTCGGCCTGCTCGGGCTACGGCTCGATCATCACCGACCCGTGCCGCAAGTGCGGCGGCGAAGGCCGCGTCCGCTCCCGGCGGCGCATCACCGTCAAGGTGCCCTCGGGCGTCGAGGACGGCATGCGCATCCGCCTCTCCGGCGAAGGCGAGGTCGGCCCCGGCGGCGGCCCCGCCGGCGACCTCTACGTCGAGGTCCACGAGAAGCCGCACGAGGTCTTCACCCGCGAGGGCTCGGACCTGCGCTGCCGCGTGCGCGTCCCCATGACCCAGGCCGCGCTCGGCACCAAGCTCAACATCCACACCCTCGACGACCAGGTCGAAGTCGAAGTCGTCGCAGGCACCCAGCCGGGCACCATCAAGAAGGTCCGCGGCCACGGCGTCCCCAAGCTCCGCGGCGGCGGCGCGCGCGGCGACCTGTTCATCGAACTCGACGTGCGCACTCCCACCAAGCTCGACACCGAGCAGGAAGAGCTGCTGAAGAAGCTCGCCAGCCTCCGCGATGAAGAGATCAAAGAGGTCAAAGGCGGCAGCGGTTTTTTTAGCCGAATGAGAGACGCTTTCAACGGGCACGCCTAGACCTATTTCGTACGTCGTACGAAGTATGGCCCCCACTGATGCGAGACCGTACGCAGTACGTCGTACTGCGTACGGTGAAGCGACGGACTCGGTCGGGAATGTCCGTACGTTGTATGTCGTACAACGTACGGAGCGCGCGGCGTCCCGTTCCGCCGACCACGGCCGCACACCCGGGGCCGTTGCGGCCGCCGCCGCCATCGGCGCCGTTAGGCTGTCGGCGTGAGCGATCCGGTATTCCTCGTCGACGCCATTCCCGCCGCCGACGGCTTCGTCCTCGACGGCCCCGAAGGGCACCACGCCGCCGACGTGCAGCGCCTCCAGCCCGGCGAGACCCTGCTGCTCTCCGACGGTGCCGGGGGCGTCGCCTCGGCCCGAGTAGCCGCCGCCGAACGCGGGTCGCTGCGCCTCGACATCCTCGAACGCCGCACGCTTCCGACCACCGAGCCGAAACTCACCGTCGTACAGGCCCTCCCCAAGGGCGACAGGGGCGAACGCGCCGTCCAGATGCTCACCGAGATCGGCGTGGACGAGGTGATCCCCTGGGCCGCTTCACGATCCATCGTCCAGTGGAAGGGCCCGCGCGGAGAGAAGGCCCGCGCCAAGTGGACCGCGACCGCACGCGAGGCCTCCAAGCAGGCCCGCCGCGCCCGGCTCGCCCACGTCGCCGAACTCCACACCACCAAGCAGCTCGTGCACCGCCTGCGCGCCGCCGACACCGTCCTGGTCCTCCACGAGGAGGCCGTCCTCCCGCTCTCCCGGGCCGTCCTGCCCGAGGCCGGGGAAGTCGCCCTCGTCATCGGGCCCGAAGGCTCCATCAGCCCCGACGAGCTCGCCGCGCTCGCCGAGTTCGGCGAGCCGGTGCGCCTCGGCGAGACCGTCCTGCGCACCTCCACCGCCGGGCCCGCCGCCCTCGCGGTGCTCCAGGCCCGCCTGGGCCGCTGGTGAGTGCCCGAGACGCATAAGATCACCCGATGACCGACGCCGACTGCATCTTCTGCAAGATCACCGCCGGGGAGATCCCCTCGACCAAGGTCCGCGAGACCAAGCGGGTTCTCGCCTTCCGCGACCTCCACCCCCGGGCCTCCACGCACGTCCTGGTCATCCCCAAGGACCACTACGCGAACGTCGCCGAGCTCACCGCCGCCGATCCCGCGCTCGCGGGCGAGGTGCTCGCGGTCGCGGCCGAGGTCGCCGCCGAAGAGGGCGTCGCCGAGTCGGGCTGGCGCCTCATCGCCAACACCGGGCCCCACAGCGGCCAGGACGTCTTCCACGTGCACTTCCACGTGGTCGGCGGCAAACCGCTCGGACCGATGGTCGCGGCCTGAAATCACACCGCCGCTGCGATTACTCGTTGTCCCCCGTCGTATGCGAGAACTACCATTGAGACCCATGCAGCGGACCCCAGGGGCCGCTGAGGACCGCGCTTTGAGGAAGCAGGTGGCGAACAGCCCTCGCGGGCGAAGCCTATGACCGACAGCTCTGACAACGGCCAGCACACTTCGACGATCACGTCCACGATCACCGTCGGCGACCAGCGCTCGCTCATGGCGCTGCTGGGCCAGGCCGACGAGAACCTCCGCTACATCGAGCGCCGCAATCCCGGCGTCGACCTCCACGTGCGCGGGGACACCATCACCCTCACCGGACTCAACGGCGCGCTCAACGCCGCCGAACGACTCGTGAAGGAGCTGCTCGCGTTGATCGAGAACGGCGAGGACGTCGATCCCGACATCATCCGGCGCACCGAGAACATGCTCAAGGCTGCTCCCGGCGAGCGGCCCGTCGACGTGCTCACGCAGAACATCATCTCCAAGCGCGGCAAGGCGATCCGACCCAAGACGCTCGGCCAGAAGCACTACGTCGAGGCCATCGACACCAACACGATCGTCTTCGGCATCGGCCCCGCGGGCACCGGCAAGACCTACCTCGCGATGGCCAAGGCCGTCCAGGCGCTCCAGGCCAAGGAGATCACCCGGATCATCCTCACCAGGCCCGCCGTCGAGGCCGGCGAGAAGCTCGGCTTCCTGCCCGGCACCCTCTTCGAGAAGATCGACCCCTACCTGCGCCCCCTCTACGACGCACTCCACGACATGATCGACCCCGTCTCCATCCCCAAGCTCATGGAAGCCGGCACGATCGAAGTCGCCCCCCTGGCCTTCATGCGCGGCCGTACCCTGAATGACGCGTTCATCATCTTGGACGAGGCGCAGAACACCACGCCCGAGCAGATGAAGATGTTCCTGACGCGGCTCGGGTTCGGTTCGAAGATCGTGGTCACCGGCGACATCACGCAGGTCGACCTGCCGAACCACGCCACGTCGGGACTGCGGGTCGTGCGCGACATCCTCGAACACGTCGACGACGTGCACTTCGCCACCCTCACGGCGGACGATGTCGTCCGACACCAGCTGGTCAGCGATATCGTGAACGCCTACGAGAAGTGGGACGCGAAGCGAGGCGGGCAGGAGAGCGCGCAGCGCGGCGACCCGAGGAAAGGGCAACGAGGAAACCGTGGGCATCGAGATCATCAATGAGTCCGGGCGCGACGTCGACGAGGCCGGCATCCGCGCCGTCTCCGACTTCGCCCTCCACGAGATGGGGGTCAACCCGCTCGCCGAACTCTCGATCCTCATCGTCGACATCGAGCACATGACCGAGCTCAACAAGCGCTGGATGGGCGGCACCGGGCCCACCGACGTCCTCTCCTTCCCGATGGACGACGCCATGCCCGGCCGCCCCGACTCCTCCGAGCCGACCACGCCGATCCTCGGCGACCTGGTCCTCTCGCCCGAGGTCGCCGAGGCCCAGGCCAAGGACGCGGGGCACACCACGGCCGACGAGCTGCACATGCTCAGCGTCCACGGCGTGCTCCACATCCTCGGCTACGACCACGCCGAGCCCGAGCAGGCCAAGGAGATGTTCGGCCTCCAGAACCGGCTGCTCGACGCGTGGCGCGCCAAACACGCGGCACCGGCGGAGAGCTAGGCCCGAATGCTCCCGTACACGCTCCTGGCCGCGGCGGTCGCACTGACCGCCGTGGCCGGGGCCGCCGCCATGGTCGACTCGGCGCTCATCGCCGTCTCGCCCGCCCGCACCGCCGAACTCGTCGAGCAGCGCCGCCGCGGCGCCGAGTCGCTGCTGAAGATCACCGCCGACCTCCCCAGGCACCTCAACCTGCTCATCCTCCTGCGCCTCGCCTGCGAGGCCGCCGCCATCGCGATCGTCGCCGTCGTCGCCTTCGACTCCTGGCACGACTCCTGGCTCGCCGTCGGCATCTCGGCCGCGGTCATGACGGTCGTGTCCTTCGTCGCCATCGGCGTCGGGCCCCGCACCCTCGGGCGCCAGCACGCCTACCCGATCGGCCTCGCCGTGGCCGGGCCGGTCGCCCTCCTCGGCACCGCCCTCGGGCCGCTCGCGAAGGTCCTCATCCTCCTCGGCAACGCCGTCACCCCCGGCCGCGGCTTCCGCGAGGGGCCGTTCGCGACCTCCGAGATCGAGATCCGCGAGATGGTCGACGCCGCCGAGGCCCAGGGCACCGTCGACCACGAGGAGCGCGACATGATCGCCTCCGTGTTCGCCCTCGGCGACACCGTGGCCCGCGAGGTCATGGTCCCGCGCACCGCGATGGTGTGGCTCCCGGTCGACGCGCTCGCCGACGAGGCCAAGCAGGTCGCGCTCCGGTCGGGCTTCTCCCGCATCCCCGTCGTCGGGGAGGACCTCGACGACGTGCGCGGCGTGGTCTACCTCAAGGACCTCGTGCGCCTCGAGGACGGCGCGAACCCGCCCGTCGGCGAGGTCATGCGCGCGGTGTCCTTCGTGCCCGACTCGAAGCCGGTCGACGACCTGTTGCGGGACATGCAGACCGCGCGCATCCACATCGCCGCGGTCGTGGACGAGTACGGCGGCACCGCCGGGCTCGTGACCATCGAGGACATCCTCGAGGAGATCGTCGGCGAGATCGCCGACGAGTACGATGACGAGCTGCCGCCGGTCGCCTGGCTGGACGACCGCACCGCCCGGGTCACCGCCCGCCTCTCCGTGCAGGACCTGTCCGAGCTGTTCGACGTCGACCTGCCCGAGCTCGACGTCGACACCGTCGCCGGCCTGCTCGCCGCCGAACTGGGCAAGGTCCCGCTGGCGGGCGACCGGGCGCGCCTGGCCGGGCTCGAACTGACCGCCGAAGGCACCGTCGGCCGTCGCAACCGCATCGAGACGGTGCGCGTCGCGCGCCTGCCCGAGGCCGGCGACACCGAGGCGAACACCGCGAACGATGAGAGGCACACGATCAATGTCTGACCTGACCGCAGGCGACCTGACCATAGAAGACCTGGACGCCGAGGACGCGAAGCTCGTCACCTTGGCCCGAGGGGCCGCCGGGCGCGTCCAGCAGACCACCGGCGCGGCCGTCCGCGACGGCATCGGCCGGACCTACGCCTCCGCGGCGGTGGACCTCCCGTCCCTGCGCTTGTCCGCCCTCCAGGCCGCCGTGGCCCAGGCCTTCGCGGCCGGCGCCGACAAGCTCGAAGCGGCCGTCGTCTTCGGCGCCGCCGCCGACGAGGACGGCCTCAAGGCCGCCCGTGAGATCAGCGCCGACCTGGCCGCCTACACCGTGATCCGCAAAGAGGTGAACCGTCTTGCCTAGCAACGCCGGAGGCTCCGCCTCCAACGCCTTCCACGCGGGCTTCGCCTGCTTCGTCGGCCGCCCGAACGCCGGCAAGTCCACGCTGACGAACGCGATCATGGGCCAGAAGATCGCCATCACCTCCAAGCGGCCCCAGACCACCCGCCACGTGGTCCGCGCGATCCTCCACCGGCCCGACTCGCAGCTCATCCTGGTCGACACGCCCGGCCTGCACCGCCCGCGGACCCTGCTCGGCGAGCGGCTGAACGAACTCGTCCGCCAGACCTGGTCCGAAGTGGACGTCATCGGGCTGTGCCTGCCCGCCAACGAGAAGCCCGGCCCCGGCGACAAGTTCATCACCGGCGAGATCGCCAAGCTCCACGCGAAGGTCGTCGCGGTCGTCACCAAGATCGACCTGGTCTCCAAGGACGCCCTCGTGCGCCACCTGACCAACGTGGCCGCCCTCGGCGACTTCGCCGACATCGTGCCCGTCTCGGCCAAGACCGGCGAGAACCTGGAGACCCTCGTCGAGGTCCTCTCGGGCAAGCTTCCCGAGTCGCCGCAGCTGTACCCCGACGGGATGATCACCGAAGAGCCCGAACGGGTCATGATGGCCGAGCTCATCCGCGAGGCCGCCCTCGAAGGCGTCCGCGACGAGCTGCCGCACTCCCTCGCCGTCGTCATCGAGGACGTCGAGGACGAGGACTCCGACGGCGGCCCGCGCAAGAAGATCTGGGCCGAGATCTACGTCGAGCGCGACAGCCAGAAGGGCATCATCATCGGCAAGGGCGGCGATCGCCTCAAGCGGGTCGGCACCAAGGCCCGCAAGGGCATCGCCCAGCTCATCGGCGGCCGCGTCTACCTCGACCTGCACGTGCGCGTCGCCAAGGACTGGCAGCGGGATCCCAAGCTCCTCGAACGCCTCGGCTTCTAGCGGTCCGAACGGCCGCGGCTCCGGCCGCGGCCGATTCGCCGACCACTCGCGAACCGCACTCGAATTGGCGGCGAATTGCGCGGTGACGGCACTCACCGAACCCCCACTTTGCGGCCCGATACGGCATGGGGTACAGTTATCTCATCGACGCGGGATAGAGCAGCTCGGTAGCTCGCCAGGCTCATAACCTGGAGGTCGGTGGTTCAAATCCGCCTCCCGCTACAAAGAAATACCAGCTGAGAGCCGGTTTCCTCGAAAGAGGGAACCGGCTCTTCTGGTATTCGCTCGTCATTTGCTCGTGGCGAGGATGTTCGGTGCTTCTCGGCGCTTTCGGCCGGGAAATGTAATTCAGGTCTCCTCTCGCGACGGATCGTGTGGATTCGGAATGGTCATGACCTCGTGTTTGGACGATCGCGGCGGGCGCCGAGGATCGGGAAGAGGATTGCGGCGACGACCGCGTGCATGGCGAACAGAGCGACTCTCGTGCCGGGTGTGGCCTCGGTGAGCAGGGGCGGGAACAGTTCGACGAGGAATGCGGCTGAGGCGCCGATGAGCCAGATCAGGCGGGCGCGGGTCGGGGCGAAGCGGTCCAGGAGCGCTCGGGCGAGCCAGCCGAGGCCGCCGGCGGCGAGGCCCGCGAAGGCGGCGTTGACGGGGCCGATCGGGATCGGGTCCTGGCCCGGGTTGGCCGCCTCCATGGTCGCTCCTGCGACCGAGGCGATGAAGGCGACCAGGGCCGCGCCGATCGCGGCGGCGGCGACGGCGGCGAGGCGGGACCTCCAGGCGGGTGCGGCGACGGTGGTTCGGTCCTCTGTTGTGGACATTGGTGGGCTCCGTTGATCTGCTGCGGTGTAAGGGGAACGCCTCGAAGGTATGCGCCGTGCCGGTTAGCTGCCATCTGTGAGCGTCCCGGCTTCATACGCGATCGTCCGCGGGGCGCGCGGATACGCTTGCGGCATGGACGTACTCAGTGATGTGATGACCGTGCTGCGCACCGGCCGACCGATCGCGGCCCGGTTCGCGCGGGTGGCGCCGTGGGCGAACCGGCGCCCGGCGCACCCCGGCGGGTTCGGCGTCCAGATCATGGTGCGGGGGAGCGCGGTGCTCACGACCGAATCGGGCCGGACGCTGCGGTTGGAGGAGGGCGATGCGCTGCTGCTCCCGCTCGGCGGCGCGCATGTCATCGCGGACTCGCACGGGAGTGAACCCGATCCGCCGTGCGAGTCGGGCCCGCTGCTGTCGGGCGCGGTGTTCCGCTCTGATGTGGAGGGTGCGACGCATGTGGCGCTGTGCATGGCCTACGAGCTCGCTCCGGGGCGCAGCCATCCGCTCATCGCGGACCTGCCGGACCTCGTGCACCTGCCGGCGGACGCGACCGCCCGGCCAGAGGTCGCGGCGGCCGTCGCGCTGCTCGACGAAGAGCTGAGGGTCGAGCGCGGGGGCGGCGACACGCTCGTTCACGCCCTCGTGGACGCGATCCTCATGTACCTGCTGCGCGCGATGCTAGGGAACAGCTCGCTGGGGTGCCGGTTCGGCGGCTGGGGCGACGCGCTCGCGGACCGGTCGGTCGGGGGGGCGCTGACCGCGATCCACGCCGATCCGGCGCGGCAGTGGACGGTCGCGGCGCTGGGCGAGGTGGCGGGGCTGTCGCGGTCGGCGTTCTCGCGCCGATTCACCGATCTGGTCGGGCAGCCTCCGCTGGGGTACCTCACGATGTGGCGGTTGACGTTGGCGGCCCGGCTGCTGTCGGACGGTGACGCGCCCTTGTCGTCGGTGGCGCGGCAGGTCGGCTACGCCTCCGAGTTCGCCTTCGCGGCCGCGTTCAAGCGTGAGTTCGGCAGGCCGCCGGGGCGGTTCCGCAAGGAGGCGCCCGCTTGCGAGCGGGTCCCGGCCGCGCTGCGGGCCGAGCCGGTGGCGGACTTCGGGGCGGTGCTGGAAAAGGCCGGGGCCTAAGGGGGCCATCCCTAACAGTGATGATGAAGTGCGGGGTGCGGCTCCCTCTCTCGGGGGAGCGGGGCCGTTCGCGTGGGGGAGTCGGCGGCCGCTTCGCCACGGCACCATCGGGTTCCGGGCCGCGATAGTGCGGCCCCCGAACGACTGGAGTACCCCCCAGATGCAGACGCAAGCGCCCCCAAACGCCCGGACCGTGAAGCCGCGCCTCGCGGGCGCCTCAATGTCGCTCGGGGCGGTCGTGTTCGCCGCCGCCGGATTCGTCGCCGACGAGTCGGCCGCATGGAACGCGGCGGGGCTCGCGGCCGCGGTGCTCGTCCTCATCGGGTTCGGGGCCTTCCGGCACGAGTCGGGCCGGGCGGGCGCCTGGGGGATCGGGCTGGTGCGCTTCGGGTTGGGCGCCACGGTCGTCGGCTACCTGGTGAACCTCGTCGGCCCGCTCCTGTCCGAGGACGCCGAGGGCGTCGCGGCCCTCGCCGGCATCCCGGCCTGGTCGCTCGCGCACCTCGTCTATATCGGCGCCACGGTGCTCGGCATCGCCTGCCTCCGTTCGGGTTCGGTGCCCCGGCCGACCGCCGTGGCCCTCGTGGTCGGCCTGCCCGCGCTGCTGCTCGGCGTCGGCGCGGGCCTGGCGCTAGGCGAGCCGTTCGGTCCGGCCGTCACTTGGGCCGCCACCGAGGGCCAGGCCGGTCTCGCCTGGCTCCTGGTGGGCCTACACCTCCTGCGGAGGCGCTAGGAGGCGTTCACGAGCTCGCGTTCGGGCCGCTTCGCGGCGCCCTTGGCGGCCAGGAGGACGACCGGGACGAGCAGGGCCGCGCCGATCCACAGGACGGCGCTCGGGGCGGCCGCGTCCACGACGAAGCCGCCCGCGAAGGAGCCCGCCGCGATCGACAGGTTGAACATGACGGTGTTCAGAGAGGTCGCCACCTCGACCTCGCCGGGGTCGACGGCGTTCATGAACCAGGTCTGCACGGCGGGGGAGACCAGGCCGTAGCCCGCGCCCCACAGCAGGAGCACCGCAGTGGCGGAGAACAGGTCGCCGACCGCGAAGGCCATGAGCGCCATGCCGACCGCCATCGCCACGCCGAGCGTGGCGAGGGTCGGCCGCAGGTGCCTTCCGATGAGCGAGCCCGAGGCGACCGTGGCGATGAGCGCCGCCGCTCCGAACGCCAGGAGCAGGCCGCTGACCTGCGAGGCGGCGATGCCGTTGGCCTGGAGGATCGGGCTGATGAACGTGTACGCGATGAAGTGCCCGGTCACGATGAAGAACGTGAACGCCAGTCCGACGCGCACGTTCCTGTTGCGCCGCACCAGTCTCGGCAGCGACGCGAAGGACACCGAGGAGTTCGAGGGCAGGCGCGGCACGAGCACCGCGATCGCGGCCATCGCGACCGCGGCGAGCCCGGCGAGGGCCCACAGGGCGGCCCGCCAGCCGAGGTGGTCGCCGATGAGCGTCCCGAGCGGGACGCCGAGGACGGTGGCCGCGCCGATGCCGCCGTAGACGGCCGCCGTCGCGCGCGGCACGTCCCGGGCGGGGACCAGGCGCAGCGCGATGCCGCCGGCGACGGCCCAGAACGCGCCGATGGACAGGCCCACGAGGACGCGGGCGGCCAGCAGCTGCCCGAAGGTCCCGGCCGTGGCGGCGCCGATGTTCGCGCCGGCGACGAGCACCGCTAGGCCGACGAGCACGAGGCGCCGGTCGAGCCTGCGGGTGAAGACCACCGCGAGCGGGGCGGCGACGGCGGCCACGAGGCCGGGGACGGTGACCATGAGCCCGGCGGTGCCGGCGCTGACGCCGAGGGCCGAGCCGATGGGCGTGAGGAGTCCCACAGGGAGGACTTCGGAGGTCATGACGACGAAGACGCCGAGGGCGACGGCCGCGACGGCGAGCCACTGGCGGGTCGTGGCGCGTTCGGGCGCGGCGACGGAGGGGAGGGGACGGTCGAGCGTGGTCACGTACGGGCCTTCCGAGCGGTGGGTTCACGGCAGGGGCCCGCTGAGGGCCTCTCATTGCCGGAACCGGTCCACCACTCGGTCCGCGCGTCGGTGACGCGGGCTGGGTCCGTACAGGGGCTGGAGACCCGCGGTCTCCGGCCGGGGACGAGGTCCCCTTGGCGGTGTACGTTCCTTCGCCCGGTCCGGGAGCTGGCTCCCGGGGCGTCGCCTTGCCTCGATCGTAGCGCGCCGAGCGCCCGTTCGAAACCGCGAACGGGTGTCGCGCCAGCGACCATGCGGGACGCGACCTGAGGCCTCGTCGGAGGGTTGCAAGGCCATGACAGACTCGTGCAGGCCCCAACTGGATGCGGGGCGCGTTCAGTGGAAGGAATGACGACCAGATGTCAGCAGAAGGCGGCACCAAGGCGATCGTCGCGGCGCTCTTGGCCAACACGGGGATCGCGATCAGCAAGTTCGTCGCGGCCGCGATCACGGGTTCGGCGTCGATGCTCGCCGAGGGCGTCCACTCGGTGGCCGACGCGGCGAACCAGGTCCTGCTCCTCATCGGCGGCAAGCGGTCCCGGCGCGAGGCCAGCCCCGCCCACCCGTTCGGGTACGGGCGCGAACGCTACATCTACGCGTTCATCGTCTCGATCGTCCTGTTCTCCATCGGCGGCGTGTACGCCCTGTACGAGGGCTGGCACAAGCTCCAGGACACCGAGCACGGCCTGGAGTCCCCGCTCGTGGCCGTCATCGTGCTGGTCGTGGCGATCATCCTGGAGTCGTTCTCGCTGCGCACCGCCGTCAAGGAGTCGAACGCGGTCCGCGGCAAGCAGTCGTGGGTGCGGTTCATCAAGGGCTCGCGCTCGCCCGAGCTGCCCGTGATCCTCCTGGAGGACATCGGCGCGCTCGTCGGCCTCGTCCTGGCCCTCTTCGGCGTCGGCCTCACCTGGATCACCGGCAACTCGCTGTTCGACGCGCTCGGCACCATGAGCATCGGCGTCCTGCTCGTGTGCATCGCGATCGTCCTGGCGATCGAGATCCGCTCGATGCTCATCGGCGAGTCGGCCACCTTGGAGGACATCGCCGCGATCAAGCAGGCGATCAACGAGGGCGACGCGAACTCGCTCATCCACCTCAAGACCCTGCACATCGGCCCCGACGAGCTGCTGGTGGCCGCGAAGATCGGCATCGGCTCCTCCGAGACCGGCTCGCAGGTCGCCGCCGAGATCGACGCCGCCGAGGCGCGCATCCGCGCCGCCGTGCCCACCGCGAAGCTCATCTACATCGAGCCGGACATCCCGCGCGTCGACGCCTAGGGGGTGTTGCCGAACCCCCGGCGAGTCGATGGCCGAGGCCATTTGTTCGCTCGCTCTGCACAGTTACGGCTCGCAAGCGTCGCCGAGACCGCGGAAGGCGGTCTGGATACCGGTGTTGTATCCAGACCGCCGACAACGAAGTGAGCGGGCAAATGGACCGGCCAGCGGCCGTCAGGGGTTCGGCAACACCCCCTAAGGTCGGAGCATGGCGAAACTGGTGCTGGACCTGCACGACATCTACAACAAGGGCGACCAGATCGAGAAGGCCCTCAAGGACGTCATCGACGAGGCGGTCGCCAAGAAGATCGACCTCGTGGAGATCATCCCCGGCAAGGGCTCGGGCCAGCTCAAGAAGAAGGTGCTCAGGTTCCTCGACCAGAAGGAGGTCAAGGCCCTGTACCACCGGGTGGACAAGGACTCGAAGAACTTCGGCCGGCTCTTCGTCCACTTCCAGCACAAGGACAAGCGCAAGAAGCGCTGAGACGTGCGAAGCGGCGGCGCGCTCCTCCCCCTGGAGCGCGCCGCCGCTTCGGTTCGCTAGTCGATGAAGCGGTCGCGGTCGAGCGGCGCGTCCGGTGCGCCGAGCAGCTCGAGGAGCCGCAGCACCGGAACCCTGTAGCTGTGGCCGATCCTCAGGACCTGGACGGGGAAGTCGCCGTCCTTGGCCAGCCTGTAGGCGACGGTCCGGCCGATCCCCAGGATCTGCGCGGCCGTCTCGACATTCGTCATCACGCCGAGCGACTTCACGCGCTCGACTGTCCAGATCTCGTCGATGACGACACTCGAAGGCCCCACCTTCGCATTCGGTGTCATGTTCGTCCTCTCTGGCGTCCCGCGCCGACACGGGGTGCATCGGCATTGCGGCGCCTAGGACCAGTCGACCCCACCCGGCACGGTCAAGTCCAGAGCGCCGCGCCGGATTTCACTCTTACGCGTGGTGTGCGCGTCCTCACCGGAGCATGATCCATTTGGGCGCGAACGGGACTCATCGGGCACCGCGCCGGTCGCAAAAGCCCCGCGAGGGTGCAACGCACGCCCCTGACCAGCCGGGATGCAAAGAAAAATGAGATAGGTTAGCCTTGCCTACATGCCTGATGACGCCGGACTGAGCGGCCGCGCCCTCCGACTCGCCTACTTCGGCACCACCGTGGTGCACGACGCCGACATCGCCCTGCGACCCGGCGCCGTCACCGCCCTCCTCGGCCCCAACGGCTCGGGCAAATCCACCCTCCTGCGATCCCTCGCCCGCCTCCACAAGGCCGACGCCGGGACCGTCGAGTTCGCCGACGGCACCGACGCGACCGCCCTGAGCCCCAAGGACTTCGCCCGGCGCGTCTCCCTCCTCTCCCAGTCCCGCCCCGTCCCCGGCGGCATCCGCGTCCTCGACGTCGTCGGCTACGGCCGCCACCCCCACCGCGGGCGCTGGCGCCACGGCGACCCCGAAGGGCCCGAGAAGGTCCTGCGCGCCATGGAGATCTGCGGCGTCGAGCACATGTCCGACCGCGGCATGGAGGCCCTCTCCGGCGGCGAGCGCCAGCGCGTCTGGCTCGCCTCCTGCCTCGCCCAGGACACCGCCGTGCTCCTGCTCGACGAGCCCACCAACCACCTCGACCTGCGCTACCAGGTCGAGATCCTCGACCTGGTCCGCGACCTCGCCGACGACCACGGGACCGCCGTCGGCGTCGTGCTCCACGACCTCGACCAGGCCGCCGCGGTCGCCGACCGCGCCGTCCTGCTCCACGACGGCCGCGTCATGGCCGCCGGCACCCCGGCGGAGGTGCTCACCGCCGAGAACCTCACCGCCGCATACGGCATCGACATCCGCGTCGACGCCGATCCCGTCACCGGGATGCTCACCGCCAAGCCCATCGGCCGTCACAGCCGCCGCTTCGCGGGCACCACCACCGAGTAGAAGGAACCCGATGCAGCTCTCCCACCTCAAGCGATTCGCCGTGCCCGCGGCACTCGCCGCCGTCCTCGCCGCCTCCGCCTGCGGCACCACCGAGGAGGGTTCCGGCGCCGACGAGACGACCGCCGAGACCGGACCGGTCTCCACCGTCGACTTCCTGGGCCGCACCGTCGAACTCGACGCGCCCGCGCAGAAGGTCGTCGCGCTCGAATGGGCGGAGGTCGAGATCGTCGCCAGCCTCGGCGTCATGCCCGTCGGCGTCGCCGACATCGAGGGCTACAACACCTGGGCCGGCGAGGCCGTGCCGCTGGACGACACCGTCACCGACGTCGGCACCCGCCAGGAGCCCTCGATCGACGCGATCGCCGGGCTCGGCGCCGACCTGGTCGTCATGGAGACCGACGACGAGGAGCTCATCGAGCAGATCGAGGAGTTCGTGCCCGTCCTGGTCACCGAGGGCTCCAGCGAGACCGACAACCTCGGCCGGATGCACCGCGACGTCGACATGATCGCCGACCTCCTCGGCAAGAACGCCGAGGCCGACGCGCTGTGGGCCGACTTCGAGGCCAAGATCGAGGAGACCAAGGCCGCCATCGAGGCCGCCGGCACCGGCGCCGTCCCCTACCTGTACGCCGACGGCTGGGTCGAGGGCGACGCGGTCGCCATCCGCCCCTTCGCCGCGTCCTCGCTCGTGGGCTCCCTCGGGACCGCCGTGGGCCTGGAGAACGCCTGGACCGGCGAGACCGACGGCGCGTGGGGCCTGGGCGGCACCGACGTCGAGGGCATGGCCCAGTACACCGACACCGAGCTGAAGTTCATCTGGAACAACGCCGACGGCACGAACCTGTTCACCGACGGCGTCGCGGGCAACGCGATCTGGGAGAACCTCAAGTTCGTCAAGGACGGTTCGCTGTACGAGCTGCCGCTCGGCGTCTGGACCTTCGGCGGGCCCAAGTCCTCCGAGGCCATCCTCGACTACTTCGCCGAGGTCTACGCCAGTTGAGCACGCTGAGCTCCCCGGCGCGTCCGGAGGCTCCGGCCCGGAGGCGCCCGCGCCTCCGGGTCACCGCGGCGGTCTTCACCGCCGCGGTGGCGGCCCTGGTCGCCCTGGGGGCGCTGCATCTCACGCAGGGCACTTCGGCCGTCGACGCGGGGGACCTGCTGCGGCTGGTCACCGGCACCGCCGACGACAGGGTGTGGAACGTCCTCCAGGGCTCGCGCCTGCCGCGCCTGGCCGGGGCGGTGCTGGTCGGCGTCGCGCTCGGCGCCTCGGGCGTGCTGCTCCAGTCGGTGGCGCGCAACCCGCTCGCCAGCCCTGACACGCTCGCGGTCAACGCGGGCGCCTATCTCGCCGTGACCGCCGTGGCGGCCTTCGGGATCACGCTGCCGTTGCTGTCGGGCATCGGCGTGGCCTTCGCGGGCGCGCTGGCGACGGCGGGCCTGGTGCTCGCGCTGTCGGCGGGCGGCGGCGAATCGGCCACGACCCGTCTCATCCTCGCGGGTTCGGCGACCGCGATGGCCGCGAACTCGGTCGTGTCGCTGCTGATCCTGCTCTTCCAGGAGGAGACGACGGGCCTGTTCGCCTGGGGCTCGGGCAGTCTCAACCTGACCGGGTTCGGGTCCACCGCGCAGGCCGCGCCCCTGGTGCTGCTCGCGATCGCGGCCGTCATGGTCCTCGCCCCGCGCCTGGACCTGCTGCGCCTGGGCGACGACACCGCTTCCAGCCTCGGCGTGCACGTCCGCCGCACCCGCACCGTCACCGTCGTCTGCTCGCTGCTGCTGGCCTCCTGCGCGGTGACCGTGGCCGGGCCGATCGGCTTCGTGGGCCTCGCGGCCCCCGTCATCGCCCGCCAGATCGCGCGGCGCCTCCCCGACCTCCTCGCCCACCGGGCCCTCATCCCGCTGGGTGCCCTGTGCGGCGCCCTCGTCATCGTCGGCGCCGACCTCGCGGTGCGCGCGGTCCTCGGCGCGGAGAAGAGCATCGAGATCCCCGTGGGCGTCACGACCACGATCCTCGGCGCGGGCGTCATGGTGTGGCTGGCGCGCACGGTGACCAGCGCGGGCTCGGACGACCGGCCCGCGATCCTCCACGGTGCTGCGGGCCGCAGCCGGACCGCGTTCGCGCTCATCCTCGTCGGGCTCGCGGCCGCGTCGGTCGGGGCTTTGTTCGTCGGGATGTTCTCGGGCGACACGATGCTCCTGGGCGGCGACCTCGTCAACTGGCTCGCGGGCAAGACCGGTGCGAGCTACACGTGGATCATCGAGCAGCGCTTCCCGCGCGTGCTCGCCGCGATCCTCGCGGGCGCCGCGCTGGCGTGCGCGGGCACGGTGACGCAGGGGGTGCTGCGCAATCCGCTCGCGGAGCCGGGCCTGCTGGGCGTCACGGCCGGGGCCGGGATCGGCGCGGTCTCGCTCATCACCTGGGCGCCCGAATCGGGCGCGTGGGCGGTCACCGGTATCGCTGCGGCGGGCGGGCTTGGCGCGTTCGCGCTGGTCTACGCGCTGGCGTGGCGGGGCGGGCTCGACACGGGGCGGCTGGTGCTCATCGGCATCGGCGTGTGGTCGCTGGGGATGGCCGCGATCACGCTGATCATCCTCGCTTCGGACCCGTGGAACACGCCGAAGGCCATGACGTGGCTGTCGGGCACCACGTACGGGCGGACGGCCGACCGGCTCGTTCCGCTGGTCGCCGCGCTCGTCCTGGTGCTGCCGTTGGTGATCGCGCACCGCAAGGAGATCGACCTGCTCTCGCTCGACGACGACACCCCGCGGGTGCTCGGCGTCAGGCTCGAACGCACGCGGCTCCTCCTGCTCGGCGCCGCGGCCCTGCTCACCGCCGCCGCGGTCGCGGTGGTCGGCGTGATCGGTTTCGTCGGCCTCGTCGCGCCCCACCTCGCGCGAGGCCTCGTCGGCAGCCGCTCGGGCCGGGTCCTGCCGGTCGCGGTCCTCATCGGCGTCCTCCTCGTGAGCGTCGCTGACACCCTGGGCCGCACCGTGATCGCCCCGGCCCAGATCCCCGCGGGCCTGGTCTGCGCCCTCATCGGCACGCCGTACTTCATCTGGCTGCTGTGGCGCACCCGGACGCGCACCGGCTGAACCGAACGGCCGCACGAGAGTCGGGTTCCCAGCCTTGGTCTGCACCCTGCGGTGCTCACGCCGGCGGGAACCCGATCTCGTAGGCGTTCGCGGCGGCGTCGAAACGGATCGCGATCGGGGGCAGCTCCACGCCGAACGCCGCCGCGACCCACGCGTAGCCCGCGGCGGCGGGCCCGTTCGGCTGGTAGTCGGCCCCGGGGAACACCAGCTCTTCGACCGCGATCACCCGGGGCGGCGCCGCGAGCGCGCTGCGCTCCAGAGCGATGCGGAGGCCGCGGGCGAGCTCTGCGACCTCGTCGGGCCCGATCCTGGCCCCGGCCCGTGCGCTCAGGACGAGGCCCGTCGCCGGGGTGAGCGGCACCGTCGCCTCGCCGATGTCGAGCGCCTTCGCTCCGAGCCTGACCCAGATGCCCCACGCGCCCTTGCGGACCCGGAACACGATCGTGCCCGGTCCCTCGTCGAGGACCTCGTACCGCAGCTCGCCCACCGACGGACTCCTTTCCCAGCGGCGCCCCGGGCCTTCGCCCGCCGGTGCCACCGGCGTCGCTGTGGGACACTACCGGCAAGCGCCCCAGGCGAGAACACGATGGTGGACCGGCTCGCCGATCTCGCCGACTGAACGGGATCGCCGCACTTCGAAGGGCCGCCGCCGATCCCGACGGCGGCCCTGGTTCGGAGGGTCAGCGGTGAAGTCGTCAGCAGTAGAGGTTCGCGCCGGGGGCGACGCCGAGGAGGCCGGTGAAGCTCTGGTACTTCGTCACGCGGCTCTGGACTTGGGCGGGGTTGCCGCCGTTGCATTCGATGGAGCCGTTGATCGACCAGATGGACTGGCCGAAGCCGGCGCCGTTGGTCATCGCCGCGTGGCCGGTCATCGTCCCGGGCCCGCTCTGGGTGTTCCAGTACCACAGGGCGGTCTGCCAGGCCACGGTCGCGTTCTGCTCGACGAGCCACGGGTTGGTCAGCAGCGGCAGGCCCAGGGCGTTGCCGGCGGCGTTGTAGTTGAAGTTCCAGCTCAGTTGGATCGGGCCGCGGCCGTAGTAGGCGGCCTGCCCGGCCGGGCAGCCGTAGGACTGGCCCGCGTCGCAGTAGTGCGGGTAGTTGGCGGTGTTCTGCTCGACGATGTGGACGAGGCCGCCGGTCTCGTGGGAGACGTTGGCGAGGAACGCCGCGACCTCCTGGCGCTGGACGGTGGCGCTGCCGGTGGTGCCGAAGGCGGGGTAGGAGGCGGTGGCGTTGACGAAGCCCTGGTAGGTGTAGAAGGAGTTCCGACTGGGGAACATCTGGTTGAACTGGGCCTCGGAGACGACGAGGCCGGACGGGTCGGGGTCCGGGTCGGTGCCGCCGCCGCAGGCGACGGGGTTGCGCCAGACGCCCCATTCGCCGGTGGTGCCGGGCGTCTCGCCCTGCGTCCACCACTGGGCGGTCCAGTTGCTGCCGTTGTGGGAGGCCACGTTGCCGCCGGTGTAGACGGTTCCGGCGTTCCACGGTGCGGCGCATGCGGTTTGGGCGTTGGCGGCCGAGGAGGGCAGGCCCGTGGCGATGGCCAGGGCGAAGACGAACGCGCCGAGCGTGGCGAGGAGCCGGCGGCGGGGTCGACGGAGCATGGGGTCACCTCATATCTTAAAGAAGCCTTACTTATAGATAAAGGTAACTATTTCTCCGCAACCGCACAAGACTCCGGAACCGACCGCTTCCAACGAATTCGGACTCGCGTTGCGGCCCAAGGGTTCTCGAACGGAATTGCCTCAGGCCTGGACGGCGCCCGTCTCGGGGTCGCGGGCGGTGATGCAGTACTCCAGGCCCGCCGGGTCGCGCATGACCTGCCACCAGTGGTGCCGGCGCACGGCCGTGGCGCCGAGCGCCTCATGCCTTGCGGTCTCGGCGTCGACGTCGGAGCAGGCGAGGTCCACGTGCGCAGAGGCCGCCCGGCCGCGCTCGGCCGCGTCCAGGCGCTGGAGCAGGAACCGCAGCGGCAGCTCAGGCGGCGACAGGAGCCGCCGGAACTCCGGCGAGCTCGTGGCCGTCTGCGGCCAGCCCGTCAGCCGCTGCCAGAACACCAACTCGTGGTCGAAGGCCTGCGGCGGGACGTCGAGGCACACCTGGTCGGCCCGGCTGCGCCACCCGCCCTCCCACGCGAGGGCCCGCGGCGCCTTCGCCTCGCCGTTGTGGGCCGCCAGGCAGAACGCGAAGCCGCCGGGCGAGCGCAGCACCGCCAGGCCCGGTTCCTGGTGCAGCAGCGCCGCACCGAGCACCTGCGCGCGCTCGGACTCGGCCTCGACGTCCTCCACGTGCAGGTCGAGGTGATTGCCGCCCTTGCCCTCTTGGACGCGCTGCACCCGCAGGCACGGGTCGCCCTCGGCCGGCACCAGCGTCGCGAACCCGCCCCCCGGCCCCCGCCGCGGCGACAGCGTCGTCCCGGTCGCCTTGAGCCAGAACGCGATCCCCGCCTCGAAGCCCTCGGCGGGGAAGTCCCAGAACGCGGTAGTCCATCGGATCGCCATGCCCCGAGACTAGTACGAATCACGACCCCGATTCGCCTTTCCCGCCGCGCGGGACCGCCCCCCGTGCGACTTCGGTATCGGGTTTCGGGGTGGTGCGGTGACTTCGGTATTGGGGGGAGGGGTGTGGGGCCGACGGAGGATGTAGTACTGCGGTACGGCGTTTTGGCTGGTGGGATGGGGTGGTTAGAGTGGCGGGGAGATTGATTGGGAGGCCCGTTGTGCCGAGTGGACTCGACCGTACCGTCGTTGCGGACCCGAAGTGGGTGGGGCCGGCGTTCCTCGTCGGGTTGCCGATCGCGGGGGCGGCGCTCGGGTGGGGGCTGACGTTCGTGGCCGAGTGGATCACGGGGCTCTCGTGGTTCCCGTTCCAGGGCCTGTTCGAGCTGGTCACCGAACTGCCCGAGGCCGTGCGGCTCATCGTCGCCGTCGCGTTGGGGCTGGCGTTGGGGATCTTCCTGGCGCTCATGGCCGTGCACGAGATGCTGACGGTCACCGTGGGGAACGACCGGATCGAGCTGCACCGCGGGGACGTCGAGGAGTCGGTGCCGCGGGGCGAGATCGCCGGAGTGTTCGCCGAGGACAAGCGGCTCGTGGTGCTCGGCCACCGCAGGCAGGAGCTCGCGCAGGTCGAGTTCGACCTCGACCGGGACCGGCTCGCCGCCGCGCTGCGCAGGCACGGCTACGCGTGGCTGCCCGACGGCGACCCGTACGCCGACCGGCTCCACCGCTGGGTCCCCGGGGCCGAAGGACTCCCGCGCGGAGCCGACGCGCTGCTCAAGGCCCGCGCGCACGCACTGGAGAAGGGCAAGGCCGAGGACCTGCGCGAACTGCGCGGGGAACTCGCCGCGCTCGACGTCGTCGTCCGCGACAGGGACAAGAAGCAGTACTGGCGCCTCGCCGACCCGGCCTGAACCCGGTCGGCGCACCCCGTCAACGTGCTGATGCGGCCCGGCCGCGCCGGTGGGACGATCGGGTCCGCCGCACACCTGGAGGCCCGATGACCCTGCCGCTGCTGTTCGCGCTGGCGATCCTCATCGCCGCGATCGTCCCCGGTCCCGACTTCGCGATGGTCGTGCGCAACACCGTCCTCGCGGGCCGGTCGAGCGGCGTGTGGACGGCGTTCGGGATCGGTCTGGGCGTGTGCGTGTGGGTCGTCGCCACCTCGTTCGGGCTCGCCGCGCTCCTGGCCGCCTCGGCGACCGCGTTCACCGCCGTCAAGTTCGCCGGCGCCGCCTACCTCGTGTACCTCGGCGTCAAGTCGCTGCGGGCCGCGATCAAGGAGCGGCGCGAACCCGCGGCGATCGAACTCGCCCGCGACATGAGCGCGTGGGCCGCGTTCCGCTCGGGCCTGATGTGCAACATGCTCAACCCGAAGGCCGCCGTGCTGTTCACCGCGCTCATGCCCCAGTTCATCGACGGCGGCGGCCCGCACGGCCCGCTCGTGCTCGAACTCGCCGCGGTCGGCATGTCCGTCTGCTTCCTGTGGTACCTGCTGCTGGCCAACCTCATCGAACTCATGCGCTCCCTGCTCGACCGGCCCCGCGTGCGCGCCTGGCTCAGCGGGGTCACCGGCGCGGTCATGGTCGCGTTCGGACTGCGGGTCGCCGCGACCTGACCGGCTCCGGGGGAGCCGCCCGCGAAAGTGTCGGTGCCATGGGGTGGAATGGCACGACGGCGGCCGGGCGGGCGGCCCTGTGCGCTTGCGGGAGTTCACAGCGCCCGCCTGACCGGCCGCCGTCCCGAAAACCGCTGGCCGCCCCCGGTCCGGTCGGGCACGATCGACCGATGAGCGAATGGAAACTCGAACGCGAGATCGAGGCCTACTACGAACGCGGCGACGAGCGCGAGCGCCTGACCCGCAACGCCAGGGGTCGTTTGGAGTTCGCGCGGATGCAGGACCTCCTGCGCCGCGTCCTCCCCGGCGAGGGCCTCAAGATCCTCGACGTCGGCGGCGCCACCGGCATCCACTCCGCGTGGATGGCCGCGGACGGCCACGACGTCACGCTGGTCGACCCCGTCCCCGGCCAGGTCGCCGTCGCCGCGACCCTCCCGGGCGTCGAAGCGCTCGTGGGCGACGCCCGCGACCTCCCCTTCGAGGACGACGCCTTCGACGCCGTGCTCCTCATGGGTCCGCTCTACCACCTGACCGAACGCGCCCAGCGCGTCCAGGCGCTCGCCGAGGCGCGCCGCTGCGCCCGCCCCGGCGGCCTCGTCGCGGCCGTCACCATCAACCGCACCGCCGGCTGGGGCGACTACCTGCTGTTCAAGGCGGGCGGCGACGACAAGGGCATCAGCGCCGAGGCGAGCCTGCGGGTCGTGCGCGAAGGCGTCCTGCGCTTCTACGACCAGAACCTGTTCACCACCGCCCACCTCGCCCACCCCGGCGACGTCGCCGCCGAGTTCGCCGACGCCGGCATGGCGGCCCCGGACCAGTACGCCGTCCAGGGCTTCCCCGGCCTCATCCCCGAACTCGAAAAGCTCATCGACCACGCCGAAGTCCGCGACCACCTCATGGAAGGCCTGCGGCTCATCGAGACCGAGCCCTCGCTCCTCGGCGCGAGCAACCACCTGCTCACCACCGCAGCGGCCTGACGCCGAGATCTGACGTCCCCTTCCGACCGCGCCTTCCGACCGCCGCGGCCTTCCGCCATGCGGGAAGCCGCGGCGGCCCGCCCGCCGCGCTGGATAAGCTTCCCCGCCATGTGGACCCGAAGCTTCCTCCTCCTGCACGGCGTGACCAACCGCCGCCCCGCCGGACACTGGCACCACCGGCTCTCCCTCGCCCTGCGCGAAAGAGGCGAGCAGGTCTTCTACCCCCAGCTGCCCGACACCGACCGACCCACCCTCGAAGGGTGGACCGACGCCATCCGGGCCGAACTCGCCCTCATGCGCGGCGAGCGCATCGTCCTGGCCCACAGCCTCTCCACGATCGCCTGGCTCCACCTCGCCGCCGCCGAACCGGCCCCGGCCGACCGCGTGGTCCTCGTCAGCCCGCCCGGCCCCTCCGCCTTCGACTGGGACGTCATCGCCCCCTTCGCCTTCGACCATCTCGACCTCGGGGCGATCCGCCTCGCCGAGAAGTCCGCGCGCCTGGTCGTCTCCGACGCCGACCCCTACCGCCCCGAAGGCCCCGGCTACTTCGCCGAGCGGCTGGGCATCGACGCCGACATCGTCCCCGGCGGCGGGCACCTCACCTTGGACGACGGCTACGGCGAATGGCCCTCCGCGCTCGCCTGGTGCCTCGACCCCGAGGCGCGCTTCACCGCCGACCGCTGAACCCTCGGCGCCGCTTCCCCTACCGCCGCATCGGTGCCAGACTTGACCGATGCACCGGCTCCGCATCGGCCTCCTCGCGGCGTTCCTGCTCGCCGCGGCCACCGCCGCGTTCGCAGGCCACCTCGCCGGGCCCGCCCCCGAGCGCGCCCCCGAGGCGGTCAGCCCTTCGGCCGCGCCCGACCTCACCGCCACCGCCGAGATCCGCCGCTCCTTCATGACCCCCGGCACCGTGACCGTCGCCGTCACCAACCACGGGGACGCCCCCGTCCAGATCCTCGGCGTCGAACTCCTCTCCGACTCCTTCGCGCCCTTGGGCCTCCAGACCGCCGACGCGACCGTGCCGCCCAGCGTCAACCCCCGCGACCTCCTCATCGACCTCGGCGCGGCCTCCTGCCCCGACGGCATCGACTCCACCACCGCCCCCGCCTCGGTCCGCCTCCTCGCCGCCACCGAGGACGGTGCGGCGCACGAGGTCACCGCCGACCTCCCGCACCCCAACGGCACCCTCGACCGCCTCCTGCGCGAAGCCTGCACCGCCGAAGCCGTCGCGAAGGCCGTCGACCTCTCCCTGGGGGACCTGCACGAGGCCGCCGACGGCACCCTCGAAGGCGTCCTCACCGCCGAGCCACTCGCGGGCGCCGACCTCGCCGTCACCGACGTGCGCGGCAGCGTCCTGTTCACCGTCGAGGCCACCGAGGGCCTGCCCGAGACCGGCGCGAGCGTGCCGCTCCGCTTCGACGCCTTCCGCTGCGAAGGCCACGCCGTCGGCGACGCCAAGCAGCCGTTCGCCTTCACCGTGTGGATCGCCGTCGACGGCGCCGAACCCGTCGCCGGCCCCATCGAGGTACCCGAGGCCCAGCGCGAGGCGCTCTGGGCCATGCTCGACGTGCGCTGCGGCCGCGGCTGAACCCGCCCCGCCCTCCCGGCGTTCCAAAGGTCGAAACTGGAGGAGGCGAACCTGGCACATCGGACGTACGCTTGGGCCGTGGGTGATCACGTCGACACTTCCGGTAACGAGGCGCATCAGTTGCGGACCCGGCTCATAGGGGGCCTGCGGACGAGCGGAGCCGTCCGGAGCGCGGCGGTCGAGGCCGCCATGCTCGCGGTGCCCCGCCACCGCTTCCTCCCCGAGGCCACGCTCCGCGCCGCCTACGCCGACGACGTGTACGTCACCAAGCGCGACCGGCACGGCGACGCCGTCAGCTCCGCCTCGCAGCCCTCCATCGTCGCCGAGATGCTCGAACAGCTCGACGTCCGCCCCGGCCACCGCGTCCTGGAGATCGGCGCGGGCACCGGCTACAACGCCGCCCTCCTCGACGCCCTCGTAGGACTCGAGGGCCAGGTCACCACTGTGGACATCGACGCCGACACCGTGCGCCGCGCCCGCACCGCACTCGACGACCTCGGCTGCCACCGCGTTCGCGTCGTCCAAGGCGACGGCGAACTCGGCCACCCCGACGGCGCGCCCTACGACCGCGTCATCGTCACCGTCGGCACCTGGGACCTCCCGCCCGCCTGGTGGGAGCAGCTCGCCGACGGCGGCCGCCTCGTCGCGCCCCTGAGCATCCGCGGCTGCGAGCACTCCGTGGCCTTCGCCTACGTCGACGGCGTCCTGCGCAGCCGCTCCATCGTCGGCTGCGGCTTCATGCCCATGCGCGGCCTCGGCAGCCACGAGGGCCAGGACGTCGAACTCTCCGAAGGACGCATCCTCACCTTCCACGCCGAAGGCGAAGTCGACGCCGAAGGCGTCCGCGGCGTCCTCGACGGCAGCGGCTCCACCGTCTGGACCACCGTGCGGCTCAAAGTGAACGAAGACGCCTCCCAGCTCTCCCTCTGGCTCGCCTGCGCCTTCGCAGGCTACGGGCGCATGAGCGCGCCCTTCGGCGACCACGGCCTCCAGCGCCTGCTCATGCGCTGGGCCAACCCCGCCGTGGTCGAGGACCGTGACTTCGCCTACGTCGTCTCAAGAAAGGTCGGCGAGGGCAACGAGATCGGCGTGCGCGGCCACGGGCCCAGCGGCGCCGCGCTGGCGGTGCGGGTCGCCGAGCAGGTCCGCGTGTGGGACCGGGTGTGCCGCGACGGCGTGAGCCTCCAGATCGCCGCCCACCGCGTCGACGCCGACCGCCCCGCGGCGCCGAAGGCCCGCTTCACGGTGCCCAAGCGCCACACCAGGCTCGCCATCCGCGTCGCCCCCGTGGCGGACACCCTCTAGGGGACCCGCCGCAGGACCCGCCGGAGGGGGACCGCCCAGTCGTTCTAGGGTGGACCGGGTCGCCTCCTGCGCGTCGCAGCCCCGCCCCTCGACGGCGCTGCCGAAGGCCGCCCGGACCCCCGGGTGACCCTCCGTCGCGGCGCCGCTCCGACCGGTCGCAGTGGACGCGATGCACTAACAATGGTCGACACCCCCGCACCCTCCCGGCCCCACTCGCCTCCGCCCCGAGTCGGCCGGTCCCCAGCCGATCCTCAGAAGGGACGTTCGATGTCCGAGCCCAGTTTCAAGCAGCGGGCGCGCTATTGGTTCGACAACACGATGTCGAAGGGCACGAAAGCGCTCATCGGCTGGCTCACCGTGATCACGCTCGCGCTCACCGCGATATGCGCGATCCTGGTGCTGCTCTTCGCGAGCGGCTCCAGTGGCGGGTCGGCCGGCCTCGGAACGGTCCTGTGGACCTCGTTCCTGCACGTCATGGACCCGGGCAACATCTCGGGGGACCAGGACAGCTTCCCCTACATGGTCATCATGTTCGCCACCACCATCGGCGGCATCGTGATCATCTCCTCACTGGTCGGTATTCTCACGACCGGTCTCGACGCGAAACTCGAAGACCTCCGAAAAGGCCGCTCGCTCGTCGTTGAGAAAGATCACACCGTCATTCTCGGATGGTCCGATCAGGTCTTCATCGTCATCTCGGAACTGGTGGAGGCCAATGAGAGCGAGAAGCGCGCGTGCATCGCCATTCTCGCCGACCGCGACAAGGTCGAAATGGAGGACGAGGTCCGCACGAAGATCCCCGACCTCAAGTCCACGCACGTCGTCTGCCGCACCGGCGACCCCGCCGACCCCGGCGACATCGCCATCGTCAACCCCGGCCAGGCCAAGAGCATCATCGTCCTCACCTCCGCCGAGGACGACCCCGACGCGCAGCTCGTCCGCAGCCTCCTGGCCGTCACCCAGGGCGGTGAGGCCGACCTCAACTGCCACGTGGTCGCCGCCGTCGCCGACGGCCGCAACCTCCCCGCCGCCCGCCTCGCAGGCGGGCGCGCCGCGCACGTCGTGGACGCCAACGACCTCATGGCCCGCCTCATGGTCCAGACCTGCCGACAGTCGGGCCTGTCGGTCGTCTACACCGACCTCCTCGACTTCGGCGGCGACGAGATCTACATGGTCGAGGAGCCCGGCCTGTTCGGGCGGCCCCTGAGCCAGGCCCTGCACTCCTACCGGACCTCCTCGTTCGTCGGCGTGCTCACGAAGGAGGGCCGCTGCATCGTCAACCCGCCCTCGAACGCGATCCTCCAGCCGGGGGACAAGCTCATCCTCATCGCCGCCGACGACTCGGCCATCCGCCTCGACGGCTCGCGCCCGGTGATCGACGAGAGCGCCATCGTCGCCCGCGCCGAGGCCGGGAACCGGGCCGAACGCACCCTCGTCCTCGGCTGGAACGCCCGCTCGCGCACCATCCTGGAGCAGCTCGACCAGTACGTCGCGCCCGGATCGGTCACCGACGTGGTCACCGACCACCCCGACGCCGCCGACGCCATCCGCCGGATCGGCCCCCAGATGCGCGTCCAGGGCCTCAACTTCAAAGAGGACGACACGACCGACCGGCGCCTGCTCGAATCGCTCAACCCCGGTGCGTACCACCACATCATCGCGCTGTGCTCCGACGACGTCGACCCGCAGCTGGCCGACTCCCGCACCCTCGTGACCCTGCTCCACCTGCGCGACATGGCCCAGCGCACCAGCACCCGCTTCAAGGTCGTCTCCGAGATGGCCGACGACCGCAACCGCACCCTCGCGCAGGTCACGCAGGCCGACGACTTCATCGTCAGCGACAAGCTCATCAGCCTGCTGCTCACCCAGACCGCCGAGAACCCGCACCTGTCCCAGGTGTTCGCGAGCCTGTTCAGCGCCGAGGGCTCCGAGATCTACCTCAAGCCCGCCGACCACTACGTGCGTCCGGGCACGCCGGTCAACTTCTACACCGTCGCCGAATCGGCCCGGCGCCGCGGCGAGACCGCGATCGGCTGGCGCCAGGTCGCCCAGGCCCAGCGGGCGCCCAGCTACGGCGTGCACCTCAACCCCGACAAACTGGAGCAGTTCATGGTCCAGCCCGACGACAAGATCATCGTCCTCGCCGAGGACTGAGGCGTCCCGGGCGCCGCCTGTGCCGGTCCTACGACCTACGGAGGAGGACCGGATGCGACCGCGGACCGACGCCGATGTCGTCCCCCGCGGGTAGCGTCGGAGCCGTCCGCGGCACCCAGCGGACGGCTTCGACGAGGAAACCGGAAACCATGACCGACACCACCACGGCGGCACCCGTCGCCGAAGCACCCGCGGCCAAGGCCCCGATCACCCGATTGTGGGCCTACGCCCGCCCCCACCTGCGCCTGCTGCTCATCGGCGGCGCCCTCTCCTTCGCCGGCGGCCTCGTCGGCCTCGTCCAGCCGCTCATCGCGATGGACGTCATCGACACCCTCTCCAACGACGAGTCCCTCACCCGGCCCCTGCTCTACCTCACGGCCGTCGTCATCGTCGGCGGCGCCCTCGCCGCCCTCGGCCCCTACCTCATGCAGATCGCCGGGCAGGACGTCGTCCTCACCGTCCGCAGGCAGCTCATCGGCCGCCTCGTGCGCCTCCAAGTGGCCGAGGTCGACCGGCTCAAGCCCGGCGACCTCGTCTCCCGGCTCACCTCCGACACGAACCTCCTGCGCACCGTCGCCAGCACCACCGTCATCGGCGGCGTCACCGACGCGTTCATGATCCTCGGCGGCATCGCCCTCATGGCCTGGCTCGACCTCGCCCTGTTCGGCACCACCATGGCCATGGTCGTCATGGTCACCGTGATGATGTTGTTCATCATGCCGCGCATCCAGAACGCCACGGTCGACTCGCAGAAGGCCCTCGGCGACATGGGCTCGCTCCTGGAGCGCATCTTCAGCGCCTTCCGCACCGTCAAGGCCTCCGGGGCCGAGGACCACGAGATCTCCCGGCTCGACGCGGCGGCCACCACCGCCCGCGACAAGGGCGTCAAGGCCTCCTTCTGGGAGGCCCTCGCGGGCGTCGCCGCGTTCATGCCGGTGAACATCGCCTTCCTGATGGTCCTGGGCGTCGGCGGCGCGCGCGTCGCCTCCGGCGCGATGGACGTCGGCACCCTCATCGGCTTCCTGCTGCTGCTGTTCTACCTGATGGGGCCCATCAGCGGCCTCGTCGCCTCGCTCTCGCAGCTCCAGACCGGCCTGGCCGCCATCCACCGCGTCGAAGAGGTCGCCAACCTCGACTCTGAAGAGCCGGTCGAGGCCGAGCGCATGACCGACCGCGACGGGCCCGCGCAGGTCGCCTTCGCCGACGTCACCTTCCGCTACGGCGACGACCTGCCCTTCGTGCACCACGGCGTCACCTTCGCCTCCAGCGGGCGCGGCCTGACCGCCCTGGTCGGCCCCTCCGGGGCCGGCAAGACCACCGTCTTCTCCCTCATCGAGCGGTTCTACCCGGCCACCACCGGCTCGGTGACCGTCGACGGCGTCGACGTCGCCGACTGGCCCCTGGAGGAGCTGCGCGGGCTCATCGGCTACGTCGAGCAGGACGCGCCGGTCCTCGACGGCTCGCTGCGCGAGAACCTCGTCATGGCCGCGCCCGACGCCGGCGACGGCGACATCGACGAGGTCGTCAAGGTCGCCCGCCTCACCGAACTGGTCGACAAGCTGCCCGACGGGCTCGACTCGCGGATCGGCTACCGCGGCACCACGCTCTCCGGCGGCGAGCGCCAGCGCGTCGCCATCGCCCGCGCGCTCCTGCGCAAGCCCCGCCTGCTGCTGCTCGACGAGGCCACCTCGCAGCTCGACGCGGCCAACGAGGCCGCGCTCAAGCAGGTCATGCTCGACGCCGCCGAGCGCACGAACGTGCTGGTCGTCGCCCACCGGCTCTCGACGGTCACCAGCGCCGACCAGATCGTCGTGTTCGACACCGGCGTGGTCCGCGCGGTCGGCACCCACGCCGAGCTGGTCGAGAACGACGAGCTGTACCGCGGCCTGGCCGCGTCCCAGCTGCTCACGGCCGCCTGAGGTCCCGGGTCGCGCGGCACCGCCGCGCGACCCGCCGTCGTCGCGGCCCTCAGCGCGCCCGGTCGGAGCGCTCCGTCAGG
The DNA here is from genome assembly GCF_004912155.1 of Glycomyces paridis. Lineage (GTDB taxonomy): Bacteria > Actinomycetota > Actinomycetes > Mycobacteriales > Micromonosporaceae > Glycomyces > Glycomyces paridis. The sequence continues at coordinate 62,961 of NZ_STGX01000020.1, read as the reverse complement.
GCCGCGCTCTCGCGCTCGGTGAGCCGCAGGTCGCCTGCGGCGGCGAGTTCCGCCGCCTGTTCGGGCCGGGACGCGCCGGGGATGGCGACGACCGTGTCGCCGTAGCGTTCCAGCAGCCACGCGAGGGCGATCTGCGCGCGCGAGGCGCCGTGCGCGGCGGCGACCGCTCCGAGCTCGTCGACGAGCGGGCGGGTGCGTTCGAGCGTCCTCGTGCTGAACCCGCCGAGGACCCGCCGGATCGGCTGGACGCGCCCGAGGAGCTCGGGCTCGTCGTGGAACTTCCCGGTGAGCAGCCCCGACCGCATGGGCGAGAAGGCGATGAGCGTGACGCCGAGCCTCTTCGCCGTCTCCAGCACGCCGTCGCGCTCGGCGTTGCGGTGCAGCAGGTTGAGCTGGATCTGGTTGGAGGCCAGCGTGAGTCCCTTCGATTCGAGGATCGCGGCGGCGCGTGCCATCTGGGCGGCGCCGAACCCCGAGACGCCCACGGCGCCGACCTTGCCCTCCAGTTGCAGTGCGGCCATGGCCTTGACCTGCGATGCGATGGGGGACAGGGATCCCCAGGGCATGTGGATCTGGTGGAGGTCGATCGGGAAGCCCTGGAGCGCGTCGAGGCGGTCGCCGACGGTGGCCCCGATGCTGCGGGCGGTGCGGCCCAGCGGCGGCCACTTCGTGGCGACGGCGACGTCGCCGGGTCGCACGCCGAGGTCGCGGAGCGCGGTGGTGAGGGCGCGCTCGGAGTGCCCGCCGCCGTACATCTCGGCGGTGTCGAACCAGTTCACGCCGCCGTCGAGGGCGGTGCGGACGATGGCGGCGGCGGTGTCCTGCGCGGTGGGGGCGTAGAAGCGCCGGCTTGCTCCGGTGTTGCTGAACTGCATGCAGCCCAAGCCGATCGCTGTGAGTTCGCGGTCGGTGCGGCCGAGTCTGCGGGTGCGCATGGCGTCTCCCGTCGGGGTAGCGGCGATCGGATCGCCGTGAGACAATGATGTCTCATCATAATACATATTTGTCTCTAACGTAGGCTCCTGCCATGACCCGACAGACCGACGCCGACCGGCCGCTCGACCCGGTCTCCGAACGCCTCCTCGCCGCGGCCGCCCTCGTCTTCGCCGACCGACCCGCCGCCGGGCTCGCCGAGGTCGCCGCCGCCGCCGGCGTCGGCCGCGCCACCCTCTACCGTCACTTCCCCAACCGCGAGGCCCTCCTCGAAGGACTCGTCGCCGCCGCGGCAGCCGAGGTCGAGCGGCGGATCGCGGACGCCGACGCCGACGCCGTCGACCTGCGCGAGGGCCTTTCGCGCCTGTGCAGGGCCTTCATGACCGCCGGGTCCCGCTACGCCTTCCTCGCGAACCTCGGCGACGAGCCCCGGAAGTCCCCCGACCTCGAACGGCGCCTCGCCGAACCGATCCGCACCCTCCTCGAACGCGGCGTCGCCGCGGGCGAGATCCGCACCGACCTCCCCGTCGAACTGCTCTTCACGCTCTTCACCGGCCTCGTCACGCAGGCGCTGCGGCTCCTGGCCCGCGGCGGCATCGGCCCCGAGACCGCCAGCGCCGCGGTCGTGGCCGTGTTCCTGGACGGTGCACAGCACTCTCCGAAATAGACTGACCAGGCATTTCTTCAGCCACGTTTCAGACGCCGTTCAACCGAGGTCCCGCCCGAATACGGGCGGGACCGGTTTGCTGAGGGCACCCGTCCCCCCGACAGGAAGAGGACCTCCATGTCCCGCAAGGGCACCCTCCTGCGCGGCGCGGCCGTGCTCGCCGCCGCCGGCGCGCTGATCGGCCTCACCGCCTCCCCGGCGGCCGCCAAGCCCCACCACGACCGCCACGACGAGCCGCTCGTCATCGCCCACCGCGGCGCCAGCGGCTACCTCCCCGAGCACACCCTGGAGGCCTACGCCCTCGCCGTCGAGCTCGGCGCGGACGTGATCGAACCCGACCTCGTCCTCACCAAGGACGGCGAACTGCTCGCCCGGCACGAGCCGGTGCTCGACGAGACCACCGACGTGGCCTCCCACCCCGAGTTCGCCGACCGCCGCACCACCAAGCTCGTCGACGGCAGGCCCGTCACCGGCTTCTTCGCCGACGACTTCACCCTCGCCGAGCTCAAGACCCTCCGCGCCGAGGAGCGCCTGCCCGACCTGCGCCCCGCGAGCGCCGCGCACGACGGCGAGTTCCAGCTCGTCACGTACGACGAGGTCCTGGACTACGTGGACACCCTCGACGAGCGGGTGATCACCTACCCGGAGATGAAGCACCCGTCCTACTACGAGGACAAGGGCATGAGCATCGAGGACGCGCTCGCCGACCTGCTGGAGGAGCGCAAGCTCGACCGCAAGCGGTCGCCGGTGTGGGTGCAGTCCTTCGAGTACGAGAGCCTGCTCGACATCGCCGAGCGCGTGGACAACCGGATCGGCCTCAACATCGACGGCCAGGGCCCCATCTCCGACGCCGACCTCGACGAGTACGCCGACACCCTCGACACGGTGAGCCTCAACAAGAACCGCATCTTCCCGCGCGCAGCGGACGGCTCGATCTCGGAGCCGACCGACATCGTCGAGCGCGCCCACGACCGGGGCCTGGACGTGCACGTCTGGACCTTCCGCGCCGAGAACTCGTTCCTTCCCGCGAACCTGCGCGAGGGCGACGACCCCGCCGCGTGGGGCGACATCGAGGCCGAGTTCGAGCTGTTCTACGACCTCGGCGTCGACGCGGTCTTCAGCGACTTCCCGGACCTGGCGGTCGCCGCGCGCGACTGCTGACCGGGACGCGGACCCCCCAGGAGCCGCGACCGGAAGAAGAGGGGCCGCCCTGCCGCCGGGGCGGCCCCTCGCCGTTCCCTATCGCCTCTCGCAGGCCGCGCCGCCCACCGATTCTCGACCGCATGTCGGACCCCGCTGCCATGATCGGACCCATGGACGAACAGGCGATTCCCATCCTCCGCGTCTCCGACGCCACCGCGGCCCTGCCCTGGTACGAGCGGCTCGGCTTCCTCAAGCAGTGGGAGCACCGCTTCGAACCGGGCCTCCCGCTCTTCGTCGAGGTCGCCCGCGGCGAGGTGCGGCTCTTCCTCTCCGAACACCACGGCGACGCCCACCCCGACGGCGTCGTCTACCTGCGCCTCAACGACATCGACGCCATCGCCGCCGCCTTCGCCACCACCGCCGAGGACACCGAATGGGGCACCCGCGAACTCCAACTCCGCGACCCCGACGGCAACCGCCTCAGAATCGGCCGGCCCAACGCCTGAGCGATCGCCGCGACACGCGGAGGACTTGCTGATCCACCGTTTGACAATGCATGAAACGTATGCTCTACGCATGCTTGAGAGCTATCATGAAACCATGAAGAACATCCAGGTGAAGAACGTGTCCGACGAGGTCCACCGGGTGTGGAAGACCCGTGCGGCGGCAGAGGGCATGTCGATGCAGGAGTACCTCCATCGCAAGCTCACCCGCGAAGCACAGCAGCCCACGGTCGCCGAAGTCCTCGCGAGAGTCGAACACCGAGGCGGACCGAAACTCGACCACGACGAGATCGTGGCGATGATCCGCGAGGACCGAGACTCGCGGTGATCGTCGTCGATGCCTCAGTGCTCGCTCCGGCACTGGTGTCCTTCAGTGATTCCGACAGACGGCTCCGAGCCGCGCTCCAGGAACACGAGCTGGCGGCGCCAGGGCACGTCAACCTCGAAGTGATGTCGATCCTCCGCAAGTACTGCCGCCGGAAGGTCCTCACCGAGGAACGGGCCGCTCTGGCGTTCTTCGACCTCTGTGAGCTGGATCTTGAACGGGTGCCGACTGCCGCGTTCGAGCTCCGCATTTGGGAGCTCCGGCACAACTTCACCTCGTACGATGCGGCCTACGTCGCTCTGGCCGAGCGGTTCGCCGCGGAACTGTGGACGTTCGACCGGAAGCTCGCGGCGGCCCCTGGTGCGGATTGCGTCATCCGGGTTCCAGATTCCGACTAGCGCAGAGGCCCGCGACGCGTGTGCGTTGCGGGCCTCCGGGTTTCGGTCAGGTCCAGGGGCGTTGGGACATGATGCCGACCGTGGTGCCGCCGGGGGCGGCGACGCCGGCGACGCGGAGGCCGGGGACGTCCATGGGTTGGGCGGCGACGGCGCCGCCGAGTTCGGCGGAGCGTTCGCAGGTCTCGTCGGCGTCCTCGACGGCGACCATGACGCTCCACTGCGGCGGCAGGTTGAGCTCGAAACCCTCGGCGGCGTGGCAGCCGCCGAACTCGGGGCCGCCGCCGGCGGGGCTCAGGGCCGCGTACGGGCGGGGGTTGTCCTCGGCCTCCCAAGGGGGCGTGACCACCTGCCAGCCGAGCAGTTCCTCGTAGAAGCGCATCGCCTCGGCGGGGACCCCGTCGTGGTGGTACTCGGCCCACGAGACCGAGTTCGGCTCGCCGTACACGCCGAAGCCGGTCTCGGGGTCGAGGGCCTGGACCAGGCCGAAGGACGCGCCGTTCGGGTCGGTCAGCATCGCGAAGCGGAGCATGTCGCTCACGTCCTGCGGCTCCTCGACCAGGGCGGCGCCCAGGGCCGCCGCCCGTTCGGCCGCGTCGTCGCAGGACTCGACCTTGAACTGGAGGTTCCAGGTGCGCGAGGGCGACATGCCAGGCGGGCACGGCATGATGCCCATGACCGGGCGGCCGGGCGCCGGCGAGCCGTCGGCGACGCCGAAGGTCGTGTAGTGGCCCATCTCCTCGCCCGCGTCGGCCGACACCCACCCGAACAGCTGCTCGTAGTACCGGGTGTCGTCCTCGAGGGCCGAGGTCAGGGAGTCCGCCCAAATGGGCGCACCCAGCGGAATCGAGGTCATGGCGCACTCCTTCGTGCCTTCGGACAGGGCTGACTCGACAGGGCTAACCTGACCACCGTCGCACGCGACCGGCCGCCAGGAGGCGAAAACGGCTCACTCCCGGGAAGACATGACCGAGAAGTGCGCCCCCGACGGCGAGGCCAGGACCGCCATGCGCCCGCCCGGGTCGTCCACCGGCGCGACCGCCACCGAACCGCCCAGGTCGACCGCCTTCGCCGCCGTCAGGTCCACCGAATCGGTCCCGACGCAGGCCAGCCAGTGCGGCCGCAGGTCCAGTTCGGGGCCGAGCGCCATGCGCGCCCCGCCGAACTCCACCGAGCCGCCCGGCAGGACGCCCGCGTGGTGCGTCCACAGGCCCACGTAGGGCGCCTCGTGCGGAACCTCGTCGGCGCCCGGCACCTTCAGCGCCCAGTTCAGCAGCTCCGAGTAGAACTGCATCGCCTCGACCGGCGCGCCGTCGTAGACGTACTCGAACCACACCACCGCGCCCGGCTCGTCCCGCGCGGTGAAACCGACGTGGTCGTTCAAGGGCTCGAACAGGCCGAACGCGCCCCCGTCCGGGTCGCGCATCGCCGCGTACACGAGGTCGTCGCCGATGCGCATCGGATGCCCGACCACCGTGCCGCCCAGCTTCTCGGCCTCGGCCGCCGCCTGCACGCAGTCGTCCACGTGGAAGGACACGCCCCAGGCCGCGGGCCGGTCCGGCTCGCCGGGCGGGTTCGCGCCCAGACCGGCCACCGCGCGCGCCGTCGACACGGTCGTGCCCAGGCACAGCTCCGTGTAGTGCCCGAACTGCTCCCCGCTGTCGAAGCTCGTCCAGTTGAACAGCCGCGTGTAGAACTCCAGGTCCCCGCGCAGGTCCGGGGTGTTCGAATCGGCCCAGATCGGGGCGCCCAACGGTATCGACGTCGCCATGATCGGCTCCTCCACAACTCAGGTCGGAATGACGTCTCACCGTCCCACGAGGGTGCGACGCGCGCAAGCCGTCGCGCCCGAATACCCGCCCGGCCCGCACGGAAACGAGAGGGCCCGCCCGCGCACTGCGGACGGGCCCGGCGGACGACGGTTCAGACGCGGCGCTGCTCGCGCAGCAGGTCCCGGATCTCCTCCAGCAGCACGACCTGCTCCTCGCGCACCACCTCGGCCTCCTCCTCGGTCGACATGAACTTGTCCCGCAGCGTGTTCATCGGCAGCACGATCACGAAGTACACCGCCACGGCCGTCAGGAAGAACACCAGCATGCCGTTGATGAACGCGCCGTAGGGGAACTCCACGCCGTTGACGGTGAAGCTGCCGCCGACCTCGGCGCCGCCGGTGATCAACGTGATGAGCGGGTTGAGGAACGCCTCACCGAAGGACGCCACCAGCGCGGTCATCGCCGCACCCATGACCACCGCGACGGCCAGTTCGACCACATTGCCGCGCATCAAGAACTCTTTGAACCCTTTGATCATGGCAACGATCCTCCCATCCGCGCCCGGGCCCCCGAGCGCCGCGCGGCCCGGTGTCGCTGTGGCGGAGCCGATATCACCCGCACGGGAACAAGCCCGGACGCCGGGCGGTTGTAACCGGCGGCGGAACCACCGCCGTGGACCAGCACGCACTCTGAGAGGCGAACCCATGAGCGACATCGTGATCGGCGGCGACCTGAACGTCAACCGGCTCGGCTACGGCGCGATGCGCCTCTCCGGCGACCCGGGCATCTTCACCCCGCCGAAGGACCGCGCGGCCGCCGTCGCCGTCCTGCGCCGCGCCGTCGAACTCGGCGTCACCTTCATCGACACCGCCGACGCCTACGCCCTGGGGGACAACGAGTCCCTCATCGCCGAGGCCCTCCACCCCTACGCCGACGGCCTCGTGATCGCCACCAAGGGCGGCAACACGCGCCCCTCGCCGCACGAGTGGGTCGCCTTCGGCCAGCCCGCCTACATCCGCCAGCAGGTCGAACTGAGCCTGCGGCGACTGCGCACCGACACCGTCGACCTCTACCAGCTCCACCGACTCGACCCGAACCTGCCGATCGCCGACCAGATCGCCACCGTCGCCGACCTCCAGGCGCAGGGCAAGATCCGCCACATCGGGCTCTCCGAAGTCACCGTGGACCAGCTCAAGGAGGCCCAGGCCGTCGCCCCGATCGCGAGCGTCCAGAACCTCTACAACCTCGTCAACCGCCAGAGCGAGGCCGTCCTCGACTACACCGCCGAGCAGGGCATCGCGTTCATCCCGTGGTTCCCCATCGCCGCGGGCGAGCACGCCGGCCCCGACGGCCCGGTCGGCAAGATCGCCGCCGAGATCGGCGCCACCCCGGCCCAGACCGCGCTCGCCTGGCTCCTGCGCCGCTCCCCGAACATCCTCCCCATCCCGGGCACCAGCTCCATCGCCCACCTGGAGGAGAACTACGGCGCCCTGGACGTCGAGCTCACCGACGCCCAGGTCGAGGCCCTGAACGACCTCGCCGCCTGACCAGCACACGACAAGGGCCCGCGCCGCACGGCGCGGGCCTTTCGCCTGCCTCAGTCCTTGCGGGACTTCGGTACGAACCGACTGGTGTCGATCTCGACTCCGATCGGGTCGGGGAGCGTAATGGATCGGCCGAACCCGACCGTCTGGTGCTCGATGTAGGCGCCTTCGCCGTCCGGTTCGCTGTAGACCGTGACCGTGCCTTCATGGTCGTAGAGGTCGACGATGAGGTACAGCGGGATCCCTGCCAGAGCATAGCTTTTCAGCTTGTACTCGCGATCGCGCGTTCTTGTGGACGGGGAGGTGATTTCGCAGATGAGCAGGACCTCCTCGGCACTCTTCCGCCATTCGCCGCTGTCCATCGCCTCCTGCGGTATCACGATGAGGTCGGGTACCGCTTCTTCGTCGGTCGCGGGTAGAGAGATCGTTTGCGTGTTAGTGACCGACCAGTCCTCGGCCTCCGCCTTCGCCGCCAGTCGTGTCACAAGGGATCCGAAGATCCGATTGTGCTTGTCGATCGGTGTGGGCGACAAGATGATCTCTCCTCGCAACATCTCCGCGCGGTAGCCAGGTGGCGTCTCCAATTGTTCCCACGCTTCGCGCAAGGTCATGACAGCGCCGGTATCCAGTGAATACGGAAATTCTGTGGTCACCAAAGCGGTTCCCCTCTCGGCGAGGTCTACCATGTCGGCCTCCTTTCCCGGCTTCTCTTCGTACATGGACCGGGACGGCCGGGCTCCCACCAGTATGTGGCAAGTCGGGAACCCTCGCCACCGTCCCGTCCGTGTCCAACGATCGGGGGACGAGAAGGTGACGAGCACTCCTCGAACTGTCGGGAACAGGACAGGACGGTCAGGGGTTGAGCGGTGCTATGCGGAAGCGTTCGAAGTCGGCGGTGGGGGCGTCGGGGTTGTCGAGGACGATGGTGTTGGCGCCGTCGCGGAGGTCGACGATCACCGGGTAGGACCAGAAGTCGTTCCAGGTCCAGGTACCGCGCATGGGGTGGCGTCCGGCCTTGGCGCCGTTGACGGTGAGGTCGCAGTGAAGGGTCACGAGGTCGATGTTGTACTCGTGGGCCCGGCCGCGCTCGCCGTTGGCGTAGTGCACCAGGAGCGCGTGGGGGCCCGCCTGCGCCGGGACGGTGAGGGTCGCGGAGGCGCCGCGGCCGTTCCAGCCGATGACGTGGCCGCCGACGGCGAAGTCGTTGACGACCAGGCAGGAACCGCCCGAGCGCACCGCCTCGTGGGCGAGCACCTGGATCGGCGCGGGCCCCTCGGCGGGGGTCACGGTCAGGCGCTCGACGCCCTCGCGGCAGCGCAGGCGGTTGACGCCGCGGTGCAGGAACACCGGGCGGGCGAGGTCGACCGGGACGTGCTGGTTCTGCGGCCCGGCCAGGACGCCGGAGGCGGCGCCGTCGATCCGGTGGTAGCCGTCCTCGCGGGCGTAGAGGTCGAAGACGGTGCCGCCGCGGCGGGCCTGCGCGCCCTCGTAGACGGTGCGGTCGGGCCGGCGCTCGGTGAGCTCGATCTTGTCGAGGGTCGCCTCGCCGCTGGCGGTGCCGATCGCGCCGGACTTGGACAGGCGCAGCGTGTTCGCCCCGGCGTCGAGGCGCACCGGCTCGGTGGCGATCGAGCGGTGCTGCCAGTTCATCGTGGTCGGGTAGCGCACGAACCGCTCGGCGCCGTTGACGGTGAGCACCTGCTCGGCGGGCTGCGGCTCGATGGGCTCGTGTCCGCGCCCGTACATGTGGGCGTAGAAGATCGCCAGGTCGTAGTCGCCGGAGCGGGGGACCACCACGGTGAACTCGACGGCCGAGTCGTTGGTGTTGAGCTCGCCGACGTCGTACTCGCCTGAGGCGGCGAAGCCGTTGCCGTCGGCGGTGCGGCCCTGGCGGTTGACCGTCCCGGAGGTGATGTGTGCGCCCTCGGCCTCCCAGCGGCCCTTCCACGGCGGTGGCGCGATCGGCGCGGCCCGGCCGGGTGCGATCGCGACCCAGTACGCGGCCATCGGGTCCGGGGACTCGACCGGGATCTCCAGGAGCGAGGGGTGGCCGGTGACCTGCGCGATCGGGATGGGCGGGCCCGCGGCGCCCTCGTAGCCGGACCAGTCGATGCGGTGGAGGACGGCCGTGGCCGTCTCGCCCCAGACCGCGGGGTCGAGCCCGGCGGCGGCGATGGTGAAGTCCGCTCCGGTGCCGCCGACGAGGATCTGCGCGTCGGTCCCGTCGAGGGTGGCGAGGCCTTGCAGGGCGTCGTCGCCGTCGGGCGCGGGGGCGTGGACGCGGACCGTGGCGCCGGTCATGCCCGAGTAGGCCTTGAGGAACCACCAGGCGCCGCCGGGGACGTTCGGCTGCGGCGCGGCCCCGGAGTAGCTGCCCGCGGCGGTCCAGTACGCCATGTCGGCGTGGACGCCGGTCTCCTCGAAGGCCGCGGCCCACTGGACGAGGCGCCCGGGCACCGACAGGTCCCGGTTGCCGCCGTACTCGTCGATGTTGACCGGCAGCGGGTCGATCCCGAGGGACCGTTCGAGCGCGCGGTAGTCGCGGTGGTGACCGCGGTGCCCGGCGAGCGCGTCGGGGGCCAGTTCGTGCCAGGCCATCCACTCCGGGAGCGTGGCGGTGTCGCGGGCGCGCCTGAGGAAGTGCGGCAGGAACTCCGGGTGGTAGCGCGACTCGTTGGGCCCGGCGAGCGGGACGCCGGGGGCGAGGGCGCGCAGCAGCTGGACGGTGGTGATCCAGTCGGCCAGGAACCGGTCGAAGGCGGCCGGGTCGTTCTCGCCGAGGGCGTACCAGATGCAGTCGGGCTCGTTGAACGGCACGAGGACGAGCCGCCCGGCGTTGGCCTCGGTGAGCATCGGCGGGACGACCGCGAACAGCCGCTCGTGGTAGACGTCGATGCCCACGTCCTCGTAGGGCCAGGCGGCGAACAGGTCCTGGAGGTACACGAAGGCCAGGCCCGAGCCGTTGCGGCGCAGGGCGGCGACGGCCGCGGAGGCGTCGCCGCCGGGGTGCTGCGCACCGCCGTCGGGCTTCACCGCGAGGGTGGTGATGTCGAGGGCGTCGAGCAGTTCGTCACCGGGCACGCCGTCCTCGGAGACGCCGTACAGCGAGCCGGCCGCGCCGTGGAGGATCGGGCCTGCGGGCGCGGAGAAGTCCACGCCGATCCGGGCCGGGCCGGCCGCGGAGGGGTCGAAGTCGAGGGGCATGGCGGGGCCTTTCGGGGACGGCGCCTTTCGAGGGGCGGGGCCTTCCGTGGGTCAGGTGCGGGCGCCGGGCGGGCCGGAGGTCTCGCGGACGATGAGTTCGGGCTCGGGCCAGCCGGGCTTGGGGCGGGGGATGGACCCGTCGACGCGGTGGCGCAGCAGCTCGAAGGCGCCGCGCCCGACGCTCTCGAAGTCCTGGTTGACCGTGGTCAGCGCGGGGGTGGTGAACGCCGAGAACGGGGTGTTGTCGAAGCCGATGATCGACAGGTCGCCGGGGACCGAGCGGCCGGCCAGGTGGGCGGCGCGCAGCGTGGCGAGGGCGAGGTGGTCGTTGCCGCAGAGGATCGCGGTCACGTCGGGGTCGGCCACGAGCGGCTGCACGGCCTTGAACGCCTCGGCGATGGTCCACCCGGAGGGCACGAGGTTCGGGACCTCGCGCCCGGCTTCGCGCAGGACGCGGGCCCAGCCGTCGGCGCGGTGCGCGCGGCCGCCGCCGAAGGTGCCCGTCGAGGTGGGGATGGCGACGTGGTGGACGGTGTCGTGGCCGAGGTCGAGGAGGTACCGGGTGGCCTCGGCGGCGGCCTTGCCGTCGTCCATGCCCACCAGCCACGGGGAGGCGGCGAGCTCCTCGGCGGTGTAGGAGCCGATGGCGACCATCGCGTGCGGCTGCGTGTCCAGGAGCGTCTGCTTGGCCCTCATGCCGGGCTCGTCGTGGGCCATGATGATCGTCGGCTCGCCGGCGCGGGGGAGGCGGGCGATGATGTCGGCGTCGGAGTGCGTCTCGGCGGGGTCGAGGACGGAGATCTGGACGCTCCAGTCGAGGGAGCGCGCGGCCCGCTCGATGCCGCGCAGCGCCGCCTCGGCCCCGTAGAGGGAGGTGTCGGCGGTGAGGACGGTGACCGACTCGGCGGCCCCGCCGGCGAGGCTGCGGGCCAGCCGGTTGGGCCGGTAGCCCAGTTCGGCGATGGCGTCGAGGACCTTGTCCCTGGTCGCCGCGGCCACGCGGGGCGATCCGTTCACCACCCGGGAGACGGTCTGGTGGGAGACCCCGGCCAGCCGCGCCACGTCCCAGATACTGGCTGCCTTCTTCGGTTGCGCCATCGCAGTCGGTCTCTTTTCATGCATGTGCTTCTCGGCTCGCGGGCTTCGCCGCGGCCGCTTTTCGCGGGCCGTTCCCAGGACCAGTGTGGCCGCGGTCCCGTACGACGATACGCCGAGTGATGTGAGCGATAACTTTCAACGACTTCCACCCACATTAGAGCACAGTTCCGTAACAGCACGGTCATGGCGACATAACGGTCCAGCGGACCGTCCCAAATAGCGCAAATGCCACAACCGCACCAGGAGTGCCAGTGGTGGGGGTCATAGCGGCCGCTGTGAGCCGGAGTTCACACGCTCGAAATCTTTCGCGACAGCTTCTTAACACGCAGGCCCGGGTCGCGTAACACGTCTTCGTGAAGCTGGCTTCACTCCGGTAGGTAGGAGAATCACGCGCCGACCGCTTCCCGCCGGCAACGGCGGGCGACACGGGCCGCAAGGCCCGCGGTCGGCGCGTGACACCTCACCGAGCAGCGACGCTCCCCTCGACGCCGGACCCAAGACCCAGCCCTTCGCCCTTACCTATCTCTGGAGAGAGGAGGCGGCCATGCCCGAGCTCGACACCGGCAACAATGCCTGGATCCTGACCTCAGCCGCCCTGGTCCTGCTCATGACCCCCGGTCTCGCCCTGTTCTACGGGGGCCTGACCCGGGCCAAGAGCGTCATCAACATGATGATGAAGTGCCTCGTCGCCATCGGCATCGTCTCGATCGTCTGGACCCTCGTCGGAGAGTCGATCGCCGTCGGCTCCGGCGACGGCAACCCGATCTTCAGCATGGACGTCAGCTCCGCCTTCGGCCTGCGCTACGTCACCGAGCTCGGCACCGTCGACGGCGGCGTCTCCGCCGGCGCCATGTCCGCCTTCGGCATGATGTTCGCCATCATCACCGTCGCCCTCATCGCCGGCGCCGTCGCCGACCGCATGAAGTTCAGCGCCTGGGTCGTCTTCGCCACCGCGTGGGTCGTCCTCGTCTACGCCCCCGTCGCCTACTGGGTGTGGGGCGGCGGCTGGATCGAGGAGCTCGGCGTCCTCGACTTCGCCGGCGGCACCGCGGTCCACGCCAACGCCGGAGCCGCGGCCCTCGGCCTCGCGCTGGTCGTCGGCCGCCGCATCGGCTGGAAGGACGGCAACTTCGCCCCGCACAACCTGCCCCTGGTCGTGATCGGCGCCGGCCTGCTGTGGTTCGGCTGGTTCGGCTTCAACGCCGGCTCCGCCTTCGTCTCCGACGCCATCGCCGGTCTCGCCCTGCTCAACACGCAGGTCGCCACCGCCGCCGCGATCCTCGCCTGGCTCCTCATCGACCGCATCCGCGGCATCAAGCCCTCGGTGCTCGGCGCCTGCTCCGGCGTCATCGCCGGCCTCGTCGCCATCACCCCGGCCGCCGGTCTGGTCACCCCCATCGGGGCGATCTTCATCGGCCTCGTCGCCGGCCTCATCTGCCCCCTCGCCATCGGCCTCAAGCACAAGCTCGGCTACGACGACTCGCTCGACGTGGTCGGCCTGCACATGGTCGCCGGCATCTGGGGCTCCATCGCGGTCGGCCTGTTCGCCTTCGGCGACGTCACCGGCGGCACCTCCGGCGTCTTCTACGGCGGGGACTTCAGCTTCCTGCTCAACCAGACCATCGCCGTGGTCGCCGTGGTCGCCTACTCCTTCGTCGTCGCCCTCGTCATCGGCCTGATCCTCAAGTTCACCATGGGCGTGCGGATCAGCGAGGAAGAGGAACTCGCCGGCATCGACGCCGCCCAGCACGGCGAGGCCGGCTACGACCTGCCCGTCAACGGCAACATCGGCGTCGACGCCCCCGTCGTCGCCGGGGAGTCCGAGAAGGTCAACGCCTAGCACCGGCTTCACGTCACCGCTGAGGACGGCCGCCCCGCCACGGGGCGGCCGTCCTGTTCTCGCGCCCCCCGGGGCGCCCCGTTAAGCTCGTAGGAGTCCAGCCAACCCACCGAGAGGTCCGCCCGTGTTCGACGCATTGTCAGATCGACTGTCGGGAATCTTCGAGTCGATCCGCGGCAAAGGCCGCCTGACCGATGCCGACATCGACGCCACCGCCCGCGAGATCCGCCTCGCCCTGCTCGAAGCGGACGTCGCGCTCCCGGTGGTCAAGACCTTCATCTTCCAGATCAAGGAGCGCTGCAAGGGCGCCGAGGTCTCCAAGGCCCTCAACCCCGCCCAGCAGATCGTCAAGGTCGTCAACGAGGAGCTCGTCGGCATCCTCGGCGGCGAGACCCGGCGCCTCAACTACGCCAAGCAGGCCCCCACGGTCATCATGCTCGCCGGCCTCCAGGGCGCGGGCAAGACCACCCTCGCCGGGAAGCTCGCCAAGTGGCTCAAGGGCGACGGGCACTCCCCGCTCCTGGTCGCCGCCGACCTCCAGCGGCCCAACGCCGTCGGCCAGCTCCAGGTCCTCGCCGGACGCGCCGGCGTCGCCGTCTACGCGCCCCAGCCCGGCTCCGGCGTCGGCGACCCCGTCAAGGTCGCCACCGACTCCATCGACGAGGCCCGCCAGAAGGGCCACGACGTCGTCATCGTCGACACCGCCGGCCGCCTCGGCATCGACGAGGAGATGATGGCGCAGGCCCGCGACATCCGCGCCGCCGTCAACCCCGACGAGGTCCTCTTCGTCATCGACGCCATGGTCGGCCAGGACGCCGTCAACACCGCCGAGGCCTTCCGCGACGGCGTCGGCATCACCGGCGTGGTCCTCTCCAAGCTCGACGGCGACGCCCGCGGCGGCGCCGCGCTCTCGGTCCGCCACGTCACCGGGCAGCCGATCCTCTTCGCGTCCACCGGCGAGAAGCTGGAGGACTTCGACGTCTTCCACCCCGACCGGATGGCCTCGCGCATCCTCGGCATGGGCGACATGCTCACCCTCATCGAGCAGGCCGAGGCCGTGTTCGACGACGGGCAGAAGGAGGAGATGACCCAGAAGCTCCTCCAGGGCGAGGACTTCACCCTCGAGGACTTCCTGGAGCAGATGCAGGCCATCCGCAAGATGGGCCCCATCGGCAACATCCTCAAGATGATGCCGGGCATGGGCGGCCAGATGCGCCAACAGATCGACTCGATCGACGACAAGCAGATCGACCGCACCACCGCCATCATCCGCTCGATGACCCCCACCGAGCGCCGCGACTCCTCGCTCATCAACGGCTCGCGCCGCCTGCGCATCGCCAACGGCTCCGGCGTCACCGTCTCCGAGGTCAACCAGCTCCTGACCAAGTTCAAGGACGCCCAGAAGATGATGCGCCAGATGTCGGGCGCGATGGGCCTGCCCACCGGCACCAAGGCCACCAAGTCGCCCTACAACAAGCGCAAGGGCAAGAAGGCCAAGAAGAAGCCCGTGGTCCGCCGCGGCGGACCCGGCGCCGGCGCGTCGGCGAAGCCCCAGCTCCCCGCTGGCCTCCCCGGCCAGATGCCCGACCTCTCGCAGTTCAACCCGGCCGACCTGCCCGACATCGACTTCGACCAGTTCCTCAAGGACCAGAAGAAGCGCGACAAGTAACCGCGGCTCGCCTCGGATCAGGGGCGGCCCTCATCGGGGTCGCCCTCCTCCATCTCGTGCAGATCCCACACGAGGAGGCCCTCTGTCGCACCCGGGAACCAGACGGTGACGATGAGCGGCAGGACTCCGAGCGGGGTGTACCGCGGCGGAGCCACGCCGAGCGAGACCGCGTACTCGGCGAGCCGCCGCGAGTCGACGTACGTGTCACTCTTCGCATGGACCAGAGCGAGCGCCTCGGCCTCGCCGGTCACCGGGAAGTACTCGACCCCGTCCACTTCCACTCGCCTCGCCCCTCCGTCCGCCCGCATCGCCTCCCGACGATAGCCGGGTGATCCCGCCCACGAGCGTGCACGGGCAAGCGCGATCTTGTCGGGCCGGGCGAGCATGGTGGGGAGCTACCTTGTTCTCCCACCCTGGGTGGGGGGTCCCCTCCGCGCCTCGCGCCGGTCCGCGTGCCGCTCTGGACTTCCCGGCGGTGCCGGGCGATACTGCGAGGCGATGACACCGCAACCGCACCAGCCGCTTCACCTTCGCGTCGTCTGGCTTCCCGACGACACAGTGCGCGACCTCTACATCGACGGCGACCGCCTCGGCTTCGAGCCCGTGCCCGGCGCGCGCACCGTCGCCACCTCCGGGTACGCCCTGCCGGGCCTGGTCGACGCGCACTGCCACATCGGCATCCGCCGGGGCGCCGCGCCCATCGAGAGCGTCGAGGAGGCGCGCGCCCTCGCGCGCACCGACCGCGACGCGGGGGTGCTCGCCATCCGCGACGCCGGGTCGCCCTACCCGTATCCCGAACTCGTCGGCGAGGACGGCGTCCCGCGCCTCGTCCGCGCCGGGCACCACGTCGCCGCCTCCAGGCGCTACCTGCGCGGCATCGGCCTCGAATGCGAACCCGAGGAGGTCGCGGGCGCGCTGGCGCGGCAGGCGAAGCTCGGGGACGGCTGGGTGAAGCTCGTGGGGGACTGGATCGACCGCTCGCGCGGCGACCTCGCGCCCTCCTTCGAGCCCGAGGTGCTCGCCGGGGCGATCCGCGCCGCGCAGGCCGAGGGCGCGAAGGTCGCCGTCCACACCTTCTCCGAGGAGGCCGCGGCCTGCGTCGTGGAGGCGGGGGCCGACTCGATCGAGCACGGCACCGGGCTCGACCCGGACCTGCTCGACCGCATGGCCGCGCGCGGGATCGCGCTGGTGCCCACCATGATCAACATCGAGACCTTCGAGGACATCGCCGCGGGAGCCGACGCGAAGTTCCCCCGCTACGCCGACCACATGCGCCGCCTCAAGGCCGGCTTTCCCGGGGTCGTGCGCTCGGCCTGGGAGGCGGGCGTGCCGGTCTACCTCGGCACCGACGCGGGCGGCGGGATCGACCACGGCCTGGCCGCCGAGGAGATGCTGCTGCTGCACGAGAAGGCGGGCCTCCCGGTCGCCGACGTGCTCGCGGCCTCGTCTTGGCGCGCCCGCGAATGGCTCGGCCTCCCGGCCGATCTGGGGGACGTGGTCGTGTACGACCGCGATCCGCGCGCCGACCTCGCCGCGGTCCGCGAACCGGCACTGATCGTGCTCAGAGGACGGGTCCAGACCCGCGGCTGAGCGCCTTCCCGAACCGTGAATCGCGAACCGGCCTCGTCACCGTCCGCTGGCGCGAGTCGGCTATCGTGAACCTCCCCACGCCGTTTCCGCCCGAGCAGAGAGCAAGCAGCGATGACTTATCCTCCGAACCCGGACCCGTCCGGCCAGGGCGGCTTCCAGTACGACCCGTACGGCAGCCAGCCCGGTTCCCAGCCGCAGCAGCCCGGCTACAGCCCGCAACCGCAGCAGCCCGGCTACGGCCAGCCCTCGCAGCCGCAGCCCTACGGCGCGGCACCGCAGCTGCCGCCCCCCGCGCCCGGCTACCCGCCGCCGTACGGCGCCGCCCCGGGCCCCTACGGCCCGCAGCTGCCCAAGGGCCTGTCGGTGGCCTCGATGGTGCTCGGCATCATCGCCGTGGCGCTCTTCTGCGTCCCCTTCGTCAACTTCGTCTGCGGCATCCTCGCCGCGGTCATGGGCGGCGTGGCCATCAAGAAGGTCAACGCGGGCCAGGCCGGCGGCAAGGGCATGGCGATCACCGGCCTCGTCCTGGGCATCATCGAGCTCGCCTGGGCTTCGCTGTGGATCATCCTGTACCTCAGCGGCGCGGCGACGATCGGCATGGCCGGCTCGGGCATGTAGCCCGCGTTCCATCGCACGGTTTCGAGGCGGCGCGGACTCCGGTCCGCGCCGCTTTCGCGTGCGCTCAGAACTGCACGAGGCAGAACGGGTGGCCCGCGGGGTCGGCGTACACGCGGAAGGTCTCGCCGCCGCCGTCGAGGCGCCGCGCGCCGAGCGCGAGCACCGCGGTCTCGGCGGTGTCGAGGTCGTCCACGCGCACGTCGAAGTGCATCTGCTGCGGGACCTCGGAGGAGGGCCAGGTGGGCGGGCGGTAGTCCGCGATCTGCTCGAAGGCCACGCCGGGCCGGTCGGGGGCGTCGCCGATGACGATCCAGTCGCCCTCGTCCTGCACCCGGACCATTCCCAGCAGCTCCTGGTAGAACTCGGCGAGCGCCGAGGCGTCAGGGCAGTTGACGATGAGGCCGTGCCATTTTCCGATCATCGGGCCAGTGTCGCAGGGCCCTGCGACAGGTGTCCCCGATCAGGTGACGTCGTCGAAGTCGGCGGCGCGGCCGCGGGTGCGCTCGGCGGGGGCCGCCGCGTCCTCGGCGGCGGGCACAGCCGAGCCGTTCGTCCCGCGTGTGATGGAGCCGCGGTTGACGCTGCGGCGCGTGGTCTCGACGTCGCGGGTGGCGTCGGTGAGGCCCTGCTGGAGCGGCTTGGTGCCGTCCTGGAGGTCGCGCATCGTCGACTTGAGCGGGTTGGTCAGCATCTCCTGGTCCTCTTCGGTCAGGATGTGCTTGCGGACGAACGTCTTGGGGTTGAGGTCCTCGGGCCGGATGTCGGTGCCGATCTCGCGACTGAGGTCCGCGGCGGCGTTCGAGGCCATGTTCCTGGCCTTGGAGATGAACCGGCGCAGGTTCGCGAGGGCCTTGGGCAGCTTGTCGGGACCCCACAGGAAGATCGCGATGAGGATGATGACCAGGAACTCTGTTCCGCCCAAGCCTCCGAACACGCTGACCCTCCGATGACCGACTGTGACTACTGATACCTGAAAAACCTCCGCCTAGCGTACTCCCACGTCAGTCCGCCGCCGCTTCCAGCGTGACCTGGGCACTGTGCTCCTCGCCATCGCGCTCGTAGACGACGGTGACGACCGTGCCCGGCGCGAGCTTGCGGATGAGGGCGATGAGCTCGGTGTTCTCGGTGATCGTGTTGCCGTCGAAACTGGTGAGGACGTCGCCGTCCTCAAGGCCGGCGTCGTCGGCGGGGGAACCGGGGACGATCCGGCTGAGGGTGACGCCGACGCCGAGTTCGGACTCGCCGAGTTCGGCGCCGAGCACGGTGTGCGTGGCCGAGCCGGTCGCCACGATCTCGTCGGCGATGCGCTTGGCCTGGTTGATCGGGATGGCGAAGCCGATGCCGATGTTCCCGGCCTCGCCTTCGGCGGCGGTGGAGGCGATGGCGGTGTTGATGCCGATGACCTGCCCGGCGATGTCGGTGAGGGGGCCGCCGGAGTTGCCGGGGTTGATCGCCGCGTCGGTCTGGATCGCGGCCATGACGGACTCGACCTCGCCGTTGTTGTTCTCGGTGAGCACGGGCCGGTCGATCGCCGAGACGATCCCCTCGGTGACCGTGGAGGAGAGCCCGAGGGGCGCGCCGACGGCGAGGACCGGGTCGCCGACGGCGACGCGGTCGGAGTCGGCCAGGACCATCGGCGGGTGCTCGTCGCCCTCGATGCGCAGGACGGCCACGTCCGAGTCGGCGTCGGAGCCGATGACCTCGGCGGTGGTGACGCTGCCGTCGCTGAAGAGCACTTCGAGCTCCTCGGCGGCCTCGGTGCCGCCGCCGACGACCACGTGGTGGTTGGTGAGGAGGTAGCCGTCGTCGGAGACGATGAAGCCCGAGCCGTTGCCGCCGTCGGCGGTGAGGACGGTGACGACCGAGGGCATGATCTGCTCGACGACGCCCGCGACGGACTCGGGGTCGCGTTCGGTCTGCGGCTCGGCGCCGCTCACGGTGCCGCCGATCGTGTCGGTGCGGGTGGCCCAGACGCCGAGGGCCGCGCCGAGCGTCCCGGCGATGAGCGCGGTGACGGCCGAGACGGCGACCACGAGGCCGAGCGCGGGCCGCGCGGGCGAGGCGGCGGGGGCCGGGAGCGGTTCGACCGGGGGCGCGCCGGAGGCCGGGCGGGTCTCGATGACGGCGCGGCTGTGAGGGTCCCGCCAGGGGTCGGCCTCCGCCTGCGGGTGCCACCACTGGGACGCAGGGGCCGCCGGAGCGGTCGGCGCCGCGGGCGCGTGCCACTGCGGAGGGTTCGTCTGGTGATTGCCCGGATCTGCCTGGGGCGGCTGGGTGCCGGAAGTCATGGGGCGAGTCTATGCCGGTTTCGCCGCTCCTTCGCGTGCCCCGCGATTCCGGCCCGTGCCGGGCGGTCCGGGACCGGTGCGCGTCCGGCCCCGGGTACGCAAAAGAGAGTTCGCCTCGGACGGGCCCGAGGCGAACTCCCAGGTCGATGCGGCGGTGGGGTGACCGCCCGCGGGGTGGTGCCGCGAAGGAGGCCTACTCCAACGCTCCCTGGAGCTCTTTGTTGAGCGTTTCGGCTTCTTCCGGAGTCATCTCCACGACCAGTCGCCCACCGCCTTCGAGCGGAACTCGCATGATGATGCCGCGGCCCTCCTGCGTCACCTCAAGTGGGCCGTCGCCAGTCCGCGGTTTCATGGCCGCCATTTTGGTCTCCCCTCGATCCAGGGTCGCAGGTTGCGACTCGACGTTGCTAGATCAAGTTTCCCCGATGACGTGGGCGAAGGCCAACTCGCCCCTCCGAGTATGTGACAAAGTTGCGGAGAAATCGACCAAAAAGGTCGTTTGCGACTTGTGTGATTTGTCTTGAGCGGCAGTGACGGACGCTGCCTACTCCTCCGGGTCCTGCTCGTGCTCGACCCCCAAAAGGAATGAAGTGCCCTCAATCTCCCGTCCGTACGGAGAGACGAACGTCGGCAGCTCCTTGGGGCCCAGCGACCGGATGTACGACCAGAACTGGCGCACCGCCTCGGCCTTGTCGACCGCCTCGATCGGCATCGAGAGCGTCACGAGCCAGTCGCTGCGCCGCTCGGGCACCGGCAGCGAACGGACGAGGTCCTCCCACGAGTCCGGGTTGAGCGCGGCCCAGCCCGCGGCCGGGTCCTCCCCGCCGTCGGCGCCGGGCGCCGCGACGGTCTTCGCGGGCTCCTCCAGGCGGCGGCGGTAGGCCACGGCCCCGCGCTCCACCGCCCCGAGCGCGAACACGCCCTCGGGCCCGGCCAGCGCGACCTCGTCGCCGTCCCCTGCCCCCTCGGGCGGGGCCGCGGACGGCGTCACCGCCGCGACCTCGTACGCCTGTTGCTCTGAGTACTCGTCGTCGTCCAACACCAGCAGCCAATAACGCATGGGGACATCCCATCACGCGTCGTCGCGCGGCGCCGTCCCACCTGAATCCTCGCGCCCTGCCTCACGTTCGGCCGCATCGGCGTCAGCGTCGACCGCGGCGGGGTCGACCGGTGCCGAGTCGACCGACTCCGGCGCGGATTCGGCCGCGGCGTCGAGGCCCGCGTCCTCAAGGCGCGAGCGCAGCACCGCCAGTTGCTCGTCCTTGCGGCCGATCTCCCAGGCCAGGCGGTTGAGGGCGGCGTCGACCTGCGTGGTGCGGTAGCCGCGCAGACCGGTGTCGAACCTGACCGACGCGATCGCGGACTCGTCCACCGGCTCCCCCTCGCCCAGGCCGGGTGGGGCGCCGGCCGGCGAGAGGTCCAGGAGCGTGTCGCGGCCGGTGGCCCACACGACGATCGAGAAGGCGATCCACACGCCTACGGCGGCGACGAGGAGAGGCAGCACGAAACCCACGGGTGGTTCCTCCAAGCAGTTCTAAGCGAAGAACGCGAAATAGGCGAACAGCGCCATTGTGCAGACCGCGAGAGTCACTCCCAGACGCGGGTTGTGCGGAACGACCGCCTTGACGGGCCTGCCCTCCCGGTCCAACAGCGGCAACCGGGGCCGGTTCGCGGCTCCGACCAGCAGATACCCCACCAGCGTCGCCCCCACCGGCGGTAGGAACACGATCCACCAGCTCCCTCCGATCCCGCCCGCCGCCGCCAGATACGCGAACTGCACGGCGAGGCAGGCGATCATGCTGCCGCCGTACAGGAGCAGCTCCCGCACGACGTGGTGGGCCTTCGGCAGCATCGTGGGGCGCTGCGCGGCCCGCACCGTCGCCACGCGCGCGGATTCGGCCTCCCGCAACGACTCCCGCGCCCGCGCCAGCACCTCGTCGACGTCCTCGCCTTCGGCGGGCTCGGGCGTGAAGTCGGGGGCGGTGTGGCGCAGGGACGCCGACAGCTCCGCGAGCGCGCCGGTCTGCTCGTCCAGATCGGACCGCACTGAGCTCAGGGCCTCGCGCCGCCGCGCCAGGCGCCGGGACGCCTGCGCCCCGCTCGCCGCCGCGTCCGCGTCCAGGCGCGCCAGCTCGTGCACCAGGTCCTCATAGGCGCTCAGGCTCATCGGGCCGCCTCCCCGCGCAGCGGCTCGGCCGCGCCGTCCTCAAGTCCCTCGTCGAGCCGGCCGGGCCGCACGTACGGCACCGCCAGCGTTTCGGTCCCCGCGTGCCGGTCGATGACCAGGCACCGGTTCGCCCGCGCCTCCCACGACCGGTCGTACCCGCCCGTGATCGCCGCGAGGTCGTTCGCCGCGATGTTCAGCGCCACCACCCCCGCGCAACTCTCGCGGCCCGTCGAGCCGCCTATGTCGTCCAGGAAACGCCTTGCTCCGCGCCACCAGCCCAGCAGGTGCACGCCGTCGGCCGGGCCGTGCAGCAGCAGGCGCCGCAGCGCCGCGGGCTGCCCGTCCGCCCCGTCGGCCCCGAACCACACCAGGTACGTCGGCTTCTCCCGCGGACCCGCCAAGATCGAACCCGGCTGCGGCGCACGGCACTCGTGGCCCTCGGCCGCGAGGCTCTGCGCGACCGCGGCCGCGATCTCCTCGGCGCCCGCCGCGGTCGCCGCGACCTCGAAGACCACCGACCCCGGCTCGTGCTGGCGCCCCAGCGACAGCGCCGCCGCCGCGAGCACGTCCGCCGCGACGATCGACGTGCCCAGCACCGCCAGGTGCCGGCCCGGACTGCGGTCGAACTGGTAGCCCACCGTGGACATCCGCACGTCCACCGCCCGGCCCAGCAGGGCGCGCGGCGCGTGCGTCGCCCGCAACGCCGCGAACGACGGGTCCCCGGTCAGATGCTGCTCGTCGAAGCCGCGGAAGACGACCGGCTCGTCGTCCGAGCCGCGCCGCTCCCACAACCGGTGCCGCAGCTGCGCCAGCAGGTCCTCCGCGCTCGACGCGTCCGGGAACCGGCAGGTCCGGTTGCGGCCCCTGATGCCCCCCGCGTCGTTGAGGACCGCCTGGCCCACGCCGATACCGTCCGCCGCGTCGTTCCCCTCGTCCAGCAGGTGCTTCGCGCCCGGCAGCGCCACGCGCAGCGGGAACTGCCCGAAGATCGAGTCCTTCTTGGAGTACAGCGCCTCGATGCCCGAGATCGTCTGGCTCGCCAGCACCAGGTGCACCCCGTACGAGCGGCCCTTGCGCGCCAGCTCCTCCAGGTGCGCGACCGCCTCGCCCGCCAGCCGGTCGTTCCCGGCGAACAGCACGTGGAACTCGTCCACCACCGCTACGATCCGCGGCAGCCGCACCTCCGGGCGCAGCTCCCGCAGCCGCGCCAGCCGCGTCGCCCCGGCCCGCTTCATCAGTCCCGCGCGGCGGCTCAGCTCCGCGCGCAGCGCGCCCAGCACCGCCACCCCGTACTCGCGGTCGGACTCCACACCCACCGCCCTGACGTGCGGAATCCACGACGGGTCCAGTCCCGAGGGCGTGAACTCGGTGAACGAGACGCCCTCCTTGAAGTCCAGCAGGTACAGCTCCAGCTCGTCGGGGGAGTACCGCGTCGCCAGCCCGTAGAGCACGTCGAGCAGGAACACGGTCTTGCCGCCGCCGGTGCGCCCCCCGATGAGCCAGTGCGGCGTCGCGTCGTCGAAGGAGACCTCGACGTCTCCGCCCGTGGACGCGCCGGCCTGGTCGCGGCCGATCACCGTGGTCAGGCCGTCCCGGCTCGACGCCGTCCACAGCTCCGCGGGTACCAGGTCGGCCACCGACAGCTCCCCGGCCTCGCGGCGCTGGCGGGCGCGGGCGCCGAAGACGGCGCGGGCGAGCGCGGGAGTCGGGGGCGCGTCGAGGCGCACCGGCAGCGGGAGGGTCCCGAGGCGGGCGGTCTCCTCGTCGCAGGCGAGGTAGGTCGCGTGCTCGATCGCGGGGAGCGCCTCGCGGTGCGGGGTGTTGCGCCAGCCGCACAGGACGAGGTGGCAGCGGGCGGCGGGCCCGGCGTGGGCGAGGGCGGCGAGGCGCTCGCGCATGGACTTGCCGACCTCCGGCGGGAGCCCGGCGATGACGATGAGGTGGTAGGGCCGGTCGGCGATCGACTGGCCGCGGGCGGCGACGTCGCGCAGTTCGGTGAGGCGCTTCTCGGCGGCGGTGAGGAGGCGCCCGAGCGCGAGGTGGTCGGTGGCCACGGGCTGGGCGATCCCGGCGTCCACGAGTGCGGTGGCGGGCGCGAAGACCTGGCCGAGGGTGACGCCGTCGACGAGGCTGAGTTCGAGGTTGGGGTGGGCGGCGGTGACGCGCACGAGCAGGGACTGGATCATGCCGGCGACGCGCGGGTCGGCGGCGTCGCCGTCGCACACGAGGTGGCCCTTGCCGAGGAGGCCCGCGACGGCGGGGAACGCGGGGGCGCCGTCGTCCTCGGGCCCGTCGAGCAGGGCGGTGCCGACGCGCAGTCCGGCGCTCGCGGGCTCGTCCGTCCACAGGGGCGTGTCGGTCGGGGCGGCGGCGAGGTCGTCGCCGAGCCAGCCGGTGGCGGCGGCGGCCGCGGCGGTGCGCAGTCGGGCGACGAGGTCGGCGCGGCGGCGCTCGGTGTCGTCGGCGGCCAGCAGCGAGGCGGAGGCGGCGAGCAGGCGTTCGGCCCGGTCGGCGGACCCGCCGGCCTCGCGCAGTCGCGCGGCGGCGCGTTCGAGTTCGGTCCGCCAGGTCAATGCCGCCTCCTAGTACGTCCGCGGGCCGCGCCGGGACCAGTCCGGCCCGCGCGGTGCGCCACACCACCTTACCGGGGCGGGGCCGATCGCGAGTGGTCCGGAGCGGAGCCCGAAACCGCTGGGCCCCAACGTGAAGGAGTCGCACGCGCCCCATCCGCCACTCGCGTCAATGCTTCTCGCGGCATCGGCCGAGCCTCCCTCCGAGCGCCCGCAGTGCCGCAAGCGCTTCGGCGTACTCGCGTTCGCTGCGCCGCGCCTGCTCGGGCCGGTCGGATCCGGCGAGCGTCAGGTTGACGGCCACGGACGTGACGGCCATGCCCATCTCCTCGCCGAGGACGAGCTCGAGCACCGGCGTCGCCAGGTCGCGGCCCTCGTTCGGCGCCCCGGGCCCGTAGTCGCCGCCGCGGGTGGCGACCACGACCGCCGCCCGCCCGGCCAGCGGCGTGCCCGAGACCGCCGAGGGCGCGGTCAGGCCCGGCACGTGCACGTGGTCGATCCAGGCCTTGAGCGAGGAGGGCAGCGAGTAGTTGTACAGCGGGAACCCCACGACCAGGGCGTCGGCGCCGAGCAGTTCGGCGGTGAGCCGGTCCTGGAGCGCCGCGGACGCCGCGTCCGGCGCTGCCCCGGTCCGCACCGGCGCGGCCCAGTGCAGTCCCGGGTGCGGCAGGTGCGGGAGCGGTTCGGCGTGCAGGTCGCGGTGCACGACCGTGTTCCCAGGCGCGGCCTCGCGGAAGGCCCGCGCCAGCGCGGCGGTGAGCGCCCGCGAGCGCGAGCCCTCGACCGCCGCCGAGGCGTCCAAGTGCAGGAGCGTCGCCACTAGTGGGTGAACAGGCCCAGCGCGAGGTCGGCGAGGCGGCCGGGGTCCTCGGCGCCGCACAGCTCCCGCGCCGAGTGCATCGAGAGGATCGGCAGGCCGACATCGACGGTGAGGATGCCCAGCTGCGTGCCCGAGATCGGCCCGATGGTGGTGCCGCCGGGGATGTCGTTGCGGTTGACGTAGGTCTGCCAGGGGATGCCCGCGGCGTCGGCGGAGCGGCGGAACAGCGCCTGCTCCTCGGCGCCGCTGGCGTACCGCTGGTTGGCGCTGACCTTGATCATCGGGCCGCCGCCGGGCAGCGGCCGGTGGCCGGGCTCGTGCTTCTCGGGGTAGTTGGGGTGCAGGGCGTTCCCGGTGTCGGAGGACATCATGCCGGAGCGGGCGATCGCCTGCGCGTACCCCTCGTAGTCGTCGCCCATGAGGCGGCGCAGGACCGATTCGAGGAACGGGCTCTGCGCCGCGGAGTAGGTCATGGACCCGATCTCCTCGTAGTTGAACGCGGCGAGCATCGGCACGCGGGTGCCGGTGTCCTCGGCGGCGATGAGGGCCGCGACCCCGGCGTGGGTGCTG
Source organism: Glycomyces paridis (assembly GCF_004912155.1). Classification (GTDB taxonomy): domain Bacteria; phylum Actinomycetota; class Actinomycetes; order Mycobacteriales; family Micromonosporaceae; genus Glycomyces; species Glycomyces paridis. The sequence continues at coordinate 37,245 of NZ_STGX01000020.1, read as the reverse complement.
GTGAGGTTGTCCAGGCGCCACGCGGCGAACAGCTCGTCGTCCTTGCCGAGGTAGGCAGGCTCGTCGAGCGCGGCGGCGAACAGGTCGTGGCCGAACACGTCCTCGGGATCGACTCCGGCTTCGGCGGCGACGAACTCCAGGAACTCGCCCTGGCGCGGTTCTCCCAGGCCCCAGATCGGCGTCAGCTGCGACTGCGCGTTGAACTTCTGGCCCTCGTTGGCGCCCCGGTCGAGGTGGATGGCCAGTCGCGGGATGCGCAGCAGCGGCCGGTCGACGTGGACGAGGACCTCGGAGCCGTCGCGCATGACCAGGCGCCCGGCGACGGAGAGGTCGCGGTCGAGCCAGGTCTGGTGCGGGACGCCGCCGTAGACCTCCACGGCGACCTGCTTCCACCCGCCGCCGCCGGTGTCGGGGTTGGGCTTGACCTTGAAGGTCGGGGTATCGGTGTGGGCGCCGAAGATGCGGAAGGCGTCGTAGTCCAGGGTGTTGACCCGCCAGGCGATGATCGACCCGTCCCGCACCACGTAGTACCCGCCGACGGCGTCGGGCCACGGGTCGCTCTCCGCGAGCCGCGTGAACCCGGCCGCTTCAAGGAGCCGTCCGGCCTCCGCGCACGCGTGGTACGGGGTCGGGCTCGCCTTGATGTACGCCGCGAGGTCGTCGGTGTGCGTCCGGTCGAAGCGGGGCATCGGAGGCTCCTTCTGTTCGTTCACATCGTGGAGCGGGCGGTGTGGCCGCGCGTCTCCGTCTGTCTTCGCCCCGCCGGCACCGGTACGGCTGGCGGGCGGCTGTCGCGGCTGTCAGCATAGACGGATGCGAGCGTTGAAACTTGGCCGACGGGTGTTCGAAGCGGGCGATCACGCGGTGATGGCGATCGTCAACCGGACCCCCGACTCGTTCTTCGACTCGGGGGCGACCTTCGGGTTCGAGGCGGCGGTCGCGGCCGTGGACAACGCGGTGGCGGCGGGCGCCGACATCGTGGACGTCGGCGGCGTCAAGGCCGGGGACGGGCCGGAGGTCACGGTCGCCGAGGAGATCGAGCGGGTGGTGCCGTTCATAGCGGCGGTCCACGACAGGCACCCGCAGCTGGTCATCTCGGTGGACACGTGGCGCGGGGAGGTCGCCCGGGAGGCGGTCGCGGCGGGCGCCGAGCTCATCAACGACACGTGGGCCGGCTGGGACCCGTCGGTGATCGAGGTCGCGGCCGACACCGGGGCCGGCTTGGTCGTCTCGCACACGGGCGGCCTGGAGCCGCGCACGGTGGCGAAGAAGGCCGTCTACGGGGACGTGGTCGCCGAGGTCCGCGCCGAACTGGTCGCGAACGCCGAGGCCGCGGTGGCGGCGGGGGTGCGCGCCGACGGCATCCTCATCGACCCGACGCACGACTTCGGGAAGACCACGTACCACTCGCTCGACCTGACCCGCCGCCTCGACGAACTGGTCGAGACCGGCTGGCCGGTTCTGGTCGCCCTGTCCCGCAAGGACTTCGTGGGGGAGACCCTCGACCTGCCGGTGGACCGGCGCCTGAACGGGACGCTCGCGGCCACCGCCGTCTCGGCCTGGAACGGCGCCCGGGTCTTCCGCGCGCACGACGTGACCGCGACGCGCGAGGTGCTCGACATGGTCGCCTCGATCAAGGGCGACCGGCCCCCGAAGGCCCCCCTGCGCAGCCTCTGAAGGCGGGCGCGAAGGGCCCCGGGGGACTCGTCAGGCGGCGTGCTTCATGTGCTCGACGGCCTCGTCCAGGTCGTCCGTGACCAGGAGCAGGTCCACGTCGTCGGGGTTGATCTTGCCCTCGCCGACCATGGTCTTGCGCAGCCAGTCGACCAGGCCGCCCCAGTAGTCGGTGCCGATGAGCGCGATCGGGAAGCGCCCGACCTTCTCGGTCTGCACGAGCGTGAGCGACTCGAACAGCTCGTCGAGGGTGCCGAAGCCGCCGGGGAGGGCGCAGAACCCGCACGAGTACTTCAGGAACATGACCTTGCGGACGAAGAAGTAGTGGAAGTCCAGCTGGATGTCCACGTACGGGTTGATGCCCTGCTCGAAGGGCAGTTCGATGCCGAGCCCGACGGACTTGACGTTCGCGTCGGCGGCGCCGCGGTTGGCGGCCTCCATCGCGCCGGGGCCGCCGCCGGTGATGACGGAGAACCCGGCTTCGCCGAGCTTGCGACCCAGCTCGACGCCGAGCTTGTACTCCTCGGAGTCGACGGGGGTGCGGGCCGACCCGTAGACGCCGATGGCGTCACCGAGCTCGGCGGCTTCGAGCGTCTCGAAGCCCTCCACGAACTCGGCCTGGATCTTCATGACCCGCCACGAGGCCTTCTGCTTCCACTCCTCGCTGTGCCGCGTGTCGAGCAGGTGCTCGTCGGCGGTGACGCGGCGTTTGGACGTCATGATTCCTCCACATAGGCTCGCAGCGCTTCCGCGCAGGTGCGGATGCGCGGGATTTCGACGCGTTCGTCCTGCTTGTGGGCGAGGTTGGGGTCGCCCGGTCCGTAGTTGACGGCGGGGATGCCGAGGGTGGCGAAGCGGGCCACGTCGGTCCAGCCGAGCTTGGCGCGGAACTCGCCGCCGGCGGCGGCGACGAACCCGGCGGCCTCGGGCCGGTCGAGTCCGGGCCGGCACGAGGGGGCCGAGTCGGTGACCTCGACGTCGAACCCGTCGAAGACCTCCCTCAGGTGCGCCTCGGCGGCGGCCTCGTCGCGGTCGGGCGCGAAGCGGAGGTTGACCTCCACCCAGCATTCGTCGGGGATGACGTTCCCGGCGACGCCGCCGCCGATGAACACGGCGTTCAGGCCCTCGCGGTAGGTGCAGCCGTCGACCTCGACCTCCCTGGCCGCGTAGGCGTTCAGCCGCTCCAGGACCGGCGCGATCTTGTGGATGGCGTTCTCGCCCTTCCACGACCGCGCCGAGTGGGCCCGCTTCCCGCGGGTGGTCACGCGCGCGCGCATGGTCCCCTGGCATCCGGCCTCGACCAGGCCGTAGGTCGGCTCCAGGAGGATCGCGAAGTCGGCGGCGAGCAGTTCGGGCCGCGACTTCGCGAGCTTGTTGAGCCCGTTGTGCTTCGCCTCGATCTCCTCGCACTCGTAGAACGCGAAGCTCAAATCGAACCTCGGGTGCTCGACGGTGGCCGCGATCCACAGCGCGAGCGCGGTGCCCGACTTCATGTCCGAGGTGCCCAGGCCCCACATCACGTCCCCTTCGGTGCGCGTGGGGAAGTTGTCGTTGACCGGGACGGTGTCGAGGTGCCCGGCGAGCATGACGCGCCGGTCGCGGCCGAGGTTTGTGCGGGCGACGAGGGTGTTGCCCACGCGCTCGGTCGTCAAGTGGCCCAGCCGCTTCAAGGCGGCCTCGACCTCGTCGCAGATCTCGGCCTCGTTCCAGGAGACCGACTGGACGTCGCACAGGGCCCGGGTCAGCGCGACCGGGTCGGCGAGGACTGCCTCACTCAAAACTGTCACACCCGCAGACGATACCCGCCGCCTCGATAGGCTCTGTGCATGAGTGAATTCCTGACCGACGCAGCCTGGGGCTCCGGCGTGGCCACGGTCGCCGCCGACGGCACCGTCCTCGACGTGTGGTTCACCCGCCTCGGCCTCGGCGAGGCCCCGACCGGCGAGGAGGCCCCCGCGGTCGACCGGACCGGCCCGGCCGGGACCACCGCCAAGGGCGTGTCCGTGGTCGTCAAGTCCCTCGCCGACGAGCCGGTCGACACCGCCGACGTGTACCTGCGCCTGCACCTGCTCTCGCACCGGATCGCCAAGCCGCACACCGTGAACCTCACCGGGATCTTCGGCCTGCTGCCGAACAACGCGTGGACGAACGTCGGCCCGGTCCCGGCCGACCAGGTCAACGACGTGCGCCTGCGCCTGCGCGCCGAGGGCCAGGTCCTCGAAGTGAAGTCGCTCGACAAGTTCCCGCCGATGGCCGACTACGTGACCCCCTCGGGCGTGCGCATCGCCGACGCCTCGCGGGTGCGCCTGGGCGCGCACCTCGCCGAGGGCACGACGGTCATGCACGAGGGCTTCGTGAACTTCAACGCCGGCACGCTCGGCAACTCGATGGTCGAGGGTCGCATCTCGGCGGGCGTCGTCGTCGGCGACGGCTCGGACATCGGCGGCGGCTCCTCCATCATGGGGACGCTCTCCGGCGGCGGCAAAGAGGTCGTCTCCATCGGCGAGCGCTGCCTCCTCGGCGCCAACGCCGGCATCGGGATCTCCTTGGGCGACAACTGCGTCGTGGCCGCCGGCTGCTACGTGACCGCCGGCTCGAAGGTCACCCTGCCCGACGGCGAGGTCGTCAAGGCCGCGACGCTCTCTGGTCGCGACGACCTCCAGTTCTGGACCAACACCCAGACCGGCCGCCTCGAAGTGCGCCCGCGCACCGGCACCTGGGGCGAGCTCAACGCCGCCCTCCACAGCGCTCAGTAGCGGCGTCGGCCCGCTCGACCCGAGGTCGGGCGGGCTCTCGCCCGGTGCGACCGCGCCGCAGTGGCGAACTCCTATTGACATTGATGTTTATCAATGCAAAGATCTGAGTGGAATCGCTCCCAACCCCGGGGAAAGGACCTCTCATGCTACGTCGAACGGGCCGCGTCAGACGCCGCCTGATCCTGGCCGCTACCGCGGTCGCGGCTCTCGCTGTGTCGACGGCCGCCGTGACCACCGCGTACGCCCAGGACGAACCGACCAACCTGATCATCAACGGCGACTTCGCTTCTGGCACCGACCCGTGGTGGCACACCGAGAACCTCATCGGTGCGGTGGCCGACGGCGAGTGGTGCCTGGACGTGCCGGGCGGGACCGCCAACGCCTGGGACGCGATCATCGGTCAGAACGACCTGCCGCTGACCGCAGGCGAGTCCTACGAGCTGCGGTTCACCGCCAGGGCCTCGACGCCTTTGAGCGTGCGGGCGCTGGTGCAGCGCGACGTCGACCCATGGCCGAGCGCGATCGAGGAGTTCCCGGTCCTGGACACCGAACCGCAGGTTTACTCCTACACGTTCACCGCCAACGAGGACTGGTCGGACGCCCAACTGGCGTTCCAGATCGGCCGTCACGCCGAGCCGTGGCAGTTCTGCATCTCCGATGTGGCGGTGCTGTCCGACGCCGAACCGCCGGTGTACGAACCCGACACGGGCCCGCGGGTGCGGGTCAACCAGGTCGGATACCTGCCCGAGGGCCCCAAGCGCGCCACGCTCGTCAGCGACGCGACCGAGTCGGTGGCCTGGGCGCTGCAAGACGCGGCCGGCGCCGAGGTCGCCTCGGGCGTGACCGATCCGCACGGGACCGAGCCGACCAGCGACCTGGCGGTGCACACCATCGACCTCTCCGACGTGACCGCCACCGGCGAGGGCTTCACCCTCACCGCCGACGGCGAGGTGTCGTATCCGTTCGCGATCGGCGCCGGCGCCTACGACAGCCTCGCGATCGACGCGTTGTCGTTCTACTACCCGCAGCGCTCGGGCATCGCGATCGACGATGAGATCGCTCCCGGGTACGGCCGCGAGGCCGGGCATGTGGGCGCGGCTCCGAACCAGGGCGACGTGGACGTGCCCTGCTATCCGGGCACGTGCGACTACTCGCTGGACGTGTCCGGCGGCTGGTACGACGCGGGCGACCACGGCAAGTACGTGGTCAACGGCGGCATCTCGGTCGCCCAGGTCATGGGCACCTACGAGCGGGCCCTGCACGCGGACGGCGGCGACGCCGACCGGCTCGGCGACGGCAGCCTGCGCATTCCCGAGCACGGCGACGGCGTTCCCGACGTGCTGGACGAGGCGCGCTGGGAGATGGAATTCCTGCTGAGCATGCAGGTGCCCGCGGGTGAGCAGCTGGCGGGGATGGCGCATCACAAGATGTCCGACGAGGCCTGGACCGGTCTGCCGCTGCTGCCCGCGGACGATCCGCAGCCGCGCTACCTCGGCCCGCCCTCGACCGCGGCGACCTTGAACCTGGCCGCCGCCGCGGCCCAGTGCGCGCGCCTGTTCTCCCCCTACGACGAGGCCTTCGCCGCCGAGTGCCGCACCGCGGCCGAGACCGCGTGGGACGCGGCGACGGCCAACCCGGACATGCTGGCGCAGGAGAACGTCCCGGCCGGCAGCGGCGGGTACGGTGACGCCGAACTCGACGACGAGTTCTACTGGGCCGCCGCCGAGCTGTTCCTCACCACCGGGGAGTCGGCTTACGAGGACTTCATCCTCGGATCGCAGCTGCACACCGACGACGTGTTCGACGCCAACGGTTTCGGCTGGCAGTCCGTGGCGCCGCTGGCGCGGCTCCAGCTCGCGGCGGTGCCGAACTCGCTGGCCGATCGCGAGCGTGTGATCGACTCGGTGGTCGCGGCCGGCGAGGACTACCTGGCGCGACAGGCCGCGAGCCCGTGGGACCTGGCCTACGGCCAGAGCGGCCAGTTCGACTGGGGCTCTAACAGCAACGTGCTGAACGCGATGATCGTCACCGCGGTGGCGTACGACCTGAGCGGCGACGAGCGCTTCCGCGACGGGGTGTACGCCGGTCTGGACTACATCCTGGGCCGCAACGCGCTGAACAACTCGTACGTGACCGGGTACGGCACGCACGATTCGCGCAATATGCACAGCCGCTGGTACGCCAACCAGCTCGACCCGACCCTGCCCAACCCGCCGGTCGGGACGATCTCGGGCGGACCGAACTCGGTCAGCTCCACCTGGGACCCCGTCGCGCAACGCTGGCTCCAGGACTGCACGGGACAGGGGTGCTACATCGACGACATCGGTTCGTTCGCGACCAACGAGCTGACCGTCAACTGGAACGCGCCGCTGTCGTGGATCGCGAACTTCGTCGCGGACACCACTGAGGGATCCGATCCGCAGCCGGACGACCTCGCCGCGGTCGAGAACCTCGCCGCGACCCCCACCACCGAGACCGTGAAACTGACCTGGGACACCCCGCCGTGGACCAACGAGATCGAGGTCAGGCGCGATTCGACGGTGATCGCGGTCCTGCCCGGCGGCAGCACCGAGTACACCGACACCGACCTCGAACCGAACACCGAGTACGTCTACACCGTGACCGGTGTGCCCGAAGGGGACGAGGGCGCTCTCGGCTCGTCGGTGTCGGTGACCACCGGGTTCCCGCCCGACGAAGGGGCCTGCCAGGCGACGGTCTCCGTCGTGAACGACTGGGGTTCGGGATGGCAGGGCGCCGTCCAGGTCCGCAACTACGGTGAGAGCTCGATCAACGGCTGGGACGTCGGCTGGACCTGGACCGAGGACCAGCGGATCACCCAGCTGTGGAACGCCGAGTGGGAGCAGACCGGCGCGGATGTGACCACGAGTCCGCTCGGCTGGAACGCCGCCATCGCGAGCGGCGGATCGGTCGAGTTCGGATTCATCGCGACCGGCCCCGCCGAACCGCAGGACTTCATATCGTGCGAGTTCGCTGACTGACCGATCGAGGACCCGGAGCAGACGGCGGGGCGGCCCTTACGGCCGCCCCGCCTGTTCGCGTATGACCCGGTCCGGACGCCCGGTCCGATCGTCAAGCGGTAGGAGTCAGGCCGAGCTGCTTGCCCACCAGGGAGACCTTGCGGACCGCCAGCTGGTCGGCGATCGCCCGGATCGCCCGCGACGCCTCGCAGTCGGGGTCGGAGATCACCAGCGGCACGCCCGCGTCCCCGCCCTCGCGCAGCTTCGGGTCCAGCGGGATCTGGCCCAGCAGCGGCACCTCTGCGCCGACGTCGCGCGTCAGCGCCTCGGCCACCGTCTTGCCCCCGCCCGAACCGAACGGCTCGATGTGAGAGCCGTCGGGCAGCGCCATCCACGACATGTTCTCCACGACGCCCGCGAGCTTCTGGTGCGTCTGCGTGACGATCGCGCCCGCCCGCTCGGCGACCTCCGCCGCCGCCTGCTGCGGCGTCGTCACGACCACGAGCTCCGCGGTCGGCAGCAGCTGCGCCACCGAGATCGCGATGTCGCCGGTCCCGGGCGGCAGGTCGAGCAGGAGCACGTCCAGCTCGCCCCAGTACACGTCGGCGAGGAACTGCTGGAGCGCCCGGTGCAGCATCGGGCCGCGCCACACCACCGCCGTGTTCCCCGGCGTGAACATCCCGATCGAGATGACCTTCATGCCGTGCGCCTGCGGCGGCATGATCATGTCCTCGACCTGCGTCGGCGCGCCTTCGACCCCGAGCATCCTGGGGATGGAGTGCCCGTAGATGTCGGCGTCCGCCACACCCACCGACAGCCCCTTCGCGGCCAGCGCCGCCGCCAGGTTCACCGTCATCGAGGACTTCCCGACCCCGCCCTTGCCCGAGGCGATCGCGAACACGCGCGTGCGCGACTCGGGGAGGTTGAACGGGATCACCGGCTCGGCGCTCTGGCGCCCGCCGCGCAGCTTCACCTGGAGGTCGGCCCGCTGCTGCTCGCTCATGACGCCGAAGGTCAGGTCGACCGAGTCGATCCCCTCGACGGTCAGCGCGGCGTCGGTCACGTCCCGTTGCAGCGTGTCGCGCAGCGGACAGGCGGCCACGGTGAGCAGGATGGTCACGGTGAGGCGACCGCCGTCGACCGAGACGGCGTCGACCATGCCCAGCTCGGTGATGGGGCGGCGGATCTCAGGGTCGTTGACGTGCGAGAGCGCCTCGTGCACGGCCTCGACGACGGCAGCGGTGTCAGACATGACCCAATCGTAACGAGGCATTTCGGAACGCCAATGTGAGCGTAGCCTTACCGTCATGCTCCCCTTCGCGATCTACGACGTGTTCACCGACCGCCCCTACGCGGGCAACCAGCTCGCGGTCGTCCACGACGGCCAGGCACTCCGGTCGGCGCAGATGCAGGCCATAGCGAAGGAGTTCGGCTTCTCCGAGACCGTCTTCACACTCCCGCCGACCGTCCCCGGAGCCCACTACCGCGCCCGGATCTTCACCCCTGCGGAGGAACTGCCGTTCGCCGGGCACCCCACCGTCGGCGCGGCGCTGGCGATGACGCAGTCCGGCCGGGTGGTCCCGGACGCCGGCACGGTCGTCCAGGAGTGCGCGGCCGGACTCATGAGCCTCACCGTCGACGCGTCCACCGCGAAGCTCACCTCCACGGTCCTGAGCACCGGCGACCCGATCGACCCGGCCGTCGCCGCCGCCGCGATCGGCCTCGACCCTGCCCGCGTGCTCGGCCGCCCCGGCTTCGCGAGCGCCGGATATGGGCACAACTTCGTGCGCGTCGCCGACGAGGACGTCACCGCCGCCACCGCTCACCTCACCGAACTGGAGAAGGTCTACCCCTTCAGCTTCGACCCGGCGACCGGCGAGGTCCACGCCCGCCTGTTCCACGACGGGGTCGGCGAGGACCCCGCGACGGGTTCGGCCGCGCTGGCCCTGGGCGTCCACCTGGCGGCCGAGGGCCTGGTGCGCGGCGACGGCGTCCACCGCTTCGCGATCGCGCAGGGAGCCGAGATCGGCCGGCCCTCGCGACTGCTCGGCGAGGTCGCGATCGAGGACGGCGCGGCCGTGTCGGTCTCGGTCACCGGCGCGGCGGCCAAGGTCGCCGAAGGCACCCTGGTGGCGCTCCCGGAGTAACCCGACTCGCGAATTACGCGAACCCCTGGCGTGTCCTACCGAATTCGGGGTACGTTTGGGATACGTTCGAGCCATGCCGTTTGAATGGGCGTTGGGGGCGCTAGAGCACCTCCCCGAAGGAATCGAACCGTACGAGGTAATGCAGGTGCTGAGCAGCACCAGGCCACGCTTCCCGGTTCCGGCCTGGTCGCAGGGTGTGCACACCCTGACGATCTGGGGCCGGGCCGACAGCGGCCGGGCCCTGGTCGTCGCCTGTGTGAAGCGAAACGGCTTGGACTACGACATCGCGGGCGCGCGTGAGCTGCACGGACACGAGTGCGACCTGCTTGAGAAGTGGGAGGAGACCCGTCGCGATGAGCAGGGATAACGAGGCCAAGCGGCTGGTTGAGGCCGCGCAGGCACTGTTGGCGCAGGACTTGACGAAGCTGCCGATGCCCTCGGTCGAGGAGATGCGGGCGCTGGAGGCGGCACTGCCCGAGTCGGCGCCGGACGCGCCGATCATGGTGTCGCGTTCGATCCGATTGCCGCTCAAGATGGAGAAGGACATCAAGGTCGCCGCCACGAAGGAGGGCGTGACGCCCTCGGAGTGGATGCGCCGGCGCCTGTGGGACGCCCTGCGGGTCGCCTAGGCGCTGAAGGACTCGCCGGTGTAGTGCTCGGCCGCCAGGCCCTCGGGCCAGGCGGCCGTTCGCACGCCCCGCGCCCACAGGCGGCGCGGCCAGCCGCCCTTGCGCAGCAGTGCGGCGACGAACCGCCCCGGTTCGGGCAGGCCCTGCCACACCGAGGGCAGGAACGTCGCCCGCCTCGCGCCCTCGCGCAGCGTCAGGCCGTCGATCCCTGGGCGCAGCGCCGCCAGCAGCTCCTCGAAACCGTTGACCCGCAACGGGACCGCCGGGGACAGCACCGTCACCGTGACGTGCAGGCCGGGGACCTCCTCGGGCGCCACCGGCGGCAGGCGCGGGTCGCGCGCCGCCGCCCGCGCGTTGCGGACCACGTCGACGCCCAAGGGCCGCAAGGCCGTCAGCACCCCGATGCAGCCCCGCAGCGTCCCGTCGCGCTCCAGCGTCACGAAGGTCGCCGCCCGCCGTTCCAGCGCCGGGCCGCCTCCGGCCTGCGCGACGAGTTCGCGCGCGCCGGGCGGGCGGGGCGCGAACGAGGTCGCGACCGCGCTGCGCGCCAGCGCGGTCAGCACCCGGCCGGTCTCGGGCTCCATCCTCCGATGGTGCCACGCGCGCGGCGGCCCCGCACGTCCCCGCCCCGCACACGCTGACCCTATGGTGGCGGTTCGACCCGATTCGGCCCGGCGGCGGTGTGTTTGCTCAGGGCGCCGTGAGAGACTGCGTCCATGAATGAACCGCGCACGAGCCTCGACTCATTCGATTCGTCATTCGACTCGTCCGCCGACGCCGGACTCGCCGAGGTCATCGACCTGCCCTCGACGGGCCAGTCGCCGCTGGCCCCCGCGCAGCGCGGCAGGCTCCAAGAGCTCGACTCGCTCGCCGGGAAGATCGCGCTGGTCACCGGAGCGGGCGCCCCCGACGGGATCGGGTTCGCGATCGCGACGCGGCTGCGCCTGGCGGGCGCGACGGTCGCGATCGTCTCCACCACCAAGCGCATCCACGAGCGCGCCGGGGAGATCGACGCGATCGGGTTCGTCGCGGACCTGGCCGACGAGGCCGAGGTCGGCGGGCTCGCCGACGCCGTGGCCGACTCGGTCGGCGAGGTCGACATCCTCGTCAACAACGCCGGCCTCACCTCCAAGTCCGATCCGGCCGTGGTCAAGCCCGTCGCCCAGCTGTCCTATGCGGACTGGCAGTCGGAGCTGGCCCGCAACCTCGACACGGCGTTCCTCGTCTCGCGCGCGTTCGTCCAGTCGATGGCCGAGCGCGGTTGGGGCCGCATCGTGAACATCGCCGCGACCGCGGGCGTCGTCAACGCCGTCCCCGCCGAGGCCGCCTACGCCGCGGCCAAGGCCGGCGTCACCGGGCTGACCAAGGCGCTCGCGACCGAGGTGGTGGCCGACGGCGTCACGGTGAACGCGATCGCGCCGGGCCTGATCCGCACGGGCTCTTCGACGGTGCCCGAACTCCAGAAGGGCCTCGACGGGCCGATCGGCCGACCCGGCACGCCCGAGGAGGTCGCCGCGGCCGCCGTGTTCTTCTGCGCCCCTTCGGCCTCCTACGTGACCGGGCAGACGCTCGTCGTCGACGGCGGCAAGTCGCTGCGGGCCTGACCGGTCACAGCGGCGCAACCTCGACCGCACCGCGGTCGTTACCCTTGCGTGATCATGACTTCGACGGCAAGCACCGAGGCAGACCGAGGGGCGCACATGGACGAGGCGTTCGGCGAGAACGAGACGGAGGTCCGGGGTCGCGTCGCGACCGGGCTCGTCCTGCTCCTGGGCGGGCTCGTCGGGCTCGCCGCCGCGTTCGACCTGACCTACGAGCGGATCGCCTCGCTCCTGGACCCCGACCACGTCATCTCCTGCGACTTCAACCCGGTCCTGTCCTGCGGCACGGTCATGAGCACGTGGCAGGCCTCGGTGTTCGGGTTCGCGAACCCGATCATCGGGCTCGTGTGCTTCCCGCTCGTCGTCTTCACCGGCGTCCTCACGCTCGGCCGGGTCGCGCTGCCGCGGTGGATCGCGCTGGCCTTCAACCTCGGCACGCTCGCCGGGCTCGTCTTCGTGTCCTGGCTGATCTTCCAGTCGGTGTACATGATCGGGGTGCTGTGCCCCTGGTGCATGGCCGTGTGGTCGGTGGTCATCCCGATCTTCTGGGCGACCACCGTCCGCAACCTGCGCACCGGCGCGATCCCCGTCGGCGAGGACTGGAAGGGCGCGGTCGACGACGTCCTGCGGTTCCACTGGATCGGCCTGGCGCTGCTCTACCTCGCGGTGATCCTCATCGTGGGCACCGGCTTCTGGGACTACTGGTCCACACTGCTCTGAACAGACGTGAAGCCCCGGACGCGCCGCGTCCGGGGCCTTCGCGTTCGTCCCTCAGGCGAGGCGCAGACCGATCGGCTCCAGCCAGCCGCCCTCCGAGAGATACTCGAGGACCTGCTCGACGCCCTCGCCCACCGTGATGTCGGTCGTGTCGATCACCAGCTCGGCGGCCGGCGGCTCCTCGTACGGGTCGGAGATCCCCGTGAACTCCGGGATCTCGCCCGACCGCGCCTTCGCGTACAGCCCCTTGCGGTCGCGCGCCTCGCACACCTGGAGCGGGGTCGCCACGTGCACCAGCACGAAGTCGGCGCCCGCGGCCTCGGCCATGCGCCGCGCCTCGGCCCGGTCGCCCTCGTAGGGCGCGATGGGCGCGGCCATCCCGATGCCGCCGTGGCGCGCCACCTCGGCGGCCACGAACCCGATCCGGCGCACGTTCACCGACCGGTCGGCGCGCGAGAAGCCCAGGCCGCTCGACAGGAGCCGGCGCACCACGTCGCCGTCGAACAGCGACACCGTGCGCGTCCCGTCCTCCAGCAGCGCCTCGAACACCCCGCGCGAGATCGTCGACTTCCCCGAACCGGACAGGCCGGTGAAGAACACGACGAGGCCCCGCTGGCGCCGCGGCGGGCGCGCCTTGCGCAGCTCCGCGGCCACGCTCGGCGGCGTGTGCCACTCCGGGAGCCCGAACCCGCGGTCGAGCATGTCGGCGATCTCGGCGTCGGAGAGGGCCGTGCGCCGGAACGGCGGCTCGATGTCCTCGATGGGACGCCACTGGCCGTCACGCGTGTCGTAGGCCAGCTCGCGCGGCACCATCGACCGGACGCCGTCGCCGCCGCCGAGCCCGTCGGGCCCGGTCATCAGGTGCGTCGCGCCGTACGCGGCCGCGACCTTCGCCGTCAAGAGGCCGTCGCGCAGCCGGTCGCCGCGCTTGGACAGCGGCACCGTCAGCACCGTCGCCGTCGGCAGCCGGTCCTTCGCCGCCAGCACCGAGCGCACCAGCGCTGCCGTGGGCAGGCGCAGGTCGCGGTCGCCGTTCGTCTCGTCGCCGGTCGGGATCATCACCAGCACGTGCGCCGCGAGGTTCCGCGCGGCCCGCGCCAGCTGCGCCAGCTGCGGGCGGTGCAGCGGCCGCTCGGCCACCAGCGCCAGCACCCGCGGCTTCGTGTACGTCGCCTTCGCCTGCTCCGGCGTCGCCCGCAGACCCGTGAACACCCCGTGCGCGGCGTCCGCGATGCGCCGCACCGGGCCGCTCACCCGCACCATGTCGGGTCCGAGCGCGTCGAGGCCGTTGCACTCGACCGCCGCCACCGGCGCCCCCTCGGGGTCCGTGATGCGAAGCACACGGCGCTTCGGATCGGGGTCGTCCAGGCGCCGCGCGATGTCCATCGGCACGTCCAGCGTCACCGGCACCGGCCACGCCGTACCGTCCGCCAGCGACCCGGTCCGCGTCACCGACCGCGCCTCCGACTCGCTCATGAACCCCCGCAGCGGTGCGTACGCACCGTAAAGCAGCAGCTCCAGATCGGCCAGCTCGTGCGGAAGCGGGGTGTGGCTCGGCGCCTCGGCGAGGATCTCGTCGGGCAGTACCCAGTCAGACATCGGCGGTCGGGATCCCTTCGCGGTGGAACGATCGGGGCGGCTTCGGTATCGGTCGCACCAGGGTATGCCACGGCTCCGTCACATTCCCCACCCGCTGCGGTCGCAACCGGCCCCTCCGTCCCGCATGGCGGACCGAGAAAGTGGCGCGGCCATTACCGGTAAGTTACGCTGACCTAGCTACGCCACGGCTCCGCATGCGCTTGCCGTGGCCTGCAGTTTGACGGCTGCGCAACCGGTGGCCGTACCTGCTCCTTCGCACAGTGCTCAAGCAGTTCACCGCGGACAAGGACGTCGGCGCGAGCGGCCCCTAGGGTTTGCCCAGACCACCAGTGGAGACCTCCATGGACTACTTCGACTCCTCCAGCGGCACCGACGACAAGCAGCTCCGCCGCGACATCCGGCGGCTCGGCAACCTCCTCGGCCAGGCCCTGGTCCGCCAGGAGGGCCCCCAGCTCCTCGAACTCGTCGAAGAGGTCCGCGGCCTCGTCCGCCACGAGCCCGAAGCCGTCGCCTCCCGCCTCGCCAAGCTCGACGTCAACGAGGAGGTCGACCTCGCCCGCGCCTTCGCCACCTACTTCCACCTGGCGAACATCACCGAGCAGGTCCACCGCGCCCGCGACATGCGCCGCTCCCGCGCCGAGCACGGCGGCTGGCTCTCCCAGGCCCGCGCCGACATCACCGCCGAGGACGTGCCCGCCGACCAGATCGCCGCCGCCGCCGAACGCCTCGAAGTGCGCCCCGTCTTCACCGCCCACCCCACCGAGGCCGCCCGCCGCTCCATCCTCGTCAAGCTCCGCGGCATCGCCGACCTCCTCGACGCCGAGACCGCCGAGCGCGCCGTCCTCGGCTCCGCCGACGTCGACGCCGTCAACTCCCGCCTCGCCGAGATCATCGACCTGCTCTGGCAGACCGACGAACTCCGCGTCGAGAAGCCCGAGCCCACCGACGAGGCCCGCAACGCCATCTACTACCTCACCGACCTCTACCGCGACGCCGCCGCCCGCGTCCTCACCGACCTCAACGCCACCCTCACCGACCTCGGCGGCTCCCCCCGCCCCGGCCACGCGCCCCTGCGCTTCGGCACCTGGATCGGCGGCGACCGCGACGGCAACCCCTTCGTCACCCCCGAGGTCACCAAGCAAGTTCTCCTCATGCAGCACGAGCACGGCATCGCCGCCGCCGAAGGCGCCGTCGCCGGACTCATCAACGAGCTCTCCGTGTCCCAGGCCGTCCGCCCCGCCTCCCAGGAGCTGCTCGACTCCGTCGCCGCCGACCTCGACCGCCTCGGCACCGCGATCCCCGCCCGCTACAAGCGCATCCACGCCGAAGAGCCCTACCGCCTCAAGTCCCGCGCCATCGAGGCCAAACTCGCCAACACCCGCGCCCGCCACGCCGAAGGCCTGCCCCACCACCCCGGCTTCGACTACGCCGACGGTCGCGAACTCCTCACCGACCTCCAGGTCATGCGCGACTCCCTCGCCCGCCAGCGCGGCCAACTGCCCGCCAGGGGCGTCCTCGACCGCGTCATCCGCACCGTCGGCGCCTTCGGCCTCCAACTCGCCACCATGGACGTGCGCGAGCACTCCGAGGCCCACCACGCCGTCCTCGCCGAGCTCTACGACGCCACCGGCGAACTCCCCGGCCCCTACGCCGACCTCACCGCCGCCGACCGCGACGACCTCCTCGCCAAGGAGCTCTCCGGCCAGCGCCCCCTCGCGCCCGCCAACGTCGACCTCACCGAACGCAACCGCAAGACCTTCAACGTCTTCCACGCGATCCTCGACGCCCAGGAGCAGTTCGGCAAGGACATCGTCGAGTCCTACATCATCTCCATGACCCACGACCCGGCCGACGTCCTCGCCCCCGCGATCCTCGCCCGCGACGCCGGGCTCATCGACGTCGCCCGCGGACGCGCCGACATCGGCTTCGTACCCCTCATGGAGGAGGTCGCCGACCTCGCCGGCGCCGACGCCCTCCTCGACAAGCTCCTGAGCCTGCCCGCCTACCGCGCCATCGTCACCGCGCGCGGCAACGTCCAAGAGGTCATGCTCGGCTACTCCGACTCCAACAAGGACGCCGGGATCACCGCCAGCCAGTGGAACATCCAGAGCGCCCAGCGCCAGTTGCGCGACACCGCCGCCAAGCACGGCGTGCGCCTGCGCCTCTTCCACGGCCGCGGCGGCACCATCGGCCGCGGCGGCGGCCCCACCCACGAGGCGATCCTCGCCCAGCCCTCGGGCACGCTGGACGGCGCCATCAAGATCACCGAGCAGGGCGAGGTGCTCTCCGACAAGTACACGCTGCCCGCGCTGGCGCGCGAGAACCTCGAACTGACGGTGGCGGCCTCGCTGAAGGCGACGCTGCTGCACACCGAGCCGCGCCACCAGCCCGAGGTCCTCCAGCGCTGGTACGAGGTCATGGACCAGACCTCTGAGGCCTCGCGGGCCGCCTACCGGGGCCTGTTCGACCGCGAGGGACTGGCCGAGTACTTCTGGGCGGTGAGCCCCACGGAGCTGCTGGGGGCGTTGAACATCGGTTCGCGCCCGTCGAAGCGCCCGAACACGGACGCGGGTCTCGACGGGCTGCGGGCGATCCCGTGGGTCTTCGGGTGGACGCAGTCGCGCCAGATCGTGCCCGGCTGGTACGGCGTGGGCGCGGGCCTGGCGGCGGCGCGGGCCGCGGGCCTGGGCGACGAGGTCGCCGAGATGTACGAGAAGTGGCACTTCTTCCGCAACTTCGTCTCCAATGTGGAGATGACGCTGGCGAAGACGGACCTGTCGATCGCGGGCCAGTACGTCTCGACGCTCGTCCCGGCCGGGCTGCGCCCGATCTTCGACGTGATCCGCGCCGAGCACGAGTCCACGGTGAACGAGGTGCTGGCGCTGACCGGCGGCGAGCGGCTGCTGGACGCGAACCCGCAGCTCGCCCGCACCCTGGAGGTCCGCGACCGCTACCTGGCGCCGCTGCACCACCTCCAGATCTCGCTGCTCAAGCGCTACCGCTCCGAGGGCGGCGCCGACGGCGCGGGCGACCCGCAGCTCAAGCGGGCCCTGCTCATCACCGTCAACGGCATCGCGGCAGGCCTGCGCAACACCGGCTGATCCCCGCCCGGGGCCCCGGTTTGGGTCCGGGGCCCGCCGGTGGGGCCGTGGTAGGTTCGCCCGGTTCAACCGACCTGCCCTGGAGTGCGGAGACCATGTCGAAAGTCCTGCGAGTCAGCGTCCGCAACGCGCGCTTCCAGCAGTGGGAGACCTTGCTGCACAACCGCACCAAGCGCCACCGCGCCGGCTCGTTCCTGGTGCAGGGGGTCCGCCCGGTCACGCTCGCCGTCGAGCACGGCTGGACGGTCGAGGCCCTGCTGTACGACGCCGACCGGCCGCGCCTCTCGGACTGGGCCCGGAACCTCCTGGAGACCCCGGACGCGGAGCTCGTCGCGGTGTCGGCGCCGCTCATGGCCGAGCTCGGCGGCAAGGACGAGGACGTGCCCGAACTCCTCGCCCAGGTCGCGATCCCGCAGCGGCGGCTCGCGGACCTCGACGTCGGCCCCGGCTGGCTCGGCCTCGCGGTCGACCGGCCCACGAGCCCCGGGAACCTCGGCACCCTCATCCGCTCGGCCGACGCCTTCGGCGCCGACGCGGTGGTCGTCACCGGCCGCAACGCCGCCGACCCCTACGACCCCAAGGCGGTCCGCGCCACCACCGGCAGCCTGTTCGCCGTGCCCGTGGTCCACGCGGCCTCCGCGCACGAGGTCGCCGAGTGGGCGCGCAAGCAGCCCGCCCAGCCGATCATCGTCGGCACCGACGAGCGCGGCGAGCAGCCGCTGTCCGAACACGACCTCGGGGGACCGGCGCTCATCGTGGTCGGCAACGAGACCGCCGGCATGTCCAAGTCCTGGTTCGACCTTGTCGACGCCACCGCCCGCATCCCCATGTCGCCCAAGGCGGCCTCGTCCCTCAACGCCGCCAACGCCGGATCGGTCGCCCTCTACGAGGCCGTCCGCCAGCGCTCGCAGTCCTAGGAATCGCGCCAGCGCGCCAGGCCCGAGCGGATTGCGTACGCGGCGGGCGTACCGAACGTTCCGGCGAGTTCGGCGCCGTACTCAGTGCACGCGTCGCCGAACTCGGCGGCGTTCGCGAGCAGCCGTTCGATCGCCGCGGGGTCGGCAGGCACCAGCCGCTCCAACGCGAACCAGATCGCCGTCCGCCGCTCCTCCCGGGCCCGCAGGTCGGGCGGGTCGCGGTGCTCCTCGTCGTCCGGAAGGGAATAGGCCTCCTCGACCGCCGACTGCACCGCGAGCGGCCGCACGGGCGGTCGGGACCGGGCCGCGTCCTCCAGGGCCTCGGTAAGGAAGGCCCGCAACGCTTCGGGGTCGGGCCGCTCGCCGAAGCGGGCGTACACGGCGAGCTCGAAGACCGAGACGACGTGCCCGAAGTCCTCGGACGGACTCCACCGGGGGTTCCTGCGCTGCAAGGCTCGCAGCTCGCGGCCGTCGCGGTTCAGGAAGGCGCGCAGGTGAGCGCGGGCGAGGTCGCTCACGGCCTCACGCGGAGGCCTTGCTCGACTGCTCGGCCTCTTCGGCGAGTCTGCGTTCGTGCTGCTCGTCGGCCTTGGCCCACAGGGCGTCGACCTCGTCGTCCGAGAGGGTAAGTCTGAAGTGCCCGCGCAGGAGGCGCGCGAAGTCGGCCGGGTCGGCGACGGTGCGCACGGACTTGTCGTCGGGGAGCGACGGGGCGTAGACGGTGAAGGTGCGCGCCCGCAGGATCGCGACGGCCGCCTCCCCGGGGCGCTGGACGGTGAGGGTCTTGACGAACGGGGACTCAGGAGAGGTCGAGAGGTCCCGGCACTTCTCGGCGAAGTCCTCGGGGGCGCGCTCCTGGAGTCCGAAGTCGAAGGTCAGGTCGGCGATCCGGGCGTCGATCGAGCAGCGCCACAGCTCGCCGCCGAGCGGCCAGAGGCCGTAGTTGAACGCGCCGACGCGGAAGTTGCCGCTGCGGACCGGCAGCGGGTCGCGAAAGCCCGTGCCGAGACCGGCGTCGGCGAGGTACTCCGAGCCGTCGGCGAGCCGCACGACCAGCGGCATGTGGTTCCACCAGTTGCCGTCGCCCTCGGTCTCGCGCGCCACCCCGCCGAGCACGCGGCGCACGTCGAAGCCCATGGCCTCCAAGGCGTGCGCGAGGACCCCGTTCTGCTCGTAGCAGTAGCCGCCGCGCCCGCCCTCGACGAGCTTGGCGTACAGGGCGTCGGCGTCGAGCCGGATCGGCCTGCCCAACTGGATGTCGAGGTTCTCGTAGGGCATCGTGTCGATGTGGGCGCGGTGGACGCGGCGCAGGGCGTGCAGCGTCGGGCGCCGGGGCGCGCTGATCCCGATGCGCTTGAGGTAGGCGGCGAGTCTGGCGGAGTCGAACACCCCTCGACCATAGCGCGGGCCGTCCGCGGCGGATGCGGGTTCCGCGCCACGTCCCGGCGCCGGGACGCGGGCGTCACCTGCGGCCACGGGTCGTGTTCGGAGCGGTGGCCGAACCCCGTTGCGGGCCTGGACATTCCTCGCGCCTGGGACACCGGGGCCGTCGCACGTGTGGGATAGTCTCACCATCCTCCCGACCCTGCCCGCGAATTACACCGCCCTAGAAGGAGTCCCCCGCTATGGTCATGGGCCCAACCCACGCCATGTCCGGTGCCGCCCTGTGGCTCGCAGGATCCGCCGTCGCCGACATCGCGTTCGGCATCGACCAGTCCTCGGCCGAACTCGTCGTCGGCACCATCGTGTGCGCCGGCGCCTCGCTCTACCCCGACATCGACTGCGCCGGCAAGGTGACCGAGAACAAGGGCGGGTCCACTGTGGCCCGCTCGTTCGGCGTGGTCTCGCTGTTCGTCGCCGAGATCGTCGAGCGCCTCTGCTACTGGTTCTACCTGCTCACACAGTCCAAGAAGGACAAGAAACGCAAGAACGGGCACCGCACCTTCACCCACACCGCCGTCCACGCCGCCCTCGTGGGCGTAGGCACCGGGTACCTCGCCTACTTCTTCGGCAAGCCCGCGGTGGTCGCGATCCTCTTCGTCCTCACCGGACTCGCCGTACGCGGCCTGCTCGCCGAGACCGTCGAGAAGAAGGGCTGGATCGTCGTCACCGGCGTCTCGCTGGTGGCCGCCTACGGCATGTTCCGGCTCCTCCCCGAGGGCCGCGACTACTGGATTCTCGGCCTCGCCATGGGCATCGGCTGCTTCATCCACATCCTCGGCGACATGATCACCAAGATGGGCTCGCCACTGTTCTTCCCGATCCCCATCCAGGGCCGCCGCTGGAAGGACATCGGCCTGCCCAACAAGATCGCCCTGCGCGCGGGCGGCAAGGAGGAGAACCGCATCCTCCTGCCGGTGCTCACCGTCCTCGTCGTCGTCGGGATGCTCTACAACCTGCCCGAAGTCCAGACCCTCATCTTCGACCAGGGCGGGCGGGGCGCCACCGACTAGACGGCGCCGCCCCCGCCGCGAGGTAGACTCGACAGGCCGCCGGAACAGGCCCACAAGCCTGTTTCCGGCCAATTGTCGTGCTCCAGGCACGGTCGAGCATCACACACCGGCGCACCACCGCCGCATCCGAAACCGCGCAGGGAGCCCGCATGTCCGAAGGCCGCACCGCACCGAAACTCGCGAGCCTGCTCACGGCCGCCGCAGCCTCCCCGAAGGTGGCGCGCCTCGCCGAGCTCGCCGCCTCCACCGACCGCCCGGTCGACGTGGTCGCCGTCCCCGGCGCGCGCCCGCTCGCCCTGGCACAGACCGCGACCCACAGCCCCGGCCCCGTCCTGGCGATCACCGCGACCTCCCGCGAGGCCGAGGAGCTCGCCGAGTCCCTCGCCTCCTTCATCGCCGAGGACGACATCGCGCTGTACCCGGCCTGGGAGACCCTGCCCCACGAGCGCCTCTCCCCGCGCTCGGACACCGTCGGCGCCCGGCTCGAACTCCTGCACCGCCTCCACGCCGGCGACGTCCCCAAGGTCATCGTCACACCCGTCCGCGGCGCCCTCCAACCCCAGCTCAAAGGCCTCGGCTCCCTCGAACCGGTGCACCTGCGCCGCGGCGACGAGACCGACCTCACCGAACTGGCCGCCCACCTCGTCGCCCTCGCCTACGACCGGGTCGACCTGGTCGAGAAGCGCGGCGAGTTCGCCGTGCGCGGCGGCATCCTCGACGTCTTCCCGCCCACCGCCCAGCACCCGGTGCGCCTGGAGTTCTTCGGCGACGAGGTCGACTCCATCCGCGAGTTCTCCGTGGCCGACCAGCGCTCCCTGGACCCGGCCGACGAGCTGCGCGCCGTCGCCTGCCGCGAACTGCTCCTCACCGACGAGGTCCGCGAACGCGCCGCCGCCCTCGGCGAGACCTACCCCGGCCTGGGGGAGATGTGCGCCAAACTCGCCCAGGGCATCCCCGTCGAAGGCATGGAGTCGCTGCTCCCGGCCCTCGCCGGACCCGACCGCCTGGAGCTGTTCCAAGAAGTGCTGCCGCGCGGGACCCTCATCGTCGCGATCGAACCCGAGCGCATCCGCACCCGCGCCCTCGACCTCGTCGCCACCTCCAACGAGTTCCTCGAAGCCTCCTGGGCCGCGGCCGCCGCGGGCGGCGAAGCGCCCGTCGACCTCGGCGCCGGAACCTTCCACGACCTCGCCGAGGCCCGCACCGCCGCGCTCGCGGGCGGCCGGCGCTGGTGGACGATCTCGCCGTTCGCCGCCGCCCCTGAAGAAGACGCGGTCGCGGCCGAACTCGCGGCCATCACCGGCGAACCCCTCACTTATGGCGGCGTGGACGACGATGCGGTGACGGTGGACCTCGGCATCACCGAATCGCCTCGCTACCACGGCGACAGCGAGCGGCTCGTGGCCGACATGCAGGCCTGGACGCGCGCGGACCGCGCGGTCGCCGTCGTCTACCCGGCCCTCGGCGGCGCCGAGCGCGCCGCCTCGCAACTGCGCGCCGAAGGCGTCGGCGCCCGCGTGGAGTCCGCGCCCGAGTCCTTCGGCCCCGGCGAGGTCGTCGCCTGCACCGGCACGCTCGCGCTCGGGTTCGCCGACGAGGCCTCCGGTCTCGTCGTGGTCACCGCCGCCGACATCGCCGGCGGCAAGGCCCTCGCGGCCCAGAAGCCTCGGAAGGGCAAGGCCGCCAAGCGACGCGGCGTCGTCAACCCGCTCGAACTCTCCCCGGGCGACTACGTCGTGCACGACGCGCACGGCGTCGGCAAGTACGTGGAGATGGTGCGCCGCACCATCGGCGGCGCCGAGCGCGAGTACCTCGTCATCGAGTACGCGCCCTCCAAGCGCGGCCAGCCCGCCGACGTGCTGTTCATGCCCACCGACGCGCTCGACCAGCTCACCCGCTACGTCGGCGGCGAGCAGCCGACCGTCCACAAGCTCGGCGGCACCGACTGGCAGAAGACGAAGCGCCGCGCCCGCAAGGCCGTCCGCGAGATCGCGGCCGAGCTCATCCAGCTGTACGCGGCCCGCCAGGCGGCCGAGGGGCACGCGTTCAGCCCCGACACCCCTTGGCAGCGCGAGCTGGAGGACGCCTTCCCCTACATCGAGACGCCCGACCAGATGTCGGCCATCATCGAGACGAAGTCCGACATGGAGGCCCGGGTGCCGATGGACCGGCTCGTCATGGGCGACGTCGGCTACGGCAAGACCGAGGTCGCGGTGCGCGCGGCGTTCAAGGCCGTGCAGGACGGCAAACAGGTCGCCGTCCTGGTGCCCACGACGCTCCTGGCGAGCCAGCACTACGGCACGTTCGTCGAGCGCATGGGCCAGTTCCCGGTGAAGATCAAGCAGCTCTCGCGGTTCCAGACCGCGAAGGAGGCCGCCGAGATCCAGCGCGGCATCGCCGCGGGCGAGGTCGACATCCTCGTCGGCACCCACCGGCTCCTCCAGGCCGAGACCCGCTTCAAGGACCTGGGACTCATCATCGTGGACGAAGAGCAGCGGTTCGGCGTGGAGCACAAGGAGAAGCTCAAGGCGCTGCGCACCGCCGTCGACGTCCTCACCATGTCGGCCACGCCGATCCCGCGCACCCTGGAGATGGCGGTGACCGGCATCCGCGAGATGTCGCAGATCTCCACGCCGCCCGAGGAGCGCCACCCGGTGCTGACCTATGTGGGCGCCTGGGAGGCCAAGCAGGTCGCCGCCACCGTCCGGCGCGAACTGCTGCGCGACGGCCAGGTGTTCTACCTGCACAACAGGGTCGAGTCCATCGACCGCGCGGCCACGCGCCTGCGCGAGCTGGTGCCCGAGGCGCGCGTGGCGGTCGCGCACGGGAAGATGGGCGAGTCCGAACTGGAGAAGATCATGCAGGGCTTCTGGGAGGGCGAGTACGACGTGCTCGTCTCGACCACGATCATCGAGTCCGGCATCGACATCCCGAACGCGAACACGCTCATCGTCGAGCGCGCCGACCTCCTCGGCCTCTCTCAGCTGCACCAGATCCGCGGCCGGGTCGGGCGCAGCCGCGAGCGCGCGTACGCGTACTTCCTGTACCCGCCGGAGCAGCCGCTGTCGGAGACCGCGCACGAGCGGCTCGCGACGATCGCGCAGCACTCCGAGCTCGGCGCGGGCATGTACGTCGCCATGAAGGACCTGGAGATCCGCGGCGCCGGGAACCTCCTGGGCGCCGAGCAGTCCGGGCACATCGCCGACGTCGGATTCGACCTGTACCTGCGCATGGTCGGCGAGGCGGTCACGTCGTTCAAGGGCGGCGGCGAGGAGCCCCCGGCCCCGGTCAAGGTCGAGCTGCCGCTGGACGCGAACATCCCGTTCGACTACATCGAGGTCGAGCGGCTGCGCCTCGAGATGTACCGCAAGGTCTCCGAGGTGCACTCCGACTCGGAGTTGGACGAGGTCCGCGAGGAGATGGAGGACCGCTACGGCCCCGCCCCCGACCAGGTCCAGACCCTGTTCCACCTGGCGCGCTTCCGGCTCCTCGCCCGCGAGCACGGCCTCACCGACGTCGCCTTGCAGGGCAAGAACCTCCGGTTCTCCACTGTGGAACTGCCGGATTCGCGGCAGATGCGCCTGCGCCGCCACTACCCGGACGCGCACTACAAGGACGCCGCCGGGCTCATCAGCGTCCCGCGCCCGACCACCTCCAAGATCGGCGGCAAGCCCGTCGAGGGCCTCGCGCTCCTCCAGTGGTGCGCCGACCTCATCACCGACGTCGTGCCGCAGGTCCAGCCCGCGGCGGCCTGAGCGGCGGCGGGTTCGGGAACGGCGGTCCGAACGGCAGCGGTCGCAGGCGCGCCGCCGGGAGACCGGCGGGCCCGGCTTCGAACGGCGAGGGCCGGCGTCTTCGCGATCGCGAAGACGCCGGCCCTCGCCTCACGGCCCTGGACCCCTTGCGGTCCAGGGCCTTCACTCACCGGTACCGCTTCCAGAACCCGCAGTGGTGCCCCTCGGCGACGTCGACCATGCCGGTCCCGTCGATCGACATGGCGAGCGCCTCGCCGTCCCGGTACCGGTCCCAGCCCGGGTCGCCGGTGGCCGCGAACGCGGTCCAGTGGTCGATCATCGCGTCGGCGAGCACCTTCTCCGCGCCCTCGGGCGGTGTCGGCTCCGCCCACCCGTAGTCGACTTCGAGGAGGTAGTCCAGGTCGACGCTGTGATGCGCCCCCATCGGGAACCCGTTGATCACCTGCGGCGAAGGCTCCGCGAACTCGTAGGCGTACACCGGCGCGCCCCACCGCGCCGCCTCGAAGGCGGGCACCTGCGAACAGGTGCCGATCATGGCGCCGTAGTCGGTCAGCAGCGTCGCGAGCGCCACGCTCGGCGAAGAGTACGCCTGCGCCGGATAGCGTTCCACGATCGCGTCGGCGGCCCGGCCGCCGAACAGGTCGGCGACCTCGTCGCGATAGCCCTCGACGGTCACCGGACCGGACCCGCCGTCGTAGGCGCGGTAGACGAACGAGCGCATCTCGTCGCTCGTGCCGCCGTGCAGCAGCGGCACGTCCGCGGCCAGGCCCAGCCGCATTGCCGTGAGCGGTTGCAGCGGAAGGGCTTTGGTCCCGGCCACCGGGGACCACGGCTGTTCGGCGGCGCGGCGCACGATCGGCGGCGCGTCCGTTCCCAGCGCCACCAGGTCGGCCAGGTCGGCCTCCCGCAGGCAGGCCTCGGTGTCCTCCCTGCAGCCCAGCGTCTCGGCGTGGACCGCGCCTCGCCGTTCGGCCTCGGCCCGCGTCGTCACCGCGTTCCCGCACGGGGCGCTCTGCACGATCGCCTTGTCGTACAGGCCTTGTGCGCCTGGTGCGGCCAACAGCGCGCAGGCCGCGCGCCCGCCCGCCGACTGGCCCCACAGGGTCACGTTGCCCGGGTCGCCGCCGAACGCGCCGATGTTCGCGGCCACCCACGCCAGCGCGGCCTCCTGGTCCGCGAGCCCGAAGTTCCCCGCGTACGGATCGGTCAGGTCCGGGTGCGCGAGGAAGCCCAGCGCCCCGAGCCGGTAGTTCACGGTGACGACCACGGCGCCCGAGCGCTCCACGATCCGCGTCGGGTCGTGCATCGCTCCGTCGCCGGTGCTGAGGCCCCCGCCGTGGAGGAAGACCAGGACCGGCGAGTCGCCGGTGTCCTCAAGCGGGGCATGGACGTTGAGGAACAGGCAGTCTTCGGAGCCGTACAGCGCCCCTCCCCGGACTTGCGCGCAGGCCGCGCCGGGTTCGGTCGCGTCCCGCACGCCCTCCCACGGCTCGGCGGGTTCGGTCGCGGCCCAGCGGAGGTCGCCCACCGGCGGCGCCGCGTACGGCACCCCCAGGAACTGCCGGGTCTCCCCGGACGCGGCGCCGCGCAGCGTCCCACCCTCGGTCTCGACGAGCAGCGGGTCCTGCGCCTGCGCCGGCCCGCCCACCGCGACGAGCGCGACGGCGGCTGCCAGCGCCGCGGCGAGCCCCTTGAATATCGTTGATCGGTTCATTGCGTCCACATTCCTCGACGCCCGTCGATCCCCGCGTCGGCGCAGGAACGTATTCCGCGCTACGCGAGCGGCCGTAGCCCGTTCACGCCTGCTCGAAATGAATCGACTTGATGTAGCAGTCCCGCGGCTGCCCGACCGCGAACAGCACGCAGTCCACAAGCGACCTCGCCGAGAGCGGGTCTCCGTCTCGGCGTTCGGCGTCCCACTCCGGGCCGAACGGGTCCGGGTTGTCGAAGTCCGGCGGGTACAGCGAGACCACCCGCACCCCTTCGGGACGCAGCCGCTTCGAGAGCACCTCGGCGAACCCGGCCTGGGCGCTCTTGGCGGCGTAGAACGCCTCGTGCGCCGCCGACCGGTGGTTCCCGTACTCGCCGCAGCCGGACACCACGGTCACGATGTCGGGTTTTGAGGAACCGCGCAGCAGCGGCAGGAAGTGCTTGCAGGCCAGCACGGTCCCGGTCGCGCCCGCGGCGACGACGGCCGCGATCTGCTCGTCCTCGGCGTCGAGGAAGCCGCCCGCATCCAGATAGGGCGCGCCATTGTTCACCAGGACGTCCACGGCATCGGCCACGTCGCCGACCGCCGCCGCGAACTCCCGGACCGACTCGGGTTCGGCCAGATCACACTCGAACGCGTGGGCCCGCGCGCCGATCCGCCTGACCTCCTGGGCGACCCGCTCGGCCGCCGCGAAGTCGCGCGCCGACACGAACACCTCGGCCCCCGCGCGCCCGAACGCGACCGCCAGGCTCCGGCCGAAGCCGCGCCCCGACCCGGTCACCACCACCCGATACCCCTGGAACCGCATCGGCCCCTCCTCTCCGAACCCCCAGCCTCCCACCGACCGCCCCGCGCGGGAAGTCCTCGGACCGTCCTCGGACCGTGCGGATCGCCGCGCAACTATAAGCTGTCCTCATGTCCATCGAGTGACGGAGGCCATAGTGGCAACGGGACGGACCTATCTCGCCGAGCTGCGCGAATTCCTCGGCTTCCTTCGCAGCCTGTGGGGCCTCCTCGCGGGCGTCTCCGTCCTGTTCCCGCTCTCGAACCTCCTCGCCGAAGTCGTCCCCATCGACCAGGACGGGCGGCCCTTCACCCAGCTCGACCCGGCCACCCTCACCGCGATCACGATGGTCACCTGCATCTTCATCACCTTCGCGACCTTCCATCGGCGCGACGAGTTCACCGACGACACCGTGCGCCGCGCCCAGGCCCGCAAGTCCCGCATCGCCTTCACCGTCGCGCTCGCGGCGGGCGCGGCGTACCTGTTCTGCCGGACCTTCGCCTACGACAACATCATCGAACTCGACACGACCCCCGACTACGCCGACTTCATGTGGAAGTCGGCGATCTACGAGGGCGTCTTCGCGGTCCTCTACGTCGCGTTCTTCGCCCTCTTGACCTGGGCCTTCCTGCTCCTGGCGCTCCTGGAGTACCAGCGCGACGAGGCCTGAAACGGCCGGACCGCCGCGGCCGAACTCCGATCCGCTTCGGGCGGATAGGGTCGGGAGATGAACGACCCCCGATACCCGCCCCAGGAGATCCTCGACGGCTTCTCGATCTCGTACGCCGTCGCGTGCGCCTTCTTCACCGACCCCCAGGGCAGGGTCCTCATCGTGAAGCCGAACTACCGCGACTCCTGGCTCTTCGTGGGTGGCATGGTCGACCGCGGCGAATCGCCCTTCGAGGCCTGCGCGCGGGAGGTCAAGGAGGAGATCGGGATCGACGTGGAGGTCGGCGACCTCCTCGTCCTGCACTGGGTCCAGCACCACTCGTTCGTCCCCGAGCCGATGACGATCTACGTGTTCGACTGCGGCGTCATCGAAGACCCCACGGCGATCCGCCTCCAGGCCGCCGAGCTCGACGAGTTCGCCTTCCTCCCAGTGGAAGAGGCCGCGGCCCGCTTCTCCGATCGCGACAGCGCGCGCATCGGGCTCGCGCTCGGGGCCCGGCGCTCGGGCCGGACCGTCTATCAGCGGGACTGACCCCTTCCGTCACCCGGTGTCGCACCTGCAAGGGGTGCAACGTCAATCGGCTTTGTCAAGTTTCCGACAGAGTGCCTCGCGGGAACGCCGTGGGACCGATCGCGGGGTAAGCTCCCTTCATATGCATCAGTTGCGTGCATATGCATGTGCAAGATAACGAATATATAACAGTATCGATTCACTCGTGAGCGTTTGGCCCCCGGCATCTCGCCGTGCAATCCTCGACGGGACCCGCATTGCACCCTCAACGGCCGCAATGCCGCCCTCGTCGCCTGAAAGCAGGTTGGCCACCATGCCGAAACGAGCGATCACGGTTCGCCTCGACGAGCACGACTGGCAGGTCATCGCCGCCGTCGCCGCCGCGCAGGGCACCGAGCCGGCCGCCTGGCTCGCCCGCGAGGGCCGCCGGGCCGCACTGGCCGCGGAGCTGCGCGAATGGAACCGGGCGAACGCACTCGACGACGAGAGCTGGCTCGAAGCCACCGAACACGAGTCCCGCGGCCTATGGACCGAGGGCGCCAAGGAGCAGTGACGCAATGCCGGAGCGAACGGCGCTGAAGCGCGGCGAGGTCTACATGCACACCACTACCGGCCAGCGCGTCGTCGTCCTCTCCGACGACCGGTTCAACGCCGACACACACACCGGCCGCGTCCTCGTGGCACCGCTCGGCCGCAAACCGGGGCCCGTCTCGGTGCCCTGCGGCGACCAGGACCCCGTCGCGGGCTACGTCCAGGTCGCCGAACTCGGCCAGGCCACGGTCGGGAGCCTCGCCGACTGCGCCTGCACCCTCTCCGGCCGCACCATGGAACGACTCAACCGCGCCCTCGTCTCCCTCTTCGACCTCCCTTACTGAGCCCGCTCAGCGGAGCCCGGCGACGACGGCGCGGCATTGCGCCGCGAGCCGCTCGTCCGCCGCGATGCCCGTGAACCCGTCGCGAGTCCCGTTGGCGAGTTCGCCCTCCACCAGGTCGAGCAGCGGTCGGGCGGCCTCGCCCCTCCGCGCCAGGACCGGCACCACCTCACGGGCCACGACGCGATTGGCCTCCCACTCCTTCCGCAACGCCGCCAACGCGAACGCGTCCTCATCCGCACCGCCGACCGCCCACACGGCCGACGCCGCCTTGACGCGCACCCAGTGGTCCCTGTGCCCCGACAGGCGCCGAAGCGCGGGCAGCGACGCGGCCGCCTCCGCGCCGAGTTCGCCGAGCAGCGAGGCGCCGTCCCCGACCGCGAACCAGGCGGGCGCCCCGAGCAGGCCCGCCGCGAGTTCCCTCGTGCCGTCCCGGTCGCCGGTGATCCGCCACCAGGCCTTGGCCGCCGCGCACCGCACGGCCGCATCGGCATCGGAGGTCAAGCCGCGCAGCAGCTCGACGGCGTCGGCGGCGGCGGGCCCGAACTCGGCCAGCGCCTTGAGACACGCGGGCACCGGTGACGGCCCGTGCGCTTCCTCGGCGCCGACCGCCGACGCCGTCACGGCGATGATCACCGGAATCGTCGCGGGGTCGCCGAGCGCACCGAGCGCGGTGAGCGACGCGTTCACGCTCATCCGGTGCCCGCCGCTCAGATCCAAGCCGCTCAGGTAGCGTGCGATGACCGGCGCGAGCACCGCTGCGGCGCTGCGGAGCTCCCCGGCCACCTGGACGGCCCGCCACGGGTCCACACCGGACTCGAACGCGTGGAGCAGGCTCGGCAGCGCCCGCTCGTCGTCCAGTCTCGCCAGGGCCCGGACCGCGTTCTGGTGCGCCTCGCGCACCACCGCGTCCGCGGCCGCCCACGCGCCGGGACCGCTGCGCTCAACATAGGCCGCCAGCGACTCCCGCGCGGGTTCGGCCATCGGCCCGCATGCTTCGAGTGCTTTTGCAGCCCTTGCCGTGTACCGATCAGGCTCGCCCAACTGCGCGCCCAACGCACCGACGAGTCCCCGGAAGTCCCCGCGCCATTTCCCCACCAGTACAGAGACACTGCCGATGCCGGCGAGCCGCACGGGCCCGTCGCCGTGGCCGATCTGCGCGAGCAGCAGCGCCGTCCGCGCCTGGAGGCGGTCGCCGAGCGCCCGGTGCGCCGTCTTCAGCAGGTCCGTCACGACCGAGGACTCCGCAGCCTGCCGGTCGAGGTCCCGGAACGCCTCATTGACCTGCGGCGGCACGCCCTCCTGCGGCGCCGCGACGGCGGGGTCCGGCCGCGGCTCGCGCGGCGCGATCTCGCCGAGGAGCCCCAGGAGTGCACCCAGAGCCCCCTCGGCGGCGTCGGGTGCGCACTCCATCCGCGAGACGAGCGCGGCGAGCCGGACCTCCGGAATGCGCCGCCGGTCCTCGGCCAGCGCGCCGAGACCGGCGACCACCGCCTCATGGACCGCATGCTCCCGCAACGCAAGTGCGGCTGCCGCCCCGACGAGCGCAACCTGAGTGAGCGCGTCGGCCTCGGCTTCGAGGCGCGCACGAATCTGCGTCGCGGCCTTCTCGGCGTCGGCGAAGCACCACGCGAGCGCGGGTGCGGCGGCCCGGCGCACGCGCGGGTCGGGGTCGGTCGACCAGGCCGCGAACCGCTCGGCGCGTTCCCGCAGTGCCGCCATCGCCGCGACCGAGGGCTCGCTGGTCCACTTGCCCTCGCACTGTTCGATCGCGCTGTCGCCGATCGCGGCCAGGTATGCGACGGTGCTGCCGCGATCGGGCGTGTCGGGGGCGTCGGCGACGGCCGCCACGAACGGCACGACCGCCGCCGTCGCCTCGTACACCGAGCCTTGGTGCAGCACTTGGTTGTAGAGGTCGCCGAAAGCGCGGCTGCGCGCCTCCGGATCCGGTGACCGCATCTGGCGCAGCCATTCGGGCACGTCTCCGGCCGGGCCGTACGCATGGTCGAGGCCGGCCCAGTCGAGCCCGGCCCAGTCGATCGCTTCGATTCCCTTGAACCACATGGCGACAGTGTTCCAGCCTGGTGCCACCGAGGGCTGCGGCGACCGCTCAGTCCGTCACGCGGCGCCGGTGACGATGTCGAGAGCGCTCCTCGGTTCGCGGCCCAGCAGTCGGGGCAGGTCCGATTCCGTCCCGCCGAGAAAGCCCGCCGCGATGTTCGCGTAGATCGA
The DNA here is from genome assembly GCF_004912155.1 of Glycomyces paridis. GTDB lineage: Bacteria > Actinomycetota > Actinomycetes > Mycobacteriales > Micromonosporaceae > Glycomyces > Glycomyces paridis. Next base: position 6,139 of record NZ_STGX01000020.1, on the reverse strand, counting down.
CACCGAGTGCGCCACTTGGTAAGACGGGAGTCCGGCCCCCGTCAGCGCCTCCCGGAACGCTTCCAGCGAGACCTGCTCGTAGCGCGCCCCGACCGCCGCCGCGATGTCCGCTCCGCTCAGCGCCCTGTCGCCGACCAGCTCGTAGACGTGGCCCGCGTGCGCCTCCGGCTCGGAGGCCACCAGTGCCGCGGCCTCCGCCAGGTCGGCCCTCGCCACGACGGCAAGGCTTCCCTCGCCCATCGGCGCGTCGAGCACGCCGCTCGCCGCCGCCGTCGCTGCCGAAGGCGCGATCAGCTCGGCGTACAGGCCGTTCCGCAGCACCGTCCACTCCAGACCGGAGGTCGCGAGCGCACGCTCGGTGGCCCGATGCGCGAGCGCGATGCTGAGGTGATCCCCCGCCCCGGCCAGGCTCGTGTAGGCCACATGCCGCACGCCAGCCTCAATCGCGGCCGCGATGGCGCCCTCGTGCCGGGACACGACCACGTCGTCCTCGGCGTACCCGGCCGAGACCAGCACCAGGACCTCCACGCCCGCAAAGGCTTCCGACAACTCCCCGGGCCGGTCGAAGTCGACCCGCCGGGCGGGGACGCCTGTGGCGGCCTCGCCGGGCCTGCGCGTCCCGGCCACGACCTCCCGTCCCGCCTCCGACAGCGCCGCGACGATCCGCGAACCGAGGGCGCCGGATGCGCCGGTGACCATGATCATGTGCAACTCCTCATCGTCCGGGCGCCGTTTGGCGCCGTCTCCGATGATGGGTAGCGTTCGGCCCAGGCGTAAGGAGGCACTCGAATGTCGGTAGGGCACACGGCGGTAACCCTCCAGGGCGGCGCGCATGAGGCCGCGGGCCCGTGTGGCGAGGACCATTGCGGCATCCGCGAGGTCCTCGACCGCATCGGCGACAGGTGGTCCGTGCTCGTCGTGGTCGAACTCGCCAAGGGCGAGCGCCGCTTCCGCGAACTCCAGCGCGCCGTCCCGAACCTCTCCCAGCGGATGCTCACGTTGACGCTCCGGCGGCTCGGCCGCGACGGCCTGGTCGACCGGACCGTCTTCCCGACCAACCCTCCGCAGGTCGAGTACCGGCTCACCGCCCTGGGGCGCAGTCTGTCCGGTCTGGTCGTGGCGATCGCCGACTGGTCCCGCGACCACCTGGACGAGATGGAGGCGGCCCGAGCCCGCTGGGACGCCGACCAGGACTGAAGCGCGCGACCGCCCGTCCCGGGCTGGGCCCCGGGGCGGGCGGTCGCGCCTGCGGCCTCAGACTTCGAAGCCGCGGAACAGGATCGACGCCACCAGCAGCGCCACGGCCAGGTTGAACACGGCCGCGCCGCCGAACACGGCGATCGGGCGCCAGCCCGCCTCGCGCAGCCGCGCGAGCCGGAACTCCAGGCCGATCGAGACGAACGCCAGGATCAGGAACCAGGTGCGCAGGTCGGTCACGACACCGATCTGCGCTGCACCGGACTCGCCCGCGACGTCGAGATACCAGGTGGCGACCACCGAGGCGAGCAGGAATCCGAGCGCGAACTTCGGGAACCGCGTCCACAGTGCACCGAGCCCGGGGCGCTTCGCTCCCGGCGCGCGCTCGACACGGAACGTGAAGTACGCGGTGAGCGCGACCGCGACGAGCCCCATGAGCACATTCTGCGTGCTCTTGACGACCGCCGCGATCTGCAACGCCTCCTCGCCCACGATCGCGCCCGCCGCCGCGACGGCCGCGGTCGTGTCGATGTTGCCGCCGATCCACGCTCCGGCCACCGGTGCGGACAGGCCGAACACGTCGGCCAGCCACGGCAGCAGGAAGATCGACGGCAGCGCGAACAGGATCACCAGGCTCGCCGTGTACGCGAGCTGCTCGCGGCGGGCCCGGACCGCGCCCGCGGCCGTGATCGCGGCGCTCACGCCGCAGATCGAGACGGCCGAGGACACCAGCGCCCGCAGCTTCTCGTCCAACCCGAGCCGGCCCGCGAGCCACCACGTGAAGAAGAAGACCAGCGGGACCACGATGAGCGCCTGCGCGATCGCCGGTCCCGCGGCGCGCGCGATGACGGACAGGTTGATCGACGCGCCCAGCAGCACCAGGCCCGTCTTGATGAAGAACTCGGTGCGGAAGCCGCCGGACACCTTGTCCCGCAACCTGGTCAGGCTGATCACCAGACCGCCCAGGAGGCCCAGCGCGATCGCGTAGACGGGGTACTCGACGGCCGCGGCGACATCGGCCAGCGCCGACCCCGCCGCCCACTCGGGCACGGACTGTTCGAGGAACCGCGTTAGCGCGCCGAGCACCAGCACGATCAGCACGCCGAGCGCGGCGAAGGCCCAATGCGGGCGTGACGGACCGGAGGGTTCGACGGTCGACGGTTCGGCGAAGGGTTCGGAGGTTCCGGGGTCAGCGGATTCCGGGGCGGGGGAGTCGTCGGCGGCGACGGCCGGGGTGGGGTCGGTGGCCATTACGGGATCACTCCTTCGGGGATCGCGCCGATCAGGACGAGTGCGAGGAGGACCAGGCCGACGACGACCGCCGCCCAGTCCTCGCTGACGGCCGCCCGGCCCGCTTCGTCCGGGGTGGCGGCGTCATCGGAGGCTTCGGCCTCCTCAGCGTTGGGGGCGTTGGGTTTTGAGGCACTATCGGGGGGAGTTTCGCTGCTCACGGGCACGTCCTCTCAAGAAAGCAGACTTCTCCTATAGGAATAGTCGAAAGTGAGCGCCGCGTCAATACCCCGTTCACGCTCTGGCACATGGCGGCCGCACCCGCAGGCGCCGCCCGAGTCGAGGCACCCCGCCCGACTGCCGGAATCGATGGCACGAAAACGCTACTTACCGGGGAGTAACCATTGCGATACTTGCTCCATGATGAACGCACCCGGCACCGCCGACCGAATCGGACGCCCCGCCTCCATCGCCTTCTGGACGGCGGCCCCCGTCCTCTGGCTCGTGTCCTTCTTCTGCTGGCTCGCCTTCGCCGAGCCCGGCACCCAATCGGCGAAACTGCTGTTCATCGTGCTCGCCGCGATCCCCGTGCCCTGGCTGCTGTGGGCGTCGTGGAGGATGCCCCGGCCCCGCCTGGACACCTACGTCGCCGAGGGCGGCGCGCTGCTGACGGGGTTCATCGCGATGTACGCCGTGTTCCTGGCCTTCATGCTCGACGAGTCTGGACCCGCCCCGATCGGTTTCACGGCCAGCTTCCTCGCCATCGCCGCGGTCTTCATCGCCGCCGCGTGGCCGCTGCCTGGCCGCCGCATCGTCTACGGCTCGGCCGCACTCGCCGCCGCGACCCTCGCGATCGGACTCCGGTACCTCTACTCGGACGAGAACTACCACCCGGGCTTCGAATCGATGACCCAGGATGAACTCCTCGCCACCGTCGTCTTCGGACTCCCCGCTCTGGGCATCGTGCTCCAGATCGTCTGGTGGCTCGTCAGCAGGAACCGGACCCCCAAGACCGCCGCCTGACCGGCCACGACCGGTCAGACGCGGGGCCGTCCGATGTGCATCGACTCGGGCCGCTTGCCATGCCGCGCCTGGTAAGCTGCCACGATCTCCTCCGTGACGTCCTCCCGCGCCAGGAGCCGCACCAGGTACGGCACCAGCCAGTGCAACTCCGCCGCGTCGAACTCCTGCTGGAACACCGGATTCAACTCCCCGCTCGGCTCGTCGATCACGAACGCCAAGCGGACCAGCCCGCCCGCGTTCACTACATGCGGCCCGATCGAGAACGACACGATCGACTCCGCCCCGTCCGGGTACAACCCGACCTCGACCGGATGCGGATACCGCCCCGAACCCGTACGCGCCATCACCAGAAACCGCAGCGTCGGATGCGCCTTCTTCCGCCTTGCCTTCCTCCCCGCCATGCCGCCATTGAACCACGAAAGCGCCCCGACGAATCTCCCCAGCGACCTACCAGGGAAGCGGACCCTCCGCGCTGTGAAAACCACCGGTCGGCCCGTCCGCGCCGAGCACGGCGAAGCGCACGACCGCCTCAGCGGCCTGCGCCGGGCTGAGGACGCCGGTGTTGCCGTTGATCTCGGTGTCCACGAAACCCGGAGCGACCGCGTTCACGAGGATGCCCTCACCACGAAGCTCGTTGGCGTACTGGAGGGTCACCGCGTTCAGCGCGGTCTTCGAGGGCGAATACGCCGCCGACGGCAGCCCCGCGAGCGGACCCGCGGGGTCGGCGTACAGGGCCAGCGAGGCCGAATGACTGGTGAGGTTCACGACCCGCGCGCCCGCCGAACGCCGCAGCAGAGGCAGCATCCCATTCGTGACCGCGATGACCCCGAACACGTTGACCTCGAACACCTCCCGCACCACGTCGAGATCCACCACGCTCGGCACCCTGTCCACCGCATCCCCCGGCGCCGCGTTCCCCGACCCCGAAATCCCCGCATTGTTGACCAGCACATCAAGCCGGCCGTACCACTCCCCGATCGACCTTCTCGCCTCTTCGATCGTCGCCGGCACGGTGACATCGAGCCCGACCGCCCGCGCCTCCCCACCCGACCCCCGAATAGCACCGGCCACCGCCTCCCCTCGCCGCCCATCCCTCGCCCCGACCACCACCGCAAACCCAAGCCCCGCCAACCGCTCAGCAGTCGCCCGCCCAATCCCCTTATTGGCCCCGGTCACCAACGCGACCCGCCCGAATGCACCGCGCTCCTTCATGATGAATCTCCCCTCGTCGCTCCCTTTGCCCCCTTGACGAACCCACGTCAAAAAACGTGACCACCACCGACCGAGGAAAGCCGAAACCTGAACCGGCCCAACACCGGACCCAGCCCACCTGGGCAGCGCCGACCCCAACCGGTCCACCTGAGCAGCCACACCGCGGTGGCCGGGTCGCGGCGGGACGGGGTGAGAGTGGGCGGCGACAGAGTGGTGGACGGTTCGTGCGGCTGGGATGTCGGGCCGGGTCGGTTTCGCCCGGCCTCAAAGCGGGCGGCGACAACGAGCTGGTCGGCTGGTGCCGGAGCGCTCGTATGGTCAGGCCGTCTCGGACCCGGGCGGCGGGAGTTCGTTTCACTGCCGGACTGATTGCGCGGCTTCAGCTCAGATGCCTTCGGCCCGCTCGACTAGCGAGTCTCGGGCCGGTCTGCCCGGCCCGCCACCGCTGTCGCTTCGCTACACATGGTGCGGCAACCGCCGCTCCACTTCGCAGCTTCGCCGCGCTCGACCGCTCCGGTCCGCTGGCCTCGCCCGGCGCCCTCGCGCTTCGCCCCGCGCTATGCCAGCCGCGCCGCTTCGCTGCGCCCGGTGAAGGCCACAGCACCCAACTTCGCGCTGCCCTGCCGCCCCGCCTGGCCCGGCACCGTCTCGCCTGCCCCGCCCGGCGAACATTGCGCCAACCGGCTTCACTCTGCCTCGCTGCCTAGCCGCCCCGACCCTACCCACGACCACTGTCGCGGTCTGCTCCGCCGCCGCGACCGCCGCTGTCACCAGTGTCGGTCGCCGACCCGCTCCGGCCCGACCCGTTTCGGCCTGACCCGATCCGATCCGGCTGACCTGCTCGGAACCGACCCGACTCCGCCCGCTTCGGTTCGGCCCGCTATGGCCTAACCTGCTCCGGTGCAACCTGACCCGCCCTCGGGCCTTGTGCCGGTCCTCTCGGATCTGGAAGTCCATCGCAATCCCTTATAGATCAAGGTGTTGCAACGACCTCTAGAATCCAAGCGGCCCAACCCGGCCCGATCCGATGTGGCCCGACCCGATCCGGCCTGGCCCACTTCAGCCCGGCCCATTCCGGTCCGGCAACTCCGCTTCGGCTCACTCCAGCCCGGCCGGCTTTGGCCTGACCCGATCCGATCCGATCCAGTTCCGATCCGATCCGATCCGGTTCTGTCGGGCGCCTGTGGCGCACGGTGTCGTACCAGGTCGCATTCGGTCGTACCGATAGCGCCGATGGTGCCGGTCGTGTCGGTGGTGCGGTGTGTCGCTTCGCTCCTCGACCGGTCCTTGGGTGGCACGGCACTGGTGGTGCGTGTCGCCGGGCCCGGCCTGGCGCTCCCCGGGCGGCGTTGCGGCTTCCTGGGGGGAGGGACTGGCGTCCCTCATCGCGTGGTGGTGTGTCCCGCCCTCCGGACGATGCCGACCAACCGATATCCCCCCCGGTGTGGGGTGTGTTCGGTATGTGATGGTCGACGTA
>NZ_STGX01000018.1:81834-126164 GCF_004912155.1 Glycomyces paridis | reverse complement strand
TCCGGAGCATCAGGGTGTCAACACCAAGGGATCAAGCCCCCGCTGTATTGATCAGGTCGGCCCGGCAGGTCCGTGACACTAACGTGGCACCGACCTGGAAGCGATACCGGGACTTGCGCCTCAGGCGTTCCTCGCGGCCTGTACCGGCAGGAAGATCCGCATTGTCGAGCTTCCGCGCTGGGCCCAGCGGTGGTAGGGGATCAGTTGCAGCTCGGCGGTGTCGGGCGCTTCGGAGGGGTCCGGGGTTGCGCGGTAGGGGACCGCTCCCTGGTGGGGGAGCGGCGTGGCGGCCTTCGATACCTGGACGGTGGCGCCGTCGCCGTTCGGTTGCGGCGGGGTTCCGGTGTCGAGGCGGAGCGACTCGATGGGCCAGCCTTCGGGGAGGTCGATGGATTCGGCGCAGAGGACCAGGGGGCCCTTTTCGACTGCGACGCAGCCGCGGACGGCGTCGATGCGTTCGTCGGGCCAGGTCAGGCGGGGGGTGGTCGGGAGTTCGAGGGTGAGGGTATCGCCTCGGCGGAGCTGGGTTGTGGCCCAGCCGGGTGAGGCCGGGTGGGCTTCGTGGCCGTCGTGCAGCGTGGCGCCGGTGGCCCAGGACGGGATCCTCAGGCGGAGTCGAACGGGGCCTTCCGGGGCCTCGCGCACGGTGATTCGAATGGTGCCCTCGTGCGGGTAGGCCGTGGCGATGTCGAGGGCGAGTTCGCCGGATTCGAGGGCCACGCGGAGGAGGCCGGGCGCGTACTGGAGGAGGGAGACCTCGTCGCCGTCGACGGTGGCGGTGTAGGCCTGCCAGGTCGCGAGGGTGCGGGCGAGGTTGGTGGGGCAGCAGGAGACGTCGAACCAGGGGGCGCGGGCGCCGCCCTCGGCGCGGGGGTTGACCGCGTCGGGGCGGACGTCGCCCGCGGCGGTGCGCTGGTGGAGGGGATTGGCGTAGAAGAAGGATCGGCCGTCCTCGGCGGGGGAGGCGGCGATGACGTTGTAGAGGGTGCGTTCGATGAGGTCGGCGTAGCGGACGTCGCCCGTGGCGAGGTGGAGGCGCCAGGACACCATCACCGAGGCGATCCCCGCGCAGGTCTCGCAGTAGGCGCGGTCGGGCGGGAGCTCCCAGTCCTCGCCGAAGCCCTCGTCCTGGTGGCGCGAGCCCATGCCGCCGGTCAGGTAGGTGCGGCGCTCGACGCTGCGGTCCCATTGGCGTGCAACGGCGTCGAAGAGTTCGGCGTCGTCGGTGTCGACGGCGACGTCGACCGCGCCCGCGGCCAGATAGAGGGCGCGGACGGCGTGGCCGCGCCAGACGTCGGCCTCGCGGACGGGCTTGTCGTCCTGGAAGTAGGAGGCGTCGAGGAGGGCGACGGGGGCGAGGGTGCCGCGGCCGCGGCGTTCGATGAAGAGGCGGGCCTGTTCGAGGTAGCGGGGCTCGTCGAGGGCGCGGCCGAGTTCGGCGAGGCCGACCTCGATCTCCGGGTGGCCGCAGATGCCGGTGTTCGCGTCGGGGCCGAACTCGCGGCAGACGTGGTCGGCGGCGCGGCGGGCGATCGCCACGAGCTCGTCCTCGCCGGCGGTGCGGACGCGTGCGACCGCCGCCTGGAGGAGGTGCCCGGTGCAGTACAGCTCGTGCCCGGAGGACAGGTCGGAGTACCTGGGCGCCTGGCCTTCGTGGCCGTAGCAGGTGTTGAGGTAGCCGTCCTCGTCCTGAGCCGCCGCGATGCGGTCTACAAGGGATTCGAGGATCGCCTCGGCCCGGGCGTCGCCGGAGCGCCCGGACTCCCAGGCGAGGGCCTCGATGAGCTTGTAGACCTCGGAGTCGGAGAACTGCCAGCCGGGCCGGGGCCCGGCCGTGTCGGACTCGGCCACCCGGTCGAAGTTCGCGATCCAGCCGAGGCGCTCCATCCACGCGAGGCAGTGGGCGAAGGTGGCGTCCGCGTTCGTCCGCTGCCGGTCGCGCCAGAAGCCCTCGGCGAGGGTCAGCTCGTCGAGCGCGAGGCCGCGGCGGGTGCCGCGGCGGGGTGCGACCGGCGCGTTGCGGGGGGCGTTGTCGTTCAAGGGTTCAGTCCTTCACGGCGCCGGCGGTCACGCCCGCGGCGACATAGCGCTGGGCGACGACCAGGAGGATCGCCGAGGGGAGGGAGGCGATGACGGCGGTGGCCATGATCGCGTTCCACTGGGTGGTGTTGTTGCCGATGTACTGGTAGATGCCGAGGGTGATCGGCACGAACTCGCCGGAGCGGTTGAGGGTCGAGGCGAAGATGAAGTCCGACCAGGCCCACAGGAACGCGAAGAGCGCTACCGTCAGCGTCGAGTTGCGCGACACCGGGAGCACCACCTTCGTGAAGGTGCCCCAGGACCCGGCGCCGTCCATGCGGGCGGCGTGGATCAGTTCGCGGGGGATGCCCGCCATGAACGTGGAGTAGAGGAGCACGCCGAAGGGGACGGCCACTGTGGAGTCGGCGACGACGAGGCCCCACACCGAGTTGAGGAGCCCCAGGCGCACGTAGATCGCGTAGAAGCCCATCGCCATGACGACCGCGGGGATCATCTGCGCCACGAGGAGCAGGAAGTTGAGCGTCCTGCCGCCCTTGAGGTTGAGGATCGCGAGCGCGTACCCGGCGGGGGCGGCGATCGCGACGGTGAGCGCCACGGTGCCCAGGCCCACGACCAGGCTCGTGCCCAGCGAGGGCAGCTGCTGCGAGAACGCGGCGGTGTAGCCCTCGAAGGTCGGGGAGGCGGGGAACCAGGACGGGTCGGAGCGGCGCAGGTCGCTGGCGTCGGTGAGCGAGACGTTCACCATCCAGTAGACGGGGAAGAGCATCAGCGCGGTGAAGACGACGCCGAGCGCGGTCTTCCACCACGGTCGAACCGAGCGTCGGGTGGTCATGACTTCTCCCAGGAGCGCTGCATGCGCACGTGGACGAATCCGAAGACGAGCGCGATGACGATGAGCAGGTTGCCGATCGCCGCGGCGGGCGAGAAGTCGGGCTGGCCGGTGCCGAAGGCCTCCCGGTAGGACCACACGGCGAGGGTCAGCGAGGCGTTGCCGGGGCCGCCGGTGGTCATGATCCAGATGACGTCGACGACCTTGAGCGTGTAGATGAACCCGAGCAGCAGGGTGATGCCGGAGACGGGCCGCAGGAGCGGGAAGGTGATGCGCCAGAACTGCTGCCAGGACGAGGCGCCGTCGAGGGACGCGGCCTCGTAGACCTCGGCGGGCACCTGCTGGAGTCCGGCGTGGAGGATCACGAGGTTGAACGGGATGCCGAGCCAGATGTTCGCGATGATCACGGCGGTCAGGGCGGTGCCGGGGGAGGTGAGCCAGTTGATCTGGTCGCCGCCGAAGGACTGCACGACCGAGTTGACGATGCCGTGGTCGGAGTTGAGCATCCACGCCCAGGTGGACGAGGAGACGATGAGCGGCAGGAGCCACGGCACCAGGAAGAGCGCGCGGAGCACGCCCGAGAGGCGGAAGTTCGAGTGGAAGAACACCGCCAGGCCAAGGCCGATCGCGTACTGGAAGGCGATGGACACGACGGTGAACAGGGCGGTGTTGACGAGTGCGGTGGGGAAGGCGTCGGAGGCGAAGACCTCGGTGTACTTCTCGAAGCCGACGAACTCGGGGTTGCCGAGGACGAAGGCGCGCACGGTGTAGTCGTGGACGCTCAGCTCGATGTTGCGCCACAGTGGATAGGCGTAGAACACGGCGAGGTAGGCGAAGAGCGGTGCGGCGAAGCCGATCGCGGTCCAGGTGCTCGCCGAGCCCGGCGGGCGGCGCCGGCGGCGGGCCGGTGCGGCGGGCGCAGGGCCCGCCGCACCGTGGGACGCACGGTCGGTCGCGGTGACCGAAGTCGTGGTCATGGTCGTGTCGCTCCCCGTCAGCCGAGCGCGGCTTCGGCGTCGGACTGGGCCTGCGCCAGGGCGTCGGCCGGGGTGGCCGCTCCCGACAGGGCGTTCTGGACGGCGGTCCACAGCGCCTCGGAGATCTTCGGGTAGTCGGTGCCGAGGTTGTCGCTGGTGCGGCCCTTGGCCTCCTGCACGGCGGCGACCCACGGTTCGAGGTCGGGTTCGGCCGCGAGCAGCGCCTCCTGGCCTTCGGCGGTCGGCGGGATGTAGTAGGCGAAGGTGGTGGCGGTCTCGACGAAGCCCTCGGGGGTGGTCATGCACTCCACGATCTGGCGGGTGACGTCGTAGCGGTCGGTGTCGGCCTGCGCGGGGGCGATGATGAACTCGCCGCCCGTCGGTGCGGGCGCGGCGCCGCCGTCCATGCCGGGGATCTGGACGAGCCCGGTCGCGAAGCCGGCCTCGGCGGCGCTGTTGACCTGCCAGGTGCCGTTGACCGCGAACGCGAACTCGCCGGTGAGGAACTCCTCCCAGGTGGTGTTCTGGGAGTTGGTGAGCACCGAGTTGGGGGCGTAGCCGGCGTCGAGCCAGTCGGTCCACAACTGAAGGGCCGCAACGGCTTCGGGGGAGTCGAGGTCGCGCAGGTCGGCGCCGGCGCCCCAGAACCACGGCAGGAACTGGAAGGAGCCCTCCTCGGTGCCGATGGCGGCGAAGGTGATCCCCTTGTCGCCGTTACCGGTAACCTTGGCGAGCGCGTCCGTCAGGGTCGCCCAGTCGGTGATCGAGGCCGGGTCCACACCCGCCGCCGTCAGGATGTCGGCGTTGTAGTAGATCGCGAGCGTGTTGGCGCCGATGGGGATGCCGTAGGCCTGGTCGTCGACGACGCCCGCGGCCAGGAGGTTCTCGTCGACGCCGGAGACGTCGAGGCCGAGTTCGTCCATGGTCGTGAGCATCTCGGTGTCGGCCAGTGTGGACACCGCCGGGTTGTCGAGCAGCATGATGTCGGGGCTGGTGCCCTCCTGTGCCGCCAGCAGCGCGCGGTTGGTGAGGTCGGTGGTGTCCGAGGCGGTGCGCTCGATGGTCACGCCCGCCTCCTCGCCGCAGGCGTCGACGCGCTCGGCCCAGGCGGAGTCCTCGGCGTGCTGGGGGTAGGGGTCCCACCAGGTGTGCGTGTCGGCGTCGGCCTCGTCGCCCCCGGAGGAGCAGGCGGCGGCTACGGCCAGCGCGGCCGCCGCGGCGAGCGCCGCAGTCGACCTGGCAAGGGGTCGGTACTTCATGGTTGTTCCTCCTTGAACGGTTCCCGAAGGGCGGCAGTGCCCTCCGGGGTGAGGGGTCGTCCTACGCCGGTCGCGGCGGGGCCGTGGAGCCACGGTCCACCAGTTCGGGCGCGACGAACCGGACGACGTTGGGCGCGTCGTCGGCGATCTCCTTCTCGATGCGGCGCACGAGTTGTCGCACCGCCATGCGCCCGAGCCGGTCGGGCGCGCTCTCGATGGAGGAGTAGGGCAGGGAGAAGGTCCGGGCGAACTCGTCGGAGTAGCGCCCGACGACCGAGAGGTCCGCGGGGGCCGACAGGCGCCGCTCGTGGAGCACGGTCGGCAGGGCCGCGGCGGCGGCCTCGTTGTTGAGCAGCAGGCCGGTGGCCTCGGGGTTCGCTCCGAGGAGCGCGTGCAGTTCGCGGCCGATGTCGGGCTGGGCGGCGGCGGCGTGGACGGTGCGCAGCCGCACCCCGCGCTGCGCGGCGGTCTCGACGGCGGCGTTCTGGAGGCGCCAGACGTAGGCGCCGCCGCGCTCGACCACGTGCTGCGGCTGGGAGACGAGGATGAGCTCGCGGTGGCCGAGGGCCACGAGGTGTTCGACCATGACGCGCCCGGCCTCCTCGAAGTCGAGGTCGAAGACGTCGACGCCGGTGCAGTCGCCGGGCAGGCCCACGAGGGCGCCGGGCTGGGCGGCGGCGCGCAGGACGGGCAGGCGCTCGTCGTCCTCGGCGACGTTGAGGAGCACGACGCCGTCGACCATGCGGGAGTCGGTGAGGCGCTTGAGGGCCGCGGTGCCGTTCGCGTCGGAGCTGAGCAGGATGTCGTAGCCGAGGTCGCGGGCGGTGTTCGTGACGCCCTGGATGTACTGGAGCATCGCGGGGGCGAACTCGTCGGGGAGGAACTGGGCGAGCAGGCCGATGACCATCGCGCGGGAGGTCGCGAGGGCGCGGGCGCCCGCGTTGGGGGTGTAGCCGAGTTCGAGGGCGACCTGCTGGACGCGGCGGCGCACCTCGTCCGAGACGGCGCGCTTGCCGCTCATGGCGTACGACGCCGTCGAACGCGCGACGCCCGCGGCGCGGGCGACGTCTCCGATGTTGACCACCGAGTCCTCCTCCGGGGTTCGCGAGGGATGCCGATCATGCGAACCGGTTCGAAGCATAGCGACCCGATCCGGCGAATGCAAACTCGCCTCACTCGAACACCACGCGTCTTCTAACTGCATATATAGAAGTACTTGCATCGAACGGGGTTCGAAACTAGCCTCTGCGGAAAGCGAACCGTCGAACCGGTTCGGTCGCTCAATGAGGAGAAGACATGCGATACCCCCTGAAACGGACGGTCGCGCGGATAGCCGCGCTCGCCCTCCTGATCGGCGCCGCCGTCGCCGGAGCGGCCGCTCCCGCGAACGCCGCCGGCCTCACGCTCACCGTCGACGTCGGCACCGTCGTGCGCCCCGCGACCCAGGTCGCCTCCGGCGGCCTCTACGGCGTCGGCTCCGACTCCCAGCCGACCACCTCGATGCTCCTGCCGCTCAACCCGACCAGCTTCACCCAGCCCGCCCCCGGCACCACCCACCTCGGCAACGGCGCGACCGAGCCGTGCTGCGACTCCCTCGACGTCGGCGCCAACCTCGTCCGCGCCGGCGCCCAGCAGTTCATCCGCATGCCCGACATCTACCCCTCCTTCCCCTACGTCTGGCAGGGCTGGGCCGACTGGGAGCAGAAGGTCACCACGCAGGTCAACGACCGCCTGGAGCGCACCGACCTCACCAACATCCACGGCTGGGAGCTGTGGAACGAGCCCGACTGGACCTGGAACACCGCCTCGGCGGGCTCCTTCAACGCAGGCTGGGAGCGGACCTACGACCTGGTGCGGTCACTGGACCCGGTGACGCCCATCGTCGGACCGAGCGACTCGCACTACAACCACAACCGCATGGTCTCGTTCCTGACCTACGCCCGCGACACCGGGACGCTCCCCGACGTCATCGTCTGGCACGAACTCGGCGACATGGACTGGGACAACTTCGACGACCACGTCGCCGACTACCGCGCCATCGAGTCCTCCCTGGGCATCTCCCCGCGCCCCATCGCGATCAACGAGTACAACAGCTACAACCAGATGGACATCCCCTCCGTGGCCCTCCACTGGATGAGCGTCCTGGAGCGCCACGGCGCCCGCGAGGCCCACCGCGCCTACTGGTTCGAGGCCGGGACCTTCGACGGCCTGTTCACCCTCCAGAACCAGCCCACCGCCTCCTACTGGCTGTACCGCTGGTACGGGTCCATGACCGGCAACATCGTCAAGACCACCCCCAACTCCTGGCTCGACGGCGTCGCCTCCTACGACTCCAGCCGCAAGATCGTGAACGTCCTCTTCGGCGGCGACTGGGGCTCCAACACCGTCAAGGTCAACGGGCTCGGCGCCCTCGGCTCCTCCGTCAAGGTGCAGCTGCTCTACACCCCCGGCTCGGGCAGGCACACCGCCGTGACGGCGCCGACGACCGTCAGCACCACCACCATGACCACCAGCGGCGGCTCCATCTCCGTGCCCGTACCCGACATGAACGCCGAGGGCGCCTACCAGCTCGTCGTCACGCCCGCGGGCGGCCCGACCACCTCCTGGCAGCAGGTCTACGAGGCCGAGAACGCCACCGTCGTCAACGCCCTCACCCGCTCCGCGGGCGGGGCCTCAGGCGGCTACTACGTCGGCAACATCGACGGCAGCGCCGACATGCGCTCGGACTCCTTCGTCGACTTCACCGTCAACGTCCCCACCGCCCGCAGCTACACCATGACCATCAGGTACGCCAACGGCACCGGCGCGACCTCCACCCACGGCCTCGCCTACAACGGCGGCGGCTGGTCCACCGTCTCCTACCCGCCGACCTCCGGCTGGGCCCAGTTCTCCACCACCACCGTCACCGTCAACCTCAACGCCGGCTACAACGTCATACGCCTCGCGAAGGGCTCCCCGTACTTCGCCGGCGGCACCGGCTACGCCGAACTCGACAACATCACCCTCGCCTGAACGAGCGAGCGCGCCCGGGGCCGTTCCCCGGGCGCGCTCGCTCGCGACTCAGAACCCGAGCGGGTCCGGCTCACGCCCCGCACCCGCGTCCCCGCGGCCCTCGATGAACTCCTTGAACCGGTGCAGGTCGCCGTGCACCCGCCGGTCGAGCACGCCGAGCTTGTCGGCCGCGTTCTCGGCGAACCCCTCCGGGTCGATGTCCATCTGCGCGGTGACGCGCGTCGTGTCGTCGTCGAGCGGCGCGAACGAGATGACCCCCGCGTGCGTGGGGCCGGAGATCGACCGCCACGCCACCCGCTCCCACGGCTGGAGCTCGGTGACGGCGGCGTCGAACTCGCGGGTGACCCCGCCGATGCTCGTCACCCAGTGCGTGAACGTGTCGTCGATCCGGCTGACGGACTCGACCCCCTCCATGAAGGACGGGAACGTCTCGAAACGGGTCCACTGCTCGTAGGCCGTGGCGGCCGGGACCTCGACGTCGACTGATTCGGTGATGGTGCTCATCGCGATCACTCCTTCGTTGCGATTCGTCGGTCCCGGGCCGGTTACCCGCGTTGCGCGAGCGCACACCACTTCCCGCCGAATCCCGGCTCCGGACGCCCCGCGAATGCGACAATTGCCGATGCCGCGACCGGACCCGACGGGTGTGCGAACGGCCGCAGCGGGTAGACCCGGAAGGACCGCACGCACACCGACCAGGAAGGCGCCGCCGTGGCCCTGCGCATCGAGGAATACGGGATGATCGGCGACCTCCACACCGCCGCCCTCGTCGGCTCCGACGGCTCCATCGACTGGATGTGCCTGCCCCGCTTCGACTCCCCCGCCTGCTTCGCCGCCCTCCTCGGCGACGAGGACCACGGCAGCTGGCGGCTCGGCCCCGCCGCGGGCGGCAAGTGCACCCGCCGCCGCTACCGCACCGACACCCTCATCCTCGAAACCGAATGGGACACACCCGAAGGCGCCGTCCGCGTCACCGACGCGATGCCCCCGCGGGGCGAGGCCGCCGACATCGTCCGCGTCGTCGAAGGACTCGACGGCGCGGTCCGCATGAGCACCGTCCTGCGCCTGCGCTTCGGCTACGGCAAGGTCGTGCCCTGGGTCCGCGGCCACGGCCCCCACCTCTCCGCCATCGCCGGACCCGACGCCGCCTGGCTCGAAGCCGAAGTGCCCCTTGACATCGAAGACGGCACCGCCAGCGCCGAGTTCACCGTCGCCGCGGGCGAACGCGTCGCCTTCGTCCTCACCCACCACGAGTCCCACCACGACCGGCCCACGGCCGTCGACGCCGCCGAGGCGCTGGCCGACACCGAGTCGTTCTGGACCGAGTGGATCGGCGACCTGTCCTATGAGGGTGAATGGGACGAGGCGGTGCGCCGCTCCGTCATCACCTTGAAGGCCTTGACATACGCCCCGACCGGCGGCATCCTCGCCGCGGCCACGACCGCGCTGCCCGAGGAACTCGGCGGCGTGCGCAACTGGGACTACCGCTACTGCTGGCTGCGCGACGCGTCCTTCGTGCTCGCCGCGATGCTCGGCACCGGGTTCAGGGACGAGGCGCGGGCCTGGCGGCACTGGCTGCTGCGCGCCGCCGCGGGCGACCCCGCCGACCTCCAGATCATGTACGGGCTCGACGGCCGCCACTGGCTCCCCGAGATCGAGGTCGACTGGCTGCCCGGCTACGAGGGCTCCGCGCCGGTGCGCATCGGCAACGCCGCCACCGGTCAGTTCCAGCTCGATGTGTGGGGCGAGACGCTCGACGCGCTCCACCTCGCCCGCGCGGCGGACGACGAGGCCGACGGGGACGCATGGGAGCTCCAGAAGGGACTGCTGGCATTCGTCGCCGAGCACTGGGCCGACCCCGACGACAGCCTGTGGGAGGTCCGCGGCGAGCGGCGCCACTTCGTGCACTCCAAGGTCATGGCCTGGGTCGCCTTCGACCGCGCCGTCCAGGCCGTCGAGCGCTTCGGCCTCGACGGGCCGGTGGAGGAGTGGCGGGCGCTGCGCGACCGCGTCCACGCGCAGGTCTGCGAGCGCGGCTTCGACGCCGACCGCGGCACCTTCACGCAGTTCTACGGTTCCAAGGGACTCGACGCGGCGCTGCTGCTCCTGCCGATGGTCGGCTTCCTGCCCTGGGAGGACCCGCGCGTGGTCGGCACCGTCGAGGCGGTGCAGCGCGAACTGACGCACGGCGGCTACGTCCTGCGCTACGACCCCGAGGCCGACAGCGGCGTCGACGGCCTGCCCGGGCGCGAGGGCACCTTCCTGGCCTGCACGTTCTGGCTCGTGGACGCCCTCCAGGGCATCGGCCGCGAGGACGAGGCCAGGGCGCTGTTCGAACGGCTCCTCAAGACCCGCAACGACCTCGGCCTCCTCGCCGAGGAGTACGACCCCGCCACCGGCCGCCACCTCGGCAACACCCCGCAGGCCTACAGCCATGTGGGCCTGGTGAACTCGGCGCGCCACCTCAGCGGCGCGCCCCCGGCGGCCCGGCCCCGCGCCGACGCCCGCCGGGAGGCATCGGAAGGGAAGGGGTGAGCGCCGTGCGCGCATTGACCGTGGAGGCCGGGCGACAGGGGTCGCTCGCGCTGGAGGAGATCGAGGAGCCGGTGCCCGGCGAGGGCGACCTGCTGGTGGACGCCATCGCGCTCGGCGTGTGCGGCACCGACCGGGACCTTACCGAAGGCGAGTACGGCTGGGCCCCTTCGGGTTCGAAGCGGCTCGTCATCGGCCACGAGTCGCTCGGGCGGGTGCGCACCGCACCGGAGGGCTCGGGCTTCGCGCCCGGGGACCTCGTGGTCGGCGTCGTGCGCAGGCCCGACCCGGTGCCGTGCGGGGCGTGCGCGCGGGGCCTGTTCGACAACTGCCGCAACGGCGACTACACCGAGCGCGGCATCAAGGAGATCGACGGCTTCGGCAGCGAGGCGTGGACGATCGAGGCCGACTACGCCGTGAAGCTCGACCCGGCACTGTCCGAAGTGGGCGTGCTCATGGAGCCGATGAGCGTGCTCGCCAAGGCCTGGGAGCAGATCGACCGCGTCGGCGGGCGCTCCTGGTTCGAGCCGAAGACCGTGCTCGTCCTCGGCGCGGGCCCGATCGGCCTGCTGGCCGCGCTCGTCGGCGCGCAGCGCGGCCTGGAGGTGCACGTCCTCGACCGCACCGACGAGGGCCCGAAACCCGAGCTCGTGCGGGCCCTCGGCGCGACCTACCACACCGACGGCCTCGCCGCCGCGATCGAGAAGGGCGAACCGGACATCGTCATCGAGGCCACCGGCGCGCCCGCGCTCGTGTTCGACGCGATGGCCGCCACCGGCGCGTACGGCGTCACCTGCCTCACCGGCGTCACGCCCACCGGCCGCAAGGTCGAGGTCGACGCGGGCGGCCTCAACCGCGAACTGGTGCTGGAGAACGACGTGGTCGTCGGCTCGGTCAACGCCAACCTGACCCATTTCACGAAGGCCGCCGAGATCCTCGCCGCCTCCGACCGCGACTGGCTCCAGGGCCTCATCACCCGCCGCATCCCGCTGGAGGACTACGAGCAGGCCTTCGGCCACACCGGCCCCGAAGACGTCAAGATCGTCATCGACTTCGCCTCGTTAGACCTTCGCCTCCTGAAACGAGGGTGCGCCCCGGCCTGCGGTCGTGGCAGAGTCCGGGGCATGAGCACCACGACCCTGTGGCGCCCGTGCGGTCCGGCCGAACTCGCGCTCGTGCGCGAGTCCGGTTGGACCGCTTGGCCGCCGCGCCTGCCCGAGCAGCCGATCTTCTACCCGGTCCTCAACGAGGACTACGCGATCCGCATCGCCCGCGACTGGAACGCCCCCCGAGCCGGCGTCGGCTACGTGACCCGCTTCGACGTCGACAGGGCCTTCGCCGAGCGCTACCCCGTCCAGCGGGTCGGCGGTGACACCATCCTCGAACTGTGGGTTCCCGCCGAGGAACTCGACGAGTTCAACCGCCACATCGTCGGGCGCATCGAGGCGGTCGGGGAGTACCGGTAGCGGCGCTGCGCCCCGGGCCTCGGCCCGGGGCGCACCCGTGTTCAGGCGGCGGCGAGCGCCGGTTCCCTCTCCTCGGCCGCCTTGTCCTCGTTGCGGTTGAAGGCGCCCACGGCCACGGCGACGACCGCCGCGCCGAGGGGGACCAGGAGGGCGGCGCGGTAGCCGTCGAGCAGGGCCTCCGACGTGCCCGAAGCGGTCGCGGCGACGTTCACCGCCGCCACCCCGGCGAGGCCGAGGGCCGCGCCGAACTGGAACGAGGTGTACAGCAGCCCGCCCGCGAGCCCCTGCTCCTCCTCGGCGATCCCGTTGGTGGCGATGATGGTCAGCGGGCCGTACGCCAGCGTGAACGCCAGACCCATCGCGACCAGGCTCGGGAGCATCCCGAGGTACGAAGTGTCGTTCCCCGCCGTCAGGAACCACCCGAACGCCACCGCCGCGAACACGAGGCCGGCCAGGAGCACCGGGGCGTTCCCGAAGCGGCGCACGAGCTTCGGCGTCAGCGTCGGCGCGAGGGCGACGTCGAGGCCGATGACCAGCATCGCCAGGCTCGCCTCGACGGTCGACCAGCCGCGCAGCTCCTGGAGGTACAGCACCACGAGGAACTGGAACCCGAAGAACCCGGCCATGAACAGCATTCCGATGACGTTGGCGCGCACCAGCGAAGCGGACCGGAAGATCCCCGGCCGCACCAGCGGGGCGGCCGTGCGGCGCTCGATCGCGACGAACGCGGCCACGAGCGCCAGGCCCAGGCCGAGCGTCCCGGCCGTCCAGGGGAGGGCGACGTGGGAGGCGCGCTCGACGCCGAGGACGAGCAGCACGACCGCCGCGGTGATCGTGAGCCCGCCGAGGAGGTCGAACCGCTGACCCGCGCGGTCGGGGACCGGCGAGCGGGGGATGAGCGCGGCCGCGGCGACCAGCAGGACCAGCGACAGGCCGACGGGCATGAAGAACACCCACCGCCAGTCCAGCGAGGTGAGGAGGCCGCCGATGACCATGCCGAGCGTGAACCCGCCCGCGCCGATGGCGCCGTAGATCATCAGGGCCCGGTCGCGTTTGGGGCCCTCCTCGAACCCGGTGGTGATGATGGACAGTCCGGCGGGGGTCATGAACGCGGCGGCGAGGCCGGTGACGAACCGCGCCGCGATGAGCGTGGCCCCGTCCTGGGCGAGCCCGCCGAGGCCGGAGAACAGCAGGAACACCGCTAGCGCAACCAGGAACACCCGGCGGCGCCCGAGGAGGTCGGCGGCGCGCCCGCCCAGCAGCATGAAGCCGCCGTAGCCGAGGACGTAGGCGCTCACGACCCACTGGAGCGACCCGGTGGACAGGCCGAGGTCGGCGCGGATCGAGGGCAGTGCGATGTTGAGCATGGCGACGTCGATGCCCTCCAGGAAGATCGCTCCTGAAAGGACGAGCAGCACACCCCATTCACGGGCTTTCACGGTTACTCCTTGGCTCGGGTTTCTCTCTGGCCCGGCAATCATCGGGCCGTCCCGGCGCGGGAACAACGGCGAAGAACGCAACGTTCATTCAGCAGGACTTACCGATAGGAGCCCCGGTGGAACGCGACGAGCTCGAATGCTTCCTGATCCTGGCCGAGGAGCTGCACTTCGGCCGCACGGCCGCGCGCATGCGCCTCTCGCGCGCCCGCGTCAGCCAGCTGGTCCAGCGCCTCGAACGGCGCGTCGGCGCGCCGCTGTTCGAGCGCACCAGCCGCACCGTCGCCCTCACCGACCTCGGCGCGCGCTTCCGCGAGGACGTCGAACCGCACCACCGCGCGATCGAGCGCGCGCTCGCCCGCACCGCCGCGGCCGCCCGCGGCTTCGGCGGGACCCTCCGCATCGGCTTCGCGAACCCGCTCGTCGGCGAGATCGCCATGAAGGCCGTCGACCTCCTGCGCGGCGAGCATCCCGAACTCGCCGTGGCGATCTGCGAGATGTCGTTCACCGAGCCGTTCGCGCAGCTCCGCGACCGGTACTACGACGTCGTGTTCATGGAACTGCCCGTCCGCGAGGCCGACCTCGCCAAGGGCCCGACCCTCGTCACCGAGGGCCGGATGCTCGCGATCGCCGCCGACGACCCCCTGGCCGCCCGCCCCTGGCTCACCGCCGACGACCTCGCCGAGACCCCGCTGCTGGTCCTCGAAGGCGACGCGCCCGCCTACCGGACCGAGCTCCAGGCGCCCCGTGAGACCCCCGACGGGCGCCCGATCCCGGCCGGCCCCGGCGTCACCAGCCTCCAAGAGGCCCAGATGCTCATCGCCGCGGGCAAGGGCGCCATGCTCACCGGCGCCCACAGCGCCGCCTACCAGGCCCGCCCCGGCATCGCGCACCTCCAGGTCGTGGACGCGCAGCCCGTCCGGTACGGCCTGGTCTGGCGCACCGGCGAGAACACCGCGGCGGTCGACGCCTTCGCCGACCGCGTCGCCGCGATGACCGAGGCCGCGGCCCGCACCACCCGCGACGGCGACTACGCGCACGCCTGACCGGGCTCAGCCCGCCAGCGCCCGGTACCGCTCGATGTAGGCCGGGCCGACCTCCGGCATCGGCGTCCCGTCCTCGGTGGCGAACCAGATCTCGTTCTCCAGCCAGTACCGGCACAGGAACGCCTCGAACGACTCCGCGCAGAAGCAGATCGCCTCGCCGCCTTCGACTTCTGTGGCCTCCTCGCTGTCGAGGTACTCGGGGGTGCAGACCACGGCGTGGTCGGCGCCGTCCTCGGTGACGAACAGGTACCAGAACAGGCAGCCCTGCTGGTCGGCGAGGAACCGGATCAGCCTGCCGCCGCCCGGGACGGGCACGGTGCCCGCGTCGAGGTCGAGGTAGCACGCGGTGGTGGAGCGTATGCGGTCCTGGAGGTCCGGTGAGCCCATGAAGCGCGCGAACGGCTCCGGCAGCGGCACGCCCTCGCGTTCGCAGACGCTCGTCAACGCCGCCAGCGGTTCCCGGACGTCCTGGCGGATCGCCCACTCCTCTTGCGCCGGCTGCCTTGCGAGCCAGGCGAAGTCGCCGTCCATGGGATAGGGCGTCTCCGGCAGGTCCTCGAACGGATAGCGGTTGTAGGTGCCGTCGCCGGAGCGCGAGTCCACTCCGGCCTCGTCCAGACTCGTCGCCCACCAGTAGGGGCGGAAGGGTGCGTCCTGCGCTCTCATGCGCGCCATACTGCCCGACGCGTGCGACATCGCTGCGACCTTGGTCACGTCGTGCCGATTCGCAGATTTCACCCGGCTTCGTGCAACCCCGGGCGGACCTCGGCGGGTATGTACAGGGAGCCCGGACCGGGCGCCGCCGCCCGCGTAGGCGGGTTGCGGGGCCCTCCTAGGGTTCTCTGCGTACCCCGGTCGTGCCCCGTTTTCGGATGCTGCGGCACGGCTTCACACCCTGCAAGTCGGGCCGGGCGGTGTGCCGCCCGGTCGATGACGTTCGTTCCCTTGCACAAGGAGATTCATGTCCACCCTCAAGACCAACGTCCTCCGCGGCGTCGCCGCGACCGGTGTCGCGGCGGGCATCGTGGCCGCCTCCTCCGGCGCGGCCTTCGCCCAGGACACCATCGTGGCCGAGGCGCTCATCTACATCCCGTCGGCCGTCGTCGTCGGCTCCAACCCGCTGGAACTCACGATCACCCCGACCACGAGCGACGAGGTCACCGGCTCGGTCGTCACGATCACCCCCGACGACCGGGCGGTCCTCGACTTCAACCCGATCGGCGCCGACTGCGCCGACGGCGCCGACGGCAGCCTCGTCTGCACCGTCCCCGGCGTCCTCCCCGCCGACGGCGTCCTCCTGGAGCTCGACGCGGTCGTCGCCGACACCGCCACCGCCGAATCCGACCTCGGCTTCGGCCTCCTCTTCGAGGCCGACGACGTCTCCCCGGCGACCATGCACACCGGTCTCGCCCTCGGCTCCACCGACCTGGTCGACAACGAGGCCCCCGAGGAGCCCGCGACCGAGGAGCCCACCGAAGAGCCCACCGCGGGCGAGGAGCAGCCCTCCGAGGAGAACCCCACCGGCGAGGAGAGCAGCGCCCAGTCCACGCTCCCCACCACCGGCGGCAACGCCGGCCTCATGATCGCCGCCGCCGCAGCGGTCGCCGTAGCCGGCGCCGGAGCCCTCGTCTTCGCCCGCCGCCGCAAAGCCGCCGCCAGCTGGGAGTAACCTCCGAACCCCAACGGCCCGCCGGAAACCCGGCGGGCCGTCCTTCGTCCTCAGGGCCTCGGCCGATTCGTCAGGCGGGCGGGAGTTGGACGGTCATGATCAGGTCGCACGGGGTGTCGCCGGTGCCGCGGTAGCCGTGGGGGGCATCGGCGTTGAAGGCGGCGGTCTGGCCGGCGGCCACTTCGTGGTCGGCGCCGTCGACGGTGAGGATCATGCGGCCCGCGACGACGCTCAGGGTCTCCTGGACGCCGGCCTGGTGGGGGTGGCTCGGGTAGGACTCGCCGGGGGCGAGGCGCCAGCGCCAGACCTCGACGGGGGCCGGGCCCGCCGTGGTGAGCATGAGGCGCGCCTCGCCGCCGTCGTCGCCGGTCCACAGGGGAGTGAGATCGGCGGCGTCCACGACGCGGACTCGTCCTTCCTGCGGGCCCTG
Organism: Glycomyces paridis; assembly: GCF_004912155.1. GTDB lineage: Bacteria > Actinomycetota > Actinomycetes > Mycobacteriales > Micromonosporaceae > Glycomyces > Glycomyces paridis. Next base: position 109,468 of record NZ_STGX01000018.1, on the reverse strand, counting down.
CATGAGTGCGGAGACCGAGACGCCGAGCGTGTCGGCGAGGCGGACGAGGGTCGCGAGGTTCGGGTTGCCCTGCGCCTTCTCGAGCGCGACGAGCGCGCCCTTGCTCACTTGGGCGCGTCTGCCGAGCTCGTCGAGGGACAGGCCCGCGCGGGTGCGGGCGGTCCTGACGTTCTGCGCCACGGTCGCCAGCGTCGCCTCGGTCTCGGCCACGGGCCCTCCTGAAGTCAAGGTCACGAGAATGACCGTCTCGGTCGTTTGACTGAACCATTACGGTCGGTCTATTGTTTGAATCGGTCGTTTCGATGCTACCCGAGGAGGGGACGTGATCGCACTGCTGCTGGCCCTGGGCAGCTCGCTCGCCTACGGCAGCGCCGACTTCCTCGGCGGGCTCGGCGCGCGCAAAGCCCACGTGCTGCGCACGGTCGCGGTCGCCGCGCCCGCGAGCCTCGCCGTCGAACTCGCGCTCTGGCCCCTGCTCGGCGCCGACTTCAGTGCCGGAGCCCTGGGCTGGGGCGCGGCCTCCGGGATCGCCTCGGCTGCCGCGTTCGTACTGCTCTACCGGACTCTCGCGATCGGCCCGATGAACGTCCTCTCGCCGATCACGGCCCTCGTCTCGGCGGTCCTGCCCGTCGGGGTCGGGCTCCTCCAAGGCGAGCACCTGGCAACGGCCGCGATCGCCGGACTCCCGCTCGCGCTCGTCGCCGTCGTCCTCGTGAGCGCGGGCCCCGGAGCCCGCACGGCCCGGCCCTCGAAACAGGCGCTCCTGCCGGCGCTCGGCGCCGGCGCGGCCATCGCGTTCCAACTCGTCTTCCTCCACCAGGCCCCGACCGACAGCGGCGTGGCCCCGCTCATCGCCGGCCGGGCGGTCTCCTCGGCGATCACCCTGACCGCGGCCGTCGCCCTGCACCGCCGCCTCGGGCCCGAACGGCCGGCGTTCGGCCCGGCCGCTGCGGCCGGAGCGCTCGACTCGATCGCGAACCTGCTGTTCCTCCTCGCGACGCGATCCGGCGACCTCGCGGTGACTGCCGTGGTCGTCGCCCTCTACCCGGCCGCGACGATACTGTTGGCGCGCAGAGTACTCCGCGAACGCCTCCACAAGGGCCAGTTCGTCGGCCTCGGTGCGGCCGCGCTCGCGGTCGGGCTGCTCGCATTGGCCTGATGCGGGACTCTAGGACGGGGCGGCTTGGGCGAGGAAGCCGTTGAAGATGTAGCGGACCTGGTCCCAGAACTTGAAGCCGGTGGGGGTGAAGCCGTCGGCGGCTTCGTTGCCGCAGGTCGTGACCATGCCGCTGGCCTGGACGGGGAGGTCGGTGGTGGAGATGTTCCAGGCGACGAGGGCGAACACGGCGAAGACGAGCGCGATGCGGAACCACAGCGGGAGCCGGTGGCGCTTGACCGGGAGCGCGAGGATGAAGGCCGTGGCGACCAGGAGCGTTCCCGACACGACCTTGCCGCCGCCGAGGAGTACGACGCCGCACATGCCGATGGCGACGATGCCGGTCCACTTTGCCGTCTTCTTGAGGGTGTCCATCTGAATTCGTCCTTTCGCGCTGGCCGGGAGGGGGTTCGACCCGGTGGGACCAGTGCACAGGACGGGGCGTTGCCGGGGCGTAGGCCGAAGCGGCAACGCGGCGGCAGCATCGGACACGGCAGTGGCCCGGACCCGCGATGGGTCCGGGCCACCGGGGGCATTAGCCGGCGAAGGCCTCGGTGAGGGCCCAGGCCGCGTCGACGAGCTGGTCTTGCGTCACGTCCGGTGCCACGAGGGCCTGGACGGTGATGTCGGCTTCCTGGCCGTAGACGGCGATCGCGCAGCCGAGGAGGGAGGAGGCGTTGCCCTCCTCGCAGCCGAGGACGACGGTGGGGATCGCGTCGACGCCTTCGAAGCGGGCGTCGTCGAGGACCTCCTGGCTCAGCGATTCCAGGACCTCCTCGCTCATCCCCGCGTTGCCGGTGGAGGGCGAGACGGTGGCCGTGACGACGGCGCCGAGGTCGCTGCCGGTGTCCCAGGTGCAGGTCAGCGCGCCGTCGAGCGAGTCGTCCACGGAGAACTCGACGCCGGCGCCGGCGACGACGTCGGCCATCGCGGCGGTCACCCGCTCGTCGCCGCAGTCGCCGGCCGGTTCGGCGGCGGGCGCCTCCTCCTCGGTCTCGGCCTCGGTGGTCTCCTCGACCGCGGCGGCGGTGCCGTCCTGCTCCTTCTCGGCGGGCTCTTCGGACGAGCAGGCCGTGGCGGCGAAGGCCGCGGCGCACACGGCGAGGGCGGCGAGCAGTCGTTTCATTCGGGGGCTCCTTATCGGGGCATGGGCCGGGACCTCCGGCGCTTCCGGGAGGTCCAGTTCGGAATGCTAGCAACGGGACGCTCACCGAGCGTCCCCGAAACCGCCGCCGGAATCGCTGCAATACAAGGCATTACGCCTCGAAACGGCCGCGCGGGCGCGCGCAGTTCGGTCCGGAAGGAGGAGCCGATGCGGCCCGAACCGCCGATGCAGGGGCGTTAGAGGGACTCCTCCAGGGCCGCCTGCGCCTTCTTGATCGCCTCGCGGACCTCCGCGGCGAGGCCGTGGCGGCCGTCCTCGAAGAGCGCGTTGCGCATGAAGGTGATCGAGCGCAGGCGCCCGTGCCGGTCTACGGTGGCGCGGCAGAGCCGGCTCTGCGAGTACGCCTCCGACAGGAACGTGTCGCGCCTGTCGGAGCCCGAACCGGGCTCGGGCGCCGAATCGTGCACGCCCGCCTCGTCCGCGTGGCTCCACCGCTGCTTCTCGGCGGCGACCCAGGCCTGGAGGATGGACGCGGCGATGCTCCTGCCGCCCACGCGTTCGACGCCGCGCCGCAGTTCGAGCCCGCGCAGGAAGCCGTCGAGGCCGAGGGTCACCGTCGCCAGCGACTGCGCGTCGGTGCTGGCGAACTCGATGTCCATGTCCACTTCGGATTCGGTGGCGCGGCTCGCCTCGAACGCGCGCATACGCTCCTCGAACGCGGCGCGCAGGCGCAGCCCGCCGGGGTCGTCGCCCTCGACGTCGCCCGCGGCGGCCTTGTATAGCTCGGCGATGTCCGCGCGGTCGCCGGAGGAGGCCTTCGACCCGGAGGCCTTCGCGACGGTCTGGTCGGCCCGCTTGCGGAACTCGGGGTGCAGCTTCGCGATCTCGCGGATGACGAGGTGCTGCGCGGTGAGGACCTGCCGCGGGCTCACCCCGCCGTTGCGGCCACCGTCCAGATAGGAACGCAGGACCCGCTTGACGCCGCCGCCGTACTGCGGGTGCCGGGTGCCGACCCGCTCGATGAGCGCGTCGACCTCCTTCGAGGAGGGATCGTCGCCGAAGTGCTGTCGCAGCGCGGCGGCGTACACGCGGTTCACCATGTCCCTGTAGGCGACGCGCTCCTTGTCCGGCAGCGACCGGTAGGAGATGCGGGATTCGCGGTCGCCGGTCTGGATATACCGGACGAGCGCCTCGGGGCCGGGCACGGGGCGGGGCATTGGCGTCCTTGTCATGGGCGGTGCGCCGTGGCGCGACGGGGGCGGGCGAGCGTGCGCTGCCGGAACCCGGCGATCATACGAGATCTCGGCCACCAGACCCTGGCCACCGAACCTTGGCCACCGAGGGGCCGGGCGGGAACCGGACGTTCACCCGTGGTCGTGCCGATCGGCGTGCATGACCCGCAGCAGCGCGGGGAGCCCGGCCGCCAACCCCTCGCGTTCACCGGGGGTCATCGCCGCGGCCCAGCGCTGATAGCGCTCGTGGAGGACCTCGGCGGCCCGGCGGTGGAGGCGCCGACCTTCGGCGGTGATCGCCAGCCGGTACAGCCGCCGGTTGTCGGGGTCTCGGTGGCGCTCGACCAGGCCGTTCGCCTCCAGGTCGGCGACCATGCGGCTGACGCTGCTCTTCTCCAGGCCCAGGCCCGCGGCCAGCTCGCGCTGCGAGAGGCCGGGCCTGTGGTCCAGCTCGTGGAGCGCGAGGAGCTGCGACATCGACAGCTCGCGGCCGGGGAGCAGCCCGTCCATGAGCGCGAACTCGGCGGTGCGCACCAGGTCCAGGAGCAGGTGGTGCAGGTGATCGGCCTCGGCGTCCATCGCCGCCCCTTCCTCGGTTGTGCCATGCAACTGAATATCGTAGACTCGAATGAAAGTTGTACGATACAACCATTGGGGTCCGCCATGCCGCACCACGACCACCAGCACGGCAACCAGCCCATCGAGGGCCGCCACAGCCGCAACTACGACCGCCTCGCCCGCCTCCTCATGAAGCCGCTCTACCGCCGCATCGCCGCCGACATCGCGGCGGTCGCCCCCGAAGGCGCCGCCCTCCTCGACGTCGGCACCGGCCCCGGCATCCTGCTCCAGACCCTCGCCCGCACCCGCCCCGACCTCCGCCTCACCGGCGTCGACCTCGCCCCCGACATGGTCGACCTCGCCCGCCGCAACCTCGGCGGCCTCGCGGAACTCCACGCCGCCGACGCCGCCGCCCTCCCCTTCGACGACGCCCGCTTCGACCTCGTCGTCACCTCCTTCAGCTCCCACCACTGGGGCGACCCTCAGGCCGGCGCCACCGAGATCGCCCGCGTCCTCACCCCCGGCGGTCGCCTCCTCAACTACGACTTCCCGCGGGCACCGTTGAGCGCCTTCACGAACGGGACCGGCCTGACCCTCACCGGGCAGTCCCGCTTCAGGGCCGGACTCGCGGGCCTGCACATGAAGGTCGTCCGCCTGGAAGCGGCGAAGCGGCCCCGATGATCAGGCGCTTCGGATCATCTCCAGCAGGGCTGCATGGGTTTCGGCGTCCGCTGCCGCCAGGAGGCCCGTCGTGCGGTCGGTGAGCGGTTCGCCGAACAGGTCGGTGACCGTGCAGCCGGCCGCCTCGCACAGGGCGATGCCCGCCTCGAAGTGGACGCTGTCATGGGCGGTGCGCCGTGGCGCGACGGGGCGACTGAACCTCGGCGACCGAACCTCGGCCACCGGTTCCGGCCGCGTGCGGCCGTTCAGGGCAGGCGTGGGATCGAGCGGCCCGAGGTGTGGACGAAGCGGGCCCGGCCCGCTTCGTCACCGTCCAGGAACTCCACGTACCCGCCCGCGGTCCCGTCCCGGCCGACCGAGGCGAACAGGTCGCCCTCGACGCGGCGGATCTCGGCGGTGAACGGGCCGGCCGGAAGTCCCGCCAGCGCGAACCTGGCGGCGCCCTCCGCAGCGCCCGTGTACGAGAGCTCCAGCCGGCCGTCCTCGCCGATCGACACCGTCGAACGCTGATTGCGGGTGCCGTAGTCGCCGACGTAGCGGGCGAGGTCCGAACCGAGGTCGGCCGGCGCCGGCGCGCGAGTCGGTGCCGTCGAGACGCCGGCGGCGGACTCGATCCAGGGGGCGACGAGGTCGCCGTAGAGGCCGTTGAAGTCGCCGCCGTTGATCAGGAGCGCGATCGAGAGGCCCTGGGCGGGGACCAGCACCAGGATCGAGGCGATGCCGATCGTGCCTCCGGCGTGGCTCACGACCTTGCCGCCGTGGGTGAGCTCCCAGACCAGGCCGATGTGCTTCCGGTCGTGCGGGGACGCGGGAATGCGGGTCTCGGGGAGTCGCATCGCCTTCGCGGCGTCCTCGGTGAGCAGGCGCGCTCCGCCCGGGGCCAGGCCGTCCGCGAGGTGCATGCGGCCGAACGCGAGCAGGGCCCGGGCGGACATGGACAGATGGCTCCCCGCGGGAGCGTTCGACTCGGGGAAGGTCGCCCAGACCGGCAGCGGCCGCATCCCCCGGTCGCCTTGCGGCACATGCCCCATGGCCGTGTTGAACCCCAGCGCCTCGTCGGCGTTGCAGGCGAGCTCCTCGATGCCGAGGGGGTCGGCCAGGTGCGTTCGGAGTGCAGCCGCGAACGGCATCCGGCGCTTGGTCTCGACGATCCTGCCGAGCACCGCCATGCCCGCGCTGCAATAGGAGTAGCGGGAGCCCGGCGCCTCGGACTGCGGCAGCTCCGGCACGCAGTCCTCGACGAGCCGTTGCAGCGCGTCGTCGCCGGTGGTCGTCGCCTTCCAGAGGTCGCCCTCGAAGCCGCCGGTGTGCGTGAGCAGGTGCCGGATCGTGATCGACCCGCTCGCGGCCGGGTCGGCGGTCCGGAACCCGGGAAGATGCGACCGGACCGGATCGTCCAGGCCGACCAGGCCGCCGTCGACCAACTGCATGACCAGCGTCGCCGTCCAGACCTTCGTCACGGACTGGATCTGGAACACCGAATCAGGCGCGACCGGCACGCGGGTGCGTGTGTTCACCACGCCCGCAACGGCTTCCACCACCTCGCCGTCGACGCCCACGGCGACCGAGACCCCCGGGACGCCGTGCCTGAGCGCCAACCGCGGGAGGTTGGAGCCGAGGTCTTCGCGGACCTGACCGATCGAGACCATGTCGCTCCTCAAAGAGAGTCGGAGACGGCCAGTCTGACACCGGCGTGCCATCGGCGGCGTTCCTCCGGCCCGTGGATCGGTCAGCCGGGGCGTCCGATCATCTCCAGGAGGGCCGCATGGGTTTCGGCGTCCGCTGCCGCCAGCAGGCCCGTCGTGCGGTCGGTGAGCGGTTCGCCGAACAGGTCGGTGACCGTGCAGCCGGCCGCCTCGCACAGGGCGATGCCCGCCTCGAAGTGGATGCTGTCGCGCATCCGTCCGCCGGTGACGTAGGCGGCGCGGCGGCCCGCCGCGACCCAGGTCAGGGCCAGCGTCGAGGAGACCACGCGCGGCCGGAAGCGCTCGGCGAAGGCCGGGTCGGCGAGAAGGCCCACCGCGCTGAAGCCGGGCGGCTCGCGGTACGGAAGGTCCAGGTTGACGTCCACCAGGGCGGTCCGGGCCGAAGGGCGCAGCGCCGCGTCGGCACCGCCGCGCCGGAGCATCGCGCGGTCCACGTCGGTCCAGAAGACCTCGCCGGTCGCCGGATCGGCGGCCGCCGCCGCAGTGACGGCCCCGCCTTCCCGCAAGGCGACGTTCACGGCCACGAACAGGTGCCCGGCCTCGTAGTTCACGGTGCCGCACAACGGGTCGACCAGCCACATCCGGTCCGCGTCGCCCTCGCCGGACCGGCCGCCCTCCTCGCCGGTGACCGCGTCCCCGGGGCGACCCGCCCGCAGCACCTCCAGGACGGCCGCCTCGGCGGCCAGGTCGGCGTCCGTGGCGAAGTCGCCGGGGCCTTTCTCGAAGCGCGCCAACGGCCCCGCGAACCGCGCACGCACCACCTCGGCGCCCGCGCTCGCCGCCGCGACCGCCAGCTCGGCGTCACTCACACTCATGGCCCGAGCGTAGCCGCGGAGAATTCGTCCGATCCGCTGCGATGAATCCCGCCGCGCCCTACAGTCCTCACCTGCATACCGCTACCCGAGGGGGACACCATGACCGCGACCTACACCTTCGACTTCTTCACCAGCCTCGACGGCTTCGGCGCCGCGGGCGGCGACTGGACCGGGTACTGGGGCAAGCAGGGGCCCGAACTGCTCGGGCACCGCCTCGCCCAGTACGAGGAGGACCAGCGGATGGTCTTCGGCGCCAACACCTACCGCGCCTTCGCGCAGATGATCGCGGCCAGCACGGACGATTCCGAAGTGCGCGACCCGTGGGTCACCCGCATGAGGAACCTCCCCGCCACCGTCGTCTCCAGCACCCTCACCGGGCCGCTCGACTGGCCGGACGCGACCCTCGCCCCCGGCGACGCCGTCGACGTCGTGGCCCGACTCAAGGAGACCTCGGCCGTCCCCCTCCGCTCCCACGGGAGCCTCGCGATGAACCGCGCCCTCATGGCCGCGGGCCTCGTCGACTTCGTCCAGGTGACCCTGTTCCCGGTCGTCACCGGCCGCACCGGCGCCGACCCGATCTTCCAGGGCGCGGAGGACTTCGACCTCGACCTGGTCGAAACCCGCACCCTCGACGGCCGCACGCAGGAGCTGATCTACCGACCCACGCTCCACTAGGGTCAGAAGTCGCGGGCGAAGACCGGGGCCAGTTCGCCGATGATGAACGCGCCCGCGATGAGGACGACCGTCACGAGGGCCAGGGCGAGGTCGCGCATCCGCAGCCGCAGGTAGGCCAGGCGGATGTCGCGGCCCTTGGCGCTCTCGCCCGCGAACGTGAAGCCGCGGGTCTCCAGGGCCTCCACGGTGGTGCGCGTCCGCTTGGCGGTGTTGAGCATCATCGGGTAGAAGCTGCGCACGAGCGTCGATCCGATGTGGACGGGGACGCGCCAGGCGAGGATTCCGCGCCGCTCCAGCGGGGCCGAGCGGAGGCGGTGGCCGTCCACGATGGTGTGGAACTCGTCCATGATGATCGGCAGCATCCGGTAGCCGTAGCTCACGCCGAAGCTCAGCAGCGGCGGCGCCTTCATGCTCACCAGCGCGTCCGAGAGCTTCTCGGGGTCGAGCGAGACGAACGCGGCCATGCTCGCGAGGGCGACCACCCCGAGCTTGAGGCTCAGCGTCACCAGGGCCGCGACGGTGTGCAGGTCCCCGTCGAAGAACCACGCCACCGCGAACAGGTACGCCGTCTCGGTCACGAGCCCGAACGCGAAGAGCCCCAGCACGAGCGGCCCGACCCGGCACAGCGCCACCGCCACCGCGGCGACGGCGAAGAGCGCGGCGAGGACGGTGATGTTGTGGGTGAGCCAGGGCGCCACCGCGAACACGGCGTACCAGCCGACGACCACGCGCGGGTCGAACCCGGCGAAGAGGCCGCCGCGGGTCGCGTACGCGGTGCGGAGCAGTTCGAGCTTGACCCATTCGACGCTGAGCACGTCCCGTTGGCGGCGCGCCATCAGCGGCCTCCGGCGAGCGCGGGCGCGAACGCGGCGGTGAACTCGGCGACGCTCAGCGGCGGCGGGTGGATGCCCAGTTCCCTGCCCAGGACGTTGATCTGGGGCGGCACGAGGTTGACGCGCTCGCACAGCGCGGCGTCGTCGAAGAGCCCGGCGGGCGTGGTGTCGGCGAGCACGCGGGCCTCGCCGAGGACGAGCACGCGCGTGGCCCATTCGGCCACGAGCTGCATGTCGTGGGTGGCGACGACGACGCATCGGATGCGTTCGGCGAGCGCGGCGAGCATGGCGATCACGTCGTTCCTGGTGGCGGTGTCGAGGCTGGCGGTCGGCTCGTCGAGGAGGAGGAGCGCGGGGGCCATGGCGAGTCCGATGCCGAGGGTGGTGCGGCGCTGCTGGCCGCCGGAGAGGGTGCGGCCGTCGCGGTCGGCGAAGTCGGTGAGACGCAGGCGTTCGAGGACGTCGTCCACGACGGCGGCCGCGTCGGGGCGGCGGCGCTGCTCGGGGAACATCGCGATCTCCTGGCGCACCGAGTCGTTGAGGAACATCTGCTCGGGGTGCTGGTAGAGGTAGCAGACGCGGTCGGCGAGGCGGGCGGGCTTGACGGTGCGCGTGTCGGTGCCGTCGACCTCGACGGTGCCCTTGCGGGGCACGTTGAGTCCGGTGAGGAGTCGCAGCAGTGTGGACTTCCCGGCGCCGTTGGAGCCGACGAGGGCGATCCGCTCGCCTTCGCGGAAGGCGAGGTCGACCGCGTCGAGCACTGTGGAGACCTTGCCGCGGACGTCCTTGTAGCCGTGGGTGACGCCGGTGAGGCGCGCGATCACGGGCCCGGGCGCGGGGGCCTCGGGCTGGGGCGGCCTGGGGCCGGGTGCGAGGCCCGCGTCCCGGATGCATTGGGCCGCTTCGGCGACGGTGAGCGGCACGGGCGCTCCGGGTGTGAGTTCGGCGGCGGCGGCGATGATCTGCGGGGCGGGGATGCCGTGCACGGCGAGTTCGGCGCGGCGGGCGAGGGCCTCGCGCACCGGCAGGTGCCAGCGGACCCGCCCGTCGGACATGAGGACGACGCTGCGCGCGTACCGGGCGATGAACTCGGCGTGGTGCTCGATCACGACGATCGTGGTGCCGCGCTCCTCGTTGACGCGCTTGAGCATCCGGTAGGTCTCCTCGGCGCGCGCCGGGTCGAGTTCGGCGACCGGCTCGTCCACGACGATCACGGCGGGGTCCATGGCGAGGACCCCCGCGAGCGCGGTGAGGTGCTGCTGGCCGCCGGAGAGCTCCCACACGTACCGCTTCGCGAGGTGGTCGATCCCGAGCAGCCGCATGGCGGCCTCGCTGCGCTCGCGGTGGTCGGCGAGTCCGAAGTTGACGGGCCCGAAGGCGACGTCGTCGCGCACCGACGGCCGGACCAGCTGGTTCCCGAAGTCCTGGTAGACGTACCCGACGCGGTGCGACAGGGCCGCGACCGTGGCGTCCAGCGTGTCGATCCCGTCCACGTCGACCCGGCCCTCGAACTCGCCGGACCAGAAGTGGGGGACGAGCCCGTTGAAGGCCTTGCACAGGGTGGTCTTGCCCGAGCCGTTCCCGCCGATCACGGCGGTGAAGTCGCCGCGCCGGATGCGCAGGTCGACGCCCTTGAGGGTGGGCTCGGCGGCCCCGGGGTAGCGGAAGGCCAGGCCGTCGATGGCGATGACGTCGTCCACGGTCAGTCCTCCGAGCGGGCCCGGCGGCGGAGCGCCTTGGCGGACACGACGACGCCGATGAGCACGACGGCGCAGACGGCGACGCTCACCCACAGGAAGCCGAGCCCGTACCGGTCGATGAAGCCGGGCTCCCACACGCCGAACTTGACGTCGGCGGCTTCGAGGAACGCGAACACGCCCGAGGCGAGCATGAGGAACACGGCGAGCGAGACGAACGCGGCGGTCTGGCGGGCGCGGCCGGGCACCGGGTGCTCGGCGTCGCGCGGGGCCATGCCCATGAGCGGTTCGATCTTGCCGTGCAGGCGCCTCGCGAGGTACGCGGCCGGGATCGCTCCGAAGAGGACGCCGGTGATGAGGAGGTCCGAGGCGAACGCGAAGCCCTCGATGACGAGGACCGACTCGGGCAGGCCCTCGACGTACTCGGCGTCCTCCACGCCGACGACCACTTTGGACATGTCGATGATCCCGCCGACGCCCTTGTCGATGAGCACGGCGACGATCGCTGCCGTGGCGACCTGCCACCTGCGGCGCGGGTCGCGCACGAGCGAGCCGCCGACGTACAGGCCCAGCGAGAGCTGGAGGTAGCCCTCGACCTCGCCGATGCCGGAGAAGTCGCCCATGAGGAGGTCGACGAACACGATCTCGCCGAGCGGCGCGCCGAGCGCGGCGTACAGCGGGTGGAAGAGGCAGACCATGACCACCGGCACGAACGCCAGGTACGCCACCGACAGCTCGACGGGGCCGAGCTTGAACTCGGGTATCACTTCGGTGAAGATGTTCGCCAGCCCGAAGAGGGTCATCGACAGGACGAACACCATGAGCTTCTGCGAGGAGGTCAGGGACTGCGGGTCGGGGAGGACCCGGCGGGCCCGGGACGGGGCGGTCTCGGTCATGGGAGGGCCTTTCTCGGTGGGGGTCGGGCGGTCGTGAGGGCCGTGCTCAACGGGGGAGGGGCCGGGCGGATACGAGTACTTCGTGGATGGCGGACATGGACGGGAGGAGGAGGTCGGGCCGGTCGGCTCCGGTCGCCTCGGCGAGTTCGGGGGCCGAGGGCGAGCCGCCCTCGACGATGACGGCGGTCCCGACGCCCGCCGCGCGGGCGGCCCTGACGTCGCGCCACGGCTTGTCGCCGACGAACCAGCACTCGCCCGGGTCGACCCCGAGCGCGCGGGACGCGGCCAGCACCAGGGCCGGGTCGGGCTTGCGGCGCCCGACCTCGTCGGAGTACGCGTTCGCGCCGATCAGCTCGGCCACACCGGCGTCGGCGAGTCGGCGGCGGCCCTCCCGGCCGCAGATCGTGTTCGACACGATCCCGACCGCGATCCCCTCGGTCCGGCACCATTCGAGGAGACCGGTCACGCCTTCGCGAAGGCGCGCACGGGACTTCGCCCGCGCGTACTCCTCGGTCAGCGCCACCGCCTCGGCCAGCAGCCAGTCCCGCGCCGAGACCGGCAGCGCCGCCGCCGCGTGCTCGCCCCAGAACGCCGCCGGGGTGATCTCGCGCCAGATCGAGCGGCCGTCCTCATCGGACTCCGGCGTCCGCTTCGCCGCCCGGTAGGCGTCGAGCGCGTACGCGAGTGCGTCGCCCATGAGCAGGTCCGTCACCGGATGCCCGGCCGCCCGGAGACGGGCGGCCGTGCGGTTCACGAAGCCCGCCAGGGCTTCCGGTGTCTTCACGGAGGTGACCAGCACGCCGCCCTGATCGAGGAGCAGCGCCCGCGGCCGCGACGGGAGGCCGTCGGCGCCTGCGCCGTCCGTGGCCGCCGAAAGGGGCTCGGCGCCGCGTGCCGGAACCTGAACGGCCGCAGGTCCGGTGTCACCGGCCTCGGGGCTCGGGCGGGGAGCGCCGACCGCCGCCGCATACGGCTCGGCATCGTGCGCCGGGACACGGCTGGTGGCGACCTGAGTGCCCTCGCCGGAGTCCGACTCGGTGCGAGCCGGGTTCGGTCGGGTCGGAACCGATCGGCCCGCAATCGGATCGAACTGACCGCCGCTCGCAGCGCGGCCCCCCGCGGGGCCGCCGTCAGGGATGGCGGGGCCCGGCCCGACGGGCGGGATCGGGCGCGACCCTGAGTGCGGCCGAGTCGGATTCACCGCCCCCGCAACCTGATCGGACCCGCCGCCGGTGACCGCGGCACCCGCCTCCGCGGCTCCCGCGAGGACCGGGATCAGTCCCTCCGGGGTGTCGAACACTGCGTCCGCCTTCTCCGCCACCGGGAACGGCGGGGTGTCGGTGTGCTTCGAGCGCGTCAGGACCACGCCGCCGGCGCCGGCGCGGCGGCCGGCCTGGACGTCGCGGTCCTGGGTGTCGCCGACGTACCAGCAGCGCTCGGGCACGGTGCCGAGCGCGGCGGCGGCGCGGCGGATCATGTCCGGGTGCGGCTTGCGGATGCCGACCTCGTCGGAGTAGAGCTGCACGTCCACGAGCACGTCGAGTCCGAAGCGGCGCATGAGGTTCCGGTGGGAAAGACCGGAGTGCGCGTTCGAGACGATGCCGACCCGCACGCCGAGGCCGCGGGCGAGGCGCAGCAGCTCGGCGGCGCCGGGGCGCACGCGGTGGTCGCTCAGGAGCGGGTTGATCGCGGCCATGAGCTCGCGGCCGTCCCCGGCCGCGACGGCGCGCACCGCCGCAGGTTGGTCCGAGAGCAGGAAGTCCTCCCACAGCGCGCGGTGCGTCAGCTCGACCGGCACGAGCGTGCGGCTCATCGCGTGCTTCCAGTGCTTGAGCGCGCCGAGACCGGCCTCTATGGATGAAAGGAGCGATGCCGTCGTGACCTCGTGCCCTGCCCTGGAGAGGCGTTCGCGCACCAGCTCGGCGGCGCGGCGGCGCCCGTCCGGGCGCTTCTCGGTCTCGAAGACCACGCCGCCGAAGTCGAGCAGCAGCGCGTCGGGGCGCACGGCGAGGGCGGCGACCGGCTCGGTCAGGGCGGTGGCAGGGCGGTCGGTCACGGGCGCTCCAGTCGTGTCGGGGGTTCGCATGACCAGACTCGGGCCGCCGGGTGTCCGCGGGGCCCGCGCCCGGTGAACGGGACCCGAACAGGACTGGAACGTTCCAGAATCCCTGGTCCGCAAGGGTGTTCCCGGTTGCCGCGCCCGACCGCGAGTGGTCATCATGGTCGGGTGACTGCGAACCGGACCCGCCGCCCGACGATCGTCGACGTGGCCGCCCACGCGGGCGTCTCCAAGTCTCTCGTCTCGCTCGCCCTCCGCGGCGACGACGGCGTGGGCGCCGCGACCCGCGACCGCATCCTCCGCTCCGCGGCCGAACTCGGCTACCGCCTCAACGCCCAGGCGCGCGCCCTCGTCCAGGGCCGCACCGGACAGATCGGCGTCGTCGTCACCGACCTGCGCAACCCCTACCACGCCGAAGTCGCACTCGGCGTTGAGGAAGCGGCCGAATCAGAGGGCCTGGGCACCTTCCTCGCCAACGGCCGCCGCGACCCCGCTCGCCTCGCCGCCCACGTCGAGGCCATGATCGGGCACAACGTCGAAGGCCTCGTCGTCGTCAGCTCCAGAGTGGACCCGGACATCCTCGCGGCCGCCGCCGACCGCCTCCCCGTGGTCGTCGTCGGCCGTCCCGAGACGCGCACCCCGGGCGTCGACTCGGTCGCCAACGACGACGCCGCCGGGGCGGGCCTCGCCGCCGAACACCTCATCGCCCTCGGCCACAAGGACATCGCCTACGCCACCGCCTCGAACCGGCCCGCCGCCCGCAGCCGCCTCCTCGGCTACGAGACCGCCCTCGCCGCCGCGGGCCTGCGCCCCCGCGTCCACCGCCTCCCCGACGCGCACCGCCGCGACGCCGTCGACGCCCTTTTGGACTCCGGCGCGACCGCCGTCATGGCGAACAACGACGTGCTCGCCGTCGAATGCCTCGGCCGCGCCCACGAACGCGGCCTCGCCGTCCCCGAACGCCTCGCCCTCACCGGCTACGACGACACCGAGCTCGCCGCCCGCGCCTGGCCCCGCCTCACCAGCGTCGACCAGCATCGCCCGCTCCTCGGCGCGACCGCCCTCGCCCTCCTCGCCTCCCGGCTCGGCGGCCGCACCGAGGACCGGCACGAGATCATCCCGCCGACCCTCGTCCCAAGGGCCTCGACCGTCCCGTGACCGAACGAGGACGGACTCGTGGCGGCCGCTCGTACCGTTCCGACGTGACCTGTCCCGCGACACGACCGGAGCCACGATGACCGAACCCGAGGCGACCGGGCTCCGCGCCCGCCGCCCCGTCCTCGTCGCCGCCGTCGCGGTCGGCACCCTGACCATGGGCGCCACCTTCGCCGGCTCCGTCGTCAACCTGCTCACCGGCACCGCCGCGCTCGCCATCGCCGCCACCGGCGCCGTCCTCGCGGGCATGGCCTCGATCATCGCCATGACCGTGACCGGCCCGGCCGCCGCCGAGCGCGAACGCCGCGCCCCCGCGGTCTGGACCTGGCCCGACCTGGCCGGGCACCCGCTCGAAGCCGTCCGCAACATCCGCCTGCCGCTCGCCTGCACCCTCGCGATCGCCGCGGCGGTGACGATCCCCGATCCGGTCGTCGCCGCGATCCCCTTGCGGGGCTTGGCGGCCGAGCACGCCGGCCTCCTCCTGCCCGTCGCCGCGGGCGCCTGGTCCCTGCTCGCCGCGATGGCCGCCCAGGGCTGGAACCTCGACCACCGGGACGAGCAGCGCGGCGCGGGCCTCGACGCGCTCCTCACCTACAGCCTCGCCGCCGCCGCGGGCCTGTGGATCGGCACCGCCACCCAGCCCTACATCGGACTCTTCACCGCCGCCGGGGTCATGCTCCACCTCACCGCCGTCGCCGGCCGCTTCGAAGACGACTGCTACGACAACGGCCCCGTCCCGCTCCTGCTCTCGGGAGCCGCCGTCACCGGAGCCGCCCTCGTGGCCGCGCACACCGGCGCGAACCCCATCGGCGTCGTCCTCGCCGCCGCGGGCGCCCTCGCCGCCGTGAGCCTCCCCGCGGCGATCCGCGACGACCCCTCCGACTTCCCCACGGGCGTCCTCGAATTCGTCCCGCTCGCCGTCCTCGCGATCATGGCCCTCACCCTCGACCCCTGGTGGTTCGCCCCCGCGCTCCTCACCTTCACCGCCGCCGTCGCCAACTCCAGCGGCGGCCACCACGACGCCCCCCGCCCCTCCAACGGCGCCGCCTTCGTCGCCCGCTGGTTCGGCCCTCTCAACCGCCCCGCCACGACCCTCACCGTCCTCACCGTCCTCGCCACCCTCTACCTAGCCGCGTCCCTCGCCTTCCCGGAACTGCCCGTGCCCGAAGGTCGCTGAACGCCAGTTCAGGTCGGGAAGGCGCTGCCGGTGAGGCGTTCGGAGAGGGCCCAGACGCGGGCGGCGTCGTCGGTGGGGCGCAGGGGCCGGTAGAGGGGCTGCGGGGCGGGCGGGCCGCCGAGGTGGCCGGGGCCTTTGGGGCCGTAGAGGACTCCGGGTTCGCCGGTGGTTGCGGCGAGCAGCGCGGGGAGCCTGGCGGACTCGACGGTGCCGAAGAGGACGCCGCGGGCCGAGAGGGCCCGGATGAGGCGCACCGCGGCGGTGTCGCGGTCGCGGCCGAGTTCGGGCCGGGCGGCGAGGAGGTTCGTGGGGGCGACGCCGGGATGCGAGAGGTTGCTGGAGACGCCCCAGCCGGCGGCGCGGCTGCGGCGGTCGAGTTCGAGTCCGAACAGGCCGAAGGCGATCTTCGACTGGCTGTAGGCGCGCCGCCCGTGGTAGCCGTGCTCCCAGTTCGGGTCCGCCCAGTTGACGCGCCCGCGCCTCGCCGCGACGCTCACCTGCGAGGTCACCCGGGCCCGGCCCGCCCGGAGCAGCGGCAGCAGACCCGCCACGAGCGCGAAGTGCCCGAGGTGGTTGGTGCCGAACTGGAGCTCGAAACCGTCGGCGGTCGTCTGCCGGTCGGGCGGCGTCATGACCCCCGCGTTGTTGACCAGCACGTGCACCGGCAGGCCCTCGTCGGCCATCTCCTTCGCGAACGCGCCCACCGACGCCAGCGAGGACAGGTCCAGGCTCCGCAGCACCACCGCGGCCCCGGGCACCGCCGCGCGGATGCGCTCGGCGGCCCGCTCCCCCTTGGCGGGGTTGCGCACGGGCATGACCACCTCCGCGCCAGCGGCGGCGAGGCGCTCGGCGATGCCGAGCCCCATGCCGTCGCTCGCGCCGGTGACCACGGCGCGCTTTCCGCTCAGATCCCGCAGTGCGACCTCGGCGATGTGACGTGTCATGGCGTTCCCCCTAGCGTCCCGGCCCAGACAACCACGATGCACCGCCGCCTGCGGCACAACCAGGGTTCGTCGATCCGTGGATCGCGCCCGAGACGCCGCCCGCGGCGCCTCGGGCGGGCGGCTACGGGATCGAAGCCTCGGTGATGGCCTCGGCGAGGCCGGTCAGGACGGCGAGCTCGGCGGCGCCGTCGCTCTCCTCGTCGCCGTAGACGATCTCGGCCTGGATGAACATGTTGCCGTCGAGGACCAGGAGCGTGTGGGTGTAGCCGAGGAAGGCGCAGCCGTCCTCCTGCGAGCCGAAGAAGTAGACCGCCTGCTCCCACGGGCCCTCGACGTCCTCGGTGACGGTGCAGCTCGCGCTGATGAGGCCCAGGTCGAACTCGTAGTCGCCGGCGGCGGCCTCCAGGTCCTCCTGGTCGGCCTTCTGGGTGACGTAGAAGGAGGCCGTGGAGAACTCGCCGGCCTCCAGCACGGCCGTCATGTAGCACTCCGAGCCGCCGAAGAACTCGTTGATGCCCGCCTCGGTCTCCTCGTCGTCCACGGTGATGTACGTCGAGACCTCCGGTTCGATCACCTCGCAGACGTCCTCGACCAGCGCGTGCGCGGCCCCGGAGGGCTCGGCCTCGGTGGTGGGCTCCTCGGCGGGTGTCGTCGGTTCCTCCTCGGTGCTCGGCTCGGCCTCGCTCGTCACGAGGCTCGCCGGAGGGTCCTCATCGGACTGGAACACCTTCGTGAGGACGACCGCGGCCGTGGCGAGCACCAGGACCAGCACCGCCCCGAGCACGAGGTACACCTTCGGGAACCCGTTGCCGCCGTTCGGCGGCGGCCCGGGAGGGTACTGACCGGGAGGCGGCCCGCCCGGCGGGCCGTACCCGGGCGGGAACTGTTGCGGGACCTGCGCGCCGGGGTGAGGCGGCCCGTTCGGGCCGGGAGGGAACTGCTGCGGGGGCTGCGCGCCGGGATGGTGCGGTCCGTTCGGGCCGGGCGGGGGATAGGACATGGGGGCCTTTCGTCGGTGCGATCGCCCGCGCGCGTCGACCGCGCCCGGACGGAGCTCCGGAGTCTGGCGCACGCCCGTACGGGAACGGCATCGCGCCCGCACGCCCCCAGTTAGCGCATCCGTATCGGGGCCGTAGCGGGCGGACCGAGACTGCACGCGTCCCGGACCGCCCGGTGCGGGACCGCCCACCCCGAACCCTTGGAGCCCTTGCGATGTCCCACCACCACCCCGATGCCCTCGGATTCTCGGAGATGCCCGGCGGCGGGAAGTTCGTCGTGGTCCTGCTCTGGATCCGCTTCGGCCTCGGCATCTGCGCCACCTTCGGCCTCATCACCCTTGTCAACGCGCTCAACGGGATGCCCGAAGCCGCCGCGCTGCTGCCCGACTGGTACGACGGCTTCGTCGCCTTCAGCGTCGTCCAGACCATCGTCTGGGTGATCCTCTACGCCGTGTTCGCGGTGCGGCTGCCGCAGCGCCGCCAGTCGGCCCGCACCGGCGTGATCACCCTGGAGATCGTCGGCCTCGCGCTCGCCGTCCTGAGCTTCGGCGCCATGCAGGGCACCTACAACGACCTCGCCGCCCAGGGCGCCGACTTCACCAGCACCTACGTGGGCAGCTGCCTCGGCGCGGTCATGTCCTTCATCGTCATCGGCATCCTCTCCGGCGCCGAGATGAAGAGCTGGTGCGACCGCTGACCCGCCGCACCGCCCGTCCTCCGCGGCCCGCCCTCGGGCCGCGGAGGACGAGTCCGAACCGCAGTTAGGAAGGTGCCGTGGAGTTCCGGATACTCGGTCCACTGGAGATCCGCGACGGCGACCGGTCGCCGTCGCCGCGAGGCGACCACCAGCGCCGACTGCTCGCGGTGCTGCTGCACGAGACCGGCGTCCCCGTCCCCGTCCCCGTCGACCGCCTCGTCGCGGCGCTGTGGGACGGCACCCCGCCCGAGACGGCGCAGCAGCAGATCCAGAACGTCGTCAGCGGCCTGCGCGGCGTCCTCGGCAACAGCCGGGACCGGCTGCGGACCTCCGGCCGCGGCTACCTCCTCGATGTCGCCGAAGACGAACTCGACCTGCTGCGATACCGCCGCCACGCCGCCGAGGCCCGCCGCGCCCGCGACCGCGGCGACCGCCCCGCGGCCCTGCGCGCCCTCCGCGCGGCCCTCGCCCAATGGCGCGGCCCCGCGCTCGCCGGACTCGGCGGCCGGTTCGTCGAAGGACTCTCGCGCCGCCTCGACGAGGAGCGGCTGTCGCTTTTGGAGCAACGGTTCCACCTCGAAGTCGAACTCGGCCACCACGAGTCCGCCGCCACCGAACTGCGCCTCCTGGTCGCCGAACACCCGCTTCGTCAACCGTTCACGGCCCAGCTCATGCTCGCCCTGCACCGGACCGGACGTTCGCCCGAGGCGCTGGCGGTCTACGCCCAGATCGCCTCGCGTCTCGCCGAGGACCTCGGCGCCGACCCCGGCCCCGCCCTGCTCAACTTGCACACCGCGATCCTCCGCGACGACCCCGACCTCAAGCCCGCCAGAACGGACCGAGTCGGGCATCTGCCGCCGCCCGTCGCCGCGTTCACCGGCCGGGACGCCGCCCTCGCGGCGCTCGACGCCGAGGCCGGCTCCGCCGTCACGGTCGTCACCGGGGCCGCCGGGATCGGCAAGACGACTCTGGCACTGCACTGGGCCCGCCGCGCGGCCGAACGTTTCCCCAGCGGCGCAATGCATCTCGACCTCCAGGGCTTCGGCCCGAACGAGAACGCGCTCGAACCCGCCGAGGCGACGAACCGTCTCCTGGCACTGCTCGGCGTCGACCTCGCCGGGGAGCCTTCGGCGCCCGAGGCCCGCACGGCCCTCTACCGCGAGGCGCTCGCGCGGACCCCGCGACTGCTGATCCTCGACAACGCACGCGACGCGGCCCAGGTGCGCCCGCTCCTGCCCGGGCCCGGCGGCGGCCGCACCCTCGTCGCCAGCAGGAACGACCTGGTCGGTCTGGCCGTCTCACACGAGGTGCGCTTCCTGCCGCTGGAACCCTTCACCCGAGCCGAGTCCCGCGCACTGCTCGAACGCCGCCTCGGCGCAGCGAGAACGGCCGCCGAGCCCGAGGCGATGCCGCGCCTCCTCGCCGCCTGCGCCGGGCTGCCCCTCGCCCTCGCCGTCACCGCCGCCCGGGCTGCCGCCCGCCCCGCGCTCACGCTCGACGCCCTCGCCGCCGAACTCGAATCCTCCCGCCTCGACGCGCTCACCGTCTTCGACCCCGAGACCGACCTCCGAGCCGTCCTCTCCTGGTCGTACCGCGCACTGCGACCCGATGCCGCCCAACTGTTCCGGCGCCTGGGCGCGCACCCCGAACCGCACTGGACCGCACCGGGCGCCGCGAGCCTCGCCGCGATCCCGATCGAACAGACCCGCGCGCTCCTGCGCGAACTCGCCTCCATGCACCTCGTCTGCGAAGACCGGCCCGGACGCTATTGCGTTCCCGATCTGCTGCACGAATACGCGGCTGAACTCGCGGAACTCCATGATCGGGATCGGAGCGATAGCGAATCGGTGACGCACATCTGCGGTCCGTCGCCGCGACCCGCGACGTATCGCGCCGCATGACTACTGCGAGGCGACGCGATCGCCATTCCTTAATGCACCGCCGGCGAATGTCGCCGACTTCGGCGAAAGGGCGCGAGTGTAGCACCGGAGAACGAATTCGGCGGTACAGCGCTCCCATTCATCGGGATCCACAGGGGCGCAAGGTGCACCCCGATACTACTGTGTCGGTTGTGAATCCGATGGCGGCGGCACGATCGCGGGCGAACGCGGTGCTCAACCGCTCTGCCGGGGCTGCAGCGGCGCCGGGCCTATGTCGGTGGTCATATTTCGAGGCACGGGATGACCTGGTGGAACGCACGAAGGCGAGTTCGTCCTGTGAGGTGAATCCGGCAACGCCGATTCGATTACGCACCAGTAATAGCGTCTGGTTCGCGGTCGTCACTGTGGAATCATATTGACGGGCATGCTTGACACACGCTCCCATGTCTCATACGATCGTCTACGGCTCAGGGCGCCTCGGCGCCTGCGGAAAACAGATCACATTGCGACCACGGACGCGCCCGGAATGCGGTCCGGACCTTCGTCGACCGCGATCCATCCCGACTGACAGCAGGGAGACTGCCGTGCCCGGAAAAAGGGTTCTCTTCGTCTATTCGCGCGGCGGCGCCCCACTCGAGTACGCATTCCCGAAGATCGCGGCGAAAGGCGAGTTGCACGTACTCGCATTGAAGCCGATGCCCGAGCATACACAACCACTGTGGAGCCAGCACTGCGCCTCGGTGACCCCGCGGTGGGACGTCGAGGTCGCGGGCGACGACCTCGTGGACCTCATCGTGGCCGAGGCCGAGCGCATCGGCGCCGACGCTATCGTGACTCTCTCCGAGTTCGCGGTCATCGCCGTCGCCGAGGCCGCCGCCCGGCTGGGCCTGCGCGGCGCCGGACCGAACGCCGTGCGCTCCAGGGACAAGCGCCTCATGCGGCGCGTGTGGGAGGACGCCGGCGTCCCCGTGCCGCGCTTCAGGGTCGTCGACTCCGCTGAGGACCTGCGCCGCGCCTTCGACGAGCTGACGGCGCCGATGCTGCTCAAATCCGCGTGGGGCGCAGGCGCCATCGGCCAGCTCGTGCTCGAACGCGAAGCCGACCTCGAAGGCGCGTGGGCGAAGGCGAACGAGGCGATGGTCCAGGCGCTCGACGCGGGCTACACCGAGATGCAGACCGCCGGTGCCGACGCCGACTTCCTGGTCGAGGAGGTCATCGACGCCACCATCGAGTCCTGGTGGGAGCCCGGCAGCGGCTACGGCGACTACCTCAGCGTCGAGGGCCTCGTGGTCGACGGCGTCTACCACCCCGTGTGCATCACCTCGCGCATCCCCACGATCCCGCCGTTCACCGAACTGAGCAACCTCGCGCCCTGCGCGCTTCCCGAAGCGGCGCAACGCGAGATCGAACAGACAGCCCGCGCCGCCGTGGACGCCCTCGGGCTCGGCACCTGCGGCACCCACACCGAACTCAAGCTGTGCGCCGACGGCCGCCTGTCGGTCCTCGAGTCGGCCGCCCGGCTCGGCGGCGTCATGGTCGCCCCCGAGATCGAGCACTGCTTCGGCATCGACATCGTCGGGATGCTCACCGACGCGCTCCTGGGCGAACCGGTCGACCCGCCCGCGGCCATGCTCACCGACCGCGACGCGACCGGCGCGGCCGGATCGCTCTCGCTCATCGCGACCGACTCGGCCGGGCGCCCCTGGAGCGACCACCCCGCCTGGGACGAGTCCCTAGTGGACTGGACCGGCGTGATCGACCCCGCCACCACCGTCACCGCCGTCCCCGGCCTGTGCATCACCGCGGGCACCCCCATGCCCGCCTACGACCTCACCAGCGGCGCGCTCGGCTACGGCGGCATCTTCTTCCTGCGCACCGCCTCCGCGGACCTGCTCGTCGCCGACTCCTACCACGTCCTCGACAACCTGGAGTCCCTGCTCGCCAAGGGACACGAATCGAGAAGGGCGGACGCATGATCGTCTGCGGCCTCAAACTCACCCACGACGGAGCGGTCGCGCTCATCGACGGCGACCGGCTCGTCTTCAGCGTCGAGATGGAGAAGCTCGGCAACGCCGCGCGGCACAGCCAGGTCGCCGACCTCGCCGTCGTCACCGAGCTGCTCGCCGAGTTCGGCTACAGCCCCGACCAGGTCGACCGCTGGGTGGTCGACGGCTGGGACGGCGCGAAGTACGGCCAGGCGAGCCTCGAAGCGGACGGCGAGCCGCTGCTGCTCCAGCTCGCCCCCTACCGCGAGACCGAGGCCGTGCCGAACCTCTTCGAGCCCGGCCACGACGGCACCCTGCCGATCGCGGGCCGCCCCCGGCCCTACACCAGCCACGTACACGTCGCCGGCCACGTCGCGAGCGCGTACGGCCTCAGCCCCTTCGGGCAGATCGGCGAGCCCGCGCTGGTCCTGGTGTGGGACGGCGGCTCCTTCCCGCGGCTCTACCACGTCGACCCCGACGGGACCGTGGAGAACGGCGGCGCGCTGTTCCCCCTCACCGGCCACGCGTACGCCGCCGCGGCGCACCACTTCGGACCGTTCCAATGGGACGAGAAGCCCGAGTCCGTCAACGAGGACCTCTCCGTTGCCGGCAAGCTCATGGCCTACATCGCCCTCGGCACCCCGAACGAGGACGTGATCACGGTCCTGCGGGCGAAGTTCGAAGAGCTCTTCACCGGGGACGGTCCGGTCGCCGTCGGCTACCGGAACGCGGTCGGCGGCTTCGGGTCCACCTCCGAACCCGTGCTGGACCACCTCCACCGGTACTTCGGCGAGGTCCAGCGACTCGTGCAGGGCGGCGAGGCCACCGACGCCGACGTCCTCGCCAGCGTCCACGTCCTCCTCGAACGCCTCCTCACCGAGCACCTGCGCTCCAAGGTGATCGACTGGAAGGGCGAGGGCCCCTGGAAGCTCTGCTTCGTCGGCGGCTGCGCGCTCAACATCAAGTGGAACTCCCGTCTCCGGGAGGTCGAGCTCTTCGACGAGGTGTGGGTGCCGCCCTTCCCGAACGACTCCGGCTCGGCCATCGGCGCGGCGGCCCTGGGCCGCGACAACCCCGCGGCGCCGGTCGCCTGGGACGTGCGCCTCGGACCCGACCTCAAGCCGACCCCGCGTGTCCCCGCCGGGTGGAGCACGACCGCCCTCGACGCGGGCGAGCTCGGGCGGCTCCTGCACCGCACCGGACAGGCCTGCGTCGTCCTCGACGGCCGCGCTGAGCTCGGGCCCCGCGCCCTCGGCGGGCGATCGATCATCGCCCCGGCCGTCTCACCGTCGATGAAGGACCTGCTGAACGAGGTCAAGGACCGCGAGCCGTACCGGCCCGTCGCCCCGATCTGCCTGGAGGAGCACGCGCCCGCGGTCTTCAGTCCGGGCACCCCCGACCCGTACATGCTCTTCGACCACGAGGTCCGGCCCGAATGGCTCGACCGCGTCCCCGCGATCGTCCACCTCGACGGCACCGCGCGGCTCCAGACGGTCGGCCCCGGCGACGGCGCGGTGCGCCGGATCCTGGAGGCCTACCACGCGGCCAGCGGCATTCCGGTGCTGTGCAACACGAGCGCGAACCTCAAGGGCAGCGGGTTCTTCCCCGACGTCGCGTCCGCCGTCGCCTGGGGGCAGGTGGACCTCGTCTGGAGCGACGGACTCCTCTACCGCCGCGACAGCTGACCGACCCCACCGCAGACCCTCCCTCCCACCACCATTGGAGCGCAACCGATGCCTTACATCCTCGGCGTCAACCTCAGCCACGACCGCTCGGCGGCCATCGTCAAGGACGGCGTGGTCCTCGCGGCGGTCGAAGAAGAGCGGCTCGACCGCATCAAGCACTCCGAGGGCTTCCTCGTGCAGGGCCACTTCGAGCGCCTCACGAAGATCATCCCGATCAAGGCCATCGCCTACTGCCTCGACGCGGCCGGCATCGGCGTCGACGAGGTCGACCTCATCGTCGGCAATCGGCCACTCGGCGACGGCACCGTGCGGCGCATCCTGCGCGACCTGCCGCTCAAGGACAAGAGCAAGGTCCACGCCTTTCCCCAACCCTCGCACCACCTCGCGCACGCGGCGACCGCGTTCTACACCTCGCCGTTCGACAGCGCCGCCGTCCTCGTCGTAGACCAGGCCGGCAGCCGCTCCGCCGGAGGCATGGTCGAGAAGCACACCCTGTTCACCGGCAGCGGCACCGAACTCACCCGCGTCGCGGCCACGGAGTACCCGGTCGACTACGGCGACATGAGCCTCGGGCTGTTCTACGACTTCTTCACCGCGAAGCTCGGGTTCACCACCCGGTACGGGACCCCGGATTTCGGCGTCTTTGAATGCGGCGGCTACCCCGAGGCCGGGAAGACGATGGGCCTGGCGCCCTACGGGACTCCGCGCCCGGACTGGGGCGAGTGGCTGACCTTCGACGGCTTCGACATCACCGTCTCCCAGGACGGCCTCGAACAGATCTGGAAGGGCATCGCCGCCGACGAGGGCGCCGAGTTCGAGTCGCTCACCGAGCGGCGCTGGGACTGCGCGTTCGCCAAGGACGTGGCCCGCAAGGTCCAGGACGAGCTGGAGCAGGCCATGCTCCACCTCGCCGCGGAGGCGCACCGGCGCACCGGCGAGACCCGGCTCTGCCTCGGCGGCGGCGTCATGCTCAACTCGGTCGCCAACCACCGCGTGCGCGCCGAAGGCCCCTTCGAGGAGGTTTTCATCCCCGCGCCCGCCGGCGACTCCGGCAACGCCGTCGGCGCGGCCCTGTACGGCTGGCACCGGATTCTGGAAGGCGGCCAGGAGCGGCGCGGCGAGATGACTACGGCCGCATACGGAGTGCGCTACCCCCGGGAGCGGGTCCTCGACGCGCTCGACGCGTACCGGGACGTGCTCGAATGGCGCGAGGCCCCGATCGCCGACGTCGCCGAGCTCCTCGCCGGGCACCGGATCGTCGCCTGGGTCAACGGCGGCTCCGAGATGGGCCCGCGCGCCCTCGGTCACCGCTCGATCCTCGCCGACCCCCGCCACCCGCGCGTGCGCGACTACCTGAACGAGACCGTCAAGCACCGCGAGCCGTTCCGCCCCTACGCGCCCTCCGTGCTCGCCGAGGCGGTCGAGGACTGGTTCGACTTCCGCGGCGAGAGCCCCTTCATGCTCTTGGTGCCCGAAGTCCTCCCCGAGCGCCGCGACGCGCTCCCGGCGGTGACCCATGTGGACGGCACCGCCCGCGTCCAGACCGTCGACGCCGCGGCCGATCCCGAGTACCACGAACTGATCAGCCGCTTCGCCGATCTCACGGGCGTGCCGATCGTCCTCAACACCTCGTTTAACGACAACGGCGAGCCGATCGTGGAGACCCCCGAGGACGCGCTGAGAACCTTCGCGCGCACCGAGATCGACCACCTCTACATCGAGGGGTACCTGGTCTCCAAGCCCGGGAGGGACCTGCCCGCGGACCACCCGGCGAGGACCGGGGAGTAGCGGTGTTCGCAGGCCGGGACCCGATGCCGCGGATCGAGGCGTTCCGCAACTGGTACGAGCGCGCCGGGGTGCGGTCGGAGCACCGCAAGCTCATCGACGCCGAGGACGACATCCACAAGGCGTTCTTCCCCGAGCACCTCGTGCCGCACCTCGACCATCCCCTCGTCGACCCCGGCGACCCGGTCCTGCGCCGCTACCTGACCGCGCAGCACGCCTTCCAGTGGCTGCGCTTCACGATGCACTTCGAGGTCGCGGTGGTCGTGCGGGCCTCGCAGAAGATCGCCGACGGGTCGAGCGGGCTCCACCTCCATGAGACCACCCGCATGGACGCCTACAAGATCGTCGTAGACGAGGGCTACCACTCGCTGTACAGCCTCGACGTGCTCCACCAGTTGGCGGGCCGCTCCGAGATCCCCGCCCTCGACTACGACTTCGGGCCGTTCATCGCCGGGCTCGACGCGGTCGGGGAGGACTTCCCGCAGCACCGCAGGCTCGTCGAACTGCTCCAGGTGGTCGTCTTCGAGACGCTCGTGACCTCGATCCTCTCCGACATCCCGCCCGACGAGAGCGTCGTGACGATCATGCGCGAGACCGTGCGCGAGCACGCGATCGACGAAGGGCGCCACCACGCGTTCTTCAGCGCGTTCTTCAAGCACCTGTGGAGCCAGCTCGACCCGCCGCTGCGCCGCCGCGTCGCCCACTACCTGCCGCCGCTGGTCCTGCGGTCGCTGCGCCCGGCGACCGACCCGGCCCGCGACGCCCTCCTGTCGGCCGGGTTCGGGCCCTCGAAGACCGCCGACATCATCGCCGACTCGTTCTCGAGCGACAAGGTGCTGGCCGGCATCCGGCACTCCGCGGCCAAGACCCTCCGCCTGTTCGAGGAGGTGGGCGTCCTCGACCAGCCGGGCGCCCGGGACGCGTTCACCGAGCAGGGACTCCTCCTGCCCTGAAGAAGAAACGGAGCCGCCGATGGACCTGCTGCTGATCATGGGGACCGGGCACGAGAAATTCCGCGAGTACCTTCTTGCCTCCGCGGCCGAGCAGGGCGTGCCGCTGTGGGCGCTCGACCCCGCCGAACCGACCTGGCAGACGAAGTACCTTGCGGGGCGAAGTGTCTGCGACGTGTACGACCCCGCCTCAGCCCTCGACGCGGTGCGCCGCGTCGCCGCCGAGCACCGCGTCCTCGGCGTCTACTGCTGGCACGAGGCCGCCATCCAGGCCGCCTCCGAAGCGGCCGCCGAACTCGGCCTGCCCGGCCCCTCGCCCGAGGCGGTGCGCGCGGTCCGCGACAAGTCCGCGACCCGCCGCGCGCTCACCGCCGCGGGACTGCCCCAACCCGCCTTCGCCGTCCTCGCCCCCGGCGACGACGGCACCGCCGCGGCGGCCCGCATCGGCTACCCGCTCGTCGTCAAGCCCGTCTCCCTCGGCGCGAGCCAAGGCGTGATCAAAGTGGACGAACCCGGTGGCCTCGCCGCCGCCGTCGCCGCCTCGCGGTCGACCATGCAGGCGGGCATGACCAACGACGGCACCCTCCTCTTGGAGCAGTACCTGGAAGGGCCCGAGATCAGCGTCGACGCCGCCGTCCACGAGGGGGAGTGCCGCCCGTACCTCCTGGCCCGCAAGGTCATCGGACCCGAGCCGTACTTCGAGGAGATGGGCCACACCGTCGACGCGGACGACCCCCTGCTCCGCGACCCCGACCTGCTCGCCCACCTCCAGGCAGCGCACGACGCCGTCGGCTGGCGGCACGGCAGCACCCACACCGAGTTCAAGCTCACCCCGGACGGCCCCGTCCTCGTGGAGATCAACGGCCGCCTCGGCGGCGACCTCATCCCCTACCTCGGCCTGCTCGCCAACGGCATCGACTCCGGGACCGTCGGCGCCCGCCTCGCCCTCGGCGAACGCCCCGACC
>NZ_STGX01000018.1:0-81726 GCF_004912155.1 Glycomyces paridis | reverse complement strand
CGCCCGCTACGGCTGCCTCATCGCCGAAGGCGACGGCCCCGATGACTGCCGCCGCACTCTCGACCAGGCCGAAGCCGACACGGTCTTCGAGTACACGCCGCTGCGGGACGCCGCATGAGCCGCCCGCCCGCGACCGACGAGGACACCTCCGACGGCGTCTGGTCGACCCTGCGGAACCTGCCCGCACCCGTCGTCGTCCTCCTCACCGGCATCGCCCTGAGCCGCACCGGCACCTTCGTCGCCGTCTTCCTCACCCTCTACCTCACCGAGACCGGCCACACCCCCGCCAGCGCCGGAGTCGCCCTGACGGTCTTCGGCATCGGCTCGATCGCCGGCAGCTTCGCGGCCGGCACCGCCGCCGCCCGCTGGGGCGCGCGGCAGGTCATCACCGCCTCGATGCTCCTGTCGGGCACCGCCGTCCTCGGCGTCGCCTTCGCCTCCGACTACCGCGTCCTCATCGCCCTGGCCTTCGCCGCTGGCCTGTTCGGGCAGATGTACCGCCCCGCCGCCTCCGCGATGATGGCCGCCCTCACCCCGGCCCGCCGCCTCGTCATGGTCTCCGCGGCCGCCCGCCTCGGCCTCAACGTCGGCGCCGCGCTCGGGCCCATGATCGGCGTCTGGCTCCTCACCCACTCCTTCGCCCTCATGTTCGTCGTCAACGCCCTCACCCACCTCGCCTTCGGCGTCCTCGCCCTCGTCCTCCTGCCCGACCTCCGCGACGAAGCCGAGCCCGGCGAGACCGCCCCCGCGAGCTACCGCGACGTCTTCCGCGACGCCAAGTTCGTCCTCGTCGTCGTCGCGATGTTCCTCACCGGCTTGATCGAATCCCAGTACCAGGCGGTCCTACCCCTCCAGATACTGAGCGAGGGCCATCCCGCCTGGCTCTACGCCACGATCGTGACCCTCAACGGCGCCATCGTCATCGCATTCGAACTGCCGATCACCCGCTACACCCAGCGCCTTCCGATGAAGACCACCATCGCCTTCGGCAGCCTCTTCATCGGCGCCGGCCTCGCCCTCTTCGGCGTCCCCGCGGGCATCTGGATCTTCTTCGCCGGCGTCCTCGTCTGGACGTTCGGCGAGATCATCTCCGCCCCCGCCATCGTCGCCTACCCCGCCCTCGCCGCCCCCACCGACCGCCACCGCACCCGCTACATCGGCGCCATCACCACCGCCCAGATAGCCGGCTACGCCCTCGGCCCCACCATCGGCACCGCCCTCTACCAACTCACCCCCACCCTCACCTGGACCATGTGCGCCACCCTCGGCCTCACCGCCTACCTCCTCATGCACCGAGGAGTCCGAGAACCCAACCACCCCTGAACCCCAACCGCTGGTTCCGCGCCCGGTCGATCTACTGAAGACGGTTCTCACCGGTCATCCGCCAAACGGTGACGCGAGACGTCCTCTGCGCCGCAGGTCGCGGGCGATGTCGGTCCCTTCGGCTACCGTCCGTCGCATGACGAATGCAGACGAGGCATGGCGGATCGGCAAGTCGAGGCAGTACCGGCGCCTGGCGCTCAGTGGACTCGGAGTCAAGGAGATCGTCCACTACGCCAACGGAAAGCACCCTGAAGCCGAATTGATCCTGAAGGACGGCCGCAAGATAGAGCTGGCAATCGGCGACCTCGAGTTCGCCGCCGAGGAACCGCTTCGGGTCACGGCGGAACGCCACGGGGACTCGACCTATCTCGTGCGCTATACCGGCCCCGCGGTGGAGAACGCCGACATCGCCGTCTTCTTCAACGGCGGCACATGGCAGGAGGAGTTCGACAAGGATCTCGATCGCTGGATCGAAAGCGGCTACACCGAGGACCTCAACTACGTGGTCGACGCCAGAATCATGGCCCGCACCGCTTGATTCGGGTCGGCCCCGGAAGGTGGGGGCTACCGCACCGGCCGCTGCTCGAACACATGCACGGGCGCCGATGCTGAGAACTGCGGCCGAGGTCCGCCCGGCAAACCCCCTTGCGGAAGCCTTCTAGGATCGCGGCCATGTCAGTGAACATTCATCTGTACCTCGACGTGGACCGCCTCAAGTCGCCTGAGGAA
The DNA here is from genome assembly GCF_004912155.1 of Glycomyces paridis. Taxonomy (GTDB): domain Bacteria; phylum Actinomycetota; class Actinomycetes; order Mycobacteriales; family Micromonosporaceae; genus Glycomyces; species Glycomyces paridis. The sequence continues at coordinate 79,674 of NZ_STGX01000018.1, read as the reverse complement.
GTCGATCGTGTCGGGAAGGCGGTGGATCTCGCGCTCAAGGACCACGGCATCGACTCGTGGATGGTGACGCACGTAAGTCACGAACCGCCCTCGATCACCGCACGGAGCGAGCCTTATCCGATCATCGTCCGCGGATTCGGCGAATGGAGCAAGCAGTTCGAGCACGACATCGAGACCTCGGTCCGAACGATCGCCGCCCAGGCCCGCATCAACCTCGACTGGGGCTTCCCCGACGAAGACTGACACCCGAACGAGGCACGGCAGGGTTTACCGCACCAGACGAAGAAAGACCAGACCTCATGGTCCAGGCCTTCGGCAGCTTCGCGCCGGGATGACTTGCTGAAGGCGGCGCTCCTCGGGTCAATCGCCGGAAGGTGCTGACGCTGCGGTGCTATGGAATCCACACCGTCCATCTGTTCAGCCTCGTTCTGAGGGTTGTACAGACAGTGCGGATACGCTAACGTCCTTCATGTAGTGAGGGCGTTACGCAAAGTGGGGGTAAGTTTGACGCCGTTCCTTCCCAAGGGAGGCAGCGTCATGACCGGAACCGTTCGGGACATCCTCGACCACATTCGAGTCACGTCGCAGACCAATGCGGAACGAGGCAGACGTTTCGAGCAGCTCATGCTCGCCTTCTTCCGCACCGACCCGCAATGGCGGCAGCAATTCTCCGAGGTATGGATGTGGGCCGACTCCCCTCTCGCCGAGGACAACGCCACCGACACCGGCATCGATCTCGTGGCGCGAGAGACTGGATCCGAAGAGTTCTGCGCGATTCAGTGCAAGTTCTACGAGCCGGACAGGGTGATCCGCAAAGCCGACCTCGACTCCTTCTTCACGGCCTCGGGCAAGAAGGGCATCAACCGACGGATCGTCGTGTCCAGCACCGACAAATGGGGCCCGAACGCCGAGGCCGCCCTCGCGGACCAGCAGGTCGAGGTGACCAGGGTCGGAATGTCCCAACTCGACACGAGCCCGATCGACTGGAGCGAGGTCGCCTCCGAGCACGCGTGGGCCGCAGGCGAGCGTCTCGGACCGCGCTATCTGCGCGCCAAGAAGGCGCCCATGCCGCACCAAGACGAGGCGATCGAAGCCGTGCTCGCCGGGTTCGAGACGCATGATCGTGGCCGGTTGCACATGGCCTGCGGCACCGGCAAGACCCTGACCTCGCTCAAGATCGCAGAACGGCTCGCCTCTGTCCACGAAGATCCCATCAGCGTGCTGGTCCTGGTGCCGTCGATTGCGCTGTTGTCCCAGACCATGCGCGAATGGGTGTCCGAGGCAGAGGCCGCCCTGCGGCCCTTTGCGGTCTGCTCAGACTCGAAGGTATCGAAGCAACCTGGGCAGGCGGATTCAGGGGACCAGGCGGTGCACGACCTCGCCCTGCCCGCGACGACGAGCGCGGTCAAGCTCGTCGACCGCATCCGCGGCAGCGACTACGGGCCCGGAATGACCGCGGTCTTCTGCACATACCAGTCCTTGCCCACCATCGCCGCCGCCCAAGCCGTCGGTCTCGAGGCGTTCGACCTCGTCGTCTGCGACGAGGCGCACCGCACCACCGGCGCCGTGCTCGCCGGCCGGGACGAGTCCAACTTCACCCGGATCCATGACCCGGCTTATATCGCGGCCGAGCGGCGACTGTATATGACCGCGACGCCGCGGATCTTCACCGAGTCCGCCAAGGCCGACGCGCAGCGATCGAGCGTCGAACTGTGCTCGATGGACGACGAGGCGAGGTTCGGGCCCGAGTTCCACAAGCTGGGTTTCGGGGAGGCGGTCGAGGCCGGGTTGCTCGCGGACTACAAGGTCCTGGTGCTGAGCGTCGATGCAGGATACGCGGCCAAAGCCTTGCAGGTAGAACTCGCCGACGACAACATGGAGCTCAACGTCGCCGACGCCGCCAAGCTCATCGGCGTCTGGAACGGACTGCGCAAGCGTCTCGGCCCTTCGATCGAGGAGAGCGGGTTCCGGGCGAACGAGGCGCCCATGCGACGCGCCGTCGCCTTCGCACGGAACATAGCCGCGTCGAAGCACCTGACCGAGGTGTTCTCCCAAGTGACCGAGCGGCTCGGAGGAACCTCCGAGGCGAGCCTCCGCTGCGAAGTGGAGCATGTTGACGGCACGATGAACGCGCTGGAACGCGGCAGAGCGCTCGAGTGGCTGAAGTCCGAACCGGGCGAGGGAACCGCCCGGATCCTCTCCAACGCTAGATGCCTGTCCGAGGGCGTGGACGTGCCGGCACTCGACGCGGTGCTGTTCCTGCACCCGCGCAACTCGGTCATCGACATCATCCAGGCAGTGGGCCGTGTCATGCGACGGGCTCCCGCCAAGGAGTACGGCTACATCATCCTCCCCGTTGCCATTCCGGAAGGCGTGCCCCCGAACGAGGCGCTCGACGACAACGAGCGCTACAGGGCTGTATGGCAGGTCCTCAACGCCCTTCGCTCCCATGACGACCGATTCAACGCCGAAGTCAACCGCATCGGACTCAACAAATCCCGCTCCGAACGGATCCTGGCCGACCACATCGCCGACGACCACGACTCGAGCGACCTGGGAAACCTCGTGCAGGCGGCCCGGGACGGCGTGCCGTCGGTCGAGGAGTGGCGCAACGCCATCTACGCACGGATCGTGCAGAAAGTGGGCACTCGGGTCTACTGGAAGGAGTGGGCCAAGGAGATAGCGGACATCGCGGGCAATCACATGACCCGCATCCGAACAGCCCTCGCTCTACCCGGCAAGCAAGCAGCGTTCGACGCGTTCGTGGCCGCCCTTCGCGCGAACCTTAACCCCTCCATCTCAGAGCATGACGCGATCGAGACGCTCGCCCAGCATCTGATCACGAAGCCGGTCTTCGACGCTCTCTTCGAGCGGTACGAGTTCGCGACGCACAACCCGGTCTCCCGAGCCATGGAGACCGTGCTCGAAGCACTGGACGATCAGGCATTGGACTCGGAGCGCGACAAGCTCAAACGCTTCTACGAGCAGATTCGAGTCCGGATCGAGGGCATCGACAACCCCGCCGGGCGCCAGAAGATCCTCCTGGAGCTGTACGAGCAGTTCTTCAAGCACGCCATGCCGCAGGTCTCCGATCGGCTCGGCATCGTCTACACCCCGGTCGAAGTCGTCGACTTCATCCTCCAACTCACCGACCAGGCCCTGCGCAAGTACCTCGGCGCCTCGCTCAGCGACGAAGGGGTGCAAGTCATCGACCCGTTCGCAGGCACCGGCTCGTTCATCGTCAGGCTCCTCCAGTCGGAACTTATCCGGCCCGAGGACCTCGTCCGGAAGTACAGCAGTGAACTGCACGCGAACGAGATCGTCCTGCTCGCCTACTACATCGCCGCCGTCAACATCGAAGAGGCGTTCCACAACAGGTCTCGGGAGGCCCGGTACCGGCCGTTCGACGGCATGGTCCTGACCGACACCTTCCAGCTCTATGAGAGCCGGCCTGAAGCTTCGGAGGGCGTGCTCGGAGGCAACACGAAGCGCGCGGTCCGCCAGCAGAGCGTTCGCATCATCGTCGTCACCGGCAATCCGCCCTACTCCGTTGGACAGAACAACCAGAACGACGGCAACCAGAATCTGAAATACCTCGGGCTCGACCAGCGCATCCGCGAGACGTATGCGGCAAGGTCGACCGCCACCAACAAGAACTCGCTCTATGACTCGTATGTGCGGGCACTGCGCTGGGCGAGCGACCGGATCGAGGACGACGGCGTGATCTGCCTCGTCCTGAACAACGGGTTCATAGATGGGAACACCGCCGCAGGACTGCGCCGCACCCTCACAGAGGAGTTCGACGCGATCTACTGCTTCAATCTCCGAGGCAACCAGCGGACCGCCGGCGAGCTCTCGAAGAAGGAAGGCGGCAAGATCTTCGGATCGGGCAGCCGGGCGGGCATCGCGGTCCTCCTGCTCGTCAAAGGCGGCAGAGCGGCAGAAGGCGAAGCATGCAGCCTCTTCTATCGGGACGTCGGCGACTACCACGATCGGAAGCGCAAACTTGAGATCGTGGCGAACGCAACCGACCTCCTCCGAGCGAAAGGTTTGGACACTCTCGGTTGGCAGCAACTCGACCCTGAAGCGGACGGCGATTGGATCAACGTAAGGGACAAGCGATTTCAAGGCTTCCGCGCCCTCGGCGACAAGAGCGCGGGGAACATGTCGAAGCCGATCTTCGAGACGTACACGAGCGGACTCAAGACAGGGCGAGACGCCTGGGTGTACAACTTCTCCGATTCCGCTTTGATGGACAACGTGCGATCGATGATCGATTTCTACAACAGTCGAGTGAGCAGCCGGGCATCGACCAACGCGGATGGCGAAGCCGGAGACGCAGCCTTCGATCCGGCGAGCGATCTTTCGACGGCTGGGGGTGGCCGATTCAGCTGGAACGTGTCCGACCGGATTCGACTGCTGCGAGGAGTGCGGCTCGAAGTCGATGAACTCTGCGTGTTCGAAGGGACTTATCGACCGTTCACCAAGCAGCGCGTCTACCTCACTGCCGACACAAGTGACCGCGTATATCGACTCGAACGGGCATTTCCGACTCCTTCGGCGAAGAACGTGGGGTTCTATACGACCGGGACCGGCTCAGAAGAGCCGTTCTCCGTTCTTGCGGTAGACAACGTTCCGAACCTGCACGCGGTCGGAACCAAGAGCGTCGGCCCACTCTTCGCCAGATATTCCTATCACCGCGTCGACCCCGATAGCCTGGCGCTCGGCGATAGCAGCGAGGGATATGTGCGAGCGGACAACATCACCGACGCCGCCCTCAGGGACTACCGGGAGACTTACCGAGACGGCTCGATCTCGAAGGACGACATCTTCCACTACGTCTACGGCATCCTGCATTCGCCCATGTACCGGTCTGAGTTCGAAGCGGACCTCCGAAAGTCGCTGCCTCGCATCCCCAAAGTCGCGCGGTTCCACGAATTCGCCCGCTCGGGCAGCCGACTCATGCGGCTGCACCTCGCCTACGAGTCGGCCGAGCCGTACTCCGGCATCCGAGAGATCGTCGCCGAAACCAAGACGGCCGACTCTGCGGATCTCTATCGTGTCGACCGGAAGATGAGATTCGCGTCGAGGCAGGACCGCACCCGGATCGTCTACAACTCCCACGTCACCCTCGCCGATATCCCGGAAGCCGCCTACCGCTACCAGATCGGATCCCGCTCGGCTGTCGAGTGGATCATGGACCGCTACTACGTCCGAACCGACAAGGCCAGCGGCATCGTCAACGACCCCAACGACTGGTCTGACGATCCGCGATACATCATCGACCTGCTCAAACGCATCGTAACCGTGAGTCTGGAAACCATGGCGATCGTGGACGCCCTCCCGCCGTTGGAGATTCTGCCGGATCAATGAATCCGTCGTTCTAAAGATTGAACCGATCTGGACTTCCTCATCGGTCGCAACCGCATGCAGGTGCGCCTTGGCAGGTCTCGCACCACGGGCACTTGAAGCGAGCCCGGTCCGAGAAGTTCGGGCAGGGCAAGGCGAGCGTTTCGCTTCCGAGTGCAGCATCGATCGCGTCGCCCCCCATCAGATCGGCGAGGCCGGATTCGATGATCTTCCCCGCCCAGAGCACGGGGAACTGCTCCTTGCAACTGCCGCAGATCCGCGTTCCCCACTGTGCTCCGCATTCGCATTGGCAGTGGTACGTCGAGGAGCGGGCCTCGAACGCCACCGGTCCGGTTCCAGGGCACAGCGGGCAGTTCGTGAGGAGGCGCATCGTCTCCTCGGCCGCGTCGACTTGAGCGATGACTTCTTCAGCGGACGCACGGCGCGTGGAGAGGGACCGCGCGATGTACGCGGAGTCCAGGGTTCGGATCTCGTCGCGGAGTCGGCCCAGTTCGCCGGGAGCCATGGGCTTCGTCAGGTGCCAGTCCTGGTCCTGCCGACGCAGCCACGGCCGCGGCTTGAACTGGACCCATGGCTCCGCGGGAATTCGGGGAGGGAACAACTGCTGGAGGCGGGTCGCATGCAAGATCCACCGCAGCGACCGCGCGATCCGTTCCGCGCTTTCGATCTCCAAGGGGGACACTGGGACCATTCCGAAGAGTTGCCGCGGTGTCCCGCTGAACGCCGAGAACCTCCCGGTCCAGTGAACCTGGTCCTGCAGCCTGCGCGGCAACGGGGCCCGTTCGGACCGGTCTCCGGGATACACGATCACCGTGGATACGGCGGCGGCCCCGTGCTTCCGCAGCAGCGCATCGACCGACTCTTGGACATGGTCCGATGAGGGACCCGCAGTGATGTCGCTGCTGAACGGGACGACTGCCGCGATCGTCTCCTCGCCCAGTAGCACCTCGACGTGCTCGTCTGCCGTCATTCGGAGTCCGTATTGGGTTCCGTGACCGTCCACGAGGCCGATTCGTTCGCCGATTTCGTCGAGAGGCCCGTTCACCACCTCGAATCCGAGGACGCCGAACGCCCGGAGCACCATGGCCAGCGCGTAGGTGTTGAACGCGGGTTCGAAGTCGCGATGCTGCTCCTTGAGCAGGACCGACTGGTCGGCGTCGCGGAGCGCCCAGGCTTCCCAGAGCAGCGCGATCCGGTGATACCTGTAGTTCCCCATGAGCAGGTTGGTGCGAGGAAGCCGATAGGGGATCGGCGCTCTGCGGTTCGCGCGGTTGTACACCGGCGATGATCGGAGGAGGTTCACGTCCTCATTCAGGTCCTCCAGCCGTTTCAGGGTTTCTGCCACCGGTCCGACTTGGTCTTTCGCGGCTTCAACGGCTTCTGCGAGGAGGTTCGAAAGTCGTCGGCGCTTCCAATAGGACTGCTTCCCCTCCAAGGCGGCTCCATACCGGCTCAGGTCGCCGAGGTGCCGCAGCAGCAGGCGGAGGTCGCCGATGCGGCCGCCGAGATACCGTCGCAGCCGGTCGACGAGCTGCGCGGCGACCTGGTTCTCATAGAAGTCGTAGTCATCGGTGTATCGCACCGAGAGCAGGCGTTCCGGTATGACCCGATCGAATTCCACCCCGGCCCAGTCCTCACTGTGACTCGCGAGCCGGGTCAGTCCCGCAACAGGTACCCGCCGGGCCTGCGGTGCGCGCACCAGGACGTGCTCGACTCCCAGGCGGTCGTGCGGCTGCCTGCAGACCCCGGTCAGGGCGGGGAGGAACTCGACGATGTCGGCGTCGAGCGGTGTGAGGCGCGCGTGGTGTGCGACGTCGGGAACCAGCAGCGGCGTGTCAAGGATGCTGTGAACGTCGTCAGCGCCCGTGATCTGGCGGTACAGGTACACGATGCTCGCCATGACCACCGCAGACGGTTCGGCGTTGACGATGCCTTCGTTCATGCACGCCTCCGACGGACTTCATCGGAGAAGACGCGCTTGCAGCGCTCCGGGCTCGTTCCCTCGAATCGGTCCGTCCAGTAGGTCATGAGAGCCGTTTCGAGGTGCTGCAGGCCTTCGTTCGTCACCTCGAATCGGCTTCGCAGCTGGTGGAGCACTTTGCTCGCGATGAACTGGTCCGCTGCCAGTGCCACCGGGTCGACGGTCTTGTTCTTGACCTTGAAGGGGCCGCGGCTGGCCTCGTTGATCGCTTCGGTCCCGCGGGCGGCGACCGCGACGGGCACGTACCGTTCGAGCTGCGCGGTCACTCGGGGATCCAGGTGGATTCGGGCGACTTCATGCAAGTCGTCCTCGAGGGAGTCGAGGAGCGACTTGACATCATGGTACGCCGACGCATGCTGGTTCCTCGCCTGCTCGAAGGCACGCTTCAGCGCGTTCGCCGAGTAGGGCTCGACGCGGCCCTTGTCGGGTACGAACGGCCGCTTAGCGGGAAGTTCGAGGACGAAGGAGCGATTGTAGGTCTTGTCGGCGAAGCCGAGCGTGGACTCGTCCTGGTTGGCGGTGCCGACGAACCACACGTTGTCCGGCAGGAAGATCCCCGTGCCGTCCTCGTCCATCTGGGAGGGCCTGCGCCCGTGGCCTATCGGCGCGAGCCTGATCGGTTCCTTGTCGCCGTCGCGCCCCTGGTTGTTCTCCAGCTTCGACAGCAGCACGGAGAAGTACTGCTCCGGTCGGGAGAGGTTCATTTCGTCGAGGACGATGAAGAACGGGCGGTCGGCGTAGCGCGGCGTCTGCGCCTTGTACAGCGCGAGCAGGAACGACTCTTCCTGGAACCGGCGCTCGAAGGTGTTGTAGTGGCCGAAGAGATCGTGCTTGTCCCGCCATCCGGCCTGTACCTCGATCACCTCGCACGCGGTGCCTAGCGCTTTGGCGAACGCCTTCGGGAGCGAGGTCTTGCCGATGCCGCTCATGCCTTCGAGCAGGTGCAGGTGGCTCATCGCCATGCCCCCGAGTTCGGAGCACACGTCGTCCAGCCGATAGGCCCGCTCCGAGTCCCTGAACATCGCGGCTTGAAGGTTGCACGCGAGTTCGTGCAGGTCGGGAACCTGGTCGTCGACAAGCCTGCCTCGTTGCTGGAGCCAGGGGTCCTCGTCGATGGCGACGCAGTTGGGGAACAGCGGCTCGGTCGGGTCCGGCCGTCCCTCTACGAGCTCCTCCAAGGTCCCGCTGAGCTCGGCGATGCGCTGCTCGTATCCCCGGCTCATCACCGCGTACTGCTGCTCCGCGTCGGCGAGCTGCTTGACTCGCATGGCGCTGATGCGATCGGAGAGTGCTCGACCGTGCTCGACCTGCAGTTCGTAGCTGAGCCGTTCGCGCTCGGCATTGAGCGCCCGGTTCTGCTGTCGGAGCGCCTCGAGTTGCGAGGCGGAAGCCTCGTCGGGACGCGTTTCGAGTTCGTCCTTGAGCTCCTGGACCTCGACTCGGGCCGCGGCCAGGTCCTTCAGGAGCTGTTGCGGATCGGCGATGCCGATGGAGGCCCACCGGCTGCGCAGTTCTGAGAGGTCTCTCGACTGCTCTTCCAGCTGTGTGACCGCCGCGGTGGCATCGGCCTCCTTGACGATCAGTTCGTTCTCCAGCCTCCGCAGTTCGACGGCTGCGAGGGCTTGGACCTCCTGGTCGAGTTCCCGCTTCCTCCGGTTCACCATCACCTTGTCGCGGTGGAGAGCTCCCCGCTCCTCATCGAGGGTGCGCTTGAGCTCGTCGAGTTCGGCGCGTTCCGCTTCTAGGGCCTCGGCTTGACGATTCGCCGTCTCGGTGGACATCGCCCACTCTGCTTCCAAGGCCTTTCTGCGGGACTCGATCGCCGCCTCGCCGATCTGCCGCGCCTCCTCCAACTGTTGCTGGAGCGCCCGCTCAGCGGCAGCGCGACGGGCCGGGAAGCCCGAGGTGGACTCGGCTTCCCGCTGGATGAGTTCGTGCTCGCGTTCGTCGAGGGTGCTCGCCTGCTTCCGCAGTGCGCTCGCCTTCACCTCGACCTTCTCCCGGTCCTTCGCGAGGATGTCACGCTCGCTTCGATTCTCGTCGAGAGCGGCTTCGGCTTCCCGGGCGCGCTCATTCGCCGCCGCCTCGCGCTCATTCGCGCGCTCGGTGGATTTCCGGTAGAGCTCCTCCTGCGCTTTCAGGTCGTCGAATGCCTGCAGTAGCCGGTCTTCCTGCACCGCAAGGTCTGCCTTCGCCGACGCCGCGGCGTCCGCAGCCGGTGGGAGCCCTACGCCCTCGCCTTCGGCGGTTCGTCTGGCTGCGGTGTCGTCCCCCGACCGCTTCACTGCCGTCGTGACATCGACCTCGCGGTCCTTCTTGGCGGCAGCCTTTCCCCTGGCCTGCTGGGCGGGGAGGTTCTTCCGCTGTTGGTTGCGGCCGTTCCTCTGGCTCACGTGGCTTCCTTTCAATCGGTGGTGAGTGCGTCTTCCGGCACAGGCACTTGCAGGGATGCCGCTGTGGTCTCGATGGCCAGGCGACGGGAGAGCTCGAGTTGCTCGATGGGGATCACGTCCTGAGAGCCATGCGCTGCTCTATTGCGAATCTTCGATGCGGCCGTCAGGTCCGACAGGAGGTTGGGCCTTCGAGCGGCGAGGCCGCTGAACGGGTGCTCTTGACCGTGCTCGGCGGCGGAGACGGCGAGGGCCGCAAGAAGCTCTGGAACATTCGACTTGTGCGGGTTCCGCAACGCCTCCCTGAGCCGCTTTTCCTTGTTGGAGACGCATTGGTATTCCTTGGGGTGCAGTTTGAGTTTTCGGCAGGCTTCGAGCAGTTGTTGCCAATCCCGGAGATGCTCTTGCCCACGCACGGGGTACCGGGCGGGGTGGTCGAGGACCATTTGTCGGAGGAGCAGCTCCTGGATCTGCCAGGCGGCCGTCGCCGCGATCCCTATCTGCGGCGACTGCGGTCCGGGTCTGCGAGCCAGTCGGCAATGCCAGTCCAGGACGGTGAGGAGTTCCACAAGTCGCCGATGCTCCCGGATCGAGGACCCGAACCACTGCTCGAAGCGCTCCTCGTACTGATGCTGCAACTGGTCGCTCAGCTTCTCGAACTCGGCGAAGAACGCTTCGAGCGGTCGGTTCATCAACAGCTCGATCGTCCGCCGGAGTGGAGGGAACTCGTCGCCGCGGGAGACGATCAGGTGCCGCAGCATCTGACTCGATTTGCCGCTGAAGGGGCTGAAGGCCAGCCAGGTCGAGGCGCCGGCGTCCCCGCCTTCGCTCTTGCCCGACAGCAGCAGAACCGCGACCGGTACATAGACCGGCTGCCCGGTGGTCACGAGAGAGACTCGGGTGGCGACCCGTTGCGGTGCCCTCTGATGCCATCTGCCTTCCCCTGTTCCGCGGGTGGCCGCCTGGCTGCCGAGCGACACGGCTTCGACGATGTCGTCGGCCGACGGCGTCTCGAAGGCCGTGTCCGGCGGTACCGGCACCACGATCGGTGTGATCGGCCTGGATTTGCCGGCGCTGGCAAGTTCCACTTCGGCGCGCTCTCGCGATGTCCATCTGGCGCCGACGAGGAGTGGCGACGGCACCGCCGCAGGCCACAGCACTCCGGTGAAGGGATCCTGGTATACGTGGGTGACGACCACTCGCTGCGGATCGAGGAACCCGTCGTCGAGCGCTTCCAACCCTTTCCGAGTGACCGCCCCGTGCTCGTCGAGGTAATTCGACGTCCTGAGCTCGTCCTGCACCAGCTGGGCGAATTCCGGCTCCAGCGCCAGGTGCGAGGCGAACTCAGGTACCTTGCGAACACCGGCCCTCGCGAGTCCGAGGATCGCCCGCTGGAACGGGTTCACGGCGGGGTCGTGGATCAACGGCGTCACGACCCGGTACTGCAACACAGGCCAGAGCACCCAGCGGTGCCTGCCGCGGAAGTCGATGCGGTCGGGGACAAGGACCGGGGTGTCAGTGTCGAATGCCGGTGCCATCGGGTCCCTCGCACAGTTCACGGAAGGCCACGAGCCCTTCGACGAGTGATCGGCCCCGATCGGCAGGGTCGACGGGGGCGCTCGCACGGCTTGCCATCTCGGCGTCGCCGATCGCGATCAGCAGGCGCCGTTGGCGGCTCATCGCGACGCACATGCGCTGATCGCTGGTCAGGTGCCCGTAACGGCGCTTCCCCAGCGGGTCGTCGATCGCGTCGTCCGGGATTCCGGAGCGGGTGACCGACAGCAGGACGACGTCGAACTCCATGCCTTGGAACGCATCGATGGTGCCGACCTTGAGTCGGGGCCGCGGCCGCTTCTCATCGGTCCATTGCATGGACGGCACTGGTCTGATCTCGTCCTCGTCATCGTGGGGTACCAGGAGCTGCGCAGCGAGCAGGGCCTTCTGAATTTCCGCTACCTGGGACTTGTAGAACGAGATGATGCCGAAGCTCATCTTGCGCTCGACGTCCTCCTCTGCCAGCGCCTTCAGTTCCTGGACGACGCGACGCGCTTCCCTCGGACGCATGAAGCTGTGCTTGTGCTTGGTCTCAGAGCCGTCGTTCGGGACGTCGATCCAGCCTGCGACCTTCCCCCGGTAGGCGTCGAAGCCGTGTGTGAGCGCACGGGTCGAATCGTGCGACCGCAATGTCGACTCCGGTTCGTAGAACACCCGGCTGACGAAGGCCCCGAGCGTCGGATGCATTCGGAACTGCTCGTCGAGGGTGATTCTCCGCTCCTGGGCGGCCTTGCCTTGGAACATGTCGAACCATCGTTGGAAGAGACTGGTGCGAAGGAGCGCGGTGTCGGCCACCTTCCCGGTCCGTTCGAGCTCGCGTTCCAGCTTCTGCTCCAGGACGTGCGGGAGCTGCTTGTGGTCTCCGACCAGGATGATGCGGTCTTTCGCGCAGGAGAGCGGGATCATCAGGTCGAGCGGGTTCGCCCGCGCCGCCTCGTCGACGACCACGGAGCCGAACACGGGCACCGGGGCCTCGACGACCAGGTGCATTGCACGAGAATCGGCTTGCTGGACCGTCGAGGCCAGGACCGAGTTGTAGCTTTGCAGGGTTCCCTGGATGAGTGCGAGGTCGCTGCTGAGGTCGTCGAGGTATGTCGCGAGGACACCGCTGATTCCCTCGGCGCCGCTCTGGACGGCGTTCTGGGTGGCCTCGAGGATGTCGTGAAGCAGTGCTTGGGCGTCGGGATCGCGGGCCGGCACGGCGGGCACCGACGTGTCGTCGGTCCCCAGTCTTCGCAGGATTCGAAGCTGCAGGGCCGCAAGGGCTTCCAAGAATCGAGGATCTGCCGGCGCAATCCGCTCGGATGCGGTCAGGAGTAGCGTATGTTCGTCCTCGTCCAGCTGTCCCGCTTCTTCGAGTTCCGGAAGGGCGTGGAGTGCGCGGTCGGGTCCGTCATCTGCGAAGGCCCCGAGGGAGGTCCGCAGTGATCGCGCCGCTCTGACCGCCGCCCGGTGCCGTGCGGCCAACAGTGTTGCAGCCGACTTGTTCCTCACGGCCGCTTGGGTTCTGACTTTGGTCAGTCGCTGTTTGAGCTGTGCGTCGAGCGCGCCGCCGGCCAGTCGTTGCGCGCGGTCGAGCAGTTCCTCGAGATCACCTGGGGTGGTGGGCGCCTGGTCGTAGCTCTCTACAAGTGATTGGAGCTCCGACAGTTGCCGGAGCCGTTCGACCTCCGGCAGCATTTCGGTCTGTTGCGCGACTCGGCCCGCGATGTCGTCGCGCAGCAGTCGTGCGCTCTGCCTGACCTTCTTCTCGTCGGAGTCGATTCGGGCGGGAGGCAGTCCTTTGTTGCGCGCCTTGCGCACGACGTTGTCGACGGCATCGTGCTGGAAACTCGTTACGAGCGTCCGGTTGAAGCCTCGGGCGGACTCGCCGACGGCGTCCAGACATCGCAGGAGCGCGGTGATGAACTGGGTCTTCCCGGTACCCGGTGGGCCTTGGACGACCACGATATCCGGAGTCCGCAAGGCGATTTTCAGCGCTTCCTCCTGCGATTCGGTCGGAGTCCCGCCGCCGAAGCTCTCCCGGATCACACGTTTCAGCACGCGTGCATAGGGCGACAGCGAGCGTGGAGTGGTCGGCGGCAGGTCGAGGCCCTCGATGAGCCTGGCCAGGTAGGGCATCTCCGCCGTACCGGACCAGATCCGCTCCCGTGCGGTCGCGCGCCGCTCTTGGCTGATCCGGCTGCCGGTGAGGGCGAGGAAGAGCACGCCGCTGAGGGGCGGATCGCCTCGACGGTGGTCGCTTCTCTTCGGCGGCGCCAGATTGACGGTCCATCCCGAGGGCCACGGGCGGCAGACGGTGCCGCGGACCGTGCGGCCGGCGCTGCCGCCGCCCGCGAGTTCCGGGGGGCCGTCCTCGGCCGCTTCGATCTCGATGGACTCGGTCTCCATTCTCCTGAGGCTGCGCATGAATCGCTCGGATTCACTGCCGCGTACGAGGGAGAAAGACCAGCTTCCGTCGGCGTTGGGCTTCCAGGTGTCGTATCTCGCCAAGCCGAGCTCCTCCGCTTCGGCGATGCGGACCTCGCGTTCGAGCTGGTCGTATGCGTGCCACAGCTGGATGTACGACCTCCCGTCCTCGAGCAGCCCGGTGAGGGCCGCCCGCAGCGATTCGGAGGATTCGGCCTGGGTGCTCGCGTCTACGAATCGCAGGCGGGCGTGTCCCAGTTTCGGCTTCGCGTTGCGTCGATGGCTCACTTCGAGGAGCCGCACGACCTGGTACCGGTCGTCCCTCCATGCGACATCGGCCGCCCATCGTTGTCCGAGCAGGGAGAAGCCGCGGTGCACCGTGGTGCCGTACTCCGAGGGGGAGCTGCTGAGCACGAATCGGATCCGGTCCGAGCCCCCCGTGGCGGGGAGGGTGAACGTCTTGGTCAGCCAGTCCCGCGCTTCACGGAAGGAGAGCTTCGGGACGCCCTCGATGTCGCAGATCCGGTCGATGACGGTGTCCCCGACACCGATGGGCACCGGCTCGTCCGGCATCGCTGCGCCCTCGAACAAGTGGGTGTGGACGAAGGCGGTGGTTCCTTCGACCTCCGCGGGCCAGGAGACCGCGTTCTCCTTCGCGTCCAGTACTCGCCGAAGCAGCCTGACGTCCGCGGCGTCGACTTCTGCGTCGACCGAGTGCGTGAGGTCCTGGCTGTGGACGCGCAGTCGGCGGTCCCCGGGGAGCGGACTATGGCGGAGTACTACTTCTGCGGTGTTCGTGCTGAACCAGGTCGGCGGGGGCTGTCGGAGCCTGAGCTGCAGCAGTTCCAGGCTCGCGAAGCCGAGTTCGTTCGCGTGCAAGTCCGTTCACGCCCTCTCGGCCTTGTACTTATGGAAGGACAGCATTCGGTGGACCTGATCGTCCTCGCCGAAATGCAGACGCCACTCCGAGCTGATCCGTTCGGTCGCGTTGGAGCGGGGCATGAGGCGCCGCCCGGCGCCACCGGAGGGCGGCACTCGGCGAAGGGGCACGTGACCGAGGTTCTCGATGTGTACCGTGTCGTCACCGTCCCAGCGCAGTCGGGCCGCCGGTGCCTCCGCTGATGCAGTGATCAACTGCGTATGGCGCTGCGTGGCGTTCACAGGCTGGTCTTTCAGCAGCACGATGCCTTCCTGCGAGTCGACGCGACCCGGCTCGCGTCCTTGCGGGCCGCGGTTGGCGGGGAGGTGCGTGCGGACCATGGCCAGGGCGAAATCCGGTCGCGCTGCGTCGCAGTAGGGACATCGGTTGCGGAGCATGTAGTAGGAGCCTCGGCAACCGGAACGCCCGCACGTCAAGGTCAGGTCCGCCGCGGCGTACAGCGCGTTCGCCCAGGCTCTGGCCGTCGGGCGCTTCAACGGTTCGTTGAGGCCGGCTTCGAACGCGTCCCGTAGGAGCCTCCTGATTCTGGCGATCAGGACCAGGTCCTCCGGGATGCCGCATTCCGAGCGATTGCGGTCGTCACCGCTGTGACCCGTCCACGGCAGCTCGCCGCACAGGGCCCGCCGCTCGTTCTCGACGGAGAGGTCGGCGAGGTCTCCGATGAGCGGATGGTCCGCGCGGAGAGCCTGGTGGACCAGGACCGCCAATGAGAAGACGTCGCTGAACTGCGAATTGCCGCTGCGGCCGTCGTACAGCTCGGGGGCCATGTACCGCGGCGTGCCGATCGCTCGTCCCAGCGCCGAGCTCTCCACGGCGATGTTGTCCGGATCGATGAGCCATACCTGATGGTGCTGCTGCGATGCCGAGACCAGGACGTTTCGAGGCGACAGGTCGCTGTAGACCATGCCACGGCCGTGCAGTACCGCGAGGACGTCGGCCAGTCGGGCCAGCAGCCGCAGCCGTCGTTCGAGGCCGCCTCCCGACAGGTACCACTCGACGAGGTCTCCTTCGGGCGCCTCGCAGAGAGGCTCCATGGATGCCATGTCGTCGAGCAGATCCATCGTGTAGCCCAGGTGGGGCGGTGCGAGCGACCTGATCGGTCGTGCGATCGGCAGGCCTTCCATCGGGAGCCAGCGAAGCCGGTCGAGTCGTTCGGCGAGCGTGTCTCCGAGCCCCTCGGTCTCCTCCCGCTGGTGAATGAGCTTGACCGCGAACCGGCTCTGTCTCACGCGGTATACGGATCCCTGGCCCCCGCTGCCGATGGGCCGGTCCTCCAGTTCGAGCGGGTGTCCGTCGCTGTCGGCGACGGTCGTGGGCCCCTGCGGAGCCGAGAGCGGTGGGTTGCGACGGGCACGGCCGTGGGCGGTGATCATGCGCGGTCGAAGTCCTCGAGATTCGGCGCCGCGAGGCCAGGGCGGAAGGTGCTGGTGACGGTGTCGGTGATCCAGCGGAACAGTTCGGGGAGCTCGGAGGCCTGATCGGCCCGCAGCACCCCGTATTCGGGCCCGCTGAACTGTGCGAGCACCTCTTCGGCGTCGGGTGTGCGGTCGGTGCCGATGCCCACGGAGATGCGCATCGCCTTGCCGCCGAGCCGATGGCCGAGCAACTCGTTCAGCGCAGGTTCCCAGTCGTCGGTCGGCACTCCGTCGGAGACGAGTATCAGCGCGGGCTCGAACGCACGCCCGGACACCGCTTCAGGGTCGTCCAGGATCTCCCGCGCGAGGTCGAATGCGGCGCCCATCGGTGTCCCGCCCCCGGCCTCCATCGCAGGCCAAACCGCCTCAGCGGCCGGTCCTACCGGTAGGTGCAGGCGCGCTTCGGCTCTGCCGAAGGCGATTGCGCCGACGTGAACCTGGCCTTGCACCGAGTCCATCTGCGCGAAGGCGGTGAACATCGACGCGATGCAGCGGTTGAGGACGCCGATCTTGTCCTCGAGCTGATTGGGGAGCATGCTGCCGCTGACGTCGGCAAGCACGATCACCGGGAGCGGACGAGGAGCGCGTCGACTCGTGGCGACCCGGAGCCTACGGGGGTCTGGTCTATCGGTCATGTCGTGGAATTGCCTTCCGGTGCATTCGGATTGCTGACCGAGAGGGCAGCCGTACAGAATTTCAAACTGATCGGTCCGTGTCAAGTTGCGAATTTCGGATTCACCCGTTGGTATGACTCGCGAGTTCATGTCGCCGGACATGAAATCGCAGCTCTGTCACCCAGAAAGCACTGTGATAGGTGTTGGGACTCGGCCCCGAGATTTGTCATCAGTCAGGCCGTCGATGGGACAACCTATGTTGAATACCACGGATCTCTTCGCACAGGAACAACCGCTCGGTGTCGGAAAGCTGACAGTCACTGACGGGTGCATGATATTTTTCAGATGAATCGGACATTGCTCGCCGGGAGAAACTCGAAGACGCCAAAGACGCTATTGCAACTCCAGTGCGCCTTCGTCGATCTGAGATGGCTGAGTGCGGCGATGGTGGATGCGTCCTCGGTTAGGCCGTTCGGATGACTGGCGGCATGCTCCTCGGGAGATTGCGCATCGTCATCGGATTGCTACGATCTGTATTCTCTTCATTCCTCACCCCTGGAGGATTCCCGATGGCGGCCAACCCCATCCCCGCGTGATTGCGGGGAGCCTGACACGGTTCAGGGCCATGTCGTCGTTGCTGAAAGGAACGAACGTTGTTCGACGCAGGACTCATCCTTGACGGAGTGCTCGCTCAGTTCCTCGTCGTGACTTTCCTTCTCGGGGCTGAATTCACTGTAGGCCTTGGGACAGTGTTTGCTGCTGCACGAATCCTTCCCGAAGCCGATAGCAGGTCTCCGAAGCGAGCCCCTGCCCTTGCGGTCGTCAGTGCTCACCTGGTTCGCGTTCTTACATCGATTGCAGCGCTTGTTCTGGTCCTGGTTCCGTTCGCGGTCGTACTCGTCATGGCAGGGAGGCACACCACCTCCACCACGTCGTCACCGTGGCTCTGGACCGCGACCGGCGTCGGCGGTCTCTTCGCGCTGCTCACATGGCTCTTCATCATCGGGGGCAAGGCCAAAGCCGCAAAGATCGTCGGCCGGGCCCTGACACTGCCGCGGATCGACTCCCTCGGTGGGAATGTTCGCGAGTTGCCGCGTGGGGATCGTGTGGCCGCGGATCGGCTCAGGTGGTCGGTCGGCAAGGCGCTGAATGAGATCGAGTTCATGTTCGGTTCTCGTCTCGAAGGCGACGAGAGTAAGCGCACTTTCGCCACGGTCATTCGTTTTCGCACGACGCTTCCCGGTGACCTGAGGTTGGCCGCATATCTGAACATGCTCAAGGTCTGGATCAGGTCTGACCGAGCTTCGGAACCGGCTGCCCAGGGCCTCATCGCCGCGGCGAGAGCGCTCGACCGCCACCGACGGGGCGGTTCAGTTCTCAAGACCGACTACCCAGAAGAAGCCAAGCAGGTGGCCCTGGACGCCGCAGCGGTGCTCATCTCTCCTTCGGACCAGGGCGCGTTGCGGCGGTTGTTCACCAGTGCCGAAGTGTGCGGGAGCGACGACCGGATACGGCCAGAACTGATTTCGGCCACCACCTTCGACTTTCGGAAACGCCTCAAGGTCCTCTCCGAGGTGATCGGGAGTGCGCAAGTGCTGATCGGGGCTATAGTCGCGATCGTTGCCGCGGTCATCACGCTGGTCTCAGTCTTCTCTTAGGTGGTTGCCGCACCTGATCGAGTTGGCCCATCTCCGTTACGAGGTCCTCGACGCTGTTGCGCGGCCGGGTTGGTCAGAGTCTCCTGTTGAACGATCCCGCGACGCGGAGATTCAGGTTTCGGCCGGAGCGAATACTCTTGCAGGATGGCATCACTCACGCCGGAGGACCGATTGCGACTGGCCCGGGAGATGGACGAGACCCGGCTTCGCATGTACCGCATGAACGTGCTCCGGGAGCGGCCGGGCATCGGCGCATGGGAGCTCAAGCGCGCCGTCCTGGAATGGATGGGCAACGGAGGCATCCAGGACTTCGGGGACTCCGGCGGCGAGCGCCCGAACGGGCTGGAGGCGGCCAAGGCGAACGGACTCGAGCGCTCCTATGCCCGCCTCGGCACCGTGTTCGACGGCACCGGTGCGCCTTGGTCGCTCGCCGGGAGCCTCGCGGTCTCGGCCCGAGTCGAACCGGTGTACATGACTCAGGCGAGCGTCGTCCTGGCCGTCGATGACGAGCAGGTCGCGCACGGCGTTCTCGACGGTCTGGAGGAGGCGGGGCTCCGCCTGCTCAGCGTCACCGACCAGATGTCGGTCAAGGACTGGGACCATGAGCACGGCCGCCCGGCCGACCCGGAGAACATCGAGATCGAGCACCACCCAAACGGACTGGTCGCCGGAGCCCGACTCGTCGACGAGACCGGAGACCGCGACCTCGAAGTGGACCTGATCTTCGCCGCCTCAGGCATCGAAGCCGAGATCACCGCCGCCGCCGAACCCTTGGAGATTCTTCCCGGACAAGGGTTCCGGGTCGCCCGCACCGGCCATCTCATCGCCTTGGCGCTCCTGTCACTCGGTGCCGCCGGCGGGCAGCCCCGGCCTGACCAGTTCGCCGTGATGGACGCCTTCGCTTCCGAGCAGGCATTCAGCGGCATCCGCGAGCGGGCCGACCTCACCGCGCTGACAGACGCGGCCACCGGCGAGGACTGGCGCCTCGCCTGGGAAGCGGTCGACCTCATGGCGAGCCGCAGCGCCACCGGATCACGCGATCTCCGCTCCGAACTGGCGGCATTCCTGGCCGAGTCCCAAAGCTGAGCTTCGCCATCGACGGCGGGTGCAGATGCTGAAAAGGCCCGGACCTGGTCTTGGGTTCTAGGAGTCGTTGTAACACCTTGATCTACAAGGGATTGCGATGGGCTTCCGGATCCGTGACGACCGGCGCAAGCCGCAGGGCCGCAAGAAGCTGGTAGCGGAGCGGCACGCTTTCCTGCAACTCATGTCTGAAGGCGTGAGCAGCGAGGAAGCATGCCGCATCGTTGGTGTCAACGAGCGGACCGGCCGCAGATGGCGTCACGGCCAGAAGTACGTGACACGATCGGGCACCGAGATCCGGTCGCTGGCCGGTACGGTGCGCCTCTCGGGCCCGGTCGCGACCGGCTCGGGCCGGTATCTGAGCGAGGCCGACCGGATCGCCATCGCCGACCGGCTGCGCGAGGGCGCCTCGATCCGCGCCATCGCCCGCGAGCTGGGCCGCGCTCCTTCCACGGTCAGCCGGGAGCGCCACCGCAACGCCCACCCGGCCTCGGGCGCCTACCGCCCACACGCCGCTCACGCCCGGTCCTTGGGGCGCCTTCGGCGCTCCAAGGACCGCCGCCTCGCCGCCGAGGGCGAGCTGCGCTCGTTCGTCCAGCAGCACCTGGACCTACGCTGGGCCGACTGCTGGCCACAAGACGACTTGAGACGCTGCTACCGTTGTTCTGGTTCGCCTCCCCTCTGTAATCAAAGGACCTCGATGCAGCGGTGACCGACTCTAGTTCCCTCGGCTTCGGCCTCGATGCGGTCGGCCTTGACGACCGCCTGCTGCTCTTCAGCTTCGCGACCGCTCCGGAACGGCAGGACTACCTCTGGGTGCTACGCGCTGTCGACATGGCGCGCGCCAGCTACCAGGTGGTCCTCTCCACTGACGCGGTCGCGAAATCTCTTGACGCGCTTGCTGAGCAGGACGACGCATGCCCACGTCCGGAAACGATCGAACTCGCCTCCCGCCTCGACGCACTCGTGGCCTGGCGGGTCCTCGACCGGACCCAGGACGCCACCCGCGCTGCGACACTGGCCGAGTTCCGCCGCAGACACTCGGTTTACCAGTTCACTGAAGCCGGCCACCGCGCTTACACCGCTGTCGAATCGGTCCTCGGCGCGCGGATGGACGATACTTCCCTCTCGAAGACCGTGTTCGCCGACTTGCTCGACGACCTCCGAGAACTCGCCACGGCCAACCGTGACGGCGACGGGCCGACGGTGCTGCGGCGGTTCAGGCGTATCGACCAGTCGCTCGCAGACGTAGCCGAACGTGCGGCCCGCTTCTACACGATGCTCGGCGACCTCACCCGCACCACCGAAGTGAACGCCGAGATCTTCCAAACCCACAAGGACGCGCTCATCACGCATCTGCGCGATTTCCACAACGAGCTCCAGCGCTACTCGCCCCTGCTCTACGAAGCCGCGACCGCCGTCGAGGCCGCAGGTATCGACCGCCTCGTCGAAACCGCCGCCGAACAGGACGACCGCCCCTTCGGCACCTACGCCGCCCGTCTCGCCGACTGGGCCCGCCGCTGGGAAGGCGTCAAGGCCTGGCTCGCACCGCCGTCCGTGGAACTCGGCAGTGAGGTCGACCGGCTCTCGCATGCCACGTTCAACGCGATCGCCGACATCACCGGCATGGTCCGCCAACTCGCCGACGCCCGCCGCGGCGGCGTCAGCCGCGAATCCCAACTGCGGCACCTCGCCGCCTGGTTCGCCGGCGCCCCGACCATGGACGCCGCGCACGCCCTGTTCGACGCGGCGTTCGACTTGAGCGGCCCGAGGCACGTCAACCGGACCTACGACGAACCCGAGGTCCATGCCACCGCCGCCTCCTGGTGGGACACCGACGCGATCGAACTCTCCAAGACCCTCCTCGAAACCGGGCGCTCGAACGCCAACCGCGACACGCGCGGAGCGAAGGTCAAGCGCGATGAGACCGAGCGCCGCAGAATGCGCGAGCACCAGGCGGCCATGGCCCGCAGAGAGACCGAGTCCGCACTGGCGATGGCGGATGAGGCACGGGACGACCTGGCCCGTGCGGTGCTCGACGAGCGCCAGTTCGCACTGCTCCTGAGCCTGCTCGACAAGGCCCTCGCCCAGCGGCGCGGACCGCTCGTCCGGCCCGTCTCAGCGGTCTCCCACGGAATCAAGGTGACCGTGTCGCCCTCCGACCATGACACCACGGTGACCGCCAAGACCGGTACGCTGCGCCTTGCCGGGCTCGCACTCGCGGTTGAGCGGACGGAGACGCGCCGGTGAACCGATACGCCGAGGACATCGCCGACTACCAGCTTGCCGACTACCAGCAGGCGGCACGGGCACTCCTGAAGCACCCCTTCATCTCCCGTGCTTTCCCGGACGAGAAGACCATCGGTCGCATCCGGCGCTTCTCAGCGACGCTCGCACTCGACATGCGCGAAGCGTTCGGCTACCAGCTGATCATCCGCGGCGACACCGCCCGCCTGCTCCGCGTCAAGGACCGGCTCGACCCGACCCAGCCCGCGCTCACCCGCACCGGTCGCCGATTCGGCCGCCGACAGTACGCCTACCTCTCACTGCTCACGGCCTTGCTGGCCCGCACGGGTATCCAAACCACGGTCCGCGACCTCGCCGGCCTGCTCAAAGCCGACGCCAACCGCATCGCGGGCCTCGGCTTCGACGACGACGACCACGAGCAGCGGCGCGCGTTCGTCGACACGGTGTCGTGGCTGGAGGAGCGCGGCGTCCTCCACACCGCTGACGGCTCCTCCGACGCGTGGCTGTCCGACCCCGATTCGCACGACGCCCTCTACGACGTCGACCGCGACGCCCTCTTCGCGCTGTGGCGCTCGCGCGTCATGCTCCAGACCGTCAGCGGCGTGCGCGAACTCCTTGGCGAACGGGTCGCCTCCGATTCGGAGTCGGTACTCCGCGAACGAGCCGGGCAGGCGGCCAGGCGCGCCCTCGTCGAGTCGCCCGTGGCCTATTTCGCCGAGCACCCCGAACCCGTCGTCAACTTCCTGCGCGGCCGCCCGATCGCCGACGACCTCGAACGCCTGACCGGCCTGGTCTTCGAACGCCGCCGTGAAGGCGTCCTCCTGGTCGACAACGCCAGACTCAGCGTTGAAGCGTTTCCCCGGGAAGGCGCGGTCGCGAACGCCGCCCTGCTCGTCCTCGTCGCCGCCTGCGACCTCCACATCGACCCCGACCGCGACACGGCCGAGCGCGACCTGCCCGCTTGGCGCGGTGAAGCGCTGGAACGCGCTATGGACGAGGCGATCCCGATCGAGACCCGGTTCGCCGCCGGCTCCGACGCGGCTCCCGACCCGGCACCGCCGGCGGAACCCGACACCATCGTCACGCGCCCTTATCTGGACGACCGGCAACTCCACGACGAGTTCATCGACATCATGCAGCGCTACCCCAAGAACTTCGGCCGCGACCACCACGCGGCCCCGATGCGGCTCCTGACCGAAGCCCTCGACCTTCTGGAGCGGTTCCGCCTCGTCCGCCGCGTCGAGGGCGGCATCGTGCTGGAGCCGCTGGCGGGCCGCTACCGGGACACCGTCTTCCGCAAGCGCTCTCGCGATCAATGAAAGGCCCGGACATGACACGCTTCGCACCCACGAGGGCCGGCATCATCGGGCTCTGGGATTACGCCGACGAGGAGTTCGTGTTCGCCGACGGCTGGCTGGTCTGGCGCGGCCCCAACGGGTCGGGCAAGACCAAGGCCCTCGAATCCCTCTTCCCGTTCCTGTTCGACGGGAACATCTCGCCCCGGCGGCTCAACCCGTTCGCGTCCGTCGACCGCACCATGAAGTCGAACCTCCTCTTCCGCGGCAAGGAGAACGGGCTCGGCTACGTGTGGATGGAGTTCTCCGACGGCGAGCGGCATCTCACCATAGGGATCGGTCTGCGCGCCAACAAGTTCCAGGACGCCGTCAAGCGCTGGCATTTCGTGGTCGAAGGCCGCGTCGGCGTCGACTTCGGCCTCATCACGACCGACGACCGGGTCTGCAACCGCAAGGAGCTCATCGCCCAGCTCCCCGAAGGGGCGGTGACCGACCAGGTCCGCGACTACCGCGACCGCGTCAACACCGCCCTGTTCAGTCTCGACCCCGAACGCTACGAGCAGATGATCGAGCTCATCCTGACGCTCCGCAGGCCTCAGCTCGCCAAGGAGCTCGACCCCGAGACCCTGTCCGACACCCTTTCGGCGGGGCTGCGCCCGATCGACGAGAAGCTCATCGCCGAGGCGGCGAAGTCCTTCGAAGACATGGAGGAAGTCGCCCGCACCCTCGCGAGCCTCCGCTCCGCCGACGAGCAGATCGACCGGTTCCTCACGCTCTACGGCACCTACGTCAGGGCGCACGCCAAGCTCGCGGTAGTGGCGGTGGACGCCCGACTCAGCGCCGTCGACGATGCACTTCGCGAGGAGACCGAGGCCGCACAGGAGGTCAGGGACGCTGCGAGGGAGCTGGCCGAACGCGAAGCGGAAGTCGAGACCGCCGACGACCAGCTGAGCGAACTCAAAGGGGCGCTCGAAGGACTCAAGGATTCCGACGCCTATCGGGACCGGCTCGAACTGGAGGACCTGCGAAAGACGGTGGACGGCCTGCGGGACCAGGCTGAGACGCTCGTCGGCCAAGCCGCCGACAGACGAGTCGACGCAGAGGAGGCGCAGGCCGAAGTCGAAGGCCTGGAGGAGGAAGTCGAGCGCGCAGCCGCTGAAGTCGCGCGCCAGGACACGGCCGTGGCAGCCTGCGCCGAACGGGCCGGGATGCCTTGGGAGGCCGAGCACGACCTCGACCGGCTCCGGCAGCGCGCGGGCGCGGCCATCGCCCAGCGCCGCTCCGACACCCAGAAGGTCGCATCGGCCGCTGCTGACAGCGACGCGGCCGACGCGAGAAGGGGCCGCGCCGAGACACAGATGGGCAGTGCCGCCGAAGCGCTCGACACCGCGGTCATGACGCTCAGGGCCGCCCATACGGCCGTGAACGTCGAACGGGAGGCCCTGGAGGAACGCGTACACGAGTGGGCGCGGGACTCCGCTGAGGCGCTCGGCGTCGACCTGCGAGCCGAAGTCCCCGACTGGGTCGCCGATGCCGACGTCGAATCCGCGCCGAAGCTACGGGACCTGGCGGTCGACCGCACCCGTCGGCACCGCAAGACCATCGAGGACCGCAAGCACCACGCCTCGGTCGAACTCGCCGGCATCCGGCAGGTGATCGAGAAGAAGCAGACCGAGGCCGAAGCGGTCCGGAACGAGCATGACGACGCGCCGAAACCGCCCGAATGGAGAGACCGCTCGCGTCCTGGCCGTGCCGGTGCGCCACTGTGGCAGTCGGTCCGCTTCAAGGAAGGCGTGGACGATGCCGAGGCCGCGGCGATCGAAGCCGCGCTGGAGGCCGCCGGCTTCCTGGACGCCTGGATCGGCGACATGGCCGACGCCTCGGATTCGGCCGTGCGGGCACTGCCCGTGTCGCAGCGGCCCGCCGCACCGGTGCTCGCCGACTACCTCGAATGCGAAGACGAGACCGCGGCAGCCGCGGTCGGTCCCATGCTCGACTCCATCGCCGTCCGTCCGACCTCCGATGCTGCCGCCTACTCCGTTGTGGGGGTGAACGGGCGGTTCACGCACGGCTCCTTGGCGGGCAGGGCCCGCAAGGCCTCCCCCGAGTACATCGGCGCGACGTTCCGGCAGCGGCGCAGGGAGCAGCGGCTCCGCGAACTCGAAATCGAGATCGGCGAGTTGAACGGCAAGGCCGACGTGCTGCGAGACCAGATCGGCGACTGCGACACCGCGCTCAGCGCACTCGACCAGGCGCTCAGGTCGATGCCCGCGGTGAGGGACCTGGTCAAGGCCTTCGGTGATGTCGCCTCCCGAGAGGTGGTCGTAGCCGAGCGCAGGGGAGACCTCGACCGCGCCCAGACCGAGCTCGACGAAGCCGTATCGGCCCAGCTCGCCGCTGTTCAGCGCCTGGCGGAGGCCGAGCGCACCTGCGCACTCGTCCGCTCGGACATCGAGAAGGTGAGCAACGCGTTGTCCGACTTCATGATCGAAGTCAACAACCTGAACACCGCCCTCAAGGCCCGGACCGGCCTCGATGGCCGACTCGGCACGCAGCGTGGCAGAGCAACCCGAATCATGCAGTCGGCGGCTGAGGTCGCCTCCAAAGCCGCCGGAGCGCAAGAAAAGTGGAAGGCCGAGAACGCGCGCTTGCAATCCATCCAGCAGAATCTCGACGCTGAAGCTTCGGACATCTTCGATCGGATCGAGGACACCAACCGCAAGATCGAGCACGCCGAAAAGGCCGTCAAGGGCGCAGCCAAGCGCCAGGAGGAGGCAGCCAAGGCTGAAGGCCGCGCCGAGCAGAAGGCGGAGGGCGCCGAAGAGAAGAGCCGCACCGCGATCGGCGAAGCTCGCGCGGCGAGCTACGCCCTGCGCCCGTTCTGCGAAGACGACCTGCTCGGCATTCTCGAATGCGCCGGACACCGCTGGCCCGCCACGGACGAGGACCCCGGCGCTGCGGTACTGCCTGCCGCCGTCACCGAACTCCTGGACGACCTGCGCCGCGCCACGCAGCCCGTCCAGGCCAGCGAGAACAGCGCCAAGGGGACCACCACCCGCGTCAACAACGCCCTCCAGGAGATCATGGCGCAGCTCCCGGCGACCGGGCTCGACCATCACGTCCGCTGGGACTCCCCGCTCGGCGTCATCACCGTCGAAGTCGACACCGACGAGGGCCGCCGTCCCATCGGCCGCTACGCGTCCTGGCTGCACGAACAGCACCTGGAGCAGGCGCAACTGCTGACCGAGCGGGAGCAGCACGTCCTCGAAGACGCGCTCCTCACCTCCCTTACCGGCCAGATCCACCACCGCAACCTCGAATCCAAAGACCTCGTCGAGAAGATGGACGACGCGATGCGCACCCGCAAGACCTCCTCCGGCCTGCGCCTGACCGTTTCATGGCGGCTCGACGAGAACCTCCCGCAGGCCGAGCGCGCCCTCTACGCGCTCTTCGACGGCGCCCCCGCCCGCCTGTCAACCCAGATGGGGGAGATCCGCAAGTACTTCGCCGACAAGATCAAGCAGGAGCGCGCCCGATCAAAGGCCGAGACGACCTATCGCGAACTCCTCGCCGACGTCCTCGACTACCGCAATTGGCGCAAGTTCAAGTTCACGCTCCTGCGTGCCGGAGGCGCGCGCCAGGAACTGACGAAGAAGGCGCACTCGGGCCTCTCCGGCGGGGAGCAGTCGGTCGCGCTGCACCTGCCGCTGTTCGCCGCCGCGAACGCCGTTTTCGGCTCCGCCGCGGCTCATGCGCCGCGCCTGATCGGCCTCGACGAAGCGTTCGCCGGCGTGGACGACAAGGGCTGCGGCGAGCTGATGAGCCTTGCTGCCGAGTTCGACCTGCACCTGGTCATGACCGGCTACGACCTGTGGGCGACCTATCCCGATGTGCGCGGTGCCGCCCACTACACGCTCGGCCACGACGACGCGACCGCTGTCGTCTCCTCGCTCCTCATGGTGTGGAACGGTGCCGAGCAGTCCGAGGTCTACGACTTCGACGGGTCCCTCGCCGAGGCACTTGGTTCTCCCGGTACTCGGCAGGTGCCCGCGCATGAGTGAACTCGGCCCCGAGTGGCAGCGAATCCTGAAAGCCGCGGCCGCCGCAATGGAACGCGAGAGCGCGACGTTCTCGATCTCGGAACCCGGCACCGCCGAACGGCATCTCATCAGCGGCATCACCGGCAAGCATCGCCTGGCAGCAGCCAAGACGATCCGGCTCCCCATCGCTGACCTCGACTCCTACGTCCAGCTCGCCTTCGCGAAGAACCTCACCGCCTTGATCCTCAGCGAGCTCGGCATCGAGATCGGAGCGGCCCGCCGCCGACGCGCCGAACGAGCCGCGGCGATTGACCGGATCACTGCCGATGCCACTGGTTCGCGTCTCGCCGAGTTCGAGTGGTTCCACGCCTGGCTCACCGCGCTTCGTGCGAATGGCGTCCTGGCTGAACTCGCCGACTCGAGTACGGGCCTCGGCGCTTTGATCGCCGTTCTTGAAGCGCTTCCCGCCGCCGACGAGCCCCTGCCCGTCATCAGCGAGCGGCTTCTCGGCGACACGAAAGCCCTCGCCTCTGGCCGGGCGCGCACCATGCTGCTGCGCGCACTGGCCGCCTGGCGCGAGGTCGAGTACCCGGTGGACTCCGAGTCCGAGCGCGAACTACTCGAATGGACAGGGATCGTCTCTGACGACATCGCCAGTCAGGTCCTGGTGCTCAACCTGCCGATCGAAGGCGGTCCCGTGGGCGACTGGATGCGCGCGGCCCGCGGCATCCCGTTCCGCCTCACGCTTCAGCAACTGCGGCGAGAACCCGTCACTGTGGCCGCCCCGGTCATCCACGTCGTCGAGAACCCCTCCATCGTCCGCGCCGCCACCGATGCCCTCGGCGCTGACTGTCCGCCCCTGGTGTGTTCCGAAGGTGTCCCGTCCGCGGCGCTCTACCGCCTCCTCGGAGCCGCACCAGGCGCTCGTATCCGCTGGCGGGCCGACTTCGATTGGACCGGCCTGCGCATCGTCCGCCGCGGCCTGGAGCGCTTCCCGAACGCCGAACCCTGGCGAATGTTCACCACCGACTACCGCACCGGCACCCCGGGCATCGCGCTGCGCGGCAACCCCACCGAAGCTCCGTGGGACCCCGCCCTGAGCCCCGCCATGGAAACCCAGGGCACAGCGGTCATGGAAGAAAGCCTCCTCCCGGCGCTGCTGAACGACCTGCGAACCGGTGATCCCGGCTCAGCTCGCCAGTGACCTGACCGCCTCATTCGGGGGATTGCGGATCGTCACGGAGTTGCTACGATACGAGATCCCGCACCCCTCGTCCCTGGAGGACTCCCATGGCGGTCAACCAGATCCACGTCGACCACATCCGTCGTTATCTCGATGCGAAACTCGGCCCCCACATCGGCCTCGACGACGTCGCGCACTTCCCCGAACCGCGCCGCGACGAATCCCGCCGTAGCCGGTCCCTCGCCGCCCTCGCCGTCCAGTACCTCACCGAGTGCTCGGAGACTGACGCCGCCATGAGCGTCATCGACGGCCAGGACGACAACGGCATCGACGCCATTGCCTTCGACATCGATGCTGCCCACCTCTACCTCGTCCAAGCAAAATGGAGTGAGCAGGGGAAGGCCAGCCTCACGCTCGACGCCGCCGCGAAGCTCAACGAGGGACTCCGGCTCATCACTGAGCACCGCCACGAGGTCTTCAACTCCCGCTACCAGGAACTACGTGAATTCGTCGAGTCCGTGGTCAATGAACCGCGCTTCAAGGTCACCGTGGCGTTCGTCCTCATGGGCGATTCGAACATCGACGCCAAGGCAGCCCGCCCGATCGCCGACACCGTCGCCGAACTCAACGCCGTCCACGACTGCGCCCGAATCTCCTTCCTCCGCCTGCCCGACATCCACCGTCTCGTCGTCGACGGCATCCACAGCCGCCCCGTCGACCTCAAGATCCGCATGGAGAACAGCGCCCGCGTCGACCACCCCCACCTCGCCTACTACGGCTGCGCTTCCGCCGACGAGATTGCGACTTGGTACGGAGAGCACGGGGACCGGCTGTTCGACAAGAACCTTCGTGACGCCCTCCCGGGGAGCGCCGTCAATGCCGGCATCCAGCGCACCCTCGACTCCGAGCCGGAGAACTTCTGGTACTTCAACAACGGCATCACCGTGCTGTGCAACAAGATCGAACGCTCCGGGCACGGTGCTCTCCGCAACTCCGGCCCCGCCGACCTCCTGCTCGAAGGCGCCTCCGTCGTCAACGGCGCCCAGACCGTCTCGACCATCTGGAAAGCCGTCCAGGCGAACCCGGAGAACGCCGGCACCGCCATGGTCTGGATCCGCGCGATCCAGCTCGAAGACGACCGCTTCGCCGAGCGCGTCACCGAGACCAACAACACCCAGAACGCCGTCGACCTCCGCGACTTCGCCGCCCAGGACCAGACGCAGCGCCGCCTCCGCGACGACTTCAAGTCCCTGGAACTCAACTACATCATCAAACGAGGCGACCACCGCGACCTCGACCCCGAGAAGGGCTTCACCATCGAGGACGCCACGATCGCCCTCGCCGCCGGTGCCCGCGACACCGACATCGTCGTCGACGCTCACCTGGACCCGAACAAGCTCTGGCAGCGCGAGGACGGCGGCCGGTACAACCAACTCTTCCCCTCGCGCATCAAGGAGATCCGAATCTGGCGCACCGTTCGCCTCTACCGGCTGGCGAGCCGCAGGATCGAGGAGCGCAAGGCCAACCTGGAGAAGCGGGGTCGGGGTTTCGCGACGAACCTCGGATACCTGGTGATCCACGTTGCGCTGCGGGCGCTCCTCGACGAACGCATTGAGAACCCCGACAAGAACTGGGAGCGCGACGTCCTGCCGCGAGTCCGCGACACCACCGACCGCGCCCTGGACTTCATGATCGACGAGGCCGACCGCGAATACGGCAACTACTTCCCGGCCTCGCTCGCCAACAACTACCAGAAATGCCGCGACCTGGCCCGAGCCGCCTCCGCGTACCTCTCCACCGATGCGCCCGCCCCCGTCCTCCCCGCCGAATACCTCGGCAATGTCGCGAAGCCGAAGAACGAGAACGCCGTCCGTACCATCTACAGCTACGAAGCCATCGAACCGGGTACGAGGCTCGACTTCCGGGCCCGCAGCGACCGCGAGGCAAAGCTGTTGAACCACTGGCTCAGCGCCGACCCGACCCGACGCTTCGCCACCTGGGAACACGCGAAGTCCAAGGCGCTCAAATGGGAGTACGACGGCCAGACCTACGCCGCCACCGGCCTGGTCGACAAGATCTGGTTCGAGGCGACCGGCAAGAAGCGGTCCGCGGTGCAGGGCACTCTCTACTGGTTCGTCGCCGAACGGGGTTCCCTCGTCGACATCGCCGACCAGATCCGCAAGGACCTCGACAACTCCTGACACGGCCTACAACTCGGATCGCGCCTCGAACAACCCGATCGCCGCATCGAGAATCCGATCGGCCCGGTTCTCGTACCCGAGCCAGTCCAGGTGATCGGGCTGCGCTATGAACGCCGGCTCGGCTCGCCCGAAGACCGCGGTGCCGATCCGCCGCGGCTCGACCTCGCGGAAATCCGCGAGGACCGTATCGGAGAGCCTCGACCAGACCAGGTCGACAGCCAGACCGTCGACATCGATGCACCCCAGCGTCACCATGCAAGAGGAACGGACCGGCCGCCGCTGCGGGTCAGCAGTGCTGGCGGCGGCGGCCGGCCCCGCCGGAAGGCGATCGTGTCGAGCGTTCAATCGACGGCCTTTTCGGCGTTCGGGCGGCAGCGGGGACACCAGGCGCGGTCGTGGAGGTGACGGCCCGGCGTGTACTGCCACCCTGCCGCCTCTGCCCGGCGCGCCATCTCCCCGTACCCGGAGGCGAGGAGACGGACGACGCTCGGGCAGAGGCGGCAGGACACCGTGACGCGACGCCGGGACCCCACCAAGTCCGGGCCGTCGACGGTGTCGGAGTGAGGCTTCTCGAAGACGACGGCCCGATACCCGACGTTTGGCTGGTTCGACGCGGCCGCGGCGGCGATGGGAACCGTCACCTCGGCCGCCGCGGCCGCGTCAGGGGGAGCGGACGGCGCGCCGTGGCCGCCGTCCCCGGATCCGCTGTCGCCACCATCGACGGCGGAGCCCATGAGTTGCGGAAGTCGAAGCGCGAATGCGCTGCGCGACAGGAGATCGGCGAACTCGCTCACGGCCAGACCCTCTCGCCGCGGAACCCGTCCCGGTCGCGAGCGACTTCAAACCGCTCATCGATCGCCGCGAAGACCAGAACTTTGATCTCATGCTTCCACTCGGCCGGGTTCGACGACCAGAGGCGCCCTTGCCACCGGATGAGCCGCCGAGACGGTTCCAGCGGCCAGCAGACCACCGCGATCTCCGGGCCCTCGTCGTGATGCAGGCGAACGGCGACACGGTGGCCGCCGGCGCTGGCGCGGAGGACGAAGGTCGTGCCCGCGGCGTTCAGGATCTCGCCGTACACGCGTCCGGGCTCAAGCGGTGGCCGCTCGCTTCGTGTCATCCCGCACGCTCCTCGAAGCCGACGATTAGTCGCTAATGGATGGACACCATTTGTGGTGTTCCAATGCGACAAGCTTAAGAGCAGCGCAAACACACGGACAAGGATTGATTCTGGCGAGCGAGTTCGTCGGACTTGCCGGATTCACAAATGGGGTGGACAGAACGGACCGGCTGTTTTGTCCGCAAAGAATGTCCCGACGAACGCGTGGGAATCGGTCGAGTGGAGCGATTATTCCTGGCCGGGCCCGGCGCGCTGGGCATCTTCGACGAGCACGCTGAGGTCGAGCTCGCCGTCCCGGACGCCGCCGACGAACGCCTCCCACTCCTCGGGGGTGTAGATCAGGATCGTGCCGCCAGGGGCGTCGGCGCGGCGCATGGCCACGAGGCCGTCTGCGGCGAAGCCGATCTCAAGCTCGCCGGGGGTGCCGTCATCGGAGTCGGGCTGGACCCAGCGGGCGGCGTCGATGTCGAACCGCCCCTTGAGGAGATGCTCTCGAATCTGCTCGCTCATATAGGTCCTTCTGTTTTCTGTCGGGGATGCGATCGGCGGCGGACAGTGGTCCCCGCCGCCGAATCGCTCGATGGTGCTGGTTCTTGGTGAACGACGGCGCTCTTGCCTCCACGCAGGGCCGTCTCGGTCACTACTGTTCCGGGGCGTCCTTCACCCACGCCAATAGGCCGCGGTAGCTGCCTGCGCTGATCGTGAGGATGGGGCGATCATCGGCCAGTTTGCTGTCGGACACCTGCGGGGTCTCGCCGTTGAGGCGGACTTCAACGCATTGGTTGTCCTGGTTGTTGCCGCTGCGGCTGGACTTGCGCCACGGCCCGATTCCGGTCATTTCAGGAAGTCCTCCAGTTCGATCGAGTGGCCTGAAGCCACCTTGAGGCCACCGGTGAAGAACTTACCTCGCGTCGAGTCCGCAGAGACGAACCCCGAACCCCGTGGAGACTCAACATGGATCACGGTCTCCTCGCCGCCGTCGTACTCCATCAAATTGAGGCCCCACCGCTGCAATTCATAGAGTCCGGCTGAGAAAGGGATCACGCGGACGTCGGCGAACGGCATGGCAGCGATCTTGCGGAGGTCGGCGATGATCTCGGCCTTCTCTGGGCCGAGATCGAGGGTCAGTGTGGCTTCGCCCATGATGACGAGTGCCGGACGTTCCGATTCAATCCAGCGCTCACGCCGCTCCATGCGGAACTCAAGACGCCCATCCCAGTCGGGATCCTCTCCGATATTGACCTTCGTAGTGCCTCTGATCAGCCGATAGTAGGCGGGGCCCTGGATAAGAGAGGGAATCAGAGAGAACGAGTGGAACGCCAGGTAGGAGGCATTGTCCTCGCACTGCTGGTAGAACCAGCCGTTGTCGTCCAGAGCGCTCGCGTACTCGCGGCACCAGTCATTCGCTCTGGCCGCCTTCACGAGGTTCGCCATGTGGTCCGTGAGTGGGGGAGGAGTCCGGTAGAAGTTCGCCAGCGCGAGCACCGTACCGAGCTTGACTCCACGATACCGACCGGACTCCAAGCGACCCAGGGTCTTCGCCGAGCAGATGTCGCGCGGGATCTCGGTCTTGTCGTAGCCGCGAGGGTGGTACTCCCTCGGCCGGGTCCGCTCTGAGATGAGTTGACGGGCCAGTTCCATGAGCGGGGGCGGACCGGGAGTCTCTTCGTCGCTTTCCGTCATGTGGAGGAATTGTAGATAGGGTGAGAAGGTCGTTACAAGATCGCCCATGGCGCCGTACGCGTGTCGGAATGTGTCGGATATCCGACTTGGATCGAGATCGCTTGCACTGGTTGGAGATACGAAGGCCCGCTCGTGGTGATGACTGCCACTTGATCGGGTTCCCGGCGCGAGAAATTCAGTACCCCGAACCCGCGCCAGATCGGTTATCCTGATCGGCTGCACTCCTCAAAGTGGAAAGGACGAACGTGGACGCCAAGCTCGCCGATCTGGCCCGCCGCTCACCGAACTTCGGCCGCCTCTTCCCGCTGTCCGAACTCCTCGCCCTCTATGGGGCACAGGCCGAAGCGACGGTCTATGAGCACCCCAACGTGTCCCTCACCCAGTCGGGCAAGTTCGGCGACACCCTGGCCGAGATCCTGGTCATGCGGTTCGGCCTGCGCGTCCCCGGTGGCCACCAGATCGACCGCATCCGCGAACTCGCCAGGTTCGGGGCGCTCCTCCCCGAGATCGAACGCGACTTCCACTTCCTCCGCGTCGAACGGAACGAAGTCGTGCACGAGCACGTCTTCGAGGTGAAACGCGCCCTCCAAGCGGTCCAGGTCTGCCACAAGCTCGGCCTCTGGTACCACGATGCGATCCAGAACAAGCGGACCGCCGAGGCGTTCGTCCCGCCCTCGCCGCACAGCCCCTTCGTCCGCGAACCCTCCTCGGCCTCCGACGAGGTCGCCGAGATGATCCTGAGCTTCCGCGACACCCTCACCGAGGCGGAGACCCGGCTCGGCGAGTCCGCCGACCGCATCGAAGCCGAGCGACTCGCCCGGGAACGGGCCGAGAACCGCATGGCCTCCGCCGTCCAGGTCCAGGACGAGATGCGGCGGCAGCTCGAAGCCCTGAGCGAACAGGTCGCCCGGCTGAGCACTCAGCACGAGCACGCCTACGCCCAGGCCAAGGCGAACCCGGCCAAGCCCGACGTGCGCGCCCGAGACAACATCGTCCACCGGCTGCGACGGGAGCGCCCCCGCAACGAGGTCGAGTCCCGACGCGAGATCGACAAGTTCCTGAAGGCCGCCGGCTGGGTGCTCCAGGACTTCGCCGACCTCAACCCGGACGCGGGCACAGGGGTCGCGGTCCGCGAGTTCCCGCTCGCCAACGGCCGCGCCGATTATGTGCTCTACGTGAACGGCTCGATCGTCGGTGTCATCGAGGCCAAGCGCGAAGGCGAGTCGCTGACGGCGGCCGTGGCGCAGAACGACCGCTACGCGCGCGGCGTCCATCGCGATTACTCGCTCGCCGCCTGGAACCGCGACGAGCCCTTCACCTTCCGGTACGCGACCACAGGCGCCGAAACCTTGTTCGTCAATCACCTCGACCCGGACCCTCGCTCCCGCGAGGTGTTCGCGTTCCACAAGCCCGAGACCGTCGCGCGCTGGATGCGCGAGGCCGGCGAGCATCCCGAGGCGCCGACCTTCCGGGCCGCGCTCCGCGCCCTGCCCGGCCTCGACGAAGGCGGTTTCCGGCCAGCCCAGATCGACGCGATCCACGGCCTCGAACGCTCCCTCGCCGCCGACAAGCCCAAGGCGCTCATCCAGATGGCGACCGGCGCCGGCAAGACCTACATGGGGGCGGCGGAGACGTACCGGCTGCTCAAATTCGCCCGCGCCCGCCGCGTGCTGTTCCTCGTGGACCGCAACAACCTCGGGCGTCAAGCCGAGTTCGAGTTCAACCACTACATCGCGCCCGACGACGGGCGCAGGCTCGAAGACCTTTACGGCATCGACCGGCTCGGGCCGGCCGGATTGCAGGAGACCTCCTCGGTGGTCATTTGCACGATCCAGCGCATGTACGCGCTCCTGCGCGGCGAGCACCTCGAAGACAGCCTCGACGCCGACGAGCGCGAAGACGCCTACGAGCGGGACAAGCCGGTCGAGATCGGATACAACCCTGCCGTGCCGATCGAGTCGTTCGACCTGATCATCGTCGACGAGTGCCACCGCTCGATCTACGGTCTGTGGCGCGGCGTGCTCGAATACTTCGACGCCCACCTCGTCGGCCTCACCGCCACCCCGACAATGCAGACCCTCGGTTTCTTCTCCAAGAACCTCGTCAGCGAGTACACCTACCCTCAGTCCGTGGCCGACGGCGTGAACGTCGACTTCGACATCCTCAAACTGCGCACCAGCCTCCGCCGCGACGGCCAGGCCACCATCGACGCCGGCGAGACCGTCGAAGTGCGCGACCGCGCCACCAGGCACCGCCGGTACGAGCAGCTCGAAGACGACTACACCTACACGACGAACCAGGTGGGACGCAAAGCCGAGAGCGTCGACGAGATCCGGCAGGTCCTCACCTACTACCGCGACCACTGGCGCGAATGGTTCCCCGGCCGCGCCGAGGTGCCCAAGACCCTGATCTTCGCCGTCAGCGACCCGCACGCCGACTCCGTCATCGCCCAGGCCAAGGAGGTGTTCGAGCGCGGCGACGACTTCGCGAAGAAGATCACTTACAAGACCCGGCAGGCGGGGGAGGACCCGAACCAGCTCATCCGCGATTTCCGGACCTCGCCGACGCTCCGCATCGCCTGCACCGTGGACATGATCGCCACTGGCACCGACATCCGGGCCCTCGAATGCGTGATCTTCATGCGCACCACCGCCAGCGCCGTGCAGTTCGAGCAGATGAAGGGCCGCGGTGCCCGCACCATCAACCCCGTCGAGCTCCAAGAGGTCACGCCCGGCGCTGACGACACCGTGCGCAAGAGCAAGTTCCTCCTCATCGACGCCGTCGGCGTCACCGACCACCCGCTCAACGACGCCAAACCACTCGTCCCCGCGGGACCCAAGCAGGTCTCGCTGAAGAAGCTCCTTGAACGCACCGCCACGAAGTCCATTGACCTCGACCAGGCTGAAATGCTCGCCGGACGCCTCGCGCGCCTCGAACAGCAGCTTACCGACGACGAGCGCCGCCTCCTTGAACACACCTCGGGAGGATGGAGCCTCAACCGCATCGCGAGCGGCATCGTGGCCGCGACCGACGCCGACGCCCAGGAGCGGGCCAAGGAGGCCGTCCGGTTCGAGGGCGGAGACGAAAAGGCAGCCGAACGCGCCGCCCGCGAACTCATCGTCAAGGCCATCGAACCGCTGACCACCAACCCGAAACTGCGCCGCGAGATCATCGACATCCGCCGCGACAAGGACTACGTGGTCGACGACCTGACAGACGTCGAAGTCCTGGGCATCGAGACCCTGACCGCCGAAGAGCGATCGCAGGAGATCGTCGCGAGCTGGCACCAGTTCCTCGAAGACAACCGCGACCAGATCACCGCCATCGAGATTGCCATGAACCACCCGGGCCGCATGACACCCAGTGAGGTGTATGCGGAGCTTGAGGCGCTGGCCGCTATGATCGGTCGGCCGCAGCGGGCATGGACCCCCGAGCACCTGTGGCTCTGCTACGAGCGACTCGGCAAGGCCGCCGAGCACCCGGGGCGGGGCGCAGGAATCCCGGACTTGATCACGCTGATCAGGTACGAACTCGGCGAGGACACAGAACTGAAGCCGTACCAAGAAGTGGTGCGGGAACGCTTCGCGGGCTGGCTGCTCCGCCAGGAGCAGGCGAAGGTGACCTTCACCGAAGACCAGATGTGGTGGCTGGAACGAATCTGCGAGGTCGTAGCAAGTGACATCGGCATCGAGGCCAAGCTCATGAACGAGGAACCGTTCCGTGAACGAGGAGGAGGCCGAGGCTTCAAGAAGGCGATGAGGCAGGCCTACCCCGACCGAGAACCCCTCGACCTACTGACCGAGCTGAACAGGGAGCTAGCTTGAGCGACAAGGAACTACCCCCCGGCTGGGCCTGGTCAACCCTGGGCGAAGTCGGCGAGTATTTCAACGGCAGAGGATTCAAGAAATCCGAATGGTCAACTCAAGGATTGCCAATCATTCGAATTCAAAATCTGACCGGTTCGGGCGCTGCCTTCAATTACTTTTCCGGCGAACTTGACGACAAGCATCTTGTAAAGGATGGTGATCTGCTTATCTCATGGGCTGCCACGTTGGGGGCGCACATTTGGAGAGGATCGGACGCCGCGCTTAATCAACACATATTCAAGGTTGATTCCAAGATCAACAGGAAGTTCCTTTATTACCTCATTAACTACAAACTCAAGGCGCTTCAAGAGCGAGCACACGGTTCCGGGATGGTCCATCTCACTCGTTCCAAGTTTGAAGAAGAAACCGTTCCTGTGCCGCCGCTAGCAGAGCAGGAGCGCATAGTCGATGTCCTCGATGGCCACCTCTCCCGCCTTGATTCCGCCATTGGCGACCTACAATCGGCCAGGTGTCGCGCGATTCGGCTGCGCAAGTCAATGGAACATCAGGGAATCTCAGGTCAGCTTTCTGGTCGTATGGACACGGATCAGCCAGTTCAGGAGCTGTTGGACGAGGTCGACCGTGTACTGGCCGGTACTAGCTTCAAACGTCGAAAGGTAAGGGAGGGTGAATCATCGATCGGAGATTCCCTTTGCCCAAAACATTGGGCAGTGAGATCTCTTGGTTCGCTGTGTACCCTGATCGAGTACGGCACCTCTGCGAAGACCGGTGACGGTGAATCGGGTAGCACACCGGTTTTGCGCATGGGAAACATTCAAAGTGGCCGAATCGATGCCTCCGTGCTCAAGTACCTCCCGGGCAATCATCCGGACGTAGGGAAGCTCCTCCTTGAAGACGGAGACCTCTTGTTCAACAGAACCAACAGCGCTGAGCTTGTTGGAAAATCGGCGGTATATCGCTCGGACCTTGGGCCGATGACCTTCGCCTCGTACCTCATTCGATGCAGACTCGTTGATGGTATCGAACCTGAGTGGGTGAACCTCTTCATCAATAGTCCGGCTGGCCGCCGGTACATCGACTCGGTCGTATCCCAACAGGTTGGTCAAGCAAACGTCAACGGCACGAAGCTGGCGAACTTCCCTGTACCTGTGCCTGCTCATGAGGAACAACTGCGGATCTTGGATGCCGTCTCGGAGTGGGAGACAACAGTTGCCCATGCGTTTAATACTGCGGAACAAGCGATGAGGCAGGCCGATCGCTTGCGGAAGGGTTTGCTGGAGTCGGCGTTCGCTGGGGATCTGGTGCCGCAAGACCCAGCCGATGAGCCAGCCTCCGCCGTTTTGGACCGCATCAGGGCCGAGCGGGCGGCCCAGCCGAAACTCAGGCGCGGGCGAGCGCCGAAGAAGACCGTGGCCGTCAGTACCCGCACCGCTCCCTCCGTTTCGTCGGAGGCCGCCGGTACGTTCGTTCAAGAGGAGTTGGGACTGTGAACATCGAGCACCCGCAAGAGGCCGCGCAGACCGATGCCCTGGTCCGCAAGCTTGTCAACTATCGCGATGTCCTGCGCGACAACGGCCTCTCGACCATCGACTACGTCGAGCAGCTCTCGTTTCTTCTCTTCCTCAAGATGGTCCATGAGCAGGCCGAAGACGGCCTCACTCAAGAAGAGTCCCGGCCTGTCGTCCCGGACGAGTACAACTGGAAATCCCTCTCCACCAAGAAGGGCGCCGCGCTCGAGGAGCACTACCGGGCCGTGCTCACCGAGCTCGGCAAGGAGTCCGGCACCACCCTCGGGGTCATCTTCGCCAAGGCGCAGAACAAGATCACCGAACCGGCTCTGCTCGAAAAGCTCGTCGTCGACCTGATTGGCAAGGAGGACTGGACCATCCACGGCACGGACCTCAAGGGCGACGCGTATGAAGGCCTGCTCGCCAAAGGGGCCGAGGACACCAAGACCGGTGCGGGCCAGTACTTCACGCCCCGCCCCCTCATTGACGCCATGGTCGAGGTCATGCAGCCCCGCCCTGAGGACACGATCATGGACCCGGCCTGCGGGACCGGCGGATTTCTCATCGCAGCACGCTCCTACATCCGCGAGCGCCACCGGAACCTGCCGCCGCACCTCCGCCTCAACACCAGCAAGCGCCGCATCTGGGGTACCGAGCTTGTCCCCGGCACCGCCCGTCTCGCCGCGATGAACATGCTCCTGCACGGCATGGGCGACCCTGACGGCCCGAGTCTCATCGACGTCGCCGATGCACTCGCCGCGAAGCCGAGCCAGCACGCCTCGCTCATCCTTGCGAACCCGCCGTTCGGCAAGAAGTCCTCGATCACCGTCATCGGCACCGACGGCAAGACCGAGGCCCAGGACATGAGCTACGACCGGGAGGACTTCCGGGTCACCACCACAAACAAGCAGCTCAACTTCCTGCAGCACATCATGGCCTCGCTCGACATGGGCGGCCGTGCCGCCGTTGTCCTCCCCGATAACGTGCTCTTCGAGGGCGGCGCGGGGGAGAAGATCCGCACTCGACTGCTCAAGGAGTTCAAACTCCACACGATCCTGCGCCTGCCCACCGGCATCTTCTACGCCGGCGGGGTCAAGGCGAACGTGCTCTTCTTCGAGAAGCACCCGTACCAGCTCGACGGCAAGCCGAACACGAGCAAGGTCTGGATCTACGACTTCCGCACCGGTCAGCGCTTCACCCTCAAGACGCGACCGCTGCGGCGTTCGAACCTTCAGGACTTCGTCGAATGCTATGGAGCCGGCAAGCCGCTCTCGGCCCGCACCGAGACCGAGCGCTTCAAATGCTTCGACTACGAGGACCTGATCGCCCGCGACAAGGTCAACCTCGACATCACCTGGATGAAGGACCCGTCGCTCGAAGACGCCGACAGCCTCCTGCCCCCGGCGCAGATCGCCCGAGAGATCGTCGAGGACCTCCAAGCCGCCCTCGCCGAATTCGCCGCCATCGCCGAAGCCCTTGGCTCTGAAGAACTTCCAGATTCTGAGAGAACTGAAGGATATGACGGTTGACCATGGGATTCAGAACAGGCCGTTGTCCTCGACGTCAACCTCGTCCACGCCATTTATCTCGTCATGGAGGCGTAGCCCGATGTCCTTCAGCGAGCCGAGTCCCGGGACGTACCAGCATTCAGGACCACGGATCGACTTGTAGCGTTTCTCTCCCAGGCTGTTGATCAAGTCGAGCGCCAGGCGACTTGCGGCGTAGATCTTGCCGTCAACCTCCCAGCGAAGCTGGGCCTTGTTGTCGTTGATCCAAGTCGCTCGGGACCGGCGGGGATCTGCGGTGATCCACCGCTGGAAGAGCTGTCGGTGTTCTCTGGTGATCGGCCGGAATTCGAGCATGGTGCCCTCCTTGATCGCTCTGTGCTTGGCGATCAGGGGCGCGAGATCCGGGGTACGTCTCTTGCCGCTTGACCGTCCCTTCACGAATTCGCTGGGAACTTCGGGGACCGCTGATCCCGAGGCGATCTCGTTGAAGACCTGGTTGACCAGATCTCTGGCCTTCTGCTCGTCCTTGACGACCGAGGATGGATGTCCGTTCGGGAACAGCGTGATGACTCGCTTGAGGGTTTCTCCCGCAGTCGAGGCTACTCTGTCGAGCACGGTCTCCTCCCAGTCGTCGTCGTGGATCCGGTCCGCGAATTGCCGAGCCACCAGATGCGCAGTGAGCAGGTCGCCGTGGTCGGCGACCTGCGCGGCTCTGCCTGTGTACTTCTTCCGCGCCGTGCTGATCGTGCTTTGGACGATCCGCATCAGCCGGACTTGGCGCCAGACTTCCTCGGCGGTGATGCCGGAGCGAAACAGGTTTCGATACGCGCCTCCGCCGTTGCGATCCCACAGCACGTCCGACAGCGTCTTGGCCTGCACGGCATAGCGGTGGTCGGCGTGACCGCACGCGAGGGAGATGAGCGCCTCTTCGCTAGTGCAGCCGTCGTCATCAGCGGGGGCGGCCTCGGTGTGCCGGGTGGTGTACTCCAAACCCAGAACGGTGTAGAACTCCTGCTTGAGGTCGTCCTGCTGCTCGTACAACGAGGCAAGGTCGCGGATGTCTACCTGGTTCTGGGTGTTCGCGGCACGAGTGATCTCGCGCGGCAGATCGACCCCACGCTCATCGTTGTCTTGCTTCGTTGCTCCGATGATCGAGACCTTCATGAGGACCTTGGCCGTGCCCGCCTGCGTGTGCTCCTTGACGGTTTCGGCGATGGAGGAGACGGTCTGCGCACCGTTGACGATGGCCACGCCGTTCAGTTCGCCACTGCCGCCCGCGTCGATCGATCCCGACTGGGCGATCATCGTGATGCCGTTATTGAAGTCCCAGAAGTGCTCGGGACGTTCAATGAGGGTGGTGCGGATGGACTGGTTGACCGTGGTCCGGCCGAGCGCACCACGGATGTTGCGACGGAAGAGCTGCTCCCGGTGCAGGTCGTACCAGCGGGCCACCTCGGCGGCAGTCACTGTGCCGAAGTAGATCTCATGGGGCAGGTCCTCGGTGTCCGTCGCCAGCGCTGCGAAGTTCACCTTGAGGCTGATCGGCGGCTCGCTCATGCCGGCACGGGCGATTTGGACGAGCTTGTCGAGCGTGAACACTTCGATGAAGGGACGGTGCGAGTACCAGCGGCGAATCTCATCGGCGCACTTCTCCAACGCCTGCCAGTGCACAGGGTGGTTGTAGGTGGATCCAGCGAGCGCGACCACGAACGTGATATGGGGGTCTTTGTTCATGAGCGACTCGATTGCTACCTCGTGGCGACGATAGCGGTTGTTGAACTTCTCGTGTCGTGCATTGAGGATGTGCTCGACTCCGGTGGCAAAGTCTCGGAACCCTTTTTCGTCGTTTGCATCCCCGTTGTCGGGCCAGATGCTGTGGATGAGCCAAAGCCGGTTCTGGCGCTCGTCATAGGCGACCGCGTGAATGCCATGGTCGTCGGTTCCTTTGGTGACAAAGTCCACGGCGCGTTCGGAAGGACAGTCGACCAGGAGGCGGACCATCATCGCGGACAAGGCCCCGGTATGGAATTCGCGCTGGTCCGGATCCCCTTGCGGTACGTCATCGGGGTGGAACTTGTCGAGGAACTCGCTCTTGAGGGCGTTGGAGAGTTTGGTGGTGAAACGATCTGCCAAGGGGTTCCTCCAGAGGCGACGTTGGGCGCGTGGAACATTCAAGATGATACCTTGAGTGATGTTCACGTGACGGTATGAGGAGTAGGTTCTGACGCGCCGAACTCGCACGCCCTCAGCGACAGCCAGACAGCTAGTCAGGTGCGAGCGAGCAGCCGCTCGACGAGTTCGGCGATGGATCGAAGGATCGATGCGGGTGGCGCGGTGAGGTCGAGCGGGTACTGGAGGACGCGGATAGGGGAGTTGCGGATGCTCTGCCACTCGGCTTCCTTCACCCCGTGGGCGTACACCAGGCAGCCCGTCGTCGTACCGAGCGCGGTGCAGTACGAGACGACCTGGAATACGTCCCCGTTCGTTCCCGCTTTGTCCTGGAACTTGTACTTGGCGTCGACCACCGTGTTCGGGACGCCGTCGAGCATGGTGACCACATCTGGTCTGATCCGGACGGTCCGCTGCTCGTCGAGGTAGCTACTCACTTGGTCGTCGACGCGGACTCTGAAGCGGGCGAACGCCTCCCGAAGCGCCTTGGCCACGAAGTCCTCGAAGACACGGTGAACGGGGATGACGAACGAGGCGACCTTCAAGCCGCCCGGACCCGTCTCCGCGGACTGGTGGCGCAGCACAATCTCGGCGATTTGGAGCGCGTCGCCGTAATGCGAATTGAGGCGCGTGAGCGGCCAAGCCGCGTTCGACGAGGTTCCGGTGAGAAAGTGGGCCTCGCGGAGGTGCGCCTCGAGTCGAGCGATCCGCCCGGGTATCCCGTCGGGAAGCCGCGGTACTTCGGACATGATCCGCAGCGCGGTTCGGAGCAGCCGGTTTTCGGGGATGTCCGCGGTGTAATCGTCGTGCCGCACTTCGAGAGGGAACGACTGTCCGGGGCGGGCGGCGATCTGATCGGCCACCAGGATGCGACCCCGGATCAGCGGCAGTGTGGCCTCGACTGACGCGTACCCACGGATTGGGCCGCGAGCCAGCGCGCGCTCGCAGTACCGCACCAGAGACTCGGCGAGCGCCGGCCAGAGATCGTCCTCAGCGGTGCCGGGAGAGTCCTCTGGGAGGAAGTTCGGGTTCTTTGCGTACCCGAGCAGGAACAGCAACCGCGAGATGCCCATCTTTGGTTTGACGTGGACGTCCAGGCCACCGATGCGAACGGAGCCGACCTTGCCTGCGGTCTGCAGCCGCCACCTCCCGCCGGAGACCGGTGTGACCTTGACGAGCTCCGTCTTGGCGAGCGCCGCGGCCGTCTTCTGGTCGATGGCGCGCACTTCGGAGCCATGCTGGAACTCCTGGAGCACGACAGGTTCGATCACGTTGAGGTCTGCTCTTCGGTCGCGGCCCGCAGGGAAGTACCAGCGGCCAGCCGGATGGCTCCCAGTCCGAAAGTCTCATGGACCTCTGAGCGGCTCATTCTGCCGTGGAAGTGCTCTTCCAGGAGGGGTAGGAGGTCGTGCCGCCAGATCCTCGCGATGCCCTCATCGCTTCCGGCGTCGGCGCGCATGAGGTATGAGGGCCCGATCTTGAAGTCGTGGTCCGACTCTGGGATGGCCTCGTTCAGAGCCCGCAGGAGCGCGGGGCGGGGGTCGCCCGAGGCGTTCTGGCCGAGCCAATTGGAGAGCAGGTCGCGTACGGGCGCCTCCTCGGGGTGCATCTCCTCGAACGCGAACCGTCGCCGGATCGCGGCATCGAGCAGGGCGATCGACCGGTCTGCGGTGTTCATTGTGGCGATGATGTAGACGTTCTCCGGAAGCGAGAAGGACTCCTCGGGAGAGTACTGCAGCCGCACCGAGCGGTTCCGGTACTCAAGGAGGAAGTAGAGCTCGCCGAACACCTTGGCCAGGTGCGCTCGGTTCATCTCGTCGATGATGAGGACATGCGGGCGTGAGTCGTTGCGGGCCTTGCGGACGAGGTCGCGCAGTGGTCCAGCGGTCAGGACGAACCCCACCGACCCCTCGCCGGCGGGAGCGGGGCGGAACCCTTCGATGAAGTCCTCGTAGGCGTAGGAGGGGTGGAATTGGACCAGCGTCACCGCGTCGCGGTCGGTGAGGTGTTCGGCCAGTTCCTGGGCGAGGTAGGTCTTACCGGTGCCTGGTGGTCCGTACAGCACCACTTGCTTGCGGTCTTGGACCAGCGATACCAGTTCCCGCAGCCATGCCTCGTCCAGGTGGAGGCGTTCGGAGAGTCCTTGCAACAGTGCGGGATTGAGGGGGTCGAGTGGAGGTGGGGATTCCTCTTGGTCCTCTTCGGAGGTGTCGGTCTCGACGCCCAGGATCTGTGACAGTTCAGTGAGTTTGACGGAGATGTCGGCAACTGCGACGGAGCGCTGGAGTTCTATCCGCAGGGACTGGGAGAGACCGGTCAAGGCGATCGGCTGCTTGCTGTACCAGTCGACGTTGCGAGACAGCTCTCCTCCCGGCCCGTATGCAGCACCATGCTTGAGTACACCGATCCAGAGCTGATCGTCCTGGACGGTTGCCACCAGGTCGT
Organism: Glycomyces paridis; assembly: GCF_004912155.1. GTDB lineage: Bacteria > Actinomycetota > Actinomycetes > Mycobacteriales > Micromonosporaceae > Glycomyces > Glycomyces paridis. Next base: position 35,034 of record NZ_STGX01000018.1, on the reverse strand, counting down.
CCCGCTGCATCAGCGACCAGAACGAGTGGAACTCCATGGTCAATGCAGCGCGGTCCGCGTAGTCGAGATGGCCGTAGGCGCTCTCGACCATGCTTCTGATCGTCGTCCGGTCAGTGGCCGAGGTGAGCGGGCCGAGACGCCCGGCGGAGATCGTGATGATGCCTTGATCGATCCAGTATTCGAGCTCAGCGTCGTCATGGGGAGGAGGGACGTACCAGGCGCGCCGCTCACCGGAGGGGCGAACCGTAGTCTGCCATTCGTCCCTGAAAGGGGGCCTATAGAAATCGATCCGGTCCCCGTACTGTCGCTGCAGTCGCAATGTGATTTCGAAGAGGTCCCGGTCGAGGTCGACCCCTGCGATCTGCTCGGGGAGCAGGTGACTGAAGGCTCCTCGGATCTTGCGCTTGTGCTCGACGTTAATGATCGGGAGGAAGTGCTCGGGGAAACCGAGATAGAGCAGTGCCTCGGTCAGCGAAGGCATGCCTCCGGTCCCTCGGATCCAGTCGCGCCATTCCCAAGGATCAGCGATGATGTGCGACCGCTCCGGCGGCAGAAGGCGGAACCAGGCTCGCAAAAGTTCAACTGCGTCAAAGAGCCACTTCCAAAGCATGGTGTGTGCGCCGGTGCCACCGTTCCAGGTTCCCTCGAGGAACGCCTCCTTGATCTCCTCGGGAAGCGCGACGTTTTCGTCCATCCAGCGGAGCACCGGTTCAACCCGGTCGGCCTTGCTACTCGGCTTGAGGCTGTTCCGGGTCAGCGGCATCGCCTGCAGTGCCATGAGTTCGGCCATGAGGAGCTTGGCGTCGTCTGAAGCGCTTGCGAGCTGGCGCTCCAGCTTTTCATGAAAGCGGTCATTGCTGTCGTCGGTCTGAAGGTTGTAGTGGTAGTAGAGCTCCCTGACCGTTTTGTCGTTCCATACCGGTCGGCCTGGAACGAACAACGACTCCCCTCTGTCGAAGCCGACATCTATGTAAGAGCGGCCGACTGCGCGAATGGTGGTGTCATTGCGGGCGGGGATGAGAACTTGGTCCGTCGAGGGGTCGATCACAAGCGGGCCTTTCGCTATCAGGTCTGGCCTCATGATACGCCCGCAGGCACGGCCGAAACGTGCACGGATTTGACTTATTCTTCGTGAACGGCGTTTCGCGATCAACCGTAAGTTTGTGACAATTGTGAGATTCAGCCCGTCGTCGGGATGATACGACCAGCGCACTGTGTAGGCGCCGAGCTCCTCCTCCTGCTGTCCATCGATTGCCCTGGTCGTGATGATGTGATCCCACAATGAGTCCGGCGCGTCCAGAAGTACAAGGACACAGGCGAGTTCTTCCACCGGTTCCTCAGGTCCGCCTTCTGCGGCCACGCCAGAGATGATGATCGTGTTCCCTTCGTCGGCGACCCGCACATGCTCGGAGTTCGGTGCACAGATCTCGACGACTTCTTCCAGATCTGCGGAGTCCGGTACGGATTCAAACCGATCCCCAGGCGAAGAAGGGCCGTCCTCGACCCCTTCATCCGGCACTGTGTCCTGCTGCGGTCCCCCAGTGGTGGACTCAGGTACCGGCATGAACAGTATCGACCCGAAGACCACCCCAAGTGTCAGTGAGACAACGGAGAATGCCGTCGCAAGTGCTGCCAGTAGTCCACTTGAAATTCCACTTTTAGCCTGGCGTTCTGCCTGGTGTTGCGGTGCCCTCGGCCATTGAACGGGCGCCTGATCGTCAGGGAGTGGTCTGCTCTGTGGTTGGGCGTCCATTGCCGGTCGGGAGTTCGATTGCATCCCGTCCATCACCCCATTATCACGCCTCCGCGACCCGCGAAGCGAGAATCAGGGAAATCAGCGTGCCGCGACTCCTGGAGGCGATGGTGACCGGCGAGGCGAAGATCAGCGCCGATGAAATCCGGTCGCCGTTCACGCCGCTGCTGCCTGAGCAACGCAGCTGAAATCACGAACACCGGGCCGTTTATCACGGCCCGGTGTTCGGGTGATGCTGGACTTGCAGGAGTGACAGGACTCGAACCTGCAACCCTCGGTTTTGGAGACCGATGCGCTACCAATTGCGCCACACTCCTTCGCCAGCCCGTTGCCAGGCTGGCCGCAACTATCTTACGTGTCGCGGTTCAGCCGGTGCAAGCGGGTTGGCGGTGATGTAAGGCCTGGTTAGGAGGCCGGGACGACCGAGCCGTCGGACCAGGTGTCGAGGATGAACTGCTTGACCTCGTTGGACTGGAGGAGCTCGCCGAGCTTCTGGATGTCCTCGTTGTCGGCATTGGCGGAGGTCGTGACCAGGTAGTTCGCGTAGGGGTTGCCGTCGGCGGACTCGCTGGCGATGGCGTCCTCGGCGGGGCTGAGGTCGGCTTCGAGGGCGTAGTTGCCGTTGATGACGGCGGCGTCGACGTCCTGGAGGGTGCGGGGGAGCTGCGCGGCCTCGACGGCCACGAACTCCAGGCCGAGCGGGTTGTCGGCGATGTCGGCCTCGGTGGCGGAGGTCAGGTCGACCCCGTCGGCGAGGGTGATCAGGCCCGCGTCGGCCAGCAGGGCGAGGGCGCGGCCGCCGTTGGAGGGGTCGGCCGGGATCGCGATCTGCGCGCCTTCGGGAAGGTCCTCGACCGACGCGGTGCCGTTCGTGTACAGCGCGAGCGGCTCGATGTGGACCGGGGCCACCTCGACCAGGTCGGTGCCGTTGTCGGCGTTGTAGGTCTCCAGGTACGGCAGGTGCTGGAAGAAGTTCGCGTCCGTCGAGCCGTCGTCGGTCGACGGGTTGATCTGGAGGTAGTCGCTGAACTCCTCGATCTCGATGGTCAGCCCCGCGTCCTCGGCCAGCTCGTCCTGGACGAACTGGAGGATCTGCGCGTGCGGCACCGAGGTCGCGGCGACCGTGACGGTCCCGTTCGTCTCGGTCGGCTCCGACGGCTCGTCGGAACCGCAGGCGGCAAGGGCTAGAGCGGTCGCGGCGGCGACTGAGCCGCCGATCAGGGCACGGCGATTGAACATGGTGTTCTCCTAGGTAGGGAAATTGCGTTAGCGACGGTCGAGGGTGCGGGCGCACCGGTCGCCGAGGATCTGGAAGAGCTGGACGAGCACGATGAGGATGACCAGCGGCCAGATCATGTACTCGGTCTCGAAGCGCTGGTAGCCGTAGCGGTACGCCAGGTCGCCCAGGCCCCCGCCGCCGACGATCCCGGCCATCGCCGAGTACGAGACGATCGCCACGAGCGTCACAGTGAACCCGCGGATGAGACCCGGCGTCGACTCGGGCAGCACCACGCGCCACACCAGCGCCGGCGTCGAGGCCCCCATCGACCGGGCCGCTTCGACCAGGCCCGGCTGGACTTCGAGCAGCGCGCCTTCGACGAGCCGAGCGAAGAACGGGATCGAGGCCACCGTCAGCGGCACGATCGCCGCCTCCGTGCCGATGCTCGTCCCCGTGATGAGGCGCGTCAGCGGCACGACAGCGACCATGAGCAGTACGAACGGCGCACTGCGGCCGACGTTGACCAGGAGACCGAGCGGCGCGTTCACCACCGCGATCGGCCGCGGCCCGGACTTCGAGGTGATGTAGAGGACGGTGCCGACCAGCAGCCCGCCCAGCAGCGTCCACAGCCCCGCCACCGAGACGATGTGCAGGGTCTCCCAGAACGCCTCGGTCAGCAGCTCGACGAGTCGGTCGTCGTTCACAGCGCCGCCCCCTCACCGAGCAGGCGGGCGGCGAGGCGCCGGGCCTGCGAGCCCAGACGCGAGCCGGGGTCGGCGAGCAGTTCGGGCACCGGCCCGGTCTCCACGAACCGGCCCGAGTCCATCACCGCGGCGCGGTGGCAGATGCGGGTGATCACCTCGAGCTCATGCGTGATGAGCAGGATCGTCAGCCCCAACTCGCGGTTGAGCCGCGCGAGCAGGTCGAGGATCTCGTCGGTGGTGTCGGTGTCGAGCGCGCTCGTGGCCTCGTCGGAGAGCAGCACGGCCGGATCGGCCGCGAGCGCCCTGGAGATCGCCAGGCGCTGGCGCTGGCCGCCGGAGAGCTGTCCGGGGTAGGCCTTGGCCTTGTCGGCGAGGCCGACGAGGTCGAGCAGTTCGAGGGCGCGTGCGCGGCGTGCGGCGCGCGGGACGCGTCCGAACCGCAGCGGCAGCGCCACGTTCGAGGCGGCGTTGCGGTTCGACAGCAGGTTGAAGTGCTGGAAGATCATCGCGGTCTTGGCGCGGGCGCGGCGCAGCTCGCGGCCGTGCAGGGCCGTCAGTTCGGCACCGTCGACGGTCACGGTGCCCGAGTCGGGCCTGGTGAGGAGGTTGGCGGTGCGCAGCAGCGTGGACTTCCCGGCGCCGGAGCGGCCGAGGATGCCGAAGATCTCGCCGGGGGCGACGTCGAGGTCGACCGCGTCGAGCGCGGTCAGGTCGCCGAAGCGTTTGGTGACGCCGGACAGGCTGATGCTGGGTGCAGATCCCATGAGGAAGGAACGTCGCTTTCGCTGTGGGTGATCGCCGCTTCGGGGCGCGGCGGTGCAGGAGCCCTCAGCTGGCGCACATTCGGCAGCACGAGGCCGCGACGCGGCGGGCGTCGGTGAGGCGTTCGAAGTGCTGCGAGTTCATAGCCTAGGAGTCAAGCAGGAATTCATGCCGATTCCAAGGAGTTGTGACGAACGCCGCGCACCTGCGCGGTCACTGAGCTGAGATAGGGTTCGGCCATGACTGTTGCGACGATTCCCGCCCCGGCGTTCGCGATCGAGCGGTTCCGGCTCGCCAACGGGTTGCGGGTGGTCCTCGCGCCGGACCCCGGAGCGCCGGTCGTCGGGGTCGCCGTGGTGTACGACGTGGGGATGCGATCGGAGCCCGAAGGGCGCACCGGCTTCGCCCACCTGTTCGAGCACATGATGTTCCAGGGCTCCCACAACGTCGGCAAGGCCGAGCACATGCGCCACGTCCAGTCCGCGGGCGGCACCTTCAACGGCTCGACCCACATCGACTACACCGACTACTTCAACCTGCTGCCCTCCAACGGCCTCGAACTCGCGCTGTTCCTGGAGGCCGACCGGATGCGGGGCCCGGCGATCACCGATGAGAACCTCGCCAACCAGGTCAGCGTGGTGAAGGAGGAGATCCGGGTCAACGTCCTCAACCGCCCGTACGGCGGCTTCCCCTGGATCAAGCTCCCGCCGGTGATGTTCGACACGTTCCCGAACGCGCACGACGGCTACGGCTCCTTCGTGGACCTCGATGCGGCCACCGTCGCCGACGCGCAGTCGTTCTTCGACGCCTACTACCCGGCCTCCAACGCCGTCCTGTCCGTCGCGGGGGACTTCGACCTGGAGCAGGCCCGCGAACTCGTCGAGCGCCACTTCGGCGACGTCGAGGCCCGCCCGGCGCCCGTCCACCCCTCCTTCGACGAGCCCGACCTGGACGGCGAGCGCCGCGAGTCCTACGTGGACGAGCGGGCCACGCTGCCGGCCGTCGCCGTCGCCTGGCGCGTCCCCGACCCGGTCACCGACCTCGACGCGTTCCTGCCGTACGTGGTCCTCGGCGAACTCCTCACCGACGGCGACGCCTCGCGCCTGGTCGAGCGGCTCATCCACACCGACCGCACCGCCACCGCCGTCGCCGCCCACACCACGTTCATGTCCGAGCCCTTCGCCTCCCGCGGCCCGACCGCGATGCTCGTCCAGGCGTTCCTGCCGCCCGGCACCGCCGTCGACGCCGTGCTCGGCACCGTCGACGAAGAGCTCGCCCGCGTCGCCGAAGGCGTCGAAGAGGCCGAACTCGACCGCGTCAAGGCCCGCGTCGCCGCCCAGCTGCTGCGCGGCGACGACTCGGTGATGGGGCGCTCCAGGCGCCTGGCGACCGCCGAGATCTTCCACGGCGACGCTGCCATGACCACCCGCTTCGCGTCCCTGCTCGGCGAGGTGACGCCCGAGGCCGTCGCGCGGGCCGCCGCCGCCATGACGCCGAACCGCCGCGCCGTTCTCGAAGTGATTCCCGGAGGAGTGCAGTGAACAACGTCGTCCCAGGTCTCGCACCGGAAGTCCCGCTGACCCTCCCCGTCCCCGTCGAGCGGACCCTGCCCAACGGGCTCCGGGTCCTGCTCACCCGCCGGCCGGGCGTCCCGCTCGCCGAGGTGCGCCTGTCGATCCCGGCCGCGCACGCCGACCTCGCCGTCGCCGACCTGCTCACCGCCGCGATCTTCTCCGGGACCGAGACGGCCTCCATGAGCGAGATCGCCCGGCGCCTCCAGGGCGTCGGCGGCGCGCTCGGCGCCGGGGCCGACCCCGACCGGATCGCCGTGTCCGGCAACAGCCTCGCCACCGGCCTGCCCGAACTCCTCGAAGTCCTCGGCGACCTCCTCAAGGCCGCCGAATACCCCGACGGGCCGCTCGAGGTCGAACGCTCCCGCATCATCGACGGCCTCTCCGTCGCCGAGCAGCAGCCCGACTTCCAGGTCGGCCGCGTCCTCGACGCCCGCCTGTGGGGCGACCACCCGTACGGCCACCAGCAGCCCACCGCCGACGAGGTCGCCGCGGTCGAACGCGCGGCCGTCCTCGCCCTCCACGCCGCCCGCCTCCACCCGGCCGGCGCCCGGCTCATCATCGTCGGCGACATCGACCCCGACGCGACCGCGGCCGCCGTCGAGAAGGCCCTCGGCGACTGGAACGGCATGGGTGAGAGCGGCACAGGCGAGCCGCGCCGCATGGAACCCCTGCCCGACATGGCCCCCGGCCCGCTCGTGCTGGTCGACCGGGCCGGCTCGGTCCAGTCCGCGATCCGCGTCGCCTACCCGGCCGTCGCCCGCACCCACCCCGACAACGCCGCCCAGCACCTGGCCAACCTCATCTTCGGCGGCTACTTCTCCTCGCGCCTGGTCATGAACCTGCGCGAGACCAAGGGCTACGGCTACTCGCCGCGCTCGCGCGTCGACCACGCCCCGGCCGGCTCGCTCCAGCTCGCGGCCGTCGACGTCGCCACCGAGGTCACCGGCCCGGCCCTCGCCGAAGTCCGCGCCGAACTGCGCGGCATGGCCGACAACCCGCCGGACGCCGAAGAGCTCGACCTCGCCCGCCGCTACGCGCTCGGCTCGGTCAAACTCGCCACCGCCACCCAGTCCGGCGTCGCCAACTACATGTCGGTCCTCGCCGCGTCCGGACTCCCGCTGTCGTGGCTCACCGAGCACTCCGAGCGGCTGCGCGAGGTCACCCCCGCCGACATCCGCAGGGTCGCCGCCGAACGGCTCGACCCCGACCGGGCCGTCACCGTCGTCCTCGGCGACGGGGCCGAGATCCGCGAACCGCTCGCCGCCTTCGGAGAGGTCGTCGCGCCATGATGCACCCGCCGCTGGCAGTCGACGTCCTCGACCGCTGCGCGCATCACCGCGACGACCCCGAATGGCTCGAAGCGGCCTGGAACCGCGCCCAGATCGTCGCCTGCGACTCGATGCGCGAACGCATCGACGCCGACGAGGACGGCCTCCACTACCGCGACGCCGACACCGCGCCCGAAGGCCGCCGCGTCTACCTCGGCGGTGAGGACCCGCCCGTGTTCGCCGTCTTCACCGACCTGCCCGACGGCCTCCCCGGGCGCTCCATCAGGCCCACCTGGGACCACCGCGACCTCGCGATCGCCGTGGAGGCCATCGGCATCGGCCACTGGCACGCGACCTACCGCTTCCACCCGACCACCGGCCGCCCGCTCCAGCCGCGCATGGCCGGCTGGGAGCTCGCGCCCGGGGAGGGCCGCGCGGTCTTCCCGCGCACCGACCCGGCCGTGATCGTCCTCATCGACGACGGCGCCGACCGCGTCCTCCTCGCCAAGCACCGCCGCTACGGCGACCAGCCGAGGCCCTCGATCGCGCAGAACACCATCGCGCCCCCGCAGAGCACCCGCACCGGCCGGTACGCGTGCATCGCCGGGTTCGTCGAGCCCGGCGAGTCCGCCGAGGCCGCCGTCCACCGCGAGGTCGCCGAAGAGGTCGGCATGAAGATCGACCGCCTCGACTACGTCTCCAGCCAGCCATGGCCCTACCCGCGCTCGCTCATGCTCGCCTATCGCGCCACCGCCGACCCCTCGCAGGAGCTCGTGCTCCAGGCCGAGGAGATCGCCGACGCGCGCTGGTTCACCCGCGAGGAAGTGCGCGAGATGTGGGTCGAGACCGCCGACGCCACGCCGAGCGCCGTCCGGATCTCGGTGGCCCGCTTCCTCATCGAGCGCTGGCTCGAGGAGGAGCGCTAGCGCTCAGACCTTGGTGACCGCGGCCTCCTCGGCCGCGGTCTCGACGCCGGTCTTCGCGGAGACGGCGCGTTGGGCCGTGAAGACCCCCGCGATGACGACGAGCCCGCCGATGATCTGCGGCACCGTCAGCGCCTCGCCGAGCAGCGCCCAGGCGGCGAGCGAGGCCACGACGACCTCGGTGTAGCCCAGGCCCCCGGCCACGGGCGCCGACACGAACCGCAGGCCGCTCAGACCCAGCCCGTAGGCGACCGCGGTGCAGGCGACGAGTGCCGCGATGCTCGCCAGCGCGGTCGTCTCGACCCCGCCGAGGGTCACCCGGCCGGACAGGACGGCCCAGTCCATCGCCCAGGGCGCCGCGAGCGGCAGCAGGCTGATCGCGCCGGTGGTGAAGCCCACGGCGAGGAGGATCCGCACGTCCACCTTCGCGGTGAGCTTCTCGCCGGAGAGGAAGTAAGTGGCCTGGCAGGCCGCGGCGGCCGAGCCGGCGACGAGGCCGATCGCGTCCAGGCGCAGGCCCAGCCAGACCTCGACGACGATGCACAGCCCGGCGAGGCTGAGCAGCACCCCGACGACGGCCGCGCGGGGCAGGACGGTGCGGCGCACGAACCTGACCCAGGCGACCACGACGATCGGGCCCATGAACTCCAGCAGGAGCGCGATGCCGACGGGCAGGCGCTCGACCGCGATGAAGTAGAAGGCCTGGACCGCCGAGACCGCGGTGAGGCCGAAGAGGATCAGGGCGCCCCAGGGGAGCTGCCGGCCCTCGCGCAGGACCCGGACGAGCGGCACGGCCGCCGCGACGACCGCGATGACCCCGACGCCGCAGATGCGCAGCCATGTGACCTGGATCGGGGAGAGCCCGGCCTGGATCACGACCTTGCCGAAGGGGCCGCAGACGCCGAAGAACACGGAGGCGGCGAGGACGAGCGTGACGCCGAGGAGGGCGCGGGGTGACGACATGAGGGCTCCACAAGTCGATCGTCGGTGGGCGCGCCGAGCAGCGAAACGGCCCGTGACCTGGGGTCTGGGCCGAGACCGACGCGCGGGATCGATTGAGGGGCGGGGCGAACCGTACCCCGTTTCGAGGGTGAAGAAAAGGCCCGGGACGGATCCATCCCGGGCCTGAATGCTTAGCGACCACCCCTCGAAGTCGCTAAGCAAGCTTGACGAGTCAACTATAGGGCATCGTACCGGCTTTGTGTCCTAAACGTGACCATAGTCTCGGTATATGGCACAGGTCAAGCGGAGAGTTTCGCCTTCACCTGCGCGAGAGAGGGATTCGTGAGGGCGGAACCGTCCTCGAACCGGACCGTCGGGACGGTCTGGTTCCCCCCGTTGACCCCCATGACCCACTCGGCCGAAGCCGGGTCGTCCTCGATGTTGACCTCTTTGTAGAGGACACCTTCGCGGTCGAGCGCCATCTTGAGACGCTTGCAGTAGCCGCACCAGGTGGTGCTGTACATGGTGATCATCGGACCTCCTTCTCCATCGACCTTAACGCGGTACCGCCCGGGGGCATTCCGCCGAGAGCGAACGGCACCCTGCCGGGGGCGGTTTCTGTCGGACCCGCGCGCGAAGCTGGCCGCATACTTCCCCTCTGGGTGGGTGGGGGATAGGGACGGTCGGCCTGCACACCGCTCCGCGACGGGCCGCGGCCGGTGGCGACACGGCGGTTCGGTGGCGACCGTCATGTCCGACACGATCGGGTGAACGGCCCGCCGATTCCTGTCGGGGCCCTCTGGGAGACTGGCGGGATGACCGCACGCGACCGGGCCATCGAACGACTCCTCTCCGGACTCGACCCTGAACAGCGCGAGGCGGTGACCGCCGAACCGGGACCGGTCTGCGTGCTCGCCGGCGCCGGGACCGGCAAGACCCGCGCCGTCACCCACCGCATCGCCTGGCGGGTCCTGCGCGGCGACATGCGCGGCCAGCATGTCACCGCCGTCACCTTCACCGCCCGCGCCGCCGGCGAGATGCGCGACCGCCTCCGCGGCCTCGGCGTCGCCGGCGTCAACGCCCGCACCTTCCACTCCGCCGCGCTGCGCCAGCTCCGCTACTTCGGCACCCGCCGCTTCGGCGGCCAGCTGCCCGAACTCGTCGACTCCACGCTCAAGTTCACCGCCATCGCCGCGGCCCGAGCCGGACTCCAGACCTCCCGCGCCAAGAACTACGACCTCACCACCGAGATCGAATGGGCCGCCTCCTCGCTCATCGGCCCCGACGACTACGTCGGCACCATCGCCGCCCTAGGCCGCGACGCCCCCGCCGCCCCCGAGGACGTCGCCAAGGTCTACGCCGCCTACATCGAGGCCAAGCGCCGCGCCGGCGTCATGGACTTCGCCGACGTCCTCGCCTACACCGCCGATCTCATCGGCGACGTCGAGGCCGCCGCCGACCAGATCCGCAGCCAGTACCGCTTCTTCGTGGTCGACGAGTACCAGGACGTCACCCCCCTCCAGCAGCGCCTCCTCGACGCCTGGCTCGGCGACAGGGACGACATCACCGTCGTCGGCGACGCCAGCCAGACCATCTACTCCTTCACCGGCGCGACCTCCAGGAACCTCCTCGACTTCACCCGCCGCCACCAGGGCGCCGCGCTCGTGCGCCTCGTCCGCGACTACCGCTCCACCCCCCAGGTCGTGGGCCTCGCCAACCAGATCATCGGCGAATCCAAAGGGCGAGAGGCCAAGATGCGCCTCGAACTGGTCGGCCAGCGCCCGGACGGCCCGGCCGTCACCGCCGAGGTCTTCGCCGACGAGGCCGAAGAGGCCGACATGATCGCCCGGCGCTGCTCCCAGCTCATCGCCGACGGCGCCAGCGCCTCCGAGATCGCCGTCCTCTACCGCACCAACGCCCAGTCCCAGGCCTACGAGGAGGCGCTCGCCTCCTACGGGGTCCCCACCGTCGTCACCGGCGCCGCCCGCTTCTTCGAGCGCGCCGAGGTCCGCCAGGCCGTGGTCGCCCTCCGCTCGGCCGCCAAGACCGAGATCGGCGCCATGCCGCTCGCCGAGGCCGTCCCGACCGCGCTCGAAGCGGTCGGCTGGCGCCCCGACGCCGCGCCGGCGGGCGGAGCGCAGCGCGAGGCCTACGAGGCCGTCACGGCGCTGGCGAACCTCGCCGAGCAGTTCCTGGAGCACCACCGCGCGAACCCGGACGAGGAGGGCCCGGAGCCGGACCTCGACGCGTTCTGCGCCGAGCTCTCCCGGCGGGCCTCCGAGCAGCACGCCCCGGCCGTGGAGGGCGTGACGCTCGCGAGCCTGCACGCGGCGAAGGGCCTCGAATGGGACGCGGTGTTCCTGGTCGGCCTGGCCGACGGCACGCTGCCGACCACGTTCGCCCGCACGGAGACGGCGCTCGAAGAGGAGCGGCGCCTCTTGTACGTGGGCATCACGCGCGCCCGCGAGCGACTTCAGCTCTCCTACGGGCTCGCGCGCAATTCGGGCGGTCGCGAGCGGCGCCTGTGCCGTTTCCTCGCGCCGCTGGGCCTGGGCGGTTTCCCGCGGACGCCCGAGCCGAGCGCCGCCGCGTCGAAGCAGCGCGGGCCGAAGAAGGCGAAGGTCCTCGACTGCTCCGGTTGCGGCAAGCCGCTGACGGACGCGCGGGACCGCAAGCTGGGCCATTGCTCCGACTGTCCGGCCACTATGGATGAAGCGCTGTTCGAGCGGCTGCGCGAGTGGCGGGTCACCGTGGCCAAGGCCGACGGGAAGCCCGCCTTCACCGTCTTCACGGATGTGACCTTGATCGCCATCGCCGAGCGCTGTCCGGCATCCGACAGCGAACTGGCGGCCCTCCACGGCATCGGGAAGTCGAAGCTCGACAAGTACGGTCCGGCGGTGCTTCACCTGGTCAACGGGGGTGCGGTGGAGGACGCCGTGGCCCTGTCGACGGAGGACTCGTGACTTCTCGAAGGGACCGCAAAAACTTTCTTTCGAAACCCCGGAAAAATACGTTGCGCTCCCGAGGACGACGGGCGTAGCGTTGCTCAAGCCGGGAGAGGTGTGCGCCTCGCCCCCGGCATGTAGGAGATGAAGACCGATGTCAACCATGGAACCCGGAAAGGAGGGGTAGACGATGTTGCTGCTCAATGAGCCCAAGCTGACCGAACTCGGCGCGAACGCGTATGAGTCGGCCGTTGCCGTTTATCGGAACATCGCGCCCGTCTTCGCCCAGTTCCGTGGCACCACTCTGCCCGTTGCCGTCCTCAGCACCACGGCTCCGAGCACCGTCAATTCGATTGACAACACCACCGATATGGGCGCCCTGACCCTTCGTGGACGTGGCACGGCAGTCGCCGGCCTCGGTTGGCAGCCGGTTTCCGGCTCTAAGAAGCGTCACGGCGTCACCCGCGGGAGACCGCCTCGAGATCACCACCGGTTGGGCTTACAGACGAAGCCCGACTCGGAACTCTCGAGGCCGCGAATCCCGCACCAGGGATCGCGGCCTTTTTGTTTGGTTGAACACCAGGTCGCGGCCCACCAGTAGACGACAGACGAGACAGATTGCGAAGCAATTGAGTCCTCAGACAGCACTGATGCGACCGCACTGCAACACCGACATCGAGAAGAGAGAGGAGACCGAGCGCATGACCGACACCCTTATCGGACCTGAGCTGCGCGACCAGGCCCGCTCCACCGGCGGCGACCTGGCCTGCCGCGAGTACGACGCCGACCTGTGGTTCTCGGAGCAGCCCACCGAACTGGAGTTCGCCAAGTCCCTGTGCGGCGACTGCCCCGTCCGGCTGGAGTGCCTGACCGGCGCCCTGGACCGCCACGAGCCCTGGGGCGTGTGGGGCGGCGAGATCTTCGAGAAGGGGAACGTCGTGGCCCGCAAGCGGCCCCGCGGCCGGCCCCGCAAGGACGCCGCGCTCATCGAGCAGGCCGCCCAGGCGGAGCTCGCCGAGCGGACCCGGGAACTGGCCCTCGCGGGGGTGGCGGTGTCATGACCGTCGATCACCTGAGCCGCCATCTCAAGCGCGATGTCGGCGCGAACGAACTCGAACTCCTCCTCGACGAGGAGATCGAAGCGGCCCGACCGCTGCCGACCAGGCCCGCGGCCTTCGGCACGATAGGACGTCTGCGCATGTGGAGCCTGTGGAAGGACGCCGGTTACACCCGGCCGACCCGCCACCTCGGCCGCCACCGCCGACGGGGCCGACTTTGACGACGCGCTAACCGCGTTGGCTGAAGGGGTTCTTCCCTGAGAGGGGAAGAGCCCCTTCTGTTGTGTCCGGGGCCGGTCAGGCGGCCCGGTTCGGGTCGGTGCCCTCGGGGTCGGCGAAGCCCGGCAGCCAGGCCTCCAGGATCTCCCGCCAGCGCGCGGTCGCGCCGAGCTGGCACAGCACCCCGATCGAGCCCATCGTCACGCGGTGGATGAGCAGGTACGCGGGCGGGAAGCTCAACTGCTTGTTCAGCCGCGCGGCCTCCGAGCCCTGCCCGGTCAGGCGGGTGCTCTCCTTGCGCAGCCATTCGCGCGAGAACTGGAACTCCTCGCCGGCGATCGGCTCCAGCATCGGCGCGAGCAGTTCGTGCATCGCCTTCGCGTCGATCTTCAGTCCCGGGGGCACGAAGCCCTCGCTGCGCAGGCCCGCGACGACCTCGTCGGCCTTCCCGTCGAGCGTCAGGCGCGTCAGGCGCCCCACCTGGACCGGCATCCCGCCGGGCATCCGCGCGGCGGCGCCGAAGTCGTAGACGACGAGGCGCCCGTCCTCGCCGATCGCGAAGTTCCCCGGGTGCGGGTCGGCGTGAAGCAGACCGGCGCGCCGGGGCGCCGAGAAGTGGAGGGTCGCCAGACGCAGTCCGGCCGCGTCGCGCTCCTCCTGGGTGCCGTCGGTGATCACCTCGGCCAGGGGGCGCCCGGCGATCCACTCGGTCACGAGCACTTCGCCGGAGGCGTGGACGACCTCGGGGACCACGATGAGCGGGTCGCCGCGGAAGGCATCGGCGAACTGCCGCTGCGTCGCGGCCTCCAGCTCGTAGTCGAGCTCCTCCAGCAGCCGCTCGCGCAGCTCCACGGTGATCCGCTTGACGTCGAAGTTCGGTTGCAGCACCTTGAACATGGGCGCGATGCGCGAGAGGTGGCGCAGGTCGGAGCGGAGGGCGTCGCCGGCGCCGGGGTACTGGATCTTGACGGCGACCGGCCGCCCGTCCTTCCACACGGCCCGGTGCACCTGGCCGATGCTCGCGGCGGCGGCGGGCGCGTCGTCGAAGGACTCGAACCGCTCGCGCCAGTCGGCGCCCATCTGCCGCTCCAGGACGCCGTGGACGCTCGCCACCGGCAGCGGGGGAGCGGCGTTCTGAAGCTTCGTCAGGGCCTGCCGGTAGGGCGCGGCCAGATGCTCGGGCAGGGCCGCCTCGAAGATCGACAGCGCCTGGCCGAGCTTCATCGCACCGCCCTTGAGCTGCCCTAGCACGCTGAAGACGTGCTCGGCGGTGCGCCGCTGCGCCTGCTCGCCGAGGATCTCGTCCGCCATCCCGGTCACGCGCTTGCCGAGGCCCACCGTCGCCCGGCCCGCCAGCCCCAAGGGGAGCGAAGCGAGTTTCATACCCCGTACGATCGCCCGGCGCGGGAGGTCGTCGCCCGAATGGGCTGGTCCATGCCTGTCGCTCACGTTCCCAATGCTCTCACGGCGGAGCCCGAATGCGGAGCCCGAGCGCACCCGACTCCACCTTTGACCCCGCTTCCGCCTCTACTTCTAAGGACCGGCTCCGGAGACCCTCGTTCCGGGGTGCCGTCCACGCCTGGCGCACGCCTGGCGGTCACCCGCCCAGGCGAGGCTCCTCCCACCGATCGGGTGATGTGGCGCGGCGAGGCTTACACGCGTGGGATCTGTGGCATTCTGAGGCGAGGCGGTCGCACAGCGTGACCGTCGCAGCAATGCCGGACACAACGGGGGGAATCCAGTGGCTCAAGCTACGGAGACATACAACGGCTACTGCGTCAAGTGCCGCGAGAAGCGCGACTTCGAAGGCCACGTGGTGGTCTCCGACTCGGGTCGGCGGATGGCGAAGGGGACGTGCCCGACCTGCGGCACCAAGATGAACCGGATTCTCGGCAAGGCCTCGTGACCCCTGCCGCACGGTCGGCACCGGCCCGCGGGCGACGCCCGCTGAGCCCGCCCCTCGCTTGATCCCACGATTCGGGAGATCGGCGGGGGGATTTTCTTGGCATACGGCTACTCACGCCGCATTCGCGACATCGGCGTTATGCGATTGTCACACCTTCGGTTTAGTGTGCCTTCATGGCGCGCAAAGTGCATCCCCCCGTAGAAGTGCGGCGCTCCCCCAGACGCCGGGCTACCGTGGCGGCCTACGAAGAACGAGGCCGCGTGGTCGTGATGATCCCCGACGCCTTCTCGGAGTCCGAGGAGCGCGAGTGGATCGACCACATGCTCGCGAGGCTGCGTCAGCGCGAGGCCAGAGACGGCCGCGCCTCCGACGCCGCCCTGCGTGACCGAGCCGTCAGGCTCGCCACCCGCCACTACCCCGACCACCCCGAGTGCGCCACCCCCAAGAGCGTCCGCTGGGTCGACAACCAGCACCACCGCTGGGGCTCGTGCACCCCCTCGGACGGCACGATCCGCATCTCGCGCCGCCTGCTGATGATGCCCTCGTGGGTGATCGACTACGTCCTGCTCCACGAACTCGCGCACCTGGTCCACTACGACCACTCGCGGCCGTTCTGGGAGATGGTCGGCCGCTACTCAAAGGCCGAGCGCGCCCGCGGCTACCTCGAAGGCATCGCCGACGCCGAGGCCGGCGAACGGCGCTGAGACGCCGCACCGAGCGATCGGGCCGGGCGGCGACGCCCGGCTGAACCTTCGACCGCGCGCTCATGAACCGCGCCGCGGGACCGCGTCCTAACGCTCGTCGGGGTCCTCGGGCTCGTCCTTCGGGTCGTTGACCGCGAGCTGGTCGAACATCGACAGGTCGAGGTCTTCGAGCGCCTCGGAGACCGTCGCGAAGCTTTCGGGGTGCTCCAGGTCGACCGCGCTCGGCATGAGGTCCGGGTGCGCCCAGACCGCCTCGCGCCCCTCGATGCCCCGCGCCTCCGCGAGCGAGTGCCACAGCAGCGTCGCCGCCCGCACCTTCGCCTGGTCCAACTGGAGGCCCACCAGGGCCTCGAAGGTCCGCTCCGCCGGCCCCCCGGTCGCACGGCGGCGCCGCGCCGACTCCATGAGCCGGTCCATCGTCGGCAGCCGATCGCCCACGGCCTCGGCCACCACCACGTTGATCCAGCCGGCGATGAGCGCCAGCGTCGTCGCCAGCCGCGCCAGCGCCGCCTTCTGCTGCTCGGTGTCCTCGGGCTTGAACACCTCGCTCAAGTCGAGCGTGGCCGCGGCCTCGGGGTTGCTCGGATCGATGTCCGACATGGCCTCCTCGATCGCGGACTCGTCGATCCGGATCTCCCGCGCGTACGCCTCCAGCGCCCCCAGCAGGTGCGCGTGCAGCCACGGCGCGTGCGTGAACAGCCGGTGCGCCGCCGCCTCGCGCAGCGCCACGAACAGCCGCACCTCCTCGACCGGCAGCTCCAGGCCCTCGGCGTACGCGGCGATGTTCGCCGGCAGCAGGGCCGCGACACCCGTCTTGCCCAGGGGCAGACCGACATCGGCCGAAGAGAGGACCTCCCCGGCGAGCTTCGCGAGGGCCTGGCCCATCTGCGCCCCGAACAGCGCCGAACCGACGCCCTTCATGAGGTCGGCCATCGGGCCGAGCATCCCGGCCATCTCCTCGGGCACCAGCGTCTGCATGGCCTCGCCCATCTGGGCGGCCAGCGGCTCCGCGAGCTGCTTCCAGGAGTTCTCGGTGCGGTCGATCCACTGCTTGCGCGTCCACGCGTCGGTGGCCGTCACGCCCGAGGGCCAGTTCACCGCCGAGTCCAGCCACAGGTCGGCCAGGCGCAGCGCCTCGGCGACCTGCGCCTGATCGGCCGGGCCGACGACGTTCTCGGCCTCCAGCTCGGACTCGGCCAGCTGCTTGGCGAGCTGCCAGTTGACCGGACCGGTCGACATCGACTGCGCCATCATCTGCTGCAGCTGCTGCATCATCTGCTGCACCCGCGGATCGTTCGGGTCCGGCATGTCGCCGCCCAGGTTGCCGAAGCCGAAAGGTGTATCAGAGCCCATGGGCCAACCGTACGTCAGCGAGGGGGTCCCGGGCCACGGCCCGCCGAACTGGAGTGCCCCCGTTCGCTGCGGGCCGAAATCCGCTGTGGGCTACGACAGGTAGGCTTCCGGCCATGCCGACCCACGGCATGCGGGCTTCGCCGAAGCCGCCCGCCGACGGCCCCCGGGCCGCCGCCGCGGCGCCCCTCCCGGCGGCCCGCGCCGCCGGGTCCGCCAATGCACGATGAGGCATCGCCGCCGGTGCCGGTCTACGGTTCGCGAGGATAGTGAATGGTGCGACGACGAGGAATCACCGTCCTGCTGGGCGCGGCGCTGGTGGCGCTGTTCACCTGGCAGTCCCTGTCGATGGACGTCGCCTACGTGGTCTTCAGCCCCGGCCCGACCGAGAACGTCCTCGGCTCCGAGCAGGTCGAGGGCGTCGACCACCAGATCATCAGCGCCGACACCGAGTTCGACTCGGCGGGTGAGCTGCGCCTGACCACCGTCCGCGTCAAGCAGTCGGTGACGCTCGTGCAGGCCCTCCAGTACTGGATGTCCGACGAGTACGCGATCATCCCGCGCGACCTGGTCTACCCCCCGGACGAGTCCGAGGAGGAGATCGCCCAGGAGCAGGAGGCCGACTGGGCCGAGTCCCAGTCCAACGCCGAGCAGGCTGCGCTGGCCTACCTCGGCGAGCCCGCGACGATCGAGGTCGTCGCCGACTCCGGGGGCCTGGTCGCCGGCGACGTCGTCACGGCCGTCGACGGGACCGAGGTGACCTCGCTGTCGGCCCTGGCCGATTACGCCGAGAGCGAAACCACGGTGACCGTCACGCGCGGCGGCGAGGCCGTGGAGGTGCCCGGCGTCGTCCTGGGGGAGGCCGACCTCTCCTCCACGCACGAGGACCCGTACGGCATCGAGATCGACACCGAGGCGCTCGACATCGGCGGTCCCTCGGCGGGCATGATCTTCGCGCTCGGCATCGTCGACCGGGTCACCGAGGGCGATCTGACCGACGGCAGGATCATCGCCGGCACCGGCGAGATCGATCCTGAAGGGAACGTCGGGCCCATCGGCGGGATCCAGCAGAAGATCGCCGGCTCGGCCGAGGCGGGCGCCGAGGTCTTCCTCGCTCCGGCTGCGAACTGTGCGGACGCCGTCACCGTGGCGCCGGACGACATGACTATTGTCAAAGTCGAGACGCTCGCAGACGCCGTCTCGGCGCTCGAGACCCTCGCGGCCGGCGGGGACGTCACGACTTGCTGACCCCGCCGTTCCGCGGCCCGCAGGCAGCGGGCCGCAGCGACGGGCGGCCGCGGCCGCCCGCACCGCCAGACCCGAAGGAGTTGCTTCAGTGGCGAACCGGACGCCCACCCCCCCACGGATGAGCAGACGAGGACGCTACGTCCTGATCCTCCTCGTGGGCGCCATAGTCCTGCTGTCGGTCCTCGGCTGGCTCGTCAGCCTGCGCACCGACTACCTGTGGTACGACTCGGTCGGGTACACCGCGGTGTTCTCGACGATGATGTGGACCCGGCTGGGGATGTTCGGGGTCTTCGCCCTGGCCATGGCCGCCTGGTGCGGCATCAACCTCTACCTCGCCTACCGCTTCCGCCCCGACACCTGGCCCGCCACGAGCGAGCAGGAGGGCCTGGAACGCTACCGCGAGCTCATCTCCCCGAAGGCCGGCTGGTGGATCGGCGGCGTGGCCGCCGTCGTCGGCGTCTTCGCGGGCATGTCCGCGCAGAGCCGCTGGGAGACCTGGCTGCTGTTCCGCGCCGGGGGCGACTTCGGCTGGGCCGACCCGGTCCTCAAGGAGGACGCGGGCTTCTACGTCTTCCGGCTCCCGTTCTGGCAGTTCCTCATCGGCTTCGGCTTCGCCGCGGTCGTCGTCGGCATCCTCGCCTCGCTGAGCGCCTACTACCTGTACGGGGCGCTGCGCTTCTCCGGCTCCGGCGAGCGGATGACGAACGTCGCGCGCATCCACCTGTCGGTCCTCGTGGCGCTCTTCCTGGGGCTCAAGGCCGTCGCTTACTACTTCGACCGCTTCAACTTCACGACCCAGGAGAACCAGGTCACCGACATCGTCGGCGGCGGCTACACCGAGATGACCGCGCTGATGAACGCCAAGAACGCGCTCATCTGGGTCTCGGTGATCGCCGCCGTGGTCATCCTGGTGTTCTCGTGGGGCTTCACGAGGTCGCTCGCGCTGCCCGCGGCGGCCCTGGGCCTGGTCGTGGTCACCGCGATCGCGGCCGGCGGGATCTACCCGGCGGTCGTGCGCAACTTCCAGGTCGAGCCCAACCGGCCCCAGCGCGAGGGCGAGTACGCCCAGCACACCATCGACGGCACGAGGTACGCGTACGGGATGGAGGACCTGGAGGTCTCGACCTACGAGGTCGACTCCCGGCCCGACGCGGGCCAGATCCAGCTCACCGACGAGGAGATCGCGGCCGGGGAGTCGAACCCGACCATCGAGAACGTCCGCCTCATCGACCCGTTCGTCGTCTCCGACGCCTTCACCCAGGCGCAGCAGCCGCGCAGCTTCTACGACTTCAACGAGAAGCTCGACATCGACCGGTACACGTACACCGACGCGAACGGCAACGAGGTCACCGAGGACTTCGTGGTCGGCCTGCGCGAGCTCAACCCCTCGCAGCTGACCGACGAGCAGCAGGACTGGACCGTCACGCACACCGTGTACACGCACGGCTGGGGCTTCGTGTCCGCCTCGACCACCGAGAGCGACAACGGCTCGCCGTGCTTCACCTCGGGCGTGCTCTCCGACGACCCGGGCACCTGCGACATCGGCAACGACATCATCCCGGTCGAGCAGCCGCAGGTCTACTACGGCCTGCTCAACAACGAGTACGCGATCGTGGGCGTCCCCGACGGCGAGACGCCCCGCGAGTACGACCGGCCGACCGACGTCGCGGTGAGCGACGCCGACAACGCCGAGGAGGACGCCGAGGAGATCGGCGACGACCGCTACACGACCTACGAGGGCGACGGCGGGGTCGACATCGGCTCCCTGAGCCGGCGCCTGCTGTACGCGTGGGAGCTCCAGGAGCCGCGCTTCCTCCTGTCCGACCAGATCAACGAGGAATCGCAGCTGCTCTACAACCGGAACGTCCGCGACCGCGTCCAGGCCGTGGCCCCGTTCCTGACCGTCGAGGCCGACCCGTACCCCGCGGTCGTCGGCGGCGAGATCGTGTGGATCGTCGACGGCTACACCACGACCAACGACTTCCCCTACTCCGACCGGGTCAACGTCGCGGACGCGACGAACGACACCTACTCGGGCAAGGGCGTCGCCAACCAGGAGGCCGAGGAGATCAACTACATCCGCTCCTCGGTCAAGGCCGTGGTCAACGCCTACGACGGCTCGGTGACCCTGTACGAGTGGGATGACGAGGACCCGATCCTCAAGGCCTGGAACGAGATCTACGGCGGCGACCTGGTCGTCCCCAAGTCCGAGCTCGAAGACCCGAAGTACGACGAGCTCGTCTCGCACTTCCGCTACCCGCAGGACCTGTTCAAGGTGCAGCGGAGCCTGCTCCAGCGCTACCACGTCAACGAGTCGCGGACCTTCATCGAAGGCGGCGAGGCCTGGGCGATCCCCGAGGACCCCTCGCAGCCGACGAGCGTGAGCCAGCCGCCGTACTACGTGTACGCCTCCTACCCCGACCAGGGCGAGCAGGCCTACTTCCAGCTCACCGGGACCTTCACCCCGAGGAACCGGGAGAACGCCCTGGCGAGCATGATGTCGGCTTACTACGACGAGCACGGCGATCCGCAGCTCAAGGTCTACGACGTGGTGGGCGGCGACGACCAGTCGGTGCGCCAGATCCACCAGATCATCACCTCCACGCCCGAGGTGGTGACGACGCTCCGCGACGCCCAGCAGGCCGGGACCACCGTCGAGTGGGGCAACCTGCTCGCGCTCCCGGTCGAGAACGGCATCCTCTACCTCGAACCGATGTACCTGCGCCGCCAGGCCGGCGGCCAGGGCGAGGAGCTGCCGACCCTGACGAACGTGGCGATCAGCTACGGCGGCTACGTCGGCTTCGCGAGCTCCTTCGACGCGGCCGTGGCGATGGTCGTGGAGAAGTACGTCGAGGGCGCCCCGACCGACGCCGAGCAGGCCGAGGAGGGCGAGGGCGAGGAGCCGTCGGAGACGCCGACGGAGACCCCGTCCGAGACGCCTTCCGAGGCGCCCACGACCGAGGCACCGGCGACGACGGAGCCGCCCGAGGTCGAGGCCGCGCTCGACGCCGTGGAGACGGCGCGGGCGAACTACGAGGAGGCGCGCGCCTCGGGCACGAACGAGGAGCAGGGCGCCGCGCTCGACGCGCTCTTCTCCGCACTGGACGACCTCGCCGCGGCCAGAGACGCCGCGGGACAGTAAGTCGGTAAAGCGAGACGCCCGGCGACCGAAAGGTCGCCGGGCGTCTCGCGTTCTGCGCTCAGGGCCCGCCGGGTCCGGGGGTCTCCTCCGACTCGGGCTTGCACGCCTCGGCGTCGGCGGCGCGGCGGACGGTGACCTGGACGGTCGTCCCGGAGTCGACCTCGCTGCCGGCGGTGGGGGACTGGCGCACGACCGAGCAGCGCGCCTCGCCCTCGCCCTCGTAGTCGACGGCGGGGCTCAGGCCCGACTCCTCGATGCGGGTGCGCGCGTCGGCCTCGGACTGCGCGACCACGTTCGGCACGGTCGCCGTCGCGGGCTGGGAGGGCGTGCTGCTCTCGGTCGGCGTGGCCGAACCGGTCGGGTTCAGCGACGGGCCGGCGGTCTCGCTCGGATCGGACGCGGGCGAGGTGGCCTCCTCGGCCGTGACGCTCGCGGTCGGGTCCGGCGTCGCGGACTCGCCCGCCTCCTCGTCGTCGCCGACCCACTGGCCGCCGTCGCCCTCCTGGCCCTGGAGTTCGGCGCCGTCGGCGTCGGTCTCGTTGGCGGGCAGGGTCCCGTGCCGATCCTCCTCGCCCCACGGCAGCGACATGACGATCCCGCCGAGCGCCGTCAGGGCCGCGAGCGTCCCCGCCAGCGACAGCCACAGGCCGCGGCGCCGCGGCCGGTCCTCCTCGGGAGGCGCGGGCGGCGGCGGTGGCGGCACGGGCGAGTGCGAGCCGGTGAGCGGCGGCAGCGTGTGCTGTCCGGTCGAATACTCGATGCGGGCCGACGGGCGCCGGTGGGCGCCGGTGCGCGGGCCCGACACCGAGGCCGGCTCGACCTGGGTCCTGACCGGCGAGGAGACCGGGCGCTGCGCCAGCATCGCCTCGCGCGTCTCGCGGCAGGCGGCCGCGAGCGAGGCGGCGTCGGGCCACCGCGCCGAAGGCGACTTCTGGAGCGAGCGCCGCACGATCTCGGCGACCTCGTAGGGTACCTCCGGCGGCAGCGGCGGCGGCGCGTTGCGCAGGTGCGCCGAGAGCACCCCGAGCGGGGTGTCGGCGCGGAACGGCGGCGACCCCGCGAGGCACTGGTGGGCGACGACGCCCAGCGAGTACAGGTCGGAGGCCGCGGTGAGGTTCTCCCCGGCGGCCTGCTCGGGGGACATGTAGGTGACGGTGCCGAGCACGACCCCGGTCGTGGTCAGCGTGAGGTTGTGGCTGGCGTGGGCGATCCCGAAGTCCACCAGGACGACCGAGCCGTCGTCGCGCACGAGGATGTTCCCCGGCTTGATGTCGCGGTGCACGATCCCGGCGCTGTGCGCCACCTGGAGGGCCTCGGCGACGCCGCCGACCACGCGCATCGCGTCGGCGGCGCCGAGCTTGCCCCACAGGCCCAGGAGCCGCGACAGCGGCTTGCCGTCGACGAACTCCATGATCAGGTACGCGAGCTGCGCGTCCTCGTCCTCGATCTCGCCGTAGTCGTACACCTCGACGACGCCGGGGCCCTGCATGACGGCGATGGCGCGGGCCTCGCGGCGGAAGCGCTCGCGGAAGCCGCGGTCGTCGACGAGATCGGCGAGCAGGACCTTCACGGCGACGGTGCGCCACAGGATCGTGTCGGTGCCCTCCCAGACGTCGCCCATGCCGCCGCCGCCGACGCGGCGATCGAGCCGGTACCGCCCGTCCAGGACGTCGCCTGCCTTGAGGTTGCGAGTGCTCAGCATCGCGCGGCTTTCCCCTTCGCGGCGTAGCTGGTGAGCCGTAAGTTCGCCTAGAGTCGGATCATCTCCAGGGTCTAACGAACGGCGGCCGCTGAGGCTACGCGCTGGATCGGGCGAACTTGGGCCCGACGGGAAAGGGCGCCGCGGCGCTACGCCTTGGCGGCGTGGGCGGCGAGCGCGGAGCCCAGGGCCAGCGCGCGCGAGGGCGCGGGCAGGTTCGCGGCGGGCGCCGCCTTCGGCGCGGCCTGCTCGGCGCGGGGGCCGACCGCCTGGCCGAGCTGCCCGTCCCAGCACGCCCACGAGTGGCACGGCCAGGTCTGGGCGCAGTGCCCGCACACGGGGTGCTTGACGCCGCGCTGGTCGAGCGAGGGGGTGTGCCGATTCCACCAGCGCACCTGGACGCGCCAGAGGCTCGGCACCAGCACCTCGCTGGGCGGCTCGTTGGGCGGAGGATTGTCGAGTGTGTACGGACTGCGCACGCGGGCTGCCTTTCGGGATCTTCACATCGGTTCGGACCGTCTGCGGCCCAACGTGATCGGGCCTTTCGGCCCGGGTCGGACCTGGTCGATGCCGAGTCGCGGTGTCGAATCGGTACAGTCGGAGGAGGCGGGTAGCCCCTCCGTAGAGTAGAATTGCACATGCAGATTTTGGATGCAAGAGGTATAACCGGATCGGGTGGCGATTCCCGCCCCAGGTGATGCCGCCAGTCGTAGGCGAGCACCGTCGACCCCACCGGGCGAGCGTACGGAAGTCCGCCGCTGGCGGAGCGTCCTCACCGAGTCTGGAGAGATCAGGGTGTCAAATGGGAACATCGAACGACAACACTGACAGCGATCTGCCGAAGAAGTTGGGAGGCAAGGCGATGCCTTCGAGCGGCAGCCCCACCGTCCGACGCCGGCGCGCGGGGAGGATCCTCCGCGAACTGCGCGACGAATCAGGGAGGACCGCCGAGGACGCGGCCGCGGCCCTGGAGGTCACCAGCTCCACCATCTACCGCATGGAACTCGGACGCGTCGGCATCAAGCCCCGCGACGTCCAGGCCCTCGTCGAGGTCTACGGAGTCGAGGACGCCGACCTCGTCGAAGAGCTCGTGCGCCTCGCCCGCGACGGCCGCAAGCGCGGCTGGTGGGCCAGGTACTCCGACACCATCTCGCCCCCGTACGCGACCTACATCGGCCTGGAGCAGGACGCCGCCAGCCTCAACCTGTACGACGGGCTCATCATCAACGGCCTCCTCCAGACCCGCGAGTACGCCAAGGCGACCTTCAGCATGGTCCCCGAGCAGTCGCAGCGGTTCATGGAGGAGCGGATCGACCTGCGCATGGAGCGCCAGCAGCGGCTCCGCGGCGACCTCAAGATCTGGAACGTCATCGACGAGGCGGCCGTGCGCCGCGTCCTCGGCGGCCCCAAGGTCATGATCGACCAGCTCCAGAACCTGCTCGAACTCGGCTCGCTGCCCAACGTGCACCTCCAGGTCCTGCCCTTCGAGGGCGGCGCCTACCCGGGGATGCTCTCCTCGTTCACCATCCTCGGCTTCGGCCCGCTCGAAGGCGTGGTCGACGCCGGCTACCGCCACCCCGACGTCGTCTACATCGAGGGCCACAACGGCGACGTCTACGAAGAGGGCGAGGACGTCCAGCCCTTCCACGAGATCTTCGGCTACCTCCGCTCGGCCGCGCTCGACCCCGGCCGCAGCCTGGAGTTCATCGAACAGCAGGCCCAGCACCTCAAATCGCTGTAAGCGGTGCGGGAGCACCCCGGTCCCGGACGCGAGGGGGCCGCCGCGGCATCGCCGCGGCGGCCCCCTCACCCGTCCTCTACCTGCCGGATGTCCGCAGCAGCGAGAGCCAGTCGGCTCGGCTGGCGCGCAGGACAGGGCTCACCGTCAGCTTGGTGTCCCTGATCTCCACGGCCGCTTCCGCGAGCCTGGCCTCAACACAGGCCCCGTTCGGGCCTGATCTGCTGCTCTTCCTCCATGTGTGGGTCAACATGGATCTCCTCCTTCCAAGGAGCATTCGAGTCCCCAGGACGGTGTTTACCTTAACGAGCGCAAGGCAAGCCGAACGTCGACTATCCGTCACTATCAGGTTCCGGACACACGCCCCGCACGCGCCGAACGCCCCCTCCCGCGCAGCCCCGACCCCCACTCCCCGGCTCGAATAGGACGGTCGCCTCCCTTGCGCCGCGACGTTCGGCCAGGATCCGCCGCGCGTCGGCAAGCGCATGACCGCGCACCCGCCCGAGACCGGCCCCGAACGCGAACCCGCCGCCCCCGAATTCGAAGCCACAGTCCACCGACCGAACTCGTGAACCCGTTTCACTCCAACGGGTGTTCCCAAGGCCCCCGCGACGCCCGCCCCCGGAGGAGAATCGCATCGGAACCCGCCCGGTCCGCGGGCGGTCCGACCGGCCCCGAACGGGTACCCCGCGGCCATGAGAACCACTGCACGCCGCCGCCCGTTCCGCGGCCTTTCCCCGAAACTTCACGGAATTGCCCAGACCAGGGGGACTTTCACAATTGGCGTGCCGGAATGGAATAATATTCGTACGAGCATCATCAACACTGGTCACGGGGGGTGACGATGAAAGACGCCATTGAAACCTCTACCATCGCCTTCGCCGCAATCGTCGCGATCGTCCTCGTCTTCGCCGCGGTACTGGGTCTCCTGTCCGCGGTCGAGACCAAGCGCCGACGAAAAGCCAGGGCGAAGAAGGACGCGGAAGCCTGGACGGAACTGCTCGGCAACCAGCTCCACATAGCACCCTTCTCGGTAGGCGACACCGAAGCGGCCGCGGCACTCGACCGCGCCCGCAAACTCCACCACGGCGCGGTCGAGAAACTCAAGACCGCCAAAAAGACCAAGCAGTACACGCGAATCCGAACCTACGCGCTGGCAGGACTGCACAACCTCAACATCATGCGCCGACGCCTCGGCAAGGCGCCCGGACCGCAAGGCCCGATCCCGTTCAACACCGCGACACCGGGCAAGGCGTCCAAGCGCGACGACAACGTCCGCGACGCCGCCACCGGGCCGTCCACCGGACTGCCCTTCTTACCGGAACGAACGAAGGGGGCGACTCGACCGAGCCGCCCCCTTCATCGCGCCCGCCGTAACTCGGCCGCCTGCGGCTTCGGCGACAGCAGGTCGAAGACCCACATCGACAGCCACACGATGATCGCGCCCCAGAACGCCGGCCAGAAACCGTCCACATAGAACCCCAGCGAGAGCTTCTCCGACACCCAGCCGGTCAGCCAGAACATCAGCGCGTTCACCACCAGCCCGAACAGGCCCAGCGTCAACACGTACAGCGCGCAGCCGATGAGCATGATCAGCGGCTTCACGAACGTGTTCACCGCCGTGAAGATCAACGCGACCAGCACCAGGGAGAAGAACTTCTCCAGCGTCGAGTCGCCGTACAACCAGATTCCGCCCACGAGCGCCGTCGCGAGCCACAGCGCCAAGGCCGTGACGATGAGCCGCACCAGAAACTTCATGGCGCCAGTATCGCCGCCCGACACACGCCCCGTCCACTTTCCGCCAAGACCGCGCCGTCCGGGCGAGACCGACCCGGGCCCCCGGATTCATCCCGCGTTCACCGGCGATCGGGCCCGCAGCCACCCGCGGCGCTTATATTCGGCCCAGCCCCGCCGCGACTCCACTCCCGCCCCAGCAGTCAGGAGAGAACATGAGCGATCCGGCAACGCCCGCATACGGCCGCACCGTCGACGCCAGGCGCATCGGCGCGGCCCCCCAGCCCGCGCCCCACCGCGTCAACGCGAACCTCGGCGCCGCCACCGTCTTCGACATCAGGGACGTCAGCGTCCACTACGGCTCCTTCCGCGCCGTCAAAGGCGTGACCTTCCCCGTCGCCAAGAACGAGATCACCGCCCTCATCGGCCCCTCCGGGTGCGGCAAGTCCACCCTCCTGCGCTCCCTCAACCGCATGAACGACCTCGTCCCCGGCGCCCGCGTCGAAGGGACGGTCGCCTACCGCGGCAAGGACGTCTACGCGCCCGGCGTCGACCCCGTCGAGGTCCGCCGCCGCATCGGCATGGTCTTCCAGAAGGCCAACCCCTTCCCCAAGTCCATCTACGACAACGTCGCCTACGGCCCCAAGATCCACGGCGTGCCCCGCTCCGAGCGCGACGGCATCGTCGAGGACTCGCTCAAGAAGGCCGCCCTCTGGGACGAGGTCAAGGACAAGCTCAAGCAGAGCGCGCTGGCGCTCTCCGGCGGCCAGCAGCAGCGCCTGTGCATCGCGCGGACGATCGCGCTCTCACCCGAGGTGGTCCTCATGGACGAGCCGTGCTCGGCGCTCGACCCGATCGCCACGGCCCGCATCGAGGAGCTCATGGTCGACCTCGCCAAGCAGTTCACGATCGTGATCGTCACGCACAACATGCAGCAGGCGGCGCGCGTCTCGGACAAGACCGCGTTCTTCTCGACCGAGGTCAACGAGGTCAGCGACACCCGCACCGGCGTCCTCGTCGAGTTCGACGACACGCAGCGGATCTTCACGACCCCCTCCGACGAGCGCACCGAGAACTACGTCACCGGCCGCTTCGGCTGACGCCGCGACACGAGGAAGGGCCCCGCCGACCGGCGGGGCCCTTCCCGTTTCGGAGACCAGGTGCGGCGGACCGCTAGCGCTTGTCGATCGCGAATCGCGAGGAGATGACCCGCGACACGATCGTGAACAGGAAGACGAGCGCGATCAAGGTGAGCGCCGCGCCCCACGCGCGCTCCTGCGAGGCGTCGAACGGCTGCGTGGCGTTGCGGTAGATCTGCGCCGCCAGCGTCGTGTTCTCGCCGTAGAACAGGTCGGGCTTGAACATGTACGTCAGTCCCACGGTGACGATGATCGGCGCGGTCTCGCCGGCCGCGCGGGCGACCGCGAGCAGCGCGCCCGAGGTGATGCCCGAGGACGCGGTCGGCAGGACCACGGTCATCGTGGTCCGCCACTTGCGCGCGCCCAGGCCCGCGGAGGCCTGCCGCAGCTCGTCGGGGACCAGCCGCAGCATCTCCTCGGCCGAGCGGATCACGATCGGGAGCATGAGGCACGCGAGCGCCAGGGCGCCGCCGAAGCCGTTCTTCTCGCCGATCACGATGACGTACGAGACGTAGATGAACAGGCCCATGACGATCGAGGGCACGCCGGTCATGACGTCGGCCATCGTCCGGATGAACTTCGCGAGCGGCCGGTTCTTCCCGTACTCGTTGAGGTAGACCGCGCCGAGCACGCCGATCGGGATCGCGATGAGCGCGGCCATGCCGGTGATGGTCAGGGTGCCGAGGATCGCCGGGCCCATGCCCGGGCCGGCCTCGCGGTAGTTGCGGGGGATCTCCTCGACGAGGAAGTCCAGGCCCATCGCCGAGCTGCCGCGCGAGAGGACCTCCCACACGACCAGGACCAGCGGCAGCGCCGCGATGAGGACGCACAGGCCGATGAGGATCGTCGCGGTCCGGTTCGCGAACGCGCGGCGCTTGGACAGGTTGCGCCCCGACAGGTCCGGGGGCGTGGCGGTGCTGAGGCTCGTCATGAGTGGGCCCCCTTCATCTTGATCTCCGCGCGGCGGACCACCAGGCGGGCGAGGAAGTTGATGATGACGGTGATCGCGAACAGCTCCACGCCGATCGCGATGAGCGCGTCCGTGTGCAGGCCGCTGGACTCGCCCCACTGCTGGGCGATGAGCGCGGCCATGGTGTTGCCGGGTTCGAACAGGTTGGCGGACATCGACACCGAGCCGCCGATGACGAGGGCGACCGCGATGGTCTCGCCCATCGCCCGGCCCAGGCCCAGCATCGAGGCGCCGACCAGGCCCCCGAAGGAGTGGGGGAGGATCGCGCCCTTGACCATCTCCCAGCGGGTCGCGCCGAGCGCGTAGGCGGCCTGCTTGTCGGTCTCGGGGACCGTCGCGAAGACCTCGCGGGCGATCGAGGTGATGATCGGGATCGCCATGATCGCCAGGACCAGGCTCGCGGTGATGTAGTTGCGGCCGGTGTTGGTCTCGTCGAAGACCGCGTTCAGGCCGGGCACCGGGGCGACCAGGTCGGCGAACCACTGGTACGCCGGGGTGATCGCCGGGACCACGACCAGGACGCCGACCAGGCCGAAGACCACCGAGGGCACGGTGGCGAGCAGGTCGATGACGGTGACGATGTACTTGCGGGTGCTGCGGTGGGCGACCTCGGTGATGAACAGCGCGATGCCGATCGACACCGGCACGGCGATGACCATCGCGATGAGCGAGGTCACGAGCGTGCCGTAGAGCAGCGGGAAGGTGCCGAAGACGTCGTCGTTGGGCGCCCAGCGGGTGCCGAACACGAAGCCGAGCGGGCCCTCGTGGACGAAGGCGGGCCAGCCGCGCACCGAGGTCGTGACGAGGATCAGCCCGAGCACGAGGAGGACGGTCAGTCCGGCAAGGGTCACCAGGGCCCGGAAGCCCCGGTCGGCCTGGCGGGCGCGGGCCTCGCCGCCGAGGTCGACCTCGGCGGGGGATTCGGGGGTTGCCGTAGCGGTCAAGTTCTCACTCCGGTTTCGTCAGCGGAACGGCCGAAAACCCCAGCGGCGCCGGCGCCGGTGGGGTGATCGGATCCGGGTTCCTAGTCGGCAATCGTCGAGTTGAGCGCGTCGAGGGCCTGCTCCTGGAGACCCGTGGGCAGCGCCGCGAAGTTGTTCTCGGCGGCCAGGGCCTGACCGTCGGTCAGCAGGTAGGTGACGAACTCCTTGACGCCGGCGGCGACCGCGGCGTCCTCGTACTCGGTGCGGATGAGGAGGTAGGTCGGGGCCGTGATCGGGTAGGACTCGGCGCCGGCCGCGTTCAGCGGGTTGTACGAGAGGTCGTCGGCGAGCTCGGCGCCGTCGAGCGCGGCGGTCGCGCCTTCGAGCGACGGGGCCACGAAGGCGCCGTCGGCGTTCTCGACGGCCGCGGTGACGAGGCCGACCTCGGAGGCGTCGGCGAGGTCGACGTAGCCGATCGAGCCCTCGGTGTCCTGGATGATCTGGGCGACGCCGGTGTTCTTCTCACCGGCGACCGAGTTGCCCGGCCATTCGATGGTGTCGCCCGAACCGAGGGTCCAGGTGTCGGTGGCCTCTTCGAGGAACTTCGAGAAGTTGGTGGTGGTGCCCGAGCCGTCGGAGCGCACCGCGAGGGTGATGTCCAGGTCCGGCAGGGTCGCGCCGTCGTTCGTCGCGGCGATCGCGTCGTCGTTCCAGTTGGAGATGTCGCCCTGGAAGATGCCGGCCAGGGTCTCCTGGTCGATCTGCAGGCCTTCGAGACCGGGCACGTTGTACGACACGGTGATCGGGGCGGCCACGGTCGGGATGTACTGGAAGGACCCGGCCTCGACGCCGTCGTCGTCCTTGACCAGCGAGTCGGTGCCGGCGAAGTCGTTCAGGCGCTCGCCGAACTCCGACTTGCCCGTGCCCGAGCCGGTGGGGTTGTAGCTCACGATGAGGTCGGGGTTCACCTCGGCGTAGGCGCCGATGGCGGCCGCGTAGAAGGCGTCGGGGAAGCTCGCGCCGGAGGCGTTGATCTCGCCGGACGCGAGGTCGCCGGACCCGCCTTCGTTGTCGTCGTTGCCGCCGCCGCAGGCCGCCAGGCCGAGGGCGAGGGTGCCGGCGGTGATGCCGCCGAAGATGGCTCTGCGGTTCAGTTTCATGTTCACAGCTGGTCTCTACTCCGTCTCCCGGCGGTCGGCCGGGCTGCTTCTTCACTGTCCGCAGCCATCAAATCCGGGCACGGTGTTCACCCGCTGACTTGGAGTTGAACTCAAGGTGAACGCCTGAGCGCGATTCACGACAGTGAGGCGGAGACCTCCGGGGGCAAGCCTGTGAACAGGCGGTTTAACCCGGCCTCGGTCCTGCTGTGACCAGACCGTTATGAACGGTCGAGGTGGACGTCCCCGGTCACGAGGTAGACGACCTGGTGGGAGATCCGCACGGCGTGGTCGCCGAACCGCTCGAAGAACCTGGCCAGGAGCGCCGCGTCGACCGCCGTCTGCGGCCCGTAGCCCAGGCTCGGCAACTGCTCGTGGATGCGCTGCTGGATCGCGTCGAGCTCGTCGTCGTCGAGCTCGGTCTGGCTCGCCTGGAGGTAGTCGCGCTCGGCGAGGATGCCCACGAGCTTCTCGGAGATCCGCACCGCCGCGTCGGCCATCGCCGCGAAGTCGGCCCGCAGCGACTCGGGCACCACCGGCGCCGGCGCGCGCAGCAGCACCGACTTCGCCACGTGCTTGGCGAGGTCGCCCATCCGCTCCAGGTCCACCGAGATCCGCACCGCGCCGAGGACGAACCGCAGGTCGGTCGCCACCGGGTCGTACTGCGTCATCAGCTCCACGATCCGGTCGTCGACCTTGAACTGG
This sequence comes from Glycomyces paridis, assembly GCF_004912155.1. Classification (GTDB taxonomy): domain Bacteria; phylum Actinomycetota; class Actinomycetes; order Mycobacteriales; family Micromonosporaceae; genus Glycomyces; species Glycomyces paridis. The sequence goes on along the minus strand of NZ_STGX01000018.1, from coordinate 3,252 downwards.
AGGGCGTTGACCTCGTCGTCGGCGGCCACCACGGCCTCGGCCGCGGCGGTGTCGACCTCCAGGAGCGCCGCCCCGGCCTTGGCGACCGCGTCGCCGACCCGCCGCGCCATGTCGACCAGGAGGTCGTTGAGCTCGTCGAGGTGCTGGTGGAAGACGTTGACCATGGCGGACCAATCATGGGGTTCGGAGGGTCGAGGACCCGCGGCGTGCCGGGCGAGACCAGTCTAGGGGCGGCCCCGCCGCTCACCCCGGTCGAGCGGGGAAACTCCGGGCGAACCCCGTTGGACCTTCGGCGTTACAGTGAGAGCCAAGCACGATCGATCCCCAGGGAGCGGACCCAGATGACCTACCCTTCGCAACCGGGCTACCCCACGCCGCAGTACGGCCAGCCCCGACCGCCCGGTCAGCAGCAGAACAACCTGTGGCTGGTCGGCGGCGCGATCCTGGTCATCCTCGTCATCATCATGACGGTGATCCTCCTGGTCGTGCAGAAGACCACCGAGTCGAACTCCGGCGACGGCGGCTCCGGGGACGGCACCACCGCGGGCGACGGCGGTGACGACGGCGGCGGCGATGACGGTGGCGATGACGGCGGGGATACCGACTACGAGGGTCTCGGCGGGGTCGAGATCAACGCCGACGCGTGCAGCGCCTTCGACATGACCGCGTTCGAAGCGGCCCTCGGCCCGAACGACCCCGACCAGACCTACACCTCCGCCTCCAACTCCGGCGGCCTCGCCTCGCTGAGCTGCACCTTCTACAACGAGGACTTCGACTCGGTCACCATGCGGCTCTACGACTACGAGTCGCTTGACGACGTCCTCTACTACATCGAGTCCGACGCGGACTACTACAACGAGGAGAATGGGTACGAGTTCAGTGAGTACACCGCGCTCGGCGACGCCGGCTCCCTCTACTCCACGGGCGACGACACCTACCGCACCGTGAACCTCCACGTCGCGCTCGGCAGCATCGAGCTCACCGTCTACGCCTCCTGGTACGACGGCGCCATCGACGACGAGGCCGCGCTGACGGTCCTGGAGGACTACGTCAGGCAGTGCGACCAGCTCTTTGCGGAGTACAAGTAGCAGCCAAGTAGCAGCACGGGTCCGGCATCGCCGGGCCCGTTCCGCACTCCCGACCCCACTTTCGGGGGAAACCAAAAGAGGCCCTGTGACCAGGACCTCTGTGTGGTGCGCCGCCAGGGACTCGAACCCCGAACCCGCTGATTAAGAGTCAGCTGCTCTGCCAGTTGAGCTAGCGGCGCTTGATGATTGAGTTTCACCGTCGATTTTCGGCGGTGTCTCTCGCACGAGGAGAAACTTTAGCATGTAGAGCGGGCACCGTCTCCGGGGGTCCCCCGAGGTGGCTACGCTTGTCCGGTGACAAGTTTTGTAGACCGAGTGAATCTCCAGGTCATTGCCGGTAAGGGTGGCAACGGCTGCGTGTCGGTCCACCGAGAGAAGTTCAAGCCGCTCGGCGGCCCCGACGGCGGCAACGGCGGCCACGGGGGTGATGTGGTCTTCGTCGTGGACCCCAACGTCCACACGCTGCTGGACTTCCACTTCCAGACCCGGCTCCAGGGCGGCAACGGCCGACACGGCCAGGGCTCCAACCGCGACGGCGCCAACGGCGAGTCCGTGCGGGTGCCCGTGCCCAACGGGACCGTCGTCTACTCCGGCGGCGAGATCCTGGCCGACCTGACCGGCAACGGCTCCGAGGTGACCGTCGCCGAAGGCGGACGCGGCGGGCGCGGCAACCGCGCTCTCGTCAGCTCCAAGCGGAAGGTCCCCGGCTTCGCCGAACTCGGCGAAGCGGGCGACGAGTTCGCCGTCACGCTCGAACTCAAGAGCGTCGCGGACGTCGGCCTCGTCGGCTTCCCCTCCGCGGGGAAGTCCTCCCTCATCGCGTCGATGTCGGCCGCGCGGCCCAAGATCGCCGACTACCCGTTCACCACGCTGACCCCGAACCTCGGGGTCGTGTCCGCGGGCGCCACGACCTACACCATCGCCGACGTGCCGGGCCTCATCCCGGGTGCCGCGGCCGGCAAGGGCCTCGGCCTCGAATTCCTGCGACACATCGAACGCTGCGCGGTCCTCGCGCACGTGGTCGACACCGCCAATCTCGAATCCGACCGCGACCCGGTCTCCGACATCGAGGCCCTCGAACACGAGCTCGCCGAGTACGGCGGCCTCGCCGACCGGCCCCGCGTCATCGTCCTCAACAAGGTCGACCTCCCCGACGGCCGCGAACTGGCCGACTACGTGAGCGGCGACCTGGAGAAGTTCGGCTGGCCCGTCTACGCCGTGAGCGCCGTCAGCCGCGAGGGGCTGAAGGAGCTGAACTTCGCCTTCGCCAAGGAGGTGGAGGAGTACCGCGCCGCCCAGCCGCCGATCGAGGCGACCCGCGCGGTGATCCGCCCGCTGGCCGTCGACGACTCCGGCTTCGAGATCAAGAGGGTGAAGCCGGCCTTCGAAGGCGACGTCGAGTTCGTCGTGACCGGCGCCAAGCCCGAGCGCTGGATCAGCCAGACCAACTTCGAGAACGAAGAGGCCGTCGGCTACCTCGCCGACCGGCTCGCCGCCATCGGCATCGAGGACGCACTCGTGAAGGAGGGGGCGGTCCCCGGCTCGTTCGTGCGCATCGCCGACTACGAGTTCGAGTGGCAGCCGACCGACCCGAACATCATCGCGACGGTCGGGCCCCGAGGGACCGACGCCCGATTCGAAGTCAGCGACCGCAAGGGCGCCGACGAGCGGCTCGCGGAGCGCAAGGAGCGCCGCGCCGAACTGCTCGAACGGGTCGCGAAAGAGAAGGAAGCACGGGGCAAAAGCCGCAAGGGCTAGCCCTGTTTGCGGACTGACCAGCAAAAACGCGGGGTTCGCAGGGGTGTGGCGCCGAGCACGTACCCCCCTTGCGAACCCCGCTTTTCAGTCGCGTAAATTTGTCTTTGCCCGAGGGGGAAACGGACAGGAAAGCCGAAAGGCCCTGGCCCAGAACCAAAAGGGTAAAACTCCGAACGAATCGATCGGGGGGCCAAAACGGCCCGAAAACCGGTCTGGTAAGTTACTGGAGCCGCTCCGGTCGGAGACGGAATCTCAAAGAGGTTTCAATCTGACTGAGGCGTGTTGTTTGAGAACTCAACAGGGTGTTTGGATGGTCAGCGTGTGGGCTGACTGGGATCTGTGGCCTAGGTGTCGCGGGTTTTGGTTGGTACTGTTTTTGACTGTCTTTTCCTTGGGACACTTGCTT
>NZ_STGX01000019.1:87061-113617 GCF_004912155.1 Glycomyces paridis | reverse complement strand
CTTGTCCTCGGGCACCGGTGCGAAATCGTCGTTCATGCTTGTCTCCCTTACTGCTCTGTGATCTGGACGCCGGTGGTGAGCACGCGGCGGTCGCCGGCGGGCCTGACGGCGCCGGTCACGGTGAAACGGGCCGACAGCGGCAGGTCGGCGCTGGAGCGGCCCACGGCGACGGTGAAGCCGCCGGGCTCGACGATGCGGACGCCGTCGCGGCCGGTGAAGGAGGTGCGGTCGGCGTGGACGCGGAAGGCGACGCGCTTGGCCTGCCCCGCTTCCAGGGCGACGCGCGCGAAGCCGGCCAGCTCGCGCACCGGGCGGGTCACCTGGGCGACCTCGTCGGTGAGGTACAGCTGGACGACGTCCTCGCCGGGGCGGTCGCCGGTGTTGGCGACGGTGACGGCCACTTCGAGCTCCCCGTCCGCGCCGATGGCGTCGGCGCTCAGTTCGAGGCCGCTGTAGGCGAACTCGGTGTAGGAGCGGCCGTGGCCGAAGGGGTACAGCGGGGTCGGGTCGATGTTCGAGACGCCTTCGCTGTACTGGCCGAGCGGCGGGGCGAGGTAGGTGCCGGGCTGGCCGCCGGGCGAGCGCGGGACGCCCACGGGCAGGTGGCCCGAGGGGTTGATCCGTCCTGAGAGGACTCCGGCGATGGCTTGGGCGCCTTCCTCTCCGGGGAGGAAGGCCTGGACGAGGGCGGCGCAGCGGTCGGCGTAGTCGCCGAGCGCGTAGGGGCGCCCGGAGACGACGACGAGCACCGTCGGGGTGCCCGTGGCGAGCACGGCCTCGACCAGGTCGTGCTGGACGCCGGGCAGACGCAGGTCGGCGGCGTCGCAGCCCTCGCCGGAGGTGCCGCGGCCGAACAGGCTCGCGAGGTCGCCGACGGCGAGCACGCAGACCTCGGCGGCGGCCGCGGCGGCCGCCGCGGCGGCGATGCCGGAGCGGTCGGTCTCGCGGATCGGCACGCCCTGCTCGTAGACGAGCGCGGCCTGCGGGAACTCGGCGGCGAGCGCGTCGCGCAGCGAGTCGATGGCGATCCCGGTGCCGCGCTCGTCGTAGCGGGAGAGCACGTGGTTGGGGAAGGAGTAGCAGCCCATGAGGGTCCGGGCGTCGTCGGCGGTGGGGCCGACGAGCGCGAGGGAGCCGACGCCGGCGAGCGGCAGGAGGCCGTCGTGGTCGAGCAGGACCACCGACTTCTCGGCGATCTCGGCGGCGAGCGCCCGGTTGGCGGGGCCGTCGAGGTCGACGGCGGCGTCGGGGGCGGCGAGGGCCGGTTCGGCGTCGAGGAGCCCGAGTTCGGCCTTCTGCGTGAGGACCCGGCGCACCGCGAGGTCCACGACGGACTCGTCGAGTTCCCCGGAGGCGACCTTCTCGGTCAGCCGCGCGTAGGCGTCGATGGTCGGCAGCTCCACGTCGATGCCCGCGGTGATCGCCTGGGCGCCGGAGTCGGCGCGGGTGGCGGCGGTGCGGTGCATCATGTCGAGGAACGCGACGGCCCAGTAGTCGGAGACGACCGTGCCGGTGAAGCCCCACCGGTCGCGCAGGACGCCGGTGAGCAGCTCCCGGTTCGCGGCGGCGGGCACCCCGTCGACGTCCGAATAGGAGTTCATGACCGAGCGGGCGCCGCCCTCGCGGACGGCCATCTCGAACGGCGGGAGGATGACGTCGGCGAACTCCCTGGGCCCCATCGGGACCGGGGCGTGGTTGCGGGCGCCGCGCGAGGCCGAGTACCCGGCGAAGTGCTTGAGCGTCGCCACGATCCCCGACTCCTGGAGCCCGGCGACGTAGGCGCTCGCGAGGGAGCCGACGAGGTACGGGTCCTCGCCCAGGGTCTCCTCCACACGGCCCCAACGGTAGTCGCGGACCACGTCGAGCACGGGCGCGAGGCCCTGGTGGACGCCGACGGCGCGCATGTCGGCGCCGATGCGCGCCGCCATGCGCCCCACCAGCGCCGGGTCGAAGGTCGCGGCCCAGGCCAGGGCGGTCGGGTAGACGGTGGCGCCGAGCGTCGTGAAGCCCGTCAAGCACTCCTCGTGCGCGATCGCGGGAATGCCCAGGCGCGTGCGCGCCACGATGCCGCGCTGCATCGCCTCCAGGGCCGCGGCCCCTTCGGCGGCGCCGACCGGGAGCGTCCCGAACGCGCGGGTGATGTGGCCGAGACCGTGGACCGACGCGGCCTCGAGGGTCTGCGGCCCGGCGTTCATGGCGTCCTCCATCGGCGCCACCTCGCCGTCGCCGCCGTCCTCGCCCTGCGGCGCCCAGAAGCCGCCGAGCTGGGCGAGCTTCTCCTCCAGGGTCATCTCGGCCAGCAGCGCCGCGACACGGTCCGATATGGAGACCGCCGGGTCATGCCAGGTTTCGACCATTGTTCGGCTCTCTTTCGTTACTTCCCGAAACCGGCGGTCAGGCCGGAGACGAGCTGGCGGCGGGCGAGGATGTAGGCGGCGATCATCGGCAGCACCGAGAGCACCACCGCGGCCAGGACCGCGGGGACGTCGACGCCGAACTGGCCCTGGAAACTCCACAGCGACAACGGGAGCACCCGCGTCTCGGCGCTCTGCGTCAGCACCAGCGGGAACAGGAACCCGTTCCACACCTGGAGGGCCTGATAGACGCCCACCGTGGCGAGCGCCGGGCGCGACAGCGGGACCACCAGGCGCAGCAGGATGCGCCACTCGGTCGCGCCGTCCATGCGCATCGACTCGAACAGCGACTCGGGGATCTCGCGCAGGAAGTTCGTCAGGATCAACAGCGTCAACGGGATCGAGAACGCGATCGACGGCAGGATGAGCGCCGCCAGCGTGTCGTAGAGCCCCAACTGCACGATGAGGTAGTAGACGGGGATGATCGCGGCCTGGATCGGGATCGCGATCCCCAGCAGCGCCACCCGGAACAGGTTGCGCCCGAACCGGTTGCGGCTGCGCACCACCACGTAGGCGGCCATGAGGGACACCGCGAGGGTGACCGCGACCGAGACGGCCGTGACGACCACCGAGTTCATGAAGAACCGCAGGAAGTCGTTCTCCAGCACCCGCTGGTAGGCCCCCAGCGACGGGTTCGCCGGCCACGACAGCGGGTTCTCCGCGTAGTAGTCCTCGCGCGGGCGCAGGCTCGTCACGAAGATGTAGTAGATCGGCAGGACGATGACGGCCAGCCACACCCAGGCGAGGACCGCGCCGGCGACGTTCGGCCGGTGTTCACTCTGCTGCTTCGCCATCAAGAGCCCTCCGACTGGCTTTCCATGCGGTTCGCGCCGGTGAGGCGGTTGAGCCCCAGCGACACCGCGAGGCCCACCGCCACGAGCACGAGCGCGAGCACCGAGGCGCGGCCCATGTCGTAGGAGCGGAACCCGGTGAGGTACATGTCCAGCGGCAGGACGCGGGTCGCGTTGCCCGGGCCGCCGCCGGTGAGCACGAAGATGAGGTCGAAGTAGGTCAGCGAACCCACCGTCATCAGCGTCGTGGAGGTGACGATCGTGTACTTGAGCATCGGCAGCGTGATGTGCAGGAACTGGTGCACCGTCCCCGCGCCGTCCATGCGCGCCGCCTCGTACAGCTCCCTGGGGATCTGCCGCGTCCCGGCCTGGTAGATGAGCGTGTGGAACGGGATGAAGCACCAGCCGATCACGAACACGATCACGTACAGCGCCAGATCGGGGTCGCCGAGCCAGTTCTGCGTCAGCAGCGGCAGGTCCAGGGCCGAGCCCGCCCCGAAGTTCGGGTCGAGCAGGGCCGTGAACGTGATCGCCACGGCCGCGGAGCTGAACAGCAGCGGCAGAAAGAACAGCGTCGCCAGCAGCGCCCGGTAGCGCTGGCGCCCGGCGAGGAAGACGCCCAGGAGCAGGCTCACCGGCGCCTGGAACAGGACGCAGAGGACGGTCAGCTTCACGGTGAGCCACAGGGCGTTGCGTGAAACCGGGTCGGACGCCGCGGCCTGCCAGTTGTCGAACCCGGCCCACGTGATGTCGCCCAGCCCGTCCCAGTGGACGAGCGAGAGGGCGGCGACGCCGAACAGCGGCACGATCGCGAAGACCCCGAACAGGATCAGCGCGGGCGCGGCCATCCAGCGGGAGGGCCCGGCCGGGCGCGCGCGGCGGCGGCGCGCACCCGGCCGGGAAGCCGTGGCGCCCATGCTCACAGCGTGGCGTCCATCGCCGCGGCGAACTCCTCGGCGCTGAGCTCGCCGAGGAAGAGCCGGCTGAGGTTGTTCAGCAGTTCCTGCGCCTGCTCGGCCGGGATGGCCTGATCCCACGACAGCTCGAAGCTGGCGGCGTCGCGGACCATCGCGTAGGTGAAGTCGAGGAACTCGGGGTCCTCCTCTTCGGCGATGCGGTCTTCGAGGCCGGCGACCGGCGGAACCGCGCCGATGGCCAGCAGCGAGTCGATGTGCGCGTCGTCGTAGACCGCCTCGGAGAGGTAGTCGGCGGCGGTGGCCTGGTCGTCCTCAGAGGACGAGGCGGTGATCGACCAGTAGTTGGCCGGGTTCCCGACGATGGCGGTCGGGTCGCCCGCGCCGTCCTCCACGACCGGGAAGGTCGAGAAGCGCAGGCCGCCGCTGGCGACGAGGTCGGGCGCGTTGGTGAGGAACTCGGGGTAGATCCACGAGCCCTGGAGGATCATCGCGGCCTTCCCGGTGGAGACCAAGGCGTGGTCGGCGCCCGCGTCGGCCACGACGGAGGCGAACCCGTCGCCGAACGCGCCGGCCTCGACCAGTTCGGTGATCATCTGGGCCGCGCGGACCATGTCCGGGTGCGACCAAGCCCCGGCCTCGCCGTCGAGGACGCGCTGGAACGCGGCGTCGCCGCCGACGCGGTCGGCCAGGTAGGAGATCCACATGAGCTCGGGCCACACGCTCTGGCCGGCCAGGGCGATCGGGATGACGTCGGCGCCCTTGAGCGCCTCGACCGCCGCGAGCAGCTCGGTCCAGGTGGTCGGAATCTGCGTCCCGGCGGCTTCGAGGACGTCGTTGTTGTGGTAGAGGACGACCGGCTGGGACTGGTTGTTGGGGACGGCGTAGACCTTCCCGTCGACCATGCCGACCTGCGCGACCGAGGGCAGGAGCCGGTCGGTGAGGGCGCTGGTGGACTCGGTGACGTCCACGACCTGGTCGTTGGCGACGTAGTCGGCGAGGGTGGCGCCGGCCCAGCCGAACACGAGCGTCGGGGCGTTGCCGGAGCCGATCGCGGTGCGGATCTTCTCCTTGTACGCGTCGTTCGCGAAGTACTCCGCGGTGATCTCGTTGTCCGGGTTGTCCTTGTTCCAGGCTTCGAAGGAGGCGCGCATTGCCTCTTCGGCGCCTCCGGTGAGGCCCCAGGCGGTGGCGCCGTCGGCGGCGCCGGGCTTGTTGCCGCACGCGCCGAGCGCGGCGACGACGGGGGCTGCGGCGCCGAGGGCGAGGAGCGTCCGGCGGCGAGTTCCGAGCTTCATTGCTGGAATCCTTTCTGCGGCCCGGCCGAGGGACCGGGACTGAACGAAACAGTTTCTCACTGGTTTCCTTGCGTTTCGAAACTACGCCCCGATTGAGGGTGCGTCAAGTTACAGGAGGGTAAAGAATCGACCAGCGTCCAGGAAGTCGTTCGCCGCCCTCCTGGCAGACGTGGAATCTGTTTCGTAAACTGACGGGCATGATGGACTCTGCGATACCGCGGCGACGGCGATGACCGGCCCCGACCACCCGCGCGCGACCCTCGCGGCCGTCGCCGAGCGCGCGGGCGTCTCCAAGGCCACCGCGTCCAAAGTGCTCAACGGCCGCCCCGGCGTCTCCGACGAGACCCGGCGGCAGGTGCGCCGCGTCATCGAAGAGCTCGGCTACACCCCGAGCACCGGGCCGCGCGAGACGCAGCCCAAGGGCGCCGTCCACGTCGTCTTCGACGACATCCTCGACATGTACGCGCTCTACGTCCTCGACGGTGTCATCGAGGGCACCGCGGCGCAGGGCGCCGACACGGTCACCAGCGTCCTCGGCGCCCGCGGCCCCGCCCGCTCGCTCGGGGTCGACCGCATCCGCGACATCGCCGCCAGAGGCCACATAGGACTCATCGTGGTGACCTCCGAGCTCACCGGCGAGGAGATCGAGACCTGCGAGGCCCTCGGCCTCAACCTCGTCGTCATCGACCCCGTCAACCCCCTCGACGACCGCGTCACCAGCGTCGGCGCCACCAACTGGGCCGGCGGCGTCCAGGCCACCCGCCACCTCATCGACCTCGGGCACACCAGGATCGGCTTCGTCGGCGGCCCGCCCGGATCGGTCTTCGGACGCGAACGCCTCCACGGCTACCGCGAGGCCCTGGAGACCGCCGGCATCCGCGCCGAACCCGACCTCGCCGTCTGGGGCCGCTACGACGCCGAGACCGGCGGCACCGCGGCCGCGGCCCTCCTCGACCTCGCCGACCCGCCCACCGCCGTCTTCGCCGCCAACGACACCATGGCCATCGGCGCGCTCCGCGAGGCCCGCTCCCGCGGCCTGCGCATCCCCCAGGACCTCAGCCTCGTCGGCTTCGACGACACCTTCAGCGCCGCCTGGACCGACCCGCCCCTCACCACCGTCCGCCAACCCCTGCGCCAGATGGGCCGCGTCGCCGCCCGCACCGTCCTCGAACTCGCCGACGGCAAGGTCCCCGACTCCCACCACGTCCAGCTCGCCACCGGCCTCGTCGTCCGCGACTCCACCGCCCCGCCGAACCGCTGAACGCCGACGGGGGCGCCGCCTCCCGGCGACGCCCCCTGCACCGCGGACTACTGCGGCAGGTTGTCGATCACGAACGGCGCGTGGCCGTGCAGGTAGTTGTCCCAACCGCCCGTCACCGGCGCGCCGTCCGACAGGAGGTTCGTCGAGTCGTCCCCGACGTCCAGCTTCCAAGCGGTCCAGGAGATCTGGTTCGCCGCCATCCAGTCGACCCAGCGCTGCGCCTCGTCGAGGCAGGTGCGCCCGTCCAGACCGCCGTCCGCCGCGCTCGCGCCCCACTCCGTCACGAACAGCGCCAGGCCCGCGTCGATCGCCGCATCGGCCTTGTCTCGGTTCCAGTCGGCGTGCGTGCACGAGTAGAAGTGCAGCGTGTACATGAGGTTCGTGCCCGACACCGGGCTGGCGGCCGCCACGTCCACGTCCTGCGACCAGGTCGGCGTCCCCAGGACGATGATGTTGTCCGGGTCCTGCGCGCGGATCGCCGACACCACGACCTCGTGGTACGGCTTCACCGTGCCCGACCACGAGACCTGCTCGGGCTCGTTGTACGGCTCCCAGATGACGTTCGGCAGGTGCCCGTACCGGTCGGCGAGGTCGGTGAAGAACGCCACCGCCTCCGACTGGTGCTGATGCGCCTGGTGCGCATGGAAGTCCACGATCACGTAGACCCCCGCCTCGGCGGCGTTCTGGACGACCTTCTCGACCTCGGCCTTCCACAGGCCCGGGTCGTCGAGGTAGGCGCCCTCGGGCTCGACGCCCATCGCCACGCGGAACACCTCGATGTTCCAGTTGTCGCGCATCCACTCCAGCGCCGAGAGGTTCTGGGCGTACGGCTGGGTCTGCCAGTGCAGCCACATGCTGGAGACGCCGCGCAGCTGGATCGTCTCACCGTCCTCATTGCACATGTTCGCGCCGCACACGTGGAGCTGCCCGTGCTCCTCCACCGGCGTCCCCGCCGGAGGCGGGTCGGTCGGCTCGGGGTCCGTGGGCTCGGGGTCGGTGGGCTCAGGGTCGGTGGTCTGCTCCCCCGAACCCTCACCGTCGCAGAGCACACCGTTGACCTCGACGTTCGCGATGTCGCCGGAGGCGCCGGACGCGGTGAACCCGAAGACCTCCTTGGTCTGGCCCGAGGCGATGGCGCCGTTCCCGCCCGCGTCCGAGGCCTGGAAGTGCGCGCCGCTCAAGGACTGGTCGGTGACGTTCCAGGCGCTGATGCCGGAGACAGCGCCCGTGAAGTCCCATTCGACCGTCCATCCGTCGATCGCCTCGCCCGCGGTGATGGAGACGTTGGCCTGGAAGCCCGAGCCCCAGTCGCTGACGACGTTGTAGTCGACCTCGCATCCCTCTGCGGCGCTTGCGCTCTGCGCCGCGACGATGGTCAGCGCGCTCGCGCCGAGTGCGGCGCAGACCGCGGCGACGATCGCCGGCCTCCCGCGTCTTCGTACTGCCTGCATGTCATGTCCTCCGTCGGCCTGTCGCGGCCGGTCGATTGCCGGGCGGTGGGGGCGTTCAGGTCCCGGGGCGGGTGCGGAAGCGCTCCCAACATTACGCATTGAAGTTTGCCAATGTATTGCCACGGCGTCAAGTCCCGTCCCACGCCCCGCGGCGCCGCCCCTCGCGCCCCTGTCGACCCACCCGCCACCGTTCAGTGTCGGATTCCTGACTCCGCGTACCGAAGACCTTGCGGCGCAATTCGTCCCGGCCCTACGCTGCGACGGAGGTGGGAGCCCCGCACGCAACCTGGAGTCGCCGTGACCGCGATCGAGACCGCCGCCGAGGAAACGCCCCACGGGATGCCCTACCACCGCGAGACCCGCCACGACCCGCCCGCCGCCCTCATGGCCTTGCAGGAGAGGCCCCTGCGGCGCATGACGTACTACCCCGACGGCGCCGAGGGCTGGCTCGTCACCGGTCACGCCGCGTCCCGCAAGGTCCTCGCCGACCCCCGCTTCGTCACCGGCGAGCAGTTCGTCCGCTCCCCGACCGACCAGCCGCACTTCTTCGTCTCCTCCTCGCGGCACGTGCCGCCGGGTTTCTTCTTCTTCTTCGACCCGCCCGAGCACACCCGCCTGCGCCGCAAGGTGACCGGCGTCTTCACCCTCAAGCGGATGAACGAGCTGGGCGATCGGGTCGCCGACATCGTGGACGAGCGCATCGCGGCCATGAAGGCCGCCGGGAACGCCGCCGACCTCGTGCGGGAGTTCGCCCTCCCGGTGCCCTCGCTCGTCATCTGCGAGATGCTCGGCGTGCCCTACGCCGACCGCGACCACTTCCAGCGCACCTCCTCGGACATCTTCGACCAGGCCCTGCCGATCGAGCGGCGCGACGAGGCGGGCGCCGAGCTCTTCGGCTACGTCCTGGGTCTCGTGCCCGCCAAGCGGTCCGATCCCGAGGACGACCTGCTGAGCTCCCTCGCGGCCGACCCCGACCTCACCGACGAGGAGGTCGGCGGCATCGGCATGATCCTCCTGCTCGCCGGGCACGAGACCACCGCGAACATGTTCGGGCTGGGCACGCTCGCGCTGCTGGAGCACCCTGACGAGCTCGCGCGCCTGCGCGCCGAACCGGGCCTCATGACCGGCGCCGTCGAGGAGCTGCTGCGGTTCCTCACCGTCGCCCACGCGGGCATGATGCGGATCGTCAAGGAGGACGCCGAGATCGACGGCCACCTGCTGCGCGCCGGGGAGTACCTCACGGTCGCGCCGCACGCGGCCAACCGCGACCCGGCCCGCTTCGAGCGGCCCGGCGAACTCGACCTCGGACGGAACACGCAGGGGCACATCGCGTTCGGGCACGGCGTGCACCAGTGCGTGGGCCAGCAGCTCGCCCGCGTCGAGATGCGCATCGGCTTCGCGAAGCTCCTGGAGGCCTTCCCGGACCTGCGGCTCGCGGTGCCGCCCGAGGAGATCGCGCTGCGCACCGACATGTTCATCTACGGCGTCGACTCACTCCCGGTGTCCTGGTAGGAGGGACGATGCGGATCGTCGCCGACCGCGAGCGGTGCATGAGCGCGGGCATGTGCGCCCTGACCGCGCCGGAGGTCTTCGACCAGGACGACGAGGACGGCCGGGTCCTCGTGCGCGAGAGCGACCCCGAGGCGGAGGCCGCGCTTCGCGCGGCCGACGCGATCGAGCTGTGCCCCTCGGGAGCCCTTGCGGCGCGGTGATAGTCAGTCTCGCTTGCCCGCGCCGTGCAGCAGGGTCTCTACGACGCGGGCGGCGAGCGCGTCCGGTTCGCCGGCCTCGCGCAGGGACTCGCCGATGAGCGCGTAGTAGACGCGGCTCGTCCATTCGAGGTCGGCGCCCGGGTCGAGCAGGCCGTCCTCGCGGGCGCGCGCGAGCAGGGCCAGGCAGGCGCGGTGGACGTCGGCGTGGAGCGCGGCGGCCTCGCTGCCGGTCTCGGGCGGCAGTTGCAGCGCGAACGTCCAGGCGCCCTTGACCTGCAACACGTTCGCGGTGATGCGGTGGATCGCGACGAGCGGCGGGGCGGTCTCGGGGCGGCCGTCCCCGACCGCCTGTGCAAGCTGCCGGGCGGCCGAGTCGGCCAGCGCGTCCAGGAGCGCCTGCCGGTTGGCGAAGCGGCGGTGGACGGTGGTGCGCGCGACGCCCGCGGCGGTCGCGACCTGCTCCAGGGAGGCGGCGGGGTCGGCGGCCAGGACCCGTTCGGCCGCTTCCAGGATGGCGCGCACGCTGCGCTCGGCGTCGGCCCGCAGGGCCCTTCCGGTGGTCCGCTCCATGCGTCCTCGATTCGCTCGGCTTTGGAAACGATACAGCATCGTCATGATATCGAGAGTAACTGGAACATTCCTGTTGCATGTAATAGATTTTCATGTAGAGTCCTGTAGCAAATTCAAGCGAAAGGACCGCACTCATGACCGCTCTTGCTCTCGTCACCGGCGCCTCCTCGGGGCTCGGCGCGGCGTTCGCCGCCGAACTCGCCACGCGCGGGCGCGACCTCGTCCTGGTCGCCCGCAGCGGGGACCGGCTCGACGCCCTCGCCGGGCGGCTCCGCGGCGAGCACGGCGTGGCCGCGCACGTCCTCGTCCAGGACCTCGCCGAGCCGGACGCCGCGCGCCGCATCGGCGCCGGGCTCGCCGAACGCGGCCTCCAGGTCGACCTGCTGGTCAACAACGCCGGGTTCGGCACCTGCGGGCGGTTCGAGGGCATCCCCGGCGGACGCGACCGCGAGCAGCTCATGGTGAACGTGGTCGCGCCCGTGGACCTGTGCCACGAGCTGCTGCCGGGGATGCTCGCACGCGGCGGCGGGTCGATCCTCAACATCGCCTCCACCGCGGCCTTCCAGCCCGCGCCGTACTTCGCCGTCTACGGCGCGTCCAAGGCGTTCATGCTCGACTTCAGCCTGGCGCTGCGCCAGGAGTACCGGGGGCGGGGCGTGCGCGTCACCGCCGTGTGCCCCGGGCCGGTCGAAACGGCGTTCTTCGACGTCATCGGCACGCGCAAGGCGGCCGTCACCGGCGCGATGACCTCGCCCGAGCACGTGGTGCGCGCCTCGCTGCGCGCGCTCGACCGCGACCGCGCCTACGTCGTCCCGGGCCTGCGCAACGCCCTCGGCGCGCACCTGACGCCCACGCGGCCAAGGGGTCTCATCGCGGCCGTCGCCGAACGCGTCACCCGCCCGGTCCTCGACGGCGCCGGGCGGGCCGCGTGAGGGCGCTCCCCGCGGTCGCCGCCGCGGCGGCGATGCTGCTCGTCGGCACCTCCAGCGCCGTCTCGGCCACGATCGCCGACTATCCGGTCCTCACCGGGCAGGCCGTGCGGTTCGCGATCGGCGCCGCGATCCTCCTGGCCGTCGCGCACCGCGTGCGCGGGCCGCGCCCCAGTGCCCGCGATCTCCTGCTCCTGGTCGCCCTCGCGGCGACCGGCCTGGCCGGGTTCAACCTGTTCCTGGTCGAGGCGACGCGGCACGCGAGCCCGGCCGTGATCGGCGCGGTCGTGGGCGCCGTCCCGGTCGCGATGGCGATCGCCGGGCCGCTGGTGGAGCGGCGCCGCCCGGGCCGCCGGACCGTCGCGGCGGCGGTGATCGTGACGCTCGGCACGGCGGTCGCGGCGGGCCTGGGCGGGGCCGGGGCCGCCGGGCTGGCGCTCGCGCTCGGGGCGCTCGCCTGCGAGGTCCTGTTCTCCCTGCTCGCCGTCCCGTTGCTGCCCCGTCTGGGCCCGACGCGCGTCGCCGCGTACGCCGCGGCCCTCGCCGTCCCGATGCTCCTGGTCGCGGGCCTCGCCGTCGACGGGACGAACGCGTTGCGGGCGCCGACCGCGGGCGAGGCGCTGTCGTACGCCTACCTCGGCGTCGTCGTCACGGCCGTCGCGTTCCTGCTGTGGTACAACGCGTTGCGCGCACTCGGCCCGGACCGGGCCGGGCTCTTCGCCGGGCTCGTCCCGGTGGGCTCGCTGGCGGCCACGGCCGCCCTCGGGCTCGCGCCGGTCGGCGGCGCGGACCTCGCGGGCGCGCTCCTGGTCGGCGCCGGGATCGTCGTCGGGATGCGGCGCCCTCGGCCCGTGACCTCCGCCGCCCTCCGGGCGCATTCGGCGTGGCGGCCCGGTCGCGCGGCGTGCTATGGTCCCCGCATGTCTACGAACGTTCGTTGGTATCAGCGCTTTACGCTGGCTCCGGGTGGAGCCGGTAGTCACGAGCGCTGACTAGACGAACACCCGGAGCCACAGGCAGAGACGACCGTCTCTGCCTTTCGCCATTCTGGCGGGTCGGCACCGGGTTTCGACGAACGGCAGCGGATCCGCCTCCCAGAGGAATCGGAGTTCCGCCCATGACCGCAACCGCCGACAGCACCCCGCCCACGGGCGACCTGCGAGTGCTCGGCTTCCAACCGCTCGTCCCGCCCGGCGTCGTCCGCGCCGAGCTACCGCTCGGACCCGCGCGGGCCGCGCTCGTCAGCGAGAGCCGCGAGGCCGTCACCCGCATCATGACCGGCGAGGACGACCGGCTCCTGGTCGTCGTCGGGCCCTGCTCGATCCACGACCCGGCCGCCGCGGTCGACTACGCGCGGCGCCTGGCCGCGGCCACCGCGCCGCTCGCCGACGACCTGTGCGTCGTCATGCGCGCCTACTTCGAGAAGCCGCGCACCACCCTCGGCTGGAAGGGCCTCATCAACGACCCGCACCTCAACGGCACCCACGACGTCGAACTGGGCCTGCGCACCGCCCGCCGCGTCCTGCTCGACATCCTCGACACGGGCCTGCCGGTCGGCTGCGAGTTCCTGGAGCCGATGAGCCCGCAGTACATCGCCGACGCCGTCTCCTGGGGCGCGATCGGCGCGCGCACCCCCGAGAGCCAGGTGCACCGCCAGCTCGTCTCCGGCATGTCGATGCCGGTGGGCTTCAAGAACTCCTCCGACGGCGACGTGACCGCCGCGATCGACGGCTGCCGCGCCGCCGAGAGCAGCCACGTCTTCTTCGGCATGGACGAGGAGGGCCGCGGCTCGATCGTGTCGACCAGCGGCAACCCCGACTGCCACGTCATCCTCCGCGGCGGGCGCGGCGGCCCGAACTACGGCCCCGAGCACGTGCGCGACGCGCTCGCCCTGCTGCACAAGGCCGACCGGCCCGAACACCTCGTCATCGACGCCAGCCACGCCAACAGCGGCAAGGACCACGTGCGCCAGGCCGCCGTCACCGAGGAGCTCGCCGCCGCAATCGGAACGGGCGAGCGGGGCATCGCGGGCCTGATGCTGGAGAGCTTCCTCGTCGAGGGCCGCCAGGAGCCCGGCCCCCTCGACACCCTCGATTACGGCAAGAGCGTCACCGACGCCTGCATCGGCTGGGACCGCACCGAACAGCTGCTCAACACGCTGGCGGCCGCGGTGCGCGCCCGCCGCGCCGCCTTAGACACCACTGTGGACCCGCGCCGGGACTCGGCGCGGGTCTAATCGCGCTCGCGATTCGCGCCCGCAGGTGCAATAGTGGGTCCCCGCCCCCGAGAGGAGCCCGATGATGCTGGAACCGGAGCGCACGCGCGCGTTGGCCGCGGCCGGGGAGGTCGCGACCGGGCTGGGCCTCGACGCCGCCGAGACCGTCCTCGTCCAGGACTCGAACAAGCTGACGCTGCGGCTGCTGCCGTGCGACGTCCTCGCCCGCGTCGCCCCCGCCTCGCATCGCATCACGCAGTTCGAGATCGACGTGGCCTCGCAGCTCGCTGCCGCCGGCGCCCCCGTCGCGGCCCTCGACCCCCGGACCGAGGCGCGCGTCCACGCCCGCGACGGCTTCGACGTGACACTGTGGACCTACTACGAACCGCTGCCGGGCGAGCTCGACCCGGTCGCGTACGCCGCCGCGCTCCAGAACCTCCACAAGGGCCTGCGCACCGTCGACGTCCCCTCCCCGCGCTTCACCGACCGCATCGACGAGGCGCTGGGCCTCGCCGAGGACCCCGAGCGCACGCCGGGCCTCGCCGACGACGACCGGGACCTGCTCGCGACCACGCTCCGCGACCTCCGGCGCGCGATCCTCGAACGCGGTGCGGCCGAACAGCTCCTGCACGGCGAACCGCACTCGGGGAACCTCCTCGCCACCGCCGCCGGGCCGCGCTTCATCGACTTCGAGACCTGCTGCCGCGGCCCCGTCGAGTTCGACCTGGCCCACGCCCCCGACCCCGTCGCCGACCACTACCCCGGCCTCGACCGCGACCTGCTCCGCGACTGCCGGATCGTCAAGCTCGCCATGATCACCATGTGGCGCTGGGACCCCGAGGACACCCTCCCGGACGGCGAACGCCTCGCCGCCGAATGGACCGCCGAGATCCGCGACGCCCTCGACCCCCGCTGACGGAGGCCCGTCAAGCTGCGAGGCGCCGCACCGATCGCGGTGCGGCGCCTCGGGTGTCAGCGAACGGTCTTGGCGCTGCGTGCGAGCGCGGCACCGAGGCCGATCATGCCGATCGCCAGGCCCAGGTGGAGCCAGTTGTCGGCGTCGTTGACGGGCACGAAGTTCGCGCTCGAGTCGAGGTCGATGATCACGCCGTAGAGCCACAGCACGAAGTAGATCGCGCCGCCGAAGACCAGGTAGGCGACGGCGTTCGCGGCGGTGCGGGCCATGAGGAGCCCGACGGCGCCGAACAGCAGGTGGACGACGTTGTGCAGCACGGAGACCTCGAAGACGCCCAGCAGCAGCGCCTCGGAGTGGTGGCCGGCGAACGTCATCGAGTCGAATCCCGTGGTGACGCCGGGGATGAACCCGGCGACGCCTACCAGGAGGAACACCAGCGCGACGACCGACGCGACGGTCTGCACCGGTGTGCGGCGGAGGGTCTGTTGAGCGGACATGTTGCACTCCTTCGTCATCGGGCAAGGGGGCGGTCTCGCCGCCTCGGGTGCCGAGGGCGGGCACGCGCTGCGCGCCGCCTCACCCGGTATTCGGAGCCGAATCCGCCTCGGATGGGTCCGCGCCCGAGGTTTCCGCATCGCTGTTTCGCGCCGCTCGTCCGGGCCGGTGGTGCGCCGGTTCAGTCCCCGTTCGCGGCGGGCGTGGGGCAGCGGCCGGGCTCGTCGCAGCCGGCGTGGGCGGCCGGTTCGAGTTGGACGGTGGCGTGGGCGATGCCGTGCCCGTCGCGCATGAGGTGCTGGGCGCGGTCGAGGACGGCGTGGTCGTCGGCGCCCGGCTCGGTGACCAGGTGCGCGGTGGCGACGTTCATGCCGGAGGTGAGCGTCCACAGGTGCACGTCGTGGACGTCGCCGACGCCGTCGATCGCGGCGAGGTCGGCGGCCACGGCGGCCGGGTCGACCCCCGAGGGGGCGTGCTGGGCGAGGACGGCGAGGACCTGGCGGCCCAGCGGCACGGCCCGGACCACCACGAATATGCCGATGGCGAGGGCGATCACGGTGTCCCACAAGGCGTCCCCGGTGACCGCGACGAGGATGCCCGCGCCGATGACCCCGACCGAACCGGCGGTGTCGGCGAGCACCTCCATGTAGGCGCCCTTGACGTTGAGGCTCTCGGCGGCCCCGGCGCGCAGGAGGCGCATCACGAGCAGGTTCACGGCGAGGCCGAGCGCCCCGACGACGAGCATCGGGCCGACCTCGAGTTCGGGCGCCTCGCCGATGCGGCCGATCGCCTCGGCCGTGATGTACACGGCCATGCCGAGCATGACCAGGACCGCGAACCCGGAGGCGAAGACCTCGGCGCGGTAGGAGCCGTAGGTGCGGCGCCCGGTGGTGTCGGGCCGCGTCGCGAGGCGGGTCGCCACGAGCGCCGCCGCGAGCGTCACCACGTCGGCGGCCATGTGCCCGGCGTCCGACAGCAGCGCCAGCGACCCCGACAGGAGGCCCGTGACCAGCTCGACGACGAAGAAACCGCCGATGAGCGCCAGTGCGACCCGCAGCCGCCACGCGTGGCGCCCGCCCGCGTGCCCCACCGCGTGCTCGTGTCCGTGGCCCATTGAAACCCGCTTTCAAAATCAATAACACATTGCAATGATTGCATATATATTTCACACGCTACGCGACCCTCCGCAGCCCGTCAAGCCGAACCCCCGAACCCGACCGCCACCGCAGGTCAGGGGCGCGACCAGCCCTCGGAGTCGTTGACTTCGCGCTCGGTGAGGACCGGGCCGAGGGGGCGTCCCTCGTACTGGGTGGAGAGGACGATGTGGGTGCGCATCTCGCCGTGGTCGCCGAGCTGCTCGATGAGGCCCTCGAAGTGGGCGAGCGACGCGGCGCGGACCTTGAGCATCGTGCAGTGCTCGCCCGAGAGCTTGTGGACCTCGGTGATCTCGGGGAAGTCCTCGGCGGTCGTGCTCTTGAGGAGGCACCGGCCGTTCGTGCACCGCAACTGGATGAACGCCGTGAGAGGCTGCCCGGCCTTGGCAGGGTCGACCCTCGCCGTGTACCCGGTGAGGACGCCGGCCTCTTCGAGGCGGCGCACCCGCTCGGCGACGGCCGGGGCCGAGAGGTGGATGCGGCGGCTCAGCTCGTTGTAGGAGAGACGGGCGTCGGACTGGAGCTCGGCGAGGATCCTCCAGTCGATCTCGTCGAGCGCGGACGATCGCCAAGTCTGCACCGGATCCTCCTTTCGTTCGCAAGGCCGAGCGGTCGGAATCTGGTTCGTCGGCCATTCCGATCGCCTTGCGGGCCTTTTAATCTCAGCGGATGGCAGTCAACACTATCGCGGCCGCACCCGGCCGCTCGACGCTCAGGACCCCGGCGATGCGAACGCTGCGCGCGGCAGTCGTCGTGGGCGGGTTCGCGCAGTCGCTGACCGGGGCGGCCGGGGCGCTCCTGGCGGTCGCGGTGACCGGATCGCAGGCGGCGGCGGGCCTCCCCGCGACCGCGACGGTGGCCGGAGCCGGTGCCGCCGCGGCCCTCTCATCGCAGCTGGTCGCCTCGCTCGGACGCAGGCGGGCCCTGTCGTCGGGCGCCGGCGTCGCCGTCGCCGGTTCGGCCGCCGTCGCGGCGGGCGCGACCGCGTCCACCCTCGCACCGGTCCTCGTCGGCTGCGCCCTGCTCGGGGCGGGCACGGCGATGGTGATGCTCTGCCGGTACGCCGCCGCCGAAACGGTGCCGGAAGCGTTGCGGCCGAGAGCGATGGCGTCGGTCCTGGGCGCCACCACGATCGGCGCGGTCGCCGGCCCGAACCTCCTCGCCCCGGCGAGCGCCGCCGCCGCGTCCCTCGGACTGCCGGGCCTGAGCGGACCGTTCGTCTTCGGGGCGTTGGCCTTCGCCTGCACCGCGGCCCTCCTCGCCGCCGGACTCGGCGACGAAAAGCCCGCACCCGCCCCGCCCACGAACGCCGCCGGCGCGGCCTCGCCACTGCCCGGACTGCTCGTGCTCGGCCTCTCGAACCTCGTCATGGTCGGCGTCATGACGATGGCGCCGTTGCAGATCGAGCACCGCCACGGCGGCGGACTCGTCGCCATCGGCCTCGTCGTCAGCGCCCACATCGCCGGCATGTTCGCCCCCTCGACCCTCAGCGGCCGCCTCGTCCACCGCCTCGGCGCCGCCCCGACCGCGATGATCGCTGGCACCTCGATGACCGCCGCCTGCGCCCTCGCGGCCCTCGGCGCGTCCTCCCCCTGGACCCTCGGCGCCGCCATGACGATCCTCGGCGTCACCTGGAACCTCGGCCTCGTCTCCGGCAGCGCCATGCTCACCGCCGCCGTCCCACCCGCCGCGCGCCTCAAACGCGAAGGCGCAGGCGAAGTCGCCATGAGCATCGCCGCCGCAACCGGCAGCCTCGCCTGCGGCCCCCTCGCCGCCCAAGCCGGCTACCCCCTCCTCGCCCTCACCGGCGCCGCCACCGCCCTCCTCATCCCAACCGCCCTCACCCTCCACCGCTGACCGCGTCCCGGTGCGACGCACGGTGGTAGATCGGTTGATGCATGCACGATTGCGCGTACTGCCGAGCGCATGGAGACGCTCACCTGCGGACAGGTCCTCGCACGATTCGGCCTCGCCCTGTCCAACTTCACCGCTCTCGCGCCTGCTCCTCGCCCCGCGCGAGACCTCGATACCCGCCCGAACTCGCCGCGGCCCTCGGCGTCTCACGCTCTAGGTCGTGCGGCGCTCCCGCTGCTCGTACCGATGTGGCCGGCACGAGCAGCGGCGTTCCAGCGTCACTAGCGCATCAGACGCACAGACTCTCGGTGTCGGGCTCGACCTCGACGTCCACTCTGCCGTTGCCGGGGGCGAACGTCACGCAGCGGTCCGGTTCGGCGGTGCCGAAGGAGTCGACGGAGCGGTAGGTGAGGGTCTGCCGGTCGGAGCGCTTGAGCGTGAACGGCTCGGTGTAGGTGACCCAGTCGCCCCCGTCGATCCGGTACTCGGTGCGCGCGAGCGTGGCCGGTGCGGCGGCCTCGGCGTCCAGTGCCACGGTCACCCAGTTGTTGCCCTGGTAGTGCAGCGTCGTGTTCGGCGCGTCCGGGGCGCCGTTCGGCCAGTCCACGAGGAGCCGGTCGCCGTCGCCGCTCACCTGCTCGACTTTGATGCTGTTGATCGAGAAGGCGTTGCCTCCCGCGCCGCCGCGGACGGCGAGGTTGCCGACGAGGGCGTCGGCCGGCTGGCTCCCGTCGAGCGTGATCTCCGTGACCAGGTCGTACGAGCCCATGTTGACCATGCCGCTGTTGAAGTACGCGGGGACGAACTCGGCTACTTCGTCGGCCCCGTACTGGTGGTCGTTGACCGCCGCGCCATCGCCGCTGGTGTAGCCGCCGTTGGTGTTGTCCCCGATCCAGCGGACGCGGATCGACGTCGTGCCCTTGGCGGTGTAGTTCACGGTGAGGCGGTAGGTCGCCCCCGGTTCGGGGCTGAAGGCGACCTCGCCGTCGTCGGTGGTGGACCACGGCCAGACCGAGGCGTCGTCGCCCAGGATGATGTTGGCGCCGCTCCAGGAGTCGCCCAGTCCGGTGTCGTAGACGTGGACGCCCGGGATGGAGGGCCGCTCCCCGCCTCCCGGGATCTCGATGTAGTCGTGCGTGGCGAGGAACTCCGCCGGGTAGAGGATGCCCAGCAGCGCGTCCTTGGCGTTGCCGTCGTAGTCGTAGGGCATGGCGAACTCGCCGCCCTTCCATCCGGTGCGGACGTCGCGGACGCCGGCCAGCTTCACGGCGGTGATGACCTGCGGGTTGCCCGTCGTGTTCGCCGGGCCGGCCGCGTAGTCGCGGTAGACCTGGAAGAGCTCGGCGTACTTCATGCCCTGGTTGTTCTCGTTCTCCGGCGTCAGGGTGCCGGGCGGAAGGGCGATGTCCATCTCGGTCACGTTGACCTCCACGTCGCCCAGCAACGCGAAGAGCTCGATGTTGCTCTCGACGGCCGCGACGTCGGTGTCGAGGTTGTAGTGGCCCTGCATGCCGATGACCTCGATCAGCGGCTTGCCGTTCGGACGGACGCCTTCGTAGCGCTCGTTGATGTCCTTGACCATCTCGTAGACCACGCGGGCCTTCGCAGGGGAGTCCAGCCCGAAGTCGTTGTAGATGAGTTTCACGTCCCAGCCGGCCGCGTCGACCACCGCCGCGGCCTTGAGGAACGCGAGCTCCACCCAGTCGGAGCCGAGCGCCTGGTACCAGCCCTCGCCTTTGGCCAGCGAGGCGCGCCAGTCGGCCGGGTCGGCGGTGCCCACGGCCTCGTTCACCACGTCGATCGCCACGAGGTCGCCGCCGTAGCGCCCCAGGACGCCTTCGATGTGGGCGTTCATGTTGTCAAGCGCCACTTCGGCATCGAAGGTGCCCGGCTGGTCGTAGCGGGCCGGGGGCGCGTCCCACATCCAGGTGGGCGTCTGGGAGTGCCATGCCAGGGTGTGCCCGTAGAACTTCAGGTCGGGGTTGCGCTCCGCGTACCTGGCCATCGCCGCGTCCGCCGCTTCGAACGTGAACTCGCCCTTGACCGCCTGCGTGCTCTCGGGCTTCATCTCGTTGCCGGGGGTGTAGGACTCGTAGTTGTAGATCAGGCCGTCGATCTCGCCGGCCCCGAAGATGCCGAACGAGAAGTAGTCCCGATAGGCCTCCTTCAGCGGCGTGTAATGCTCGTACGTCTGCCCGGTGGGCGGAAGCTCGGCCGCCGCGGCCGCGGGAGGCGCGGCGGTCGCAGCACCGACCGCCATCAGGCAGACGAGCGCGGACGCGGCGACGCCGCGGGTCGACCCGCTGCCTCGCCGGAAGGGTTTGAAATTGGGCATACGGCTCCTCAGATGAGGGCTCGCGGTGAGGGGCACAAGCTCTGGTAAGCGATTTCAAGCATCAACATATCAACATCGCTTAGTTTGTCAAGACACGCGCCCGAGCCGGACATGAGAAAAACCCCGCCTCCCAGTGCTCGCACTGGTGAACGGGGCATCTTGCCTGATCGTGATGGTGGCCAGGGCCGGGGTCGAACCGGCGACCTTCCGCTTTTCAGGCGGACGCTCGTACCAACTGAGCTACCTGGCCGGGATGCGTCGCTTGCCTGCATCGCCGTGAACACTGTACAGCACCACCGGCCGTCCGCTCCAAGCGGTATTGGCGGCGGCCGCCGCGCCGACCGGGGCCGGCGCAAAACGGCGAATGGTGAGCGTATGCGGTGAATTCAAGGGCTGCAATCGCTTTCGAAGGGGCGCTCGGCCCCGTCGGCGCGCGCGGGTAGCGTACAGGGCACGCAACCCCCGAGGAGGACGCTGTGACCCGACTCGCTGCCACGCCGCCCATGGGCTGGAACTCATGGGACGTGTTCGGGACCTCGGTGACCGAGGCCGAGACCCGCGCCAACGCGGCGTTCATCGCCGAGCACCTGGCCGGGCACGGCTGGGAGTACGTCGTCGTGGACGTCCAGTGGTACGACCCGGCCGCCCGCTCGGGCGGCTACAACTCGCGGGCGAAACTCGTCCTCGACGAGTACGGCCTCCCGCAGCCCGCCCCGAACCGCTTCCCCTCGGCGGCCGACGGCGCCGGGTTCAAGCCCCTCGCCGACTACGTGCACTCGCTCGGGCTGAAGTTCGGCGTGCACATTCTGCGGGGCGTGCCGCGCCAGGCGGTCGCGGCGGACACGCCGATCAAGGGCAGCGAGTACTCGGCCGCGCAGATCCCCGACCGGGAGCGGCACGCGTCGTGGGTGGACGACAACTGGGGCATCGACCACTCGCATCCGGGCGGCCAGGCCTACTACGACTCGCTGGTGCGCCAGTTCGCGGCCTGGGGCGTGGACTATGTGAAAGCGGACGACATGATCGCCCCGTACTGGGAGGACGAGGTCGAGGCCTTCGCGCACGCGGTGCGCCGCTGCGGCCGCGACATGGTGCTCAGCCTCTCCCCGGGCGTGAACCTCTCCACCGACCACGCCGACCACCTGCGCCGGCACGCGAACCTGTGGCGCATCTCGGCCGACCTTTGGGACCGCTGGCGCGATGTCGACGCCCAGTTCGACCTGCTGCGCGACTGGGCCCCGTACGGCGGGCCCGGCCACTGGCCCGACGCCGACATGCTCCCGCTGGGCCGCATGGGCCTGCGCGCGGAGGTCGGCGAACCGCGCGAGAGCCTGCTGACGCCGGACGAGCAGCGGACCATGCTCACCCTGTGGTGCATCGCCCGCTCGCCCCTCATGGTCGGTGCCGACCTGCCCGGCTCCAGCGCTGAAACGATCGAATTGCTGTCGAACCCCGAGGTCCTGGCGGCCCAACGCCACGACTCGGGCGCCCGTGAAGTCTGGCGCGAAGGCCGGCACCTCGCATGGGCCTCGGAGGACGGCGCCTTCGCGGCCGTCTTCAACCGGGGCACGGAGGCCGCCGAGATCCGCCTCCCCTGGTCGACCCTGCGCGCGACGCGGCCCGAACGGGTACGCGACTGCTGGTCCCGGGCCGATTTGGACTCGACCGACGACCTCCGGGTGAAGCTGGCCCCGCACTCGGCGGCGATGTTCCGCTTCGAGTAGTGGGCGGCTGGTCGCTGTCTTGATTAATGGCGACGGCCGCCGGACTTGGCGTGTCCGGCGGCCGCTGCCTCCGCGGCGTCTGGTGCAGGTGCCCGGACGCGGGTGCCAACCCCGCGTCCGAGTCTTGTGGCGGTCCGCGCGGTCCCTCTCCTTACCGCCTCACCTACACCAAAACTGGGGCAAGCTTTACACAAGAAGTCAATGCACTCAAGAAGAAAGTTTTGCCCTGTGGATAACTCGGTGCGACCTGTGGATAACTCCGGGTTCGCGGCGGCATCCGGGTCGGTCATCCACTGGACGAGCTGGATGACGACCCCGTTCGGGTCGGCGGTCTGGAAGTAGCGCTCGCCCCAGGGCTCGGTCTCGATCGGCGTGGCGATCTGGGCGCCCTCGGACTGGATTCGCTCGTACTGGGCGTCGATGTCGTCGACCGTGAACGCCAGGAGCAGCCCGTCGGCGTGGCCCTTGGCGCTCTCGGGCTTGAAGGTCGCAAGCCCGGTGCGCAGGAAGATGACGTTGAAGCCCGTGTCCGGTCGGGAGAGGGACACGAAGCCGTCCGCGGCCATGTCTTCGGTGAAGCCGTAGTGGCGCTTGAGGAAGTCGGCCGAGGCGGTCGGGTCGGCCACGTTGAGGGAAACGGCGGAAGCGGTGATGTGCATGTGCGGCTCCTTTTCTTCGTACGTTGTATATTGTACAACGTACGATGTACGGCGTACAACTTCACCGGTTAGGATGCGACCGTGAGTACCGCCACTGAGACGCCGAAACCGCACTTGCTCGAACTGCTCTGGAGGGCCGCGCCCGAAGCCGGCCGCGGGCCCCGCAAGGGTTTGACCGTGGACGAGGTGGTGGCCGCCGCCGTCGCGCTCGCCGACGAGGAGGGCCTCGAGGCGCTCACCGTGCGGCGGCTCGCCCAGTCGCTCGGCAAGGCCCCGATGACGCTCTACACCTATGTGCCCGGCAAGACCGAGCTCGTCGCCCTCATGCTCGACACGCTGTTCGAGCGCATGGCGACGACCGACGCCGAGGGTCCGGGCTGGCGCGACCGCCTCGCCGCGGTCGCCCGCGACAACTACGCGCTCTACCGCGCGCACCCGTGGGCCGCCGCGGCCTCGCCGAGCCGCCCACCGCTCGGCCCCGGCCAGTGCGCCAAGTACGAGCGCGAACTGCGCGCGCTCGAAGGGCTCGGGCTCGGCGACGTCGAGATGGACGACGCCCTCGCGCACCTGCTCGCCTTCGTGCGCACCGCCGCGCGCGACGCGGCCCAGTCCGAGGCCGAGCGCGAGGCCAGCGCGATGAGCGACGCCGAGTGGTGGCAGGCCAACGGGCCCCTCCTCGCGAAAGTCCTCGACGCGGAACGCTTCCCCACGGCGGTCCGGGTCGGTCAGGCGGCCGGGGAGGCGCACGACGCGGCTTACGACGCCGATCACGCCTTCGCGTTCGGCATGGAACGGACTTTGGACGGCCTGGCGGCGATCATCGAGCGGTGAGTGACGGCGGTGGTCTGCTGCGGCCGAGAGCCGGACTGGTGGGAAGTCGCCCGCGCGCCGACCGCGCGGGCCACGGGCCACGGGCCACGATGATGGGCGCATCCGGATGCTGAAGGAGGCCCGGCGGTCTCCGTTCAGACTTCGAGGGGTTCGTGGAGGCTGCCCGCCTTCCATTTGCGTCTGGCCGCCACGACGAGGGACGTGATCGTGAGGGAGCCCGCGAGGTAGGCGGCGAGCACGATGAGGGCCCGTACGACGTGGGCGGTCTCGCCGCCGCTGATGGTGACGCGGAGGGCGTCGACCACGTAGCTCATGGGCAGGAGCGGGTGGAGGGCCTGGAAGAACCCGGGTGTGGTCTCGACCGGGTAGAGGCCGCCGGCGCTGGTGAGTTGGAGCATGAGCAGGACGACCAGGAGCAGGCTTCCGGCGGTGCCGAAGGCGAGTTTGAACATGTGGGCGGTCGCGGAGAAGGTGAGTACGGAGAGCACGGCGAGGCCGACGGTGGCGAGCGCGTACTTGGGGTCGAGGCCGAGTCCGAGTTGGACGGCGAGGTAGAGCACGAGTGCGGAGAGCACGCCGAGGATCGCGCCGGGGAGCCAGCCGCCGAGGGCCACGGAGGCCGAGTGCAGCGGTCCGGCGAGGGCGCGGCCGTTGACCGTACGTAGTACGAGGTAGGCCATGAGGCCGAAGACCCACAGTGCGATGGCGATGAAGAACGGTGCGAGGCCGCGTCCGTAGGTCTCTGCGGGGTTGAGGTTGTCCTCGGCGATGGTGACGGGGCTGCCGTAGGCGTCGGCGTTGTCGGAGTCCTCGGCCGGGTTGGTGCTGGGGACGGAGGCGGCGGCGGTCGCGAGCTTGTCGGCGAGGGTGGTGGCGCCGTCTTGGAGTTCGGTGAGGCCGCTCGCGAGGTCGCCGGCGCCGGTTTCGGCGGTGGCGGCGGCGTCGGCGACTTGGGCGGCGCCGGTGGCGACGTCGCCGGCGCCGGTCTGGAGCGTCGTGAGGTCTTCGGAGGCTTGGTCGATGGTGTCGGTGGAGGTGCCTTGGACGGTGTCGTTGGCGGCTTGGATGTCGTCGTTGGCGGCGTCGGCGTCGGCGATGAAGGCCTGGAGGTTGGCGCAGGCGTCGGCGGTGGCTTCGTCGTCGGTGCAGAGGGCGCCGTAGATGCCGTCGAGTTCGCTTTCGGCGCGGTTGGCGAGGTCGGCTGCGGATTCGGAGCCGGTCTGGATCTGGGCCCAGTCCTGGGCGAGGGCTTGGAGGACTGGTTGGGCGACGCCGACGGCTTGGTCGACGCCGGCGCTGACCTGGTCGGCGCCGTCGGCGACCTGGTTGGCGCCGGTGGTGAGTTCGTCGAGGCCGTTCTGGAGGTCGGTGGCGCCGGACTGGGCGGTGCCGATGCCGTCGGCGAGGTCGCTCGCGGCTGAGGCGGCCTCGGTGAGGCCGGCGTTGAGTTCGGTGAGGTCGCCGAAGATGGTGGTGGCGAAGGTGACGTAGACGGCGGTGTTGATCTGGTTGCGCAGTTCGGCTTCGACGGTGGAGGCCATGATCCCGGCGACGTAGCCGTTGGCGTCGTTGAGGTCGAAGTGGACGGTGGCCTGTTCGGGGCTGGTGCCGGAGAGGCTGGCGAGCCGGGTGGAGAAGTCTTCGGGGACGGTGATGACCATGTAGTAGTCGCCGTCTTCGAGGCCGCGGCGGGCCTGGTCGGCGCCGACGAAGCGCCAGTCGAAGATGCGGTCGGATTTGAGCTGGTCGACGAGTTGGTCGCCGCCGTTGATGGCGGTGGTCTCGCCGTCAACGTCGACGCTGGCGCCGGTGTCCTCGTTGACGACGGCGACGGGCATGTGTTCGAGCTTGCCGTACGGGTCCCACGCGAACCAGAGGTAGAGGCCGCCGTAGACGAGCGGGATGAGGACGATGGCGACGAGCGCGAGGGTGCGGATGGGGTGGCCGCGGAAGCGGCGCAGTTCGGCTGCGGCGAGTCGGAACGGGCTCACTGGTGGCCTCCTTTTCGGGTGCGGCCCTCGTGGCGGCGCGGGGTCTCGGAGAGGCCCCTGAGGTCGACGACGGTGTCGGACGGCGGGTCGGATCGGGTGCAGGCGGCGAGGACGAGCTGCCCGGCGTCGGCGACGGTGCGCAGGGCCTCGAAGACGCGTTCGGACCCGCACCGGTCGAGGCCGGTGTCGGTGTCGTCGACGACGACGGCGGGGGTGCGGCTGGCGGCGGCGCAAGCGATCGCGAAGGTGATCTGGTCGATGCGCGGCAGGAATCCGAAGGTGTCGCCGGTGTCGACGGCGAGGGCGAGCCGGTCGAGCCAGGCGTGGATGTTGGCGCTGGTGGCGGTGCCGCCGGAGACGGCGGTCGTCTCTTTGATGCAGCTGCCGACGGTGTGGTACTCCTCGAAGTGGATCGGGGGTCCGGCCTGGGCGACGGTGAAGCGGCGGCGGATCTGGCCGGGCGCGCGCTGGCCGTCGACGCGGAGGGTGCCGCTTTCGACGGCGAAGCGGCCTGCGAGCGCGAGCAGGAGCGAGGTGCGGCCGTCGCCGGAGTCGCCGCAGACGGCGACGACCTGGCCGAGGCCGGCGGTGAGGTCGATGCCGGTGAAGATCGGTCCGTTGCGGCCTTTGGCGGCGAGGCCTTCGGCGACGAGGAACGGGGCGCCGTTGGGGTGTTCGCGGTTGGCGGCGCGGCGGAGGACGGTGGTGTGGTCGGCGGCGCTGGGGGTGGCGGGGACGGGGGCGGGGTCGGCGCGGTCGGGGGCGGACCGGTCCGCGGGCGCCGCAGGTACTGCGGGCATCGGGGCGGTGTCGCCTCGGCCGCCGGTGGGGATGATCGCGGTCGGCGGTTCCTCGGCGGGTGCCGCGGCGTTCGGGGCGGCCGTGATGTGGTGGGGGCGTTCGGGTTCGATCGAGACCGCGTCGCGGTTCCCGGTGTCGGCGGCGTGGTCGGCAGCCGCGGCGTCCTCGGCGGCGAGGTGTTCGGGATGGGCGCGGTCGGCAGCAACGATGCCTTCGGAGTCGCGGCGTTCGGCATGGACAT
>NZ_STGX01000019.1:0-87005 GCF_004912155.1 Glycomyces paridis | reverse complement strand
CGGCGCGGTCGGCGCGGTCGGCGCGGTCGGCGCGGTCGGCGACCGCATCGTTCTCGGCCGCAGAGCCGTCGTCCGCATCGGCGCCGCGCATGGCGCGGTCCGGTTTCCGGCCCGGCGCCGGGTCGGCTTCGGGGAGCTCAGGCCATTCGTGCGGCGCAGCGCCGCCCGCCGCGTCGCCGGGAGTGTCCGGGGCACTGCCAGTGACCTCCGGCGGGGGCCCGTCCGCGGGTTCGGTGGGCTTCCGGGGCATCGGCTCGGTGTCGTCCCGATGGTCGCTCATGTGGACCATCGTCACAGTTCGCCCCGCTTCTGCGGCGCGATTCGGAGGAGTTGGCGCGGGCAGGTCCGAAAGGGAGCGCGGCTCGCGTCGATCAGGACCGCCGGCAGCGGCCGCGACCTGGGCCGCAGCCGGAAGGTGCGGCGGCGTGCGTTCCGGTCGCGTCCATTCCCCGGGTGCGAAACCCGGTCGAAGGCCGCGGGACCGCGGATCGCGCCCGGGCCACCTACAGTTGAGCCATGTCAGATCCGCAACCCGTGCAGCCGCCGGTCGCCGACCGCCGCGAGCAGACCAGAACCCACCACGGCGACACGGTCGTCGACCCCTACCAGTGGCTCAAGGACGCCGCCGACCCTGACGTGCTCGGGTACCTGCGGGCCGAGAACGAGTACGCCGAATCGCGCACCGGGCACCTCTCGGGGCTGCGCAAGGCGATCTTCGGCGAGATCAAGGACCGCACCCAGGAGACCGACCTGTCCGTCCCGGTCAGGGACGGCGGCTGGTGGTACTACGGGCGCACCGAAGAGGGCAAGCAGTACGCGATCCAGTGCCGCGTCAAGGCCGAGGGCGACACGCCGCCCGAGGTCGAGGCGGGCGTGGCAGTGGACGGCGAGGAGGTCCTCCTCGACGGCAACGTGCTCGCGGAGGGGCACGACTTCTTCTCCCAGGGCATCCACGACGTCTCCCCCGACGGCAACCTCCTCGCGTTCGGCGTCAACTACTCCGGCGACGAGCGGTTCACCCTGCGGTTCAAGGACCTGCGCACCGGCGAGCTGTTCGCCGACGAGATCGAGGGCGTCTTCTACGGCGGCGCCTGGTCGGCCGACGGCTCGGTGTTCTTCTACTCCAAGGTCGACGACGCCTGGCGCCCCCACCAGGTGTGGCGCCACGTCCTCGGCGACGCCTCCGAGGACGTCCTGGTCTACCAGGAGGACGACGAGCGCTTCCGCACCGGCATCGGCCTGACCCGCTCCAAGGGCTACCTCGTGATCTACTCCGGCTCCTCGACCACGACGGAGTACCGCTACCTCGACGCCGACGACCCGACCGGCGAGTTCGCCGTCTTCGGCGCCGGCCGCGAGCAGGGCGTCGAGGTCGTCATCGACCACCAGGGCGACCGGTTCTGGGTGCTGCACAACAAGGGCGCCGAGAACTTCACGCTCGGGTGGACCCCCGTGGAGGACACCACCGGGTTCAACGAGGTCATCGCGCACCACAGCGCGATCCGGCTCGAATCGGTCGACGCGTTCGCCGACCACGTCGTCGTCTCGCTGCGCCGCGCGGGCCTGCCCCGCGTCGCCCTGCTCGACGCCGAGGGCCGCTTCCGCGAGATCGCGTTCGACGAGCCGCTGTACGACGTCGGCCTGGGCCAGAACCCCGACTACGAGTCGCGGCAGCTGCGCATCGGCTACGGGTCCCTGGTGACCCCGCCGTCGGTGTACGACTACGACATCGACACCGCCGAACTCCACCTGCGCAAGCGCACCGCCGTCCTCGGCGACTTCGACCCCGCCGACTACGTGCAGTACCGCGAATGGGCGACCGCCGCCGACGGCACCCAGGTGCCGATCTCGATCGTCGCCAAGGCCGGCGTCGAAGCGGACGGGACCGCGCCGTGCCTGCTGTACGGGTACGGCTCCTACGAGCACTCCATCGACCCGTACTTCTCCATCGCCCGCCTCAGCCTCCTCGACCGCGGCGTCGTCTTCGCGATCGCGCACGTGAGGGGCGGCGGCGAGATGGGCCGGCAGTGGTACGAGCAGGGCAAGCTCCTGCACAAGAAGCACACGTTCACCGACTTCGTGGACGCCGCGAACCACCTGGTCGCGGCCGGGTGGGCCGCCCCGGACCGGATCGTGGCCCGCGGCGGGTCCGCCGGGGGCCTGCTCATGGGCGCGGTCGCGAACCTCGCCCCGGAGCGGTTCGCGGGCGTCCTCGCCGACGTCCCGTTCGTCGACGCGCTCAACACGATCCTCGACCCGACCATGCCGCTCACCGTCGGCGAATGGGAGGAGTGGGGCAACCCGCTGGACTCGGCGGAGGTGTACGCGTACATGAAGTCGTACTCGCCCTACGAGAACGTCACCGCCGTCGCCTACCCGTCGATCCTGGCCGTGACCAGCCTGAACGACATCCGCGTGGGCTTCCACGAGCCCGCGAAGTGGGTCGCGAAGCTCCGCCACGAGAGCCCCGAGTCCGACGTGCTCCTCAAGACCGAGATGGAGGCCGGGCACGGCGGCCGCTCGGGACGCTACGACGCGTGGGAGGAAGAGGCGTTCAACCTCGCCTGGGTCCTCGACAAGCTCGGCATCGCCTGACGGACGCATACGAGGGCCCGGCGCAGCGGTGCTGCGCCGGGCCCTCGGCCGTTCAGTCCCCGCGCGGCTCGTCCTCGTCGAACTCGACGACGATCAGCTGGTGCGCCGCGTCCGCCGGATCGGCCTCGTCGGGCACCGGGCCGTCCCCGGCGGGCTCCTCCGGGTCGGCCCCCTCGGCGGGGTCGGCCGAGCCGGCCAGGTCGAACTCGGACAACTCGTCGGAGTCGTCCTCCCATTCCCGGTGATAGTTCATATACCAACCGTAGACGCGCCCGAGGCCGCGCGGCCGACGAACCACCAGGTAGCCTGAGGAGGGCCTTCACATGCTCGTGGGCAATACTTCACCCCGACGCAACAGAGGCCATCAGACAGCGGCGTCTGAGCACCGCCCCCGGTCGGGGAGCAATCAACGACTTGTCTAAGGAGCAGGCAGCATGCCTATCGCAACACCCGACGAATACAACGAGATGATCGACCGGGCGAAGGCAGGCTCCTTCGCCTACCCGGCCATCAACGTGACGTCGACTCAGACGCTCAACGCCGCGCTCGCCGCGTTCGCCGAAGCCGAGTCCGACGGCATCGTCCAGGTCTCCACCGGCGGCGCCGAGTACCTCTCCGGCCCGACCGTCAAGGACAAGGTGACCGGCTCGGTCGCCCTCGCCGCCGCCGCGCACGAGATCGCCAAGAACTACCCGGTCAAGGTCGCCCTCCACACCGACCACTGCCCGAAGAACAACCTCGACTCGTTCGTGCGCCCCCTCCTGGCCATCAGCGAGGAGCGCGTCGCCCGCGGCGAGCTGCCCCTGTTCCAGTCCCACATGTGGGACGGCTCCGCGGTCCCGATGAACGAGAACCTCGCCATCGCCGAGGAGCTCCTGGCGCGCACCTCGAAGGCCAACATCATCCTCGAGATCGAGATCGGCGTCGTCGGCGGCGAAGAGGACGGCGTCGAAGCCGAGATCAACGAGAAGCTCTACACCACCGTCGAAGACGGCCTCGCCACCGTCGAAGCCCTCGGCTCCGGCGAGAAGGGCCGCTACCTCACGGCCCTCACCTTCGGCAACGTGCACGGCGTCTACAAGCCCGGCAACGTCCACCTGCGCCCCGAGATCCTCAAGGAGATTCAGGACGCCGTCGGCGCCAAGGTCGGCAAGGACAAGCCCTTCGACCTGGTCTTCCACGGCGGCTCCGGCTCCACCGCGCAGGAGATCAGCGACGCGGTCGACCACGGCGTCATCAAGATGAACATCGACACCGACGCCCAGTACGCCTTCACGCGCCCCATCGTCGACCACATCTTCCGCAACTACGACGGCGTCCTCAAGGTCGAAGGCGAGGTCGGCAACAAGAAGGCCTACGACCCCCGCGCCTACGGCAAGCTCGCCGAAGCCGGCATGGCCGCCCGCATCATCGAGGCCTGCCAGCAGCTCCGCTCTGCGGGCAACAAGATCAAGTAGCAAGCGCCGCAAGGCGAAAGAGGAGAGCTCGGGTCGCGCAGCGATCCGGGCTCTTTCTTGTCCCCTCCGACGCGGCCGTAGCTGAGCAGGTCCTCGGTGCGAACAGTGGATGGCGAGTGCGCCGAAGGCTGCGGTCGCGCCCGGGACCGGTCGTGGCGGCGGGGCGCTAGCGAGAACAGGGTCGGCGGACGGCCGGGCTGTTGAAAGGCGGCAGCGACGCAGCGGGTGCGGGGCTGGCGGAGCATTCGAGTTGCGGGCCGAGTCGGGTCGGGGCAAGAGCGGCACCGACACGAGAGACGGGGGCTCTCGGCGGGCGGCAGGGCCCATTCCCATTGGGGCACAAACACTCTGGGACGGAACATGAGGATGTTCGAATCGTGTGGGTGATGCGGCCCGGCCCGGGCGGAGGGATGATTGAACTACGTACAGGGATGCGGAATCCGTGTAGTGGAGCAGAGTCTGGTGGTAAGCAGACTACGACATAAGCCTCTGGCCAGATACTCCTCCACTCCATCGAAACCGAGACGATCGCGAAAGCGTAGGGCGCTCCTATCCGGTCCCCGATACCACTGCTCGTCGGAGCCACCCCAAGAAAGGGTTGCGACGACGGCAGGCCACCGAGCCCGGCCATGCCGGGCCCGAACACCCTGGGCACCAGCAGTACCGTGCCCAGCTGTTTGACCGGCGGCAGTAGCCGCCACGGCAATACCGGTGCACCGCACCGGAGCACCACACCGCACCGGTGAGCAACACCGGAGGATAGAGAGGAAGCGAGACAAGAAGGTAGAAGGGGAAGGAGGTACGAAGACCACGACGAGCTTGACCGTGACCTCGGTCGTGCTGCACAGTTGCACTCCAGAGCGAACCCGCTCGGGGTCCACTGGACGGGCCGGGCTCCCGATTGCTGTAGCGCTCGGTCGCCGTGGGTTGCAGCCGGCCGGACGACCGACGCCGTTCCCGGCAACGCGCCCGGAACCTCACCCGCCACCGCTCCATCGCTGCCGGATGTAGCCCATGCAACGGCCAAACTCGTTCCCGGACAGGCAACCTCGCTACTCGCCCCGCCACTCCGTGGCTTCGGGGTGCAGCCCGCCCGACCTGGTGAGGCCGCGGACGACCTTCGCTGCCTCGGGCCGCCACTCCGTCGCTGCGGGGTGTAGCCCGCCCGACGACCAGGCTGGTTCACGGCGGCACAACCGGAGCGTGGTCCGCCACTACCCCGTCGTTGCAAGCCTGAACGCCGAGTCAAGCCGCTCGGAGAGCTACGCGACCCGCTTGGCCGCCACAGCCCCGTCGTTGCAAGCCTGAACGCCAGGGGAAGACGCGGCCCAGCCCTACAATCCACCTCGGGCCGGGCCTCCTCCACTCCATCGCTGAACGCCCGAACACCGTCGTATGACCAGCCTCCGCAGGTCGACGCAGGCGTTTGTCACGCATGTCAGGTCGCCTAGTCAGGCGACGCTGCCCGAGGCCCCCGGCACTTCTCTCAGTCGCGATTCGGAACGGTCCCGGTGCTGGTAGGCGAGCACCGCCTCATCCACGATGCGGCGGATGCGCCCTCCGGTCTTCGCCCAGTCGAGGTGTTCGGCGGCACCGACGAAACGCGGCACCCCGGTGTGCAGGTCGGCGACGATGCCGACATAGTGCGGCTCGACGCTCGCGAAAGTGGCCCTGATGCAGCTTCGGCCCGGCAGCTCGCACAGGCGCAGCACCCGCCCGTCGATCACGGGTGCGGACAGGATCGGAAGGCCGAGGGTGCCCAGGGACCGCAAGTGAAGGTTCCGGACCTGCCGCCAGAATCCGAGCGCGGCGGCGATGACGGCCCGACGGACCGAATCGGCGTCGGCCCAGTCGGCGTCTTCGACCAGTTGGAGCCGGACGCTTCCCGTCTCGATGCCCGTGAGATGCCCGAGGTAGACCGGCGTGATCCGGTCGGGAAGCTCGAACACGGTGACGGTGAAGTTCACCGGCGACGCGCTGACTCGCAGCGCGTGACCGCGGATAGTGATGTCCCGCAACGCGATCGGCGCAGCCTCGGCGGGATCGGGACGGCGGTTCACGACTCGGCCCCCGCATCCTCGCCGTGGCGGTGATCGCGCCGCTGGGCCTGGTAGCTCAAGCACGGGAACAGGACCGCGATACCGAAGTGGGCCGAGCAGACCCGACAATGGCGGGACTCCTCCGAGTAGGGCTCGTGGACGCCCGGGATCGGCTCGAACTCCCGGACCAGTCGCTCGCGATGACGCTGCGCGGCGGGCGAGCCCGGATCGTCGGACTCCGGGGATACGCTTGACGACACCATGGGAAACCTCGTTTCTCCTGGATCTAGGGGGCGGCCCGCCATCATCGATTGGACCCGTTGCGGCGGGCCGCCTTTACCTTCTTCAGTTGTCGCCCGCCCTTCCCCACCGGAGGGCCAGGCTCCAGGCCGCGCTCGCACGACAGAGACGGCCGGGCCATGGGAGTGACCTCGATCTATGACCTCGACCACGAATCCAGGATGCCATAGGTTTCCATCAAGTACAAGTTGGGTGCGCAGTAAATTTTAGCGCGCAATGCGCATGTTAAACTTCTCTGGTACTTGAGCTAGCTTTCAAACTAGGCCAGATGACATCCCCCGGCACTGGAGGACACAACATGGCAGCTACAAAAGGGCAACCCACCCTGCGGGCGCAGTGGCTCGGTCGCGAGCTGAAAAAGCGCCGCCTCGCGCAGAAGCTGAAGCTGGCGGAGATCGCCGAAATCCTCGGGAAGTCCGAGGGCACGCTCAGCCACTACGAGACCGGCACCTACCGCATCCCACACCCGGACCTGCTGGAGATGCTCGACCAGTACGACGTGGTCGACAAGACCGAGCGCGCCGGATTCATCAAGCTCGCGCAGGAAGTGCGCCAGCGCGGCTGGTGGGACGGGTATCAGCCCTTCCTGGGAAACTCCTTCGCCGACTACATCTGGTTGGAGGACACGGCGATCAAGGTCCGGATCTTCGGCCTCACCTTCCTCGACGGACTGCTCCAAACTCCGGAGTACGCAAGCGAGCTGATCACCAACGGGCCACAGCGGGATGACGCGGTCCAGGTGAAGCGTCAGATTGAGGCGCGCATCATGCGCGGCGACGTATTCAAGGAGGACCATGAGAAGTCCTTTGAGTTCCTTATCCATGAAGCGGCCCTCGACATGGTGGTCGGCGACGCCGAGGTCATGGAGGGCCAGTTCCGCAAGCTCATCGAGATAGCCGAATACAACCGAGTGGAAATTCGCCTCCTGCCCAGCAGCACCAGCCGCCACATCGCCGCAGGAATCGCAACCGGATTCGTGTACTTCGAACTGGAGGAACCGCTCCCGGATGTGGCCTGCATCGAGACCCCCGCGGGCGCGATCTACCTCGAATCCCCTGACATCGAGGCCTTCGCCGAAACCTATGATGGGCTCTGGAACGAGGATGCGCTCAGCCCTCAGGAATCCATCGCACGCATCAAGAGCAGGTTGAAGGACGAGTGACGACATGAACCGCGAGACCGCGCTTCAGACGGCCCGACTGAACGCAGCGACCTGGCGGAAGTCCAGCCGCAGCTCCGGCACCGGCAACGGCCAGTGCGTCGAGGTCGCCTGCCTGCACGACGCCCCCTGGCGGAAGTCCACCCGCAGCTCCGACACCGGCAACGGCAACTGCGTCGAGGTCGCCGGGCTGGTCTCGACCGTGGCGGTCCGCGACTCGAAGCTCCCGACCGAAGGCAACTTCCCGCACCTCCTGGTGACCGCCGAGGAATGGACCGCCTTCCTGTCCGGCATCAAGGACCACTGACGATCCCAAGCACAACGAAGGGGCCCGGCCGCTGCGCGGCCGGGCCCCTCTGCGCTGCCGGGAGGTCGGTCACGCTTTCCAGGGAGGCCGTTTCGACTTCCGACGCGGCTCGTTGGCTGGTGTGCAAAGTCCTTGTCCCCGTATACAACCGAGGAGACTCGATGACCGGCTTCTTGTTGCCAAGACCGCCACGCGATTCGGGTTGGGAGTCCGACGACCTGGACGAACATGACCTTCCAGACCATGTCGAACTCATCGACGGCGCGCTTGAAGCCATGAGCCCGCAGTGCTCATGGCATCAGGAGGTCATATTCCGGCTGATGGTCATCCTGGATCATGCCGCCTCCGACGACCTTCGAGTCGAACAGCGCATGACCATCCGCATCGATCGCAAGAACCGCCCCGAAGCGGATCTCCTCATCGTCGAAGTGCGGCCCGAGTACGGACGTGACACCAGGTGGTTCCGCCCTGCGCATGTGCGTCTCGTCGTGGAAATCGAATCGCCGGAGTCAGAGGAGCGGGACCGTCTCCTCAAACCCGGCATCTACGCCAGGGGAAACATCCCCTATTACCTGCGGAGCTCAGAGGCGGTCGAGGGCCTGCCGGTCCTGCACCTCTACCGGCTCGAAGACGGCGAGTACAAGCTTGTGAGCGAGCAGTACGGCCGAGTGGTCCTCGACGAGCCGGTCAAGGTCAACGCAAAGCTCGATGGCAACTGGTAGCCGAGGGGGTACGGATCCTCCCTGCGCGGTGGCTACCGAGAACGCCAGGGCTGGTACTCATAGTCCATGACGCACAACGTGAGGGTTCCTCAGTGGTTTCCGCTGCTGATGAGCGTGGGCGCACTGGTGTCCAGTGGCTTCGTGTTCGCGAAGTACTCGGCCACAGGCGACGGCTCCCTGTTGTTCTTCGCGCTGTGGGGGCTCCTCGTTGCCGTCTTGGCGATCGTGTTCCGCAATATGGCGACGTTGAAGGTGAGGCCGGATCTGGTGGTCAGCCGCACCCAGAACCGCTCGGTCAAAAGGATGCTCCATCCTGCCGACCGCCTTGAGATCGTGGACGGGCGATTGTTCGTGGTGGACTACCAGGGCGCTCGGGAGGAAATCCCTTTGAACGTGCTGCTGCTTCGCGAATCCGACTGGTTGGAGTTCGAGGCGGCCGTGGCGCACCGATGGCCGCCCAAGCAGTGAGCAACGAACAAGGGGCGGCGGGCCAGAAGCCCGCCGCCCCTTGTTCGTTGCTCGTGTTACTTGGCGAACCAGACGGTGGCGCCTCCGGGGAGGGTGCCGTTGTCGAGGGGGGCGCTGGCGAGGAGGATTTCGGTGCCGTAGCGCTCAACCGGGACGGATTCGTCGCCGAAGTTGGTCACGACGACGACCGCGCCGTTGTCGAAGGCGAAGGCGTTGTCGCCTGGGTCCTGGAGCCAGGTCAGGCCCGTGGCCTTGTTGGCGCGGCGCAGTGCGATCGCCTTGCGGTAGAACTCCAGGGTGGAGCCCTCGACGCCGTCTTCGGCCTCGACGGACAGCTCGGACCAGTCGGCGGGCTGCGGGAGCCAGGCGCCGTTCGTGCCGAAGCCGAGCGAGGAGCCCTCGCGGGTCCACGGCAGGGGGACGCGGCAGCCATCGCGGCCGATCTGCTCGCCGTTGGTGCGGAAGAACGTGGGGTCCTCGCGGACCTCGGCGGGGAGGTCGAGGACTTCGTTGAGGCCCAGTTCCTCGCCCTGGTAGACGTACACGACGCCCGGCAGTGACAGGAGCAGCTGCGTGGCGGCCTTCGCGCGCCTCAGGCCGGTCTCGCCGCCGCCGTAGCGGGTGACGTGGCGCTGGACGTCGTGGTTGGAGAGCACCCAGGTGCAGGGCGCGCCGACGCCGGCGTTGTTGGCGATCTCGTCGTCGATGGCCTTGCGGAAGTCCGCGGCCTGGAACGGGGCCAGCACCAGGTCGAAGTTGAAGGCCTGGTGGAGCTCGTCGGGGCGCAAGTAGAGGGAGCGGCGTTCGGCCGAGTCGGTCCAGGCCTCGGCGACGAAGATGCGGTCGCCCTCGTACTCCTCGATGATGGGGCGCCAGGTGCGGTAGATGTCGTGGACGCCGTCCTGGTCGAAGAACGGCGCCTGGGTGGTGCCGATCATCTCGATGGTGCCGTCGCCGCCGGTGTCGGGCAGGCCGGGGGCCTTGACCATGCCGTGGGCGACGTCGATGCGGAAGCCGTCGACGCCGCGGTCGAGCCAGAACCTGAGGATCGACTTGAACTCCTCGTGGACCTCGGGGTTCTCCCAGTTGAGGTCGGGCTGGGTCGAGTCGAACAGGTGCAGGTACCACTGCTTCCCGTCCTCGGTCTTGGACCAGGCGGGGCCGCCGAAGATGGACTGCCAGTTGTTCGGCGGCGAGTCCGGGAGCTCGGGGTTGACGTCGCGGAAGTGGTAGCGGGCCCGTTCGGGGGAGCCGGGGGCCGCGGCGAGGGCGGCCTTGAACCAGACGTGCTCGGAGGAGGTGTGGTTGGGGACGATGTCGGCGATGAGGCGGATCCCGGCGGCGTGGGCGTCGGCGAGCATCCGGTCGAAGTCGTCGAGGTCGCCGAAGCGCGGCTCGATCGCCCGGTAGTCGGAGACGTCGTAGCCGGCGTCGTTCTGCGGCGAGGCGAAGAACGGCGAGAGCCAGATCGCGTCGACGCCGAGCTTCGCCAGGTACGGGATGCGCGAGCGGATCCCCTCCAGGTCGCCCATGCCGTCGCCGTTCGCGTCGGCGAAGGAGCGCGGGTACACCTGGTAGATGACCGCGTCGCGCCACCAGTGTTGACTCATCGGTGAGATCCCTTTCAGTCTCGGGGCGCCGCACCGGTGGAACCGCGTACGACGAGTTCGGGTCGGAACAGGTATTCCGACGACGGCGTGGGCTGCCCGGCGATCTCGTCGAGCAGTGCCCGGGCGGCGGCGGTGGCGATGTCGCGCACCGGCTGCCGCACGGTCGTGAGCGGGGGGTTGGTGTGGGCGATGAGGGGGGAGTCGTCGTAGCCGACGACGGAGAAGTCCGAAGGCACGTTCAAACCGCGCTCTTCGGCGGCGCGGATCGCGCCGAGGGCCATCATGTCCGAGCCGCAGGCGACGGCGGTCGCGCCGCGGTCGATGAGGCGGCTCGCGGCGGCGTACCCGCCCTGCTCGCCGAAGAGGGTCAGCTCGATGAGCTCGGGGCCGACGCCCTGCATGGCGGCGCGGTAGCCGGAGATCTTGCGGCGCACCGGCCAGTACCGGTCGGGGCCGGAGACGAGTCCGATGCGGGTGTGGCCGAGCCCGGCGAGGTGCTCGACGGCGATGCGGGCGGCGACGGTGTCGTCGCAGGAGAACGAGGCGGCCTCGACGCCCTCGGGATGGCCGGTGACGAAGGCCACCGGGAGGCGCTTGTCCTTGAGCTCCTGGTACCGCTCGGTGCTCGCGGCGGTGTCGGCGTGGAGCCCTGAAACGAAGATGATCCCGGCGACGGCCCTTTCACGCAGCATCTCCACGAACTCGTCCTCGGAGACCCCGCCGGGGGTCTGCGTGCACAGCACCGGGGTGTAGCCCGAACCGGCCAGGACGTTGGAGATCGTCTGCGCGTACAGCGGGAAGATCGGGTTCTCCAGTTCGGGCACGACGAGGCCGATCAGGCCGATAGCGTGCTTGCGGAGAGCCTGGGGGCGTTCATAGCCGAGCACGTCGAGTGCAGTGAGGACGGACTGTCGGGTCTGCTGACCCACACCGGGCTTGTCGTTCAGGACCCGGGACACCGTTGCCTCACTGACCCCGGCCTGCCGGGCGATGTCAGAGAGTCGAAGCCGCATGATGACAGACTAGCCTATCTGAAACTTGGCAACAGTTTGGTTGCAAGGCTTTCCTGATTCTGAAACATCTTGCTAATGTCTGAGGGAGTCGGGACGCGAGTCCCCGGACCGCCGGCCCCCGCCCCGGGGCCACTCAATGAGGAGAGAAAGACCATGCGTAGAAGGACCCTGGGTATCACCGCCGTCTCGGCCGCCGCTCTCGGCGCGGCCGCCGCCTGCGGTTCGGACGAGGACCCGACGAGCGAAGAGACGACCCAGTCGTTCTCCGGCGAACTGGTCATCTGGGCCGACGAGACCCGCACGCCCGTCCTCAAGGAGTTCGTCAAGGACTTCGAGAGCACCGTCGGCGTCAAGGTCACCGTCGAAGAGCACGTGGACACGCTCCGCCCCGACTTCCTCACCGCCGTCGAGCAGGGCCAGGGCCCCGACATCGTCGTGGGCGCGCACGACTGGGCCGGCCAGTACGCGTCGGCCGGCGCCATCGCCCCCATCACGCTCACCGACGACCAGAAGGCCGCCCTCAACGAGACCGCCGTCAAGGCCTTCACCGTCGACGGCAACCTCTACGGCGTCGCCTACGCCCTCGAGAACCTCGGCCTCATCCGCAACACCGCGCTCGCCCCCGAAGCCCCCGCCACCTTCGAGGAGCTCATCAGCGCCGGCCAGGCCGCCGGCACCGACGAGGTCCTCACCATGGAGGTCGGCGTCGACGGCAACGCCTACAGCGCCTATCCGCTGTTCTCCTCCATGGGCGGCTACCTGTTCAAGGACGACGGCGCCGGGAACCTCGACCCCAGCGACGTCGGCGTCGACTCGCCCGGCGGCATCGCCGCGTTCGAGAAGTTCGCCGAGCTGGGCGCCGACGGCATCCTCAAGACCACCT
This sequence comes from Glycomyces paridis, assembly GCF_004912155.1. Classification (GTDB taxonomy): domain Bacteria; phylum Actinomycetota; class Actinomycetes; order Mycobacteriales; family Micromonosporaceae; genus Glycomyces; species Glycomyces paridis. The sequence continues at coordinate 74,452 of NZ_STGX01000019.1, read as the reverse complement.
ACGACGCCTCGAACGTGATCCCGTTCTTCGTCGAGGGCAAGACCGCCTTCATGATCTCCGGCCCGTGGGCCCTCACCGACGTCCAGGGCGCCGGCCTCGAATACGAGGTCACCGCGATCCCCGGCTTCGAAGGCCAGAACCCCGCCTCGCCGTTCCTCGGCGTCCAGGGCTTCTACATCTCCTCCGGCGCCAAGAACGCCGTGTTCGCCCAGGAGTTCGTGACCAACTACGTCCTCACCGAGGACCTCCAGCTCAAGCTCGCCGAAGCGGGCGGGCGCCTCCCGGCCCTGACCGCCGCCGCCGAGGCCTTCTCCGAGGGCAACACCGACATCCAGGGCTTCGCCGCCGCCGGCGAGAACGCCGTCCCGATGCCGAACATCCCCGCGATGGACTCGGTCTGGGAGCCCTTCGGCCGCGCGCAGGCCGACGCGGTCGACGGCGCCTCGACCGGTGAGGAAGCCGCCACCACCGCCGCGCAGACCATCCGCGACGCGGTCGCCGGCTAAGGCCCCCTGGTAGTCCGAGAGCGAAGGAACGCACCGTGCTCGACCAACGTGCCCGGACGGCCGGCTCGACCACCGCCGCGGGTCTGATCGTCAAGATCGCCGTACTCGCCGTGGTGGCCGCGCTGGCCGTCTGGGCGGCGTTGCCGCTCATCGCGGCCGAGGCCTGGTGGGGCCTCGCGCTGGAGGCGGTCATCGTCGCGATCGTCTTCTACACCTACCTCCAGAGCCGGACCATCCCCCTGAAGTACCTGGTCCCCGGCACTTTCCTGCTCATCGCCTTCCAGATCCTGCCCGTGATCATGACCGTGGGCACCTCCTTCTCCAACTACGGTGACGGGCACCGGGCGAGCAAGGAGGGCGCGATCGAGTCGATCGTCGCCGCCGGGGTCCAGCAGACCGACGGCGGCACGACCTACCTCCTCGCGGTCGGCGAATCCGCCTCCGGCGAACTCACCCTCCTGCTGACCGACCAGGCCGACGGCTCCACCTGGGCCGGCACCGAAGAGGGCCTCACCGAGATCGAGGGCGCCACCCTCGACGCGACCGGACGCATCACCGCGGCCCCCGACTACACGGTGTGGACCCTCGCCGACCTCAACGAGCGCCAGGCCGAACTCGCCGAACTGGCCGTGCCCACCGGCGAGGACACCGGCATCAAGGTGCAGGGCCTGTCCGCGTTCGAGGGCCGCTCCACCCGCTCCTACGACGAGGCCTGCGACTGCATCACCGACTCGGCAACCGGCACCGTCTGGTACGCCGACGACGAGACCGGCACCTTCCTCACCGAGGACGGCGACGCCGCACTCGTCGGATGGCGCGTCAACATCGGCCTCGACAACTACCTCGACGTCGTCACCGACCCCGACATCCGCGGCCCGTTCCTCGGCATCTTCGCCTGGAACATCATGTTCGCGGCCGGATCGGTCCTGTTCACGTTCGTCATCGGCCTGGGCACCGCCATGGCGCTCAACAAGCCCTCCATGCGCGGCACGAAGATCTACCGGACCCTCATGATCCTGCCCTACGCCATGCCGTCCTTCGCGATGCTGCTGGTGTGGGCCCAGATGTTCAACCGCGACTTCGGCCTCATCAACGACCTGTTCAACCTCGACGTGAACTGGTTCGGCGGCACCTGGTCGGCACGGGCGATGGTCCTCATCGCCAACACCTGGCTCGGCTGGCCCTACATGTTCCTCATCTGCCTCGGCGCACTCCAGGCCCTGCCCTCGGACTCGCTCGAAGCGGCCAAGATCGACGGCGCCACCGGCGTCACCGCCTTCCGCAAGATCACGCTGCCGCTGCTGCTGATCTCGCTGACACCGCTGCTCATCTCCAGCTTCGCGTTCAACTTCAACAACTTCAACGCGATCGAACTGCTCAGCGCCGGCAACCCGTTCATGGCCGGAGACGCCGCCGGCGGCACCGACCTGCTCATCACCTACGCGTTCAGGCAGGCCTTCGGCACCACCTCGGCCGACTACGGCTTCGCCAGCGCCGTCAGCGTGTTCATCTTCCTGATCGTCGCCACGATCTCGGCGGTCATGTTCCGGACCACCCGCAACCAGGAGGACGTGTACTAATGGCTTCGCACGCGCAAGCGCGCTCCCGGGGGCGCGTCTCCAAGCCGCGACGGTGGCTGGCGGAATTCGGTTGGCGCCACCTGGTGGCGCTGGCGGTCCTGGTGTTCGGCCTCGTGCCGATCCTGTACGTGGTGTCGGCGGCGTTCAACCCGAAGGGGACGCTGTCGGCGACGAGTCTGCTGCCGAGCGGGTTCAGTCTCAACAGTTTTCAGCGGCTGTTCTCCGATCCGAACATCCCGTTCGGGCAGTGGTTCCTGAACTCGTTGATGATCGCGGTCCCGGCGGCGTTCATCTCGATCCTGATCTCTTCGTTGGCGGCGTACGCCTTCAGCCGGTTCCGGTTCAGGGGGCGGCGGCCGATGCTGCTGTTCCTGCTGCTGATCCAGATGTTCCCGGCGTTCTTGTCGGTGGTCGCGCTGTATCTGATCTTCGGGCGGATCGGCGAGTTCTATCCGGCGGCGGGCCTGAACACGAAGCTCGGTCTGATGCTGGTGTACATGGGTGGGGCGCTGGGCGTCTCGACGTGGCTGATGAAGGGCTTCTTCGACACGATTCCGAAGGAGCTGGACGAGGCGGCGACGATCGACGGGGCTTCGCACGCGCAGATCTTCTTCGGGATGATCCTGCCGCTGGCGACGCCGATCATCGCGATCTCGGGGATTCTGGCGTTCGTGGGGACGATGAACGACTTCATCCTGGCGAGCCTGTTCTTGACGGACCGGCCTGAGATGACGCTCGCCGTGGGGTTGAAGACGTTGACGGCGGCGAACTCGCCGGCGAGCTACTTCGGGATCTTCGCGGCGGGGACGCTGCTGACGTCGGTGCTGACGGTGGCGGTGTTCATGAGTCTCCAGCGGTACATCGTCTCGGGTCTGACCGGCGGTGCCGTGAAGGGCTAGTCCGCAGACCGGTGCTCGGCACCGAAAGTCCTGTTCCCCAGGACAGGCGACTCGGGTCCGGGTCGCGGTGAGCCTCCCTCACCGCGGTCCGGGCCCGCTTTCGTGTGTTTCGTGCTGTTATGGTCCGCATTGGATTGCGGCCCGTCGCGAAGGGCGCGGGCGCCGGTGAGGGGAGTGTCATGAATCGATCGGTCTTCGAGGTGACCGCTTGGCGTGTGGCGGTGACGGCGGCCGGGGCGGCGGTGCTGCTGCTCGCGGGGGCGTCCGCGGCGTCGGCGGCGGTGCCGGAGGAGTCGGCCGCAGTGGAGCAGGCGACGGCGGGGAAGACCCCGGGGAAGCGGCCGGCGCACATCGATCTCATCAGCGCGGCGAAGAACTGGACGGGTGTCGACATCCCGACGCAGGTCGCCATGGGCCTGGTCCCCTGCCATCTGGTCGACAGTCCCCGTTTCCACCAGATCGTCGCGCACTTCTCGCAGTCGGACGCCGACGCGATCGCGCGGGCGTGCCCGCCGGGCGGCGAGTAGGGGCGGTGTCGGTCTAGGACCAGTGCGGGGGGCGGTCGGCCATGAGTTCGAGGTCGCGAGCGGAGAACTTGGTGCCCTTCGCGGGGCGTTTCGCGGGGGCTTCGCCCCAGCCGCGGTCGGTGTCGTCGGAGGTCTGGTCGGGGAGGACGGAGAAGTCCTCGTCGAGCTCGACTGCGCGATTGCCGTCGAGTTCGACGGACCGGTTGTCATCGGAGACGGCCATGTCCTCGACTGTACTTCAGGGGGTGCCGGGGACGGCAGCGACGAGGCGCTGAACACCCGGTGAACGGGGGTTCGGCGCCTCGTCGGCGGTGTTGCTCGCGGGTCGTCAGGCGGCACCCTCGGCGACGCTTGCGAGCCGTAAGTTGGTAGAGCCGACGAGTTCGTAGCCGGCTTCGTCGACGGCTTCGCGGACGGCGTCCTCGGTGAGGGCGGTCTCGCTGGTGACGGTGACGTTGCCGGTGTCGAGGGCGACGTCGACGGCGGTGACGCCGGGGAGCGCCTTGAGTTCCTGGGTGACGCTGCCTGCGCAGTGGCCGCAGGTCATGCCTTTGACGACGTATACGGTTTCCATGGCTGTCTCCTGTCGGTGAGTGCTTAGGTTCTGAGCAGTCGCGCCACGGCGTCGGAGGCCTCTTTGACCTTGGCCTGGGCGGCTTCGGGGTCGCCGGAGGTCTGGGCTTCGGCGACGCAGTGGGCGAGGTGGCCTTCGAGGAGGTTGAGGGCCACGGCCTGGAGGCCCTTGGTGGAGGCGGAGATCTGTGTGAGGATGTCGATGCAGTACTCGTCCTCCTCGACCATGCGCTGGATGCCGCGGATCTGGCCTTCGATGCGTTTGAGGCGGCGCGTGAGCGCGGCCTTGTCGCCGTGGTACCAGTAGTGCTGGCCTTCGTCGCCGTGTGCGGCGCAGTCGGTCTGATCGGTCGCCATGTCGCTTCCCTCCGATGCTCACTCTATACCCTAAGGGGGTATACCGGCAACTGCTGGTGAGACCCGAGCAGCGGCCCGTAGTATTCCGTGCCATTGTGCGAGAAATTCTCCCCCTGCCCTTGTCCGGGCCCGTCAGGACCTCTAACCTGAAGCGCGTCGCGCCGGAACTCGGTTGCACCCCGCACCCGCGGCGCGGCTCCGTCGAGTCGGTCGCACACCCCAGCACGGCATCCCGTGCAGTGTCGACCGAGCCGGGGAACCAGCAGCCAGCGCGAGCTGGCGGGGTGAATCGCGTCCGCGGATGCGTAGGGCGACCCTTCCTTCCGCCCGAACCCGACAGCTAACCCGGTAGGCGGCCAAAGGAAGGAGCGCGCCCTGGTGCGTACCCGCCGAATCGTCGCCGCCGTCGCGGCCGTGGCGCTGATCCCCGCGACCGCCGCCCTGCTGACCTCCTCGCAGGCGTCGGCGCAGTCGAGCGACGAGATCCAAGAGGAGATCGACGAGCGCAGTGAGGACCTCGAAGTCGTCATCGAGGAGTACAACGCCAAGCGCGAGGAGCTCGACGACGCGAACGAGCTGATCGAGGAGATCGAGGCACAGCTGCCCGAGCTCCAGGCGGCCGCCGACGCGGCCAACGAGCAGATGGCCGAGATCGCCTCGACCGCCTACACGGGCGGGAACTTCGCGATGGTGAACTCGGTGCTCGCGGGCGACCCGTCGGACTTCGCCGACCGTCTCATGTACCTGTCGAACCTCTCCGACGCCGAGAACGCCGCGATCGCGGACGCGCTGGGGCAGATGGAGGAGCTGGAGACCCGCAAGACGGAGCTGGAGACGCTCAAGGAGAGCGCCGACGAGATCCTCTCCGACATCGAGAAGCAACAGGGTGAGATCGAGGCCGAGATCGAGGCCCTCGAAGACGACTACGACGACGCCTACGCCGCCGAGAACCCCGAACCCGACTGGGGCGACTACGCCGGCAACTCCACCGCGGTGGCCTTCGCCTGGGACCAGCTCGGCGAGCAGTACGTGTACGGCGCCGACGGCCCCGACACGTGGGACTGCTCGGGCCTGACGCAGGGCGCCTGGGCCGCGGCCGGGGTCTCGCTCTCGCACAACGCGGCGATGCAGTGGGACGAGACGGCGCGCATCTCGCGCGACGAGCTGCAGGAGGGCGACCTGGTGTTCTACAACGACCTCGCCCACGTGGGCATCTACATCGGCGGCGGCGAGATCATCCACGCCCCGAACTCGACGACGGTCGTGAAGATCGTGGACATCGACTACGGCGGGTCGATCGTCGGCTACGGGCGCCCGTAGGGAACCGGGCCGGGCCCGCGGGCCCGGCCGTCGACTCCCCGGCGGCGATGCGGGCGGGCCGGACTTCCGTCCCACTGCTGACCCGCAACGCGCCCGTGCCGCCGCCGGGGGCCTCACCGAGACGGGAACGAGCCCGTGCGAAGCGATTCGCACGGGCTCTTCTGCTGGGTACTACTCGGCTTCGTGCTCCACGAAGGTGTGGTCGAAGCGCTCCCGCCGGCCGGTGCCGCCCTGCTGCCAGGGCTTGGGGCCTTCCAGGGGGCGGTAGCCGATGCCCATGGCGTGCAGGCGCTCCAGGTGGGCTTCGAGGCGGTCGGCGACGGGTTCGGCCTGGCGCACGTCGAGGTTCGTCCAGGCGACCTCGGCGAGGACGGCGAGGCGCGGGAAGGCCGCGTACTCGACGTCGCCGGGGGTCGGGAGGTACTCCGACCACAGCTGGCACTGGACGCCGAGGACCTTCGACTCGTCGATCCCGGGAGGGACGGGGTCCCAGCCGGCGACCTTCTCGACGGTGGTGTGGCCGTGGATGCGCAGGGGCTCCTCGGCGCCGTCGCCCTCGTAGTGGTCGTAGTAGCAGTACGGTTCGGGCGAGGCGATGACCTGGTGCCCGGCGGCGATCGCCTTCTTGACGTAGGCCTCGTTGCGCCAGACGTGGACCACGGCCTCGGCGGGGGCGCCGCCGTCGAGGATCTCGTCCCAGCCGATGACCTGCTTGCCCATGCCGACGAGGTGGTCGCAGAAGGCCTTGGTGAACCAGGCCTGGACGCCGCGCACGTCCTCGATGCCCTCGCGGTCCATGAGGTCGCGGGCGATCGGGGAAGACTCCCACTGCGTCATCGGGACCTCGTCGCCGCCGATGTGGACGTACGGGCCCTCGAAGACCTCGCCGATGGCCGTGTAGGCCTCCAGCGCGAAGTCGAGCGCGGCCTGGGTCGGCTCCAGGACCTCCTCGAACACGCCGAACGTCGGGCAGACTGCTTTGTTCTGGCCGGCACCGAGCTCGGGGTAGGCGGCGAGGACGGCGCGGGCGTGCCCGGGCAGGTTGACCTCGGGGACGATCATGACGTACCGCTCGCGCGCGTAGGAGGCGATCTCGCGCAGGTCCGAGATGGAGAAGAACCCGCCGTGCGGGGTGGGCTCGTAGCCCTGCTCCTCGTCGCGGGCGTGCCCGATCTTCGTCTCGGCGCGCCAGGAGGCGACCTCGGCGAGCCTGGGGCGCGAGGGCACCTCGAAGCGCCAGCCCTGGTCGTCGGTCAGGTGCAGGTGGACGACGTTGAGCCGGTGCATCCAGGCCCGGTCGATCATCTTGAGGACGAAGTCCTTGGGCTGGAAGTGGCGGACCACGTCCAGCATGACGCCCCGCCAGCGCAGGCGCGGCTCGTCGGTGATCGACACGAGCGGGACGACCGGGTCGGCGGCGGGCGCCTCCCGGAGGGCGTCGGCGGGGAGGAGCTGGCGGAAGGTCGCGACGGCGCGGGCGATCCCGGCCGGGTGCGCGGCGGTGATCGCGACGCCGCCGGGGGTGACGTCGAGCCGGTAGGCCTCGGAGGCGGTGGTGAGGTCCGCGGGTCGCTCGCCTTCGAGGCGGATGCGGATCGCGGGGCCTTCGGCGGCGTCGGCGACGACCAGGCGCAGGCCGGTGCCGCGGGCGAGCATGTCGGACAGGAGCCAGGCGAGGGAGCGCAGCTCGGGTGCTTCTGCGGCGCCGTCGGTGACGATGGCGCCGAGGGTGCTCAGGTCGAGGTCGCCGTCAGCGGCGGTGAGCTGCTGCGGCTGAGGAATCAGCGATATGCGGCGCTGCATGGTGCGGGGGCTCCTGGTGGTCGGTTCGATTGTGCGGTCCGCGACGCTTCGCCGTGGCGCGGACCGTGCCGGGGTATCCGGTGGCGGCGGTCGCCCCCACCGAATTAGTTCAGTTTATTTATAATATAGGGCCGCGCCGCGGTCGGCCAGTGCGGCGAACGGCGGATTGCCTCCGTTCGGCGACCGGCTGACCGCGGCGCGCGGCGGTACCTGGGGTCAGCGGATCACCGGGAGCTGCTGCGTCCGGTCGAGGTCGGAGCCCTCGCGCTGCTTGTTGATGACGATCGGTGCCGACTTGGGAGCGGAAGCGCCCAGTGCCGGCCACTCGACGGGGCCGCCCTCGTCGTCCCCGGCCATCAGTCCCAGCTGGCGGCGCAGGTCGGTGAGGTTCGAGCCGGCGCTGTCGCGCTGGCGCGTCAGCGCCGCGACCTCCTCGGCCAGCGGCTGGACGCGTTCGGCGGCCCGCTCCTGGGCGCTGCGGCGGACCCGGTCGGCCTCCTTCTCCGACTCGGACTTGACCGCCTTGCTCTGCTCGACGGCGCGGTGCACGGCGTCCTTGGCGTGCTGGTCGGCCTCCTCGCGCCGCTCCAGCGCCCGGTTCTCGGCGCTGCGCGAACGCTCCTCGGCCAGGGCCAGACGGTCCTCGGCCTCCGAGACGATCCGCTGCGCGGTCGCGATGGCCTGCTGGTGGCGGTCGGCCTCCTCCTTCTGCGCCCGCTCGCGCCGATCGGCCTCGGCGAGCACGAGCTCCTGCGTGCGACGCTTGCGGTGCTCGGCGGCCTCCGTCAGCAGGCGCTGGGCGGCGCCGCGCTGCTCGTCCGCCTCCCGGGCCGCCAGCGCCTTGAGCTCGGTGACCTCCCGTTCGGCGGTGGCCCGCTGAACGGCGATCTCGCGCTGCGCCTGCGAACGGGACTTCTCGGCCTCCGACCGCGACTGGCCCTGGGCGGTCTGCGACTCCCGGTGGGCGTCGGCCACGGCGAGGTCGTGGTTGCGGCGGGCGTTCTCGCGCAGCTCGGTCGTCTCGTTGAGCGCGCGGGCGCGGATCTCGGTGACGTCCTGCTCGGTGGTAGCGGTGATCTCGGCGGCCTCGGTGTGGGCCGAGCGCATCATCGCCTCGGCCTCGGCGCGCGCCTCGCCCAGCATGACGGCCGCCTGTCGCTTGGCGTCGGCCCGCTGGACGCCCGCGTCCTGCTCGGCGGCGCGCAGGATCTTCTCGACGCGCGCGCCGAGCCCCGCCAGCGTCGGCTGCTCGGCCTCGGCGATCTGCGTGGCCCGGTCGGCCACGCGCCGCTCCAGGGCGCCGATGCGCTCCTCGGCGCGGCGCAACTGCTGCTCGGCGGCGTCCAGCGCCCGCGCGGCCTCGTCGCGGTGCTGCTCGTGGGCTTTGATGTTCTGGTACAGCCGGGTGGTGAACTCTTCGACCTGATTGCGGTCGTAGCCGCGCATGGCGACGGCGAATTCGGGCCCGGATTCCTCGAAGAATTTCGACATGGTCATCCAGAGTCACAGGAAACGGTTGATGAATCATGATCACGCCTGAAGGGCCCGAAATCGGCGACGGACACGCCCGCATGGCGTGTCGCGCCGAATTCGTCTAAGAGGACACGGAAGAGGGCCCCGGCCGGCGCCGGGGCCCGTTCGACTGCGCATGACGGGTGCCTATGTGGCCCTGTCGGTCTCGTCCTCGAAGTCGCCCATGATCTCCTCCAGGAGGTCCTCCATCGCGACCAGGCCCGTGACCTCGCGGCCCGCGCCGTGGACCAGGGCGAGCTGCGAGCGCTGGCGGCGCATGAGCGCGACCGCGGCCGCGACCGTCGTGTCCGCTCCGACCAGCAGCGGCGCCGCCGCGAGGTCGGCGACCGCGGCGTCCGGCGGGGCCTGGACGGCCTCGCGGACGTGGACGAGCCCGACCGGCCGCTCCTCGGCGTCGACCACGACCAGGCGCGAGCGGCCGGTGTCGCGGCTGCGCTCCTCCGCTTCGACCGCCGTCGCGGCGGCCGGGATCGTCACCACCTCGGCCCACGGGATCGCGACCTCGCCGACCCCGCGGCGCTGCACTTCGATGGCGTGCGTGAGCATCTGGTGCTCGGGCTCGCCGAGCATCCCCGCCTCGGCCGAGGACCGCAGCAGGTAGCGCAGCTCCTCGGGCGAGTGCGCCTGCGCCTTCTCGTCCGCCGGCTCGACACCGAAGAGCCGCAGCAGCGCGTTCGCGCCGTGGTTGAGCCCCAGCAGGATCGGCTTGGTCAGCACCACGAACCCGGTGAACGGCCAGATGAGCGCCATCGCCGAGGACTCGGGGTGGCTGATCGCCCAGGACTTGGGCATCATCTCGCCCACGACCATGTGCAGGAACACGACGATGAGCAGCGCGAGGGCGAACGCGATCGGATGCGCCGCCGCCTCCAGGCCGATGTGTTCCAGCGGGACCTCGAAGGCGTGGGCGAGTGCGGGCTCGGCGAGCGCGCCCAGGCCGACGGTGCACGCGGTGATGCCCAGCTGGGCGCCCGCGAGCATGAGCGAGAGGTTCCTGGTGCCGCGCAGGGCCGCCCGCGCGGCCGAGGAGCCGTCCTGTTCGAGCCGGTGCTGGCGCGAGGCCACCAGGGCGAACTCCGCGGCCACGAAGAACGCGTTGGCGCCCAAGAGGATCAGTGAGACGAGCAGTGCGGGTCCGGTGCTCATGCGCCCGCCTCCCCGGTCTGGGGCCGCAGCTCGATCGCCTGCGGCACATGCCGGGAGCAGGAGACGACGACCATGCGCACGCGCGCGACCCGTTCGCCGCCGACCTCGTCCGGCTCGCCCGGCCCCGGCACCGTGTCGACCTCGACCGTGTCCCCGGGGTGCGCGATGCGCCCCAGCTCGGCCATGACCAGGCCCGCGATGGTCTCGTAGTGCTCGCCCTCGGGCAGGGCGATCCCGGTCGCGTCGGCGACCTCGTCGATGCGCCAGCGCCCCGGCACGAGCCAGGCGCCCCCGGCGAGCGCGACCGGGACGGCCTCGAAGCGGTCCTGCTCGTCGCGGATCTCCCCGACGAGCTCCTCCGCGAGGTCTTCGAGGGTGACGATCCCGGCGAAGCCGCCGAACTCGTCGACGACGCACGCGAGCTGGCGGTGCTGGCTTCGCATGCGCTCCAACAGGGTCGGCAGCGGCAGCGAGGCGGGCACGAGCAGGGCCGGGTCGGCGATCTCGGAGAGGCGCACCTCGGCGCGCTCGCGGCGGGGGACGCCGATGATCTGGCCGATGCCGACGACGCCGCGCAGGTCGTCCACGTCGTCGCCGACGACCGGGAAGCGCGAGTGGCCCCCGGCGAGCGCTTCGACGGCGTCGGCCACCGAGGCGTCGGCCGAGAGCGTGTGGACGTTGACGCGCGGCGTCATGGCCTGGTCGGCCACCGTGGCCGAGAAGTCGAGGCCGCGGTCGAGCAGTTCGGACAGGCCCCGGTCGAGGGCGCCCTCGTCGCGGGAGAGGTCGATGATGCGGTGCAGGTCCTCGGGGGTCGCGTTGTGCTCCAGCTCCTCGACCGCCTGGATGCCGAGGAGGTTGAGCAGCCGCGTCGAGGTGGTGTCGAAGAACTTGATGATGGGCCCGCAGACCGTCAGGTACGCGCGGGTGGGGGCGGCGAGGGCGAGCGCGAGGGCCTCGGTGCGGGCGATCGCGAGGTTCTTGGGGCCGAGCTCGCCGAGGATCATCTGCACGACGTTGGCGATGACGAACGCGGCGGCGACGCCGACACTCACCGACACGGCCGCGGGGACCCCGGCGACGCCGAGGAGGTCGGCCAGGCCCTGCCCGAGGTACGGCTCGGCGAAGAAGCCGACGAACAGCGCGGTGACGGTGATGCCCAGTTGCGCGCCCGAGAGGGCGAAGGAGAGGCTGGAGCAGATCGCGAGCGCCCGGCGGGCGCGGGAGGCGCGGCGCGGGTCGCCGTGATTGGCGATGTCGTGGAGCCGCGAGCGGTCGACCGCGGTGTAGGCGAACTCCAGGGCCACGAAGAAGCCCGTGGCGGCGGTGACGGCCAGGATGATGCCCAGGCCGATGGCTATGAGCATCGCTCATGCCCCCTGTGGGGCCCTGCCGAACCGCTGCCGCCTATGGGCCTCGGACTTCGATACCGCCGTCGTCTTCGTCGCATGGGCCGATCTTAATGGGACCGGTTCTGGCGGCAAGCGCTCATCGCTGTTCGCCCCGCCACAGGACGATGTCGGTCGAGCGGCGGAACGGACCGGCCATCGCGCGCAGCTCGGCGAGCTGCGCGCGGGTGCGCCGCAGCTCCTCGATCGCGGCCGCGGCCTCGGCCCGCACGGCGTGGACCTCGCGCTCGAGGTCCATGATCCGCTTGATCCCGGCGAGGTTGACGCCCTCGTCCTGGCTCAAGCGCTGGATCTCCCGCAGCCGCGTGACGTCGCGGACGGAGTAGCGGCGCCCGCCGCCGGGCGTGCGCGCGGGCTCGACGAGGCCGAGCCGGTCGTACTGGCGCAGCGTCTGCGGGTGCATCCCGGCCATCTCGGCGGCCGCGGAGATCGCGAGGATCTTCGCGTCGTAGTCGATCTCCTCGCCCAGGCGCTGGCGGTAGGCGATCTCGATGCGCACGCGCGGCGGCCCGCCGAGGTCGGCGCGGCCGCGGCCGTCGGATGAACCGCGGTCTTCGGGACTGCGGTTTTCAGGAGTGCGGTCTTCAGGAGTGCGGTCGGGAGTGGTCACTGTGCCCTCCTTCGGTCGGTGCGGGTCGGTGCCTCCGCGGCGCTGTCGAGCCGGTGTCCCCGGGCCGCGACGCGGCCCGGGGGCCGGATGTTCCGGCGTGCCTCCCCGCGGCGCGGGTTCGCACGGCACCGGCAGGTACTGCACTGGTTCGCGGAGGCGCGCGGCGCGGACCGGCGGCGGGTGTCCCCGCCGCTTCGGTCCGCTCCGTGCAACGTCATTGGCCCGTCAGCTGTTCCAGTTTCGAGCGGTCGGCGCCCGGGGCCGCCGCCGCGTACCGCTCCAGGGCCTCCTTGGCCTCGGCGGGCAGCGAGGCGGGGACCTCGACGTCGACGGTCACGAGCAGGTCGCCCTTGCCGGGGACGCCGCGGCCCTTGACGCGCAGCACGCGCCCGGTCGGCGTGCCCTCGGGCACCTTGAGGGTCACCGGCCCGTCGAGGGTCGGCACCTTCACCTTCGCGCCCATCGCGGCCTCCGGGAAGGAGACCGGCAGCCGCAGCGTCACGTTGTCGCCGTCGCGGGCGAACAGCGGGTGGGCCCGGACGGTGACGCGCACCAGGAGGTCCCCGGCGGGGCCGCCGCGCTCGCCGGGCGAACCGCGCCCGGCCAGGCGGATCGACTGGCCGTCGCCGATGCCCGAGGGCACCCGCACGGTGATCACGCGGTCCCGCGTGGTCGCCCCGGTGCCGCCGCAGTCGGGGCACGGGTCGGCGACCACCGATCCGGTGCCCTCGCATTCGGGGCACGGCTGGGCGAAGCTGAACGCGCCCTGGTTCTCGGTGACCAGGCCGCGGCCGTTGCAGCGCGGGCAGGTCGTGGGCGCCGTGCCGGGCTTGGCGCCCGAGCCGTGGCAGGTCTCGCACTCCCCGGGCGCGCGCATCCGGATGTCGGTGGTGGTCCCCTTGACCGCGTCGGCGAAGTCGAGCGTCAAGTGGGTGCGCAGGTCGTTGCCGCGCTGGGCGGCGCTGCGGCGGTGGGCGCCGCCCCCGCCGCGGGAGAACAGGTCGCCGAACAGGTCCGAGAAGCCGCCCGAGCCCCCGGAGTTCGCGAACAGGTCCTCGAAGTTGATCCCGCCGCCCGCCGCGTGCGCGCCGCCGAAGCCGCCGCGGCCGGACTTCATCAACTGGATCTGGTCGTACTCGGCACGGGACTTGTCCTCGTGGAGCACCGAGTACGCCTCGGAGATCCCCTTGAACCGCTCCTCGGCCTCATCGGCCGGGTTGTGGTCGGGATGCCACTCGCGGGCGAGCTTGCGGTAGGCCCGTTCGATGTCCTTCTTGGAGGCGTCCTGCGGCACGCCGAGCACGGCGTAGAAGTCCTTCTCGAGCCACTCCTGCGATGCCACACATGCCTCCGGGACACCTCCACTCCCGTGGAGGGCGAACACGAACGGACCTACCGGCCGCTACTTCTTCTTTTTCTTGCCCTTGCGCTCGGACTCCTCGGCCGGCGCCTCCTCGGCCGCATCGGCCTCGGTCGCCTCGGCCTGCGCCGCGTCGGGCTCCTCGGACTCCGCCTCGGACCCCGCTTCGGCCCCGTCCTCGTCGGACGCCGCCTCGACCGGCCCGGCCTCCTCGGCCTCGGGAACGTCGGCCTCCTCCGCCGGCTCGGCGTCGGGGGCGATCTCCTCGGGCTCGTCGGAGGGCTCGGCCACGGCCACCAGTGCCGCGCGCAGCAGCCTGTCGCCGAGGCGGTAGCCCGAACGCATCACGTCGATGCAGGTCGGACCGTCCACACCGGGCATCTGCATGTGCGCGACCGCTTCGTGGATCTGCGGGTCGAACGGGTCGCCCTTCACCCCGAAGGCCTCCAGGCCCTGCTTGGTGAGCGCGCCCGTCAACTGCTCGGCGACGGAGCCGAAGGGGCCGTTGAGGTCCCCGTGCTCCCGCGCCCGGTCCAGGTCGTCGAGCACCGGCAGCAGGCTCTGGAGCACCGCCGCCGTCGCCAGCTCGCCGGACCGCGCCTTGTCGCGCTCCACTCGCTTGCGGTAGTTCTGGAACTCCGCAGAGACCCGCTGAAGGTCCCGCGTCCGCTCCTCCAGGGTCGCCTGGAGGACGGCCGCCGCGTCGTCGGCCGCCTGGCCGTCGTCCGAAGCGGCCGCGAGGATGTCCTCGACCGTCAGCTCCTCCTCGGCGCCCTCGGACACGCCGCCCTCCTCGGGCGGCGTGTCCTCGGCGTCCTTGCCGCCGTCAGCGCTCACTTCTGGTCCTTGTCGTCATCGACGATCTCGGCGTCCACGACGTCGTCGGCACCCGGCGCGCCCGGCGCATCGGTCGGCTGCGGGCCCTGGTCGGTCTGGGCCGCCGCGTACATGGCCTGCCCGGCCTCCTGGCTGACCTTGGAGAGCTCCTCCGTGGCGGTCTTGATCGCCTCGATGTCGCTGCCGCCCAAGGCGCCCTTGAGGGACCCGGTCGCGTCGTTGATGCGGCCCTTGAGGTCCTCGGGGATCTTGTCGCCCGACTCGGCCAGCAGCTTCTCGGTCTGGTAGACCAGCGACTCGCCCATGTTGCGGGTCTCGGCCTCCTCCTTGCGCTGGCGGTCCTCCTCGGCGTGCTCCTGCGCCTCGGACATCATCCGCTGGATGTCGTCCTTGCCCAGGCTGGAGCCGCCGGAGATCGTCATCGACTGGGCCTTGCCCGTCGCGGAGTCCTTCGCCGAGACGTTCACGATGCCGTTGGCGTCGATGTCGAAGGTGACCTCGACCTGCGGGATGCCGCGCGGCGCCGGCGGCAGACCGGTCAACTCGAAGGTGCCGAGCTTCTTGTTGTAGGCCGCGATCTCGCGCTCGCCCTGGAAGACCTGGATGAGCACCGACGGCTGGTTGTCGTCGGCGGTCGTGAAGACCTCCGAGCGCTTCGTCGGGATCGTGGTGTTGCGCTCGATGAGCTTGGTGAAGATGCCGCCCTTGGTCTCGATGCCCAGCGACAGCGGGGTCACGTCGAGCAGCAGCACGTCCTTGACCTCGCCCTTGAGGACGCCGGCCTGGAGGGTCGCGCCGATGGCGACGACCTCGTCCGGGTTCACGCCCTTGTGCGCGTCGCGGCCGATGAGGCGCTTGACCAGGTCGGACACCGCGGGCATGCGGGTCGAGCCGCCCACGAGGAGGACGTGGTCGATCTCCGAGACGTTGATCCCGGCGTCCTTGACGGCCTGCTCGAACGGCTTCTTGCAGCGGTCGAGGAGGTCGGAGGTCATCTGCTCGAACTCGGCGCGCGAGAGCGAGACGTCGAGGTGCAGCGGCCCGTCGGGGCCCGCGGTGATGTACGGCAGGTTGATCGAGGTCTGCGTGGCGCTGGAGAGCTCGATCTTGGCCTTCTCGGCGGCCTCCTTGAGGCGCTGCATGGCCATCTTGTCCTTGGACAGGTCCACGCCGTACTGGCCGTTGAAGGTCTTGACCAGGTGCTGGATGACCCGGTCGTCCCAGTCGTCGCCGCCGAGGTGGTTGTCGCCCGAGGTCGCCTTGACCTGGATGACGCCGTCGGCGATCTCCAGCAGCGAGACGTCGAAGGTGCCGCCGCCGAGGTCGAAGACGAGGATCGTCTGCTCCTCCTCGCCCTTGTCCAGGCCGTAGGAGAGCGCCGCGGAGGTCGGCTCGTTGATGACGCGCAGGACGTTGAGCCCGGCGATCTCGCCCGCCTCCTTGGTGGCGGTGCGCTGGGCGTCGGAGAAGTACGCCGGCACGGTGACGACCGCGTCGGTGACGTTCTCGCCCAGGTACGCCTCGGCGTCGCGCTTGAGCTTCATGAGGATCCGCGCGCTGATCTCCTGCGCGGTGTACGACTTGCCGTCGATGTCCACGGCCCAGTCGGTGCCGATGTGGCGCTTGACCGAGCGGATGGTGCGGTCCGGGTTCGTGACCGCCTGTCGCTTGGCGACCTCGCCGACCAGCACTTCGCCGTTCTTGGCGAAGGCCACGATGGACGGGGTGGTCCTCGCCCCCTCGGCGTTCGTGATGACCGTGGCCTCCCCGCCTTCGAGGACGCTGACCACGGAGTTCGTCGTGCCGAGGTCGATACCGACCGCACGTGCCATGTTGATCTCCTTGTAGTCGAACAGAATGCCCGGTGCTCCGGGCGATGTCTCTGTCTCAAGCGGCCGGGCGGGAACCCCGAACCAAGTTGAGCCGGATAGACTCAATGTTCGACCGGCCAATGTCGGCTGTCAAGGCGATCACGATTTTTGTGACGAACTGCACTAAAGTTGAGTCGACCCGACTCAACTCTGGGATTCGGGGGGCCTCAGCGGGCGGCGGCGGGCGCGCCCCCGGCGGCCTCGCAGCACTCGGTGAGCAGGTCGTCGGCGATCTTCCAGGTGTCGCACGGCCAGGCCTGCTTGCACGAGGCGCAGTCGATGCCCAGCAGCTGCTCGGGCAGGTGGTCGCGCCACATCGCCGAGGCCAGGGCCCAGCCGGTGATCTCGGTGATCCCCGCGGGCGCCTCCAGCGGCGGCGGCTCCTCCAGCGAGAACAGCTTGGAGGGCTCCTCGCGCCGCGAGCGCCGCGAGCGGCCCGGGATCGGCACCACCATCGAGGCCTGCTCGGCGGCGGGCTCCCCGACGTGGCGCGGGCGGCGCGGCGGCGCGGTGCGGTCCTGACGCGGCAGTCCCCGCCCGGTCTCGGGGGCCTCGGCCGGCGGCGGCACCGCCCTCGTTGAATGCTGCATGCTCACGCTATCTCCTCATTCGCCTTCGCTTCCGTGCCCTGCGTACTCCTCTGTCCGGTCTAACGGTCGAACGTGCCGCGAGGACACGGGTGCGGCCGCGCGCGCCGCCCGCCCCGGGCGGCGCACCGGCGGGCGGGGCCGCGCATTCGGGGCGCGATTTCGGTCCCTCCCAATGCGAAGGTCGTTTCCATTCGGCGGCGGCGCCCGACCACGTCGCAGCGGCCGCGATCGCACCGGCGCATCGTCGCCGGCGCGGCGGAACGGCACGGGGACGCGCGGACTCGCGCCGGGAGTGGATGGGCGGGCGAGGGAGAGGTAGCCTGGGGCGCATCGGCTCTCCCGGCCGCTGGCGAACGATACCGGTGCGGCGCATGGGGTTCGTGAGGCGTTGGCTTCACGTTATCCAAGGAGCGTAACGGAAACCGCACTTGCTGCATCAGAACGGTGTTGAGCTGGGGTTTCTATCATGTGACGGACCCTAAGAGTGCATTAACTTTGGGTTACGACGTCCGTTTTGTCAGAAAACGCCCCGTTCGCGTGTGGCATCATTGGTTTCATGCAGTCTCCTTCAGAAGAAGTACAATGGACGGTTGACGGTGGATTGATCACTCCCTACTTCGAAACCAAGACCACCCTCAGCCGCACCGCCGGCGGCGACCACCAGACCGACCACGTCTACATCTACGGCCTCGAACTCGACGGCGACGGCGAGATCGCCATGCGCCTGCGCCCCGAGCACCGCCACCAGCACGCCGAAGCCTCCCTCGCCATCCGCGTGGACGAGGCGAACTGGGTCCGCACCGGAGCGGAGTACCTCGGCGGGCAGCACCTCGTCAGCACCGTCACCACCCGCGACCACACCGACTGGTCGCTCTCCCCGGTCGACACCGAGTCCGACGAGATCTGGCTCCGCCTCATCCGATCGGGCGGCACCATCACCGTGGCCCACGCCGACGACGGCGTCGACTACACCACCATCGCCTCCACCTACCTCCCCGGCGGCGTGCCCGCGCTCGCGGGGATCGCCGGCTCGCGCCCCGTCTCCGAGAGCTTCTGGGACACCGCGCAGGACCTCGACATCGACGTCGACTGAACCGGGTTCAGCGCGCCGGCCGTGGGGGGCCGGCAGGCGCTGAGCACAGAGGTCGGGCCCGGTGGGCCCGCTCGGACACCCGAGCCGCGCAGCCCGGCGGACCCGACCTGTGTGCTCAGACCGAAATCCCCGACGCCGTCGGGGCACAGCACGAAGGCGCGGCCGATCGCGAGGGCGATCGGCCGCGCCGTTTCCATTCGTCATCCGGTGCGGCGCCCCGGACGGCTACGGCCCCAAGGGGTCGCGTCGCCGTCAGCCGGCGGGGCGCCGCGTTCGGCGACTACTCGAAGAGCACCGCGTAGGTCTGGAACGCCGTGGCGACCTCGACCTGGTGCCAGTAGCGGTGGTAGTTGAACTCGGGCGCGGGGCCCGTGCAACCGCCGTCGATGTAGGCCTGGACCTGGTCCCAGCCGTCGAACTCCGTCATGAAGGAGCGGGTCTCGATGAACGTGACCCCGTTCTCCAGGACGTCGCCGTTCGGCATGGTGCCGGTCCAGCCCTCGGGGATGTAGACCTCGTCGCCGAAGCGGCAGTAGTCCGCGCGCTGCTCGGGCTGGGTCACGCCGATGCCGTCGTTGGCCTCCCACAGGGAGTCCAGCAGGTTCGCGGCGGCCGTCTGCGACGCGGTGTCGCCGGTGGCGGCCGCGTGGTAGGACAGGATCTTCGCGAACGCGCCGGCCACACCCGGGTCCTCGGACATGGTGGCCACGGAGACGGACAGGCCGTCGCCGGGCTCACCGCTCCAGGTGAGGTCGCCGGGGATGCTGTAGCCGTCGGCGGTGATCGTGCTCTCGCTCAGCGCCCAGTCCACCCAGGCGTCGAGGATGTCGCACGCGCGGGCGTCGTCGGTCACCATGCAGAGCTGGGCCGTGCGGTCCATGCCCCAGGCCTGGAAGCCGAACCAGCGGTTCGACGGCGGGTCGTGCCAGACGGGCTGCTCGTCGTAGTACAGGCCGTTGTGCTCGGCCGACGAGGTCGGGGTGCCGTAGTTGCCGCCCCAGTTGTTCGTCGCGCCGCCCGCGAGGGCGCCGGCGCCGGGGCTCCCGGCCGGAACCTGGAGCCACTCCAGGAAGTCCAGCTGGGCGTCCAGGCTCTGGGCCCAGTCGCTCGCGCCCGTCGCCGACTCCGGCTCCAGGCCGCCCTCGGAGAGGGCGTAAGCGGCCATGACGTTCTGGTAGCCCTGGTGGACACCGGAACCGCCGATGCGGAACGACCAGTCGCCGTTCATGCCGGCGCCCCACGAGTAGTACCAGCTGATCAGGTAGTGGAACGAGTCCTTACCCGTGCCGACCGGGCACGAGGAGGCCCCGATGCAGTCGCCCTCGATCTTCTTGAAGTACTTGTCCGCGAACGAGTACCGCAGGAAGTCGCCCATCTTGGAGGCGTTGTCGAGCGAGTCGGCGATGACCGACTCCTGGCCCTGCTCGGCGGCCCACTGCTGGGCCATCCACGCGACCTGGACGGCGCGCGCGTCGGCGTCGGGGGCGTCGGTGTAGCGCTCCTGCTGGGAGTACTGCTCGTCACCCACGAACAGGTCCAGGAAGCCGTTGTCGCCGCCGAAGTCGAACGTCTCGCACGACGGGTGCGCGATGGTCTCCCACGTCGACTCCTGCGAGCCGCGCTGGAACGTGTTCATGTACGCGGGCTCGGTGGTCCCGTCGCCGCACTCGCCGAAGCCGTAGGCGTTGTCGACGTCGAGGATCCAGTGCATGCCGTAGACCTGGTTGGTCCCGTAGGTCGAGCGGAGCTCGGCGCCGAGGGGGTCCTGGCCGACGGGGACGTCGAAGTCCAGCTGCGTCGGGTAGTCCTGGACGCTGTCTGACTCCGGCGCGTAGGACGCGGGGTCCGCCGGGTTGTAGTTCGTCGGGTTCAGGTCCGGGATCGCGTAGTCCTCGGTGATCTGCCACGAGTTGTTGTAACCCGTCCAGTCGCCGGTGACCTGGCCGTAGGCGGCCTCCAGCCACATCAGGTAGCTGAGGGCCTCGGAGGTCGTCTCGTGGCCGTAGTCCGGCGCCTCGACGATGAGCTCCTCCACCGAGTGGTAGGGGACGCCCGTCTCGTGCAGGTACGGGGAGTCGGCACCGGTGAGCTGGTCGTACATCGCGAGGAAGCGCTCCTCGTTCTGCGTGACCTCGCCCAGGTCGGCGACGGTGACCGTGACGTTGACCGTGTCGTAGCCGGGGGCGGCGACGGCGAAGACCGCCGAGGCGCCGGGCTCGGCGTCGGCGGCGGCGCTGAAGACCACCGACTGGTCGGCGGACTCGCCGGCCGGGAAGGACCGCGAGGCGCCGGTGGACACCGACAGGTCGGTCGAACCGGAGGTGCGGGTCGTGGTGACCGTGGTCGCGGCGTCGATGGCCGAGGAGAAGCCGACGTCGATCGACGCGGTGGAGCCGGCGTCGACGACGACGTTCGTGCGGGACGCCTCGAGCGCGGCCTCGACCGGCTCCTCGGAGCCGTCGCAGGACTCGCCGTTGACGGTGAACCCGGTCGGCTCGGTGGCCGAACCGGAGCCGATGAACCCGAAGACCTCGCGGGTCTGGCCCGCGGCGATCGCGCCGTTCCAGCCGACGTCACCGCCGGTGAAGTGGCCGCCGCTGACGTTCCAGTCGACGTTCCAGGCGCTGGTCACCGAGGTTCCCGACGGGAAGTCCCATTCGATGTCCCAGCCGTTGAGGCCGGCGTCCCCCGCGGTGAGGATGACGTTGGCCTGGAATCCGCCGCCCCAGGTGGAGACGACCTTGTATTCGACGCCGCCGCAGTACTCGGCGGCGAACGCCTGCGGCGCTGCCACCGCGGCGAAGGTGCCCACGAGGGCGACCGGCAGGGTCACCGCCGCGGCACGGCGCCATCGGCGGCTCTTGCCGCCGGAGCGCCGCCGCGGCGGGGCCAGATTGTCGAGATCCATTATTGCTACTCCTGAGAGTGGGTGGTATGTCCGGTTCTGTGGGAGCGCTTGTGCCGGGTAGGCGGTCCGTGAATCGCACGAGTGGAACGAAACGGACCAGAATGCGGAAGCGCTCCCAGGCCATGCTCCCAAGTCTTGTCCCAATATGTCAATACATTGATATCCCTAAATTTCTTAGCAGACCTACCCGTACAGCATCGGTGACCTGGCATTTAGCCAGGTGAGCGCCCTGATGATCCAGATTTATAGTTATAGATTCGCGATCTTCGATTTCTTCACGTCGATCACGGGTGTAACAACCAAGTAACGACTCTCACACCCGGCCTTGCATCGTGGAACACGCTCCCGTACGATCCTGGTATCGCTCCCAAGAGCGATCGCCTCGGCGGTTTCAGTCCGCGGGCCGTCGCGCACATACGGCGGCCCGCATCACGACCGTCCCGGGCATCAAAGGAATCGAGTCACTCTCTTCAACCCCTCGGGAAACGCATGGCGCCGCCGGCGCCTGGAAGGAAACAGCAACGATGCATCTCCTCAAACGACAGCACGGCAGGGTGGCCCTCGCGGCCGTCGCCGCGGGAGCGCTCACGCTCTCCGCCGCCGCCTGCGGCGGGGACGACGACCCCAAGTCGGAAGGCACCAACGCCGACGGGCAGATCGTCCTCACCGTCTCGATCTTCGGCAACTTCGGCTACACCCAGGCCGGCCTCGAAGCCGAGTACGAAGCGGCCCACCCCGACATCGACGTGGTCATCGAAGGCGACGGCGTCAACTTCGACACCGAGTACCGTCCCGCCCTCGAGACCTCGCTCGAGACCGGCTCCGGCGCCGGCGACGTCATCGGCATCGACGAGCAGGCCACGCCGCAGCTGTTCAACAACCCGGACTTCTGGTACGACCTGACGGCCGACTACGAGAGCCGCGCCGGCGACTACACCGAGAACACCTGGAACCTCGGGCACACCCCCGACGGCAAGCTGGTGGGCTTCGGCACCGACATCGGCGGCATGGGCATGTGCTACCGCCCCGAGCTGTTCGAGGCCGCGGGCCTCCCCACCGACCGCGAAGAAGTCGCCGCCGCGTGGGCCACCTGGGACGGCTTCAAGCAGGTCGCCACGGACTTCGTCGCCGCCGACACCGGCGCCGCGTTCCTCGACGGCCCGACCCAGCTCCAGAACATGCTGCTGGGCCAGCTCGCCGGCCAGAACGACGGCAAGATGTACGTCGACGACGAGGGCACCCTGACGCTCGACTCGGCCGCGGCCACCCAGTCCGTCGACACCGTCCTGGAGCTCCAGGAGATCGGCGCCATCGGCAACTTCGCCTCGTGGTCCGAGGAGTGGAACGCCGGCATGGTCGAGGGCGGCTACGCCGTCATGCCCTGCCCCGCGTGGATGGCCGGCGGCGTTATCCAGCCGACCTCCGGCGAGGACAACGCCGGCAAGTGGGACATGGCCGCCGCGCCCGGCGTGGCCGGCAACTGGGGCGGCTCCTTCCTCGCCGTTCCCTCGCAGTCCGCGCACCCCGAGGAGGCCGCTGAGCTCGCCGCTTGGCTGACCGCCCCGGAGCAGCAGGTCAAGGTCTTCGAGGCCGTCGGCAACTTCCCGTCCTCGCCCGTGGCGCAGTCGGACCCGAAGGTCGCCGACTACACCAGCGACTACTTCAACGGCGCCCCGATCGGCCAGATCATCGCCGCCTCGATCCAGTCGTTCCAGCCGCTCGAGTACTCCTACTTCCACCCGCCGGTGAAGGCCGCGGTCGAAGGCGTCCTCAACGGCGTCGCCGACGGCACCTTCAAGTCCGCCGACGCGTGGGACGAGATCAACTCCGCGGCCGAAGAAGCCGTCCAACTCGCCGGAGCCGGCCTCTAGCCCCCGGTGGGCCCGGTCGGGGGGAACCTGCCTCCCGCCCGGCCGGGCCCCGGGCAGGCAGCGCCTGAAAACGCCGCCAGGCCCAGTGCCGCCGAGACGCGGACCGGCGTCGAACGGTTCCCGGCATCCGTTCGACGCACCACCCCAGGACCGGTCCCCACCCCTTCTCGGCGGCACCGTGTCGGCCCGCCGCGCCCCAACCCGCGGCGGGCCGGCTCCCCTCGGAAGCACCGTTCCGCATCCGAACGCGGCGGGGCCCGCGAGCCACGAGTCGGCTCCGTCGGTCCGCAGCACCGGTCCGCCCCACGACCCCGGCCAGCAGGAGCGCCGCGGTCGGAGGGCCCCGGCGGGCCCGCCGCGTCCGTCCCAGACTCGGCGAAGCTTGCGAGCCGTGAACTGCAAGGAAGGCCCCAATGACCACCCGCAACGCCGCACCGCGCCTGACCTGGCGAGACCGGCTCAACCGAGCCGACGTCAAGGCGACGCCCTACGCGCTGGTGTCCCCGTACTTCATCCTCTTCGCCGTCTTCGGCGTCTTCCCCATGGCGTACACGCTCTACGCCTCGCTGCACAGCTGGAAGCTCGGCAACCCGAACCGGACCTTCGTGGGCCTGGACAACTACAAGTTCCTGCTCACCGAGTACGACCGGTTCAACTGGTCGGTGGTGAACACGCTCGGCATGTTCGTCATGGCGACCGTCCCCCAGCTCGTGGTCGCCCTCATGGTCGCCAACGCCCTCAACAAGCGCCTCAAGCGCCCGATGCTGTGGCGGATGCTCATCCTCGCCCCCATCGTGACCTCGGTCGTCGCCGTCGGCGTCATCTTCGCCCGCTTCTGGGGCACCGAGTACGGCATGGTCAACGGCGCCCTCGACCTCATCGGGATCGACAAGATCGACTGGCAGACCGGCCGGTTCTCCTCCTGGTTCGCGATCTCCTCCATGATCGACTGGCGCTGGATGGGCTACAACTCGCTCATCTTCCTCGCCGCCATGCAGACCATCCCCAAGAACCTGTACGAGGCCGCGACCGTCGACGGCGCCTCGCCCCGCCAGCAGTTCTGGAAGATCACGATCCCCCAGCTCAAGCCGGTGCTCATCTTCACCGTCTTCGTCTCCTCCGTCGGCGGCATGACGCTGTTCGTCGAGCCGATGATGTTCGGCTCCGGGCTGCTCAACGGCGGCGCGGACGGCCAGTTCCAGACCACCGCGATGGTCCTGGTCGACATCCTGCGCACCCACGGCAACTACGGCATCTCCGCCGCGGCCGGATGGCTCCTGTTCGCCGTCATCGGCATCGTCGCGGCCGTCAACTTCCTCGTCGTCAACCGCATCCAGGGGAACAAATGAGCACCGCAACCGCGCCCCGACGCACCGCACCCGAGGCGCCGGCGCCGAGCGCCGCGAAGCAGCGCCGCAGGAAGAAGCGCCACAGCGGCCCGCACGAGTCCGACGGGGTCTTCGCCCCGTCCGTCATGACCCGCGTCGGCCTCGCCTTCGTCGCGCTCCTGTCGATCTTCCCGCTGTACTGGATGATCGTCATCGCCTCCCGGGTCTCCTCGGACGCCTCGGGCTTCCCGCCCGCGCTCCTGCCCGGCGGCAACCTCGGCGAGCACATCCAGGAGGCCCTGACCAACCCGCAGGCGAACCTGCTCCTGGGCCTGCGCAACTCGCTCATCATCACCGGCACGGTCACCCTCTCGGTGATCCTGCTGTCGACCCTCGGCGGCTTCGCCTTCGCGAAGCTCAAGTTCCGCGGGTCCAAGATCCTCATGGCCACGGTCCTGTTCTCGATGATGGTCCCGCTCCAGCAGCTGGGCATCGTGCCGCTGTACATGGTCATGGTCGAGCTCCAGTGGCTCGACACCCTCCAGGCCGTGATCCTGCCGTTCCTCATCAACGGGTTCGGCATCTTCATGATGCGCCAGTACTGCGAACAGGCCGTCCCCGACGAGATCATCGAGGCCGCCCGCATCGACGGCGCGAGCACACTGGGCATCTGGTGGCGCATCGTCCTCCCGGCCCTGCGCCCCGCCATGGTCGTCCTGGGCCTGCTCACCTTCATGCTCAACTGGAACGAGTTCCTGTGGCCGTTCATGGTGCTGAGCGAAGCCAACCCGACCATCCAGCTCGCGATCCGCCAGATCTCCACCGCCACCTGGTCCGCGGACCTCTCGATGATCTTCACCGGCACTCTGATCTCGATCATTCCAATCGCGATCCTGTTCGTCGTGTTCGGACGACAGATCGTCCACGGCATCATGGAAGGTTCTGGCAAATGACCATAGACACCGACGGGACCGCGCTCGCGGCCCGATTCCCATCGACATTCGCCTGGGGGGCGGCGACCTCCTCCTACCAGGTCGAGGGCGCCACCGGCACCGACGGGCGCGGCAAGTCCATCTGGGACGCGTTCGTCAACGAGCCCGGCCGCGTGGTCGACGGCTCCAACGGCGACACCGCGATCGACTCCTACAACAACATCGCCGGGGACGTCGCCCTCATCAAGGCGCTCGGCCTCAACAGCTACCGGTTCTCCCTGTCGTGGCCCCGGATCTGCCCCGACGGGGACGGCACCGTCAACCCCAAGGGCCTCGCCTACTACTCGAACCTCGTCGACGCCCTCCTCGCCGAGGGCATCACCCCCTGGATCACCCTCTACCACTGGGACCTCCCCCAGACCCTCGAAGACGCCGGCGGCTGGCCCGAGCGGGCGACCGCGCTGCGCTTCGCGCAGTTCGCGCAGATCGCGCACGAGGCCCTCGGCGACCGCGTCAAGCACTGGATCACCGTCAACGAGCCGTGGTGCTCGGCGTTCCTCGGCTACGCCTCGGGCGAGCACGCCCCCGGGCGCCGCGACCCCTCCGCCTCGATCGCCGCCGCGCACCACCTCATGCTCGCCCACGGGCTCGCCGCGCGCGCCATCAAGGCCGCCGACCCCGAGGCCACGGTGAGCATCGGCCTGAACTTCTACCCGATCCACGCCGCCAGCGAGTCCCCCGTCGACCTCGACGCCGCGCGCCGCGTCGACGGCGTCCAGAACCGCTGGTTCACCGAGGCCGCGCTCCGCGGGGCCTACCCCGAGGACATCGTCGAGGACTTCAAGGCCATCACCGACTTCGCGTTCATCGAGGACGGCGACCTGGAGACGATCAACGCGCCGCTCGACGTGCTCTCGGTGAACTACTACAGCAGATTCACCGTTACCGGTAACGGCGGTGCGACCTCCGCGTCGGCCGCGCCCACCGGCGCCGGGTCCGCCTGGCCCGCCAACGAGCACATCGGCTTCGTCTCGGCCGGGCTGCCCGTGACCGACATGGGCTGGGAGATCGAGCCCGCCGGGCTCACCGAGATCCTCACCCGCCTGCACGCCTCCTACCCCGAGGTCGGGCTGGCCGTCACCGAGAACGGCGCGGCCTTCCCCGACAAGCTGGACGACGGGGAGGTCCACGACGTCGAGCGCCTCGAGTACGTGCAGGGCCACGTGGCCGCCTGCGCCGACGCCGTCGACGCCGGGGTGCCGCTCGTGGGCTACTTCGCCTGGTCGCTGGCCGACAACTTCGAGTGGGCCTGGGGCTACACGAAGCGGTTCGGGCTGGTCTACGTCGAATTCGAGACCGGCGAGCGCACGGTCAAGGACTCCGGGCGCTGGTACGGCGACCTGGTGCGACGCGCCCGATCGAACCGTGAGGCAGAATAGATCCACCGCTAACGTTGCCCGAGGTGATGCACGATGACCGAGACCCGAACCGAGGTTTCCGACGAACCGGCACCGACCGCCGGCAAAGGTGAGCGCCACGGACGCAGACGCAGCGGCGGACGGCCGACGCTCGACACCGTGGCCCGCCACGCCGGCGTCGGCCGGGGCACGGTCTCGCGCGTCATCAACGGCTCCCCCAAGGTCGCCGAGGACACTCGCGCCGCGGTCCTGGCCGCCATCAAGGAGCTGGGGTACGTCCCCAACCAGGCGGCCAGGACCCTCGTCACCCAGCGGACGGACACCGTCGCGCTGGTCGTGACCGAGTCCCAGGAGTGGCTGTGGTCGGAGCCGTTCTTCGCCGGCGTGCTGCGCGGGATCACCGAGCAGCTCGCCGAGGAGAACATGCGGCTCATGCTCACGTTCGCGCCGCGGGACGGCAACCGCGCCGACCTGGAGTCCTACCTCATGGGCCAGCACGTCGACGGCGTCATGATGGTCTCCAGCCACTCCGGGGACCCCCTCCCCGAGCGGCTGGAGGACGCGGGCATCCCGATCGTCCTGTGCGGCACGCCGGTGGGCTTCCGCCCGGTGGCGTACGTCGACTGCGACAACCGCTCCGGCGCGCGACAGGCGGTCGAGTACCTGGCGCAGCACGGCCACAAGCGGATCGGCCTCATCGCCGGCCCGCAGGACATGGCCGTGGGCGTCGACCGGCTCAACGGCTACCGGGACGGCCTGCGCGGCTCCCGGCTGCCGGTCGAGGAGTCGCTGGTGTCGGTCGCCGAGGGCTTCGACGAGGCCTCGGGCATCAAGGCCGCCCGGCACCTCTTCGACACCGCCGGCGAGCTCGACGCGGTCTTCTGCCACTCCGACCCGCTCGCGATCGCGACGCTCCGCGTGGCCCGGGAGCGGGGGATCAGCGTCCCCGAGGACCTGGCCCTGGTCGGCTTCGACGACTCGCCGCTGGCCGAGGTCGCCGAGCCGCCGCTGACGACGGTCCACCAGCCGACCGAGACGATGGGCCGCGAGATGGCCCGCCTGCTGTGCGGGCGCATCCGCGGCGAGGAGGCCGGGCCCCTGGTGACGATCCTGGGCAC
The DNA here is from genome assembly GCF_004912155.1 of Glycomyces paridis. Taxonomy (GTDB): domain Bacteria; phylum Actinomycetota; class Actinomycetes; order Mycobacteriales; family Micromonosporaceae; genus Glycomyces; species Glycomyces paridis. The sequence continues at coordinate 46,863 of NZ_STGX01000019.1, read as the reverse complement.
CAGGATCGTGGTCCGCGAATCCGCCTGAAGTTCCCCTTCGAAGACGGGCCCGGCTCCGCGCGGAGCCGGGCCCTTCGCCGTCCGGTCTACAACCAGCCCCAGCAGACCGTGTAGCTCAGCTCCGGGAAGTCGGGGATCTCCTGGTAATGCCAGCCCCAGCCGTTGCACCAGCCCTCGGGGTCGTCGAAGATCTCGTTCGAGCGCCCCGTGATGTACACGTTCCCGTCGGAGCAGTCGGAGACGAACTCGAAGTACGTGTAGTCGCTGTTCATCGACATGCAGTCGTCGACACCGGCGTACCCGGCGTCGCCGCCGGGGTAGATCATCGTCAGGCACAGCGTGACGTCCAGATAGGTCTGGCTCGTCGTGTACGCCAGGCCGTAGATGTAGTACGTGGAGTCGGTGCACGAACTCGTGCTCGACTCGTCCTCGAGCCGTTCGATGACCTTGAAGGCCCCGTCCTGGCAGTCGATGACGTTCCACGCCGAGTCGGGCGTGGAGGTCCCGTAGATGCACTCGTCCACTTGCGCGTGGTAGGCGTCGTCCCCCGCGATCGCGGTGTAGCTCAGGCACAGCACGCGGTCGGCGGCGGTGGAGGTGACTGCGGAGTCGGCCAGCGGCAGGTCGTCGCAGGAGGTCAGGTCGGAGGTGCCCTCGACGATGTCGATGGCCTCGAAGGTCCCTGCCCCGCAGCTGGTCGCCTCCAGGTCGGGGGTGGTCTCGTCGCCGTAGTCGTAGAAGCAGTCGCCGATCGCGGCGTCGGCGACCGGATCGGCGACGGCGGCCTCGGTGGGCTCGGTGCCGGGGTCGGCGCCCGTGCCGCCCTCGTCGGTGTCGGTCGCTGAAGTGCCGGTGCCGCCGGTGTCGCCGTCGGAGCGGTCGAGGCCCCACACGACCCCGGCGATCCCCAGCCCGACCACCAGGACGATGCCGAGCGCGATGCCGATCCAGCCGGCGGCCGGGATGCCCGAGGACGGCTGCGGCATGACCGGCGGCCCGTACTGGGGCGGCATGGGGCCGTAGGGGCCCGGTGCGGGCGCGCCCGGGTAGGGCCCGGGCGCGGGCGGGCCGGGCGGCGGGTAGCCGATGGAGTGGCTCGTCCCCGGGCTCGGGGCGTAGCCCCCGGTCGGGGAGGCGTACGGGTCGGGCGCGCCGTACGGGTCCGGCGTCGTGCCGTACGCCGGGGGCTGCCCGGGCGGGTAGCCGTTCGGCTGGTTCGGGTCGGCGCCCGGATTGGGGTTGTAGGAGGCGTAGGGGTCCATGAGGCCAGTTTGCCAGGTCGAGGCAAGTGCGGCACGTCTCGCTCAAGGCGGGGCCGGGTCGGCGGCGCGGGCGCCGTGAGGCGGGTCGCAGGGGCGGTGCGCCAGGATGGCTACTGCTCAGTAACATGTATCGTGATCGGGAACACCGCACTGTTGCAGGAGGGCGCCATCCCGCCGTCGTGCGCCAGCAATGCCGAGAGCCAGCACTGCCGAGAGGTCGCCATGGGAGTCGTCCAAATCGTCACGGCCACGATCGCCTTCGCGTACACCGCGTTCGCGATCGGGCTGTTCGTCCGCGCCGGTCTCGGCATGCTCGACCTGATCCGGCTCGGCGCGCCCGACAGCACGCGCAAGGGCGACCGGGGGCAGCGGATCAAGACCATGCTGCGGGAGTCCTTGGGCCACACCAGGATGCTCCAGTGGACCTGGGTCGGCCTCGCGCACTGGGCGGTGTTCTTCGGTTTCTTCCTGCTGTTCCCCGCCCTCGCGCAGTCCTATTGGGAGGTGATCGACCCCTCCCTGAGCCTGCCGATCGTCGGGCACTGGGGGCCCTGGCTGCTGGTCTCCGAGCTCCTCACGGTGCTCACGGGCATCGCCATCCTCACCCTCTTCGGGATCAGGACGGCCCGTCAGCCGCGGTCGCACCGCGTGCCGCCGCAGGGCACCGCCTCCGAGGCCGGGCAGCGGCGCTCGTCCTCGCGCTTCGAGGGCTCGCGGCAGTGGATGGCGTTCTACATCGAGGCGACGATCTTCACGATCGTCCTCTCCCACATGGCCGTCCGGGTCTTCAAGGTCTCGCTCGGGGAGGTCGACGAGTGGACCTCGCCGGTCTCGTCCCTGTTCGCGAACGGCCTGGACGGGGCCTCCGAGGAGGCGCTGCACACCGCGATCACGCTCGCCGCGGGCCTCGACATCCTCGTCTCCTGGACGTTCTTCCTCATGCTGGCGCTCATCCCGTCGATGGGCATCGGCTGGCACCGCGTCACCGCGTTCTTCAACCTGTACTTCAAGCGCAACGCCGACGGCGCGGTCTCGCTCGGCGCGGCCAAGCCCATGCTCATCGGCGGCGAGCCGGCCGACTTCGAGAAGGCCGACCCCGAGACCGAGCCGTTCGGCGTCGCGACCATCGCCGACTTCTCGTGGAAGGGCCTGCTCGACTTCTCCACGTGCACCGAGTGCGGCCGCTGCCAGTCGCAGTGCCCGGCCTGGAACACCGGCAAGCCCCTGTCCCCCAAGAAGCTCGTGACCGACCTGCGCGACCACCTGTACGAGCAGGCGCCTTACCTCAAGGCCGCGGCGCTCGCGAAGGAGCGCGGCGGGGCCGACCCGCACGAGAAGATCAACATCATCGGCTCGGTCATCGACCCCGACGTCCTGTGGGCGTGCACCACCTGCGGCGCCTGCGTCGAGCAGTGCCCGGTGGACATCGAGCACGTGGACCACATCATCGACCTGCGCCGCAACATGGTCATGATCGAGTCGGACTTCCCGGCCGAGGCCCAGACGATGCTCCGCAACCTGGAGAACAAGGGGAACCCCTGGGGCGAGAACCCCGCCCACCGCCTCAAGTGGGCCGAGGGCCTCGACTTCGAGGTGCCGGTGGCCGACGGGGAGACCGAGTTCGAGTACCTGTACTGGGTCGGCTGCGCGGGCGCCTACGACCCCAAGGCGCAGAAGACCTCTCGCGCGGTCGCGACCCTCCTGCACGACGCGGGCGTCAAGTTCGCGGTGCTCGGCGAGGCCGAGACCTGCACGGGCGACTCGGCCCGGCGCATCGGGCACGAGTTCATGTTCCAGATGCTCGCCGAGCAGAACGTGGAGACGCTCAACGGGGTCGGGGCCGTCAAGATCGTCGCGACCTGCCCGCACTGCCTCAACACCGTGGGCAACGAGTACAAGGACCTCGGCGGGAACTACGAGGTCGTGCACCACACCGAGCTCCTCAACGACCTCGTCAACGCCGGGAAGATCACGCCCGTCGAGGAGCACGACGGCAAGCTCACCTACCACGACCCGTGCTACCTGGGCCGCCACAACCGCGTCTTCTCGCCCCCGCGCGAACTCCTCGGCTCCTTCGCCGAGGTCACCGAGATGCCGCGCAACGCCGAGAAGTCCTTCTGCTGCGGCGCGGGCGGCGCCCGCATGTGGCTGGAGGAGCCGATCGGCAAGCGGGTCAACCGAGAGCGGGCCGACGAGGCCGTCGCCACCGGCGCGAGCACCGTGGCGGTCGGCTGCCCGTTCTGCTCCACCATGCTCCGCGACGGCGTCGCCGACGCGGGCCGCGAGGACGTCGAGGTCGTCGACATCGCCCAGCTCTTGGCGCGGACCCAGGAGAAGCGGGCCGAGAAGGCCGCCGCCGAGTAGCGGGCCGGTTGAAGCGGGGCGGCATGGGCTTCCCATGCCGCCCTTCGGCTCACCTGCCGAAGTGGGCGCGCAGCAGCGCGGCGGACTCGGGTTCGAGGACGCCGCCGTAGACCTCGGGGTTGTGGTTGAGCCGGGGGTCGCGCACGACGTCCCAGAGGGAGCCGACGGCGCCGGTCTTGGGTTCCCAGGCGCCGAAGACGATCGCGCCGACGCGGGCGAGGACGGCCGCCCCGGCGCACATCGTGCACGGCTCCAAGGTGACCACGAGGGTGCACCCTTCGAGCCGCCAGCCGTCGCCGTGCGCCGCCGCGGCCGCGCGGAGGGCGAGGACCTCGGCGTGCGCGGTCGGGTCGCCGAGGGCCTCTCTGGCGTTGGCGGCCACCGCGAGTTCGCGCCCGTCGGGGGCGAAGACCGCGGCGCCGACGGGCAGGTCCGCTCGCGGCGCCGCGGGGGCGTCCTTCGGTGCCGCCGTGGCGGTGTCGGCCTGGCATGCCGGGCGGCCGGGCCGGTTCGGGGGAGTCCCACCCGCCGGGAGGCCCGCACCGGGGGTGCGCGCCGCGTCGAGGGCGCGGCGCATCCAGCGTTCGTGGACCTCGCGGCGGGACTGCATCGGAGTGGAAGGGGGCCTGGCGACTAGGCGCCGGTGGCGTCTTCGAGGGCCTCGGCGAAGCCGACCGCGGCGGCGACGGCGGCGACCACGTCGGAGGGCATCATGCCCTCCTTGGCGCACAGGGCGAGCAGGTTGGAGCCGGGCACGCCCAGGTCGCGCATGAGGTCGGCCTCGCCGACGGGCTCGGCGTCGAGCTCGGTCGGTCGGGCCGCGATGGACTCCTCGTCCTCGGAGTCGATCTCCTCGGCGTCCTCGGGTTCGAGGTCGCCCAGGAGGGCCTCGCCCAGGCGCGACTGCGACGCGTATTCGGCGTCGGAGCCGAACGTGCGCAGGTCGTCGCCCTTGTCGAGGCGCATCACCGTCAGGTACTCGTCGTCGGCGTCGACGAACAGCAGCGTCAGGTCGGCGTCAGGGAAAGCCTCACGCATGACCTCGGCCGCGTCCTCGACGTCGGCAACAGCGTCGAGGTCGACCTCCGCGGCCTCCCATTCGTCGCCCTCGCGGCCCACAGCCACAGCGAAATACGACACGATCCGTCCCCGTCTTCTCATTCAATGGAACCGGCGGCCCGAGCGGGCAGCCGTTCGATACGACCTACTGAAGGATGTGGCGAACTGCGGTCGATGTAACCACAGGATCCAATCGCCGGTCAGCAAAAGATACAGCTCGCACGAGAGCCCCGTGACCCCAGCGGCCGTCCCTGCGACCGCCGCAACGCCGACCGCGGCTCCGCGGTCACCGTAGCGCGCGAGCGCGGCCGCGGCGACTGCTCCGATCGTACTCGCGGCCAAAGTCACCCAGGCGAAGCCCGCCCCGCTCGGGGACGCGTCCTGGGCGCCCTTGGCGTACGCCAGGAGCCACATGAGGACCCACAGCGCGCACAGCGCGGAACCGGCGGCGGTGGGGCCGACGCGGACGGGGTGGGGCTCCCTCCAGCGGGGCCGCAGCGCGCGCGGCGGCGGCCCTTCGGGTCCGGCCCAGGAGGTGGGGCCGATGGGTCCCTCATGCATAGGGGACAGGGTACGCAGGCGGCGGTGCGACGGGGAAGGGCATGACCGGTGCGGCGGGCGGTTCGACCGGCCGCATCCGCCCGTCGGGGAACGTCACGTGATAGCGGCGCCCGTCCCACAGCGCGGGGGGCGTGCGCGGGTCCGCTCCCGCGTAGCGGGCCCTGGCGGCGTGCATGCGGCCCACCCCTTCGTGGACGGTCTGCTCGCTCCAGGGTCGCCCGATCGAGGCGAGGTCGTACTGCTCGGCGACGGCGGAGGCGGACCGCTGGAAGTCCTTCATGGCGGCCTCGCCGGGTTTTCCGGCGAAGCGGCGGGCCCAGGCGCGGGCGGCGGAGCGGCGCGAGAAGCTCGCGAGGGAGGCGAGTTCGGGCGGCGAGAGCTGGGCGGCGCCGACCAGGGGCGCCAGGACGGTCTGGGTGCGGCGGGCGTCGGCGGCGCGCAGCCACAGGGCCGCGCCGACCATCGTGAAGAACAGGGGCGCCAGGAACGCCGGGTAGAGCGCGAACCACAGCGCGGGCATCTCCAGGGCGACGCCGAGGACGGAGGCGCCGTTCCACAGGGCGTGCAGTCCCATGCCGCACAGGAGCATCCCGATGATCCACACGGTCTGGAGGCCCTTGCGTCCGGGCTTGCGGGCGGCCTTGCCCAGGCCGATCGCCGAGAGGCCGGTCATGAGCGGGTGGGCGAACATGGTGGCGAGGCCGCGCATGATGACCAGGAGGGTCACCTGGGCGATCCCGGCGGCGGCGTCGAGGGACTCGGCGCCGTAGACGTAGGCGCCGGAGGCGTAGAGGACGTTCTCGGCGATGGCGAACCCGGCGCCGGACAGTCCGCAGTAGACGAGCGCGTCGAGGGTGCCGGTGAGGTGGCGGCGCGCGAACCAGTACACCAGGAGCGGGCCGAGGAGCTTGCCGATCTCCTCGATGACCGGCGCCGAGACGACGGCCGCCAGGTCCGGGTTGAGGTCGTTCCTGTGCAGGAGGTACGCGGCACCGGTGTTGACGCCCAAGGCGATCGCGGTGGCGACGCACGCGCCCCAGCCGAGGCAGAACGCCAGGACCAGCCACGGGCGGCGCCGGTAGCGGCCCAGCCACACGAACGCGCCGATGAGGATCGGCGCGGGCAGCAGCGCCGCCGCGAGGCCCACGGCGGCCGCCTCGCCGCCGGCGCCTTCGATGATCGCCCAGGCGAGCACGGTAGCCCCGCCGGCGAACAGCAGGAGCGTCCCGCCGACGAGCAGGCCCTGCTTGCGCTTTGCCGCGCCGACCCAGGCGAGGACGATGCCCACGAGCGCCGCGGCCGCCGCGGCGACGAGGGGTGCCAGTTCGGCGAGGAGGTCGGCGAGGTTCATCGGGTGGGCTCCTGGTCGGGGTCGGAGGGCGGCCCGTCCCCGGCGGCGTCCTCGCGGATCACGAAGTGGTCGCCGATGCCGGAGACGGCCAGGAGGCGCTTGAGGAAGTCGCCGAGGTTCGCCAGGACGAGGACGGCGCGCGAGCGCGCGGCCGCGCGGGCGAGGATCACGAGGGTGCCCAGGCCGCGCGAGTCGCAGAAGGTCACGCCGCGCATGTCGAGGACGACGCGGACGGGGTCATCGGCGAGCGCGGCGTCGACGGCGGAGGAGAGCCGTGGCGCGGTGTGCAGGTCGATTTCGCCGGTCAGCGCCACGATCGTCTCGTTCGACTCTCGGTGGACCGAGATGTCGAGCTTCTGGTGCACCACGGGACCAACCCTAGCCGAGGGTCAGCGGTTGTCGGGTTCGAGCAGCCCGAGAATCCGCGCGATCTCGTCGTCGCCGCCGTGCTGTTCGGCCCATTCGGTAAGGGACGCATGGGCGGCGCCGAGCCGGTGGCGCAGGAGCTCCTCGCGTTCGCGGAGGTTCCGGGTGCGCTCGGAGGTCTGGCGCAGCGCCTGCCCCTGGGCCCACAGGTCGATGAAGACCTTCACCTTGGTGCGCAGCATCCACGGGTCGAACGGCTTGGTGATGTAGTCGACCGCGCCGACCGAGTACCCGCGCATCGCCAGGTGGGCGTCCCTGTCGGCGGCGGTGAGGAAGATGATCGGGGTGTGGCGGGTCTTCTCGCGCTGCTTGATGTGCCGGGCGGTCTCGAAGCCGTCCATGCCCGGCATCTGGGCGTCGAGGAGGATCGCCGCGTAGTCCTCCGACAGGAGGCGCTTGAGGGCCTCCTCGCCGGAGGTGACGGCGATGGTGTTGACGGGCAGGCCCTGGAGGATCGCCTCCAGGGCGAGGAGGTTCTCGGAGCGGTCGTCGACGAGCAGGACGCGGGCGGTGCTCATGCGGTGCCTCCAACGGTCGGTCCGCCATTGTCCCGCCCCGCCGCCCCGTCTGCGTCGTCGGGTCCCGCGGTGCGGGGCGCGCCGCCCGCGCCGATCCAGTGCGACATGGTGTCCAGCAGCAGGTCGAGGTCCACGGGCTTGGTGAGGTAGGCGCTCGCGCCGGCCTCCACGGACTGCTCGCGCTGCTCGGCGAGGGCCTGCGCGGTGAGGAACACGATCGGCAGGTCCGCGAACTGCGGCATCCGGCGGATGACGCGCGTGGTCTCGTTGCCGTCCATGCCCGGCATCATCGAGTCCATGAGGACGATCTCGATGCCCGGGTGGTGCTGGAGCGCGTCGATGCCGTCGGCGCCGTTCTCGGCGTAGTGCACCTCGATGCCGTGCAGCTCGAGGGCGGCGGTGAGCGCGAAGACGTTGCGGATGTCGTCGTCGACGATGAGGACGGTCGTGCCCTCCAGGTGCTGGGCCGCCGCCGAGGACGAGGGCGTCTCGGGCGCGCCGGTGAGGATGCCCGGCTGCTCCTCCACGGCCGTCGGCAGCTCCGTGCCGACCATCGCGAAGTCGCCCTCGGCGTCGATCTCGACGGGCACCACGAACGTGAACTTCGACCCGGCGTCGCCGGTGTGCTCGATGAACACGTCCCCGCCGAGCGCCTGCGAGAGCGACTTGGAGATCGACAGGCCCAGGCCCGTCCCGCCGAACAGTCGCCGCGTGGTGCCGTCGGCCTGCTGGAACGGCTCGAAGATGATCGTCTTCTTCGCCTCGGCCACCCCGATGCCGGTGTCGATGACGCTCAAGGCGATCCGCTCGGCCGCCGCGTTCAACTGCGGGGCGTCGAAGCGCAGGTCGGCCGGGACGCGCCGCACCGCGAGCGTCACCGAACCGGACCTGGTGAACTTGACCGCGTTCGACAGGAGGTTGCGCAGCACCTGCTGGAACTTCTGCCCGTCGGTCTGCATCAGCTGCGGCACGCCCGTGCCGACGTCCACGGCGAACTCCAGGCCCTTGTCCTCGGCCTGCGGCCGGAACGCCGCGTCGATGTCCCCGAGGATCTCGGCGAGGTCGACCGGGTGCACCGAGACGACCATGCGCCCCGCCTCGATCTTCGACAGGTCGAGGATGTCGTCGATGAGGGTGAGCAGGTCCGTCCCGGCGTTGTAGATCGTGCGCGCGAACTCGACCTGGCGCTCCGAGAGGTTCCCGTCGGCGTTCTCCGACAACAGGCGCGCGAGCAGCAGCAGCGAGTTCAGCGGCGTCCGCAGCTCGTGCGAGACGTTCGCGAGGAACTCCGACTTGTACTTCGAGGCCTGCGCGAGCTGGTCGGCCTTCTCCTCGATGTCCTTGCGGGCGGTCTCGACCTCCTCGTTCTTCAACTCGATCGCCTTGTTCTGCGCCGACAGGAGCTGCGCCTTCTCCTCCAGCTCCACGTTCGTCTCCTGGAGCCGGTTGGACTGCGCGCGAAGCTCCTGCGCCATGCGCTGCGACTCGCGCAGCAGCACCTCGGTGCGGGCGTTGCCCTCGATCGTGGCGAGCGTGACCCCCACGTTCGGCGCCAGCGCGTCCAGGAACCGCTTGTGCAGCCCCGAGTAGGCGTTGAACGACGCGAACTCGATGACGCCGCGGACCTTGTCGCCGAACTGGACGGGCAGGATGATGAGGTCGGTCGGGGTGGCCTGGCCGAGCCCCGAGGAGATCTCCAGGTAGCCCTCGGGGATGTCGTGCAGGTGGATGGTGCGCTTGGAGGCCGCGGCCTGGCCCACCATGCCCTCGTTGTCCTCGATGACCTTCTTCTCGCCGGGGCTGGGGTGCCCGTAGACGGCGTTGAGGCGGTAGGTGACGTATCCCGAGACGTCCTCGTGGCGGACGTAGAACGTCGAGGTCTGCGCGTCGATGAGCGGCGTGACCTCGTCGAGGACCATGCGCGTGACCTCGTCGACGCCCCTGCGGCCCTGAAGGAGCGAGGAGATGCGGGCGAGGTTGGAGTTGAGCCAGTCCGCGTCGGTGTTCTGGCGGGTCTTGTCGCGCAGCGCGGTGATCATCTGGTTGATCGACTCGGTGAGGTCGGCGATCTCGCCGGCGGCCTCGAAGTCGACCGACTGCGTCAGGTCCCCGCGCGCGACGGCGTGGGCGACGTTGGCGATGGCCCGCAGCTGGAGCGTCAGGGTCGCGGCCAGCGAGTTCACGTTCCGCGTCAGGGCGAGCCAGGTCCCGGCGACGCCCGCGACCTCGGCCTGCCCGCCGAGGTTCCCCTCGACGCCGACCTCGCGGGCGACGCGGGTGACCTCGTTCGCGAAGCTGGAGAGCTGGTCGACCATCGTGTTGACGGTGGTCTTGACCTCGGCGATCTCGCCCTGGGCGTCGACGGTGATCTTCTGGTTCAGATCGCCCTTGGCGATGGCCTGCGTGACCGTGGAGATCGAGCGGACCTGCTCGGTCAGGTTCGAGGCCATCGTGTTGACGTTGTCGGTGAGGGCCTTCCAGGTGCCCGAGACGCCCTGCACGTTCGCCTGCCCGCCCAGGCGGCCCTCGGTGCCGACCTCGCGCGCCACGCGCGTGACCTCGTCGGCGAACGAGGAGAGCCGGTCGACCATGGCGTTCATCGTCGACTTCAGTTCGAGCATCTCGCCTTGGGCGTCGACGGTGATCTGGCGGTTGAGGTCGCCGGCGGCGACCGCGCTGGCGACCGACGAGATGTTGCGGACCTGACTGGTCAGATTCGAGGCCATCGAGTTGACGTTGTCGGTGAGGGCCTTCCAGGTGCCCGAGACGCCCTGCACGTTCGCCTGCCCGCCGAGCTTCCCCTCCGTGCCCACTTCGCTGGCGACGCGCGTGACCTCGTCGGCGAACTGCGACAGCTGCGCCACCATCGAGTTCATCGTGGACTTGAGCTCCAGCATCTCCCCCTGGGCGTCCACGGCGATCTGCTGGTTGAGGTCGCCGGCGGCGACCGCGCTGGCGACCGAGGAGATGTTGCGGACCTGCGCGGTCAGGTTGGCGGCCATGAGGTTGACGTTCTCGGTGAGGTCCTTCCAGGTGCCGGAGACGCCGGGCACGTCGGCCTGGCCGCCCAGGCGGCCCTGGGAGCCGACCTCGCGCGCGACGCGCGTGACCTCGGCGGCGAACCGCCCGAGCTGGTCGACCATCGTGTTCACGGTGGTCTTGACCTCGGCGACCTCGCCCTGGGCGTCGACGGTGATCTTCTGGCCGAGGTCGCCTGCGGCGACGGCGCTGGTGACCTTCGCGATGTTGCGGACCTGCTCGGTGAGGTTCGCGGCGAGCTGGTTCACGTTCTGCGTGAGATCGCGCCAGGTGCCGGAGACGCCCTGGACGGTGGCCTGGCCGCCGAGGCGGCCTTCGGTACCGACCTCGCGGGCGACGCGCGTGACCTCGTCGGCGAAGTTGGAGAGCTGGTCGACCATCGTGTTGACGGTGGTCTTGAGTTCGAGGATCTCGCCCTGGGCCGGAACGGCGATCTTCTGGTTGAGGTCGCCGCGGGCGACGGCGCTGGTGACCTTGGCGATGTCGCGGACCTGGTCGGTGAGGCTGGAGGCCATGTCGTTCACCGAGTCGGTGAGGTCCTTCCAGGTGCCGGAGACGCCGGGCACGTCGGCCTGCCCGCCCATGCGGCCCTCGGTGCCCACTTCGCGGGCGACGCGCGTGACCTCCCCGGCGAAGATGCGGAGGGTCTCGGTGAGGGAGTTGATGGTCCCGGCGAGCTCGGCGACCTCGCCGGAGGCCTTGATGGTGATCTTCTGGTTGAGGTCGCCCGCCGCGATGGCCTGCGTCACGGTGGAGATGGACCGCACCTGCTCGGTGAGGTTGGAGGCCATGGTGTTCACCGCGTCGGTGAGCGAGCGCCAGGTGCCCGAGACGTCCTGGACGTCGGCCTGCCCGCCCAGCTGCCCCTCGGTGCCGACCTCGCGCGCCACGCGCGTGACCTCACCCGCGAAGCTGCGCAGGAGCCCGACCATGCGGTTGACGGTCTCGCCGAGGCGGCGGAAGGAGCCGCGCAGCTGCTTGCCCTCGATGTCGAGCGCGGCTTCCTGCGAGAGGTCGCCCGCGGCGACCGCTTCGAGGACGCGCCCGAGCTCGGTCGTGGGGCGGACCAGGTCCTCCACGAGCCGGTTGACGCTCGCGGCGCCCTCGGACCAGCCGCCGTCGAGGTGCTCGACGATGAGCCGGTGGTTCCACGAGCCCTCCTCGCCGACCACGCGGGCGATGAGCGCGAGGTCGCGGGTCTGGCGGTCGGCCTGCTCGACCACGGCGTTGAACCGGTCCACGACCTCCCCCGCCAGGCCTTCGCCCCGAGGCAGCCGCACCGAGAAGTCGCCCCGCTCGACCGCGCCGAGCGCGTCGGCCAGACTTCGGAGCAGGTCGGACTCATCGGTGGGGTTCGCTGTACGGGAAACGGTGTCCGTCATGGCGTGGTTCCTCAGCTGCGGAGACTGGCGTGCCTACCAGGTTGTCACACGAACGCGGCAAACATGAAGGCAGGTTACTCAAGCCACCGCTCACGATCACCACCGGTGACGGAGACAAAACCGAACAACACCCGCACTCGCGCCCGACCGCGCCCCGATCGGACCCGCACCGGTGTCGGACTCCGTCACCATCCGTCACGCGAATAAATTTCCGCCCATCGCGCAACCGCGCTCCAGAGTGGTGCGTGTGAATGCTTGTAGCGCTTCCACCGGCGATTCTGTTCAGTGGAGGAGCAGGGAGGCGCTGCACCCCCCAACAGGAAAATCCCATAGGAGACGAATGTCCACCCTCAAGAACACCGGCCTGCGCCTCGCCGCGGCCGGAGCCGCGGCGGCCCTCACGCTCGCGGCGGCCTCCCCCGCCTTCGCGCAGGAGACCGAGACCCCCGCCGACGACGCCACCACCGCCCCGGCGGGTGAGAACACCGAAGCCCCCGCGACCGACGAGGACGCGGAGGAGTCGACCGAGGAGACCACCGAGGAAGCCGCTCCCGAAGGCGAGGACGGCGCCGGCGACGGCGACATCGCCGAGGAGATCGAAGAGGACACCGAGGAGGCCGCCGACGAGGAGGTCTACCAGTTCGCGTACCTCGACCACCTCGTGACCGGCGCCAACGTCGGCGAGACCGTCTCGGCCTCCCCGCAGGTCTACGTCGAGGGCGCCCCCTCGAAGGACCGCGTCGCCACCCTCATCTGGTTCACCGACACCGTCGACTACGAGCGCTGGCTCGAGGACTGGTTCGACTTCTCCGAGGTCGGCACCGGCCACGCCTCCGTCGTCGACGAGTACGACAACTGCGACCGCTCCTACGACGGCATGATGGGCTGCATCGTCACCGGCTGGAACCCCGAGAGCGGCAAGACCTACCAGCCCAGCGCCGAGACCCCGATCGACTACCTGGTCGAGGGCGAGGTCGACTACAACGACATCGCCGTCTACTCGGCCTTCGACCTCACCCAGGAAGACCTCGACTTCTACCTCGACCTGGGCGGCTACGACCTGGAGGGCGCGAACCAGTTCGCGCTCGCCGAGGCCCCCGCCGACGAGACCGCGCCGCTGGAGTACTTCTTCTACGGCGAGGGTTGGATCTCCTTCGAGGCCGACATCGACGACATCCACCCGAACCTCCCGGGCGGCGAGGACCCGGCGCTGCCGACCACCGGCGCCTCGCAGGGCGTCATGATCGGCTCGGCGGCCGCGGCCGTCCTGGCCGGCGCCCTGGTGTTCTTCTTCCTCCGCCGCCGCAAGACCGCGGCGAACTGGGAGTAACGGCTTAGGGCGTACGAGAGCGCCCGGATCGATTCCCGCATGAGCGGCGGCCGCCCCGAAGGGCGGCCGCCGCTTCGCGTTCCCCTGCCGCGCAAGCCGTCCCGGAGGGCGCCCGCGACCGGCCCCGACCCGCCCCGCAGGCGGCGACGCGGTACCGCGGGCGCGGGCCGACCAGGCATAGACTGGGGCCCGTGACGTACCCCGAGAGGGCCGCCCGTCGGCTGCGGCTGCCGGCCGACGACCGCTCCCCCGCAGCAGCCCGCGCCGCCGTCCGCGCCGTGCTCACCGAGGCCGGGCTCGCCGAACTGCTCGACGAGACCCTCCTGCTCACCACCGAGCTCGCCACCAACGGCGTCGTCCACGCCGGCACCGACATCAACCTCACCGTCGCCGCCGACTCCATCGGCGTGCGCGTCACCGTCACCGACTACCGCTCCGGCGGCATCGACCCGATGGACATGGCGATGCCCGAGGTCACCGCCGAGGGCGGCCGCGGCCTCCTCCTGGTCGACCGCTTCGCGTCCTCCTGGGGCACCACCCACGACGCCACCGGCAAGTCCATCTGGTTCCGCATCGACCGCGACCCCGACGCGCGCCCCGCCCCCCGGCCCGCGCCCGACGCCGACCACGAGACCGCCCAGCCCGACCTCGTGCAGCTCGCCGCGCTCCTGACCATCGCCCCCGCGCTCCAGTCGCGCCTGCCGGTCGACCAGCTCGTCACCGAGCTCCTCGCCCGCTGCCACGACGCGACCGCCGCCGCGGGCGGCGCCATCGAGTACGACGCCGGGGACGGCACCGGCGCCCAGATCCTCGCCAAGTTCGGCGACGTCGGCGCCATCACCCTCGCCGTCCCCCTCCCGCTCACCGCCCCCGCCACAGGCAAGCTCCTCCTCGCGGGCGAGCCCCGGCCGTCCTGGCGGCCCCTCGCCGAACTCGTCGCCGAACGCATCGCCCTCGCCGTCCAGATCGACCGGATGCGCATCGACGAGCAGCGCCGCTCCGGCTGGCTCACCTACCTCGCCGAGGCCGGCGAGCTCCTCGCGCACTCCCTCGAAGAGCACCTCACCGTCGCCCTCATCCCGCAGCTCGTCGTACCCCAGCTCGGCCGCTGGGCCGCCGTCCACCTCACCGGCGACCAGGACCTGCGCCTCGCCGCGCTCACCCACGCCGAGGAGTCCGAGCTCGAGCAGCTCCGCCGCCGCCTCGAAGACGCCGCCCCCGCGCTCGCGGGCGCGCTCACCACCGACGGGTGGACCGGCATGGAGCTGCCCGTCCCGCGCGGCCTCGACTGCATCGCCGTGCCCCTGTCGGCGCGCGGCTCGACCATCGGCGTCCTCACCGTCGGGCGCCACGTCGAACGCCGCCACTCCTCCGAGGAGCGCGCCGTCGTCGCCGACCTCGCCAAGCGCAGCGCCCTCGCGCTCGACAACGCCCGCATCCACGCCGAACGCCAGGCCGTCGCCAACGAGCTCCAGGCCGCCCTCATGCCCGGCTCGCTCCCTGACGTGCCCGGCGTGTCCTTCGCCGCCGAGTACCTGCCCGCCACCGCCCGGCGCCTGCCCGGGTCGGGCCCCGGCCCCGCCATCGGCACCGAGGTCGGCGGCGACTTCTACGACGCGACCGAACTCGCCGACCACCGCCTGTGGGTCGCCATCGGCGACGTGTGCGGCAAGGGCGCCCAGGCCGCGGCCGTCACCGGCGTCGTCCGCGACGTCCTGCGCGTCATGGCCCGCGACGGCCGCCCCCTCCCGCGCGCCCTCGAACTGCTCAACTCCACCCTCCTGGAGCAGCCCGGCGACATGCGCTACGCGACCATCGCCTCCGCGCTCCTCGACCGCGAGGGCCCCGGCGCCCTCACCGCCACCCTGTGCCTCTCCGGCCACGAGCGGCCCCTGCTGCTGCGCGCCGACGGCGAGACCGCCTGGGTCGGCAAGGAGGGCACCGCAGTCGGCCTCTTCCCCGAGGTCAAGGTCAACCCCGAGGTCGTGCGCCTCGGCGTCGGCGACGCCCTGGTGTTCTTCACCGACGGCGTCACCGAACGCCGCGACGGCCCCGCCATGTTCGGCCACGACCGCATCGCCCGCTCGGTGCGGGAGGCCGCCGGCAAGAGCGCCCGCACCGTCGCCACGGCGCTCCTGGAGGCCGTCGAGGCGTTCTCCCCCGAGTCGCCCCGCGACGACATCGCGATCCTCGTCGTCCGCTGCGACGCCGACCGCGAGCAGTAGGACCCCGAACGCGAGAGGGGCCCCGCGGCACTGCCGCGGGGCCCCTCGTCGCGAAGCTCTGGTCCAGAAACGCCGGTCCAGAAACGCTAGTCCAGGAGCGTGCCCGCGCCGTAGTACACGTTGCCGTGGTGGAGCTCGACGACCTTGACGACCGTGGTCGAGTTCGGTGCGTGCACGATCAGCCCCTCGCCGATGTACATGCCCACGTGCGCGAGGTTGTTGTAGAACACGAAGTCGCCCGGCTGGAGCTCGTCCTCGCTGATGGAGGCGACCATGTTGTTCTGCGCGGCCGCGTTGTGCGGCAGGTCGATGCCGATCTGGGCGTACGCGCCGAGCATGAGGCCCGAGCAGTCCCAGTTGTCCGGCCCGGCCGCGCCCCACACGTACTGCTCACCGATCTGGGCGAGCGCGAACTGCACGACGGCCTTCCGGTTCTCGGACATGTACGGCAGGTCGTACTGGGCGAACGCCGGGGACTCCTCGCCCGCGGCGGTCTTCCACTCGGTCTCCAGGTCCGACATGCGCTCGGTGAGCTCGTCGGCGGCCTTGTCGAGCTCGGCCTCCTCGTCCTCGAGGTCGGCCTGGAGGTCGTTGAGAAGGTCGAGCTGCGCCGTGTACTCCTCGGAGGCGGTCCGCAGGTCGTCCATGAGGTCGAAGTTGTAGAGGTTCGCCGAGTTCAGCCGGTCGAGGCGCTCGACGAACGCCTGCGGGGAACCCGAGTCCAGCAGCAGCGCCGTATCGCCGATGCCCTGCTCCACATAGGTCTCGCCGATGAAGTCGGCGAGCTGATCGCGAAGGACGTCCAGGTCCTCCTCGGCGGTCTTGAGCGACGCCTCGGTCTCCTCGATGAGGTCACGGTTGTCGTCCACGTCCTGGGCGAGCACGTTGTACGCCTCGACGGCGGCCGCGAGGTCCTCGTCCGCGGCGTCGATCTCGTCGTTGATCTCCGAGGTGTCGCGCTGGCCCCAGGCCGGGGCCGAGCCCGCCGAGGCGATCAGGAGGCCGCCGATGACGGCGGCGGAAGTCCATTTGCGTCGGGCAGACGGCTGCTTCACGAGGAGGGTGCTCCTTCGGATCCGGGGAGGACGGGGTGCTCACCTGGCCTGCGGCGCACGCACGCCGCCGCGGGACGAACATGAGCCTAGCGCGCGGGAAATGCCGCCGGAAGACCGAGGCCGTGACAAATTCGCAGCGTAACGACCATTCCACCGTTGGTGTGTCGCTCCTGTGAGTTGGCTGGGAATTGATATCATCGCCGACATGACCTTCACCCTGTGCTGTCACCGGCGCTGAGCCGCCTCCCGCGGCTCGGCGCGCCCGCGACGACCACCGCTCCGACGCACCGAAGGCCATTCACTCCATGAGCAACGCCACCGCGCACCCGACCGCCGCGACCACCGACGGCGCCGTCCTCGCCACCGACCGGCTCGCCGCGCTCGCCGCGTTCTACGCCGCGAACCTCACCCTCCGCCCGCGTTTCACCAACGGCAGCCGCTGGGCCCGCAGGGTCCTCGCCGGGCCCGGCCACGAGGCCTGGCTCCTCGCCTGGCTCCCCGGGCAGGGCACCGAACTCCACGACCACGGCGGCGTCGCCCGCCCCGCCGCGGCCGCCGTCGCGGTCGTCTCCGGCGCCCTCACCGAGTTCACCGTCCGCCCCGGCGACTTCCCCGGACTCCACCGCCGCCCCATGACCGCCGGCGACGTCGCCGCCTGCGACGACCGCACCGTCCACGCCATGCGCAACGACTCCGACGCGCCCGCCGTCAGCCTCCACGTCTACTCGCCCGGCCTCGAAGCCATGCGCACCTACCTCCTCGACGAAACCGGCCTCGCCCCCTCGCGCATCAAACGCGCGGGCGAGGACTGGTGACGCACGAGCCCGACGGCGACGCCCGCGCCCGTTGAAGTCGAGGAGCGATCACGGGTCCACCCTCCCGACCGCCGCGCCCGCGCTCGCGCCAACCTTCATTCACGCTTTCGGGTGACTTCCGTCCCGTGAGGCGCGCGTGTCGCGCGATTCCTGTCGTACCCCCGCGGAACGATCGAACGGCGCGACAGTCGGTTCCCCTCGGGTGGGTGGGGGTTTGTGGATGGTAGAAGCGCAACGCGCCTCACATTCGCGTTCTAAGCCGCACCCCGACCGCGCGACAGCACCGCGCCCACCGCCGCCGGGAGCTCCCGCGCCACGTCCGAGGCCGCGACCGTGCGGCCGCCCTCGGCCGCCAGGCCCCCCGCCGCGCCGTGGACGTACGCCGCCGCCACCGCCGCCCGCACCGGGTCCATGCCCGAGGCCAGCAGCGAGGCCATGAAACCCGCCAGCACGTCGCCCGAACCGGCCGTCGCCAACTGCGGGCGCCCCGTCGGGTTCGCCCACACCGCGCCGTCGCTCGAAGCGACCACCGTGTGGTGCCCCTTGAGCAGCACCGTGCAGTTGAGCCGCTTCGCCAGCGCCGCCGCCGCACCCGCACGGTCCTCGCTCGGCGGCGAACCGTACAGCCGCTCGTACTCGCGGTCGTGCGGCGTCAGCACCACCGGCGCCTCCCGTCGCGACAGCACCGACGGGTACTCGCCGATGAGCGTCAGCGCGTCCGCGTCCAGCACCGCCGGCGCGGGCGAGACGAGCACCTCCCGCAGCTCGGCGAGCGCGGCCTCGTCGGTCCCGAACCCGGGCCCCGCCAGCCACGCCTGGACGCGCCCGGCCTCCTTCACCGTCGGCGTGCACACCACTTCGGGCCTGGTGCGGCGCACGTACTCTGCGGCCGACCCCGCGTAGCGCACGTACCCGGCCGGGCCCGCGAGCGCGCCCGTCGAGGCGAGCACCGCGGCCCCCGGGTACCGCTCGGAGCCGGCGGCGACGCCGACGACGCCGCGCGTGTACTTGTCGTCGTCGGGTCCGGGCCGGTGCCACCACGCGGCGATGTCGCCCTCGTCGGCGACCCGCACGGCCGGGTTCGGGTCGAGCACGTCGCCCAGTCCGATGTCGACGAGGACGAGGCGCCCGGTCAGGAGCGAGGCGCGGCCGAGGACGTGGCAGGGTTTGCGGGCGCCGAAGGCGACGGTGACGTCGGCGGTGACGGCGCTGGCGGGGACGGCGCCGGTGTCGACGTCCACTCCGGAGGGCACGTCGACGGCGACGACGGTGCCGGCTTCGATGCGGCCGAGCTGGTCCAGGGCCCGGCCGGGGAGTCCGGGCCTGCCGCCGATGCCGAGGACGCCGTCGAGGAGGAGGTCGCAGCGGGCGGGCGGGGTGGCGACGAGGCGGCCGCCGGCGCGCACGAGCGCGGCGGCTGCGGTGGGGTGGACGCGGTCGCCCATGACGGGGACGGCGAAGACGCGGGCGCCGCGGCGGGCGAGGCGTTCGGCGGCGTAGAGGGCGTCGCCGCCGTTGTCGCCGGGTCCGGCGAGGACGATGACGGTGGCGCCGTAGACGCCTTGGTTCCGCTTGGGGCCCTGGGGCGTGCGTTTGCGGAGGAGTCGGGCGCACTCGGCGGCGAGTCCGGCGGCGGCGCGCTGCATGAGGGTGCCGGGCGGGAGTCGGGACATGAGTTGGGCTTCGGCGCGGCGGATCGCCGCTGCTGACCAGGCACCGTTCATGGCTGTCCCTCTCAGGCCGCTGGGGCCCGTCATGCCGTTTCGGCGATCACCACCGCTGTCGCGATACCGCCATCATGCGACAGCGAGACGTGCCAGCGCGAGACGCCACGCTGTGCGGCGGCGGCGGCCACGGTTCCGGTGATGGTGAGGGTGGGGCGCCCGTCGGGGAGGGAGAGCACTTGGCAGTCGGCCCAGTGCATGCCGCCGGGGGCGCCGAGGGCTTTGGCGACGGCCTCCTTGGCGGCGAAGCGGGCGGCGAGGGATTCGGTGCGGCGAGCGCGCCCGTCGGGGGCGCTGCGTTCGGCCTCGGTGAAGAGCTTGTCGGCGACGTTGGGGGTCCGTTCGAGTACGCGCTCGAACCGGTCCACCGCGACGACGTCGATGCCCACGGCGACGATCACCCGTCAAGAGTGCCACGGGATCGGGCGGACCGCCCCTGTTCGGGCCGGTTCATCCTGTCGGGTGCGGTTTTGCCTGTCGGCCGGTCAGGGCCCATTGGGGAGCGAGCGGGACCGTCTGCGCCGGTGGCGGTTCAGGAGTGCCCGGTCGCGGCCCGTACTGCACGTACGCGGAGGGGCCCGGCCGCATCGCGGCCGGGCCCCTCCTGTGCGTTCAGCAGACGGCGGGTTCGACCCAGGTGCATTCGAGGTGCCCGTCGGGGTCCTCTTCGGGCAGGGTCTCCTCGACGTCGGCGGCGAGGGCGCTGAGTTCGGCGGTGGTGGCGTCCTCGCTGTGGGCGGCGACGGCGACGGCGATCTGATCCTCGACGTCCTTGACGGTGGAGTAGAGGAAGTCGTTGAAGACGACGCTGAAGACCAGTTCGCGCCCGTCGGCGTCGGTCACGTAGCCGGAGAGGGCCGAGACGCTCGTCATCGAACCGGTCTTGGCGCGCACGTTCGCCTCGGCGTCGGTGCCGCACATGCGCCCGGCGAGGGTGCCGTCCTCGCAGGCGATCGGGAGCGCGTCGTACCAGGTCTGGAACCAGGGCGCGTCCTTGGCGCCCACGAGCAGGTCGGTGAGGGTCCCGGCGGTGAGGAGGTTGTGGCGGGAGATGCCCGAGCCATCGGCGATGCGCACGGGCCCGGAGTCGACGCCGTAGGGCTCGATGCCCTCGTAGACGGCGGCCTTCCCGGTGGCGAAGGTGCCCTTGCCGGTCGCGTGGAAGCCGAGGGTCTTGAACAGGGCTTCGGCCATGGAGGCGTTGGAGGGCTTGAGGACCTCGGCGGTGAGCTCGCTCAGCGGCGCGGACTCGTGGAGGGCGAGCGTCTCGGGGCCCTGCGGGGTGGCCTCGCCGAAGCGGAGGCCGCCCGCGACGGTGATGCCCTCGTCGGCGAGCGAGTCGGCGAACACGTCTGCGGCCAGCTGCGTCGGCTCGATGACGGCGCGGGTGGCATAGGTGCCTTCGGAACCGGCGGCGACGGTGCCGCTGATGCGCACGATGTTGTCGTGCGGGTCGCGGTCGACGGTGACGCTCGTGGCCGTGCCGGTCGTCGCGGTGTTGACGACCTCGACGTAGTCGGTGGCGGGGGAGGTCGTGACGACGGCCGGGTCGCCCGCGGCGGCCCCGGGCTTGACGAAGAAGCGCACCGACCCGGCGTTGTGGTCGTCGCCGGAGGCGACGGTGAGCGCGGAGACCTCTGCGGCATAGGTGTACTGGAGGTCCGACCAGCCCCATTCGGTGCCGGAGCGGACGGCGTCGAAGGCCGTGTCGTCGGCGACGAGGTCGCCTTCAACGCGGCTGACGCCGAGGTCGGCGAGTTCGGCGGCGAAGCGGTCGAGGTCGGCTTCGAGGAGGGTCGGGTCGCCGGCGCCGCGCAGGTAGAGGTCGCCGTCGACGACGCCGTCCACGGGCCGGTCGCCGAGCACCTCGGTCGTGTAGGTGAAGTCCTCGCCGAGCAGTTCGAGCGCGGCGGCGGTGGTGGCGAGCTTGTCGTTCGAGGCGGGGATCGCGCGCTTGTCCCCACCCCGGTCGTAGAGGACCTCACCGGTGTTCGCGTCGGCGACGACGACACCGGCCTGCGAGTCGGTGAGCCGGGGGCTGGTGAGGATCGCGTCGATGGCCGCGGTGAGCGCGGCGTCGCCGGTCTCCTCGGCCTGGGCGACGACGGTCCCCGCGAAGACGATGGCGCCGGCGGCGGTCACTGCTGCGGCGCTTGCCATAAGGGTGTGTTTTCTCACGGCGCGAGTGTAGTCCGCCGATTGGTACGGCGGGGTCCGATAGATCCGAGTGCGCCTGAAATCGCCGCCGTCGCAGGCAACCGTACAAGACCCGGAAGGCGTGGGGCGCAAGCCATCTCGCGCGCCACGCCTTCTTCGGCCGTTGTGCTACCTAACCGTGCTATTCGACCGTCCTACTCAACCGTGACGGACTTGGCGAGGTTGCGCGGCTGGTCGATGTCGCGGCCGAGGGCGGTGGCGAGTTCGGCCGCGAACTCCTGGAGGGGGACGGCGGTGAGCAGCGGCGCCAGGAGCGTCGGCGAGGCCGGGGTGGTGATGACGAGGTCGGCGTGGGCCTTGGTGATCCGGTCGCCCTCCTCGCAGACGGCGATGACCTTCGCGCCGCGGGCCTTGACCTCCTGGATGTTGGAGATGATCTTGTCGTGCAGGAGCGAGCGCCCGCGCGGGCTCGGCACGATCGCGATCACGGGCGTGCCCTCCTCGATGAGCGAGATCGGGCCGTGCTTGAGCTCGCCCGCCGCGAAGCCCTCCGCGTGCAGGTACGCGAGCTCCTTGAGCTTGAGCGCGCCTTCGAGGGCGACGGGGTAGCCGACGTGGCGGCCGATGAACAGGACCCGCTGGGCCGAGGCGCAGTCGCGGGCCATCTGGCGGACCGGTTCGAGGTCCTCGATGACCTTCGCGATCTTGCCGGGGGCGGCGACGAGCTCGTCGAGCACCGCCGAGACCTCGTCGGCGTACTTGATGCCGCGCACCTGCGCGAGGTGCAGGCCCACGAGGTAGCAGGCGGCGAGCTGGGTGAGGAACGCCTTCGTGGACGCCACCGCGACCTCGATGCCCGCGCGCGTGTAGAGCACCGCGTCGGACTCGCGGGGGATGGTGGAGCCCACGGTGTTCGAGATCGACAGGACGCGGGCCTTCTGGTCCTTGGCGTGGCGCACGGCCATGAGCGTGTCCATGGTCTCGCCGGACTGGGAGATCGCCACGACCAGTGTGGAGCGGTCGAGGACGGGGTCCCGGTAGCGGAACTCGCTGGCGAGCTCGACCTCGCAGGGGATGCGCGTCCAGTGCTCGATGGCG
The DNA here is from genome assembly GCF_004912155.1 of Glycomyces paridis. GTDB lineage: Bacteria > Actinomycetota > Actinomycetes > Mycobacteriales > Micromonosporaceae > Glycomyces > Glycomyces paridis. The sequence goes on along the minus strand of NZ_STGX01000019.1, from coordinate 24,497 downwards.
TACTTGGTGACGAGCCCGGCGTGGTAGGAGGTGCCGCACGCGATGATGAAGACCTTGTCGATGTCGCGGAAGTCCTGGTCGGACATGCGGACCTCGTCGAGGACGATCTGCCCCGACTCGTCGATGCGCCCGCGCAGGGTGTCGGCGACGGCGGCGGGCTGCTCGTGGATCTCCTTGCGCATGAACGTGTCGAAGCCGCCCTTCTCGGCGGCGGCGATGTCCCAGTCGACGCTGAAGGGCGTGCCCTCCGAGGCCTGCCCGTCGAAGCCGCGGACGGTGACGCCGTCGCGGTCGATGGTGACGATCTGGTCCTGGCCGAGCTCGACCGCGTCGGTCGTGTAGGCGATGAACGCCGCCACGTCGGAGGCGAGGAAGTACTCGCCCTCGCCGAGGCCGACCACGAGCGGGGAGTTGCGGCGGGCGCCCACCACGGTGTCGGGGTCGTCGGCGGCGACGGCCAAGAGCGTGAACGCCCCTTCGAGCCGCACGCACACGCGGGTCATGGCCTCGGTGAGGTCCCCGTCCACGGCGTACTCGCGGCCCAGGAGGTGGGCGGCGGCCTCGGTGTCGGTGTCGGACTCGAACTCGACGCCCTCGGACTCCAGTTCGGCGCGCAGCTGCGCGAAGTTCTCGATGATGCCGTTGTGGATGAGCGCGACCCGGCCGTCGGCCGAAAGGTGCGGGTGCGCGTTGCGGTCGGAGGGGACGCCGTGGGTCGCCCAGCGGGTGTGCCCGATGCCGCAGAACGACTCCGGGAGCGGGTGGTCGGCAAGGGCCCCTTCGAGGTTCGCGAGCTTCCCGGCCCGCTTGTCGACTTCGAGCCCGCCCTCGGGGCCGTCGGCGACGAGCGCGACGCCCGCCGAGTCGTAGCCGCGGTACTCCAGACGGCGCAGGCCGTCGATCACGACGTCGACGGCGCTGCGGCGGCCGACGTATCCAACGATTCCACACATGCGAGCCACCCTACCCCAGTTTCGAGCATTGCCTGTGCGCGGTTGACCGGTCATTGCTCACACCACATGATCGGTTCGGGGTTCAGGGCCCGTTCACGATCAGTCGACCATCGCGATGCCGCGCGTTCCGTCCTCGTTCACGAAGCTCACCGCCGCACCCGTGCCCACCGCGCTCAACTGCGCGTCGTGGCACCAGTCCGCCGGGACCGCCGCCGCGCCCTCGCCGTCGGCGGCGAACGCCAGCTCCGCGACCTCGCCGCCGGCCACCTGGTACAGGCGGCAGTCCGGTCCGTTCGGGTCCAGCGACAGGTCCGCCGCCAGCAGCGCCCGGTTGTCGGGCAGGACCGTCGCCCAGCCTCGCGCGACCTCCGGGTCCAGCGGCGTGAAGCCCAGGCGCACCGACTTGCGGTAGAGCCGCTCGCCCGAGTCCGCGTCGTAGGCCATGACGCCCAGCCACGAGCCCTCGCGCTCCTTCGCCGTGTAGCACTCCACGATCTGCACCGTCCGCCGCTCCGCCGCCGGGACCTGCGCCTTCGCGTCCCCCGTCGCCGCGACACCGGTCGCGGCCGCGCTCGTCGGCTGCGACAGGTGCAGCGTCCCGCCGCACGCCGAGGAGTTCGTCGAACCGAACGACTGGTCGTCCACGCGCCACCGCTCGGCGCCGTCGGCCACCGCGTACGCGATGAGCCCGTGCTCGAAGCGGCGCGCCGAGAACGGCCCGTCGGTCACCCGGTGCTCGATGCGGCTGTCGATGACCACCGCGTCCCCCGAGACCAGGAACGACTCCGGCACCACCTCGGCCTGGAGGTCCAGCGCCTGCTCCCACGCCTCGGCGCCGTCGTCGAGGTCGAAGGCCAGCACGTAGTCGCGGGCCACCGGCCGGTCGGGCGCGGGCACGCAGTCGGCCAGCAGCACCACCCGCGAACCGGCGATCTGCCCGGCGGTGCCCTCGCACCCGGGCGGCATCTCGGCCTCCCACAGCGCCGACCCGCCGAAGTCGTACACGGTGAACCGCGCGGAGCGGTCCTGCGCGTACAGGAGTCGGTCGTCGGCCACCGCCAGCAGCGTCCCCGGCGACCCGTCGAAGCCCGCGGTGGCGACCTCCTCGCCGTCGCGGGCGCGCAGCACCCGCGTCTGGTAGTCGCCGCGGTCGTCGGCGCGCGGGCCGGAGAGGGCGACGAGGTCCTGCGGGTGGGAGAGGACCGGCGCCTGCGCGGCGAGCCAGTTCCAGCGGCGGTGGTACCAGACCGCGGCGCCCGAGGCCGGGTCGAGCATCGTCACCGCCTGCGGGGTGGGTTCTGCGGGGTGGTCGGTGCGCAGGAGCCCGTAGGGGGTGTCGGTGAAGCGCTCGACGCCCGCGAGTGCGGCCATGCCGTCCATGCCGGCCTCGGTGGCGGCGCCGGTGCCCACCATGACGTCCTCGTTCGCCAGCTCCGCCCAGCGCTGCATGGCCGGGGCGAGGGCCGCCGCGAGCATGACGACGACGGCGGCGGCGAACACGGCGACCTTGCGCCGCAGCGCTTTCGGCGCCGGGACGCGCCCGCCCGAGTAGCCCTCGACGACGAACTCCGAGAGCGCCAGGAGGCCGCCGCCGATGACGCCGAAGACGTAGGCGAGCACGGCGACGCCGGCGCGGTGGGTGATGAACTGGCCGGGCCCGGCCTCGGGCATCGAGGAGTACACGGCCCACCCGGCGAAGGCGGCGAGCACGGCCGCGAACAGCGCGGCGATGATGGTGCGCAGGCCGGGGTGGGCGGCGGCAATGGTGACGACGACGGCGACGGTGAGCACCGAGGCGACCGTCCCGATGATCATGTAGACGCCGGAGGAGCCGGTGCCGGTGGCGGTGCCGAAGGACGCCCACGAGAGCAGGACCGCCCAGCACAGGAGGGCGGTGATCCCGGCGGTGCGCAGGAAGACGCGGGCGACGGGGCGCCCGGCGGCACCGGTCGTGCGCGGGGACGCGGAGGCCGCGTCGGGGCGGTGGCGGCCGATGCCGGAGGCGCTGTGGGACATGCACTCTTTCTACCGGTCGCCACCGCCGCGATCCGGGCTTTCGACCAGATCGCGAACGAGTTTCTCCCTTGAGGCCGGTCGCCGGTTCCGCTGCGCCGTGCGGAGGTCGGGGCCCGTCTCAGGCGGGTGCGGACGAGGCCGCGCCCGCCCGTGGGGCGGCCCTCAGGGCGGGTCCTGAGCGGTCCGGCCGGGAGGCGGCCGGACCGCTCAGGGCCTACCGAGGGGAGCTGCGGCGATCGCGGTGTAGTTCGGCTGCGCGCCGACCGGGCCCTTGCCGAAGTCGGACTTGTAGAGCACGACCTCGCCCGCGGTCCAGGACGGGCCGTAGTAGCGGCGCAGGGTCAGCAGGTCCTGCGCGGCCTGCTGGTTGGTGACGCGGTCGCCGGGACGGGCGAGGGTCACGTGCGGCCGGTACTGCTTCTGGTCCACCGGGAGCCCGCCGGCGATGAGTCCGGCGCGGAGGCGGTGGACGAGGTCGACCAGGGCGGCGACGTCGCCGTCGAGGCCGGCGTAGACCACCGAATAGCGGCCGCGGCCGAATCGTCCGCCGCCGGAGACGCACAGGCGCATCGGCGCGGTCTGGGCGGCGGCCTCGGCGACGACCTCGGCGGTCTCGGCGCACCGCTCGGTGGGGACCTCGCCGAGGAAGGCGACGGTGAGGTGCCAGTTCTCGGAGCGGACGAGCCGCCCGGAGGCGGGCCGGCGCCCTACGGCGCCGGGTCTGCTGGGGACGCCGCGGCGCGCGATGTTGAGGTCGGAGACGACTTCGGCGAGATCGGCGACGGCGTTGTCGGGAAGCGGGAGCGCGGCGAAGAGGCGCTCGGTCCGCACCAGGGGCGCGGCCTGCTGGACCGCGATGGCGGAAGCACTCACTGGATTCCCTCCAGGGGCTCTACTCAAGGGTGTGTGACACGCGCTCGCGGCGAATGGTGTGCCGTCGCGGCGTGGTCGGGGCTGTCACGATGTGACCTATCCTCGCAGCATCGGCTCCTGTTAATTCAGTGAAATCCCACAGAACGGGACAGTAATTTCGCGGAAGTAACACTCGTGTTCGCTGCTGCGACCACAGAGACGCAGGAGCTTCAAGGCACTTCGGGAGAACTCGGGCGACCACTGTGAGTGTCGCAAGAGGCGCGGTTCAACCAGTGGGAATCAACGTTTAACGCGAAACCGGTCCGCGGGGCCCCGGTGGCCTTCGATCCGCGCCTCCGGCGGGCCTCCCGGCCCGCTTCGGCCGCCGAGCCGAAGACGTCGGTCAGGGCATCGCCTTGCCGGTGAGCGCGACCGCGCGGCGGCGCAGCTGCGCGCGCTTGGCGAACACGACCACCGTCGGCGTCGCCATCGCGATGAGCCCGCCGAGCCACAGGCCCGCGCGGGCCCCGTACTGCTCCATGAACCAGCCGACGATCGGCGCGAACACCGCCGTCGAGCCGAGGAACACGAGCATGTACAGGCTGAGCACGCGGCCGCGGAAGTCGGCCCGCACGCCCATCTGGATCCGCTGGTTCGCGGCCTGGGCGTAGTACACCATGGCGAAGCCGGTGGGCGCCAGGAGCGCCATCGCCGACCACAGGCTCGGCGCGAAGCCGACCACGAGGGTGCCGACGCCGAGGAGGACCGAGGAGGTGAGCATCGTCGACAGCGAGGGCCGCCCGGAGCGGCGACCGGAGGCGAGCGAACCGGTGAGCGCGCCGACCGCGAGCGCGGTCAGCAGCAGGCCGTAGCTGTCGGCGCCGGTGTCGAACTCGGTGCGGGCGAGCATCGAGAGCGTCAGCGCGAAGTTGAAGGTGAAGCCCGAGACCAGGAGCGAGACGAACAGGACGGCGATGAGGTCGGGGCGGGCGGCGGTGTACCGCAGCGCCTCGCGGATGCCGCCGGAGTCGGCGCGGCGCCGGACCGGGTTGGTCAGGCTGCGGCGCAGCAGGACCGCGCAGGAGATCGCGGGACCGAGGAAGACCACCGAGCACACGGCGATGACCGCGCCGGTGGAGGTGAACGCGATGAGCACCCCGGCGAGGGCGGGGCCGGCGATGCGACTGGTGTTGAAGATGGCGCTGCCGAGGCCGACCGCGTTCGGCAGGGCCTCGATGTCGACCAGTTCGGAGTAGAACGCCTGGCGGGCCGGGCCCTCGATGACGGCGACCGAGCCGAAGGCGAACATGCCGACGTAGATCATCCACAGCTCCACGTGCCCGGTCAGCACCACCGCGCCGAGCGTGGCGGTGACGGCGGCCGAGCCGAGCGAGCACAGCAGGAGGATCTTGCGCTTGTCGAAGCCGTCGGCGATCTTGCCGCCCTGGAGGCCGAAGAGGAGGTAGGGGCCGAACTGGAGCGCGAGCGTCCACCCGAGGGCCGTCCCGGAGTTCCCCGAGAGTTCGAGGACGAGCCAGCTCACGGCGGTGGTCTGCAGCCAGAACGCGAGGGTCCCCACGAGCTGTCCGGCGGCGTACACCCGGAATCCGGGGTACGCGAGGGCTCGGAACGTGCGCTGCAACTGACTCATGATCACCGGGGACATCGCATGCAATGATATTTACTTACCGGTCGGCAAGCCAGTAACTATGACCGACTTCTCGCCCCCGTTCCCAACCCCTGGAACCCCCGCCCCCTCCCGCCCCCGACCCCCTTGCCCCCCAATCTCACCCACAGAAAACGGCGAGAAGGACCCGAAGGCCCTCCCCGCCGAGAGTTCGACCCGTGCCGTCCCCGATGTCACCGACGCCGGATACGGTCTGGATAGGGGCGTTCATGAGGGACAAATCCGTAATTCCGGATATGCCAGCTTAGTAATGATCCCGAGGCCGCCAAGCGGGCGAAGCCCGCGCGGCGGCCTCGGCGACCGAGCTGTGGTGCTTCTTGTCGACCGAGCCGCGGTGCTTCTTGTCGGCAGAGCCGCTCTACTTCTTGTCGGCGGAGCCGAACAGCACGTCGTCCCAGCCCGGGAGCTGGTTGCGCGGCTTCGAGCCGGCCGCCGCGAGCGGCGGAGTGTTGAGGTCGTCGTCGGCGACCGAGCGCTTGCCGGGGCGCAACACGGCGAGCGAGGGCACCTCGGGGGTCTCGCGCTGCTCCGGGGAGGTGGTCCCGGGCAGGCCGAGTTGCGAGGTGCGCTTGCCGCGGCCGTTCATGTCGTCGAGCGGGCGCTCCAGGACCTCCCGGAGGCGGTCGCGGCGCAGCGGGTCGGGACGCGAGGCGTCGTCGTCCTGCTCGCGCAGCCCGTGCAGCGGGTCGCGCGAGGGACGCACCGGGTCGCCGGGGCGCACCCCGAGCTCGGAGACGGTCTCCTTGTGCCCGGGGACCTGCTGCGGGAGCGGGGTCGAGAGGAACTGGGCCATCTCGTCGTCGGGGGTCACGGTCTGGCGGGCCCGGTCGAGCTTCCAGCGCGCCCGCGCGGTGGTCTTGCCCGAGGACCAGGAGGCCTGCACGAGCCACGAGCCGTCCTCGGTGCGCCAGGCGTCCCAGGAGACCGCCTCGGGGTCGACCCCGTGCGTGCCGAGCTTCACATCCACCACATTGGACATGCGCTCGCCGCGCTCGGAGGTCGCCAGCCGGGAGCGGCGGGCCGCCTGGGCGAGCATCGCGCGCTCCTGGAGGACCGGCCCGGCGTAGCGCAGCACCCGGTCGACGGCGACCTGCGCGGAGGCGGCGATGTCCTCGGCGCTCTCGCCGGAGCGGATGCGGGTCTGGATGTCACGCGGGGAGAGGTTGACGGCGACGGGCCGCGGCGGGACGGGGCGGCGGGCGCCCTCGGGCTTGCTCGGGGGACCGTCGGCCTTGGCGCGCAGCGCGTTGCCCCCTTCGGGGACGTCCACCACGGCCGCGACGCGTTCGTCGAGCGGCAGGGCGAGCAGCCTGCCGAGTTCGTCGGCGAGCACCAGCGCGTGACCGTCCTCAGAGAGGGCTACGAACCGAACAGGCCTCATGCCTTCCACCCCTCGCGTGTCTTCGTCAGCGCCGCCTTGCCAGCTCATCCGAGCGTACGCCCAACCCTACCGGCGGACCACAACCGGCGGGGTGCCGATAACCGAACACCGTCCCCCGGAGGGGGAACCCGCCCACAGTCGACGACGCGACGGCACCTCATGTCACCGTGACCGATTGTCGCGGGGACTGACGCAGCGTACATTGGCTGCGTGTCCACGGAAGGAAATTCCCAGCCCCCGGCCCCGTCCGGCTCCGCGACGCCGCGCGAGGCCTACCAGCGCGTCAAGCGCACCCCCGAGCTGCCCGCCCCGAAGGCGGTGCAGATGCGCATGACGCCCATCGCGGCGGGCGGGACACTACTGTGGACGATCGCGCTGATCCTGACCCAGGTCTTCCGCGACGACCTCGCCGACTCCGGGCGCGGATGGTGGGGCGCCTGCGCGCTCACCGGTGTGATCATCGGCCTCATCGGCACCGCGATGATGGTCGTGGCCGACCGCCGCCACTTCGGCGGGTCCGCGCGCGAGCAGGACGAGGCCTGAGCCGGGCCGAGCGGATGCCGACCCGTCATGAGACGAACGGCCGGGCGCCGCAGGGCACCACGACGTTCACCTCTGGGTAAGGGCCCCCGGTTTCAACCGTGCCCGGCGGGTACGACGGTCCTGGCCCCCAACGGTTCGAACAGCCGCGGGGCCGGAGCGGTCAGAGCAGTTCGGAGCCTTCGTCGTCGTAGACGATCTCGGACTTGTCCACGCCCTGCGGGGTGGTGTCGACGAACTCGCTGATCTGGGAGTGCGCGCCGCAGCCGTGGTCGGCTGAGACGACGCGGGCGTCCTCGGAGGAGTACAGGTTGCCGCAGGCGCCGAAGGCCTGGCGCATCGAGCCGGCGAGCGGCAGGAAGAAGCCGCAGGTGCCGCAGCGGGCGGGCGCGGGGGCGGCCTCGGCGATGGGCGCGGTCGGGCCGCGGTCGCCGTCGTACCAGCGCTGCGCGGTCTCGGCGCGGCCCTCGCGGTTCATGACCCGTTCGCGGCCGAGGCCGAGCTCGTAGGCGATGTCCTCGACGGCGTCGTCGTCGGAGAGCTGGTAGGCGGGCATGAGCCGGTCGTCGTCCTCCTCGGTGGGGAGGACTTCGCCGGTGCCGACCTCGCCGCCCTGGAGGCGGTCGGCCCACGGCACCCATGCGGGGGAGCGCAGCGCGTCCGGGCCGGGCAGGAGCGCGCTCTCGGAGACGGTGGCGGCGCGGGCGCGGGGGGCGCGGGTGAGCACGACGGCCCAGCGCCAGCCGCGGTAGCCCGGCAGGGTGCACTCGAAGTAGTGGGTGACGACGCGGTCGGTCTCGGCCTCGACGCTCAGGTGCTCCCCGATCCCGTCGCCGGACTCCTCGGCGGCTTCGCGGGCCTGTTCGACGGCGTCGGCGAGGACGCGGTCCAGCTTCGGCTTGCGGGTCCGGGTCTTGGCGGTGGCGATAGAGCTGTCAGGCACGCCTTCAAGCATAGGTCAGCTCCCCGCCGGACCCGCAGGTCGGTGCGAGAGCCGTTGAGCGGCGTGCGACACATTCGCTCTCGCGCGGCCCCGTTTCGTCGCACCCGGCGGGCACCGTTGAAACCGGGGGCCCTTACCCAGAGGTGAACGTCGTGGTGCGCGGATTCGGGCCGGACCTGTCGGCGCCGCGGGCGCGCGGCCGGCGGGCCGGTCCACACATTCGACTCCACTGCGATGACGTCGGCGCCGCGGGCGCTCGGCCTGCGGCGTCCGATCGTTCAGGGGCGCGTCGCCGGTGCGGCGCGACCGGTCGGTGCGGCGGTACCGCGGCAGTCGTGCGACCGGTGGGTGACCCGGTGCGGTTCTCGGGCTCGCGTAGGGGCCGCGGCCGGGGGCACCCGGTAGGTTTGGGTCCATGCGAATACTCGTCGTGTGCGCGGTCGCCGAGGAGGCCCAGGCCGTCGAGGCCGGCCGCTCCCTCCGCCATGAGCTGGACGTCCTCGTCGCCGGGGTCGGACCCGCGGCCGCCGCGGCCGCCACCGCCCGGGCCATCGCCGAGAACGGCCAGATGGGCCGCGCCTACGACGTGGTCGTCAACGCCGGGATCTGCGGGGCCTTCCAGGGCCGGGCCCGGATCGGCGACGTGCTCATCGGCACCGACTCCGTCGCGGCCGAACTCGGCGTCGCGCTGCCGTGGCGGTTCCAGCCGATCGACGAGCTCGGCTTCGGCACCAACCGGATCGGGTGCAACACCGTGCTCACCGTCGCCGTCGAGGGCGTGCGGGGCGAGATCCTCACCCTCGCCTCGATCACCGGCTCCGACGGCCTCGCCGCGAACCTCGCCCACCGCTACCCCGACGCGGTCGGGGAGGCCATGGAGGGCTTCGGCGTCGCCACGGCCGCCCAGCAGGCCGGGCTGCCGTTCGCCGAGATCCGCACGGTCTCCAACTTCGTGGGCGACCGCAACGTCGAGGGCTGGGACTGGGGCACCGCCCTGAAGTCGCTGACCGCCGCGATCAGGGAGGTGTAGGGATGGTCGCTCTCGGCGTCCCGTTCGACGCGCCGGCCGAGGCGCTGCACCTCGCGCACTCGCCCTGCCCGAACGACACCTTCATCTACCACGCGTGGACCTCGGGCCTCATCGACGGCGCCCCGGCGACGCGGTTGACGTTCGCCGACATCGACGTCACGAACACCGCGTGCGCGCGCGGCGAGTTCGACGTCGCGAAGGTCTCGTACGCGGCCCTGCCGTACCTCGACGACCGGTGGCGGCTGCTGCCGGCGGGGGGCGCGCTCGGGCGCGGCTGCGGGCCGCTGGTCCTCACGCGCGGCCCGCTCGGGCCCGCCGGGCTCGCGGGCCGCCGCGTGGCCGTGCCCTCCGACCGGAGCACCGCGTTCATGCTGTTCAACCTGTGGCTGCGCGACCTCGGCGGCGTACTGGGCGACGTGACGTGGGAGGTCGTGCCCTTCGAGCAGATCATGCCCGCGGTGCGCGAGGGGCGCTACGACGCCGGTCTGGTCATCCACGAGGCCCGGTTCACCTACCGCGAGCACGGCCTCGAACGGCTCGTGGACCTCGGCGAGTGGTGGGAGTCGAGCACCGGCTGCCCGATCCCGCTCGGCGCGATCGTCGCGAAGTCCCATCTCGACACCGAGGCGGTCACGGCCGCGATCCGGGCCTCCCTGGACTACGCGTGGGCGCACCCGGAGGCGAGCCGCGCCTATGTGGCCGAGCACGCGCAGGAGATGTCGGCGGACGTGTGCCGCAGCCACATCGACCTGTACGTCAACGAGTTCTCACGCGACCTCGGCGACGAGGGCCGCTCGGCGGTCGAGCGGCTCCTGGGCGGCGCGGCCGAGCTCGGGCTCGTCCCGAAGCTCGCCCTCGCGATCCCCTAGGGACGCCGGTGGCGGTGCGTGGCGGTGCGGTCACCCCGGCGATTCGGGCGGGGCGGCGCGTGCCACGCTAGGCTTGGGGGACCTTTCAGTTCCCTGTAGACGAGAAGTTCGAGGTTCAGCGGTGCCCAGTGGTCGAGTGAAATGGTTCGACGCCGAGAAGGGATTCGGATTCGTCTCCCGTGACGACGGCGGCAAGGACGTCTTCGTGCACCGCGACGCCCTCCCCGAGGGCGTCGAAGAACTCGCCAAGGGCACGAAGGTCGAGTACAGCATGATCGACACCCGCCGCGGCGTCCAGGCGATGGGCCTGCACGTCGTGGCCGCCCCGCAGACCGGCGCGGCGCCCGTCCCCGAGACGTCGAAGCGCTCCCCCGAGGAGCTCAACAGTCTCCTCCAAGACCTCATCGGCGTCCTCGAACAGCAGGTCATGCCGCCGCTGTCGCGCGGGCGCCACCCCGACCGCAAGACCGGCGCCAAGATCGCCGAGCTCCTCCGCGCCGTCGCGAGCGACCTCGAGTAGTCCTCGCATACCGGGATCTGTCAGACCCTTGGGGCAGGGTTGTTGGACCGGGGGCCCAATAGTTTGGACATTTCCGTTATGTCCGTTGAAATCGGGTCACTCGCGCGGCGGGATAGGCTCTGAACGGTGACCTCCGATCTCGACGGCCTGCTCGACCGGCTCGCCTCGCTGCCCTCGATCATGGTGGCCTTCTCCGGCGGCGCCGACTCGGCGTTCCTGCTCGCCGCCGCCGTCCGCGCGCTCGGCGCCGAGCGGGTCGAGGCCGCCACGGCCGTCTCGCCTTCGCTGCCGCGCAGTGAACTCGACCGCGCCCGCGAGTTCGCCGCGGGCCTCGGCGTCGTCCACCACGCGCCGGGGACCGACGAGCTCTCCCGCGAGGGCTACCGCGCCAACGCGGGCGACCGCTGCTTCTTCTGCAAGACCGAGCTGATGAGCGTCGTGGCCCCGCTCGCCGCGGCCCGCGGGATCGCGGCCGTCGCCACCGGCACCAACGCCGACGACCTGCGCGCCGGGTTCCGCCCCGGCATCCGCGCCGCCGCCGACGCGGGGGCGATCACGCCGCTGGCCGACGCGGGGCTCACCAAGGCTGCGATCCGCGCCGCCTCGCGCGACTGGGGACTGGACACTTGGGACAAACCGGCCGCCGCCTGCCTCGCGAGCCGCATCGCCTACGGCGTCGAGGTCACCGCGGACGGGCTCGCGCGCGTCGCCGCCGCCGAGCACTCGCTGCGCGGGGCGCTCGCCGAGGCCCGCATCCCGGTGCGGAACCTGCGGGTGCGCGACCTGGGCGACGACACCGCGAAGGTGGAGGTCGACGCCGAACTGGTCGCGGCCGTGGCCGACCGGCCCGGCGTGCTCGCGGCCGTGGAGGGCTACGCGGAGGTGCGCCTGGACGCGCAGGGCTTCCGCTCGGGCGCGATGAACGAACTGCTGCCGTACCCGGAGCGGTACCGCTGAAGGCGGGCGACATTTCTGGATTTTCCGGATTTGTTCCGAACGATGGGCCCCCGGTTCAACAACCCTGACCGGTGGGTGTGACAGTTCGTGTCCGTGGGGCGCAACGTGATCATTGTTCAGGTGAGAGTGCCCGGTGGGGCCTGCGGCGATCGTCAGTGGAGGATGATGTCCGATGGCCCCACCGGGTCCATAACCCCTCGGGAACCCCTCATTCCCCGAGGCCCCCACCGTGGGCCATCAGGCTGAGCCTGCCCTGAACCGATCCTGGCAATTCCCTGATACAGGGGTGATCGGCGTATAACGGGCAGTGCGTGCTTTGAGGACACGACAGCGGACCAACCGTCTGCAATCGACGCTCTCGGGTATCCGAACTGGAGTCTCGGACAGCGCGGCGCGGCCGGTGCGGTCCGCGATCGATCGAAGCGTGTAGAACTGTCCTGTGGACGCTTCGGGCTGCGCCGGCGCCTATGAACCCGGCTGCGCGACCGGTTGCGGTGCGCCGCTCGCGGCGGCCTGCAATCCGGGCGGGCCGTGCAACACGTGCGCGGCGGCCTGCGGGGGCGCGACCGATCCGGGGCCGTTTCATTCGTTCGCGTTGGGGGTCTTGATGTTCGGGCGTCTGACGCCGGAGCGGCTGGAGGCGGCGCGGGTGGGCCATCGGCCCGGTCCGCGGCTGCTGGGGCTGCGTCTCATCGCGGTGTACCGGCGGCGGCTGTCGCCGCGGGTGGGGGTGGAGTGCCGGTTCGTGCCGACGTGTTCGGGCTACGGGTATCGGGCGGTCGCGCGGTACGGCCTGTGGGCGGGCGGCCGACTGGCGTTGGCGCGGGTGCTGCGCTGCCGGCCGGGGGTGACCAGGGGCACGCGTGATCCGGTGCCCGGCGCCAGGGGCGACCGTTAAAATCCTGGTCATGAGTGACTCGAACCTCGCCGAGCGGCGCACCGCCCAACGGCCCGCCAAGACCCGCAGCCGCACCGTCAAGCCCGGGCACCTGGAGGTCGGCGAGATGACCTCCGGGCACATCGGGGCCTCCTCCCCGTTCGGTTCCACGCCGTTCCCGCTGCCGGTGAGCGCCATCCACTTCGAGCACTCCGCTCCGGTGGGCACGCGCCACCTCGACGAGGAGCGGCACTGAGGTCCTGACGCGCGCCGTTCTCAGCGGACGCAACAGATCATCAGAATGTTGTAAGAAAATTTCATAGGTGGTATGTTCTTGCGCACACGGGGTGCGCGTCTCGTCGTGCTTCCGGCACGCGCGGCGCGGCCCCGTCCCCCTGTGACCCCCGGAGGATGAGCGCAATGCCGCGTACCGCCCGAATCGCGGCGGGAGTGCTGGGCACGGCCCTGGCACTCACCGCCTGCACCACCCCAGGCCAGCCGCCGGGAGGCGACGGATCGTGGAGCGAGGAGCCCAGCGACGCCCAGCTGGCCGCGCTCGCCCAGGCCCCGGCCGAGGAGGCCGAGCAGTTCTACTTCGTCATGACCGACCGCTTCGCGGACGGGAACGCCGCCAACAACACCGGCGGGCTCGACGGCGACGCCCTCACCACCGGCTACGACCCGACGCAGCGCATGTTCTACCAGGGCGGCGACCTCGCGGGCGTCGAGCAGCGCCTCGACTACATCGAGGGCCTGGGCACCACCGCGATCTGGCTGACCCCCGTCGTCGTCAACCAGCCCGTGCAGATCACCGACTCCTGGACCGGCGCGGGCTACCACGGCTACTGGGGCACCGACTTCACCGCCGTCGACCCGCACCTGGGCGACGACGCCGAGCTCCAGAGCCTCATCGACGCCGCGCACGAGCGCGGGATCGCGATCTACCTCGACGTCGTCGTCAACCACACCGCCGACGCGATCGAGTACGCCGAGGGCGCGAACACGTACGTGGACAAGGAGGACGCGCCCTACACCGACGCCGACGGACGCCCCTTCGACGACGCGAACTACGCCGAATCGGACGAGTTCCCCGAGGTCGGCGCCTCCGCTTACACGCCCGTGCTCGAAGCGGACGAGACCGACCTGAAGTCCCCCGACTGGCTCAACGACCCGGCGATGTACCACAACCGCGGCGACTCGACCTACACCGGCGAGTCCAGCACGTACGGCGACTTCTCCGGGCTCGACGACCTGTGGACCGAGCGCCCCGAGGTCGTGGACGGCTGGATCGACGTGTACGCCGACTGGATCGCCGACTCCGGCGTCGACGGCTTCCGCCTCGACACCGTCAAGCACGTGAACCTCGAATTCTGGCCGCAATTTCTTGCAGGCGTCCGCGAGGCGGCCGACGCGAAGGGCATCGACTTCTTCGCCTTCGGCGAGGTCTACTCCGGCGACCCGGCCTACACGAGCGAGTACGTGCGCCGAGGCGACCTCGACGCGGTGCTCGACTTCGGGTTCCACGGCGCGGCCACCGGCTTCGCGACCGGCACCGCCGGCGCGCAGGGCCTGGCGACCCTCTACGAGTCGGACCCGCTGTTCACCACCGACGGCACGGACGCCCTCGCGATGCCCACGTTCGTCTCCAACCACGACATCGGCCGCGTCGGCCGCACCATCGTGGAGACGACCGCGGAGGACACCTGGACGCAGCGGGCCGTCCTGGCCCAGCAGCTCATGTTCCTCACCCGCGGCCAGCCGGTCGTCTACTACGGCGACGAGCAGGGCTTCACCGGCGCGGGCGGCGACGACCACGCGCGCCAGACCATGTTCGCCTCCGAGGTCGCCGACTACCTCGACGACGAGCTCATCGGCACCGACGCCACGCACGCCGACGACAACTACGACACCTCGCACCCGATCTACCGGGCCATCGCCGAACTCGCCGACCTGCGCGAGGAACATCCGGCGCTAGCGAACGGCGCACAGGTCACTCGCTCCAGTGAGGACGGTGTGTTCGCGTTCTCCCGCATCACCTCCGACGAGGGCATCGAGTACCTCGTGGCCGTCTCCAACAGCGAGACAACGGAGACCGTGTCCGTGGAGACCTATTCGGACACGTTCAGCGCCGTCTACGGCGACGGCGCGATCGAGGCCGCGGACGGGACCGCGACGATCACCGTGCCGCCGCTGTCGGCCGTGGTCTTCCGCGCCGACGACGAGGTCGCCGCCGGGGACGCCCCGTCGCTTGCCCTCACCGTCGCCGAGGAGTCCGCGACCACCGCCTACGTCGACGCCGAGGTGACCGGCGACCCGCTCGCGCGCGTCGCCTTCGCCGCCTCCGTCGACGGCGGCGACTGGACCTACGTCGGCACCGCGCCGGGCCCGGACCACCGGATCGCCTACGACCTCGCCGGCCTCGCCGGCGGGTCGGGCGTCGAGTTCAAGGCCGTCGTCCTCGACCGCCAGGGCCGCACCGCCTCGGCGACCGCGGGCACCGCCGTCGCCACCCCCGACCAGGCCGGCTCCTCGCTGGCCTGGGCGAACGTCCACTTCGACGGCGACGCCGACCGGTGGGGCCTGTACACGTGGGGCGACGTGGCCGAGGAGTCCCTGACCACCTGGCCCGACGCGAACGCCTTCGCCGGGGAGGACTCGTACGGGTCCTTCGCGTCGATCCGGCTCGCCGAGGACGCGAGTTCGGTGGGCTACCTCGTGATCGACGCCGACGGCAACAAGGACTTCGACGCCGACCGCACCTTCGATCCGGGCGCGACCCCGGAGGTCTGGCTCAGCGCCGGGACCGGCGACGTCGCCCACTCCCTCGCCGAGGCCAACGGGTACGTCACCGTCCACGCCCCAGATGACGGCACCGATTGGGGCCTGCACCTGTGGGGCGACGCGCTCGCCGACGGCGCCGCCACCGAATGGGACGCGCCGCGACCGCCCGACGGCACCGACGCGTGGGGCCTCTACTGGCAGGTGCCGGTGGAAGACGTGAACGCCGAACTCGGCGCCATCGTCCACTCAGGAGACGTCAAGCTCTACGACGGCGACCTGCTGCTCACCCCCGCCGACCTCGGCGAGACCTGGGTGACCGCCACCGGCGCGCACGCCTCGCAGGCCGCCGCCGACGGCAAGGCCGTCCTGCACTACCAGCGCCCCGACGGCGACTACGACGGCTGGACCCTCCACACCTGGGAGGGCGCGGCCGACCCCACCGACTGGAACGCCGGGCTCCAGCCCGCGCGCACCGACGCCTACGGGCTCGTGTTCGAAGTGGACCTCGCCGAGGACGCCGAGGCGCTCTCCTACATCCTCCACCGCGGCGACGAGAAGGACCTGCCGACCGACCAGCGGCTCGACTTCGCCGAGTACGGCCAGGAAGTGTGGCTCAAGGCCGCGACCGCGGACTACGCGCGCCCCGCCGGGGCCTCCACCGGCCGCGGCCAGAACCTCGACCTCGCCAAGGAGCAGGCGGTCTGGCTCGACGCCGACACCGTCGCGCTCGACGTCGACGCCACCGACGGGAAGGTCTTCGAACTCCTCGCCAGCGCCGACGGCTCGATCGCCGTGGAGGACGGCGCGCTCACCGGTTCGTTCGACACGTTCGCCCTGTCGGCGGCCCGTGGCCTGACCGAGGCGCAGCGGCGGGCCTACCCCGAGTACTGGAACTACCGCGCGTTCACTGTGGACGCCGATGCGGATCTGGTGCACGAGGCGCTGCGCGGGCAGCTCGTCGCGGTCGAGCGCGATCACACCGGTTACGCCTGGTACGCGACGGGTGTGCAGACCGCGGGTGCGCTCGACGCGTACTACGCGGCGGCGCTGGACGCGGACCTGGGCGTGACGTGGCGCGGGAAGAAGCCGACGCTGTCGCTGTGGGCGCCTTCGGCGCAGTCGGTGCGCCTGGAGCTGTTCGACTCGCCTGAGGACGAGTCTCCTGAGCTGCACGAGATGTCGTTCTCGGAGCGCACGGGCGTGTGGTCGGTGAAGGGCGCGAAGTCCTGGGACCGCAAGTACTACCGGTTCGCGCTGGAGGTGTGGCATCCAGCGACGCAGCGGGTCGAGTCGTATTCGGTGACGGACCCGTATTCGCTGTCGCTGGCGGCGGACTCGACGCATTCGCAGATCGTGGACCTCGACGACGCGGATCTGAAGCCGAAGGGCTGGGACCGCGAGCAGGCGCCCGCCGAGGTCGATCCGGCCGCGGCGCAGGTGTGGGAGGTGCACGTCAGGGACTTCTCGATCGCGGACGCCTCGATGGAGGAGTCGCTGCGGGGGACGTATGCGGCGTTCACGCAGGAGGACTCGGTATCGGTGCGGCACTTGGCGGAGCTGGCGGACGCCGGGCTCAACTACGTGCACCTGCTGCCGACGTTCGACATCGCGTCGATCCCCGAGACCGGTCAGGCGACTGTGGACTGCGACATGGACTTGATGGCGGCGAACTCGTCTGAGCAGCAGGCGTGCGTGGGCGCGGTGCGCGCCGAGGACGCCTACAACTGGGGCTACGACCCGTTGCACTTCAACATACCTGAGGGCTCGTATGCGACCGATCCGGAGGGGACGCAGCGCATCCTGGAGTACCGGCAGATGGTGGCGGCCCTGCACGGGCTGGGTCTGCGGGTGGTGAACGACGTGGTGTACAACCACACGGCCGCGGCCGGGGCCGACGAGAAGTCGGTGCTCGACCGGATCGTGCCGGGCTACTATCACCGGCTCGACGCGGACGGCGAGGTCTACAACTCGACGTGCTGCGCGAACACCGCGACGGAGGCGCCGATGTTCGGCAAGTTCATCGTGGAGTCGGCGGTGCTGTGGCAGGACGCCTACCACGTGGACGGGTTCCGGTTCGACCTCATGGGCCACCACCCGAAGGCGAACATGCTCGCGGTGCAGGCGGCCTTGGACGAGGACGTCCTGCTGTACGGGGAGGGCTGGGACTTCGGCGAGGTCGCCGGGGACGCCCTGTTCGAGCAGGCGACGCAGGTGAACATGGCGGGCACGGGGATCGGGACGTTCAACGACCGGCTGCGCGACGCCGTGCGCGGCGGCGGGCCCTTCGACGAGGACCCGACGACACAGGGCTACGGCTCAGGGCTGTGGACGGACGACAACGACGGGGACGCGACGGACGCCGAGCTGTCGGCGCTCATGCACGCCCAGGACCTCACGAAGCTGGGCCTGGTCGGGAATCTCGCCGACTACACGTTCACGGCCTCGGACGGCACCGAGGTCGCCGGTTCGCAGCTCGACTACAACGGGACGGGCGCGGGCTACACGGCCGACCCCGGCGAAGCGGTGACCTATGTGGACGCACATGACAACGAGATCCTGTTCGACGCCCTCGCCTACAAGCTGGACACGGAGGTGTCGGGCACGGAGCGGGCGCAGATGCAGGTGCTGAGTCTGGCGACGGCGGTGCTCAGCCAGGGCACCGGGTTCATCACGGCCGGTTCGGAGTCGCTGCGCTCCAAGTCGCTCGACCGCGACTCCTACGACTCCGGCGACTGGTTCAACGCGATCCGCTGGGACTGCGCTGGGACCGAAGGCTACGGGCCCTCCAGCAACGGGTTCGGCGCCGGCCTGCCGCCGCAGTGGACCTCGGAGGCGAAGTGGCCGTACGCGGAGGCGGCGCTCGACGCGGTCGACGCGCCGTCCTGTGAGGACATCGAGTTGGCGCGCGAGCGCTACCTGGAGCTGCTGGCGATCGCCTCCTCGACCTCGGCGTTCAGCCTGGGCACGGGCGAGGCGGTGGCCGAGCGGGTCTCGTTCCCTCTGTCGGGCACCGCATCGGAGCTCCCGGGCGTGATCGTGATGCGGATCGACCTCGCGGGCCTGGACGACGCGTTCGGTTCGGTGACGGTGGTCTTCAACGCCGGGCCGGACCCGGTGGACCAGACCGTGGCCGAGGCGGCGGGTTCGGGCGCGGGCCTGCACCCGGTGCTGGAGGACTCGGCGGACCCGGTGTTCGCGGAGGCCGCGTTCGAGGACGCGACCGGGACGTTCACCGTGCCCGGCCGCACGGTCGCCGTGTTCGTCAGCTGACGGGGGGCGGGCCCGGTGAGAACCGGGCCCGCCGACGCATCGCCGCGCCGGGAACGGCGGGCCCGGCTCTCGCCGGTCCCGCGGCGCGCGGGGCCGTGTTCGGCGGTTGACGCTGCGGCAGGGTCCCTGCTGGTGAGGGCGTCCCCAACGGTCTTGACAGGGCGGGAATACTGGGGTTTAGTTTCGGATCCCTGAAACCGGGGCGGGTGCGGCACCCGTCCCGGTTTAGCGTCTCCGGCCCGCGGCCCCGACTCCGTCATCGGCGCGGCCTTGCGGCCCGTGATCGTTCCGGGACCGATCCGGGAGCGCGCGCCCGATCCTCTGGTGGACTTCAGAGGAGAGGACGGCCGATGGCACACCCCGGTCCGTGGCGGCGCTGGAACGCCGCCCTGCTCAACCTGTCCGGCGTCAGCGCCGGGTACTTCTATCTCGGCCGGGTCCGCACGGGCCTTGCGGCCCTCGCGGGCGCGGCGGTGCTGGTGTGGATCGCGGCGGCGGGCGCCGTCGAACGCGACCCGGCCGCCTGGCTCGCGGTCCTCGCGCTGTGGCCTGCCTGGACCGCCTTGCACGCGTGGGTGATCGGCGGGCCGCGAGCCGACGCCGAACCGGATTCGGCGGCGCGGCCCTGGACGCCCGCGCTCGTCGGCGTACTCGCCGTGGCGGCTTTGGTCGCCGGGGTCCTCGCCCTCGGCGGCGCCGCCCGGAGCGCGGCCGCCGAAGGCCGCGCCGCCCACGAGGACGGCGACTGCTGGGGCGCGAACCGCCACTACGACCGCGTACACGAGTTCTTCCAGCTCTCGTTCTCGGACGCGCTCGGCGAGGCCCGCGCCGAACGCGCCGCCTGCGACCTGCTCAACGACGCCCGCACGGCCGCGTCCCTCGGCGTCTACGAGGACACCGTCACCGCCTACGGCGCCTACCTGGCGCTCGACGCGCCTGCGGCCGAAGGCATCGCGCGCGGCGAACTCGCCGCGATCCACGCCGACCAGGCCCGGGCCGAACTGTCCGAGGCCGACCCGACCGACCTCGCCGACCTCGGCCGGTATTCGAAGGCCCTCGCGATCTACGCCCTGCTCGCGACCGATTTCGCCGACACGCCCGAAGCCGAGGCCGCACCCGCTGCGGTGCAGGCGATGTACGACGACGCGCTCGCCGCGGCGACCGAGGCGGGCGCGTGCGAGCCGCTCGACGCGCTCGGGTACTTCGCCAGGGCCGGCTGGATCGTGCCCGAGTCCCACGGGGACGCCGCCGCCGAACTCACCGCAGCGGCAGTGGCCGACGCCCTGACCCGTTGGCCCGCAATGCTGTTCGACTGCGGCCGGGCCGCCCACGACGACGGCGACGACGTCGAGGCCGAGATCCTCCTCAACCTGCTGCTCACCGAGTTCCCCGAGGACGCGAACGCGGGCGAGGCGCAGGAGATCCTCGACGCGATCGACGCCGAACGCGAGCGGATCGCCGAAGAAGAGGCGCAGCGCGCCGCCGAGGAGGAGGCCGAACGCCAGCGCGAAGCCGAGGAGGCCGCCGAGCAGGCGGTCCTGGACGGCATCCGCGACGACATCGCCGACGCCCGCGGCTACGGCGGCGACCTCGCCGCCCCCGAGGACACCGGCTCCTCCGGGAGCGGCGAGGTGCTCCTGGAGATCGGCAACTCCACGAACGTCCAACTGGAGGTCCTCTACACCGGCCCCGAGACCGGCTCGTTCACCGTCAACGGCTGCTCCGACTGCTCCTCGCAGTGCTCGGACTGGGTCGCCGTCTACGAGACCGTGTCGCTCCCGGCGGGCGAGTACGAGGTGGTCGTGCGCACCACCGGCTACAGCGCCTACCCGTACTACGGCGCTTGGGATCTGAACTCGGGCAACAAGTACACCAGCTGCTACTACCTGACCGGCTGAGCGCGACCCGCGCCCGCACCGCACATCACTGGAGGAATCATGGCCGTCTGCAACATCTGCAAGCAGAGCATGTCGGGACCGGGGCAGGCCTGCGCGCTCTGCCTCGCCAAGATGATCAACTACGCCGAAGGCGAGTACCACGACACCGACGACCCCGCGGTCAAGCGGTTCAACGAGGAGCTCGCGAAGCAGTCCGGTCCCCGGGCGCCGCAGCAGAGCGGCGGCTGCGCCGTCGTCGCCCTCGCCGCGCTCGCGATCCCGGCCGCCCTGGCGGTCCTCGGAGCGGTCCACCTCATCACCTGAACAGGGTCGTGACCCGTCTACGGTTCACAGGGATTCGAAGGCGGCGCCTAGCTTCGCTCGATGTCCCGGCCACAGGTCGAGGTGGTGCAGCTCCTGCGCCGACACCCACGCCGTCCTGCGCACTTCGTGGTTGATCGCAAGTTCGCCCGGCGCCGCGTCGAGTCGGGCGGTGAAGACGGCGGCGATCGGAATGGACAGCGTCTCCGCAGTGAGCGTCCGGTTGTCGAATACGTCGAGGAGGGTCAACGCCTCCGGCTCGACGCGCACGCCGATCTCCTCGCGCACTTCGCGGACAGCGGTGTCGATCCAAGCTTCTCCGACGTCGCAGGCGCCTTCGGGCATCCCCCAGTGACCAGTGTCGGACCGCTCCATCAGCAGGACGCGCCCCCGGTCGTCGAAGAACACGACTCCTGCGCCGGTCGCGGCGACGTCGACGTTGAGCGCGTACGAGGGCAGCGGCTCGTATTCGACGGCTTCGACGGCGATGTCCGTCGCGAGGAGGCGCACCTGCCCGAACCTCTCGACCTGGAAGGAGTCCTGCGAAGCCACGGCGCCCTCGGCCGCGAGTGCGGCGATGCGTTCGCAGATGCGCCCCGCAGCGGCGCTCACCACGGGGCGCATCTGAGGGCTCTCTGCATGGAGGGACGGGCGGGCGCCGAAGGCCGCCTGCAGATCCGTGTCCGGTTCGGGCCATGCAGCGGCGGCGTCGCGGGCGTCCAACGCGCTGGCGGCCTCGTAGACCGCCACGTAGGTGTGGGGGCCGGGGAGCGCGAGCGCCCGGGAGTCGGTCAGGGTCGCGGGTCGGTGCGGCGCCGGCGCTTGCAGCAGTCTCCCGGCGAGGGCCAGAAGGTCGGGCAGCCGCTCATCGCCGACGTGGCGCGTGCGCCACAGCTCGGCGCCGTCCGCCGTCGTGGCGTGGACTGCGATGGCTGCCATCGGTGTGCGCACACCGGTGTCGCGCCCGTATGCCGCCTCGATCGTGGCGGTGTCGCGAAGGTCGACTAGGGCCGCCAGCTCCGCGCTGTGACGGCGGAGCCGTTCGAACCGTCCCCGGTCGGCCTCGTCGGGGTGGTAGTGCAGCCCGAGCGCGGCGAAGGCGCGGAAGCGGTCGGCCAGCCAGACGGGGGTGAGGTCGCGCGAAGAGCGGGTCATCCGCAGGATTCTCGCAGACCGGCCTCGCGCCGCAGGCCGCATGCACTGGAGGGGGCGCGTCTGGGGAATGCCGGTTACGATCGGTCCATGACGTACCCCCCGCAAGACCCCGGCCCCTCCGGCGGGCCCGCCTATCCGGGCGCCGACCCGTACGGGCAGTCCCAGGCGGGTGCGCAGCCGCCCGCCGGAGGCTACGCGCCCGGCCAGGTCGGGCCCGACCTCCAGTACCCGACGAGCCAGCTGCCGGGCGGGTACGGGCAGTACCAGCCCGACCCGAACGCGCCCTACCAGTCCCAGCCCGCCTACCAGCCGCAACCGGGCTATCAGCAGGGCTACGACCCGTACGGCCAGTACGGTCCGCCGCCGGTCCAGCCGCGCACCGGCGGGAGCGGCACCACGATCCTGGTGATCGTCGTGGTCCTGCTCATGGCGGTGGGCGGTGTCGCCGGGTACTTCCTGCTCGGCGGCGAGAAGGACGAGGGCAGCCTGGGCGCGGGCGAGGACGCCACGACCCAGACCACCGCTCCCGAGGACGACGAGGACGGCGGCGAATCCGGCGAAGAGGAGGAGGCGCCCGCCCCCTCCGGCGAGGGCCTCACGGTCGCCTCCCTCGGCGCCGTCACGCCCCTGCCGAGCGAGGAGTGGCTGCCATACGCGGGTCCGGGCACCAGCGACGGGCTCCTCCTCGACGCGCACATCAGCATCATCCAGCACACCGACGTCTGGATCTCCTACTTCGGCGTCGGCGTCTTCTCCAGCCTCGAAGCCCCCTACGACCCCGCCGACCTGAACGCCACCGCCGAGGGCGCCGCCGCCTACTGGCTCGACGGCGCGTTCGGCTCGGTGACCGACTACCAGCAGGGCGAGATCACCTACACCGAGGTGGAGGTGGACGGGCGTCCCGGCGTGCTCGCCGAGTGGCGCAACTCCTGGGCCGAGTCGTCGAGCACCCCGGACCTGTACGAGGACACCGCGATCCTCGTGGTCGACGTCGACGGCGTGAACGGCTTCATCGGGGTCGCGAGCGTCTCCGAGTCGGCGACCGACGAGTACGCCCCCGCGGTGGACGCGATCCTCGCGACGGTCTTCGACGCCGAGTCCGCCTGATCCGACACCGAGCATGAGGGGGCCGCGCTTCGCGCGGCCCCCTCAGCCGTCGCAGTCGCGGAACAGCTGCTCCTTCCTGCGCCACAGGGTGATGGCGTGGTCGAGAACGGCCCTGGTGCGGGCGGGGTCGTCCTGCCGCAGCCAGGCGAGGTTGTCGGCGGCGGGCACCAGGCGCGCCAGCCCGTCGAGGTGCGTGACCTGGCCCAGAAGGGGCCGTTCGGCCGCCGCGAAGGTGACGCGCAGGCTCGGCTGGTGCCAGACCCACGCGAAGCACAGCTCGTGCTCGTCCACGACGCCGGTGCCGATCACCGGGAGCCGGTCGATGAACCGCAGCGTCATCCTTCGACCTCCGCTTCGTGCCGGGCGGCGTGGTGCCAGATGGCGGTTGCTTTGTTTCTGGCGGCGCGGCGCAGGGCCGCAGACCATTCGGCGCGGTAGAGGTGGAGGCGCGCGAAGGGCGAGCCGATGCGGTTGATGTAGCCGAGGTCCACGGCCGGTTCGGGTGCGATGCGGCGCAGGCGGACAGAGGTGGTGGAGCCTCCGGCGAGTTGGTAGACCTCGATGCGGCGGTGTTCGAGGGTGAAGCGGCCCAGCACGATCCGCTCGGGATCGGGTCGTCGGGCGCGGGAGCCGGTGTCGGTCATGCCGCACCGCCCCAGGAGAACCCGATGAGCGTGGTGAGCACGTCGCGGAGCGAGTCGGAGTTGATCTTGGAGGCGAGGAGCTTCACCGCCGAGCGGCGCTGGGGGCAGCCGTGGGCGCCCCACTTGTGGTTGCACCATTCGCAGCGCAGGCGGCCGAGGCCGAACCAGGTGCGGTAGGGCCGGTGCAGTTCGAGGTCGATTTTGACCGAGGCCGGGACCGGGTCATGGCGTACGCTGAACGAGACCACGAGAGGTCTCCTCTCTGGTAAGGGGCGGGCCGCCGGCTTTTTCTGCCAAGATGGGACGGCGGCCCGCCGCGTTGATATTCGGTTGGATTCGATGGACGCGTGATACACGCGTGTCAAGAATGTGGCATACCGAAGGCCCGACGGCAACTCGCGACACGCGGTCGTGCACGAACCGTCTAGAGACCATGCCCACAAGAGCTCGATCACTCGCCCGCGGAACGGAAACGGACCGCGGTCCTTCCCGTGCCCCCTAGTGCCGACGACACTCGAACGCGATCGCTGTGATGGGTTGTGGCCGTGCGGGGTGGGGCGGTTTGCGGTCAGGGCGAAAGGCGGCGGCGATGAGGGGTGGGTTGGTGGTGGGGGTGGGCTTGTCGGGGAGGGGTCGACGGTGGGTGGCGGAGGCAGTGCGCGGCGAGCGGATTGATTTGTGGTCCGCGAGCGCGTCCGAGGCGGGACCGGCAGCGCG